>CAIPFE010000020.1 GCA_903864275.1 uncultured Mucilaginibacter sp.
CTATTTGAATGAGTACTGCTATAAACTTAACCGTAGAAACTTTCAATCTGATTTATTCGACAGGATGATTGTTGCCGGGGCTAATGATACGTGGTATTAATTAAATTATTATTTTAGGTGTCTATATGCGGACAGTCATTTTAAATTTTATATTATTTTTATACATCAAACTCATTTACAACTTATTAATTATCACGACAATGAAAAAGATTCTTTATTTACCCGCCCTGGCAGCGTCCATTGCAATAGTGGTATCATGCACTGGATGTGGCGGCGGCGTACATCCTCCTGCAAAAAAAGATACCACCCAGGATACATCCCACAAAGCGACAACTGCGAAACCGGACACGGCCGCTGCAAAGGCTCCTGCAACAAAATAATTTCGGGCATTTTTTTTGTCATCAAGACCAGTTTGCAAAAAGCAATCTGGTCTTTTTTCTTTGTCTCACTTTTTACTGCCGTCGCGAATGCTGTTTTAAAAAGTTATTTCAGTTTCGCCATAGGGCCTGGGGGCTGATTCAAATGATTTAATCAGCGGTTATTAATTGTAAAAGATAAAAATTCATATATTGTGAGGCCGATTACCCCTAAATAAACGGCACGATCTGGTAAACAAATACCCCTGCTTAATAAAAATTAAAATCGATACCTGGTGGAGAAAAGTCCTGGCACACGAAAATTCCTGGTCGCCACACACGGCACATTTGCCGCGGGGATAAAATCGTCCCTTGATATAATTATCGGCGCGATGGACAATGTGTTCCTGATACAGGCTTACGTTGACGAAAACAGATCCATTGAAGCAGAAATAAACGAAATTATGGTGCAGGTTGAGGACAATGACGAGCTGGTTGTATTTGCAGATATTTTGGGCGGCAGTGTCACCAATATGCTGTTACAGCATGCCTTAAGGCCAAATGTCCACATCGTTTCCGGGTTTAACTTGCCATTGGTTATTGAAATATTAATGGCTGACGTAGGTGAGCCTATTGAAGAAGTAATTGCTTCGGCAATTGAAAATGCAAAGGAGCAAATGGTATATGTGAACAAATTAATAAGCAGCCAAACGGGCACTGATAATGATTAAATTAACCAGGATTGATGACAGGCTATTACACGGCCAGGTTGCTTTTACCTGGACACCCGCTTTGGGTGTTGATTGTATTTTAATTGCCAATGATAAAGTTGCGAAGGACGAGTTTATGAAAATGACGCTGGGCCTCGCAAAACCAGCAAGCACAAAATTGTTGATAAAATCACTGGAGGATTCCGTAACGCTTTTGAATGATGAAAGAAGCGAGCACCTGAAAGTATTGCTGCTGGTAAACAGCGTAAAAGATGCTTATGCAATGGTAAAAGGGATACCTGAAATTAAGTCGGTAAATTTTGGCGGTTTAAGAACAAAGGAAGGCGCCAGGCTTATTTCAAAAGCCATTGCTGTTAACGACGATGATATTACCCTCATCAGGGAGTTGTTGAGTAAAGGAATTGAACTGGAAATAAGGCAGGTGCCGACGGACAGCAGGCAGATGGTGGAAAATCTTTTATAATAACGCAAAATAACCGAATAGCGATGGGTTTGAAACCCATCGCTTTGGAAAAGGCCATCTGCAAATTTGCCGGCACAATCGATAATAACAATAATATTGACCTAAATACGCTTATAAGTGTCACTCACCTACATCCTCATCGCTTTAATAGCCGTATTCGGCCACTCCGAAGACTTTCTGGGGACCACCCTTTTAAGCCGTCCGCTGGTATTAGGCCCGCTGGTTGGCCTTGTGCTTGGCGATTTAACCCAGGGCGTAATGATCGGCGCTACGTTGGAACTGATATTTATGGGGAACATCAAAGTGGGCGCCGCTATCCCGCCTGATGTGGTGACGGGCGGGGTTTTGGGTACGGCATTCGCTATTATCTCGGGCAAGGGTCCGGCAATTGCGCTGGCTATTGCTGTCCCTGTTTCCATACTGGCGGAGATGGTGATCAGCGGGCTGTTTGTATTGCGGGCGATGCTCAATAAAAAATTTGATAAATATGCTGAAGATGGGAATTATAACGGGATACAGCAATTGCATATCCTGTCGGGCTTGTTAAGGCCATTGCTGATGGGCGCTATTATTTTGCTGACTTTGCAGTTAGGCGCAGAAGCCATGAAAACCTTCCTGGATATGATACCCAAGTGGGTACAGTCTGGTTTACAGGTGGCCGGTAATATGCTTCCCGCCCTTGGGTTCGCACTTTTGATGAACCTGATGTTCAACAAAAAAGTAGCGCCTTATTTTTTCCTGGGCTTTATGCTGGCGGCCTATTTAAAATTACCGGTTATTGCCATTGGCGGCTTAGGGGTTATTATAGCACTTATTGTAACACAGGTAACGCCCAAAGGGCCTGCAGATGACGATGAGTTTGAGCGGGATGCCGATCCTCCGTTAAGACCGATTCAAAAATTAAACAAAAGGGATATCAGGAACATTTTTTTAAGGTCGCTGGTATTAGAAGCCAATTTCAACTTTGAGACCTGGCAAAATACCGGCTTTGCCTTTGCGGTTATCCCCGCACTAAAAAAGCTGTATACCACCAAAGAAGCTATGGCTGCCGCGCTGAAAAGGCATTTAACTTTTTTTAATACCAGCCCCTATGGCTCAACTTTGATCTTAGGTATAACTGCTGCCATGGAGGAACAAAATAGTTTGGATGCTGATTTTGATGAAGAATCCATCAATTCCGTTAAACTTGGCTTAATGGGGCCGCTAGCCGGTGTGTTCGACTCGTTATTTTGGGGAACCTTTAAGGTTATAGCCGCCGGGGTTGGCACATCGCTGGCCATAAAAGGTAATTTGATGGGGCCGGTGCTTTTTATATTGATATTTAACGTACCGCACCTGCTGCTGAGGTATAACCTCACTTTTATAGGCTACAATGCCGGCACCAAATTTCTGCAAAACCTGGCCAAAAACAACGTGATGGACAGGCTGACAAAAGGCGCCTCAATTTTGGGGCTAATGGTAGTAGGCGCTATGCCCGCAACGCTTATCGCTATAAATACGCCGATTACTTTTGGATCGGCAAAATCAGCTATAACTTTGCAAAGCGTATTGGATCAAATTGTTCCCTCTATTATTCCACTGGGATTAACTTTTTTGGTGTACTTTTTTGTAGGGAAACAGGTTAAAACCACTTATTTATTATTAGGATTGCTGGTATTAGGATTTGTTGGAAGCATGATACACGTGTTTGCATAAGATGGAAAAGATAAACGGAACCGGCGTTTCGCCCGGCATAGCGATCGGGAAAGCCTTTGTGATTAAAAAGGCCGAAGCGGTTGTTTCGGGAATTTTATTGACGGATGAAAACGAAATCATAACCGCCGTGGCGGGATTTAATAGTGCGATTCATCTTGCCGTAGCCGAAATAGAAGCCATCATCGTAAATGCTAAACTATCGGCTTTGGAGGAGGAGCTGGCGATCCTTGAAGCGCAAATTGAACTGATCGGCGACCCGCAAATAGCAGAGGATGTACTTGAAAAAATTCAATCGGAACGAAAAACCGCCAATGACGCCCTCATTGAAGTAATTGCTGACGTGGTACAGGTTTTTGAAAGCATGGAAGATGAATATATGCGGGCGCGCTCGACAGATATTAAGGATGTTGGCGCCCGCATTTTAAAACACCTGAACAAGCAGCATAACGATACAGCAAATTTTAATCCCGATACCATTATTATTGCGGATGACATTAGTCCATCAGACACCATTTCGATGGACATAAAACATGTGATTGGTTTTGCCACAAGGGCGGGCAGTAAAACAAGCCATGCCGCCATTATCGCGAAAGCAAAAGGCATCCCGGCTGTGGTGGGCTGCGGGGACGGGTTAATGTCTATACAAAACGACGACCTGGTTATTTTGGATGGATTGAGCGGCCTTGTTTTTATCAATCCTGCTAAAGAAATAATTGAAGATTACCGATTAAAAAGAGAAGTGCACCGTCAACAAGCTGAAAAACTAAAAGCTTTAAAAAATGTCCCGGCCGTTACACCCGATGGGAAAAAGATTATGTTATCCGCCAATATTTCCGGCGCGGATGACATGGAAACTGTGCACGACAATGGTGGCGATGGCGTCGGCCTGTTCCGGACGGAACTATTGTTTATGGACCGGGATTCGTTCCCAACTGAAGAAGAACAATTTGAGTTTTATAAACAGGCGGCGCTCCGGTCAAAAAACAAACCGGTAATTGTGCGTACCATTGATATTGGCGGCGATAAGCAGTTGCCTTATTTTAACATCCCTGCGGAGCTTAACCCCTTTTTAGGCTACCGCGCCATCAGGATATGCCTCGACCGGACGGATTTGTTTGTTACCCAGCTAAAAGCCATATTAAGGGCCGCTGTATTTGGCGACCTGCGGATCATGTTCCCGATGATCTCCAACATACAGGAAGTACGGGCGGCAAAAAACATCCTCGAAGAAGCGAAAAAAGAACTATTGGCTGAAAATGACCCCTTTAAAGCGGATATAAAAGTTGGGATAATGATAGAGATACCATCGGCAGCAGTTACAGCAGATATCCTGGCAAAGGAAGTAGATTTTTTCAGCATCGGCACCAACGATCTTTGTCAATATACGCTTGCTGTCGACAGGATGAATGAAAAAATAAGCCATCTTTACGATCCGTTTAACCCAGGGGTATTGCGGCTGATCAGTAATGTTATTGAACAGGGGCGCAAACATCATATCCATGTGGGTATGTGCGGCGAAATGGCGGGCGACCCGTTGGCTACTTTGTTACTGCTGGGGATGGGCTTGGAAGGGTTTTCGATGAGCGCGGCATCCATCCCGGCCATAAAAAATATCATTATTAACCATAGCGAAGCGGATGCAAAACAGGTTTACCAAAAGGTAATGGCGATGGATAGCTCCGATGAAATTACCGCTTATTTAAAGGCATTAAACAAATGATAACAAAACAATATACCATAACCTCCGCACAGGGCCTGCATGCCCGGCCTGCAACCACGCTGATCAGGCTGGTAAAAAATTTTAAGTCGATAGTCAACATTCAGAAAGGCGGGAAAACCGTTCGGCTCAACAGTATGATCAACCTGCTTTCGCTGACCATAAAAGGCGGCGAAACCATTACGATAACCATTGACGGGGAAGATGAAATAAATGCTGCCGAAGCATTGGACACGTTCTTTGCGGAAGAACTAAAGAACCTATAAATATTATGAAATGAAGATCACGATAACAAAAAACGAAGAAGAATTTGATATAACCGCGGCTTGGCGCATCATTGGGCAAATGCTCGAAAAGAAAAATGCGGTAATCGGCCTCTCCACCGGGCAAACTACCATGGGCATGCACCGCATCGTGTCCGAGATTCATGCGAAGTATCCTTTTGATGTTTCGGCGATTACACTTTTTAACGTAGATGAGCTTACCAATTTGCCGCGCGAATATGCAGGCAGCTGCTATACCATGATCATGAACCAGATAGCTGGGCCGCTTGGCATACCCGAAGAAAACTTTATCATGCCCCCTACCCTTTCGGACGACTTTGAAGCCGAAAGCCTGCTGTTTGAAAAACGCCTCGCCGAACGCGGCGGGGCCGACCTGCAAATGCTCGGCATCGGCAGCAACGGGCACATCGGTATTAACCAGCCCGGCACACCCTTTGAAAGCGAAACCTGGGTATCGCCCATGGACCCTGATTTTGAAGCCCGCGTGCGCCGCGAAACGCAGGTACCCGCCGGCACCGTTTTAGGCGGCCTCACCCGTGGTATTAAAAACATTATGCATACCCGCAAAGTCATCCTTATTGCCAAAGGCGCCCACAAAGCCGAAATTATTGAACAGGCCATACTCGGCCCGGTAACTACAGATATACCGGCGTCGGTAGTACAACTGCATCCTAATTGTGAGATATTGCTGGATGCGGAGGCGGGGGCAAGGATAGAGAGGTATGCGAGAGGGAGGGGTTATTGTTTTTGAAGGGAAAGAACTGGAAGGACACGTTTTATTTTTCTTTGTGAACGGTATAGGCTATCGGGGTTATACTTTCAAAAATCTTTGAAATCATATCTTTTTGTCTTGGGTTTACATTTTTGACTGTTAGAACCGTATGACTGTAAATTCCGTTTCCTTTATACAAAAATGATTTAAGTGTGTCCCAAACGCATATTACTACCCATCCTTTTCTTATTCCAGATGGATAAGTAAGCATTTTTCCTTTATTACTGCCTATAACTTTACTTTTCAAAATTTTCGCATCATAATTATAGTTAGCAACGCCGCCGTACCCTCCGATTATTCCAATGTGCATATCACCATTTGACACAACCCCATTTATTATTTCCCCATTTATTATTTCCCCATTTGAAATAACCCCATTTATCGAATCTTTCGTAAAAAAATAAAGTTTATAACCAGGCGGTATTTTTAAATAATAATTTTCGAAACGTTTCTGTTGCCATACGTTATCAATTTTATTTTCTTTTGATTTGTTACAGCTATTTGTAAGTAAAAATAAAACGATTAATAAAATATTGACTTTTTTCATAAACTATAATCGGTTTTTTAAATTGTTAACTTACGAAGACGTAAAACTTACTAATTAAAAAACAATGTTGAATTGAAGCGGTTTTTGTTTCTGCTATAACGGGGTTAAAATAAAGTTTTATAATGTACCAAACTATAAAAAAGAAGATGCCAGCAACCATATATACATATAATTTAGTATTTTTCTTGGCGGTTCCCACTGTTATGCTATCATAATACTTTTTCAATTGTTCAAATGGAGCCTCCTTATTTACTATATAATCTCCTAACTGGTCTCTTTCAAATCTTGCACTGGCTATCAAATATCTAATTAGTAACACACCGTTTACAAATGCAATAATCCAAGATACAAGTGCAAGACCTAAAGCAACTATATAAATATTCAATTTCAATGATATGCTTTGCTGGATCGCAAAACCAATTGATGCGGTGTTTACAGTTAGCATAAAATAAGCAAATGTTAATTCAAAAGTCCTAACATTTTCATCCAATCGGGCGAACTCTTTATGTGCGTCCGATCTATAGGCTTGCTTAACGTCCATTTATAATCTCCCTTTAAAATATTAACATACAAGCTTAAAAGTATAGATATTATTTAAGATTTTCGGTTCTTTTAATTTTAGCTATACCCGAAAATGAATTCTCTCCTCGCGAGTGTGCAGCGCAGGCCTAAAGAGGTGGTGCACTCGTGTGTCGGAGAAAAGTTTTAGGTTTAACGAAATTTGGTCACGCATCGCTATATAAAATCGCAAGTTTGTTTTGTAGATACATGTAAAATAATTTTAATGTTAAAATAAAGTTCGATACCTGCCAGCGGTGCACGCCACCTCTTTCGGCCTTTGCGCTGCATTATCGCAAGAAAGAGATGTATTCTCGCGCAAGAAACTGCTGATATTCCCGTTGCCCTATCGGTGTTACCGCGAAATGCTGATTTTTGCACTTTTTGAATGTTTTAAAAAATCAATTATTTGATTTTCAGTCGTTCACGCATTTTAAATTGCGTGTTTTCGCGCGAAGTGAACGCGAACGCTTGTTTAAGGTGAGGGGTTAAAGGCTAAAGTAGAAAGGTAAAAGGCGTCGTTTTTAAAGTCTCCGCAGGAGTATTGCCGCGAAATGTTCGTTTATGCACTTTTTTAATATTAGCAAAAATCAACTATTTGATTTTCAGGCGTTCAGGCATTTTAAATTGCGTGTGGTGTTGCGAAGTGAACGTGAACGCTGGTAATTTTTCGGTTGTTGGGCATTAGCCTTTACACCCCCAACGGCAAACTAAAGTAAAACGTCGACCCCTAAGCAGGCCCCATTTTGGCGCGAAGATTGGCTTGCATGTAAAGGCAATTTACTCTAACTTTGTTATAACCCGTTTTAACAAAAACTATCTTATAAAGGCGATGACACAAGTAGTATTAAATATAAACAGCAAGAAAAAATGGACAGCCCTAAAAACCATTTTAGAAGCCATGGACATAGACTACCTTGCCCAGGATACGAAGGTAAGTGACCAGGAACTTGCGTTATTGCGCCAGGCCGAAAACGATAAAGAAAATGGCAGGGTAACCGCTTACACCAGCCACCGCGACATTTTAGGCAGGTAATGATCACTGAAGTCGTTTATACCGAAACCTATAAAATTACCTTAACCCTGCTTGTTAATAATGTGGAAATGGGATTCGGGACTTCGTCTGCCGAAAAATTACTGGACAGGATTGACCGCATTGTTGAAAAAATTATTATAAACCCATATCTCTACCAGGCTATTCCGGTGCATAGCCGGTATCGAAGGGCTGTCATTTCCCGTCAGTCTTCGTTAGTTTATGAGGTAACGGAAACAAAGATCATTCTTCTATACATTTTTGATAACAGGCAGGATCCTGCCTGGGTTTAACCCAACGGCAAACTAAAGTAAAACGTCGATCCTTTGCCGCTTTCGCTTTCTGCCCATATTTCGCCGTCGTGCCGTTTGATGATCTCGGCGCTTAGGTACAAGCCGATGCCGAAACCGGCAATATGCTTCGTGTTATTGGTTTCAACGCGGTAATAGCGGTCGAATATTTGGGTAAGGTCCTGGGGTTTTATGCCGATGCCTTCGTCTTTCACACTCACTACGGCGTTACCCCCGCTGGTGTGGCAATCAATTTCGATCAGCTTACCGTCCGGTGAATATTTGACGGCGTTGCTGATGAGGTTGGAGATAACAGAACTGATCTTCTCCCGGTCGGCATTAATTTCAACCGGACCGGCTACTTTAAGGTTAATGGTATGCGTGGTAAGGATCAGCCGGGTTTCGTTGGATATTTCCTCCAAAAGCTCACGGAGGTCGAAAGGATGTTTTTCGATAAGTATCTTGCCGGCCTCTAAGCGCGAAATATTAAGGAAACCGTTGATCATGCCGGTCATCCGTTTAACCTGCATATTCGCCCGCTCCATTGCGCCTGGCAAAAAGGGATCCTCACTGTTTTTTAGTTTAGCACTTACCACCTGCACAATAGCGTTAAGTGAGGTCAGCGGCGTTTTCAGCTCATGGCTCACCATGCCGATGAAATCGTTTTTGCGCGTCTCATCCATTTTCTTTTCGGTAATGTCCCGCATTATTTTCGACAGGCCAATGATCCGGCCCTGCGCATCTTTAATAGGCGAAATGGTTAAGGAAACATCCAAAAGCCTGCCATCTTTGGTTTGCCTCTGCGTCTCAAAATGCTGCACACGCTCCCCGCCTTTTAAACGCGCAAGTATCCTGGGCTCTTCTTCGTGCCGCTCGGGCGGGATGAGCTTATAAATGGTTTCACCAACAATTTCATCGGCGGTATAACCAAACATCCGTTCAGCGGCAGCGTTCCAGCTGGTAATAACGCTTTCCGGCGTCTTGCTGATGATAGCGTCGTCGGACGACTCAACTATCGCCGCCAGTTTCGCGCTTTTTTCTTCAGCCTGTTTAATATCTGAAACATCCAGCGCGATGATCAACCCGGCGTACACCTGGTTATCATCATTTTTAAGCGGCACAAAATGAACCATATAATCTTCGCCGGTCTCCGCCTTCCGTTCCACCGAAAACTTTTCTCCTGCCATCACTCTTTCATAGAGGTGTTTTGAGGCTTCGTACCGCTCAGGCGGGCCTATTTCTGTGGGGTGCTTTCCTTCATAGTTTTTCCTGTCGTACCCCATTTTTTCCATAATATCGCCCTCAATGGTAAGGTACCGGTGGTCTTTGTCAATTACAATGATCAGGGCGCCGGGAATATTAAGGACGATGGACCTGAATAGCTTTTCACTCCGGGCCAGGTCAGTATTTAACCGTATAAGGTTATGCTGCGTCTCACTCAATTCCTCGTTGGTAGTGGCCACTTCTTCATTCATCGCGGCAAGTTCTTCGTTGGCTGCCGATAGCTCTTCGTTTGCTGCGGCCAGTTCCATGCCTGCAATTTTCTGTTCGTGTATGTCGGTACTGGTACCAACCCACAGCATTGTTTGGCCCTCATCATCTTTATGCGCGGTAAAACGGCTTAGATGCCACCGGTAAACGCCGTCGTAACGTTGCAGGCGGTGTTCCATTTCCATCGCTTCGCCATTTTTAACCGCCTTTGGCCACTCCACAGCTGCCATAGCGCGGTCATCAGGGTGAATAATATCCCATATTTTTTCTCTTAAAGCTTCGAAACCCGTAATGCCGGTATAGTCGTGCCACTGGCGGTTATAATAGGTCGCCCGGCCATCTGGCCCTGATGTCCACATTTTATGCGGTATAGCATCGGTCAGAAACCGGAACTGTTCCTCACTTTGTTTTCTTAAAACCAGTTCATTCTCCACATCTTCGTTCAAACGGGCATTTTCAAGTGAAAGTCCAATGAGGTTGGCAAAATGTTGCGCAAAATCCAAATCTGTTTCGTCAAAATAACGCCCTGGTACCGAGGATATAAAGTTCACCAGGCCGGTGATCTTATCGTTTGCGGCCATCGGCACAATGATCACCGAATGCAAACCAATTTTTTTTACTTCCCCGCGCTGTACCGGGTCGGTAATAAGTGCGTCGATCATTTGCCCGGTCACAACAGGTACAAAACCCGGCTTCCCGGTTTTTAACACAAGCGCCGGCCCGCTATTGGCGTTAAGATCGGCAGGGTAATTTTCGCGGTACTGGTAAGCCCACTCGATCTTTGCCGGATCCTCGTGCTTTAACAGCAGCAGCTCAAGATGGTCTTCTTTTAACAGGTCAATGGTAAACCAGTTAGCGAATTTTGGTACGATAAATTGTGCTATTTGTTCCAGCGCACCGGCGGTGTCCCTCGTCTGCGCCAGCGCGGTTGCTGCACGGTTTAAATAGGAAAAAAGGTTTTCTTTTTTCTTAAGCGTGGAAATGTCGCGGACGAAAAGATAGGTTTGAACATCCGTTCCTTCTTCGGGGTAAACCCTGGAGCTGAGCAAAACCCAGCGCTCGCCCGGTTGTTTTTTAACGATAAATTCCTGGTCCGTGATCTCTTCCAGTCGCAGAATCCTCGCTTCGTTTAACTTGCCGGGCGAAGCATCTTCATATAATTTAAATAGCGATTGGCCCACCACGTCCGTCTCTTGCAGATTCGAATAAGCAAGCGCCACCTTATTGGCATAATTAACAGTGCCGTTTACATCGATAACCAATACTCCCATAGGGCTATGATCATGCGCCTTTTTGAGGTCGTCATGAGTCAGTTGATATGCCTGTGGTTGTTTTCCCTTTGATTGATTTTTGTTTGATCGCCCGCCTGGAGTAGTCATAAATTATCAGCCTAAAAATTCATTAAAATTAGCATTAATTTATTATTTCAAATATTATCTGTTTATTAATGACGCGAATAAAGAACCAGGAAATTAGGCCTGTGCTGCATTTATCCACCGAAAAAGTGAATGCACGCATAGGTTACAATATGATTTGGCTTGTATGTAAAGCAATTTAACCTAATTTTGTTTTAGCGGAAAAATGTTATTAAAAGTATCATACCATCGCGACATCTTGGGCAGGTAACCACACTTTATTGGTTGAATTTGGCAAACATAGCCCGTGCGATTGAGGAGATGATTTCTGCCAATTTTTGTATCGCTAAATCTACCCTATGAAAAAAGTATTAATCTTAGCAGCATGCGTACTGATCTCAACCTGTGCTTATTCACAAACCATCGGCTATGGCATTGATGCCGGATTAAATATCACAAAAGTCCCTATGACGTTAGGGAAACCTCAATACAATAATAGCCAGGCGGGTTTCCATGCCAGGGGCTTTGTTGACATTCAATTCGGTTCATTTTCTTTTCAGCCAGGCTTGATGTTTAAGGTCAAAGGCGGCGCAACAAAACCTGATTCTGCCGAAGTTAGTACCGGTATAACTACCCCGGCGGTTGGGACCACACATTTACTTATTGACTATATTGAAATTCCGTTAAATTTCTTTTACCGGATAAAAACGGATTATGGAAATATCTTTTTAGGTGGGGGGCCTTATGTGGCCTTAGCCGTCCATGCCTCAACAGTATTTAACGGAACCTACTCCGGAGGATCCGTTAACCAGGAAAATGCAGTAGAATTTGGGAGCAATTATCCCGGAATAAATAACAAGGATTTTGGGATCAACGGCATTGTGGGCGTCCGGCTCAAAAACATTTACTTTAGCGCGGGATATGGCGAATCCCTTGTAAGTATTTCAGCTATTAACAGCAATGTTAAAAACCAGGGGTATAGTTTTTCACTGGGTTACTTTATTAAATAATAAGGCGTTTTAGGAAAGGATTTGCGACCCTAAATTCAAAATAAAAACAGGCATCAATGACAAACGCGATCATAGAAAAAGATTCCCTCGATTTTTTAACCGACCTGTCCAAAAACAACAACCGGGATTGGTTCAATAACCGAAAGGAAAGGTACACCGAAGCCCGCGACAATATCATTGATTTTGCCGATGCCCTGCTGGCTGAACTGAATAAGCAAGACCATATTGAAACCCCTTCGGGAAAGAAAAGCGTGTACAGAATCTATAAAGACGTGCGTTTCGCAAAAGATAAAACGCCTTACAATACCCACTGGAGCGCATCGTTCAAAAGGGCGACAAAAAAGCTGCGTGGCGGTTATTATTTTCGGATCGAGCCGGGCAATTCGGGCCTGGTTGGGGGCTTTTGGGGGCCTGACAAGGATGATATGAAGCGGATACGACAGGACATCGATGCCAACCCCCAGGCCTGGGAACACTTGCTTGGTGACAAAACCCTGGTTGAAACCTTTGGCGCCTTGTACGGCGAACAACTCGGTTCCGCCCCGCGCGGTTATGCAAAAGACCACCCTGCAATCCACCTGCTGCGCTATAAACAATTTATGCTGAGGCACCTGTTCAGCGATGAAGAAGTATTGAGCCCCGATTTTTTACACAGGATGAACGACGTATTTAAAAAAATGCGGCCTTTTCTTGACTTTATGAGCGAAGTGCTGACTACTGATGCCAATGGGGTGGATTTGGTGAGGTGAAAGAAATTTTTCCCGATAGTAATTGCATTTTTTAAATCGCAGCAAAAAAAACTAATTATCGTCTTCAAAAAAGGGTGTCAGTCGCATTTTTCGTGTCAATCAATTTTTTTATTTGCATTTATCAATATTAATGGTAAGTTTGTACTTACGGTAAGCAAATACTTACCATTAAGATAATGAGCGCCTGCGAAAAAGCCTTTAATGCATTAGGAGACCCCACACGGAGATTGATCTTCGAAAAACTCCGCGACCGCCCGTTGGCGGTTGTCGATATCGCTGATGGATTGTCCGTCAGCCGTCCCGCTGTATCCCAGCATTTGAAAGTTTTAAGAGAAGCAAAACTAATCACCATGTATCAAAAAGGTACACGAAGTATTTGCCAGGTAGACCGCGAGGGCGTTTTGGCGATGCGCAATTACCTGGATAATTTTTGGAATGAAGCACTGGCCGCGTTTAAACTAATTGCAGAACAAACAGAAAAAGATCATGAATAACCCAAACATCCCACCCATCAAAAAAGAAGTTGTTGTTGAGGCCTCACAAATGACGGCCTTTAAAGTTTTTACCGAAAAAATGGATCTGTGGTGGCCGCCCACCCACCATATTGGTAATACACCGGTGACTGAAACGGTGCTTGAACCGAACGTGAACGGGCATTGGTACACATTGCATGAAGATGGTACCAGGTGCAATGTTGGTCACGTACTGGAATGGGACCCTTATGCCCTTATTGTATTGGCGTGGCAGATCAATGGCGACTATAAGTATGATCCCAACTTGATCACTGAAGTTGAAGTCCGTTTCATTCCCGAAGGTTCTAAAACGACCAAAGTAAAATTTGAACACAAGAACCTGGGCCGGATGGGCGGCAGCAAAGCCATCGAAAGTATGGATTATGGCTGGGGATTGATACTGCAATTGTATAAAGCTCATATTGAATCGCAAATTCCAATCAACAGTTAATAAAATGAAAATCCCTAAAATTCTGCTACGAATCGCAGCCGTGCTGATGCTTATCCATGGATTAGGCCATACTATTGGGCACAGCGGCTGGAAAAACCCGACCGATCCGGTGCAACAAGCCGTAATCCGGCAAATGACAGGGCCGAAATTCCCGTTTATGGGCGTAATGCGCAGCATGGGTGAATATTTTGACGGCTACGGGTATGCCTGTTCAATCGCTATCCTGTTATTTACCCTGGTGCTTTGGTTTACCTCAGGCGAATTAAACGCTTCGCCAGGGCTGGCCAAAAAAATCATGTTGACGATGTCCGTGTGCCTGCTAGCCTGGGGAATCGACGAGTTGATCTTCTTTTTCCCGTTTGCGGCCTGTATTACACTGGTCGCCTTCGTTTGTACGCTTACGGCATTCTTTATTTACAAACCCGGGCACATTATAGCGCCGAAACTTGCGGGATAACGTCTGCCGATTTCTTTATCGGTAAAAAAAACAAACAATAAATTTCCGGGGAATTTACATATGATTGGCCATGATGATCTTCCCTTCTTTTGAAAATATGATCACCCAAACGGTACTGCCGTGTTCAAAACTTATTTTATATCTTCTGACTATCGTTTGCGGGTTTATTTTTTCACCCTGGCGCTCAATATTCAATATGCTGCCTTGCTGCTGAATATATGGAATTGTGGTTAGCCTGAAGTTTTGCAATGTTTCGGCACTTTGAAAGTTTAATGATTCAACGGATCCTTTACCTGCATCTTTAAGTACTGATAAAACAATAGCATCAAGATGGTCCTGGTGAGCATTCTCGGTCGCTGTTTGTTTGGGCGACAACAGGTCGTGAATTTGTTTTGCTATCAGTGCGCTCCGGCCGTTGCTGGCATTGGTAAGTACGATGATGACGGTACTATCCTTTAAAAAATTAAGATAAGCAGCATTATAACCGAGGCCAACACCAGTGTTCCCGGCAATTTCCAATTCGGGTGTCTGCATTAATTCAAAACCAAGCCCGTATTCACTCTCTTTTCCATCATCCAATTTAATTGGTTGCATCATTTGTTTAACAATGTTTAATAGCAGCAGCTTCCCGGTACTTAGTGCTTCGTCATAAATAATGAGATCAGTTATGGTGCTCACAATGCCCCCGGCGGCCCAATATTGCGAAGGATCAAGCGGAGGCTGGCATACCAATTTATCATTTTGCAGGGTGTAGCCCTTTGCTTTGCCTGCGTTATCCGAATGATCGTCTTCCAGGTATGTGTGTTGATATTCCGGGGATGTTGACCACCTGATTCCGTGGCAAAGTGACCAGGCAATTAGCTGGCGAACGATAGCAGCGAGAGCTGTAAAAGCGTTTTCAAAGTTAGTTATTAAAAGTGGTTATTGATAACTGACTTCTTTA
>CAIPFE010000021.1 GCA_903864275.1 uncultured Mucilaginibacter sp.
AAAGGCGGCCTATTTACGCAGCAAAAAAACCGGCCAGGGTTACGTCAACGACCTGAAGGACTTTATTTTAAACGAACCCGAAACCAAATACAAAACCGTGCAGGTGGTTACCGAAGACGAACAGTTTGTGCGCGGCGGCCTGTTTAAAAAAATGGTGCCCTGTTTAAGTTAGAAAGGTTGTAAGAAGTTGGAACGGGTTGTAAAGGTTGCGTTAAGGTATTTGTTTTTAACCTTTACAACCCTTAAAACTTCTACAACTCATTACAACCATCTATGCCACATTGTGCCTTTCAGCCTCACCCATAACGATACCATCAGCAACGGCATAGCCCTGTGCCCTAACCTGCACCGGGCTTTCGACCGCGGGCTTATCACCATTGACGGCGGCTACCGGGTAAAAGTTTCTGCCGGGGTAATTGAAAATGCCGGGCACCCTTATAGCTTAAAACAATTTAACGGCATGGCCATCCATCTGCCTGCCGACCGGCGTTATTACCCTGATCCGGTAAATTTGGAATGGCATGGGGGGAATATGTTTAAGGGGTGAAAATTTGCACATGCCTGGCTTTGGGCGACGCTTAACCGGGCGAAAACATGGTTAACATGGTTAACACAATTTTCGAAAATTTTCATATTATAACATTGATAATCAATTAATTATGAAAAAAATGGCCTAAAATGTGTAAACCATGTTTTTTGCTGCGAAAACTCAAGGGCAAAGCGTTCACGGTAGCGTTCACTTTGCAATAGCACAGGCATCTTTATTATCATTAACGATTGAAGATCAAGTAGTTGATTTTTCTAAAATTCCAAAACTGCAAATTCACCAAAAACTATCATTCTCCGTCTCAGCATGGTTTCTAGAAGAGGATCCTGCGTCTTCCCTGGGATATTGCAAGGAATATTTAGCGGCAATTTGCGTTGGACTTGGTTGTGACTACTTCTTTCGAAAGAATCCAAAGTCTTCATCTATTAAAATTTTTCGGTCGAGAAATGAATTGAATTCTTCACAAGACGTTTCGCTTATCAATAAACAGCCATAACAAGCAGCATAGTTAAGCCCACCGACTCCTTGTCCCTCGCTTTGATAACATATGGGGTCACTGCTACAGTCCTTAGCTCTTAATAGTGCAGAAGACAGAATTTTTGAAAAATTGTCACTGTCTGCCTGATTAATAAGTCCGCCAAAGCTTCCTTCACTTCCGGCGATAGTGTAAATCAAAAGCCCGTTCATTGTGTCTGTATCACAATAAATTCTTTCTGCAACAGATGAAGAAGGGTAGCCGCACAGAAATTCCAACTCTTTAATGATTAAGTGAGAGAAACTATGAATAAGCAATGTCTTGGCTAAATGCGTCGTGTCGGCAAACTTATCGTCACTGATCATTTCGTTTTGCTGAACTCTTTGATAGAGTGAAATAATCTCCGACTTACACTTTTTATTATTGAACAACTCAGCGACGAAGGTTTTTATTCTGTCATCATTCCATTTGATAAAAATTCCTTCGCCAAAATTCTCAACCCCCATTAAATATTCTGTTTCATTTGGTTTTGCAATGGTGAACTTTGCTTTCAACGGAATGTCTTTATTATCAAAACGGATAAACTTGTCCTTACTGTTTGAAAAAGTATCTCTATCCATTGGACTAAGTCGTGTATAACCAGTTTGAACTGATGTGAGTTTAAGCCGTTTGATTTTTATTATCTTCTCAAAACCGTAATTCTTCAACTCATCATTCAAGGGAATTTCTTCAAGTATTAAATCCTTCTCAACAGAAGTGAAACTGCCGGTGTTCAGTAGATACTTATATTCATTTAGTAAGTAGTGATATTCGTTCATGCGGAATTCCATTTCGCTCAAATAAACTCCTTCACCCAAAACTTGTTGAACTTCTTTCAAAGTAATCTTCGTGACCGTTGCTATCTGCTCTGCGGAATTTCCAGTAGTGTTTAATAATCTAATTGCGGATTTTTGGTCGTGCGAAAGCTTCATTTCAGGTTGTGGGATATACAAACTGCTCATCACAATTGGATAATAAATGCTATTACTGGTTCGGATAAGTGGTTTGAAAAAGACGGGATAGGTGTTTTGTTGACTATCTTTGATGGTTCCCTTTCTTCTTCTAAGATTGAAAAATCCAGCCAAAGTTTTTCTTTTGTTGCAGGTTGGATTCTCGCATTGAATCGTAATTCCTACTAAATCGGAAAGTTTTGTTGAACGAATATATTTCAGTGAGGGATTGTCACAACAAGGGTCTTGCCCTAAAATATATCTTCCTGTTTCCAGACCTTCTGAATCTTCTTCGGTATTGTTGCTGCCTAATCGCCTCGCGGTTATCCATCTACTCCAGTCAATATCCCGAATATCACCATCTGGTGAAACGAAAACAAAACGAACCTGCTCTAATTTGTGATATTTTCTTTTAGGTTTTCCGGTCAACAAATTATCTCTGTAACAACAATAGCAATTTGGTCTGCCAGAAAGTTTTGTATCGTAAATAAATCGTTCCCTGACTCTGTCTTGGTCATTCATTCCTTCATCATTCGTCATAACATCTTTCCAGCCATTCCACCAGTCAGCGATTGGTTTGAACCTTTCACAAGTTTCGCAAAAATACCAAGTAGGAAAATATTCTACTTTACCAACTTGATTATCTTTGGCAGGCATTAACCTATTGTCTTCGTCTTGGGCATTGGGCGGAACTTGAATTAATCTTTGAAGGTTTTGAAAAATCCCAGTTCCTCTCAAACGATTTAACAGACGAGGTTCTTTGATTTCGAAGATGTAATTGCCATCATCATCAGTTAATAAATAGTTGCTATTGTTGTTCGGGTGAAAAAACCACCACTGATTTAAGTCTGCAACTTTATAAGCGCCGACTGGACTCTCAATGATTGCTTGTACGCCCGCTGTTGCGGTAACTGCCTTACGGGTTTGCGTATGAATAAAGCGTTTAGGTGATCGCTGTGATTTTCCTTTTGTATAAAATTTTGCCATAAGTGAGCTAAAAGTTAGTTTGTTGGTAAATCGCTTATCCGGTAGTAAGTTTCTGTATCAATGTCACGAAGTGAGTTCATCGTCAACCAAATTTCTTCAAATGGATTTATGTCTGTTGATGTCTTTTTCAAAAGCGTTGCATAGGTCAAATTATTTATTCGCTTTTTCTTTGATGTCCAACTCTTAATTAAATTGTCAAGTAAAACGTCAAAATAACTACTGCTGCCGAAACGTTGCGTAATATAGGTTTTAAATTCATCAGCCATTTCAGGTTCAAAATTCTTCGCATCTGCATTTTTTGTCAAATCTGAAATACTGTTTCTCATAAACGCAACAAATATTGTGGTGAGCATTTTGCGAATAGTATTTTCGGTGAAAGGAGTTACACTCAAAGGCTCCACATATTTGTAGTACGCCTGATGAAATGAACTAAAGTTTTCAAAGTAGGATTTATCCCTTGCCTGGTTGGGGTTGAACAAAGTGAAAACAAATCCATCATGTTTTCTTCCGACACGACTGCTTGCTTGTATATATTCGGCGATGTTTCTCGGCATACCGTTCACCAACATTATATTTAAGCGGCTCACATCTATTCCTACTGAAATCATATTTGAAGCCAACACTAAATCGAGTCCGTCCTTCACATACTCATTTCCTTTTTCAGACACTTCCGTTGCAAATACATCATCCAGCCTTTTCAAAGTCGCTTTAATATTGTTACTTTCTATTCGGCTTGTAAGCTCAAGTGAGCGGCTGTCAATATCTCTAATCAGGTAACGAAATGCTGAATTATTGGATATACCGCTGATATTGACCACCCAATTCCGGCGGAATGTGACCAGTGATTCCGCGTCAAATTGACCACCCCATTCCGGGGCAAACTGACCAGGCATTCCGGGCCAAACTGACCACCCCGAACGAGCAGCTAATG
>CAIPFE010000022.1 GCA_903864275.1 uncultured Mucilaginibacter sp.
ATAAAGAAGTCAGTTATCAATAACCACTTTTAATAACTAACTTTGAAAACGCTTTTACAGCTCTCGCTGCTATCGTTCGCCAGCTAATTGCCTGGTCACTTTGCCACGGAATCAGGTGGTCAACATCCCCGGAATATCAAGTAGCCAACTTTTTGTTCCTGTAGATAGTATTCTACCAAAACACGATCATGTTGTTTATGAAATTTGATCGGGTAATTATTTATCGTTAAAAACAGGTTGTAAAACAACATTCCCTCATTAATTGCCAGCCGTTCTCTCAGCCTTTCAAGTGCATGTTTCTGTATAAACACAGGTAATTGTTTATCGCTATTTGCAGTTTCATCAAGGCCGAAAGTTTGCAACAAGTGGTGACAGACATGAAATTGATCTTTTTCCCGCATCCAGCCGACTGGGGTAATTTCTCGCTTTGTGCCGTCTGCAATGCATTGTTGCATTTTTACAGGGTATAGATGTATACGTGCGCAATTCGTGCGGCTACGCGGGTCATAAAACGGTAACTCTTTACTTTCTATACGTACAGTGAATTGTCTTGGCATCGTTAAGCAAACTTCCACCATGTTGATAGCCCGCAAACAACTATTAACAGCATTGCAATACCATTCCGTACCATACAAAAACGGCCAAAATGCTTTCTTTATTTCCGCGGCGTCTGAGACATAGTGATCCTGCATATCGCCTATGAAATGCAATAATAGCAGGCCTTCGTTCATAAACCTGATCATTGGAATAACCGCGCCAGAGGGTGTCTCGATATTTTGCATTTTAACTATATGCAGAAAATTCAGCCTGATTAGATCGTCGATCTGTTTGGGGAACTTCTTACCGTTTGTCGTAGTTATTCCAAAATTAGGATAGCGAATGTCATACAGACGGTCAAGTATTTTAACAGTTAGTTGCCCTACTACTTCCGGCCCGACGAGTACTCGCGCAAAATGAACTACCCGCTCCAAAAAATCTTTTTTGTGCTTGTCATGTTGCAGCCTGGAGTTAAGAATCGCTTGTTTTTGTTTCTTTTTCGCCATAGATTCACTGTTACTTTATCGAAATATTCATAGGTTAAAATTGGCGGTCAAAATTAACCATTGCCGTCGAATATACGCTCCGCTGTCCGAAGTTTGTAACTTATGTTCCTGTGGGGTTTCCAACGAGGTCCCTGCGCAATATTTCCGCCTGCCCCCACCAGCCCCAGCCCGGCTTAACAGCCAAACTGCACTGATGGAGACGCTTCTCCCAGGCACGCGGCTCAGGGTCCCTTCGGAGACCCTGCCTGGACACGAAAGAAAACTACAGATGCGGAACGCTCCTTTAAACTTTGTTCCTAATTGCTCTGCAGAAAAAAAAACCGGAAAAATAGCAATTTTCAATAAGTGCAGTTCAGATCAATGAAGCATCTTTGTCTATATAATTCATAATAAATGATAACAAAACTTAATCATGTCAGCATATTTGTGTTGGATCAGGACAGTGCTTTTAACTTTTATGTAAAAAAACCTGGCTTTAATGATCCAGGCAACTGGTTTTCTTTGGGGGAGAATAAACAATCATGATCCGGAACATTATTGCGGTGATAACTGGCTATGCTGTATTTGCAGTATCTTCGGTATTGCTTTTTCAGGTAACTGGTCAACCTCCACACCAGGATGCCCCATTGCAATTCAAAATAATCACCTTTTTTTACGGTTTGTTTTTCTCGGTAGCAGCAGGTTATGTTGTGCAGCTGATAGCCACGCAAACTAAGCTCACCTTAAATTATATTTTAACTGCTTTAATGTTTTTGCTGGCAGCGACGTCTGTCGTTTTCTCTAAAGGCAGTAGTCATTGGACGCAACTGTTTGCCATGTTCATCTTTGCCCCGGCATCAATTATCGGTGGAAACTTTAAATTGCGGAGATCAAAAATTGACAGATAATCTTATAATAGCAGCAAACAATGGATGTTTACGAACTCTTTGAACTTCCTGTAACCGGCAATATGTTTTGTACCTGACGGAGATTCTTAAGGTTTTGCACCTGACTAACCCAACCCTGGCCCCGACAAATCGGGGCGACCCCCGCTGCCATGTAACAAACTATGCCTGTTTTAGACATCGTCCTGATATAGATTTACACAAATTTCGCGTTCCAAAAGCCGGAATATCTGATTATCAATTAATTGCAGCGGTGTATTCAAAAATATAGATTTTGATATAATTGATTATCAATCGATTATAGAAATGCCGCAATTTTAGAAACGGGGGAACATCCTGATAATGAGCGTGTTTCACAGTGTTCCGCAGTGTTCCGCATGTAAAAATGGAACACCTGGGACGCAAACAAATATAAATTCCATTAAATGCAAAAAAGCCCCGTCCCCAACAATGTTGGGGACGGGGCTTTGCCCGGATGACTATGCTCGTAGACTGCGTCTGCACAACCGAACCAATCAATTTTTTCTTATGCTCATCTTTCGCTATTTTCGGGCGTATGCAAGCAAAATATAAATTGCTATGAAATTGAATAAACTCGCCATTATCGGGGGCGGGCCGTCGGGCTTAGCGGCGCTAAAATTTGCGTTGGACGATGGATTCGATGTTACGCTTTTTGAGCAGGGAAAGGAAACAGGCGGACAGTGGGCACAAACACCCGGACAAAGCGGCGTGTGGGACAGCTTGCATACCAACTCCAGCAAATACCTTACGGCTTTCTCGGATATGCCTTTTCCGGAGGATACCGAGCTCTACCCTTCACATGCGGTGGTAAAGCAGTACCTCGACGATTACAGGGAAAATTTCGGCCTGTCGCCATACATTAAACTCAACACCACTGTAAACCATCTTGAATACATCGCCGGCAAAGGGTATGAGCTAAGTTGCGTCACCAAAGCAAACGGCCCCCGGTCGGAAATATTTGACCGGGTAATTGTGGCGTCGGGCCGTTTCAATAAACCTTACATACCACAGGCGGCCGGGCTTGATAAGTTTACCGGGAGGGTATCGCATGCCTTTAACTACAGGAGAAACAGCGATTTTAGCGGCAGGCGTGTGCTTGTAGTAGGGAACCGGGTAACAGGCTCCGATCTGGCGGCTGATCTCTCGTTAAATGAATCGGTAACTGTAATATCTTCGTGCAGGAAACCCAAATATGTTGTAACCAAAGTTATCAATGGCGAACCGGGAGACCATCTGCTTTATACGCGCTTCAGGTATTTATCGGCAAATGCATTCCCTCCCGGCGCAGGCGCCGAAAGGCTTAAAGAGTTTATCATTAAATCGTGCGGCAACCCCGCAGATTTTGATGGCCTGAAACCGGCTGAAAATATCCTGGAAGCCGGCGTAACCGTTTCTGACGGTTACCTTACGCAGGTCCAAAAAAAACGCATTACGCAAAAGCTAAATGTGGGCCATTTTAATGCACGCAGCGTAGTATTTGAGGATGGAACGGAAGAGGCTATTGATGATGTAATTTTTGCTACCGGCTATGAGCTTAACCTTCCTTTTCTGAGCCGTGGAATATACCATGCTATCAACACCGGCGATCAGCACCTCGATCTATATAAATATACGTTCCACCCGTTATTCCCTAACCTTGCCTTTATAGGCCAGTATTTACAGTCAGGCTCGTTCTTTCCTTCGCTCGAATTGCAGGCGCGGTGGATAACGGGCACCTGGAGTAACAATATCCCGGGTGCAAGTGAGGCTGGAATGCTTGATTGGATAGCTGATTTTAAAAACACAAAAGGCCGCGGGGCAATGCCCGGGCTGCATGAGATGGCTGGCCTGGTGGCAAATGCCGCCGGTTTTGAACCCGACCTTAATGCATTCCCCGACCTTGCCGGCTCGCTCCTTTTCGGCCCACTCCTGCCATCGCAGTTCCGTTTGCAGGGCCACGGCAGCATGCCTGATGCCAAAGCGGTTTATTTGAAAGACAATGCCGGTAAAGTTAACAGCATCAGGGATTTGAGTGATCAGCAATTAAACCAGCTGAAAGCCGTAGCCGATGTTTTAAAAGAAAACACGGGCCTGCGGCAGCTCATTGAAATGTCAACGGCAATGAAATAATCTACATGCATTTCAGTCCGCTTTGCGCAGGCTTTTTATTATTTGAACGTTCCGCGATATGGTTTGTGTTTACGCGGATAATCAGTACATTGATCACGAAACCCTGAAAGAAGTTTTGCCGCATCTGATAACAATTCACCCGGTGAGACCGGGCGCTGAATTTAGCGGGTTGGAAAAAATTCAAAGAGATGAAAAAAATTGCAATTGTTACCGGGGCCTCCCGGTTAAATGGTATCGGGGCGGCTATAGCTATTACTTTGGCTGAGAGAGGTATCGATATTTTTCTTACATACTGGTCTGCATATGATCGGGAAATGCCCTGGGGCATCGGTGATAACGAGCCGGAAGTACTGGAAAATATGATCAGGGGGTATGGCGTCAGATGTGAAAGATTAGAGTTAGATCTCTCCGATGTGCTCGCCCCGGTGAAATTATTCGACTATGTTGAAGAAAAGCTGGGACAATCCACAATTTTGGTAAACAATGCCACATACTCCGTTGGCGCCGGACACGAAAATCTGACTGCTGAGATCATTGATAAACATTACCAGGTAAATATTCGCGGAGCAATGTTACTAAGTTCCGAATTTGTAAAACGATTCACTCAAAAACATGGCGGAAGAATTATCAATTTAACTTCTGGCCAGTCTCTCGGACCGATGGTTGGTAATATTGCCTACGCAGCCACAAAAGGGGCCATCGATGCTTTTACTATAACGCTTTCTGCTGAAGTTTCTTCCAAAGGGATCACCGTTAACGCTATCAATCCGGGACCAACGGATACAGGCTGGATGAATGATGAAGATAAAAAATACATTTTATCTAAGTCTGCTTCAGGGCGCATTGGTAACCCAAATGACGCAGCACGATTGATAAGCTTTATCGCAGGCGAGGACGCTGATTGGATAACCGGGCAAATAATTCACTCAGAAGGCGGCTTTCGGCGATATTAAAGCTTTAAATTCTCCAAAAAGTCCGGGATTTGTCCCCTTCCGTCTACCCGGTACGAATAAAGCCTCGGGTCGAAAGACTTGAGGCTTTTATGTTTCGGCAAGGGCCGGAAAAGCATCTGTTACTTTAAAAAGTCATCCAGGTAACCTAATATCGTTTTTGTCTGCATCATCAGGCCTACATGACTCTGCGATGGAACAATTGCCAAATGCGATTTTGGCATCGGGGATAAATCAGCAGCCAGGCCGCCTCCCAGTAATTGATACGTTTTCATCAGCTCAACTTTATCCAGGCCATCATTGTCGCCCGAAATGATCAATACCGGCGAAGTAATTTTCGCAATATTGCTGTCACCCATGTCGAATGGGGTCCCGGCAAAAGCGATCATCTGTTCCACGAACTTTGTCCATTTTGTTTTATCAGGCGCTACCGCATCATATCCCGTTTCCAGCGGCGTATTCGTTAAAAATTCAGGCTTAAAACCTTTAAACGCATTAGTTACTTCGGGCCGCCAACCGGTGCTTTTATAGGTAGAAGAAATGATCACTAATTTCCTTACCCGTTTAGGGTTTTGTATGGTCAATTGGTAAGCCACGGAGCCGCCCATACTATATCCTGCAACATCGGCACTGTCAACTTTTAAGTAATCCATTACGCCTGCTACATCACTTGCCAGGGTAACAAGGTCTAATTTTCTGTCTGAAAACGGTGAGTGCCCGTGTCCCTGCATTTCAATGGCAATTACTTTTCTTGTTTTCGACAATTCAGGTATCAATTGCGCCCAGTTCATCTCAATGGTATAAAAAGCACCATGCAGTAAAACGATAGGCCTGCCCTCGCCATACACTTCGTAATAAACTTTAATGCCATTAACAGGTGCAAAGCCGCTGGCAGAAGGTTTACTCTGTTGCCCTTTAGACTGAACTACTGTAAAAAAAAGCATGGCAATTATTAATACCGGTTTGTGGATATTATATCCTTTGATTACCCTTTTCATAAAACGTTATTTAAATTATTTTGATTTTATTGACAATTCAAATATCGAAGGCGTTCCGGGATTTTACACTGTGTAAAAATGACAAATTCAGGGGTGGATCGTGACATAATAGTTTTGCTGTGCCTTACAGCTCAGTACCCCGCTTTTGATCATTCCTTTTCGGCCGACCACTTGCCCGGATTATCAATAGTGCCATCGCTTGATCCTGTCCAGGTGCCGATCATTGTCTTGCCACCGTTTGATACATTCATCGTGTACACAACGGGTTCAATGTTGCCGGTTATCACTACAGAGTGCATGGTAAGTATCCTTGTGCTTATATTGTAGTTCCCGGCAACACTGTCGGTACCTGTTGATAGTCCGTCAACTGCGTTCCATAAAATAAGCCCGCTATAGTCGGCCCCTTGTTGTTTTAGGGTAAAAGAGCCGTTCCAGTTACGGCCGTCATTACCAACGGCGCTGGTAATTTTCCAGTTTCCTGCCAGGGATGGTTCGGGCTGTGATTTCGACTGGCATGATACAATAAATTGTACGATCAATACAGCAAAAAGAAGTTTTATCAGACGCATAATGGTGAAATAAAAGACTGGTTTACAAGCTAAAGATAAACAAACCTGTTATTCCTTTCACTTTCGGGGAATATATTTTGCAAAGTTCGGGGCATGCTCCCGCTATGGAAACTCCCGGTTTCAAATTTCCGTCCAATAAATAATTCTCTTAATTCTTTAATAATTAAATTAGAAATATAATAAATTGAAAATTATTTTTGAATTGTAAATATTATTTATCATTTTTAAAACCGTTATTAACAGTTATTATATAGCGTATTATTTTAACCAATGCTTATAATGGCTTTAACTAAAGTGAAATTTTATCGTTTGTGCAATTATTTAATATTTAATCATTAATTTAAAACTAAAAAATGAAAAAAATCTTACTATCACTCGCTGTTATTGTTTTTGTGTCCAATTTTTGCTTTGCCCAAACGGGTAACAATCAAATTAGCCTTGGTGCCGAAGTCAATTTCTTTGCAAGTAACGGCTACAGTTCCATTTACAATCCCGGAATTGGAGGAAATCTTAAGGGCTTGTACGGGATAGGCGATGCAAGTCAATTAACCCTCACAGGTGCTTATTCGTCATTTAGCGGGAAGTCATCAAGTACCTTTGGTGATCAAACGTTGAGCCTCCTCCCTATTTTGGCCGGGTACAGGTATAACTTAAAGAGTGGCATCTACGGTGAAGCCCAGGCCGGGTTAGCCATACTCACTACCAAGGTGACAGGGGCTTCATACTCCCAAACTAATTTCGGGGGAGCAATTAATATTGGCTATGTAATTCATGGATTTGACGTAAGTGCCAGGTATTATACAGAAGGGGACGTTTTGAGTACGTTTGCCATTCGTTTAGCTTATAATTTTAGCTTGACTGCGAAAAAATAAGTCCTGCTCAGTCTACCGGTTTAAGTCAAAAAGTCTTTAGTCGTCCCGATAGCTACCGGAAGTCTAAAGGCTTTTTCCGTTTGAGGGCCTTTGCCTTTTATAAGTACCACATCACCTATTATTTGTTAATTTTGCTATAGAAAAAAACTTCAACATGTCTATAACTACCGAAAACGAAATGATCGGGATGCAGCATGCAAGTGATGCTGTGGCCGCCACGCTAAAAAAGATGCGTGAGTTTGCCAAACCTGGCATTTCAACAAAGGAACTTGACGATTACGGCGGCGAGTTGCTGGCACAGATGGGCGCCCGTTCTGCACCTTTGTTAACCTACGATTTTCCCGGCTATACTTGCATAAGCATTAATGGGGAGGTTGCGCATGGCATACCGTCAGCCGGTAAGATCCTGAAAGAAGGCGACCTGGTAAATATTGACGTATCGGCAGAATTGAATGGCTATTGGGCCGACAATGGCGGCTCCTTCGTGCTGGGTGAAGATATTTACGGCCATGGCAGATTGGTTGAAACATCGAAGGAGATATTGAGGAAGGCGATCAGCAATATTAAAGGTGGTGTCAGGATATCAGAGATTGGCAGGCTGATAGAGACTGAGGCCAGGAAAGCCGGCTACACGGTAATAAAAAACCTTACCGGGCATGGCGTCGGCCGCAACCTGCACGAAGAACCCCACGAGATAGCCAACTACTGCGACAGGTTCAACATATCGCGTTTCAAAAAAAATTCGGTGGTGGCGATAGAGACATTCATTTCAACACGGTCGACAATTGCCGATACACAAGCCGATGGCTGGACCTTGCGGGGTAATAAAGGTGGTTTTGTTGCGCAGCACGAGCATACCATTATGGTAACCGGCGGCCAGCCGGTTATACTTACAGCGCGGAATGGTATTTGGGAGTGATTTTTATAGCGCTATGTTCCCCACCGCCGGTTCAAGCGTCCCGCTTGAACCCAAACGCCGGTCAGCGTCCCGCTGACATCACCAAATAATCTTCAATGGGCTTTCAGGATTCCCGGGGCCGCCGGTGGTGGTGTTGCATTGCATGGTAATAATTTGCATAATATTTTTTTATGGCGCAAAAAGAGTTATTATAAGCGGGACGCTTACATTTGCTTAGGTTCAAGCGGGACGTTTGAACCGGCGGGACCGACATTATATTAACTTTGCAAAGTGAAAGATATTTTTGAAAGGCTTCAATCAGGAGAGATAGTCCTGTTGACTGACCCTGAATTTTCCAGGGTAGATGAAATTGTAACACGTACGCTGGCGCTGTCGCCGGCACTCAATTCTTCTACCAGCGTAGATCAAATCCGTAGCAGGTTAAGCGAGATTATCGGTTCGGAGTTGGACCAGTCAACAACAGTATTCGCGCCATTTTACACCAATTTTGGCCGTTCCATAAAAATTGGCAAACATGTATTCGTCAATCATGCCTGTTCATTTTTGGATATGGGCGGCATTACATTGGAAGATCATGTGTTGATTGGCCCGAAAGTCAATCTCATTACGGAGAATCACCCGCTTGACCCAATTGATCGGCGCGGTATGCTTTGTAAACCTATTGTAATCAAACAAAACGCTTGGGTCGGCGCTGGAGCAACTATATTGCCTGGAGTAACAATCGGTGAAAATTCCGTGGTTGCAGCTGGGGCGGTAGTGAGTAAAGATGTCCCTGCTAATACAGTTGTGGCCGGAATTCCGGCCAAAATCATCAGAAGTATTTGAAAATTTTTAGTACAACATTTATTATCAATTATGAAATATTTAGTAGTGCTTCTACTACTAAGCGACACATTTGTTGTTAAAGAGAAAAAGGGCATGCAAAATTCAATCGTCAGTAAAGTATTAAAGCCTGGGCCGTGCCGTTCTCCCAATCTCGCCGAATATCCGCGTCGGGCGGCGGTTTGGGCTACTCGTACGTCGCTGACAGGTAATAAACAATGCTGTGGCAGCGGAATTGTATCCCGTAAACTGATATTCCCTATCGCCAACCCAGGGCCGGGGCAACATGCTCCAAAATAGCCGACAGCACATGAACATTGTAGTCAACGCCCAGGGTATTGGGGATGGTAAGGAGCAGCGTGTCAGCTTCCTGTATTGCTTCATCCTGCGCCAGTTCTTTGATCAGCTGATCCGGTTCGGCGGCATAGCTCTTTCCAAAGACGGCTCTTTTTTCTGGCTCGATATAACCAAAACTGTCCGCTGATTTGCCTTGCTGCCCGAAGTAATACCTGTCCTGTTCGGTGACCAATGCATAGATCGATCGGCTCACAGATACCCGCGGTTCGCGCTGATTGCCGGCTTTTTTCCAGGCATCTTTATATGCCCTGATCTGCTCGGCCTGCTGGATATGGAAAGGTTTGCCGCTTTCATCAAATTTCAAAGTAGAACTTTGCAGGTGCATGCCGTTCCCGGCAGCCCAAACTGCGGTTGCATTAGAGGCAGCTCCCCACCAGATCCGCTCCCGCAATCTGTCTGAATGCGGCTCCAGGCGTAATAAGCCGGGCGGGTTAGGGAACATCGGGTAAGGATTGGGCTCTGCAAACCCGGCGCCTTTTAATTTATCCAAAAACTCCAAAGCTTTCCGGCGGCCCATTTCAGCATCAGTTTCCCCCTTTTCAGGTTCATACCCGAAATAGCGCCAGCCTTCGATCACTTGCTCAGGTGAACCCCGGCTAATGCCTAATTGCAAACGTCCGCCCGAGATCAGGTCGGCAGCACCGGCATCCTCCACCATATACAGTGGGTTTTCATAGCGCATATCGATAACGCCGGTTCCAATTTCTATTTTGCTGGTTTTGGCGCCGATGGCCGAAAGCAAAGGAAAGGGCGATGCCAACTGCCGCGCAAAGTGATGGACGCGGAAATAGGCGCCATCTATACCAATTTCCTCTGCGGCGACAGCCAGGTCAATGGACTGCAGCAAAGTATCGCCCGCGGTACGGGTTTGATAGGAAGGGTGGTTGGACCAGTGCCCGAATGATAAAAATCCTATTTTCTTCATATAGAAAACAAATGTAAGCATCCGGTCGGTCCGCACGGGTCACGGCTCAGTAAATCTTACGTACCGGGTATACCAACAATTGCTAACTTTGCGCTTTCAACAAATTGAATAGCCATGACTGAACTTGCACCTTGCCCGATCTGCCGGTCCCCTTATACTTATGAACTGGAAAGCTTATTGGTTTGCCCGGAATGCGGGCATGAGTGGAACGCTGTGGAAGAGCCGGCAGGTGATGAGGCTTTTGCGGTGAAAGACAGCAACGGTAATGTGCTGCAGAATGGCGACACGGTGGTAACGATCAAAAACCTCCCGGTAAAAGGTACCACGCAAACCATCAAAGCCGGCACGAAGGTCAAAAACATCCGTTTGGTAGCCAGCGATCATAATATCGACTGTAAGATTGAGGGATTCGGCGCGATGGCGTTAAAATCAGAATTCGTTAAAAAAGCCTGAATACTGCCCCCGGTTGCCCGTAGAAGTTTTCATAATAGGTTTTAATTGGTTACCTGATATTTTATAGGGGTTTAATGTTTAACCATGACGAAGCATATCCGCATATTCGTTGGGCAAAGGACTATCTTCAACCGCTTTGGCCGCCTTTTCTACGTCATAATCAAAACGGATAAACTCAACCTTTACACTGTCTTTATCTTTAATTGAACTATTTTCGTTGATGTGCAACAGCACATACCCGCCGCGCGGGTCTTTATCTTTAGGCTTACCTACCGAACCGACATTAACTGCATGACGGTAATGGGGGTCATCGGTAACTACCGTTGGTAATACCCTGTGGTAAGGCTGGTGTGTATGGCCGAAACACATCACATCGGCATCCGCCTGCTCCATGATCCGTACAAGGCTTTTTTCGTCCCTGTCCTCAAATAGATATTCATTAACCTTGCGGGGGCTGCCATGTACCAACAGCACGTTTAATTTATCGTTATTGAGTTGAAACTCTAAACGAATATGTGCCGGGAGCGTACGCAAGTAAGCCCTTTGCTCGTCTTTTACGACCTCGTTGGTATAAGCGATAGATATTTTACCCATTGCCTTTTCTTCGTCCGTTTTATAGGCGCAGCCGCAATCATCGCTATGACGGCCAATTCCAAAATCATAGTTTCCGGCAATACAGGGAATGCCGCGTTTGCGGATCTCGTCAATTACTTCATTTGGCCAAATGTTATAGCCGACCAAATCGCCCAGACAGTAAATGGCATCGGGTTTTTGCGTTTCCACATCTTCAAAAAATGCTTCCAATGCAGGCAGGTTGGCGTGTATATCTGAAAAAAGAGCAATCTTCATATTGATATAGTCGTAACGGGTGTATAATATTTTTTTCGGAGCCAAAAGGCTAAGTTGACTAAAGCAATCAATGCGGGTACTTCTACCAGTGGCCCTATTACCCCTGCAAAGGCTTCTCCCGAATTAATTCCGAATACGCCAATAGCAACAGCAATAGCCAGTTCAAAGTTGTTGCCTGTCGCGGTAAATGCAATTGAGGTGCTTCTTGAATAATCTGCCCCAAATGATTTACCGATAAAAAAGCTTATCGTGAACATAACGGTAAAGTAGATCACTAACGGGATTGCGATCCGTACCACGTCCATAGGTATCTGCACAATCAGGTTTCCTTTTAGGCTGAACATCACCACAATGGTAAAAAGCAAAGCAATCAAAGTTATGGGCGAAATAATAGGCACGTATTTTTGTTGAAACCATGTTTCACCTTTTATTGCAATCAGTGCATAGCGACTGATGATCCCGGCTGCAAAAGGAATACCTAAATAAATACCTACACTTTTGGCAATTTCTAATATCGTGATATTAACAGCTAATCCCTTTAAGCCGAATAATGGCGGCAAAATGGTTATAAACACATAGGCGTAAACGCTGTAAAGTAATACCTGAAAAATGCTATTTAAAGCAATTAATCCGGCTGCGTATTCCCGGTTGCCCTCGGCCAATTCGTTCCAAACTACCACCATCGCGATACAACGTGCAAGGCCGATAAGAATTAACCCAACCATATAAGCCGGGTGATCACGCAATAAGGTAATGGCTAAAAAGAACATCAGGATCGGCCCGACAATCCAATTCAGAATTAAAGAGGCGCTCAATACTTTGGTGTCTTTAAATACCTCGCCCATGTTTTCATATTTCACTTTGGCAAGCGGCGGGTACATCATCAATATTAAGCCAATGGCGAGTGGCAAATTGGTCGTCCCGGTGGAAAAGGAATTGATAAATCCTGCTGATGAGGGGATAAAGTAGCCTACAGCAACGCCGATGGCCATTGCCAGGAATATCCATAAAGTCAGGTAACGATCAAGGAAACTTAGTTTTTTTCTTTCTGCCACAGGGGCACAGGTGTTTGCGCTCATTATTTATTATAAGGGTTTTAAGATGTCCCATACGCTGTTAACGCGTGGGATATTGAGAAATTTGAAAGTATTTATTTTTTTGTCTTTGATGCTGAATTTCCAATTGAGTCCATTAGGGTCTGTTATGCCGAACGAATGGTTGTCCGGGTCGAATGAATTATAATCCGCTTTCAAGGTATTGGCAAATCCCGCTCTTGTGAATTGTACGAAGCGTTCATAAACCTCCTTGTCGGAATTAAAAAGAAAGCTGAAGTTGCCACATATTGGTTCAGTCACTTTCAGGTTTTCAATAAAGGTTATCGTCAGTAATTGTTTTCTTAAAGCATAGATAGCATGCCCCTCGTATAAGTCGGCCGCCGCCTCTCCCAATAAGATATTATAAAAGTCCATAGTACGCACCAGGTCTTTTACCTCATATTCAATATTTAATGTCGCGGCATGAAGCATATTCCACTACAGGATTAAGCATTAAGCTTTTGTTTTACCCAATATTGCATGTGCTTCGCTTCATCAATAAAAGCCAGCACCGCTTCCTTTATTTCATTTCTCACCTTGCGGGTGTTTTCCAAAATTTCTTCTTCGGTGCCCGTGAAACTTGACGGATCAGGGAATGACCAGCCCAGCCTCCTTACTACGCCTGGGAAAATAGGACAACCCTCGGCGCTGGCTTCATCGCAAACGGTTATGACAGCCTGGAACAAACGGCCTTTCTTAAACAGGTCAAAAACCTCCTGTGTGCCTTTGTGGCTAATGTCGATGCCCACTTCTGCCATCACTTTGACGACATTAGGGTTCAGTCTTCCGGGCTCCAGACCGGCGCTTTCAGCTATCAGCGATTTGCCGTCGTAATGGTTCAGGAATGCCTCTGCCATCTGACTGCGGGCTGAATTGTGGATGCAAACAAATAAAATGTTGTGCTGTATCATGGTTTTATGTATTGGTTCAAAATCAGTCTGCTTGTATATTGCAATTTAACGATAAAACGCAGCAAAAAAAATCAGCAACAGGTTTCGTCAAATTTTACATCAATAAAGAACGTTTTTAATATTGCGGCGTTCTCTTTCCATTTTACCTGGTCGATACAATAGTTCATCGATGTGCCTTCAATTGTTCCCTTTAACAATCCAGCCTCTTTCAGCTCCCTTAAATGCTGCGAGGTAGTCGCCTGTGATAAGCCCGTAACCTCTACCAAATAGCCGGTTATACATTCGTTGGCTTTCAGCAAATGGTCAATGATTGCGATCCTTGCCGGGTGTGCCACTGCCTTGAGCATTAGCGCCAGTTTGTTCTGCCTTTCCGTAAAATTGGCTGTCTTCGTTAATCCCATCTTGTATAATGCAATATTACGATTAATAATTAAAATCCAAATATATTTTTATTTTTGATGGGATTAACGGGACGTTATTTATTAGTTACAGCAATCCGGGCCGCAGCAGGTTTTTGCTTCCGTTGGTTTCTCGGCATATACGGTTATGCTAAAGATGCCAGCTTCTTTGCTTTGATACTGCGCTAATTCTTCTTCGTTCAAATGATCCTTTAAAATGTCAGTAGGGATATTGATCACTTTTTCCTTTTGGATACCGATGTTCTTAAAGCCGTTGTGCTGAATGAGTTCCAGGTAAACGTCTTTCTGAATAGCACCGGACACACAACCCGCATACATTTCTGCACTTTTGCGCAAACCGTCCGGTAGGGTGCCTATCAAGACCACGTCAGAAATACTAAAGTGCCCACCTGGTTTTAACACCCGGTATATATCTTTGATTACTGCATCTTTATTAGGCACTAAGTTTAATACGCAGTTACTCACGATTACATCCGCAGTGTTAGCGGTAACCGGCATATTTTCAATATCGCCAAAACGAAACTCGACATTATGAAAAGCTAACTTTTCGGCATTGGTTCTAGCCTTATTGATCATGGCCTCCGTAAAATCAATGCCAATCACTTTTCCCGTTTCGCCAGTTTCTGCTCTTGCTATAAAAGCGTCATTACCTGCGCCGGAACCTAAGTCGATCACGACATCACCTTTTTTAATTTTTGCGAATTGTGTAGGCAGGCCGCAGCCCAATCCTAAATCAGCATCTGAGTTATAGCCGTTCAAATCGGTATAATCATCACTCATGATGTTATATACTTCGGTGCTGCAACCGGTGGCGCCGCAGCAGGAGGCTTGGTTGTCTTCCTTGTCCTGTAAAGCAATCTCACTGTATTTTTGCCTTACCAATTCTTTCAGTTCTTGTTCGTTGCTCATGGTCTTTTAGTTTTATATTTATTGTAATATTACGATGTATTTGTTTAAATTTTTTTAGCAGCAGGCTGGGTTATAGGAATTAAAGAATAAATCTAACTGATCCTTTAACTCGTCCCAAACATCCGGGTTAATACAATAGCAAACACTTGCACCTTCTATGGTTCCCCGAATCAGCCCTGCCGTCTTCAGTTCTTTTAAGTGTTGTGAAATGGTTGGTTGTGCCAAACCCAATTCATCAACTAAGTCCCCGCAAATACAAGCGTTGGCCTTAATGATTTGCTGCAAAATAGCGATGCGCGCCGGGTGCGCCATTGCTTTGAGCATAACAGCCAGCCTGTTTTGCTCCCCGGTAAATATCTCTGTTTTCGTTACGCCCATAAATACATCGCAATATTACGATTAATAAATTTGTAATTCAAATTTTTTATTCCTTTTTTTATTCTACCTGGCTGAAAAAAAATTAATCTTCCATTTTACCTCGCCGGTTCAAGCGTCCCGCTTGAACCCAAACGATAGTCAGCGTCCCGCTGACATCACCAAATGACTTTCAGCGGGTTTTCAGGATTTGCGCTGCTATACCAATACTCGTGCGCCGAACCCACAAACCCTGCCCTTACCGGATTTTCATGCGTGTAATCGATCTTTTGCTCAATAACCGCAGGTGAAAAAAGCACAACCGGGTAATTGCCATTCTGCCAAAACTGATGCTTTTCGTTTAACGGATTGTATTTACCCGCCCTGTCAAAAGCTTTCAGCATCCATTCGCGCCGGCTTTCCTGTGTATTGTTGGCTATCATCTTGTAAAGTTCTTTTGAAGTGAAGCTTTTAAATCGCCCCAATACATCACCTAATGACCCATCGGTAACATTGGCCACCATGTGAATATGGTTGGTCATGATGACATAGGCATAAATATTGAGTTTTGCGTTTTGCTGGCACCAGGCCAGGTTTTCGATAATGAAATCGCTGTAATACCGGCGGGTAAATACATCTATCCCTGTCTGCCGACAGGCAGGCAGTCTACTACAGTTAAGGTGACGAAGTAAGGTTCGTCGGTTGAGGCGTTGCGTTGCATAGTAATAAAGTTGCGGAATATTTTTTACATCGCAAAAGAGTTATGTGTAAGCGGGACGCTTACATTGGTTTGGATTCAAGCGGCGGGAGCGCGTGCGCTCGCGAAGGCAATCATTCAAACGTGTCTTAAACGATTGTTATGAGGATTCACCTGACGCGCGGCTTCTCTTTTACGGCGGACTATTTGCCGTGGCTACCGTTATCGTCGCTGAATTTTCGAGTGTGCGAGCGTGGATAATGTCCACACGGAGTGAAGAATTATCAACAAATGATGCCGTCAGCGCATGAGCGGTGGGAGAATCAGCCCTATTATTCTGATCTATAACAACTTGCGCATCATCGGTCATCGGCGGCTCGGGGCAAATTGCAGCGCTGTTTTCGTCCGGGCTACCATGCCGTATCAACTTATTTACCGTCCCCAGCCCAATATTGAGCTGTAGGGCTATTTGCCGCTGGCTTAGCCCTACAGCTGAAAGCGCGGCTATTTGTACTGCCAGCAGTTGGTGGTCTGCAGGTGAGCGGTTATAACCATGCCGGTATGCTACCTGTATATGCGGCCGCTCGGCATCGAAGCCTTCGAAATCGAAATGCAGAAAATTGCCGGGCTTTGTACCCGAAAGCGGCGCTTTGCTGATGCGGCAAAGGGCAACGTTGTCTTCGCCGTAAATTTGTTGGGTGTTGCGCTGCTTTATCTGCTTTAAATAGCATAAACCGGCCTCTTTGGTGCTTCTGCCGATGGCGAAGGCGCTGTCGGCAAAGTTGATAAGGAGCTTGCTGCCATGCAGGTCTTCGGCAGCCAGCGGCCGGGCGGGATTGCGGCGTTTGGGCGTATGCGCCAGTACCAGGATGGAGAGCTTATGGTCGGCTTTAAGGCTTTTGAGGTTATTCATGAGCCGTAGGGCCACGGCCGCGCTTTCGGTACCGCCGCGCAGGCAGGTGACATTATCAATTACAAGCACGGTGGCGCCGATCTGCCTTATTTTGTATTCGAGGCCTGCAATAAGGAGATCATCATAGCCTTTGAAATTGCTGACGGTAACGGCATTTTCGGGGTTGAACTGCGCACGATAGAAGTTGGTGGGGAACTGGTGATCGCCCTCCGGGTGACTGTAACGCTGGTAAAATTGGGTGGTAGTGAGCTCAAAATCAACATACATTACCTTTTCGGGTTTGGCATCGCAGGCAAAGGGGCCGGTTGGTTTAGCGCGGGCAATATTGTTGGCGATCTGCACAGCCAGTACCGATTTGCCGGCATTGGTATCGGCAAAAAGGATGCAAAGCTCACCCTGGTGCCAGAATTCGCCGAAAAGCATTTTTGCTTCAGGTTCGCGTTCGCCAAGCTCCATCCAGCGGTTGCCTGTTTCTATCGTAAAAAGACGGCGTACAGCATCAGGATCGGGCAGCTGTGGCCCGGATTTTTTACGCGCGGCCGGGCGGTACGTTTCCCCGCGCGCCTCCGCGCGGATCTGCTCGATAAACTCCGGGCGCTCGGCAGACGGCGGTTCGCGGAAGGTACCCGGGTAAGGCGCCGGGTAAGGCAAAAGGTGAAAATCGAGTGGTGCACCGTCCATTTGAGTAAGCTGGGGGGATATGGGTTTGTGAATAAACCCGCGTGAATAACAAAGATAGGGGGTTGAAAGATGAGAAGTGGTGACACTGTTTTGTCAGTAGTTGGATTTAGATGTGAGATATGAGATGTGAGATATGAGATTAGTCCGAAAGTCCGACCGCGTGCCGCCTCAACTTTAGCGGTGGCGCAAAGAAGCTGCGGCTGACGTTTCGGTGAAAACTCCCGTCGCAGCAAAAATGCAAAAATTGCAAATAGTTAAATTTTACTTGGCTGATAATCAGGTGTTCATGGTTTTAAAAACGTCTGTGTTCGCGCGAAGTGAACGCGAACACCGGTAATTTTTGCGCACCCGCAATTATTTTTCGGCTAAGTCGGATTCTTAACGGGGCGGGTATTTTTTTCGTTTTATTTTTAAATTAAATGACTGTGCTTATCTTGTATTCAATTTTCTGATATGCGCACAATATATTCACCAAAGGTTACTGCTATAGTGATATTCGCTTTTTTAATGGTGTTTTATTGCTGCCATTCGTTTGCACAAGGTTACAAGTTGCATGGAAAGATCAAAGGTGTAGGCGATGGCTGGGCCTTTTTGAGGCACCGGCAGACGGGGAAAATAGATTCCTGCCGGATCGAGGCTGGTCATTTCTCGCTTTCGGGCGCCTTAACCACCCCTGAATTTTGCACGTTTGGTTTTTCGGCCAATGGCGTTAAAGATTATTATTTAAGCTTTTTTTTAGAAAATGGCGAGTTCAACATGACGGCCGGCAAAGATTCGCTAAATGATACCAGTATCAGGTTTACCGGAAGCCTGGTGGAAAATGAGTTCCAGGACTTTCAAAGGCAGGTAAGCCAGGTCAATCAACAACATTATCCACAAGCGACGGCTGAAACCAAACTGGCACAAGTGGCGGCGACTTTCGCATCACAGCATCCTGGCTCTTATGTAAGCGCTTTTGCACTGGACTCTTATGAAAATAACTTAGCCGAATTATCCCGGCTTTATAACCGCTTGTCGCCGGAGATCCGGCGGTCTTACTATGGTCAGTTAGTCAACAATAAAATTAATCGCCATTAGTCAATTCCCCCTGCCGGGTGTGGGCAATTAAACACATTAAAAATTCCGTTGGCTGTTTGTTTGGCGCTCCTTTCAAATATTTTCAAAAATCAACCGGCTGATTTTCAGGCGTTCACGCAATTTTTTTTGTGTGTTTGTGCGAAGTGAACGCGAACGGGGGGTAGAGACCAGAGGTTAGAGATTAGTTGAATTTGCCATACCGCAATCCCTGGTGGCCCTGCTATTATATTTATCCCGGTATTAAATTGGGGTTAAGCAGCATTGAAAGAAATCATTTCTAATAAAAAAAGCACCCCAAAAAGGGGCGCTCTCTCAACTAAGCTTTAAATCGATCAACTAAATCTCAACCCAGTTCTCTTTAATAGCTTTATGGCTGTTCCATTGTATACAATGATTTTACTTCCGTATCGCTTAACACTTTATTATAAAGGTGCACATCGTCAATGGCCCCCATAAAGTAATTGCCGCCATAATAGGCCATCGGGCTGTTTGGATCAGTAAAGTTATAAGCCGATTTAGGCAGTTCGTTACCTATGGCGAGTGGTGGCGGAGCAACCAGGGTTGTTGGGTCGCCGGTTATATTGGCTGTTTTTACCAAAGCCCCATTAATATAAAATTTCTCGGTACCATTTGTAAAACTCGCTACCACCTGTGTCCATACACCCAGTGTAACCGACGGCCCGCCATCATCCTGGTCGTGGTCCCCGGTGCTTGTGTTTACGGTCAGGAAAGGCAAATTGCCCCCCTGTAACTGGAATTTATACCCGTTCCAGCGGTCTAAAGAAAATATGTAATTTCCATTACTTGCCACATCCGGTTTTATCCATGCACAAATTGTAAAACTCGAGGGGCGCAGTGTTATGTCAAAAGGCACTTCGACATAGGCGCCGTTGTTAAATGTATAAGCATTATTGGCAACGCCATAGCGGTCGGCAACCAAAACAGGCAAAGTGGCGCCATCAACGGCAGGCGCGCCGTAAGGGCCTACCCAGCCGGTTTGTAAGGTACCATTGTGGCCATTGCCCGATACATCCTTTGCGTTACCGGTAAAAGTCCAGGAGGCGATCAGGTTGGCTGCGGAAATTTGCTGTATTAAATTTACATTAAACTGCCCTGCTGCCCGCAAAAGATTTGCCACGGCATTGTTAACCTCCTGCTGTGTAAATTGGCCTGTTTCAACGCTTTTGGCTAAAGTTAAGGCTGTTTCAAGCGTTGCTTTTGAGCCTACCACGTAGTCTCCGGCTTGCTTTCCTTCAACTGCCAGGTTATAGACCGCCGTCAGCGAATCAGTTACTGCGCCAAGCCTGGTCTTGTTAGAATTATAGTCCGGTTTAGCAGCGCTTTTTTTACAGGATTGAAAGACGGCTGCCAGCGCCATCACCATGATGGCGGCTGTCATTATTTTTTTAAGTTTTTTCATTTGTTAATGATTATTTTAAAAATGTTCAATTACTCACCCAATTTTGAATTGGCCTCCCTTTCACTTTCGGGTATCGGGAAAAACTGGTTGGTAGTAAAATTAAAATTAGGCTTACTGCTGAGCGCCGCCTGGGCGTAAGTTTGGCCGTAACGAATAATATCGAAAAACCTGTGAAACTCCAAAGCCAGTTCCGAGCGTCTTTCTACACGGATAATATCGCGCAATGAAGCCTGGTTAGTAATTGTAATGTCTGGCAGCAGGCCAGCGGGTATTGTACCAAAACCGGGTAAAGAAGAATCGTTCAGATAACTTTCCCTTGCGCGTTTGCGCACCCGGTTAAGCGGGGCTAACGCTCCGGCACTATTGCCCGACTCATTGAGCGCTTCGGCCTCAATAAGCAATACTTCAGCAAACCGGATGGCCTGGTAATTTAAATTGCCATCGCCCCTGATATTAATTGGGATCTCGGATAAAGGCTGCGTATGTTTTTTACTTACATAGCCTGTTGATGTCCATGCAGGGTCGAAGGGGGAATCAAAGTAAGGATGCCCGGCTCTTCCAACCGTATAATCAAGACGTGGGTCATCAGTACCGTCCGTCGCCTTTTCAAAATTATTTACTAAGCTTTGTGTCGGCAGGTAAAACCCGTAGCCATTTAAGGGGCGCGGGGCAAACCATGCATTTAAATTATTTCCCTGGTACGGAACAAGACCGCTTGTATGCTGGATTGAGAAAACGCCTTCAGCGTTATTTTTGGTTGCCGCCCTGAAATTGTCGGCAAAAACCGGTAACAGGCTATATACACCCAAAGCATCTACCGCTTGTGCGGTTGTAGCCGCCAGTGCCCATTTTTGTTCGAAAAGATAAGTTTTTGCCAGCAAAGCTAAGGCTGCACCTTTGGTTACACGGCCCACATCGGCCCCGGTCCACGTTGTAGGCAAAACAGCCGCAGCAGCCTGGCAATCTTTTTCTATCTGCGCATAAATTTGCGTTTGCGGTAATGCAGGGCTTTGTAGTTCAGCAGGAGTTTCCACCTTTAAATGCAAGGGTATTTTTCCATAAGCCGCGGTTAAGTTAAAGTAGTAATAAGCCCTTAAAAATTCGGCCTGCGCTACTACTGATGCCCTTACAGGCTCACTCACCCCGGGTTGGGCGGTTGCTAGTCCGTCAGTAACTACATTACATGCAAAAACGCCATCATAATACCTTTTCCAAACGGCTTCAACAGCCGAATTCGAGGGGTTGATATTAAAGTTTTGCACGCTCAAAAAATCAGACTGGTCGCCATCACTGCTTCCTTTTATGGCATCATCCGAAGCCAGGTCGCCCAAAACCCATATCGCGTTCGAAGAGCCATCTGTGAAAGTGAGCGGAGCATACGCAGCATTTACCCCCAAATTGGCATTAGCATCAGAGGTAAAAAAATTGCTGGTTTGGTACTGGCCCAAAACCGGTTGGTCAAGCACCTTTTTACATCCTGTCGAAATAATGAACAGGGATGCAGTTATGTAGATATAAATATTTTTTGCTTTCATCTCTATATTTTTTTTGGTTAGAAATTAGCGTTAACACCAACAGTTATTGTACGCGCCGATGGATAAGTTCCCCAATCGATACCCACTGCCCTTGGGCCGTCCGCTGCGTTATCGGTATTTTGATATTGCTCGGGATCAAGACCGGTGTACTTGGTAAAGGTGAGCAGGTTTTGGCCGCTTACATAAATACGTACTGATGATACACCCAGGGTTTTTAAAGTATTGGCGCCTAAGGTATATCCTAACTGAACATTTTTAAGCCTTAGGTATGATCCGCTTTCAAGGAACCGTGTTGATGGCATTTTATTGTTTGCGCCATCTGTCCACGACAATAGCGGATAGGTATTGGTTGACCCCGGACCTGTCCAGGCATTTTCGGCGATCCGCTGGGTAATATTAAAAGGGCGGTAAAAGCCTTCGATGTCGGTAAGTACCTGGTTATAAATTTTATTACCATATACTCCCTGGAAAAATGCACTCAAATCGAAGTTTTTATACTTCACATTGGCGGTAAGGCCATATGTAAATTTTGGTATCGGGCTGCCCACGAAACTGCGGTCTTTATCATCTATAACGCCATCTCCGTTTACATCTTTATACATTACGTCGCCCGGCCTTATACCCGGCCCCTGGTAGGCGTGGGTAAATACCTGCTGCGCACTTTGAAATATGCCTTCCTGCTGCAACAAATAAAACGAGCCTATTGGCTGTCCCACTTCGGTCAATGTACCAAAATAGTTATTGTCGATACGTCCGCCGGGGATGGGTGTGCCACCCGCAAGGGAGGTTACCTCATTTTTAAGGGTAGCGAAATTACCGTTCAGACTATAGCTCCAGTCATTGTTGATCACCTTTTTGTAGGTCAGCTCCAATTCGAGGCCGCTGTTGCGTACACTTCCGGCGTTTACTTCAGGTTCTCCTACCGGAAAAGGCTGCTGCCCGCCGCCACTGCTTGGTTCGGGCAGAGGGATTAACATATTCGTTGTGTTTTTAACATAATAATCGGCAGTAAACAAAAGGGCGTTCTCAAAAAAACCAATATCCAACCCTACATCTTCCTGGGTGCTTGTTTCCCAGCGAACATTTGGATTACCCAAAGATGTAATACTGATTCCCTGGTTTGTGGCCCCTCCAAAAGGATAATAACCACTTGTGCCAAAGGTTGAAGTGTATGGATAATTGCCGATCCCTGCATTGCCCAACTGGCCAATACTGCCGCGTAGTTTAAGGGTAGAAATGGGTTTAACATTTTTCATGAAATCTTCCCGGTCAATCCTCCATCCCAATGAGCCTGAATAAAAATTCTCATAACGTGATGACGGATCAAGCTGAGAAGACCCATCCCGGCGGAAATTCGCACTCGCGAGATATTTACCATCGTATTGATAATCTATCCGGCTAAAAAGAGAAAACATAGCAAGATGCGCCTCGTTGCCTCCGTTTTGCTGGCTTGCGGCGGTCCCGTTATCCAAATATTGAAAATCGGGGGTTTGATTAACATAGCCGGTTCGCGACGCGGACAGGGCCTGTACATCCTGCTTAATTAATTCTGAACCTGCTAAAAGCTTAAAAACACTTTTGCCTAAAATAAGATCATAGGTGGCAGTATTTGTCCAGTTATAGTTTAGATTATCTTCGTTTGACTGAGAAAGAGCATTTGGTGAATTAAAAAAACGATCGATACCATATGTTTCGAAAAACTGTTTGTTATCTGTTTGAATCCAGTTCATACCAAAATCCGATCTTATTTTCAAACCTTTTATAGGATCAAGCTCCGCAAAAGCATCGCCCAACAGCGTATAACCATACGTATTGTTGTTAGTTGCATCGGCCAGCGCCACAGGGTTTATGCCATCGCCCAAAAAATTACCCAAAGTAGGGTCTTGTTTTGGCAGATCGACAAATTGCCCGCTGGCATTGCGAACAGGGGTGCCGGGTGTACGGAACAGCGCATAGCGCACAACGCTGGGCGCACCTACAAAACCATCACCGGATGTGCCAACTGTCCTTGTTTTTGAGTACGAAAGATTGACGTTGGTACCTATTTTAAAATACTTTGATAAGGTACTGTTTATCGCCGTACGCAGGTTAAATCTGTTGTAAGATGAGTTTTCGATCAAACCATCCTGGCTAAAATAATTACCAGATAAGATATATTGAGAGGTTTCGTTACCTCCGCTAAGCGAAAGGTTACCGTTGCTTATCCGTGCAGGTTTCAAAATTTCTTTCAGCCAGTTTACATCAGATAATGTACTGGCCAGGCTATCAGATATTCCGGGCCTGCCATCATTTTTGGCTGCGGTATTATACGCTTGTACATATTGCGCATTATTAGCCATTTTAATTAAATTCTGGGCCGTTTGAACACCGGTATAAGCATTAAAGTTGAGCAGTGTTTTGCCCGCTTTGCCATGTTTGGTGGTTATTATAATAACACCACCTGCTGCCCTCGCACCATAAATAGCCGCCGATGATGCATCTTTTAATACGTTGATACTTTCAATATCATTTGGCGATATTTCGTTAATACCATCCTGGGTTGGCACGCCGTCAATTATATACAATGGGGAGATACCATTAATAGTTCCTGTTCCACGTATTATAACGTTTATGCCATCGCCCGGGGCGCCGGTATTTTGGGTTACAGCCACGCCTGCAGCCTTACCTTGTAATATCTGGTCGACACCACCCACGGGTATTGCGGTGATATCTTTGGCGTTTATTAATGATACTGCACCGGTAAGGTCCTTTTTTCGTTGCGTGGTATAACCCACAACAACAACCTCGTTTAAACTACCGGCAGCTTCCTTTAATACAATATTAAGCTGCGTTTGGCCAGCTACTGCAACTTCCTGGGTTTGATAGCCGATATAGGATACTACCAATGTAGCATTCTCAGGCACTGTTACGGTAAAATTACCGTTTACATCGGTAACTGTAAGGCCATTGCCGTTTTTCAGGCCGACTGTGGCCCCTATAAGCGCTACGCCGCTGGGATCTGTAACCTTCCCTGTTACCTTTATATCGGCAAACTGCTGTTTGGCTGCTGCTGATTTTGAGGGAAGCGTATTTTGAGATGAACCACCGGTGTTGAGTCCCGGGTTATCTCCTTTTAGCGGATTCGCATTTGCAGAAAACTGAACTAATGCTGCCAGGAGCAAAGCAAAAGCAAATTTCGCAGTAAAACGAATTCCTTTTTCATATCTGTGGATAATGAAATAACTGTAAGTTTTTTTCATATACTTTGAATTAAGGTGAATAATTGATTGATGCTTTGATAAGACCGGAACCGGCCAGATCAATGTTGCCATAAATGGAAATGTCTTCGCTTTACATTTCGGCGGGTAATGTTTTTAGTAAACTATTTCATAAAATTTCCCCCTTCTTCTCATAGGTTTTATAGGTATATGTAATCTTATATTCAAGCTGGTTATCTCTGGTATTAATTGCATTAAAACGATGCTTTCCAATCAAAAAATGACAGTCCGTTTCCCGTTTTCAGGGCCAAAAGCGCCCCGATCACTCACTAATTAGTAATGTGTTATTTAAAAAAATAGAATAAATTATTAGGGTAGTCCTATAAAAGTGGTATTGGGTCGGGAGGCGCCGGTTTATAAGGGTCAAAAACTGCAACCCCCACCCTTGAGTCTGCACAACCATAATAGAGGAACCACTTTTTCTTAAAGTAAGCCATACCTTCAATAAAAACAGTTCCGTTTACATATTGCCCGCTTTTTTCAAATGGCTCCATCGGGCGAAGAAATGGAACATCCAGGCGGGTTATTATTTTCGACGGATCCGTCGAAGAAAATAAAGCCTGCCCTGCGCAGTACGAATTACCATTGAAACGCTTGTCGCCGCCATCGCCCGGATGGTTTTTGCCGTTGTAAAATAATATGATGCCCTTGGCTGTCATAATCGCGGGCGGCCCGCATTCGGTAAGGTCACTGTCAAAGTAGCCTTTGCGGGGTGATATTAATTGTTTGAGTGCGCCCGTATCATCAACAACGGGCTTCCAATCGACCAGGTTGGCAGAAGTTGCTGCAAAAACATGCAATTCGCCCCAATACATCCAGTATCTGCCATTAACTTTTGCGATCACCTGCCGGTCGCTATTCAATTTTGTCAGGATAGAGGCAGATTTATTGGCGATATCGGCAAACTTCCCATTATAAAATTTTCTGAAGATAGGGCCATGTTTTACCCAGGTGATCAAATCCGTCGAGGTAGCTACCCCAAGGCGCGGAACTTTACGGTTCCATTGCGTATAAAACATCACGTACGTTCCGTTTTCGGTCACTGCTACCCGTGGATCTTCGCAGCCTCCGGGCCATTCAAATTCTTTCTGACTATCATTCGCGGGAAATACCACAGGCGTGGCATTTCTTTTGAAAGTAAGCCCGTCGCTGCTTACGGCATAACCGATCCGGGAGGTGCGGGTGCCGATCTCAACGCCGGTTTTGTCTTCGGATCTGTATAGGACGACTATTTTCCCGCCTTTAACTGTCGCTGCAGGATTAAAAGTATAGTTTGCTTCCCACTTCACCATTTTATTCGACATGGGGTCCAGAAATTTTGCATTCGCATCGGGTGAAATAATAGGATTGATATTTTGCGGCCGCACAAAACCGCCAAACGCCCATTTGGGAAGAACATTCTGCCCTGTTGTTTGAGCAACGGAAAAATTAAAAACCAGCAGACAGGCTAAAAATCCTGTTAGTTTAACAAGTTCCTTCTTCATCAGGCGCGTTTATATTTTTATAGGTTTTATATCTGGTTATAACCGATTTAGTCGTGCAAAACCGGTTTTATGAATTATTGACAATAATAGGCAATAAAACCGGTTTTGCAAATTTATTCTAAAAAACTTTTTCAGGGTATCAATAACAATTTGGTCGAGGCTGGAGGTACACCTTAAATAATACATAAAAAGGAGTTTAATGTTTCACTTTATACAATTTATAGCCAAACAGAAAAATTACGGCATAACATACAATTGGCAAGTAATAAGCTTTAGCCACATCATGATTTGCAACCTGACCCATTATTAAAGGAAAAAAAGCCCCGCCCACAACGCCCATCGCTATAAATGACGATGCCCTTTGGGTGTGTGTCCCCAGGTTTTTTAAGCCAAGACTAAAAATTGTTGGAAACATAATACTGAAGAAAAAGTTGATCATCATCAGCGCAATATATGACGGCCAGCCGAAGCCCTGCGCTACGATCAGGCACATGAGGATACTGCCAGACGCAAAGCAGGCCAGTAATTTGTTGGGTGCGATGAACTTCATCAGATATGTGCCGGTAAAACGGCCCGCCATCATCATAGCCATAAAAATACTCATATACCTCCCTGCTGACAGGTTACTAAAGCCCATTATCTCGTGCCCGTAGTTAATAAAAAACGCCCAGGTACCTGCCTGCGCGGCTACGTTAAAAAACTGTGCTACTACGGCCCATACAAAATGCCTGTGCTGATACAGCTTTTTCCCGGGCGCCACATCCACGTTAACCGCCTCGGGATCAACTTCGGCTATAGCAACGTGCGGGTCGTTTAATACAGGTACCCTGAGAAATAAAAAAGCAACGATAAGCAGGACCAGTACACCACCAATACTGACATACAGGTATTTAACAGCGTTAAGATCAGGCGTGTTTCCGGCGACGACACCAAAAAGAAACCAGGATGCAATAAAAGGCCCGGCAGTAGCACCTAAAGCATTGAATGATTGTGCAAAATTAATACGCCGGTCACTCGTCCGCTGATCGCCCAATGCAGCCGCAAATGGGTGTGCCACCGTTTCAAGGGTTGCCATTCCGCAGCCCATAACAAACAACGCGATCCTGAAAAATCCAAATGACCCCGCGTTTGCCGCCGGCACAAACAGGAAGGTGCCAATAGCAAATAAAGACAAGCCGAGAAGCACACCTGGTTTATATCCGAATTTCTTTAAAAAGTAACCGGCCGGGATACTCATCACAAAGTAGGCGCCAAAAACCGAAAGCTGGATGAGCCCCGATTGTGATTTTGAAACATTCAATGCGCCCTGGAAATACTTGTTTAGCACATCGCTCATGGCATGTAATACGCCCCACATCAAAAATAATGAGGTTACGAAAATAAAGTTGACAACGAACTTTTTGTCGATAAAGGCTGCTTTTTGCATAATATATTGAGCTATAAAGGGTTTACAGAATTAAATAGCGCCTGGCTGCCTGAATGGTCAAACGTGGCCGCAGCCCCTATCAGCGGCGCATTTTCGCCAAGCTGAGCTAACTTAATGGGCAAGGGATGCAAAGCTTTGGTCAGTTCGGGAAGGAAGAACCCCGACGCTTTTGCAATGTTGCCGCAAATGATCAACACCTCGGGCTTAAGCTGCCCAACCGGTTTTTTAAGAAAATCAGCCATATTAACGGCAAATTCTTTAAATATATCCTGCGCAACTTTACTTTTTTTCGCTATTAGCGAAAGCTCCTTAACCCCGCCGGTTAAAACAATGCCAGTTAGTTCCTTATAGCGCCTCAAAAACCACCGCGTTGACAGATAATCGTCCGCTATCGAATCCTTATAGGGCTCACTTCCCAGGTTAATGTCTTTTGTGATCTTATTTTCGCTGTATGCAGATCCAAATCCTGTGCCCAGGGTTACACCGATCACCTTATCAAATTCTTTACCTGCGCCGGCCAACACTTCCCCGGCAATAGTAGATTCGGCATCGTTACGGAACCTGATCATCTGCGGGTCGAGTTTTAGAAGGCCGGCCAGCATTTCCTTAATGTTCAATCCATATAAAGCCTCATATTTGTCGAGCCCTTTTATATAGGAAATGCCTTTTTCGTAATCGAAAGGCCCTGGCATTGCAACGCTCAACCCTGTGACCGGTTGTCCTGAGTTCTTAAGCACATGTTTAAAAGCGCTTCCCCATGAAGTTAGTATGTCATCTGCTGACCCTTTACTTAAAACTTCCTCTCTTATTACGCTTCCTTCCTGAATAGTGCAGGTATTTACAATATAAATACCTGTTGATATATGCGAGCCGCCTATATCAGCAGTCAGAATACAGGAGGATGACCGATTATTAGTGGGCATTATTTTTATTTTGTTTGTAGTCCGTCTATTTTTTTCACGGGTAGAAATCTGGTCCCGCAGGTATTAAATGTGCACCGCAAAAAAAGTCGCTCACGACCGATCCCATGGATATTGGGCAGGATATGAAGTCTGACCCGTTATTTTCAGGAAAAACAGCTCTTATTTATTAACAGGACAAATAATTGGTTTATAAAGCGCTAAGTGTTCAAACAAAGCCCCGGAAAATCTAATTTCTTTTCCCGGTCTGCAATGATAATTAATAAAACCGGTTTTGCAAATAGAAAATGATATATTTGTGAATCAAGAACCAGGAGCCGGGAAGCAAGCGTCAGGAATCAAGATAAAAAAATAAAAGCTGGTCAATTTTACTGTAGTCCAAAGAGATGAGCTGTGTAATTTTTATCACTATTTTTCGTGATCCTTGGTTCGCATCATTTATTAAAATACATTTAACGCTGTTTTATAAAATGAACATGCTTTGCATTTTGTAACCATAACAATACCACGGGCAATTAAATTAAATGAGTAAAAAATTATCAATCAACGATATAGCTAACGAACTACACGTTGCAAAATCTACCGTTTCGTTTATTTTGAATGGGAAAGCAAAGGAAAAGAGAATAAGTGATGAACTGACGGAAAGGGTTTTGAAGTTTGTACAGGAAAAAGGATTTCAGCCTAACTATCTCGCTAAAAGCTTAAGCACCGGCAAAACAAAAATGATATGCTTGATGGTCGAAAAAATATCCGACTATTTCTTTTCACATATCGCCTTTCATTTAGAAGCGCTGGCATACAAAAATGGCTATAAGATAATTTACTGCAGCACTGAAAATAATCCTGAAAAAACGAGGCAATTAATTGCTCTGCTACGGGCACGCCATGTTGATGGCTATATTATCACCCCGCCCGCCGGGGTTGAGCCCGAAATTAAAGCGTTGATAGCCGGTAATTTACCCGTCGTATTATTTGACCGTTATCTGCCAACCGTGCCAACTGACTATGTGGGATTAGATAATTATGCAGGGACATTTGATGCTACAGAACTTTTAATAAAAACTTCCGCTAAAAAAATCGCACTATTTACCCTGGCCTCCGCTCAAACCCAGATGGAGGAAAGGCAATCGGGTTACCTGGCTGCCATAAAAAAACATAACCTGAAGCCTTTGATCTTCAAAATACCTTTTGAGAACGACACCGAAACAACCATTAAACAATCTATTCAATTTATCAGCGACCATCCGGGGATAGACGCTATCATATTTGCGACCAACTACCTGGCGCTAAGCGGAATAAAAGCCATCAACGAATCGGGCCTCAATATCCCCGGGGATATTTCTGTAATAGCATTTGACGACCACGATGTATTTAATATTTATAACCCTTCGATCAGCGCTGTGGCACAACCGTTGGATGAAATGGCGAAGCAGTTGTTCAAAACACTTTTGGATAAATTGGAAAACAAAGTGCGTTTAAAAGACCTGACGAAAGTAATTATCCAGCCCGAATTGATTTTAAGAGGCTCGACCAAAGTGGTGTAAATTAATTTCCGGTAAACCAACTTACGAACTGTATTATAGTGGTGTACCTTGTTTATAAAACGGAAGTGTTTCTGCTTCAAAATACACCTGGTACTTTTTTTCAGGTCATTACGGTGTTAGGCACTTATCCCTAACCGCTGATCTCTACGCCCGTTAGCGTTCACTTCGCAACAAGACGGGCAATTTTAAATACGTTAACGGATGAAAATCAGTTAGTTGACTTTTGAGAATATCCAAAATATGCAAGATTATATAGCAAAACTCCGGACAATATGGAGGTATATCTATGTATTGGCCTTTATTGCGTTTCTTTGTCATACGCTGTATTCTCATTTTGCCGGTGAAAAGATGATGCTTAAATTGAGATTTAATGGAATTGTTGAAAAAGTCGAGTATGATAGACAATCAGTACCGACTGTAACTATAAACGGCAAAATCTACTATTTGGGTTCTACAAGTTGGGGGTTTAACCACTTAATATCTAAAGGAGATTCGCTTTTAAAGGACAGTGGAAATATGACAGTCAAACTAATAAAGAATAAAAATGGAAAGGTTATCATATTCGATGGAAAATAAATTGAAATTTATAAAGAGGCATACCATTTATGTTATGGCGGTTACTCTTATAGTCTTTTTTCAGGGTTGCCATTTTACAACAGGGTATATAAACAAAGAAGAGGACCAGGTTGACGGTAAAAGCTTTTTAAACAGGTTTTACAATTCTATAAAGACTTATAATTACAGTGATATAGATAAATTAACGAGCGATACCCTAAGAAAGGTGATGGGCGGCGATAGTTTATCTAAAATGTGTAGCCGTATTAGTCATAAGATCGGCTCTTTTAAAACTTATACCATAACAGAGTTTTTCATTAAAAGGGAAGAAGGTAAATCTTTAGTAGTAACTTATTCATATAAACTTAAGGTTGTTTATGAAAAAGGCGCAACCGATGAATTTCTTAGATTAAGAAAACAAGACCAACTTCCAATAAAACTAATTTCTTACAAAGTTTACTCTGATTTATTAACCCATTGACATGGTGCCGATAGTAGTGTGACAAAATCTCGTGCGTTGTCCGGCGCCTCATGTGTTTGGTTAGCAAGTTGCCAGCGTTCCTTTGGCACACGTTTTAATATCTACAAAAATCAACCAATTGATTTTCAGTCGTTAACGCATTTAAAACTGTGCATGTTGTTGCGAAGTGAACGCTTGTGGGACTGAGATTAGAGGTTGGAGATTAGTCTGAAAGAGGAAAAAGGGCATCCATTTTTCCGCCGCCGCAAGGTGTTTTTGCGAAGTCCTCGTTTTTGCACATTTTGGATATTCGCAAAAATCAACTAATTGAGTTTCAGGCATTAACGAACCTAAAATTGCGTGTGCTGTTGCGAAGTGAACGCGAACATGAATGAGTGGCAGTGCCAGGATGTACGGCCAGTGGCTAATGGTTGATTTTCAACCCTTAGTGTATTCAATCTGTTTTTTTGCCTTTTTGCATTTTTTTCCAATTTTTGAGATTTATAAAAATACAATTTCTTGATTTTCAAGCGTTCATATATTTATAATTGCCTGTGCCGTTGCGAAGTGAACGCTGTTTTGAACGCCTTTGTGTATCGGACAGGTCGTGGTAGAGATCAGTAATTAGAGGTTAGAGATTAGGCCGAAGGAGAAAGGCAAAAGGAGAAAGGCAAAAGGAGGTTATTTTTTGTCCCAGCAATGGTGTTTTTGCGAAACACCCGTTTTTGCACATTTTGGATATTTGCAAAAATCAACTAACTGATTTACAGGCGTTAACATATTTAAAATTACCCGTGCTGTTGCGAAGTGAACGCGAACATGAACGCTTGTATAGCGTTTTGCCCTGAAAAAAGAGGCCCTTTGCCGATTAGTCCTGCAATGGGTTTACACTTGCCGAAACGTACAAATTATTTTGCTTTATCACTGTTGATATAGTCGAAAAGCCATTCTTTAATAACCCTCTCCCAAAAATGAACACAATGCTCATAACACTCCAGTTGAGGCCCAAGTCCCTCGTGCGTAAAAATCAACGTGGTTTCTTGTCCTTTAGGAGTTATCTCAAAAATCATTTTTGTGCCTGTCCACTCCTCCTTATTTTCTTTTATCCAGGTAAGCTTGCTGTCGGTTACCAGCCACACCACTTTTTTATCGGGTATAACCTCAATTAATTTATGTTTTGAATAGTGAACGTCGCCATGCCTGAGTATAAATTCATCATCAAGCTTTGAGCTTTTGCCTTCAAATTCGGTGCTCGCTCCGCCAACATGTTTCAGCCACCATTTTGGTACATCATTGATGCGGTTGAAAACATCTTCCGCGCTTGCAGCAACTTCTATGCTTGTACTATAGCTTTGCATTTTCATTTTTCTTTTAGTTTAACGGCCTCTTTTACTTTTGCCACATCCGGGCCTGCCCCCACCCCCTCATAAAATGACATGTCTTCGTCGATTCCCACGAGCCGCAGCACTTGCCCGCCCGGGGCCTGGAAGTAAAGATGGGGATCTGGTATATCAAGCTTCCTGACACCGAAACCGAGTATTTTATGCTTCATTTCTTCCACGTTGTCTGATTTTATCTCCAGCCAGATCGATCGTGCTGTTCGTAAAAACTCGCTCTCATCTGCTACATCCCCATAGAGAAAGCCGATATAGAAGTTTTCTCCCAGGCGAAGGAAGTCCCTGTCATCCTCCGCTTTCGTGATTTTGCCACCGAGCACATCGCAATAAAATTTGCGTATCGCGTCCCTGTCTTTCCGCGGCACTATAACCGACGAATGATTTCCAAAAATTACGTTTGCCATGATTGTTTTCAATTTTGTTTTCTGTAATAGTGTGGCCTCCTGAGCATACGCTGCGATTGTCTCAAAAACCATCTTTGTGATTACACGCCAATACTTATTATTCCTTTTCAATTAATCGACGTTTTACTGACAAAGTTCTGTAAGTGTTCCAATAGCCCCGGTTCGTTATTCAGCAGCATATAATAATCGCCTTTGGGCTTTTCCACTTCGCCGTTAAATGCTTGAACCGAGTAAGCCGAAAGCACCTGCTCCACCCTGGTTTGCTTTACATCCAGCACCAGCAGGTCGCCGTTCATTTCCGTCGATAACTGGTCCCGGGTATATATCTTACCTTTGCATACCTTGCCGTCGCTCTCCAGCCAGGCGTGGATACCAGCGCCCGGCAAACCCTGCTCTTTTTCCAAATATCCAAACAGGCTTTCCCGAAAGTAAAAGTTCCAGCCATTTGTACAGTCATTAAAACATTCCTTATCCGGCCTTAGCCCTTCATGCGTTATATCGATGACGGTTTGGTCGTCCGCGCTGCCAAACTGGAAGATGAGCCGGGTGCCTTTCCACTCTTTTGGGTCTTTCAGCAGGTCAAGGTAGCAATCAGTCGCCGCCCATACAATGCGGTCGCGACTTAGTTCCGACACCCTGAACTCTCCCCACGTCTTGCCGAAATGAACTGTGAACTGATCTCCCAGTTTTTTTGCAGTGCCATCCACTTCCTGAGCCCACCAGCCCGGTACATTGCTAATGGCGTTGATGGCCTGTTCAGCGGTCGTATTGACCTTTAGCTGAACATGATAATCAAGTTTATCCATAAAATTGAGTTGTTAATTAAAATTTCCATTTGCTCCAGCCATACATCTCAGCCGACTGATTTCAAAATCTTTTTTATTGAGGAACGCCGATGTGTTCGGTTAATAGCTGAAGTAAACTTCCTTTGAAATGTTCGTTCCAGCCTGCTTCGCATGCGCCGAAACATTCCACCTGCGGTACAAGGCCGATATGCGTCATGGTAACCTGTGTCTCATCGCCCAAAGGTGTAATTTCAAACATAACGGTGGTGCCGTTCCACTCGGTTTTGTCTTTCAGCCAGTGCAGGTAGCAATCTGTTACGTTCCATGCGATTTTTTTGGCGGGTACGCTTTCGGTAACTTTAAAGCTTACAAATGTTTCGCCGAAACGGACGGTAAAAACGTCATTTAATTTTTCGGCGCTGCCTTCAAAGTTTTTTGCCCACCATTGATTAACCTGGTTGATGGCTTCGAACGCCTCGGTCGGCGTAAAGTCTGCAGCTATGCTGCTCTGATAATTTTGCTGATTCATTTTATTGATTTTTAAGTGTGTTTTGTGAAAAATTCTTTAATCTGGTAACTTGTTCTTTGATAGATTTCTGGCTTTTGCTTATATGTATTGTCATAATGAGTAACTTTAAAGTTACTCAAATGTATACGTAACTTTTGAGTTACGCAAATTTTTTTCAAAAAAATTTTATGCCGTACTCAAAGCCTTGGTTAAAAGGAGTTTATGTACCCTGCTACAATATCTGCAGGTCTTTCCAGTAAGCATCGCCGGCTTCTTTTCCGTCAATCAGTACGCGCTGGTATAACCTGATATTGACGGTTTTACCGCGGTAACGGCTTAAATCAACAGATATCTTCTGCCAGTTGATTGAGGGTTGGGTCCCTTCAATAATTTTATCCAGCACCTGGTCATTATCAATATAAACATTCAACTCCCATGACCGGCTGTGGTCTACGCCTGCGTTAAATGAAAGCGACTTTTGATGGTTGATCTTTAAAGTTCGTTGTAAAACTACGCCCCGCACCTCATCACGGGGATAGGTGGCCAGTACCTTATTATCCAGGTAGGTTATCCCCCTGATACCGGGCATGCCGCCGCCCGCACCACCAAAACCAGCGCGCTGCAGTTCCCAGTCAGCATTCCAGTATTTGGTAAGGTCGGCCAGCTTAAAAAGCTCGGCGGGCTGGGTTAGCGGTTCCTGTACCGGTATAAATAAGTTATTGCCCGATTGCGTGGCCCCATTTTTTTTAAGCACCTGCAGCCCGAGGGCAACCGTTCTTTTCGCCAGGCCGGATATGGTTTCATCTACCGGCGGTGTTAAAGCAACGTTTCCCAGCGAATCTCCTTTGATCCTGTCGTGAAACTGGTTCACCAGGTTTACCGGAATGGCCTTCATCCCATGCATAGCACCGATAACCGAAGCAGAATTCGCGCCATTGCAATCCGCGTCGGTAAAATCGGCGGCGCCAAAAGCAAGGTTAACCGTTTTCAAAAAGTCGCCCTGCCCAAACCAAACGCTGGTGGCCACTATCGCGCCATTAGCTACAGCATTATTGGTGGCGGGATACTCCATATGCCAGCGGTCTTCCACGGCGTCAAATACCTGCCGCGCTGTCTTCCCCTGGTCCGCAAGACGGATCACCATGTCGATACACTGCCGGTATGGCGACTGTGGGCTGATCAGTGTTGCCGCTTTACGGACGATCGCCTTTGGGTCTTGTTCGGTAAAGCCCAGGCTAATCATACCTGAAACAAAAACAGCGCCGTCGGCGCCCTCGGCATAACCGTTAATGTGGGCGTACTTACGGGCCATCCTGGCTGCCGTGTTTGGCAAGCCTGGCGCCAGCGCGCCGTACACATCCGAACTGAACTGGGGCCCGATGGTGAACCACAATTTATTGTATTTGGGATGGCCGGCAGAATCAGCAGCCACTCCCCTTTTCATCAGTAGCCGCGCCTGCTCGCTGGATCCCCATGTGCCACACGAATTTTGCAGCCATTGTTTACCGAGCTGCTGAACAGTCATATCGATGCCGCAACACTCAAATGCCCTAACCGCCACCATTTCGTAATACCAGTCATCATCTACAGTGGAAAACTTCATGGGCTCGGGGTAATCATCAACCCATTTTCGTGAAGCGGTGTTATGTTCAAACTGAAAACCCATAGTCGCGGCGGCCATTTGCCCTATCCAAATGGCCTTAACCTTGTCTTGGTAGGATGCGACGCTTAGTTTTAGCGTTGTTGTTGGCCCCGGCCTGGTTTCATGATGTTTGACGGCTGAACTATTTTGGGAAAAAGTCGCCTGGCCCATTGCCACGAGCAAAAACAAACAACTGGAAAAAAATATTAACTGAGATTTTCTATGCACGTCGAACCTTGGTTTACTGGCAACTGGAAACAAGTTTGAAAGTTCGTGTTTTGTATCGATAAAAAAAAGACGTTTCGGCAACGTTTGGGACGGGCCGGGAATACCAATCTCCGGCAAGCCGGATTTCCTAAATGAATTTATAAAACCAAATTATTCCGGTTTAGGGGCCAGTTCGCCATACCAATATGCCGCAGTAACGCCGCCGTCCATTAAAAAATCGCTCCCGGTAATAAATGCACCGTCCGGTCCCATTAACAGGGCCCCCACAGATCCCACTTCATCGGGAGTTCCTGCCCGCCCCACGGCAGAGGCCCCGATCATCCGGCGATAGCCATCGCCCCGCGGCCCGCTCAATTCATCCTTTGCCAGCGGCGTTATAATAATTCCCGGACTTATCGTATTGATGCGGGCGCCCCGCTTACCCCACCTTACCGCTTCTGCCATTACCCGCAGCGAATTGCCTCTTTTGGATATTTGATAAGCGTGCAGCGCATCTTTTACCTGGTCGGGTTGAACTAAGGGAAGGGATAACAGCTCTTCAACGGGTGCGGTTGCCAGCGCTTTATCCTGTTCTGGCGTCAAAGCAGGCAGGCGATGCCCCGACTGTGAAGCGATCACCACGCCGGAGCCGCCGCTCTCTATAACTTTGCCAAATTCCTCAAGCACCAGGGCCGTACCATACAGGTCCACTTTAAGTATGGTGGATGGCGGTGCCTGCGAAGGCGAAACGCCGGCAGCATGGATAAGGCCTGTAATGCCCCCGATTGCAGTGGCAGTATTGATAAGGGATTGAACCGACTGCCGTGATGATACATCAACAATAGCAGTGCTCACTTCGAAACCGGCTTCGCTGAGCACTTTTGCAGCAGCATCACTATTTTCCTGCCGGAGATCAGCAAGAAGGATGTGTTTGCCTGCACCCACCCGCCGAGCAATTGCTTGCCCAATTGAGCCTGCGCCGATGACTACGATAACGTTTACAGATTTATTTTTCATAATTTAATTATTCATTACAATCATTGGCTTTTTGATTATTTTTTTCAAAGACCAAAATTACAGATGTATATAAGTTAGCGTTAACGATAATCAAACAAAAAGATAAGAAATTCAAATAGTGACTATCCTCGCACCGGTCGTAACGATCGAGCAAGCTTCCCGCTAACCTCGCACAAAAAATATTTTGAAAAAAAATTTAAAAAAAATTTGCGTAGTTAAATAACTACATATATATTTGTAGTCAAATAGCTACACGATGAATTTAAGAAGAGACGTATTCCAGGCCATAGCAGACCCGACAAGGAGGGCGATACTGCTATTGGTAGCAGCGCAATCCCTGACGGCAGGCGCAATTGCGGCAAACTTTGGCACAGCAAGACCGACAGTTTCAAAACACTTACAAATACTCACCGAGTGCGAATTGCTTAAACAGGAGCAAAACGGCAGGGAAATTTTTTATCACATAAACGCAAAAAACATGAAACAGGTAGCAGACTTTATTGAACCATTCCGCAAAATGTGGGATGACAGGTTTAATGTATTAGAAGCTGTAATGAAAGCATACCAAAAGAAAAATAAGGAGCACTAATTTTCACGAATGGATACGAATTACACGAATTAATTTTTGCTAATTCTAATTCGTGCAATTCGAAAAAATTCGTGACCATTCGTGTATAACATAAAAATAAATCATCATGGAACGGAAAACAAAGATCAACGCCGAAGACGGCAAACAGGACATCATGATAACGCGGGAGTTTGATTTGCCCCTGGAATTACTTTTTAAGGCATTTGAGGAACCCGAACTTGTTGCACAATGGATGGGGACTAAAGTGCTGAAACTGGAATGTAAAAAACACGGCAGTTACCAGTTTGAAACGACCGATAATAAGGGAAACAAACACGGTTTCAATGGGGTGTTCCATGAGTTCATCCCGAACACAAAGATCATCCGGACATTTGAAATGGACAGTGTGCCATTCGGCGTTCAACTGGAGATAACAGAGTTTGAAAAACTCACCGATGACACCAGCAAACTGAATATGCATGTGATATATGAATCGGTTGCGCAACGCGACGAGTTGCTGAAACTGCCCTTTGCCCAGGGCCTAAACTGGGCGCATAACCGGTTGGAGGAATTATTAAAAACTTTAAAATAAACTAAAAATGGAAAAGAGAAAGAAAATTTGGTATTGGATAATTACAGGAATATTATCCTTTTGTATTTTTTTTGGCGGGCTAACCCAGGCGCTGCTGCTGAAACAGACTGTACAAGGTTTTAAACCCCTTGGGTACCCCCTTTACTTTATTTCACTGATCGGTATTTGGAAGATGCTTGGCGTAATTGCCATTCTGGTCCCCAAATTTCCGCTGCTGAAGGAATGGGCCTATGCGGGTATTTTTTTTGTGATGACCGGCGCAGTGATCTCGCATATTGCCAGCAATGATGTTAAGGCACAAATAATTTCCCCGGTTGTACTGGCCATTTTTACCGTGTTATCATGGTATTTGAGGCCCGAGGACAGAAAAATAATTGCAATAAATCAATGAGCATTTTTTTACCGGAACGTCAGTTGCAGCTTCTCCCGATAGCTATCGGGACGGACTTCCGATCTTACCTACTTTCGGACTAATCAAAATAAATTTATTAACCATAAAAAACAACAATCATGGCAAGCGTAGCAATTTATTTAAATTTTATGGGCAATGCGGAAGAAGCATTTAACCATTACAAAAAGGTTTTCGGGGCAGAATTTTCCGCTCCGCTAATACGGTTCAAAGACGCACCGTCAAACCCCGGGGCGCCACCACTGCCGGCAGCCGACCAAAACAAAGTAGCGCATGTGGCCCTGCCTATACTCGGAGGTGTTCAAATCATGGCAACGGATATGCTGGAAAGCATGGGGCAAAAATTGATTGAAGGGAACAACTTTACAATCAGTTTGAGCCCCGACACCAAAGAGGAAGCCGACAGGCTGTACAGCGGGCTATCAGAAGGGTCAACAGACGGAATAGCGCCTCATGACGAATTCTGGGGATACTGGGGCTCGTGCAAAGACCGGTTTGGGATCAGCTGGATGTTCAATATTATGAAACAGTGGTAGAACCGGCACATCGGGGAAAGCAGAATTTGGGGCTTGTTGGGATAGATTCAACAAGCCCCGAACATTTTATAACTTTACAGTACAGAAATAGCATACTATGACAACGAGCAGCATGAATCCAAAAGTTGACTGGTTTTTTGAAAAAGCCAAACAGTGGCAGGAAGAATACGAGAAACTGAGAATGATCTGCCTCAGCTGCGGGCTGACAGAAGAATTGAAGTGGGGCTGCCCCTGCTATGCCTTGAACAATCAAAACATAGTTTTAATACATGGCTTTAAGGAGTATTGTGCGCTTTTATTTTTCAAAGGCGCCCTGGTGAATGACCCTGAAGGTATCCTCATCCAGCAAACCAAAGATGTACAATCGGCCCGGCAGATGCGGTTCACCAATATACTCGAAATAGTCGACCTGGAACCCGTTGCGAAGGCATACATTCATGAAGCCATTGAAGTGGAAAAGGCCGGTTTAAAGTTGGAACTTAAAAAGACAGAGGACTTTGAAGTTCCCGCCGAGTTTCAAAGCAAATTAGATCATATTCCCGCGCTGAAAACCGCCTTTGAGGCTTTAACACCGGGAAGACAGCGAGGGTACCTGTTTTATTTTTTGCAAGCCAAACAATCCAAAACCCGTGAGGCAAGGGTTGAAAAATATATGCCGCAAATTTTGGCTGGGAAGGGGATAGATGATGAATAAAGTAATGGGAAAAGCACTTTTGTGCTACATTTGAATGGCTGAAACCTGGTTCAATCACAAAAAAAAACGGTTACGATAACAGCGAGATAACAAGCGCTCGACAATGCATATTCTCAAATAATACATCGATGGCAACAGGCAGATTTAAAATAACCATACACATGGTTTCAAGTCTTGACGGCTATATCGCAAAAAAAGACAATAGCGTTTCGTGGTTCGAGACAGCCGACGATTACGAGAAAGGCGTTACTGTTACTCAACAGGAAGCGCAGGAGTTTCTTAAAACGATAGATTGCTATGTAATGGGTTCGCGGACTTATGAACTAGCTCTGGAACTTTCAAAAGCTTATGGTTGGGTTTACGGAGATGTGCCAACTATTATATTAACCCACAGAAAACTACCTGTTAACAGGCCGAATATCGAATTATATTCGGGCGACCTGGACAAACTTGTAAACGAACGGTTAAAACCAAACTATAAAAATATTTGGGTTGTAGGTGGCGCTCTGCTTGTTAAAGATTTCATTCGTTCAGGCCTGGCCGACGAAATTAGGCAATCAATTCTACCCATTATTTTGGGTGATGGATTACCTTTTTATGACCAGGTAGGGCAAGAACAAGCACTACATCTAAAAAATGTAACGGCCTACAAAAACGGAATGGTGGAACTGGTGTATGAAATAAGAAATGGGTAGGTGATTTTATTTAAACGGGGTGCTTAAATTGTTGTGCTTCCAGGTGGTATATTTGGATGGGCGGGGGTAGTAAATTAATGATTGATAAGTCCCGTTCAAAAAGTAAAATTACCTTTTCATAAAACATAAGCCAGATGCCTGCAACAATTAGCCCACAAATCAAAACTGTGATGGATCAGATCATTTCTTGTTTTGAAAATTCAACACCTGTAATTCAATATAATTCTGTTGTAAATTTGGACGACGGGCGGGGTTATACCTGCGGCAAAGCAGGCTTTACCACTGCCGACGGAGATGCATTAGGGGTCGTCACCCGGTATAATCATGGGCCCATAATGCAAGTAGTTCCTGTTCTGCAAAAGCTTCAGCAGCAAAATTCAGATAACGTTCAAGCACTCGACGCAGTTGGATTCAGCCAGCTTTGGGTAAATGCATGCAGCGACCCAGCCTTTATAAAAGCACAGGATGATGTTTGCGATGCAGAGTACTTTACGCCGGCTTATAACTTAGCCACGCAATACAAATGCGATTCGAATTTAGGTGTGCTGTGCTTCTACGATACAGCCGTAGAGCATGGTGCTGGTGGTGGCCCGGATTCGCTGCAGGATATCATCAAGAGAACGCTGAACGGCGGGCAAGACTTAGATTTAACCGCATTCCTGGTTACAAGAAAAGCTGTTTTGGAAAATCCGCAAGATCCCACCACAACAGAGGCCTGGCGCGAATCGATAGACCGTGTGAACGTTCTTTTAAAATTCGTGGCTGACGATAATTGGGACTTAAAAACCCCGATTACTTTCACTGTTTTTGGCGATGGTTATACCATACCTGTGGCAACAGCCTGAAAGCTGTTTAATGGCTGACAAAAAATGTTCTTTAAAAACAACCCGATGAAAATATTATTTGCATTGATTTTGAGTACTTTAATGGTTGTTGCCAATGGGCAAACCCCTGCGCCTAAAGAAACCACCGTTTATTACAATTCATTTAGTTGGAGTCCCGATGGTACAAAGCTTTGTTTTTCGGTCATTGTGATGAAAAATGGGGTTTTCAACGGAAAGCTTTGGGAGATAGGATCGGTTGATATCCGGACCTCAAAGGTGCTTCGCATTACAGATAATAACTTCGACGACGATTGGCCCGTTTATTCGCCGGATGGGAAAAAAATAGCGTTCCAGACGGACCGCGACGGAAGCCCCCAGATCTACGTAATGGATGCCGGTGGAGGGCCACCGCAAAGGCTCAGTAAAAATAATTTTCACGAAATGCATCCCGCATGGTCGCCGGATGGTAAACAGATCATGTTCATCAGCGACCGCAATGGCAACCAGGAGATATACAAAATGAATACCGATGGCTCCGGCCAAATAAGATTGACCACAAGTCCATACAAAGAGTTTAACCCGGAGTGGTCGCCCGACGGTAAAAGGATTGTTTATTATTACGAAAAAGGCGACCGGCATGACCAAATCTATATCGCCGATAATGACGGCAAAAACGCCGTTAAGCTTACCAGCGACTCTACCCATAACTATTACCCGGCCTGGTCGGCCGATGGGGTGAGCATTATTTACGGCAGCGGCGGCAAGGTGTGGCAATTGAAGGTGGATAGGCCAAATGAAAAACGGGAACTTGTGCCCGGCACGGGTTATGCCAAATATTCGCCCGACGGAAGTAAGATAGCTTTCAAAAAGGGGGACTGGCCATCCAATGAAATTTGGCTAAGCGACAGCGACGGCAGCAATATGGTGCAGCTGACCGATCCCCAAAAAATGACCGGCCTTTTTATGGCGGGGGCGAAATAAACTAAACCAGGATAACTAAATTGATATGATATGACATCCGGTTTTAATTTAATCGCTTAAATTGCTCTGTAGCCAGGCAACGCGGATCGAAAGAGGGTGCGGGGAGAAAATAAAATATTTTTCTAACTTTAATAAGCAGTAACTATCGTTAAATAGCCTTAACACTTGTGACGATGAAACTATAAATGACTAGCATGGATCCCAGGGTTAATAATTATATAAGCAAATCTGAAAAGTGGCCAAAAGAATTGGAGCGGTTAAGAATGATCTGTCTCAGCTGCGGGCTTACCGAAGAATTTAAGTGGGATCAGCCTTGTTATACGTTTCAGCAAAGGAATGTAGTTATATTGGGTGAACTGAAAGACCACTGTGCACTTAGTTTTTTTAAAGGCGCCTTGTTATACGATGCCGAAGGGATCCTGCTAAAACCGGGGGAGCACACGCAGTCGGGACGATGGATCAAATTCAGTAATGTTCAGCAAATAGTTGAGATGGAACCTATCCTGAAAGCCTATATTTATGAAGCTATCGAAGTTGAAAAAGCCGGTTTGAAAGTAATGCTTAAAACCACTGAAGACTTCATTGTTCCCGAAGAGTTTCAAAATAAATTAGATGCGATCCCCGCCCTCAGTACTGCTTTTTACGCATTAACGCCCGGCCGGCAACGGGCATACCTGCTGCATTTTGCCGCTCCAAAACAATCCAAAACCCGCGAGGCAAGAGTTGAAAAATATATACCGCAAATTCTGAGTGGAAAGGGCTTACTTGATGATTACTTACAGGAAGGAAAATTTAAAAAAATTAATAATCATAAAAAAACAACATAATTATGGCAAGCGTATCAATTTATTTAAATTTTATGGGCAATGCCGAAGAGGCATTTAACCATTACAAAAAGATTTTCGGGTCAGAATTTTCGAGTCCGCTGATGCGGATGGGCGATATACCGCCGCGGGATGGGGCGCCGCCGATGCCGGAAGCCGACAAAAACAAAGTAATGCACGTGGCACTGCCCATACTCGGCGGCACACAATTAATGGCAACTGACATGCTGGAAAGCATGGGGCACAAACTGGTAGAGGGAAATAATGTTACTATAAGCCTGAACCCCGACTCCAAAGGAGAGGCCGACAGGTTGTACGGCGGACTATCAGAAGGCGGAACAGATAGCGTGGCGCCACATGATGAATTTTGGGGTTACTGGGGCACCTGTAAAGACCGTTTTGGCATCCGGTGGATGTTTAATGTTATGAACCAGCCACAATAGTAGAAACCCGGCGCCGCGACCCATTCTTCCGTTTTTGGGAATTCGATTACGTCTGCAGACTAAGTCTGGGCTGACTATAACCCTTATTGCCTCAACATTTGCGCATCTGCAAACACCTCAATTTTACCGTTATCATCGCTTTCCAGTTTCCAGTGCCACCTGTTTTCATTTGGAATAAAAGTTAGTGTAGTGTGAAAGAGGGTGTTGTTACCCATCTTAAATAAAAGCGCTATCGTATTGGGTCCAGGTGTTGCATGGGCAACCACCTTGGGGTCAAAGTCGGTTGTTCCGGTATTGTCCAGCCAAAGGCAATCGTATTGGTTATGTGCTTTATTATAGCAAAAAAATACTATGGCATCATAAGATGGCTGCCCGTTTGCCAGTTTCTCTTTCGCAGTTTCTTTAAGTTCAATATACTGATGGCCGAGCACCCATTCAGCGGTGATGTCGTGCCGGATATTTTTGCCCGCGATAGTTCCCTCAAGCACCCATTTGCCCGTTAAGTGGTTAAGCAACGTATCGGCAGGGGCTGCCTGCTGCGCCGAAACGGCAACAGGACAAAGACAAGCCAACATAACTGCCAATAATTTTAATAGCCTCATGTAATTCTATTAATGAATAATTAAGGTAAATATAATTTTTTAACCGGGAATTTTAGCTGTCACGCGGGAATGACCGGGGTTCATTTGGAGCGCCAGCACAGGGCTCTCTGCGGGTTTAAGGCTACCCGTAAAATGATTTTTCCTGAGTCGGCCTGCACAAAAAGCGTTCATGTTCGCGTTCACTTCGCAATAACACACGCGATAAATATTGCGTGAACGCCTGAAAATCAGCATGTTAATTTTCAACTATTTGAGATTTATGCAAAAGGACAATTTCCGGCAACTTTCTGATCGGGGTTTATCCGGGCGTACGGCGAAGGGGCCTCTTCGAGATATCCTGCGGGGACAACAATGAATAATCGAACAGGCTGCTATTTATCGCCGGTGTATCCAGTTTCTTCTCCTCCAAAAAATAAAGTATGATGCTATGAATATTTGAATATACCTCTTCCACAATTTTTGTCGATGCGCCCCGTTTATGCAGCGCTTCGGCAACTACCACACCCCACATAGTAAAATCGTGGTGCTGTACTTCATCAGACCTGATCACCACCCGGTATATAGGGTTGGAAAGTACTTTCAATTGCCGGGCGTTATCCTCTTTTTGCTGCGAAACGGTAATTATATGCAGCATCGGGACCTTAAGCATCGCCGGCTTATAATCGGGTGATAAAGTGGTTTTAGAACGGTCGCCAAATACACCGCCGTCCATGTTGATCAGCAGTTTTACCCTGGTCGTCCTCATAGCAAGGTAAAACGCCGGCTGTATGCCTCCGCCGTGGCCAAATGCCGCAACACGGGTGGTATCTATATCAGGCTGCCCGATCATGTAGTTCAACAGGTACTCCAGGCGATCTGTTGGTTTCGGCCACAACAAAGTATCATTAGGCGCCTCTTCAACTTTAGCGGTGATGGATGCAACCACAAAACCATTGCTTGCCAGGTATTCAAATGTAACCGGGTAGTTACCAGGCGAAGCGCTTGCAATAACTAACGGAAACCTTTTTTTTATAGGGACGGCGTTCTGACCAGCCTTGAGCGGCATAGCCAATACTTTGGCATATTGGTCATCCGGCACTTTGTCCAAATGAAATAAAAAGGGCAGTTCCAGCACCCTTTTAAAACCATTTGTACTTGCTGTATCAGCTACATCTTTTGACAAAGCACCCGCTACAATATAATTCTTCAAAGTCATTTTCTCCCCGCCCGCAGATGCAGGGTACCACAAGCAGATCAGCAAGGGCTTACCCTGCCCGTCCGGCCGCAAAATGCTTCTGAACCCAACTTTGTAAGGGCCGGCTTTGAGATTGTTTAATTGCCGGGCGAATGTTTTGCCGGACGCCAAAAGCAGCGGGAAGAGAATGCCGTATTTAATTATTGCCTTCATCAGGTTGAGGGAATAAAAGTACACTAAAATAAAACTTTGATCGCTTCTCAAAGCCACCCTTTAGGGGTGATTTTGAAAGCAGGTGACCTGGATCAGAAAAGTTTGTTTTAATTTAAATGAACTTCGCGTTATGCCTGCAGACGGGATCTGTGGTAATTATTTAAAGCTGCTGATCCGCCAGTTTCAATCAAATAAACCAAGCAAACAGGGTTAACACGGGTTAACACAATTTCAAGTATTTTTATCTCATACTATTGATTATCAATAAGTTAAATAAAAAAGAGGGTTTACACGTGTAAACCCTCTTTTTTATTACTAAAAATATTAGTATTTCTAAATGGTTTTGCCTACCTTTATAAAAAGACTAAAGAGACAATAATGGAAACGGAAAACACTGCCTTAACGAAATTCACAGATTCAAAGGGAAAAGTTAACCGCCTCTTTGCGCTTAAAAAGATCACCCCAAAAGACATTGAAGGTTTTACGGAACTTGAACGCGATTATCTCGCGGAAACCTCTACCGAAATATTGAAGCAGTTAAAGGGTGACGAAAGGGATAACTTTGTTAATAAAATAGCGATGATCGTTCCCGCAGAAACCAATAGTCAAATTTGGGAATATAATGATTATCTTATCAGCAATGCCATTTCAAACCTGATGCGCGAGCACGGCTTTATGCCCGATAAAACCGACATAGCTAAAGCGACCGGCCTGAGCCGCCAAACCATTGCCAAACATTTAAAAGAATATAAAACCCACCCCGAATATGCATCAGAACTGGAGCGGTTTAAATTTATGGCCCCAAAGGTACTGGCAACCGTTTTTAAGTTTGCCCTTAACGGCGATATGAAGGCCGCCAGGCTTTATTTTGAAATGGTTGGCACAGTAAATAAACGGCAGCCCGGCTCGGTTGTAAACGAGCAAAATAACTATATCCAAATAAACAATACCATATTAAGCCAGGAGAACTTAAAGCAGTTAAGCGAAGAGCAGTTAAACCAGATTGAAAATATTATTACGTCCGCCGATTCGTCGTTGCGAGGAACAGCCTGTCCCGGCAATTCGGGAAAGCAATCTCTGCAACACTCAGTCAACGAAACGGAGTGCAAGCCTGTCCTGCGTGCGGCTGAAAGGTAACAAAGAGATATGGGTCCTTGAATGGCATGTTTAGCGATTGCTTCGTTCGCAACGACGGTCGGATGGGTTTTTTATGGGTAACTTAAATATGCGGGACACCCTACGGCGACAAAAATTTCAGGGCCATGCTTTATTCCTGGTTGCGGGCAAGTTCTGCCAGCAGGCTGTCAATCGGCAAAATACGGCCAGGGGAATATAAGTCTCCGATATATACTAAATGATTTGGGTGTTTTAAGGGCTAACTATTAATGTAGTTAAAAACTATGCTGATTTTCACCCTGTTAACTACTATTAAAATGAAAAAATGATTTTTTTTTATTATTTTACGTTTATAAATCAAACGAATTTATTTAACTTTATAGTATCAAATTTAAACTTTAATCACATGAGCTTAGAAAAAACAAAGCTATTGGCTTTTTCAGGATTAATAGCAATAATTGCAATCAACGGTTGTGCGGGTGTAAAATTTGCTTCAGCACCGCACGACAATTTGCCAGATCAATATATTAATAGATCAATTCTAGATCCAAGCGTTCAATCATACATATTTGAGCAATTGCCCGGAAGTATTATCTTAATAAAAAAAAATCAAAATCCTGCACTGATCGGTTTTGTAACACCACCTGGCTTTAAGGCTTCAGTAATTCCTATTACTGCGGATGAGTCTTTAAATTACTATCATTCAATTATTACTTCTAAGGTATCGACAAAAGCCAACTACCTCGCCTTTGCCGCAGATTTTTCTACTGATGACATGGCAGAATTAACTTTGGTGGACGTTGCAAGGGCGGGCATAGACATCAATGCGACGACATTTCCTCAAATTACAGATGGATTGACGGCATGGGTTGCCACTCACCCTCTAGCTGACACTTCCGAACATAGAATATGGATATCATCTACTGTACTAACAAGTAGAGTATATAATATCGGAACTAAAATAAATGCAGATGCGTCAGGACAAGTCGGAACTGTTGTTGGTGTAAGCGGTAATGTTTATAATACCAATACCACAGCCTTTAAAAGTACTATAATTAGTTTTATATCTTTTGACGTCGATAAATTAATCAACCAGAATTTAAATGCGGCAAAAACAAAACAGGATACTAGTAAAATTTTAACAGGAGCGGTTTCACCAAAAAGATTTAAAGAAAAAATTGATGCCATGGCAATTAAAGGTTTGGTGCTAAAAGGTGACTTAGTAAATAAAATTTCAAATTAGATACTACTAAATAATTGAAATAAAATTTCACAATGTCAATAAATCAAATTGCTTTAGTTAGTCTAACTAGTCAAATATCACCTTCCGATTTGGCAGCAACAGCTTCAGCTATCCAGAAACAAATTACAAGGGATTTGGGGCCGATATGGGGTATTCAGGCAACCATAAACAGTTTCCCTGACCTCAAAAGCATTCCTGCGGGTTATTGGCCAATTACGATATCGGAAACTATCGACAATCCTGATGACGAGGGTTATCATTGGAGTGACGTAACTAACCATCCCTATGCAGTTGTATTATATGAATCAGATGGGTCGTGGCAACTAACATGTAGTCATGAAACATGCGAAATGCTTGTCGACCCTTATGGTAAAAGAACAATCGTGAGTGATAGTATTGAAGATGGGCAAGGTAGGGTAGGATATTTAGTTGAAGTGTGTGATCCATGTGAAGATTCTTCATTTGCCTATTCTGTAAATGGTATCTTGCTAAGTGATTTTTACACACCTAACTATTTTGATCCAATTCAAAATGCAGCAGTAAGATATTCTTTTACAGGGGCAATTACATCACCAAAACAAGTGTTAAAAAATGGTTATCTGAGTTGGCAAGATACAATTAGTTTAAAGTGGTTTCAGGCAACCTATTTTGATGCTGCCATTCAAATCGATGATGTAACAAATGCAATGCAGCGCGCATCGGGTCCTTTAAGAAGTAAAATAGACAGAATTACAAAAAATCCTAATAAGCGTCTAAGTTTTGGAACATCATCTGAGAAACATTCAAAAGCAAAAGCTGCTTTTGAAAAATCTACTAAATCATATCAAGAAAACTTTATACAAGAACTTCAAAAGCTTATGACTTTACCAACTTGGCGCTAGTACTCGGCGCAGGCCAAAAGCGTGGCGTACCAATGCCTTGTTGAAAAGTATTAACTATGCTTACCAATTTGTTCTAAAAATATGTTATTCATTTCTTGTAAAAAAAAGCGCCCTTAGGTATTGCGACAACCTGGCGGCGTGGCACTAATACCCGGCCGCACAATTCGGCGCCGCATACTAGCGCCAGGGTTCGGGAAACGCTTAACGGGCGGGATTAATTCTGATCTTTCAACAACTTTTTATACATTTCATTTCTATTCTTAAAGGCTTTTTTATTTCCTATTGCTTCTCCCTTTTTTGTCAACAAATAATTAAATTCCCATTCTTTATCTTTATTGAAGATGAATTGTATTTTTTCAGGTTTCAAATTTTTCAATCGTTCTATTTTTTCCTTTAATGTCTTTAACTTTTCTTCGCTGACGGCTTTAATTACTTCATTATGGCTATTGGTAGTAATAATCAATTCAATAGCATATTTGGTATAATTATACTGAATAACGAAATTCTTTGGCCGATTTGCTGGTATTGTCCGCTTTATCATTTCTACAGCGGAGGTAGTTAACAGCTTATAAAACTTTACTACGTCGGCTCCCACGGCTTCTCCTAATTTTTGAGGAATCTTTGTAGCACCGAGGCCTAACGCAACAGCCAATGTGTTTGTTAGTTTTATAATTAATTCAGGATCGGCAAGGTTTGATTTTCGGCCAACCATTGATTGTTCAAAATCAATGTCCGTTTCACGGCGAAGTGTATCCATTAAATCTTCGTAACCCACAAAATCCTCAAAATTTGCTGGGTCGGTAGAAATGCTAATTATTCCTATTTCTTCAATCTTACTGTCCCAAAATGGTTTATTGCCTTTTTTAAAAGATTCTTTCATTAACACAGTTCCATCTTCAAGAACCGCTTGTTCTATTTTATCGAAATAGATAGATTCGCCGATTAAATAATAAGCTTGATCATTTCCCTGCACAACTGCTCCGTTGATAATTGCACCCATTGGCGGAAAAGTTCTTATATGTTCAATGCCTAATTTTACTCTCCTCTCGCCGTTAAGATACAAAAGGCCGCTATCCAACGCTTCTTTAGTCATTACGCAACCTTGAGAATCTAAATGAGTTGAACTTAGCACTAGGTTTTGTTTTGCTACCATTTTTTTGTGTTACTTCTCTACTAAATTAAGTAATTAAATACATAGCTTCACTATTCATATTCGAAAGATTTGAGGCTTTTTTTTGGGTTTTTATGATAGTACCTCGTGCCACATTACTTGAGTGTGGACACTCAAAAACATTTTTCGGTCAAGCGCAAACGCTTAACCGGACGTGGACAGAATATCCACGACAATTGAATACCAAGATTTCCCTATATTTACACCATATTAAATGTTTTAAATGAAGAATTTAAGATGAGTTATAAATTCCCGACTGTTGCTATTAACGAAGCTGGGCTCTTCGGGCCTACAGGCCAAAAACATTTTTATAAGCCGGTATTTTATCACAACAGAACGGCTCTGAAAAATGAAAATAAAAACAAATGGGTTCTAAAACAAAATGAACAATATGAGGTGTTTCGGGTCTCCGATGAAGGCGTTTGGAATTGTAAAAACAACAACGGACTTTTTTCTATCTTAGAAAATGGTCAAATTGTTTTTGGCACAAAGGAAGAAAGGCTATCTTTTTTTCCGACACCAGTGAACGACAAAGATGCTTGGCATGGCTTTCCAGTTAATAGTGCTGAATATGAACCAAGTAGCGAACTAATAGATAAATGGCTTAAGTATGATATAATAGATCAAAGAATGAGTATAAAAATTCTGAAAGGTCAAATATGAAAACCTTAAAATTTTCGATAAATGTCGAGGCAATCGATAGTTATATTTATAGCGGTCATTTGTTTCTAATTCTAAAGGGCGGTGACATCACGTTTGCACCACTTAGCAAGATTATTGGAAAACTTGCAAACGCGTACCCCAATTATAACAATCTAATTAGGCTGGCATTTCAAAGAAATGATTATTTCGCTAATAATCAAGGTGAAATGATTTTGGGGATTTCTGAAGTGAAAAATACGTTTATCGATGTTTGGGACTGCGCCGCAAATAATATGAAATTTATGCTCGAATATGATAGTGAAGATTATAAAATAATCGGAGCTGTTCCAACGATGCCGGTTCTTGATTTAAAAATGTATGCAATGCGCCTTTATTTAGGCACCAAAGAAGGGCTCTATGAAATTAATCTAAATTCCGATGATCGATATAATTTAGCACCAACCAAACCCAAAAAGCGTTTTGATGCTAAGGTGACTTGTTTAAACGCAAAATCCGGTGAAATAATAATTTCTTCAAATTCTGAAGGGCTTTTCCATGGCACGTTCTTAAATGAAAAAAATGTACTACAAGTTAATCATAAACCAGTTTCTCAAAAATCTATTCGGACTTCATGGTCTGGCTATGATATTATAAACTATGGTGAACAAAGTAGCTTTGATTATTTTATAAATAAAACCGATAAAGCAGAAAAAAAACTAGGTTATTCGAGATTTGACGAAAGTATTGAAAAGCAAAGAATATTAGAATTTGGCGTATCAAAATTCGCGATGGCTGATTTGTTGGAGTCATCCAATATTAACCATAAGGACGTTTCGTACTGCTTTAACAGTTCGTTATCTGGATTCTTCTTTATGAACGATGGCCGATTTATTAATATTAACTTGAATAAAGATAGAGAAAACATTCATTTCACCTCAAGAAATCACGAACTTCCAGTTATAAATAATGGGTTAGAGTTACCCCAACGTCCTATTTCAGCGTGTATTGTTCCCAAAGGGTGCGTAGTTGAATATTATGATAAAGTAGTTCTCTATCATAATTCCAAAGCCAAATTAATTGAAAACGCTCCATCAATAAATATCCGGAGTTATCCATCATCTTTAAGATACAGAAATATTATTACTATAACCAAAGAAAAGGAAGTATCGATTCATTCAATTTATCCTTTTAACGAAAGTATATCGCACCTCGAGGTTGTCAACAACGACATTGTGAGTAATGAAGATGAGTTTCTTCCCTTCTAATTCTAAGTTCTATCGGCTGTTCCAGTTTCTTTGAGGCGCGAAAAATCTTTTATCCTAACGATTTGCAATTTATTTCGTTAGGAGGATAAGGCGTATTAAAGCCATTTCGTTTCCTGTGAATTTTTTGCTCAAAGCATTCGTTGTCTTTATTTTTAAATTGAATTAAGGCTTCAAATTCAAAATCTCCAGCGTTTACCTTATTCATAATTTCTATATCATAAGGAAAATGCAAACGCCTTAATTCATTTAAAAGCACATTTTCAGGCGGTTCAAATGTTTTAAACTCATATAAACCAACAAATTTTGCACTTAATACTGTAAAGTCGTAGGCGGTTTGCCCAATATTTCTAAACGCAATAGAGTTATCATATGCCTTTTGTTTAAAATCGTCTATTACAAAAGATGGGTTAATTTCGTCCCTACGGTTTTTCTGATAAAGATTAGCCATTTTAGCTAGTGAATCGACTTGTTTTTGAATTTCATCAGAATCCTTTCTTGTTGAATAAAGGGTATAAACAGTGCCTAACAAGGCCATGCCGGATATAATTGCAGAAACCCAATCTGCCGATATTTCACATAAAATCATATATAAATATAGGCATTTTTCAAATAGTTGACTACAGCGTTTCTGGCGCTGGGTATAGCGCAAAGCGCATTGACGACTCGCGACATTTATTTTCCGAGGCAATTGGTTTCCCTTTTCTAACGCTAAGATGCAGGACGGATTTTGGAGATAGATGAAAGCTGAAAAAAATCCACTTTGGCTTTATTTTTTCTCCCCCAATATTGCGAGTGTTTCAAAGTTCCATTATATTTACTTGATAATCTTCACTCTAACCAGATCGTATCAGATAATTTATGCCGACAGATAAATTAAGTAAAATAGCAAATTTAATCGGCATAATTGTTATTCCCATTGTGCTGGCGGTTGTCGGTAATCAGTATACCGAAACGGTAAAAGATAAGGAAGTCCACGGCAAACTTGTGGAATTGGCAATCAATATATTGGATAAAGAGCCCAGCAAAAATGACAATAATATCCGGAAATGGGCCACAAAAGTCATCGACAAGTATTCGGGAGTGCCTTTTGGTGACAGTACCCAAAAGGATCTAATCGAAAAAATACCTTTAAATTCTGCTTTGCCATCGTTTTATAAGGATATAATACTCCCGAAAAACTCATCGGGCCCACTTCGTATAGAAAATAATGTTCTTGTTGGAGATAGCGTTCATTATCAGTTTTCCTCCAATACCGATACGGCTAAAATGTTGAACCTCGATTCGTTGAAGGTAATTGTAATGCATGTTCTTGACGGGACGGTATTGGGGGCGGAGGCATGGTTCCAATCGAAAGAGAGCTATACCTCCACGCATATAATAATCGGTCTAAATGGTAGTATTGTCCAGGTGATTCCTTTTAATCACATGGCGTTTCACGCCCCAACGGTACAGGTTACTGCCAAAAATAAAGAAAAAATAAAAATATTTGAGATATCGCCGGGCCGATTTGTGAATCCCAACAAAATGTCGATAGGTATTAGTTTGGAGGGCAACCAATTTACTAAATTTACTAAGAATCAAATAGATGCTTGCAGGCAAATTTGTTTGTTATTGAAAAAACAATATAAGATTAATCTAATATTAAACCACAGCGATATTTCCCCTGGAAAAAGTTGCCCAGGTCCTAATTTCCCAATCGAAGAAATTAGGAAGGATGTTTTTGGCGGAAACTATCCATAGTGTTAACTAAATCTTTCTTCAACTGCAAGCCTGACGCGCCAGCCAAAAGCGCAAAAGCGACTAACGCTCGTTTGCCGGCGAATCATTCTTTTTCTTTTCAACCCACCCTTTTCCCCACCCCCGCCACCACAAACGCAATCCCACCATAAGCCAACGCCAAAAATGCACTGGTTATCTCACCTCCCCTATCCGCAACGGGAGCAGCAACCACTTTTGGGATATGCAGAATAATAAACCAAACAAGGATCATTGCCCCCAAAAGGGCGGCCATTAACCCGGTTTTGATCTTCAAAACAATCGCTATGCCCGAACCCAATAATGCTGCGCCGGCAAAATATATCCAAAATACAGGGTTAGGTATCCATGACGGTACATAGCCTGCTGCCTCTTTTCCATATACAAAATGATCGATGCCAAAGCTGATGATCGTTAAGGCAAAGAAAATAATCCCGTAAGGTATCAGCTTACTCAAAAACCTAAAAACGGGGTTTTCATTATTTGCCGGGAAGCAGCCGGCAATAACAAACGCGCCGCTGGCTAATGACAGTTCTTTCATGGCGTTTTCCCATTCCCCAAAATGCATATAATTCGGGGTAGCCATAAATTCATATGGGACAAAGTAGCAGCAAAATATTAATAGCAGCACAGTCCCTAACAGGAGGGAAACTTGCCGGGGTATTTTCCTAAAAACGATGCATGCCCCGGCCAAAATCAGCAGGATCCCAAAAATAAAAGTAAGCCCGGTAAAACCAGGTATCCCGGAATGATTTGGCGGTATGAGCATATAAGGAAAATCCTTATCATAAATGGTCTGGAACGCCATCCCGGCCATGGCGATACCATAGAAAATGCGGCCTATATCAGACAGGTTTTTCATAAAACTAACAGCATTACGTGAAATTCTCCTTAAAAAAATCAATCGTCCGTTACCAGGCACGGTCGGCGGCGGCTTTTAATCAAATGTAATAAATCAATATCATGTTAGGATTATTACATTTGATTAAAAAATTTGATTAATTCCTAAATAAGTATTGAAAAGTTTATAACCAGCCGGTTACGGCGCAATATACAGATGGAGCAAAAATCGTATTCCTTTGGTTTAAGCCGGCATCGGCTGCTCGGTGAAACAATTGGCCGGAACTTACAGCGTACCTGCAATAAATTTCCAGACCGGGCGGCATTGATCAGTGTAGCACAAAGTCGCCGTTTTACTTACAGCGAATTCTGGCAGCAGGTAACCATAGCTGCGAAAGCATTGCTTGCCCTGCATGTGCAGGCTGGAGACCGTGTGGGTATCTGGTCTCCCAACCGTTATGAATGGGTGCTTATGCAATATGCCAGCGCGAGAGCCGGAGCGATATTGGTAAATATAAATCCCGCTTACCGGACATCGGAGCTGGCATATGTGTTGGGCCAGTCGGGCGTGAGCGTGCTTGTTTCGGCATTATCGTTTAAGGCTAACGATTATAAAGCAATGATAGATGAGGCGAAGAGCTTATGTGAAAACCTGCGCGAAGTAATTTTCATGGAACAGGACTGGGATGATTTTCTGGCAAAAGCAGGTGATATAAGTGATGAACAACTGGCATTAGTTGAAAACAGCATTCAGTTTGATGACCCTGTGAATATCCAGTACACGTCGGGAACGACAGGGTTCCCGAAAGGTGTTACGCTTTCGCATTATAACCTTTTGAATAATGGTTATTTTATTGCCAAAAGGCTTGGCTACAGTGAAGAAGACAAAGTTTGCATTCCCGTTCCATTCTATCACTGTTTTGGCATGGTGATAGGTAATTTGGCCTGCACATCGCATGGCGCCTGCATGGTGATACCTTCGGAAAGCTTTGAGCCGGTTAAAGCGCTGGAAGCCGTGGAACGCGAAGGGTGCACTTCGCTATATGGAGTGCCAACCATGTTCATCGCGGAACTGCAATTGCCTGAATTTGGCCGGTTCAATTTGTCGTCGTTAAGAACAGGGGTTATGGCAGGTTCCCCCTGCCCGGTTGAAGTTATGAAAAAAGTGCAATCGCTCATGCACATGAAAGATGTACAGATATGCTATGGAATGACAGAAACGTCGCCTGTATCTACACAAACATCTGCAGGCACCCCGTTTGAAAAACAGGTTGGCACCGTAGGGACTGTGCAGGACCACCTTGAGATAAAGATCATAAATCCTGAAACGGGTGGCCTGCAGGGACGCAACGAACCGGGCGAACTGTGCACGCGCGGTTACGCGGTGATGCTTGGCTACTGGAACAATGCGAAAGCGACTGCTGAAGCTATTGACCAGGCACGGTGGATGCATACCGGTGATCTCGCCACAATGGATGAGGATGGTTACGTGAATATTGTAGGCCGGATAAAAGATATGATTTTACGGGGCGGGGAAAATATTTACCCCAGGGAGATTGAAGAATTTCTCTATACCCATGAGGCCATTGCCGATGTGCAGGTGATCGGTGTGCCGAGCGAAAAATATGGCGAAGAAGTAATGGCATGGGTAAAAAGAAAATCAGGCCACGGTTTGTCGGAAAGTGACCTGGTCGATTTCTGCAGCAAACAAATAGCACATTATAAAGTTCCAAAGTACTGGAAATTCGTAGATGGTTTTCCGATGACGATCACCGGCAAAATAAGAAAAGTGGAAATGCGTGAAATCTCCATTGAAGAACTTGGCCTGCAGGAAGTCGCGAAAATACAGACGTCATAGCAATTTAAATACCCGCCGCCGCCGCCCCAAATTTAATAAAAGCGAATAATCTCCCTTCAAGCGCGATGTGACAGCCAAAAAGGCAAAGGCGACTCCGGCTCCGCTGATAAGGTAGGCCGCATGCTCCGCTCAGGTTAGCCAAATAGTCTTGCCCCTATGTCAAATACTGCTTAAAAAAATCAATGGTGCGTTGCCAGGCAAGGTCGGCGGCGGCTTTGTCATAGCGGGGCGTGGTATTGTTATGGAAGCCGTGGTTAACGTTATCGTAAATAAAGGCCTGGTATTTTTTGCCATTGGCTTTTAGTGCAGCTTCGTAGGCCGGCCAGCCGCCGGTGATGCGGGTATCCAGCCCGGCATAATGCAGCAGTAAGGGCGCATTAATTTTCGGCACATCCGCAGCATCCGGCTGGGCGCCGTAAAAAGGTACAGCCGCCGAAAGTGTGGGTACGCGTACGGCCATCATATTGGCAATGCCTCCGCCATAGCAGAAACCCACAACACCTATTTTGCCGTTACAGTCGGCGTTATTTTTAAGGTAATAGTAGGCGTCGATAAAATCCTGCTCCATTTCGCCTTTGTCGCGTTTGCTTTGCATGTCGCGGCCGGCATCATCATTGCCGGGGTAGCCGCCGAGGGGTGTAAGGGCATCGGGGGCAATGGTAACAAAGCCTGCCAGGGCGGCGCGGCGGGCCACATCTTCAATGTAAGGGTTCAGGCCCCGGTTTTCGTGCACCACTACAATGCCGCCAAGCTTCCCTTTGGCATCAACAGGTTTTGACAGCAGCGCCTTGATATTCCCGCCGCCTTTTGGCGAGGAATAAGTAATGTATTCCGATTTTAAACGCGGATCGTCCGGCTTTACCAGCGCGGTGCTTTTATAATCAGGCATCAGGAAACTCAATAGCGCGGGCACGGTCATAGCGCCAACCGCGTAGGCCGACAGCTTTTGCACAAAGTCGCGCCTGTCAAGCCGGTTGTGCGCGTAATCATCATACAGGTCGAATACTTCCTGCTTGATGTCTTCTTTTTTTATCTGGCTCATAAGTAAAAGGTTTTATCAAATGTAGTGATTCGGGGCAATTGCTTGCAAATCAAATGGTAATAGTATTGTTACGTGGAAAGCCATTCATCACTGCCCTGATTTTGACAGGATTAGCATATCATCACACAATTGCTATTCCTAAATTTGCATTCCCATCAATTTCCACGAATAAAATACAGGTATATATCCTTAATGGCGCTGCCTGCTGATTTGATAATTAAAAAAACTTTACAATATGAAAAAAGTAATTCAATTGGCATTTGCAAGCATGATAGTGCTTGCTGCCTGCACAAAGACTGACATGACGCCCGCGCCTCAACAACCTGCTGAAACGGCGCCAGCGGCCCGGCCATCTTTCACCGCAAAGGCCCTGAAAAACGAGGCTGTGAACAATTATTGTGTTTCAAAAGGGACCAATACTACCCGCGGCTACATCGGAAAAGTATCCATGGAAACTATCAATAATGCAAGCGGTAATAATGGCGGTTATGGAAACTTTACCGGTATGAGCGCCACCCTGGTAAAAGCAGATGGCTATACTATCGGGTTAACTCCCGGTTTCGTCCAGGGCGCCGCTTATTTCGAATACTGGACAGTTTATATCGACTATAACCAGGATGGCATATTTGAACCCAATGAAATAGTAGCAAAAGGCCACGCCGCTATCAGGATAAATAAATCTTTCACCATACCGGCTACCGCCAAAAACGGGGCTACACGTATGCGGATCCAAATGCAAGAGGGGGCACAGCAAACCGACCCCTGCGCTGTTTATACTTATGGAGAAGTAGAAGATTATACGGTGAATATTGTTACTTCTTTGTAGACAAATTAGCTTTACGATAGTTTGGCTAAAGCCATTCGCCTTTTATTCAATCACCGTCCGCTAAAGCGGACGGCAATGAAGCGAAAAGGCATGTTACATTCATTGCCGTCGGCTTCAGCCGACGGATAAGGAGCAATTAATAAAGGGGCTTTAGCCAAAACTACGCAAGCAGATCAATGGGAAGCCAAAAGCTCAAACGCTTTTTTGTGGCTAAGAATACCGACCTTCGCAAAAATCATCCCCATCAACATGCCCTCAGACTCAAAACAAAAACCTGCCGAAAAAGAAAACCTGCACCCGAGGAACAGCCACCGGGCGGGGTATGATTTTAAGCAGCTCTGCAAAAGCAGCGCCGGCCTGAAAGCGTTTGTGTCGCGGAACCAATATGATGATGAATCGATTGACTTTAGCAACCCTGATGCGGTTAAAGCCTTAAATAAAGCACTGCTAAAATATTTTTACGGTGTGGATGAATGGGATATCCCCGAAGGATACCTCTGCCCGCCCATCCCCGGCCGCGCCGATTACATCCACTATGCGGCGGACCTGCTGGGCGAAACCAACGGCGGCGCCATCCCGCGCGGCAGCAAAATAAATGTGCTGGATATTGGCGTGGGGGCAAATTGTGTTTACCCTTTAATTGGCAGCAGTGTTTACGGCTGGCGGTTTGTAGGCACCGATATTGACCCGGCGGCTATCCGGTCGGCAAAAAATATTGTTTCGCTGAACAAGGCTTTCCAGGATAAGATCATATTCCGCCTGCAAACCAATAAGGCTAATATTTTTAAAGGCATTATTAAACGGGGCGAGGGTTTCGATATTACCATCTGCAATCCTCCGTTCCACGCATCCTTACAGGAGGCACAGGCATCCGCTGCCGCCAAATGGAAAAAGTTAGGGATTGCCAAACAAACCGCAGCCTTAAATTTCGGCGGACAAAAAACGGAGCTCTGGTGCTATGGCGGCGAAGCCGGCTTTATCCGCCGCATGGTGGAGCAAAGCGCCCTGGTAGCGCAGCAATGCCTGTGGTTCTCCACACTGGTTTCCAAAAAAGATACCCTCCCGGTGATCTATAAAGCGCTGAAAGCAGTCAACGCCCTTGACGTTAAAACCATTAGCATGACCCACGGCCAAAAAGTAAGCCGTATATTGGCGTGGACGTTTTTAAGCCCCGCAGAGCAAAAGGATTGGCGGGAGAGGTTTTGGCGGGATTAGTTTTAAAGACCATGGTCTGCCGCAAGATTTTTTTCTTGACTTTGTTCAATAAAAGCGCTTAATTCTTTAATATAGCAATCCAGCTGGTTCGCTGAAAAACGGAGATTACCAAAACCGTCTTTTATCTCAGTTTTAGATAAACCAAAGCTGTCGTTGCTTATAATTTCAAGAATCCCAAGTATGTTTGCCACCGGTCTTCTAACCTGGTGCGACGTCATTACCAACATATGTTCCAGGGCATTTATATATTGCTGCCGCTTATATTCCCCGGCGTCGCTTATTTTCCGGTGTTGTACGGCCATGTACGCAGTAATTAAAATGGCAATTACGGATACACCATGGTTGACGAAATTGGATATACTAGGCTGATGCCTGAGGTCAAAAAAAACCATATCGATAGCGATCAGTAAACAAGCAGCCACGCTAAAACCAATGATCGTCCGTGTGTTTTGCTTAAACACAATCAGTATGCAGCACAGGTACAATATGCCCGCAACAAATTCGATAGGCGTGAAGATATCGATAATAAAAACAATTGACATGCTGCCCACGGCCAGGTAATGCGTTGTTTTAATAGCAGATTTTGATGGCGATGACAGTTTTTCAAGAATGCAGCTATCGGGAATCCGTTTGCCCAAACCCAATTCATGCCAATTTCCGACATTAAACCAATTCATTTCTCTAAAAAATAAAATCACATTATAACTCCTTTCTTATTTTAGTCAAATAGCTTTTTATAATCAGCAGAAAAACTACCTGGGTCATGTTATTAAATCAATCTCCAATTATGTAAAGCTTAGTAGCATTGAATTATCTAAGTTATGGCCCGGCGCCCGAACATTAAATGATAGCGGTCAAAAAAAACAGTGACCGTAAACATATTAATGCTCTTGTGTTGCATTCAGTTTTACTATGCAAAATTATTGTTGAGGCGCCCGCAGGCACCGCGCAAACAGGTGATGAAAATCATTTATATTAATGATGGGGCACATGAATTCCCCGGTAAGGGAATCTTACTTTTATCAGCAAAAGCTCAATTTGTGATCTTACAAAGTAGTTGCTTTGACCATTTCATTTGTTAACTATGGAAAAGGAATTAATTGCAGATAGTACCAGCGAAATATTAAACGATATGCTGGAGAAGATCAGGCTAACATCGGCAATGACGATGGGTTACCCGGTATCGAGAGGTTTTGATTATAGCGAATTGCTGCCTTTTTTGCAGTACCCATTGAATAATGTGGGCGATCCCTTTATTCCCTCGACCTACACCGTGGGATCGAGGGAGCTGGAAAAAGAAGTTGTGGCATTCTTTTCGAAATTGTTCAGGGCCGAGGAAGATAATTGGTGGGGATACGTCACCAACGGCGGATCGGAAGGAAACCTGTACGGCCTGTACCTGGCAAGGGAACTGTATCCCAAGGCAATAGTTTACTATTCCGAGGCTACCCATTATAGCGTGCAGAAAAATCTGCACCTGCTGAATATGCCGAATATCGCCATCAGGTCGCAGGACAGTGGTGAGATCGATTATGCCGACCTGGAGAAAACGATCAGCATAAACCGCCAGGTGCCCGTTATCATCATGGCCAATATCGGCACGACCATGACGGAAGCGCGGGATGATGTAGCGAAAATGAAAGCCATATTTAAAGGCCTGGCCATTCAGCACCATTATATTCATGCAGACGGCGCCTTATCCGGCAGTTATGCCGCTTTTATTGAACCGCGGCCGGCTTTTGATTTTGCTGACGGGGCCGACAGTATCGCCATCAGCGGGCACAAGTTTTTGGGGTCCCCTATTCCCTGCGGACTGGTCATTGCAAAAAAGAGCCACCGCGACCGCATCGCAAGGTCAATAGATTATATTGGTTCATTGGATACAACCATTTCCGGCTCGCGCAACGGGCATACGCCCCTATTCCTTTGGTATATGATCAGAAAATTAGGGGTCGAAGGCTTAATGAAAAAGACCCGGGCATGCCTGGATGTAGCCGAATACGCAACGACCGCCCTAAAACGTATTGAGCCATTGACCTGGCGAAATCCGAATACGCTTACCATTAATATTCCAAAGCCCGAAGTTGCCCTCGTTAAAAAATGGCAGTTAGCCTCCGAACACAACTGGGCCCATATTATTTGCATGCCCGGAATGCAAAAAGCACAAATTGACGCGTTCGTAAAAGACTTGAAACAAAGCAAGATCAGGTCCGCGCACTTAACTGATTGAAAAATTGAATTTGATAAGCAGTTAAATCATCTGCTTTAACCAGTTCTTTGCGTCCTTTGTGAATTCTCGGTGCCCTTAGTGGTAAAAAACTTCACCACTAAGTACACTAAGAATTCACAGGGGACACTATGGAAAAAATTATCGAGCCTTTTTATTGGGGAACGCCGGCATGTTCTGTTAACAACTGAAGTAAACTTCCTTTGAAATATTGGTTCCAGCCTGCTTCGCAGCCATTATAACATTCTATCTCCGGTACAAGGCCGATGTGCGTCATGGTGACCTGTGTCTCATCGCCCACAGCGGAAATTTCAAACACCACGCTGGTTCCGGTCCACTCGGTTTTGTCCTTCAGCCAGGGCAGGTAGCAGTCTGTTACCAGCCATGCGATTTTTTTACCGGGTATACTTTCGGTAATTTCAAAAGTTACAAAGGTTCCGCTGCTGAAGCGGACGGTAAAAACATCATTTAATTTTTCGGTGCTGCCTTCAATGTTTTTTGCCCACCATTCACGGACCTGGTTGATGGCTTCGAACGCCTCAGCGGGCGTAAAGTCTGCAGCTATGCTGCTTTGATAATTTTGCTGGTTCATTTTATTAATTTTTTAAATGTGTTTTGATAAATTTCTTAGTTCGGTAATTTGTTATTCAACAAATTTTCCAGATTCTTCAGTTTCGATGTCCAGAACTGGTCGAAGTAATTGAGCCACTCGTGCAGGGCGTTAAACCCGTCCTGCTTCAATGTGCAATGCCGTTCGCGGCCGATGTCCTGAATAGCTATAAATCCCGCGGAATACAATACTTTAATGTGTTTCGAAACCGCGGGGCGGCTCATGTCGAAATTATCGGCCAGGCTGTTGATGGTTAAACTGTCCTTCGACAGCAGCATCAGCATATGCCGCCTGCTCGGGTCGGCAATTACCTGGAATGCGTCAAGCGTTGGTTGTGCCATGATTGGTTTCGTTTAAGCGATCGAGTATCTTATGCATATTTTGAAGCCAGCCTGCGTTCATGGCTTCGAAAATTCCGATGTGTTTCAATACCGCAAAATCGCCATGATCCAGTAAAAGCTCCGTGCCATTATCCTTTGGCTGTAATTCCCACCTTACTACCGACTCGACGTTGGTAGTGCCGTCTCCGGGCCCCAGGTTCCATGAATAAGAAAGGTTTTTGAAGGGCTCGATCTCCAATACCTTGCAATAGATGATGCCGTCCCAATCGAAAGCTGCTACCGGCTTACTCCGGAATGTAAATTCGTGCCCCTTAACCGGCTGAAAATCGCTTTTCATGAGCCAGAGTTCCATCAACTCAGCGTTGGTGAGGTATTCCCAAACCGCCTCGGGCGGATGCTGGAAAAATAATTGGTGTTTAATGCTTGCTGCCATAATAAGTAACTTTTAAGTTACCCAAATGTATAAGTAACTTTTGAGTTACGCAAATTTATTTTCAAAAAAATTAAAATTATTTTTTTAGCGATTGATAATCTTAAACAACAAGTAGGTAACTAATTGAAAATATGTGCGTTAAACGACTCCCCTCTTGAGAGGGGGCGCGCTGGAATGTGAGGTGGCGGGGGTGTGTTAGCAGGTATGTTCGTCAACACACCACTCCACCCCTCTCAAGATGGTAACTATATATGAGTTGGGACAAAAGTTAATTAGTTTTTTCACTTGTGTAAGTTACCTTAGATAACAAACTGTCAATTTCAAAAGTAGTTGTATATAATAACAGTGCTCCAAACCCATTCTTAGCCCTATATGTATGGCTTATATGATAGGAAATAGGAGTAGTTTGTTTTTTTTCTGATATATCACGTTCTCTGTTACTAAATTTTTCCAATATGGGGGAACTTTTTGTTGTGATACTATCATATTCCGGATGATTAATAGAAAAATCAGGATCGTAACCGTCCTTCCTTTTGTATTTTTTTGCAATATAATTCGCCTTTTTTTCTAAAGCATAATACTCCCTTTTATACATCATGACTGTATCATCATCTAAAGTCGTATCTATTTTATGTACGGTAACAAGTTTGTCAAAGCTAACTGATTCATAGCTATGTGGATCGTTTAAGGTAGTATCCAGATATTTTTTTACTATACTTTCAGCCTTTTGCTGTTTTGTAAATGTGCAAGCTGATAAAAACACCACAAAGGCAATCAATATATTTTTTTTCATTGTGATAAAGTTACACTATACTTATTCAATTAAAACCAAAATATCCCATATAATTTTATTTTTAAATACACCAAATTATTTTTTAGATTGATCTAAATTTCGTATATTTATAGTACGCCGGAACAAAAAGGGGGCAATTCTAAGTCGCGATAATTAGAATTGCAACCGTTCAGGTGATTGTGGTTTTCAATTTATTAATGGCGATTATGCAATCTGACATTTTATATATAAGGTTTTGATACTCATCCATAGAATACTCGTGAAATTTTAAACTATCCCTAAATTCCGCAAGCGTTATTATTGTTTCATTATGTTCTAATGGGACTACCAAATAGTAATGAGCAAAGCAATTTCTTTCGTCTTGCGCCTCCTGTATATCTTTAAATAAGTTGCTATGTGGATATGAATTGTTATTTGTTTTAATAAAACCATTTTTCAATGCTTTATTATTCACTACAGTTGCAAAACATTCTTTTTTTGACTGAAAGTTTAATCTATCTAATACAATCATTTGAAAATCATACCTTTTATGAGGAACAACCTCAAAGTGTATGACAAGGTAGTCTTCTATGTTTTTTTCTATAGAGTTAAATGTGTCAATTAATTTCCCTCGATAATAATACGCGTCTTCCCGGTATTGATTCTTCCATTTTGTTAATTCAGGTTCGTTCATAAAATTTAGGTGTTTTGATAAAAGTAAGCATAATAACTTAATCGCTAAATAATGGCAAAGAAGAAAGAACCAAAAAAACGACCTGATAAATACGAAAAAAGCACCCTTGCAATCAAAGGTACTTTTGAACAGGTTATTGCCGCCTCTTTTTTGGGTAAACCGAAAGAAAATCCTGGAAAGGGAAAGGATAAATAAATTCCATAGATTTAAGCCACCTAATAAGTGGCTTTTTTATGATTAAAACAGAATCTGAACTTTATTTTAAAATTCTTGAATTCCTTTCGATAGATGCTTTTACTAAAAAGCAACACGTAGAAGGATTGTTATTTGATTATTTCAAACGAAATAACTTTTATAACATGGAAGACTTAGAAAAAAGAATTGAAGTTATGGTTCTTTTTATTTATAACATGGCTCAAGTGGGACACGTAAAATATAGTTCATCAATAGCACTTAACTTAAGTAGAGGTAATTTACTGGCTGATTCAATCCCAACATTAAAAGACTTTTCTGTATGGGCATCAATTACACCGGAAGGATTTTTATTTCTAAATAAAGAACGCGATAGACTAAGTGCTAAAATAAATAATAGGCTACAAATTTGGTTGGCAATAATAACGATGATTTTTATAGGTATGACGGCTGTATATGCAAAGTTTACCTATGACTTACAAAATCGCGAAACATTGAAACAGAAAGAAAAAATCCGATTAATCCAATCATCAAAAATGACACAGCTAAAAGCAGATACCATAAAAAATCATCGAAAGGAATCGACAAAAAACCATTAATATGAGCTAAAAGTCGTTTAATCTTGTCCCAACTCATATATGAATCGCGCAGGCCGCGCTTTAAAATCCACCTCTTGCACTATTTTTCAATCGCGGAAACTTATAATATTTACTGATACGGCGGTTACGGCCGCACCGCCCAGGCCAATCCATCGGCCCCGCGCACGTCAATGTGCCCGGTAACGGTTAACGTCTTCAAGTCCACAACCGCAACATAATTATCGGCCGTGCAGCCAATAAATGCGCGCGAACCGTCGTCATCCACCAGTATGCCCGCCGCGCCGTGGCCTGTATTCAATCTTTTTATTTCCTTGTGGGTCGCCGCGTCATAAATAAACAGGTCCCCGGTTCGCAGGCTGGTAACCAGTACACGTTTGCCATCGGGTGTAAACTTAAGGCGGTTGGCGCCCATTGCTTTTGCATCAATGGTGCTGACTAACTTTTTGGCTGCGATATCAATAACGGCAATGGTGCCGTCGTCGGCAGCAGCAGTCCATAATTCCCTGCCGTCGGGTGATACATCAAAACCTTCGGAGCCTTTGGACACCGGAATAACAGTTTGTATCCAATCCCAATGCGGCGGCGGCGCAAAGCCATTCGGGCCCTGGTTAGGCTTTATAAGGCTGTCCACCAAAATGCTGACCGTTCCTGACGATACGTTTGTGGTATATACCTTTTTGCCATCGTTGGTTACGAAGAGCATGTGCGTCCTATCCTGCCCGGTTCCCATCACCCAGTCGAATTTGCCGCTTGCCGGGTCATAACGCCCAACGGTTTTTGAACCTTCTGCCGTGAACCACACCTTGCCGTCAACAAAGGTAATGCCGTGCGGCCCCATTAACGGCCTCGTATCAAGCGTAGGCAGCGCTTTTTGCGCTACAAGGTCGATCACGTTTAATTCATGCAGGCTGCCGCCACCATAAATGGTTACGTAAGCGGTCTTCCCGTCGGCCGAGGCGATAACCTCGTGCGGGTCGGGGCCAACGGGCACCGTTGCAATTATCTTTAGGCTAACGGGGTCAATAATGGCCAGTACATGGTCGCCTTTTGACAGCGCCAGCAGGGTACGCGCCGGCGTAGATTGCGCCGCGCACCCGCTCGCAGCATAAACTAATATTATCAATAAAAAACCCGCAGCGGCTGACCTGGTCAGGCTGGATTTGATGGCTTTAATGGTCTTAAAGACCTGGTGATATTGGGCTTTGTTCATATCATTACTAATAAAAATGGGTGACTTTAGAATCAAGTGCAATGCGCTTTGATGTAAACAAATATAGTGAACGCAACTAATGTTTATCTAAAGCTGGGACACAAATCGACCACCAACCGGAGGGCATAGACCGGGTATTGTTCCTGACCGACGATGGGACGAAAACACTAAAATTTTGTCTGTGTCCTTTAAATATGGCCGGTGGTCGATTAATCCTTTACCATAGTCTATCGCATTTTAATATACCGCTGCGCTTCGGTTTATTCGTGGTATTGAATCGCAAATAATGACTATGATGAAAAAGTCTTTTAAATTAAGGCGACAAAATCGGGCATCGTACCGCAATGAAATATTTATCAAAACGTTATTGCCCTGTTTTATGTTTAATTGATAGTATATGAAAATATTTAAAAACTTACCGATCGCAATACTGCTGATAACAGCCTTAAGCAGCGCAGCAATCCCCCCGGGGAAAAATAGCAAAGTCTACATCTCCAACTACGAGAATGTTTTGGGTACCTCGCTCGAAATAAAAACCGATGCAATTTCGGAGCAGCAGGCAACTGCAGCAGAGGATGCCGCGCTCAATGAAATTGACCGCCTTAATAAAATATTGAGTGGCTACGATGCGAACAGTGAATTCAGCCGCTGGATGAAGGCCGGCAAAAAGCCCGTTGCAGTTTCACCGGAGCTTTACGAGGTGCTTTCGCTTTTTGAGCAGTGGCGCGTTAAAAGCAATGGTGCATTGGATGCCTCGGCCGAAACGATAAGTAAGGTTTGGCGCGATGCCGCAAAACAAAACCGGCTGCCTACCCCGGCGGAATTAGCCGATGCGGTAAATTTGGTAAAGCAGCAGCATTATGTTTTAAACGCGCAGAACCATACCGCGCAGCGTACCAGTGACGCGCCTTTGATCCTCAATTCATTTACCAAAAGCTATATTATGAATAAGGCAGCCGATGCGGCTATGGCTACCGCGGGCGTACACGGTGTTGTGGTGAATATCGGCGGCGATATCCTCGTTCGCGGAGAACACACCGAGCAGGTGCAGGTGAGCGATCCCAAGGCCGATGCTGAAAATGATCCGCCCGTAGCTGAGGTTCAGATCAATAACAAAACGATCGCGACCAGCGGCAACTACCGCCGCGGCGAAATGATAAATGGCAAATGGTACTCCCATATTGTTGACCCGCGCACGGGCATGCCGGCAGGCAATGTGATTAGCTCGACCGTTATTGCCGACAACGCGACCGACGCGGGGGCACTGGCAACGGCGCTAAGTGTTTTGAGTCCGGGAGAAGGCAGGAAACTGGTTGCCACTATCCCCGGCGCGGAATACATGCTGATCACTGCTGACGGGAAACAATTTGAAAGCGCAGGCTGGAAAAAGGCCGAACTTCCGTTGAAAAAGCCCGTCCTTAACAGCACCCCGTTGGCAGCCAAAGACAAGCTTTGGGACCCCAACTATGAATTGGCCATCAACATTGAACTGGCGACCATCCAGGGGATGCGGGTACATCGCCCCTATGTAGCAGTATGGGTGCTTGGCGCAGATAAAAAGCCGGTAAGGCAGATCGCGCTTTGGTACGGCAAGCCGAGGTACCTCGATGAAATGCGCTCCTGGTATGCAACTTACTATGATAAATTTTCAACCGGGGCCGGTAACATCAGCTCAACCACAAGCGCTACCCGGTCGCCGGGAAAATACACTTTAAAATGGGACGGAAAGGACGACAGGGGTAACCTGGTGAAACAGGGAACTTATACTATTTATATAGAAGCTGCAAGGGAGCACGGCACATACCAGCTGATGACGCAGGATATTGCCGTAAAGCAACCGCAGCATATCGACCTGTCAGGTAATACCGAGATCACTTCGGCTTCGTTCGATTTCCGTAAGAAAACAGATGGAAACCAATAACCCCAGCCAGTGGCGGAGGGCCGTTAAAAGGCCTAAAAAAAAGCCTGATACCGTTTGGAAGAAACAAACAGCAGCGCTTTCGCGATGGCTGCATGTCTACCTATCCATGCTTAGTTTCGTGGTAGTGCTGTTTTTTTCGGTAACCGGGCTAACCCTGAACCACGCGGAGTGGTTTGATGGCAAGCAGGTAGAAAAAAAGTATACCGGAAATGTACCCATAGCGTGGGTAAAAACGCGCGATACTACGCAAATAAAAAAACTGGAGATCGTGGAGTTGTTGCGCAAAAACTATGGCATTAAAGGGTATGTAAGTGACTTCCTCATCCAGGACGACCAGTGCTCAGTCTCATTTAAAGGGCCCGGTTATAGCGCCGATGCTTTTATCAGCCGCAAGGATGGCAAATTTCAGCTTAGCGAGCTTCGGCTCGGTGTTGTTGCTGTACTGAACGACCTGCACAAAGGGCGCGATAGCGGCAAAGGCTGGAGCTGGCTGATCGATGTTTCGGCTATATTTTTAACGCTGGTATCCCTCAGCGGCCTGGTCATGCTATTTTTCCTGAAGAAAAAAAGGGTGACCGGGATATTACTTGCAATAATTGGCGGCGCAATTTGCTGTTTGATCTATTGGCTTTTGGTGCCTTAGTCGACGTTTTTTTTAGTCCCGCCCTGGATGTGAAATCTAAAAAAAATAGAAAGTATTAAACTAATTTTATCGAATCAAAAAAACTTATTATGGAAAGAAGAAAATTTATACAATCGGGAGGCCTTGCAGCAGCAAGCTTACTGCTTGCCCGTTACGCGGCGGCCGGCATTTTACCCGTTAAAAAAGCCGTTCCCCCCTTTGGGCTGCAATTGTACACGCTTGGAGATCTGATGACAACCGACCCGAAAGGCACTTTGCAAAAGGTAGCCGCAATTGGTTATAAACAAGTTGAAAGCGCAGGCTCGGCAAAAGGCGCCTTTTATGGATTTAAACCGAAGGAATTTGCCGCTATGGTAAAAGATGCAGGTATGACGTGGCGCTCGGCTCATGTTGGGGGCGCGCAGATCACTATTGAACAGATCATGAAAATGGCAAAAACTGCACAGGATTCGGCGAAAATACAAAAGATGGCAGAAGGCTTTAAGAAAATGCCGAAGCAGCTTAACCTTAAAGATAATTACCAGGAACTGGCTGATGATGCGGCTGAAGGCGGCCTTAGCTATTTGGTATGCTCCTTTATACCTGTTGACACCTTAGATGAAATTAAATCAGCTGTGGATGTGTTTAGCAAAGCCGGGGAAGCCTGTAAAAAAGTTGGCGTTCAGTTTGCCTACCATAACCATACTACAGAATTTGATAACGTGGAAGGGCACCGGCCGTTTGATTATATACTTGACAATACCGACAAAGACCTGGTGAAAATGGAATTAGACCTTGCCTGGGCGACAAAAGCCAACCAGGATCCCGTAGCCCTGTTCAAAACGCACCCGGGCCGTTTCCCGCTGTGGCATGCAAAGGACCTGAACAAAACCACCAAAGAACCGGAGGAAGTTGGCGCAGGGATAATAGACTTTAAACGCATTTTTGATAATGCAAAAGAGTCGGGCATGAAATATTTTTTTGTGGAGCAGGACGGGGCCCCGCAGCCATTGCAAAATGTGGCCAATAGCTATAACTATTTAGCCAAACTGCTGGCTTAGGGAAGCCAGGTTCAAATTGAACCCCGTAGGACGACATTAAGTCCAAAGCCTCAAGTCAAAAGATTTGAGGCTTTTTTGGGTTGATAATCTCGTTTAATAATGCAATAAATGCGGTGTGGGAAAGATGGCGCACCGGGCATAGTAATATTATTTGATTTTCATAACTTTGTTCTATGGCCGGTCAGTATATCTCCCGTATTTACGATTTCGATACCAAAGAATTAAAGCTTAAGGGTTTTAAGGTATATGAAATTGAAACCGGCGTTAACCCGGTCCCAACGTACAGCCGAAGGGATTTTTATAAGATTTGCCTGGTTAACGGCCATAGCCTGATACACCATGCCGATAAAAGCATAGAAATGAATGGCACCTTTTTGTTTTTCGGCAACCCGCATATCCCCTATTCTTCCGAGCTGATCGAACCAAAACAACATGGCTATGCCTGCCTTTTTACCGAAGAATTTTTAAAAGCGCACGACCGCTCGGAAAGTTTCCAGGAATCGCCTTTATTTAAAATTGGAAGCGCCCCCGTTTTTTCATTGAACGACGAACAAAAAGCCTTTATAACTGCCATTTTTCAAAGGATGATAACAGAAGAGAGCAGTGATTATCTCTTCAAAAATGACCTGGTACGCAATTATATCAACCTGATCATTCATGAGGCCTTGAAAATGCAGCCCGCGGAAACATTCCTCAAGCAGCAAAATGCGTCCCGCCGTATTACTTCTTTATTTCTTGCCCTTTTGGAGAGGCAATTTCCCATCGAAAGTACAGACCGGCCATTGCAATTACGAACAGCCCAGGATTTTGCCACACAACTTTCGGTACATGTTAACCATTTAAACCGTGCCGTTAAGGAAGTTACTGGTAAGCCCACCTCTTCGCATATAGCCGAAAGGATGATCGGTGAAGCAAAAGCCCTGTTACACCATACCGACTGGAGCATCGCAGAAATTGGCTACGCCCTCGGTTTTGAATACCCCACCTACTTTAATAATTACTTTAAAAAAGCCACCGGCACTAACCCGAAAGCACAAAGGTTAGCGGCTGTTTGAATTTCTTATCTTTTTGTTTGATTATCATTAACGCCGGCCGGCGCGCCGGCGTACCTTTGGCTAAACATTTAGCCGGCGAATGATGCCGGGCAATATAAAACAGAACAATTATGGAAATTAAACGCAGCGGGTCACAGCCTTCGGGCAAAGGCCCCGCCGAATATTTTACCGGAACGGTACGTATCGATCCGTTGTTTACCCCGCCGGAACCTGCGCGTGTGGCCATGGCGCTGGTTACATTCGAGCCTGGGGCGCGTACAGCCTGGCATACACACCCGCTGGGTCAAACGCTAATTGTTACCGCGGGCAGCGGGTGGGTGCAGCGCAAGGGCGGAAAAATAGAAGAAATTCACCCGGGGGATGTTGTGTTTTTCGAACCGGGTGAAAAACACTGGCACGGCGCCACAGCCACTACGGCGATGAGCCACATCGCCATACAGGAAAAATTGAACGGCTCGCCGGTGGATTGGCTGGAACAGGTAACAGACGAAGAATATAATACCTTTGATAAATAACAAGCACAGATAATGGAAAAAAGAACATTAGGAAAAGGCGGCCTGGAAGTCTCTGCAATGGGGCTGGGCTGCATGGGATTAAGCTTTGGCTATGGCCCGGCCGCAGATACGAAGGATGCAATAAAACTTATAAGGGGGGCATTTGAGCTTGGCGTCACTTTTTTTGACACCGCCGAAGCATATGGCCCTTTCGAGAATGAAGAGTTGCTGGGCGAAGCGCTTGAACCGTTTCGCGATAAGGTTGTTATCGCAACCAAGTTCGGTTTTAAGAACGGTGACTCTAAAACAGGTCTCGACAGCCGCCCCGAACGCATTAAAGAAGTAGCTGATGCAGCGCTGAAACGATTGAGGACAGATCGTATCGACCTTTTCTACCAGCACCGTGTTGATACCAATGTGCCTATCGAGGATGTGGCCGGAACAGTAAAAGAACTGATAAAAGAAGGCAAAGTGAAACATTTCGGCCTGTCTGAAGCAGGCGTAGAATCCATTCGCAAAGCGCATGCTGTTCAGCCGGTAGCTGCGCTTCAGAGTGAATATTCGTTGTGGTGGCGGGAGCCGGAGCAAGAGATCATGCCAACGCTTGAAGAATTGGGTATTGGCTTTGTCCCCTTCAGTCCCTTAGGCAAAGGTTTCCTCACCGGCGCAATCAATGAAAATACGGAATTTGACAAAACAGACTTCCGCAATATTGTTCCCCGTTTTTCGCCTGAAGCCCGCAAAGCCAACCAGGTTATGGTAGACCTGATGCACAGCATCGCAAAACAAAAAAATGCAACGCCCGCGCAAATAGCATTGGCCTGGCTGCTGGCCCAAAAGCCCTGGATAGTTCCTATTCCGGGTACTACAAAATTACACCGCCTGCAGGAAAATATCGGCGCCGTTGATGTGCTGCTTACGGCGGATGATTTAAAGAGCATTGAGGACGCGGCCGCCGAAATACAGATAGAGGGAGCGCGCTACCCGGCACATTTGATGCAACGGGTGGGTAAGTAGTATTCTAATTGAAATGAAAAATGTAGGGATGGGCAGAATTTGAAAAACGAATTTCAAACAAGCCAGATGATGAAGATTTGATCAGTTTGTATATTCAGCATAGGAAAAATAATTCTTCCAAAACTTTTTACTTTGACAAAGATGGGAGTGAATTATTAGGCGAGCTTATTGTAGTTAGAAACAATGTTGATTTTAACCAATTAATAAAATAGGCGGGGCCACCCAACTTTACAGATGTGTCACTTAGACACAAAACAATTTAAACGCGCCGCCTATCCCGTCCAAGCGAAACTTTGAACGTGTGGGATATTAATTTACCAATATTTTATGCTTATCCCATCAATTTCATTAAAATGCTTATCTCTTGTTATAAGTACCATTTCAAACTGTTGAGCAACCGCAGCTATCCAAATATCATTTTCCGGGATTGGTTTTCCTTTATTAAGTAACGCCGATTTGATTAAAGCATAATTGTTTGCGGTTTCATCATCTGCAACAAGAACGTCGCATTTCCTTAAAAAATCATTTACCTGCTTTATATGCTTTTTGGGATTTGAAGACCGGTATGCCCCAAGATAAAGCTCTCCTAAAACAGCAAATGGTATATTAACGGATTGTTGAGTTTCAAGAGATGCTGTAATAGAAGAGTTTCCTTTAAACAATTCAATAACAACATTAGTGTCTAATAAAATGCTATTTCCAGTCATCGGGATGGATAGTTTCACATGATTCTTCTATTATCCTCTCCATTTCGTCAGCTTCCTCCTTAGACCAAATGCCTGAAAATTCACTAAAACTAGTTTCATCTTTTACGGCTGCAGTTTTTCGTGATTTTTTCACAAAATTCTCCAATGCTGATAAAGTAGCGTCATTGTTTATTTTGAGTACTTCTTCTATGATATGTAGTTTTTTTGCTTCTGAATACATGGTAATAAATTTAAATTCCCCTTCCTGAAACCATTCCTAAATACAAATATACAAAACTGCTACGGTCTCAACTGACTAATTCTTTTATTTTAGCCAGTTCAATTTTATCGATCCGATAGCTGTTGGAATCTCGTCCAGGCTACACCCTTTGGACGGGCGGATGTAACGGCCCACTCTATTAATAATAAGCGCCAGGCAATTAGTTATTACGTGCAACCGGTACAAATTGAAATCTGCCCCTGGTAAAATTGATTGCCTGGTGGTTTATTAACCAGGATCTGCCCAGGTACGTTTCGATGGCCCCAAATCCAAGAACTAATTTATTGCCTTTTCTTAATAACACAATTGGGTTCGTGTAGATTATTTTTTCGGCCCGATCGGCAAATATATAGTCAGCAAATAAAGTATCCTTTGTGAACTTCCCTATAATTTTGCCGTGATAAAATTCTTTTTCCGAAGCATTTGGTTCAGGTTCGGCATATTTTATAACTAACCAGCCATGAATTTCGCCGTTCGGCATAGTTTTAAATTTTAAAAAAGCGCTATCTTTTTGAAAAATGGCTATGAAACGTTGTTCAGGACTTTTTATGAGTTTATAATCATCAGTATTTTTCGTATCGTAATTACAACTAAACAAAAACAATAAAATAACGAAAATTAGCTTATAAAATTCACTCTTCATCTTTGTATTGATTTTAAGTTTTAAAAAATTTTATTGCGAAGTTTTAAATCCGATCACGAATCCGCCACAAGCTAGTTAAATTTCCTGTCAAATAATTCCCTACCTTGTTTGAGTTTTCAATTGCATTGAAACAAAAGACAACAGCACATTATCATGCATAAAACCTACCGGCAGCTAATATTTGGATTTATTAGTTTGATACTATTTATTACCACTTGTAACCGTTGCCGTCAAAGGCAGATAGCGAGGCAAACCTGGACCCCGGAATTAGAACAGCAAATGCGTGATATTTTCTATACGCAGTCGCAGCGCATCACTACCAATGAACAGGAAAAAAACGACTATGCCGATTGCTGCATGTCGAAAATAAAAGAAATATTCCCAAATGGTATTTCGGGCATGGGTGCTGACATGAGCGACAGTGTTAAAATAGCCATTCTCAAAATGGGGACCGATTGTGCAAAGTCCTTTCAATCATTTACAAATGCCTGGGAGCCGGTGGTCGTTGAGCAGTTGAAGCTAACCATTTATTCCTATGCAGAAACAAAATTACTGCCGCAAAAAATGAAGCAGGAATATGTGGATTGTTTAGCCTATAAGATCATAGCAAAATTTCCAAAAGGTTTACAGGGAGCCGGCAAAGATTCAATAAAAAACTTCCTCAATACTGAACGCACAAAATGCCTGAAGCTGCTTACAAATAAATATGGTAAATTAAAAGCGCATAACAGGAAAGCTGACACGGCAACTACACGTTGAAGTGGTTAAAGCAGTGCCCTTTTGGAAGCGCGATTTTTCATTTGCATTTCCAATAAATTTAAACGTATTTCGGTTCCGGTTCCCTTGTGTTATTCAAGGTAACTTTCAACCAAATCAATTTCCTTTATCCAATTATGCTTAGTACACTTATTAATGAGTAAAACCCCCGCGTACCTCGAATCCAAAAGCCATTACGAGATCCTTGACGGACTGCGTGGCGTAGCCTCAATTATAGTAGTAGCGTTTCACGTATTTGAGACCTATTCAGGCAACCGTTTCAACCAGATCATTAACCATGGCTATTTAGCGGTCGATTTCTTTTTTGTACTATCTGGTTTCGTTGTGGCTTATGCTTATGATGACCGCTGGGGGAAAATGACCACCTGGGACTTTTATAAACGCCGGCTCATCCGTTTACAGCCGATGGTTATTATGGGCAGCATAATCGGCGCGGCACTTTTTTATTTTCAAAGCGGCAGCGCCTTCCCGCTCATTGCCGACACGCCCGTTTGGAAAATGCTGATCGTAATGGTAGTTGGCGCTACCCTGGTGCCCCTGCTGCCTTCGATGGATATCCGCGGCTGGCAAGAGATGCATCCGCTAAACGGCCCAGCATGGTCGTTGTTTTTCGAGTACATCGCAAATATTCTTTATGCCGCGATCGTGCGTAAATTCTCAAAAACACTGCTTTCCATATTCGTATTTATCACAGCCTGTTTCCTAATCCAGTATTTGGTGTTCGGCCCAAATGGGGATGTGATCGGCGGCTGGAGTATCGACAAGACCCAGCTGCACATCGGCTTTGCCCGTTTGCTTTATCCATTTTTTTCGGGGGTGCTGCTTTTCCGTATCGGGAAGCTGATCCATATCAAAGGGGCTTTCGCCGTTTGCAGCCTGCTGATCATTGTCGTCCTGGCCGTTCCAAGGATCGGTGGAACCGAGCACCTCTGGATGAACGGCTTGTATGAAGCTATCGTCATTATTATTATTTTCCCGCTGATCGTTGCCATCGGCGCCGGGGGCCATATGACAGGCAATTTCGCCACCAAAGTGTGCAAGTTTTTGGGCGATATTTCCTACCCGCTCTACATTACCCACTACCCGCTTATCTACCTGCATATCGCCTGGGTAAGCAACAATAAAATACCAATGGGCGAGGGCCTTTTGGGTGGCCTGGTGCTGCTGATCGTTAGCGTCCTCATCGCCTGGGCATGCCTTAAACTTTATGATGAACCGGTGCGTAACTGGCTTAAAAAGCGTTACCTGGTGAAGCGGGCGTGAAGGTGTTAATTAGGTTTTGAAATGTAAATAATAGGTATTACCTTTAAAAAGATTTGATACCTCATTCACAACCTTTTAACCCCTTTAAACCCCTTCAACAATGGACAAATTTAACTATTTTTCGGGTATAAGCCTTGCTTATAGTGTCGTCACCCAATACTACCCGGTAAACTATGCAAACCCATACTTTGATCATTTTGTTTTTCAACCGATGTTAGGTGACGGACATAAGGCAGATGATGATTTTACGCTGGCAGCTTATGCGGTAGATGCTGATGGCACCGTATTAAATAACCAGGGCATGCTGGACACAAATCCATTGCCCGGCCACAAGGTGCAGGTAACAAAAAAATGTATCCAATTTGCAAATCTGCACCTGGATCTAACCGCGCTTGGCCAGCTATACAAGCCGGGTAGTCCGCCGTCGGAACTAAGAATATATCCGTCAGGCGTCTATTATAGCAATCCAAACGGCAAAGAAACCGACTATATGCTTTATACTGCCGAAACAGGGGACGAAGTTGACCCTGATGTTGTTGTAAAGACGCCAATTAACCCCTCGCCTCCATATTAAAACCTGTTAAGCGTTAATGCATTAGGGATCGTTCTTTCGATAAACGCAGGCCATGCGTTCCGAAACCGATTTTAGTGCTGATTATTTACAGAATACTTTTATCACCAACCTTATTCATTAAATAAAATTATCATGAATTTAAATGTTTTATTCCTAAACAATGTAGCGGGCAATCCAGGGCTTCAAAAGCTTCTCAGCGCCCCTATAACAAGTCACAAAGTGATTTTCCAATTTTACTACGAACAAAGTAAAGATGCGTTAACTTTAAACGGCTGGTCAAAGAAAAAACTCCTCGGAGGATGGGAACCTGCCGACTCTGTACTTTTAGGTGATACGAATGTAAAGGTAATGAGCCTGACCGTTGACATTCATTTAGCAAATGTTCGCATTATGAAGGCAGGGTATGACTTACTTCAAGCTGTGGTAAATAAGACGGGAAACGAATTCATCTACTTTTACCCGTCCATTCAACCCGGGCCGATTCCGGGCATAAATTATATTGTTTATGACATATATGGCGATCCTGTGTATCCACCAAACATCACGGCCATGCTTTCAAAAACTCCAATAACCAACACAAAAAACCCATCGCCACCGTATTGATGATATTAAACATGCGTAAAATTTTAGAAATAATTTTTGACTGGTCGGAGGTATGGGCCCTGCTCATACCTCTGTTTTTTATAATGTTTCGGCATAAGCAGCCTGCATTATTAAAACCGGTTATTATTTATTTATGGCTTGCACTTATCCTCAATCTTTTTGGCGATATAATTGGTGATTTTAAACGGCCCTTCCACTTTCCCCACTGGCTTCAAAGCAATAACCCCTTATATAATATACATTCTGTGGTGCGATTTGCCTGCTTTAGCTATTTTTTTATATCCCTGCCACAGCCGCAATTTAAAACCTTTAAAAAAATTATTGTTTTGGTGTTCGTCGTATATTTCATTATTGATTTTGCTTTTTTCGAGGATTTTTTTTATTTCGATAATCTGAGCGGCAATTTATTATCAGCCGAAGCTTATGCTTTGCTGGTCTATGGAATGCTGTATTACCTGGCCGTGTTGAACGATGAAGACGATGCCCCGTTTAAAGGCCCGGTGTTTTGGATCGCGACCGGGCTATGCATATACGTTGTCGTTAATTTCTTTGTATTTTTATTTTATGTTCCGATGATCAAACAGGACGTTAAATTAACACTTGGTATCTGGAATGTGCATAATGCGGCATACATTATTCTATGTCTGTTTATAACAAGGGCTTTTTATGCAACTATCCGAACACATCCAGTTGCTGGAAATTAATTTAGAATACCGGGTTATATTCGGCATTTCGGGTATGGTACTGCTGTTTACCAGTTTCCTGGTAGTTTTTGTTGTGAGCCAGCGAAAAAAGTTACAGTACCATAAAGACCTGCATACCCTGCATGAGGCGCAGCAACAAAGCCTTACCGAGCAGAATTTGCTGCTGGAGCAGCGTGTTGAGGAAAGGACAACCGAGTTGTTGTTTCAAAAAAACGAGCTGCAAAAATCACTCCATGAGCTTAACGTGGCCCAGCTGCAGCTGATCCAAAAAGAGAAAATGGCCTCGCTTGGGGAGCTTACGGCGGGCATAGCGCACGAGATACAAAATCCACTGAACTTTGTTAATAATTTCTCGGATGTTTCTATTGAGCTGGTGGATGAACTGCGCGAAGAGTTAAAGGACGACGACCGCGATGATGCAATTACAATTGCTGATGAGATCAAACAATTACTTGAAAAAATAAATCATCACGGCAAACGGGCCGGCAGCATTGTGAAAGGGATGCTGGAACATTCGGAAGTTGATGCCGGGCAAAAAGAACCGACCGAGATCAATAAGCTGGCCGCCGAAACCTTTAGATTAAGTTATAGTGGCTTTTGCGCAAAGGACAAAACATTTGCTGCAGACTGCGAAACTAATTTTGATGATACAATTGGTGAGTTGTCCGTCGTTCCCCAGGCTTTAAAACGCGTATTCTTCAACCTTTTTAACAATGCATTTTATGCTGTTAAGGAGAAAAAGAAGCAATCAGGCGAAAATTACAAGCCCGCTGTTTCTGTCACAACTAAAAAGGACCACGATAAAATCCTGATTATTATCACTGATAACGGGACGGGCATTTCCTCAAAAATATTCCAAAAAATATTCCAGCCTTTCTTCACCACAAAGCCTACCGGCGAGGGAACGGGTTTAGGACTGTCATTAAGTTACGACATTATAAAGGCCCACGAAGGCGAGATCACCGTGGAATCGGCAGAAGGGGAAGGGACAGCGTTTATGGTTACACTACCCGCCCGAACTTGACACCGGCAGGTCTCTGAGACGCCCAATTCGTCAGTGGGCTAAGGGTTGTGAGACGTCTTTAATGTGGATCACATTAAAAACGAAAACAATTAAGTTTTCCGGTTTTAAGGTAGCAAATCTAATAACAGCTGTTCGCGCCTCCCGGTGATTCCTGCTTCGTAATTATACCCGGAACGGATAATGGCCATGTCCCTTCCGATACCGGATGCGGCGCCTGCCACGATTGCTTTTCTCATAATGGGATAACAGGTATTAACACCTGTATACTTATCATCTGTTACAATACGTTACATATATCCGTATTTACCTTTATATTTAACCGATTTATGAATATTAAACTACTATTAGGTGTGTGCTGTATGGCTATAGTATTCGCATCGTGTTCACATGTTTATGAGCCTGCCCTTTATCATGAGGATATAGCCTACATGCCTAAACCGGCTTCGTTTGATACGGTGAAGGCAGCAAATTATATTTCAGGCGGGCTAAATGTTTATTCCAACACCCATTTCAACGATGTTGCGGTAACCGGGCAGCTTAATTTAAGTCGTGGCTACGTTTTTGATAATTTCAACGTGGCCTACGGCGCATTCGGCGTTTTCGGCGACTACCAGAGCGACCAGACCAATAAAGCCGCCCCGAGCTATTTCAGCGACAAATATTTTGAAGCCATAGGCGGCAGGTTTTCAGCAAATGCCTTTGTCTCCTCGGAAAGGACTGATTTCAGGTTTATCGGGGTTGAAATGGCCTATAGTCATGAATTTGGAACTTATGCCGCATACAGGCAGTACCTAAATACACTGCCGGGCACTTTTGTCGACCCCAGGACGGATCTGTTTACCATCGGCCTAACCACCGAGGTGATATTCCATAACAGGAATAACAGCGATATTGAGCATGGTTTTCGCGGTTTTTTAGGAACAACCCTCGGCCACAACGAACTGGACGATACTTTTTACGCTAATCAAACAAGTACAGACAGGATGTTCCGAAACATTTTCCCAAAACTGACCTACTTTATTAAGTTTAAAAACTTTATAGGTTCAATTGATGGGAGTACCGATTTTTTTATACGGTTTGGGTATAAGTTTTGAGCGGCAAGAGCCAAGAATCAAGAGCCAAGAAGCGAGAAATCAAGAACCAGGATAGAAAGAATTTGCTGTTTCGAGGTTGCCCCGCCCCGGCTTGTAACATTTCAATTTCAATTTACCAATCGGTTAATAAACCGTAACTTTAAGCATTAAACCTTAAAAAAATGAATACATCATTACGCGCCGCAGTTTTTACCCTCCTGGGTTTGGCAGCTATGTTTGATCATTCCGGCGCTGCCCCTGTAAATTACCATAGCCGCGAAGCCGCGAAGGCCGGCAAAACAATGCATACGCCGGCGGTGAATACACGCGCCGCTTACCCGGTAAACGCAGCCATAGCAGCGCTGCCAACTATCACCTCCTTTAGCCCCGCCAGCGGCCCGGTTGGCACACTGGTAACCATAAACGGTACAAATTTAAGCGCCCCAACGGCATTTACCATAGGCGGGCAAAGCGCTATCGCGGTATCAAACACGGGCAGCGTTTTAGTAGGCATGGTTATGCCCGGCGCGGTAACTGGTACGGTTTCCGTAACCACAAGCGGCGGCACGGCAACAAGCAGCGGCAGCTTTACGGTAATAGCCGCCAAAGCACCGGCTGCGCAGCAGGGCCCCATGCTGGTGGGCACCGGCAGTGCTTTTGTTCCGGAGCAGGGTGCTTCTGTATCGGTTAGCGCGGATGGCAATACAGCTATTGTGGGCGGAGAGTTTGACAATGCCAGTGTGGGAGCGGCCTGGGTGTACACCCGCAGCGGCGGCGCTTGGGCCCAGCAGGGATCAAAACTCGTGGGGACAGGCAGCATCGGGAAGGCAGGCCAGGGCGGCTCTGTATCGCTAAGCGCGGATGGTAATACGGCCATTGTAAGTGGACCAGGTGATAATTCCAATATCGGGGCAGTTTGGGTGTATGCCCGCGGCGGGGGCACCTGGAGCCAGCAGGGGTCAAAATTGGTGGGTACCGGCAGCGTAGGGGCTGCCAGCCAGGGTGTTTCTGTATCCTTAAGCGCAGATGGCAATACAGCCATTGTAGGAGGAATAAATGACAATTCTGAGGTGGGCGCAGCTTGGGTGTTCACCCGAAGCGGCAGTACATGGGCGCAGCAGGGATCAAAACTGGTTGGAACAGGCAGCGCCGGGGCTTCTGATCAAGGCCGCTGTGTATCTATAAGCGCCGATGGCAATACGGTTATCGTCGGGGGTGACGGAGACAATTCCGATGCGGGTGCGGCCTGGGTGTACACCCGCAGCGGCGGCGCCTGGGCCCAGCAGGGAGCAAAGTTGGTGGGAACGGGCAGTGCGGGCGTTGCCGACCAGGGCGAAGCTGTATCGCTTAGCGCTGACGGCAATACAGCCATGGTTGGGGGCAATACCGACAATTCCGGCGTGGGGGCGGTGTGGGTGTTTACCCGCAGCGGCGGCGCCTGGGCCCAGCAGGGATCAAAGCTGGTAGGCTCCGCTTACGTTGGGAGTGCCAGGGAAGGTTGGTCTGTTTCCTTAAGCGCCGATGGCAATACGGCCGTTGTTGGAGGGCCCTCCGACAATAACGGAGTTGGGGCAACCTGGGTGTACACCCGCAGCGGCGGCGCCTGGGCCCAGCCGGGCCCAAAGCTAATGGGTACTGGCAGTACAGGACAGAGTAAACCAGGACAGGGCGATGCTACTGCCCTTAGCGCCGATGGCAGTACGGCCATTGTTGGCGGGCCAAGCGCCAATAGCGAAATTGGCGCCGCCTGGGTGTTTACCGCTTCGCCCAATGCATTGCTTGCCGCCATAAAGCTCAGCCCTGCCGCGGCGCTGCTTAATACCGGTACAACCGGCAGCACAACCACCTATACCGCTTCGGTAGCTAACGCCGTGGCATCGGTAACGGTTACGCCCACGGCGCAGGATGCCGGGGCCACCATAAAAGTTAACGGCGCAGCCGTTTCTTCGGGGGCGGCGTCCGGCCCGGTGGCTTTGGCCGAAGGCGCTGCTACCACTATCAATACCATAGTAACTGCCTCAGACGGAACAACTACCCGCACCTATGCTATAGCCGTAACCCGCGCGCCCTCGTCCAACGCCCTGTTAAATGCCATAAGCATTAACCCTTTTTCAACATTAACCAATACAGGCACGGTGGGCAGCACAACAACCTACACAGGCTCAATTGGCAATGCCATCGCGTCGGTAATGCTTACGCCGACAGCCGCCGATGCTAATGCGGCAATAACGGTTAACGGCGCGGCAGTGGCTTCGGGCGCGGCATCCGGGCCCATCGTTTTACCGGGCGGCCAGGGGGCCTCAACCACCATCACCGTGGTGGTAACCGCCCAGGATGGCACAACAACCCATACTTATACAGTAACCCTAACCCATGCTATTTCATCGGATGCCTTATTGAGCGGGTTAACGCTCACCCCGGCTTCGGTGCTTACCAATACCGGCACAACGGGCAGCACCACAACCTACACGGCATCAGTCAGCAATGCTACCACATCCGTAATGGTTACGCCAACAACAGCGGACCCGGCGGCAACCGTGAAGGTGAACGGCGCAACGGTATCATCCGGTACGGCCTCAGCGCCAATTACTATAGCGCCGGGCGCCCCCACTACCATCACCATCGTAGTGACCGCCCAGGACGGGACAACCCATACCTATGCTATAACCACGGGCAATGCTTTGCTCAGCAGCATAGCGCTTACCCCGTCGTCGGTGCTCACCAATACCGGCACCACAGGCAGCACCACAACTTATACCACAACGGTTAGTAATACAACCGCCTCGGTGAGGGTTACGCCGGTAACCAACGACCCAAATTCAACTATAACTGTAAACGGCGCGACGGTATCTTCCGGAACAGCATCGGGGCCTATCGCCGTAGGGTTTGGCAAAACTACCATCAATACTATAGTAACCGCGCAGGGCTTCGCCGCCGTAAGGTCTTATGCCATTATTGTAACAAGGCTGTCGACCAATGCCTTGCTCAGCTCGATTAAGCTTAACCCCGACGCCATACTTACCAATACCGGCACAAGCGGCAGCACAACCACCTATAGTACAACGGAGAGCAATCCTTCCTCGTCGGTAACGGTTACACCCGTAACACAGGACCCCAACGCAACGGTAACCGTTAACGGCATGGCTGTTGCTTCGGGCACGGCGTCGGCAAGTATTGCCCTGGCTATTGGCAGCAATACGATCACCATTGCAGTGACGGCCCAGGATCCATCGGTAACACGGAACTATGTAATAACCGTCACCAGGGCATCAGGCCCTATATTGAGCCTTCGCCAGCCGGTAAGCCTAATACAGCCGGCAGATGACGTCGCCATCGAAAATGACGGCGTGCTGGTGCACCAGGGTGTAACACCCAACGGCGATGGGATAAACGATGTTCTAACGATAGACGGGATACTCGCTTACCCTGATAATCAGCTAACGATCGTCGACCGGAGCGGTGCACTTATTTTCCAGGCATGGGGATATAATAATATTTCAAAGGTATTCGATGGACATTCCAGCATAAACGGCAGGATGCAGCAGCCGGGCACCTATTTTTATGCGCTCGATTATGTCGCCGGGGGGCAGAACAGGCGCCGCACAGGGTATATTTTGCTGAAGTATTGATGAGAAGAAGAGAGCCAGGAGACAAGAGCCAGGAATTGAGAAAAGCAATCGGGGGCTATTCCGAATAAACACTGCCTACTATGTCACGCAAATTATATTGCGATGCCATCACCTCGCCATAAGCGCCGGTAGTACGTATTGCGATAAGGTCGCCGCGATATGATTGGGGCATTTCTACATCTTTACGAAAACAATCCGTGCTCTCACATATCGGACCGACTACGTCGTAGTGCGAGATGTGAGATGTGAGATGTGAGATGTGAGATTGATCTTTCTCTAAACTTTCGAACTTCTCATTTCCTTCTAATCTCTGATCTCTAACCTCTGATGTCTGACTTAAATTCTCTATCTGGTGATAGGCCTGGTAAAGCATAGGGCGGATGAGTTCCGTCATCCCGGCATCTAAAACAAGGAAATTCTTTTTAATGCCGTTTTTTACGTAGAGCACCCTTGAGATCAGCGCCGCGCTTTGTGCTACGAGGGCGCGGCCCAGCTCAAAATGTACTTCCTGGCCGGGCTTTACGTTTAAAAAGTTTTTGAAAACCTTAAAATAGCTCTCAAAATCGCTGATGCCATTGGTGTCCGGGTTGTGGTAATCAACACCTAAGCCGCCGCCGGTATTCAGCAGTTTTACGTCAAAGCCGCGGTCGGTAAACCAATCCTGTATCTCGTTTACACGGATGCACAAGCTCCGGTACACTTCCATGTCGGTGATCTGCGAGCCGATATGAAAATGTATCCCTAAAAATTGCAGGTTTGGGCAGGCGCGCAGGGCGTCGGCTACATCAGGCAGCTGCCAGGTGTTTATGCCGAATTTGTTTTCCTCGAGTCCGGTAGTGATAAAATGATGGGTATGCGCATCCACATTCGGGTTAATGCGGATAGCGATCTTGGCTATTTTACTCTTTGCTTTCGCAAGATCGTTAATGATGATCAGTTCCTGTACTGATTCGGCGTTAAAGCAAAAAATGTCAGCATCCAGGGCTAAATTAATTTCCTTGTCTGATTTACCAACCCCCGCGAAAACCACCTTCTCTTTACCAAAACCATGTTCAATAGCCGCCTTAACTTCGTTGCCGCTCACACAATCCGCCCCAAAACCGTACGATTTTATCATGTCCAAAACCTTCGGGTTAAAATTGGCCTTCATGGCATAATGCACATGGAAACCATATTTGGCTGATGCATTACTGCATGCCTCCAGGGTTTTGCGCAATACATCCAGGTCGTAGTAATAGAATGGGGTTTCTAATTGCTGAAAACGGTTTATGGTATTATTATCAAACATGTTCGTACAGTCTCTTTATCAAAAAAATATTATCTCTCTTCTATTATTCCGGATATATAAATCCGAAATCGAAATTCCGTCCCGATAGCTATCGGGATCCAAAATCAAAAGAGCCTGTTATGCAAGCTCCTCAAAACCTCCGTCTTATCCCCTGTTTTTATCAGCAGCGACATGTTATTTTCACTGCCGCCATAAGATATCATCCTTATCGGAATATGCTTAACCGCTTCCAGCACCCGCGCCGCGTACCCGTGCTTTTCGGCGCCAAAATCCCCTACCACGCAAATAATGGTTTGATCGGTATCAGTATCAACCGTACCAAAACGCAGCAGTTCGGCGGTGATGTCGTTGAGGTACGTAGTATCGTCAATGGTTAAAGATACAGCAACTTCCGAGGTGGTGATCATATCGATGGAAGTTTTATAGCGTTCAAAAACCTCGAACACCCGGCGCAAAAAGCCATGCGCCAGCAGCATCCGGCTCGACTGTATCTTAATGGCAGTAATGCCATCCTTTGCTGCTATTGATTTTATCTTGTCCTTCTCGCTGGTGTTTGTAATTAATGTCCCCGATGCCCTTGGGTCCATAGTATTGAGCAACCGAACAGGTATTTTGTATTTCTGCGCCGGAAATACGCTTTGCGGGTGTAATATTTTCGCACCAAAATAAGCAAGCTCGGCGGCTTCATCAAATGACAGTTGCGCTATGGGCTGCGTGCCTTTCACAATCCGGGGATCATTATTGTGCATGCCGTCGATATCCGTCCATATCTGTACCTCTTCGCTGCGGATGCCGGCGCCTATTAGTGACGCCGTATAATCACTGCCTCCGCGGCGCAGGTTATCTATTTCGCCAACGCTGTTACGGCAAATATAACCCTGTGTAATAAATAAATTATTATCGGGGTGTTTATCCAGTAATGGGGTGATGTGATCGGTTATATAATCAACCATCGGCTCATTATCCTCATCGATCTTCATAAAATCAAGGGCAGCCAACAGTACCGATGGCACACCGATATCTTTCAGGTAAACATGGTACAACATCGTTGAAAGCAACTCGCCCTGGGCCAAAATTATTTTTTCTTCGACAGCGGTGAACTGGTCGTTTGCCAGGTTACTCAGCAGGGAAAAATGATAGTCGATTACCTCTTTGCCTTGCTCTAAATATTCTTTTTTTGCAAATAATTCCTTAATAAAAACTTCGTACTTATCTTTTAAAATACTGATGAGCCCGGCCGCCTTATTTTTATCGCCGGCCAGGTAGGCCTGCGCTATTTCAACCAAACTATTTGTTGTGCCTGACACCGCCGACAGCACCACGATCTGCCTTTGGGCGGGGTCAATAATATCCAGCAGTTTTTTCATCCTTTCGGGACTTCCTACAGATGTTCCACCAAATTTTAAAACCTTCATTTTTTGCTCTTTCGTGCCTTAACTAATCGATATTCTACCACCAATTTTGAGGCGCTAAAAATAAGATTTTAAACGGGTTAAATCTTACTTATATTCAATTTTACCGCAGAGATGCGGAGGATGCGCAAAGATCACAGAGTTTCAAAAATCGGACACATCAAAAATCTGGTACTAGAAATTTATGAGATAGTTAGCGAAAAAAATAAAAATCCGACATCAATAATCCGAAATCATTTCCCTTTTCTTGCCGCCTTCTTATCCACCACCGCCTTTTGCTTATCCTTCGCAGTACTATGGTCAATGTAGCGGATTATTCCTTTTGAAAAAAGTAAAATCAATCCTATCGCCAGCAAAATCAAACCATCAGTCAGGTATCCCCAAACACTGTTTACCGGGAACAATTTGGCTGGCAGCTGGAAAAAACCATGTACAAGGTTCCAGCCCAAATAGCCCAGGTTATATAATCCGAAAGCCAGCACAAAGATGATAACCGAATTTATCCAGTGCCAATTCCGTTTTGATGATATGGACCAGGAGATGATGTAAGCAGCCAATAACCCAAAATTGCCTGATTGCCTGATAAACTCTTTATCCCTTATAAATCTGCCGCGGTCGTTTAACAGCAGCATGTGTTCTGAACTGAGGTGCAGGAAAGCATAATCGTGCAAAAAAGCAAGGGTAAAAAACGCATATGCAAAAAACCAAAAGGCAATAAAATGGATGATCATCAACCTGGCATTCAAATTCGACACAAAACTTTTCATAATAATTTTAGGTGAACTGCAATATTAATATTTTGCACGGAAATTAACGCCGTAAAATGATATCTTCGTAGAATTAAGTATTTCGGGGTTGTAAGGGTTGGAAAAAGTTGTAAGGGTTGTAGAGGTTGTAAGAAGTTGTAAAGGTTAGGGAACTGGGAAATCCTTCTTTCGGACTAAAAAAACATTCACTAATTCAATAATTCAGTAATTCAAACCTAAATGGAAGTACACCATCACCCTGAACTGCCTCACGGCGAAAAAAAGCATTTAAAAGAATATTTCCTTGAATTTCTGATGATCTTTTTGGCGGTGACCATGGGATTTATTGCGGAAAACCTCAGGGAGCATTTTTCAGATAACTCCAAAGAACGCGAGTACATCACGGGTATGATAAAAAACCTGGAGGTTGATACCGTGCAAATAAAAAACGTGGTCGCGCTTACCTGGCAGCAAATTGACGGTATTGACAGTTTGCGAAAAGTTTCAAAGGATAAGCTTTCGCAAATAAAAGTGCAGGATTCGCTGTACCTGTTCACCAGCAAATACCTTTTTTATGCCAATAGCTTTAAAAACGACGATATTACCTTATCGCAGCTGAGAAATGCGGGCGGCTACCGGCTGATACGCAATGCCGACGTACTGGACAGTATAGCGGTGTACGAATCAAGGATCCACGATCTGACTGATGAATTTAATGATATGTTTACCTCGCTTGAAAAAGCGCGCGATAATGCCAATTTGGTGTTCGACTTAAATGCCGGGCAGAATTTTCATCTACACCCAACCTCAACGCCTGTTTTAATAACAAGCGACAAGGAAAAAATATACAATTATTACAATAGCTGTTGGCTCGTTTTGCTGGGCTTAAATGGTTACAACGAGATGCTGGGCGAGCATTATAAATACAGCAGCCGCCTTATTGCTTACCTAAAAAGGGAATATAATGTGGAATAAAGGCTACTACGCGGCATCTGTTTTTCTGCTGCTGTTTATTGGCCTTAGCTTTTCAGGATATGCCGCCGAAAGCGGCTGGGCGCTGCTGCTTTTCTTTATTTCGCTTGGTATCGCATTTCGCGGCAGCGCCAAACTAAAAGGCTTTTCGTTTACCACCATGATATTTGGCGTTGTTAGCGCGGGCATGTATTACCCGCAATATTTTTTGCATGCCGGCGGCTTTAAACTAACCGCGCTAATTATCCCGTTGCTGCAGCTTATCATGTTTGGCATGGGCTGCGAATTAAGCTTAAAAGACCTGGCAACCGTAATAAAAATGCCAAAGGCCATAGCAGTCGGTGTAATATGCCATTATACGGTAATGCCGCTTGTTGGCTTTACACTGGCCAGCCTGTTTAATTTCCCGAAGGAAATAGCAGCCGGTATCATTTTAGTGGGTTGCTGCCCAAGCGGGCTGGCATCGAATGTAATGTCGTACCTGGCGAAGGCAAACCTGGCACTATCAATAGCAGTAACTACTGTTTCAAACCTGCTTGCCCCGCTGCTGACGCCCCTGCTGATGCATTTGCTGGCGGGTAAGTTCGTTGCTGTTGATTTTGGGGCTATGGCCTGGGATACCACCAAAGTGGTGATCATCCCGATATTCGCAGGCTTATTATTTGACTACTTGGTAAGAGGGCGGCTCAAATGGCTGGACAAGCTGATGCCACTGGTGTCGATGGTTTCTATTGGTGTAATTATCCTGATCATAACTTCTGCAGGCAGGGACAACCTGGTAAAAGTAGGTTTATTGTTGGTAGCGGCTGAACTTATCCACAACCTAACCGGGTACACACTGGGTTACTGGCTGAGCCGTTTATTAGGGTTTAAAGAAAGGGAATGCCGCACCATATCACTGGAGGTGGGCATGCAAAACAGTGGCCTTGCATCCGGGCTGGCATTATTAATGGGTGGCGTGGCAACTATTGGCCTCGCCCCTGCCATATTTGGGGCGCTGATGAACGTGACCGGATCGTCGCTGGCTACCTGGTGGCATGGGAGATTACCGGAGGAGAAGGGCCCCAATGCTATTAAGTTAAGAGCGGACCCCAGCGGGGTCAAAGGTCGGTAGCAAAAAAACGAAGGAAAATACCGTGCCATCGGTACGGAACCTGGCAAAGTTGCGTACCGACGGCACGCTAAAAGGATTATCTTGAATTTTCTACCGACGTTTAGCACCTGACGGCGCTATCGAAATTTTTATAATTTCTTAATTTAATAGCATTGACAAGACCCCGGATACTCCGGATAAAAAACTACATTAGCCTATAAAAAACCATAGCAATGAGATCAAATGCACACCGCCTACAGGAAAGGGTTAGCCTTTATACACTTTTATTAGTGATGATATGCTTTTTGGCAAACACTGCAAAAGCACAATCGCCGAATGAGCAAACGCGGCCACGAATAGTGGTTACTGCCGATCCCGAACTTGACGATAACAATTCATTGATCCGTTTTTTGCTGAATAGCTGTGATCTGGATGTGGAGGGGCTTATTTATGCAAGCAGCGGTTACCATTGGAAAGGGGATGGAAAAGGCACCAAATGGTATGTTCCCGGAAGGGAATATGCACGCTTCGGTTTGGATACCTGCCCATGCGAAAGCTGGCGATGGGCTAAAGATGAGCGCTTTATTCATAATGCCGTTGAAGCTTATGAGAAGGTTTACCCGAACCTGGTAGTGCATAACCCCAACTACCCCTCGCCCGAATTACTGAAGTCAAAGATCAGGTACGGAAATATTGAATTTGACGGGGATTTTTCTAAAAATTCGCCTGGCTCGGACCTCATCAGGTCGTTGATACTGGATGATAAGCCGGGAAAGCTATTTATCACAGCCTGGGGAGGACAAAGCACGATAGCGCGGGCGCTCAAATCGATCCAGGACGAATACGAGAATACCACGCAATGGGAAGCGATCAAAAAGAAAATATCCCATAAAGTAGTATTGCTGCCATCCGGCGACCAGGATGATACCTATGCTAAATATATAAAACCCAACTGGCCCGATATTGAATACCGGCAATTCAGCGGGGGGCCTAACTATGGCTTCGCCGCCCAGCTGCATGCAAAACCGGCGGATTCGGTTTATTTCACATCTTCGTGGACGAAGGAAAATGTTTCAAATCGCGGGCCATTAGGCGCATTGTACCGGGTATGGGGCGATGGAAAACAAATGGTAAAAGGCGACCACATGGATTTTTTCGGTTTTTCGGGTTACACCAGCGACCAATTAAGGAAGATGGGCTATGTTGTATGGATGCCCATTCAGCAAAAAGGCGCGTGGATAGGTGAAGGGGATGACTTTACTTACATGAATATGCTGGGGAATGGGTTGCGCGCTTATGAGGCAGGTTCTTACGGCGGATGGGGCGGCCGGGTTGTTGGTGACCGGCAGGCGAACCCTTTTTCACTTTCAACAACTGATACATCCCAAAAAGCGATGGCTGCTGCTCTTAGTTCGGCGACTGAGCAGTTAAATAAAAGTGCAAAGGCATTCCCGGATTTCTTCCCTGCAGCCCAACTCGACTTTGCGGCCCGCCTTAAATGGTCGTTAACACCAAAGTATTCCGACGCGAACCATTTACCTATTGCAGCAATCGAAGGGCCTTTAAACGTTTTAGCATCCCCCGGAGAAACCATCAGATTAAATGGAAAAGTTTCAGATCCCGATGGAAATAAAGTATCCATTAAGTGGTGGCAATTCCAGGTTGGGACTTATCCAGGTAACGTCGCGCTTTCGAACGCGAATACTGTGCACGTAAAAGTACTTATTCCGAAAGATGCGGTTTCAGGGCAAACGATCCATGTTATTTTGGAGGTAACGGACGATGGGTCGCCGGCGCTTACGGCGTATCAGCGGGTGGTTGTTACTGTAAAATAGTATGCTTCTATGTCGTTTTGCGTGGATAAGATTGTGAATATAGATGCGTAGGCTCGACCAATGTCCGGCAACTGGTGGACATGGTCGAGCCCACGCATCTTAAACGCATTTCTTTAATTCAAATAAATACTGCTGATCCCCTTTTCCAAAGCGGCATCCTGCAGGCCGGGCATCGAGGAGCCCTCAACGCGGAATACCGTAATATCGGTTAAGCCGATAAAGCCCAATACGGCTTTCAAATAAGGCTCAACAAAGTCGAAGGACTGCATCGGGCCGGTTGAATAAATTGCGCCTGATGACACAGCCAGGTACACTTTCTTGCCTTTGATCAATCCTTCGGGGCCACTTCCATCGTACTTAAACGTAACGCCAGCTCTTACAATATGATCAATCCACGCCTTTAGGGCCGAATGGATGCCAAAGTTGTAAAGTGGCGCCCCGATCACGATGATATCCGCATCCAGTATTTCCTGTATGGCTGTTTCCGAATGTTTTACAGCCTCGATATTTGCAGGGCTCCTGCTTTCTGCAGGCGTATAAAAGGAGGTCAGGTGGGCTTCTTCCAGGTGGGGGAATTGCTGTGTAACCAGGTTGTTTTCTATAACTGTGCTGCCGGGGTATTCGGCTTTGATCTTTTCAATAATGGCATTTCCCAGTTTTATGCTGAAAGAGGCTGCTCCCCTCGGGCTCGAAATAATATGAAGTATTTTTTTCATCGTTTTAAATTTTATCTCGTCAAATCTATGTACATTTGCTTATAAAATATTAGTAGTAAACAAAAGGTTAGTGGTAACCTTTTGTTTAGTTTTTTGAAAATCAAATAGTTATGGATTCGACTATAGTAGCAAGGCCCCGCGATTGCGCGGGAATGTTAACAGCCATCGGCGATTCGCTGTATGTAATTGGCGGTAAATGGAAATTAAGGGTAATTGTGGCGTTGCGCGAAGGCAATAAACGCTTCAACGAGATACAAAGGACCGTGGACGGCATTTCGGCCCGCGTATTATCGAGTGAACTGAAAGAACTGGAAATGAACGGCTTTGTTAAAAGGATCGTCCATGCGCAAACGCCCGTGGTGGTTGAATACCAGATCACAGAGTATGCAGATACCCTGGGCGAAGTACTGCGCACCCTGGCGGAATGGGGTATCATGCACCGGAGTAAGATCAGGAAAGAAAGATAGTTTGTGGAGTCCGAGGTCGGAAGTCAGAAGTCATGCCGATAGCTATCGGGAGCAGAATTTTTTTAATCACCTTCCATTGAAAATAGGAATCTTTACTTATGGAACGCGGGGCGATGTGCAGCCATACATTGCGCTGGCTTTGGGCCTTATGGAAAAGGGACACCAGGTAACCCTGGCTGCCCCTGAGAATTTTAAGGACTTTGTTGAAGGTTTCGGTATCGCTTTCCACCCGCTTTATGGAAATGTTGAAGAAGGGATGAATTCGGCGGAAGGGCGAAGCGTACTGCGAAGCGAAAACACCATTAAACTGATGAAGTATTTTTTTAAAGTGCTTCATGATGTAAGGGTTCCGTTGCGAAAAAGCTACCTGGAAGCATTTGATAAGGTTGATTTTATTATAGTGAATGCTGCGACACTTGTAATTACGAGTGCCATTGCCGAAAAACAAAACAAAAAACTTGCGCTCAGCTATTTTATGCCGCCGGTTGTATCCACTGCAGAATTCCCGTTGGCTGATTTTGATTTTTTCAATTTCTCCTGGTATAACAAGCTAACTTATAAGTTGGCGCATGCCTTTTACTGGAAATTTGTAAAGGAAGAAACCAATGAATTCAGGCGTGAATTAGGATTGCCTATGCTAACAGAAAACCTTGTTCATTACATCGATAAACAAAAGCTGTTGGATTTAAATTGCATCAGCCCAACATTGTTCCCGCGACCAAAAGATTGGGAGGAAAACCATAAAATAACCGGCTTTTTACCAATTCCAAACCGGTACAGGGAAGACCATCCGTTGGATGAAATCCCGGCAGCGTTAAGCGATTGGTTAGCGCAAGGTGAGAAACCAATATATATGGGCTTTGGCAGCAACGGCATTGGGAATACCGCGAAATTTGCGGGTATGCTAAATGACATCCTGGCTAAAACCAATGAGCGGGTGTTATTTTGTACAGGTTGGTCGCTGTTTGAAAACTTACCGGTACATAAAAATCTATTAGTAACAAAATATGTAAACCACGAGGCCATTTTACCAAAATGTAATGCGGGTATATTTCATGGTGGCGCAGGTACGCTGGCGACTATGTTAAGAAATAATTTGCCGGTAATTATTATCTCATTTTATACAGACCAACCAACCTGGGGTAAAATAATAGAACGGATGAATTTGGGTGTCCATATCCCGGTTAAAAAACTCAGTTCCGAAAAGCTATTGGCAGCAATAACCTATGTTCAAACCGACGAATTAAAGAAAAATGTTGCCACAATTGGACAGCGGGTGAGAGAAGAGAATGGCGTTGAAAACGCGATAAGGGAGATTGAGAAGTATTTTGATGTGATCACTTGAGAACGATTATATGCTACCAAGGCTTTTAAGAATCTTTACGAATTAATTGTGCTATCGCATAAGACAAATGCTTCATTACTATCAAAAACTTTGCCCTATTGAAAGATAAAATGTAATGGTTTTGAATTGGCTGGCATCAAAACCAGAAGTATTGTTTTGCATAACGTCCGTCAGGCCAAAATCGATATTGGCGCTTATTGACCAACCCTTTGCGCCCTGGAACCCCAGCACAGTACTTACGCCAAAATCAGATGACTTAAAATCACCATTTTTGCCAAAGCTGATTTTATAAACTATCGGATCGAAGGTAGAAATGGTTTGCCTGTTCGTGCCATTTAGGCCGTAAGCATAAAAAGGGCCGGCGCCTAAAAAAATATTTGCCCCGTCACCAACGGGCAAATGACCAATTAAGTCGGTATTGACTTGCAGGTAATGTAGTTTGTATTCATCATAAACATCAACATTATTCTCCGAATTATCCACGTAAACGGCATCCATCGTCCCTCCCATGCCAGCATAAAATATACCGGGCCTGACAGAAAAATAATCATTAAATTTAATGTCCGCATTAAAGCCTATGGAGAACGGGTTTGCCGCATCTGTGTAAACATATTGCCTGTTTGCGGATTTCAGTTGTAAATAAGCCAGGTTTGAACCGCCCGCCAACCCAAATGTAATAGTGTTATCGCTGTTGCCGTAATTTTGTGCAAATGCACCAATCGCTGCAACTGTAGAAATTAACGTAAGTAAAAGCTTTTTCATAAATTCGATAAGGTTAGTAGCCTGAAGGTAAATGAACTTCCATGAATATTGAAACTGATTATTTATATTCCAACAGTAAAACCTATAAGTATGTTTTGATCGTAACGCAATTATAAAAACATGCAAGGCTGGCTGGTGATTCATATTGTGTTTATTCATAGACAAAAAATAAAATCCCGGGTGATATATTAACTATTTGTTACACTTGTTATTAAAAACGTGTTTATGGCAGATCGCAATTTTTTTGGCAGCACAGCCGCAGAGCGAGAGAAGGTTTTTATAGCCCTTTACAAAAAAGCATTCCCGGCGGTGGCAAAATATATAAGTAAAATGGGTGGCTCGTTCGACGAGGCAAAAGATATTTTCCAGGACGCACTGGTTATTTACTATGAAAAGACGGTAAGTGCAGCTATTGAACTGCAAACCAATGAACAGGCTTACCTGCTGGGCATAGCCAAACATTTATGGGCCAAAAAGTTCAGGGAAAATGTGTTGCATACACCGCTTGATGCGCACCTTGAGAATATTATGGATGAGGAGGATGTGAACCTCTCCCCTGCCATGATCTTGCACTATCTCGAAACGGCAGGCCAAAAATGCATGGAAATTCTGAAGGCCTTTTATTATGACAATTTGCCCGTAAACAAAATAACTGAACTGTTTGGCTACTCGGGCGTACGCTCGGCCACGGTGCAGAAATACAAGTGCATGGAAAAAGTAAGGGAAACCATTAAAGAAAAATCACTGACCTATGCGGACTTCGTTGAATGAAATAAAATTAATAGACGGTCACCTTTTTAACCAGGGAACCCATGAAGACGCACTGCTCTTTGATGCCATGCTCATCATTAACCCCGGCTTATCAAACCAAATAGTGTGGCAGAAAAAAACACATACAATAGTGCAGCAGTATGGCCGCAAAAAGCTGAAGGCCGAGATTGAAGAAGTGCATCACAAACTATTCAATAAACCTGGACATCAAAGTTTCAGGCAAAAGATTTTGAGCTTATTCTCAAAAAGATAACCAAAAGCATCATGAATATCGACCAAAAAGAATTTCGCAGCTATGCTGTGAACCACCTCCGTATTGACCAAACTTATGTAGATAATTACGTTTCGCAAACGGGCAATTATGCTATCCGCATGGGCATGACGCCTTATATCATCGAAGAGCGCCAGCTCAACATTTCTCAACTGGACGTATTTTCCAGGCTGATGATGGACAGGATCATTTTCCTCGGCACCGCCATCGACGACCATGTGGCCAATATCATACAGGCGCAGTTATTGTTTCTGCAATCCGCCGATCCGAAAAGGGACATACAGATATATATCAACTCCCCCGGCGGCTCGGTTTACGCCGGGTTTGGAATTTACGATACCATGCAGCTTATCTCGCCGGATGTAGCAACCATATGCACAGGCCTGGCCGCATCATTCGCCTCAATAGTACTTTGCGCCGGCACACAAGGCAAACGGGCGGCATTAACACATTCAAGGGTGATGCTGCACCAGCCCTTAAGCGGGGTACAGGGACCGGCATCGGATATCGAGATCACTGCGCGCGAAGTATTAAAAGTTAAAAAAGAGCTTTACGAAATCTATGTTAAACACACCGGCCAGGATTACCAACGTATCCACGACGTATGCGACCGCGATTTCTGGATGATAGCCAACGAAGCGAAGGAGTTTGGAATAATTGATGAGATATTGGGGGCTAGAGATTAGTGATTAGAGGTTAGAGATTAGTTGAATCTGTCTTTTCCAATCGCTAATCTCTGACATCTGCCCAAACATTATTCTCTACTCCTATCCGAACGGTTAGCATGGCCGCATTAAGAATCGTAAAAATAATCGCCGTATAATACAAATGAAATACCAGCGGGATAACGGCGATCTCACAAACAACTTCCATATAATTAGGATGCTTTAAAAACTTATATGGTCCTTTTTTTACAGGGTAAACACCGGGGATCCGGTATATTTTAGTGTTCCAGTATTTGCCCAATGAGGACAACGCCCAAAATTTAAATAACAGGACAAGCAAAAATATTACCAGGAATATCCAGCTTATCGGAGGCTGACCCCTCAAAAAATATTCTGCTATTATGGAAATTATAAACGAGGTATGCAGCGCTATAATAAAAGGGTAATGGCTTTGCCCGTATTGAACAGCACCCTGCGCCAGCAACCATTTCTCGTTCCGGCGGGCGATATATAATTCGGATAGTCGTTGAAGGATAAAGAAGGAGATGAATAGGATGAAGGACATATTTAGTTTATTGGTTGATTAAGTTGATTGAGTGAGTTTTGGCCGGCAATTTTTAAATCAGATCAGCGATAACTTAATCAACCTAATCCAACTCAATCAACTTTTAACTACAATTCAACAACACCATTTCGCTCGAAAAACCGGGGCCCATTGCCAGCATCAGGCCGTAGCCGGGCTCAAAGCCTTCGCGCATAAATTTCTCCAGTACATACAAAACCGTCGCGCTTGACATATTGCCATAATCGTTCATTATCTCGCGGGTTATCTTCATAAAATCGCCTTCCACCCCCAGGGCATCACTATAGGCATCTAACACTTTTTTGCCGCCGGGGTGAAAAATAAAGTTTTTTATGTCGCTTAGCTGCAGATGGTGCTTTGCTAAAAATTCGTCAATGTCTTCCCTGATATGTTCCTTAATAAAAGTTGGGATATCTTTTGAAAACAATACCTTAAACCCGGTATCCTGGAACTCCCATCCCATCACCTCGAGCGAATCATAATACAATTTACTGGATGACGCGACATAAGTAGCATGGTTCTCATTTTCGTGATTATCGCCCTTAATGATACAGGCCGCTATCCCATCCGAAAATAAACTCGAGCCTATAAAATTACTTTTGCTGTAATCGCTTTTTATAAGAGTTAATGAACAAAGCTCCACGGCCACCAATAACACAATGGCATCGGGATTTGCTTTCGCCAGCGTATTGGCCTTTGCCATACCCGATACACCGCCGCCGCAGCCGAGCCCAAACGCCGGAATGCGGTTAATATGCGGGTCCAGCCTTAATTTATTGATGATGAGCGCATCCAGGCTTGGCGTAGCAAGCCCGGTTGTCGAAACAAATATAATATCGGTAATGTCTTCTTTAGCAATGCCGGCTTCTTTTATACATTCCTCCGTGGCTTGTACAGAATAGGCTAACGAAGTGCGGATGTACTCGTTGTTCCGTTCCTCGAAAGTATTCGGCTTTGTGTAATAACAAAGCGGCTGACAAAAATTGCGCTGTTTGATCTCTGTATTATCAAAAGCAAAGATCAGGCGTTTAGCTTCGGGGAAATTAACCGAAAACATATCCATTGCTTGTTTTTTTGCTTCTTGCTGGTCGGTTTTAAAGGGGAGGTCAATTTTTGAAGCTGCTGCTATAAAGGGCATAAGAACGTATGAATTTATTAGTAAGTACGGATATACCTAAAAGCCGGTTGCTTTCGTGCTGAAAAATAAGACGGTGAGTAGTGAGTGGTGAGTAGTGAGTGGTCAGTGGTCGACAAAATTTATTGTTCCAGACTCACCTCTCACCACTCACTGCTCACCACTCACTCATTAACTAACCGCCTGCAACTCCGATACATCTTTCAGAATGTAGATCATCCCGGCTGTATATCCCGAGAATTGAACAGTGTCGAGAGGATTTGGTTTTAAATTTGGCACAACTATTTCAATGCTCTTTTGCCGGAAGTATGATACCTTGCCACCCGTCGCTACTTTTAATGGGTCATCAGGGTTTTTGTTATCTATTATAGTTTTCAGTAAATGGCTGTTTTTCAGCAATCCACTTAAAGGCTTGCCGACCATTTGCTTTTCGTCCAGATTTAAAATTTTCCTCGCCGCTGCATTTACAAACAATACTTCCTGCTTTTCATTTGTCCCGATCACCGCATCCTGTGTTTCTTCTATCAATGTTTTTATCCTAATGTCGCCTGTCATAATTTTTGTGAGGCCCGTGTTTTCTAATTCGCCTATCTTTTCCGCCATTGTGTTAAACGCGTGGGACAATTGAACAAACTCGTCGCTGGTTTTAAAATGAAGCCTGGTATTATAGTTTTTATTGCTGATATCATGTAAAGCTTCTGCAAATTGGTTCAGCGGGTTAATGATGAAGCCGGGGAAATTCGAGATCAAAATAAAAAGGATCAAAAAAGTAACAAAGCCCATCGCACCAAGGTCAAGGGTGGCCTTGTTTACGGTGGCATGTGTTGCATCATTTTTAAGAACGATAGCCTGCATGTTTAATCCTTCTATCGTTTTCAACAAGGAGCGCATATTTCTTTCAGTTGCTTGTTTCTGAGTTGCGCTTTGAGCAGGGTCAATGAGTAAACCAAAGTCCTTCCTCACTCCGGCGGTAGCTTCTTTTTCACCGTGTTCGGTGATATTATTCTCCTGTTTTTTAAGCGCTTTATTAAATGCATCTGCTGCCCGGGGCGCTAAAGGCAGATCATTCTCATCCAAAACCGAACGCATTTCCCTGGTAAAGGTTAAAGTTTCATAGTTATTTTTTAAAGTAACTTTTGCGGTTTCAGATATCTGTTCAACATAATATATGGAAACAGCGCCGAAAAACAAGACTACAATAAACAATAACCCGAACCCAAAAAAAAGTTTTTTCCTGATTTTCATAACGGTAAAATTTAGTTTACAACCCTATTATATCCCTGGCAAGATTTTAACGTAAATATAACTGAAATATACTATTTAAATAAACGTTGCGCTTTGTAATATGTTTATGTGCTTTATGATAAATTATGCGCTATTTTTGAATATATGAAATACGAGAGGATTAAAAATTTCATCAACGGTAAGTTTACCGATGTCACATCCGAGAAAATATTATTCATAAACTCGCCCGTTGATGGTACATTTTTAACAGAACTGCCATGCTCAACCGGCGCAGACCTTGAAGAAGCTGTAAATTCCGCAAAAGCAGCCTTTTTATTATGGAGCAAAACGCCTATTAAAGAACGGGTACAGGTATTTTTCAGGTATAAGTTCTTGTTAGAAAAACATTTACAGGAGTTAGCAGCGCTTTGCAGCGAAGAAAATGGCAAAACTATAAGCGAATCGGTAGCTGAAATTGAAAAATGCATCGAGCTGACCGAGTTTGCCTGCTCATTGCCCCAACTGGTTACTGGTGAAACCCTTGAAGTAAGTAAAGGCATTGAATGCCGTACTGAACGTGTTCCTTTAGGTGTGGTGGCATCTATTGTCCCCTTTAATTTCCCAGCCATGGTGCCCAACTGGACGATCCCCAATGCCATAGCTTTAGGAAATTGCATGATCATTAAACCGTCTGAAAAAGTGCCGTTAAGTATCGGCCGCATCGCGATGTTATTGAAAGAAGCAGGCTTGCCTGATGGGGTTTTTAATATCGTGCACGGCGACGCGGAAATTGTGAATGCTATTTGCGATCATCCGGGCATCGAAGCGGTGTCATTTGTTGGCTCTACTAATGCGGCAAAGGCTGTTTATCGGCGTGCTACCGAAAATTTAAAACGCTGCCTCGCGTTGGGCGGCGCGAAGAATCATTTGCTGGTATTGCCCGATGCCACGCCCGATATGACAGCGCAAAATGTTACAGCCTCCATGAGCGGCTGCGCCGGGCAGAGATGCATGGCCGCCTCGGCCATGGTGGGCGTTGGACCGGTTGATCATATCATAGACAAAATTTGCATAGAGGCGCGAAAGCTTATACCCGGTGAAAACTTGGGTGCGGTGATCAATAAAGCCGCGCAGCAAAGGATTGAGCGCTATATTACCGAGGCCGAGCAACAGGGCGCAAAAATTTTAGTCGACGGCAGAAACGTTGTTGTTCAGGGTAAAGAAAACGGTACCTATGTTGGCGCGACCGTTATTGATTATGTTACGCCGGATATGGCGGTGGCAAAAGAAGAAATATTCGGCCCGGTGATCAGCATCATTCGTACCAATACTATTGATGAAGCTTTAGCTATTGAAAATGCCAACCCCTATGGCAACGCGGCAAGCGTATTTACCCAGAATGGAGGCGCAGCAAGGTATGTAATGGAAAAAGCAAGCGCAGGAATGATCGGTGTAAATATTGGCGTACCGGTACCACGCGAGCCATTTTCGTTTGGCGGGTGGAACGAAAGCAAGTTTGGTGTTGGTGATATTACAGGCAAAAGCTCCATTGAGTTTTGGACGAAACTGAAAAAGAGCACGACGAAGTGGAACCCGGAAGCAGGGGTGAACTGGATGAGTTGATAAATTAGTACTTTTAAAAATCATGTCATTGCGAGCGAGGAACGAGCGTGGCAATCTCCTCGCGTTACATGACCGTTATGCGTAGCTACGAGATTGCCACGCTTCGCTCGCAATGACAAATTTAACTTTAAGATTTTCAACAATATAGGATTACATAATATGTTCGAAACAACAATTTCAGAAGCGCAGGAAATTATACAGGATAACCTTGACCATACCCTGTTTTCCTGGAGCAAACAAAAGGGCATCGACCCAATCGCCGTTAAAAGGGGCGAAGGTGTTTACCTGTACGATTACGACGGCAAACGTTATATCGATTTTTCATCGGGACTGATGAATGTAAACATCGGCCACGGCAACCAGCGCATAACTGACGCCGTTGTCAGGCAAATGCAGGACGTGAGTTACGTAACGCCAAGCTGTGTAACACGATCAAGAGGCGATCTTGGTAAAAAGCTGGCAGAAATTTGTCCCGGCGACCTGAACAAGGCATTTTTTACCCTTTGCGGGGCAACATCCATTGAAAATGCCATCAAGCTGGCCCGTTTGTATACCGGCCGGCATAAGGTTATCAGCCGGTACCAATCATACCATGGCTCAACTTATGGGGTGCTGTCGGCCGGTGGCGATCCGCGCAAGCTGGCTGCTGATGCACAGCAGGCCCCCAATTTTGTGCATATTGATATTCCGTACGCCTACCGCTGGCCGCACGGGGAAGAAAGTTTATTGAATGATGCCGTGACCAGTCTTGAAAGGATGATCGCCTATGAAGGCCCCGGAAATATTGCCGCTATACTTTTAGAAGGGGAGTCGGGTTCATCAGGGTGTTTTAAATACCCGGTGGGCTACCTGTTGAAAGTAAGGGATATCTGCAATAAACATGGCATCCTGCTGATCATCGACGAAGTGATGAGCGGTTTCGGGCGTACCGGCAAATGGTTCGGGTTCCAAAATCATGGTATAGTGCCGGACATGATCGCTATGGCAAAAGGGCTTACCTCGGGGTATTTACCGTTTGGCTGCTTAATGGTTTCGGATAAGATCGCCTCCAAATATGACGATGTGGTACTGCCGCTTGGCCTTACCTATTCGGCGCATCCTGTTTGCTGCGCTGCGGCTTTGGAAACAATTAAGATCTACGAAGATGACAAGCTGATAGAAAATACCATTGCAATGGGAAAATACATGAATGAGCAGGTGGAACTGCTGAAGCAAAAACACCCCTCCATCGGCGACTGGCGCAATACTGGCTTATTAGGCTGTATCGAGTTGGTAAAAAATCGAACTACAAAAGAACCAATGGCCCCTTTTAATGCGAAACCTGATGAAATGCAGGTAATGAATAAAGTAGCCGCCAAAATAAAAGAATTGGGCATGTACACTTTTGTACGATGGAATTTTATTTTTATCGCCCCTCCCCTATGCGTTACCAAAGAGCAAGTTGATGAAGGGCTTGCTATTATAAGCGAAGCGATCAGCATTGCGGATGAAGCGAGTGGTGAGTAGTGAATGGTGAAAGGTAAAAGGCGAAAGGGTTAAAGATAGCTAATTGAATAATTAGATGAAAACGACACTAACGATAGCAATTTTACTAACAATTCAATCGATGGTACTAGCACAAAAACCGAGGGCAAGGGACATCGGCATCCCGTTTGATGGCACACCGGGCAAATACAACGCCATTACCGATGTAAAGGGTGTTGAGGTTGGTTTCAGTACTATTATTGAGGGCCAGGGCAAAAATATTATCGGCAAAGGCCCGGTGCGTACCGGGGTTACGGCCATATTTCCGCGCGGGCAGTCGAGCGTGCCGGTTTATGCCAATTGGTATACCCTTAACGGCAATGGCGAGATGACAGGAACTACCTGGATAACTGAATCGGGTTTCCTGGAAACGCCTATCCTTATCACCAATACAAACAGTGTTGGGGTATGCCGCGATGCCATGCTGAAATGGTTTGTTGAAAAGAACTGGATAAAGGAAGAAGGCTGGTACACTTACCCTGTTGTGGCCGAAACCTGGGACGGGGTGATGAACGATATATATGGCTTCCACGTAAAGGAAAGCAACGCTTTCGAGGCGCTGAATACGGCGAAATCCGGCCCGGTTACAGAAGGCAATGTTGGCGGCGGCACCGGGATGCGCTGCTTAGGCTTTAAAGGCGGCACAGGTACAGCATCGAGGCTTATAAAGATCGGCGACTCAACTTATACCATTGGCGTACTGGTACAAGCAAACTTCGGGCAAAAGAAAAACCTGACCATTGCCGGCGTCCCCATTGGCGTTGAATTAAAAGACACCCTTAATTCCGTGGTCCACAAACTGGCCCAAACCCACTACCAGGAAGGTGACGGCTCCATCATCGTGGTTTTAGCGACCGATGCCCCTTTATTACCACACCAGCTTAAACGCATTGCCCAGCGCATCACGCTTGGAGTAGGCAAAGTTGGCGGCAGGGGTGAAAACGGCTCCGGCGATATTTTTATAGCCTTTTCCACCGCCAACACGGGGGCATTTAACAGGGAGAAAGTGGTGAGCGTTAAGCAATTTCCGAACGACCAGATCAATCCCCTGCTCGAGGGCACGGTACAGGCCGTTGAAGAAGCCATCATTAACGCGCTGGTTGCAGCCGATACCATGGAAGGAATCAATGGCAATATAACCTACGCGCTGCCCCATGATAAGGTGATTGAGTTGCTGAGGAAATATGGGAGGATAAAGTAGATCCCTACATCCGCGTAAACCCCATCAAGAAAACCATGTCATTGCGAACGAGGAACGAGTGAAGCAATCTCGTCGCCATACATGACGGCCAGCCTACCAGCGACGGCGTGTGTTTTGCATGAAGACATAATTCAACTTAATCCCCCTTAGCCCACTCTGGCGAATGTAGGCATAACACGGCATTGAACATAAATACAGGTTCGTTGACTTGCATGCGCAATGATTGCTTCGTTCCTCGCAACGGTCGGCGGGTTAACGTCTTTCGGACTTTCGGACTTTCGGACTCTCCCGCTCCTACTTCCCCTCCAGCACCGCAAACTTATTCTCGTAATCCTTCAGCTGCGACTGTAACTGGTTGCCCAAAGCATCCTGGTGTTTGTTTTTAACTGTATCAACCATGCCGCTTAATATTTGTACGCCAAACTGAACGGTGCGGGTGTCTACCGCTTCGTTATCATTTTTTTGCAGCAGGGCGTAATTATAGTCCAGCTGATCTGTGATAAAATTGTCGATGCTTTTTACATACTTGTTGCCCAGCTTTAAATCATCAAGCTTATACGCGGTTTGGGCCAGGAAGAATTTTTGGGCGGCGGTATCAATATCCGGGTTTATATCAGGCATTTGTTCATCAAATTTATGGATGGCTTTTAATGCCAGGTCGCGGTGGCCGTCCTTTATCAGGCCCTCGGCAAGCTCGTGGAAAGTAGTAACCATGTTAGGATAAAACTGGGTGGTTGATACATTATCCAGGGCTTTTGCATGCTTATAGTTGCCGAACTTAAATTTGTTCACAACGTTATTATACATTACCAGGCTATTTGTTCTTGTAGCACCGTTGTCCGCAGCGCTATCAGTCTTAAACGGAATTAAATGATAAACGAAGCCTTCTTTATATAAATATGGCTGTAAACCAATCATACTGCCGGATGGCATGGTCGCTGCAAAGCAAATCGGCCTTTTCCAGTCGTTATGGGCCAAAATATCCAGCATGGCGAGGTTGTCCTTCATCACATAGTTCGAAGGGTATTTCCACTCCATCGTTTTAGCAAGCATATCTTTCTGATCAGGTGTTATTACACCGTTTTTTATCACTTCATCCGGGTTAACAGTTAATTTAAAGTTTTTGGTAGGCAGATAATTCAGCGCCGAGCCATCCTGGTAAGTCGCTTTGGTACGACTGTCATCCGAAGTAATAAAATCAAACACCTCCTTTACCTCCACTGATCCGGGTATTTTGGCATCGTTAAAATAGATCACATCCCTTACCCCCTCTTTATATTTATCGTAGGGCAATGTAATAGGCAGCGGCGCCGATTGGTTCATTTTACCCTGCATCTGGTGGATATACCAGTCGCCGCTGAACAGGCTCAGGCAAACAATGCGTACATCCGGCCTGATGCCTTCCACTTCCTGGTCATACCATAACGAATAGGTATCATTGTCTCCATAGGTAAATAAAATAGCGTTTTTGGGGCAGGAGTTCAGGTAATCATAAGCCATATCATGCGGCGTTAATTTTGTGGAGCGGTCGTGGCCTTTCCATTCCTTGCCCGCCAGTAAAACCGGGACAGCCAACAAGCAAACGCCAAAAGAGCTGAAAGCGGCAAGCCTCGCGCTCATTTTTCTCCCGGCTATCTCTGCCAGCGCTATTACCCCAAGCCCTATCCAGATGGCAAAAGCATAAAATGAGATCACGTAAGAATAGTCACGCTCCCGCGGCTGTACCGAATTTTGGTTAACGTACAACACAATGGCGATCCCTGTAAAAAAGAAAAGCAGGGCGATAACTATCGCGTCCTTTGTCCTTCGCCTGAAGTGATAAAAGGCCCCGATGAGGCCAAGCAACAGCGGCAGCGCGTATAAAGGTGTATAATTTATTCCGTTTACTACAGATTTTGGAATGTGTTTGCCACCATCGAAAATACCGCTTGTCCAGTTGCCGTTAACGCCGGCGGTACTTTGCTGCCCGTCCATATCGTTATAACGGCCCACAAAATTCCATAAAAAGTAACGGGCATACATCTGGTAGATCTGCCAGCTGAACAGCCATTTCAGGTTATCAGTGAAGGTTGGCGCCTGTCCGTCGCCCAGTTGAAGCCATTGTTTATAAAACTGGGCGTTCTGGGCATAATAAGGGTCCGATTCAGTGCTCCACATACGCGGAAACAGGGTGTTATGATCGTACACATAGTCAATCTTCTTACCTGCTTTTTCGTAGGAGGTCTTGCCTTTGCGGTAAATATCACCGCCTTCTTTTTCATCGATGATCTTGGCATCAAAATATGGGCCTGAAAGCAGCGGGGTCTGGCCATACTGGATCATATTAAGATAACCGTACAGGGTGAAAGCGTTGTCGGGATGAGAATTGTCGAGGTCGGTATTGGCTGTTGCCCTTATGGGGATGTAGACGAAGGAACTGTATCCAAAATAAATAAAAGTCAAACACAAAAATGCCAGGTTCATCAAAGGTTTTTTGTGGCGGATGCTGTACCAGATGCCACCTGCCAGCAGCCCGGCAAGCAGCAAGACAAATACAAGCGCGCCGCTGCCAAAACCCATACCTAATGAGTTCACAAAGAAGAAATCGAACCAGGCGGCAAAATAAACGGTATATCCCCTGATACCAAACTGCACCAAAGCAAGGATAGCGATACTCGTTAAAAAAGCAACAAGGCCATTTTTAACCGTGATCCTTTTACCCCTTCGGAAAAAATAAACCATCGCGATAGCAGGTATAGTCAACAGGTTAAGCAGGTGTATGCCGATGGAAAGGCCGATCATGTAAGCTATGAAGATGATCCAGCGGTCTGCGCCAGGCTCATCGGCCTGGGTTTCCCATTTCAAAATGGCCCAGAAAACTATGGATGTACACAGCGACGACATGGCAAATACGATGGTTTCAACAGCCGAAAACCAAAAAGTATCGGTAAAAGTAAAGGCTAGTGCGCCTATCAAACCTGCGCCCATAGTTAACATAAAACGGGACTGTTCAGTCATGTCACTTTTGGTGGCCATTATTTTTTTAGCCAGTGCGGTAATAGTCCAAAACAGGAACATAATAGTTGCCGCACTTGCCAGGGCCGACATCATATTGGTAAAATAGGCTACTTTAGTATGATCACCCATCGACAACAGCGAAAATGCCTTGCCCAGCATGGCAAACATGGGGTACCCCGGCTGGTGCGAAACCTGTAAACGGTAAGCGCAGGAGATAAACTCGCCGCAATCCCAGAAGCTTACAGATTGCTCCAAAGTTAAAATATAAGTGGTGGCGGCGATGGCGAAACAGAGCCAGCCTAAGAGGTTATTGATTTTGTTGTGGTTCATGGATTGAGGGTTGAAAAGGTTGCAAAAGTTGTAAGGGCTGGAAAAGTTGTAGTAGTTATAAAGATTATAATAACCTGTTTTAACATTTACAACCCTTACAACGTCTTTAACTTCTTACAACTAACTCAAACCAATTTCGCACTAATAGTTTAAACCTCAACGGGTTTTAACAACTCTTAACAAACTTTAACAAAAAAATCGGGGATTTTAACAATTCGGGCGGGCGCCTTACTGGAATGTTCTATGACTGCAATACTCTTATCTCTATAGCCATCTCTTTTTTCTGATCTCTAATCACTAAGCTCTGATCACGAATCTAAGCACTCATCTCTGATCGCTCATCTCTGTCCCCAAATTCTTCAATTTTCTTTTCCAGGGTTTTGATAGAATTTTCAAGGATCATGATGTATGAGCCTGTTTGCTCATCAACATTGGTTTTAGTCATCAAATAATAATAAATTTCAGTGAGCCTGTCCTTCGACCTTAGAAATTGATTTATATCAGCCATATCATTTTATTATTAATTAATAATTAACTCTTATACGTTGCCATATCTAAAAGTGTTCGGATTGCTTTTCAACATTATTGTTACGTCCCAGGTCTCCGTCCCCATCCTTTTCAGTTCTCAAAACCGGGATTAAGGGGAATTTTCATTTTCACACATTTGTTACTCTTGTTATTTCGGGAAAATGATACTTTTACCAATGCCAATTTATAAACACATGCAAAGGAGGGTTTTCATACAGCTATCGGCCTATACAGCAGCAGCCCTGGCTTTGCCGTTTACAAATGGCTGCACCACAAAATCCATAGATGCTGAAGCACAACCGCTCTTTTTTTCACATTTGGTTGATGCTAAAACAATTGCAGAAGCTGGCAGGGCTTACCGGCGGGCCAACCAAAAAGAAGATGACGAAAACAAACTCAGGGCGCTGCTTTTAGGAACCAGTGGTTTGCCGGCTTCAAGCGATGATAAAACAATCCGGACTATGCTGGATTCCAAAGTTAATATCGATTTCAAAACCGGCAAGGTAACTATGGTTAACGGTTGGGTGCTTTCGTTAACCGAGGCGCGGCAATGCGCGCTTTTCTCCATATTACAATCTTAAACCCCGCTTATATGCATATCGACGCCCGAAACCTTGAAAACAATACCCTTATAGAAGGCGATATTTGTATTATTGGGGCCGGCGCGGCGGGTATAAGCATGGCGCTGGAATGGATAAATTCAGGGTATAAAATAATCCTGCTGGAAGGTGGCGGATTTGAATACGAAGAAAAAATGCAGGAACTATACCGGGGCAAAACAACCGGCCAGCGTTACTATCCCTTGGAGGCGGCCAGGCTGCATTACTTTGGCGGGACGACCGGTCATTGGGCAGGCTTTTGTTCGCCGCTTGACCCGATAGATTTTAAAAAACGCGATTGGGTGCCGCATAGCGGCTGGCCCGTTCAGCGCCAGGACATGGACCCTTATTATGCCAGGGCGCAAAAAAATGTGGAACTTGGCCCTTACGAATACGATGCAAAATATTATGAGAACGGGGATAAATCATTGATCCCCCTGCCATTTGATAACGGCGTTGTTTATAACAAAATGTGGCAATTTAGCCCGCCGACACGTTTCGGCACAAAATACAGGGATGCTATTGTAAATGCTGCGAATATTCATTTGTACACCTATGCCAACGTTACCAATATTACAGCAAACGAAAATGTTTCGGCAATAAAGGGGGTTACCGTTAAAAACTTTGCCGGTAAACAGCATACCGTGAAAGCAAAGTATTTTGTTTCTGCCTGCTGTTCCATACAAAACGCCAGGCTGCTGCTGGCCTCAAATCAACAGGCCCCAAAAGGATTGGGCAATGATAACGACCTGGTTGGCCGGTATTTTATGGAGCACCTGGAGATAAAATCAGCCGAAATATGGTTCCCGGAACCTGACCTGTTAAAATTGTATATGATCGACTTCGGCAAAACAAAATACCGCGCCGAGCTGGGCATCACCGAACAAAAACAGGAAGAGTTCAAGATACTGAACGGAACAGCATCATTCACACCCCTGGAGATCGGAAGAAAAGAGCCTGCATTTATTGATATATGGACCGTCGACAAAAAAGAGCGGGAAAAGAATTTGGCAAAATATGGTAAAGACGAGAGGCCGGGAACACATAAAAACGGTTATAGCAATTACCAGCTTTTTACAAGGATAGAGCAGGCCCCAAACCCCAACAGCCGGGTAACTCTTGATACCGAGAAAGATGAATTAGGCGTACCACGTGCTGTGCTTCATTGGGAACTTACTCCGCTGGAAAAACGGAGCATCCGTAAAATATATGAGCTGATAGGGCAGCAGTCGGGAATTTCGGGTAAGGGCCGTGTAAAACTGCTGAACTATTTGCAGGATGAAAATGACAATTCGTGGCCCGACTTTACCGGCGGCGGCTGGCACCACATGGGTACGACCAGGATGAGCGCTGATCCCAAACAAGGCGTGGTTGACGCCAATTGCAAAGTTCACGGAATTGATAATTTATTTATGGCCGGGTCATCCTGCAACGTCACTGCCGGCGCGCCAAATCCAACACTAACAGTAATAGCGCTTACGTTGCGGCTATCAGACCATCTCAAAAAAAGGAGTGGTGGTGCAGTCGTCGCCCAGTCTTAAATTTTGAATAAAGAAAGGAACGAAATTCAACTTTTGACTTCGGACTAAGGACTTTAGACTTAACTATTCATTCTCAATTGCCGAAAATATTTCCAGCAAAATGTCCCATTTGTGGTCCGCGTCGATCTCCCAGATGCGTACGTAATTATAATTGCTTACTACCTCGCCTTTTTTAATGCGGGCCTTCCCGTAAGTATAAGCGAGATCGTTACTGGTGGCGCGGCCCGCGTTCGTTGTTTCGGCAGTGATCGATATGGCTTCGTTATCAATAAATTTCATGATTTTATCCTGCCCGGTAATCGGTTCAAATCCCGGGAAATAATACCTGCCCTCGGGACTCAGAAACTCCTTATAACTGGCCAGTGTTGACATCGTCAGGGAGTGGTTAAACGAATTATCAGTTGCAAGTATTACCTTTTTTCCGGCGAACGGGTCCTTGCTCGGGGTAACACGCGTTGTAGAATCCGGGTTCTTAAAATCAGTCAGTGGCTGCTGTTCCGGCTCAGGGTGCTGGATGCCGAGGTTAATCAGCAGCTTCATTTTATTGTCGCCATCGGCGCGCCAGATTGAAACATAATCGCCATAAACCTTATCAGTATCATCACTGCCGTTTTGATAAAGGTATGATCCTGCTGTAAAGCCGAGATCGGCATTCCTGGATATCCGGGCAAAGTTGGGGGTCGAGTTTAAAGTGCCCGCCTGCTTATCAATATTATTATAAAATTCAGTTATTTTAACAACATCAGGTTTAAAAATAATGCCTTCAGGATCGGCTACCGCTAAAAAGCCACCTTTTATGCCCTTGCGCTCAACTAATTTATTAAAGTTTTTTTCGGCGTCAACTACTGTATTTACATCAGCAGGCGCGTTTTGCGCCAGGGCCAGTTTGCTTAAACCAATTAATATGATCGCGGCTAATATTATTCTTTTCATTATTTTTTTAAGATGGGCGCTAAATTAATAATATTTTTTAGTGTTGATTAAGATTATTTTGGTCAATAGTGAGTGGTGAATGGTGAGTAATTATAATGACTGCTTGCTACTGACTACTCACCACTCACAACTGACTACTCGCCATAAGCACCTAAACGCAGTTTTACAAATTAAATTTTACTCCAGTTAGTGCCTTCTTTACCATCGTTTAGTTGAATGCCGATTTTTTGTAAACCATTCCTGATTTTATCAGACGTTGCATAATCATGATTAGTTTTGGCCTCGTTCCTTAACGTAACAATCAGGTCTAATATTTTGGGCAGGTCATCATTTGCCGCCTGTTCATTTTTTAAGCCTAAAATATCCAGAATAAAGGTATTCATCAAGCCTTTCAAAAGTTCAAGGTTTGCAGCATCGATCTTCAATTTCCCATCGTAAACTGAATTTACTATCCTCGAAGCCTCAAAAAGTTCGGCAATTAGCACCGGGCTATTAAAATCATCGTTCATCGCCTCATAACAACGCTCAAGCAAGGGGCCTACTTCTATGTCGGTTGTACCGGATACTTTTAAATTATCAATTAAGCCAAAGGAGTTCATTAAACGTTTAAATCCTTTTTCCGAAGCTTCCATCGCTTCGTTGCCAAAATCAAGCGTGCTCCGGTAATTGGCCTGCAGCATAAAAAACCGCACGGTCATGGGGCTATAGCCTTTCTTTAATATGGAATGATCGCCTGAGAAAAGCTCATGCGGCAAAAAACTATTGCCTAATGATTTCGACATCTTCTGGCCATTTACCGTAAGCATATTTGTGTGTATCCAGTATCTGGCCGGGTTTTCACCACAGCAGGCTATATTTTGGGCTATTTCATTGGTATGATGCGTTGGCACAAGGTCAATGCCGCCGCCATGAATATCGAATTGGTGCCCCAGGAATTTATTGCTCATTGCAGAGCATTCCAGGTGCCACCCTGGAAAGCCAACGCCCCAGGGTGATGGCCATTTCATTAAATGCTCAGGCTTTGCTTTTATCCACAGCGCAAAATCGAGTTTTCCGTGCTTTTCCTGCTGGCCGCCGAGTGCACGGGTATTATTCAGCATGTCTTCCAAATTCCTGCCGCTTAATATGCCGTAGTCCTGCGTTTTGCTATATTTTTCAACATCAAAATAAACCGAACCGTCAACTTCATAAGCATAACCTTTTTCCAGTATGATCTTTACCAACCCAATCTGCTCGATAATATTCCCGGTGGCTGTAGGTTCTATACTCGGGGGGAGTATATTAAAAAGCTGCATTACCTCGTGAAAACCCACGGTGTACTTTTGTACGATCTCCATAGGCTCCAGTTGGGCCAGCTTGGCTTTTTTTGATATTTTATCTTCACCCTCGTCCCCGGCATCCCCTTCTAAATGCCCGGCATCGGTAATATTGCGTACATAACGCACTTTATAGCCCAGGTGGGTAAGGTACCTGAAGATAAGGTCGAACGAAACATAAGTGCGGCAATTCCCCAGGTGCGCATCGCTGTAAACCGTTGGGCCGCAAACATACATACCTACCAGCGGGGGGTGAAGCGGTATAAATTTCTCTTTTTTGTGTGTTAAAGTGTTATAAACAAACAAATTTTGGTTCATGTGCGCAAACATAAATATTTAAGCGGAAAGCAGAAAGCAAAAAGCAGAAAGGTAAAAGCAGAAAGTAAAGTGGAAGGCCTTTTCCTGCTTTACGCTTTTTGCTTTCAGCTTTCGGCTATTTTTTCAACCCAATTTCCCTCAACCGTTCATCCAGGTATTCGCCGGCGGTAATACCAGTGTATCGCGTTGGATGATCTGCATCAATACATGAGTCCAGGCAGTTAAGGTCCATACCTGATTGCGGATGCAGAAAAAACGGGACTGAATAACGCGAATATTTCATAAGTTCTGGCGCAGGATTTACAACCCGGTGGGTGGTTGATTTTAGCTTATTGTTGGTTAAGCGCTGTAACATATCGCCCACATTAACTACAAGGTCTTCGCCATGGGCTTTAACCGGGAACCACTCATTATCGCGGGTGAGCAGTTCAAGGCCCTCGGCGCTGGCGCCAATCAGCAGGGTGATCAGGTTAATGTCCTCGTGTGCACCTGCGCGCACTGCCTCGTCAGGAACAGAGCCCGGATCGGTGATCGGGAAATAATGCAGCGTGCGTAATATCGAATTGCCGTTATGCACCTTATCATCAAAATAATTGTCGGGCAGGTCAAGGTATGCCGCAATGGCCTGTAATAGATATATCCCGGCAGTCTCTAATTTTTTATAAACCTCGAGCGTTGTTGAATTAAACGATGGCAACTCTTTGACGACAAGATTAGCAGGATATTCATCAATCAGCCGCGAGCCATCGGTAATGGTTTGGCCTATCTGCCAGAATTCTTTTAAATCAGGGGCTTTAAATCCTTTTGCTGTTTCTTTTTGTTTACCGGTATAACCACGTTGGCCGGCAAGCCCGGGAATTTCATATTTCGATTTTACTGCATCGGGTAAAGCAAACAGCGCTTTAACATCTTCGTAAAGTTTGTCAATCAGTTTTTTATCCAGTCCATGCCCGGTGATGGTAACAAACCCGGTCTCATTCAACGCGTTTCCAATATCATCCGAAAATTGTTTGCGTTGCCCTTCATCGCCGTTTATATAAAAATCAAGGTCGAGCCGCGGAATATTTACAGTGTTCATGGTTTTTGTTAGAATTTTTGTAAAACTATTTAATTTAAAAATAGTTGTATAATATCCGGGCGAAAAAATTACCGTGAAAAACTAATACTATTTATTATTCAACATATTAATTAAAATGATACTGGTTTAAACGATTTATCATTAATAACGTCGAAACGTATATTATTCATCTGCAATCTATAAATTATGAAAACACTAAATAAAATATACGGCATGGTTTTATTAGCCATAGTGCTGATCCTGGCCGTTCCAGCTACAAGCAAAGCCCAGGAGGAAGGCGGCTATATCTCCGACCAGGAGTTTTATGATAACCTGCAGCCTTATGGCACGTGGGTATCCGATCCTGATTATGGGAATGTTTGGGTTCCTGATGCCGAGGATGGTTTCAGGCCATACGCCACCCGCGGACACTGGGTACAAACAGATTATGGTAATACCTGGGTTTCAGATTATCCATGGGGTTGGGCGACTTTCCACTATGGCCGCTGGCGCCATGATGATTACTATGGCTGGGAATGGATCCCGGGCCACGAATGGGCGCCTGCCTGGGTTAGCTGGCGCCATGGGCGACGTCATCGCACGAGCTATTTTGGCTGGGCGCCTTTGACCCCAGGCTTGAGCATCAGTATAAGCATTGGCGGAGGCGGAGACGGAGACAGAGGCCCGCGTATACCTGATAATTATTGGGTAGTTGTTCCCCAGGCTTATATCACCAGGCGTAATATTGATAATTACTATGTCCGTCCGTCAAATACAGTTAACATTATCCATAATACCACTATTATTAATAACACCTACGTTAATAATAATCAAACCTATATTGCAGGGCCGCGCCCGCAGGAAATCAGGCAGGCAACCCATCAAAATGTGAAGGTTTACAATATTACCAATGTAAATAACACCACTACTGTTAACAATATTCATAATAACACAATTAATGTATACAGGCCGGCGGTTCAGGCAGCGCCCAATGCACGTCCGGAGAGGGTAGTTGACGGTGCTGCATATAAACAACAAAACCCACACCAGGCTATTGCCATAGCCTCCAACAGGGGTAGTGCGGGCGCGCCGGCATTTAATCATAGTGCAGCGGCCAAACTGGCCATGGTGGCTAAAGACCCCAGGCCTGATAATAAAGTCGTTCATGTTAACCCGGTAGTTAACCGGCCTAACACTGCCCGGCCTGCCACGCCCCCAGCACAGGCAGCCGCTGCAAAGCAGCCCCAGGCAGGCAGCAATGCCAGGCCTAACACCCCACCTGCACAAGCAACTGCTGGAAGGCAACCCCATCCTGCCGGAAACGGTCGGCCTAATACTCCTCCTGCACAGGCAGCTGCCGCAAAGCAGCCGCAACCTGGCGCAAACGGTCGTCCTGCTAACCCCGCCGGCCAGCCAGCTGCAGCCAGGCAGGCGCAGCCAGGCGGCAACCCCCGGCAGCAGCAAAAAGCAGCTCAGCAAGCGGCCCAACAGGCAGGTCAACAAAAAGCGGTTCAACAAAACGCAACACAGCAAGCACAACAGCAAAAAGCGGCGCAGCAGGCACAACTTGCGCAACAACAAAAAGCAGCGCAGGCTACCCAACAGGCGCAGCAGCAAAAGGCAGCCCAGGCAGCGCAGCAAGCACAACAGCAAAAAGCAGCGCAGCAGGCTCAACTTGCCCAGCAACAAAAAGCAGCGCAGGCTACCCAGCAGGCCCAGCAGCAAAAAGCAGCTCAGGTAGCGCAGCAAGCCCAACAGCAAAAAGCAGCACAACAGGCCCAACTTGCCCAGCAACAAAAAGCAGCCCAGGTAGCGCAGCAAGCCCAACAGCAAAAAGCAGCACAACAGGCCCAACTTGCTCAACAACAAAAAGCAGCCCAGGCTACCCAACAGGCCCAGCAACAAAAGGCAGCCCAGGTAGCGCAGCAAGCCCAAGAGCAAAAAGCAGCGCAGCAGGCTCAACTTGCGCAGCAACAAAAGGCAGCCCAGGTAGCGCAGCAAGCCCAAGAGCAAAAAGCAGCGCAGCAGGCTCAACTTGCGCAGCAACAAAAAGCAGCGCAGGCTGCGCAGCAGGCTCAGCAACAAAAGGCAGCACAAATGGCACAGCAAGCACAGCAGCAAAAAGCAGCGCAGCAGGCTCAACTTGCCCAGCAACAAAAAGCGGCCCAAGCCGCGCAGCAGGCACAACAACAAAAGGCAGCCCAGGCAGCCCAGCAAGCCCAGCAGCAAAAAGCAGCGCAGCAGGCTCAACTTGCGCAGCAACAAAAAGCAGCACAAGCCGCTCAACAGGCCCAGCAGCAAAAGGCAGCACAACAACAGCAAAGGGCGGCCCAGCTGGCACAGCAGGCAGCGCAACAAAAAGCGGCCCAGCAACGGGCAGCCCAGCAGCAAAAGCCGAAGCCGAAACCTGCGCCACCTACACCCCCAAATCAACAACGATAAAGGTTAACACATAAAATAATAAGAACACCTGTGGCTCAAATTCACAGGTGTTTTTTTTGTTTATACTTTTGAAAAAAGGCCCCTGGCCAAAAAGAAAGGTAAAAATAAAGCCGGACAACTCTCGCAGTGTTCCGGCCCTAAATCTACCTATGAAAAACAGCCCATTGGGAGGGCATAAATAACAAGACAAATTAAGTGCCAGTCGTTAAACCCCTGTGTTCATGGTCGTGGCGGCATTAATTTAAAAAAAGGATGATTTTATCGTAGAAATAGTTTCCTATAAAACGGGTGTAAATTACCCGGCCAAAAACTCATTTGTAAAAATTTAAATATCAACAACACTTTTTATTGACTTTAAACTTGTTATATTTTAATTTTAGCCGTTTATTATGTAAAAATTGATGCGAATATTTCACGTCTGAATTAACACCCGAAATTTAAGATGATAAACCTGTAAACTATCAGGCGATATAGTTGTTATACCCTTATGGATTACAATGTTTATTTACTAGCAACCGATCCGAACAATCTCTGCAGGGACATTATCCATTCAAGGGATACCCACTTAAAGATCAGGGTTTTTTGTCTCGATAAAGAATCTTTTAGCCCCGACATTAATGAAATACAGCTGTATGGCTACGCCGAGGGACAGTTATATGCCTTTGAGACCATAAACATAATTGCTGAAGACGCGCTGGATGTAGTTGGCGCGATACAATGGTATGCTGAATATATAAATTTCCCGAACATGGAAATATTGCCGGATGATCCGCGGCAGGGCAGGCATATGGCTGTTTAATTTCCTCCGGGGCCCTTAAATAATAAAATAAAATCGCACCAGGATTTTGGGAATTAAAACTGATTAACCAATTTTAAATTTCCAAAAAGATTATCTTCGCAATAAACAAACATACTTGATTAATAGGTAAATACAGGGTTTTAAGGTGCTGCCAGGTAACAATATTATTGTTTTGAGGCAGCCCGAAATACATTAACAAAATTGTTACCCTAAGCAACCTATGTTTTTGCCACTTTTACAAACCATTTTGAATAACCGGACTTTAACAATTGATCATGATATAAGGTATTACAATTGGTTTCTGTTGAAATTCCTTTTTATGAGATTTTATTTACGAAAAATACAAATCATACTGTTTTAAAATGACTAATAGTTCTTTTAATAGCAATACCCTGCGTTCTTTAATGCTAATAACTGCTTTGTTTTGTTTTGCCACGAGTGCTTATGCACAACGTAAAACCCGGAAAGATACCACTCAACAAAGTGTAGCCGCCCCTATTGTTGTGCCTGATACTACTAAAGTCAATTTACTTTTGCCGGTTACGGTAAAAGACACCGGTAAAAACGGCGCCGGCCAATATTTAACACTGCAGCAATGTATTGAATATGCCATGCAGCACCAGCCCGGTTTAAATATCGCAACAATAAATGTCGATGTCGCCAAAACAACCAACGCCATTAATCTGGCCGGCGCCTTGCCGCAGGTGAACGCCTCGGGGGATTTGATACATTATATCCAGCAATCTCAAAACACCTCCCCGGCAGCAAATGGCGGAACAGGCACAACAACGCAAAGACAATCGTACACCAATACATTTATTCCGGGCATCGCAGTAAGCCAGTCTATTTTTAATCCCAGTTTATTATATGCTTCCAAAAGCGCCCCTTTATATGTTAAACAGGCACAACAGGCCACTGACAGCACTAAAATTTTCCTGGTTGCATCTGTTAGCAAATCCTTTTATAGTTTATTGCTTACCCTTGAACAGATCAATGTGCTGAAAGAGGATACAGCACAGTTCGGTAAAAGTTTAAGGGACGCTTATCATCAATACAAAGGCGGAATTGTTGACGAAACAGATTATGAGCAGGCCGAGATCACTTTAAATAATACGTTGGCCCAATTAAAGCAGGCCATTGAAAATGTTGTTCCACAATATGCCACGCTGAAACAAAGCATGGGTTTTCCGCCCGACAAACAGTTTAATGTGGTTTTTGATACCTTGGAGATGATGAAAAGCATCCATATTGATACTACCGAGCAACTGCAGTATGAAAAAAGGATAGAATTCCAATTATTAAATACCAACAAAGACCTGCAGTCGCAGCTTGTTAATTATTACCATTATTCCTGGCTGCCCACTGTTTCGGCCATGTTCGATTATAACCTTAACTTTCAAAGTAACCAGCTGAGCAATATATTAGGAACTTCGTACCCAACTTCGTTAATAGGCGTTCAATTCAGTATCCCCATATTCACCGGCTTTGCACGGTTAAATAATTTACGCAAAGCAAAGTTGCAGGGACAAATCCTCGACTGGAATCAAACGGACCTGAAATCGCAGATATATACGCAATACACAACGGCCCTGGCCAATTATAAAAGCAATTTCTATAATTTACAGCTACTACAAAGAAACGTTGGCTTATCGCGGAGGGTTTTCTTTGTTGTTGAGCTTCAATACAGGCAGGGGATTGTGCCATATTTAAATGTGATCACCGCCGAAGCAAATTTAATAACATCCGAAATAAATTACCTGAATGCTTTATTCAACGTATTATCAAACAAGATCGACCTGGAAAAAGCTATGGGGAGTATTTCGTATTAAATAATTTAAAACAAACAATTTGCATGAATAGAGTATTATTAAATACCATTTTTATAAGCTGCCTTTTCCTGTGCGCCTGTAAAAAAAAGCTCCCGCCCCCTAACCCCGAGGTGCCGGTTAATTTACTGAAGCTGAAACCGAAGACGGTGTTGTATTACGAAAAATACCCCGCAACTACACGTGCGCTAAACCAGGTAAATTTACTGCCGCAGGTTGCGGGCGCTGTTACCGGCATGTTTTTCAGGGAGGGCACAAAGGTAGATAAAGGACAAAAGTTGTACGAGATTGACGAACGCTTGTACAAAGCAGCTTATGACCAGGCCGTGGCTAACTTAGATGTATCAAAAAGCGGTTTGGTAGAGGCACAGCAGGATGCCGACCGCTATGTATACCTGAATAAGTACAACGCTGTGGCTAAACAACTGTATGACCATGCCGTGGTTACCCTTGAACAGGCAAAGAGTACCGTAAGGGCTTCGGAACAGCAGGTAAAAACAGCCAAAACCAATTTAACGTATGCAACGGTTTATGCACCGTTTACAGGCACCATAGGTATAAGCCAGGTTAGGTTGGGCGAGGTGGTAACCCCGTCGGTAACTACCCTTGATACGATTTCGCAAGACAACCCCATGGCGGTTGATTTCATCATCAATGAGAAAAATTTGCCTTTCTTCGAGAAATTGCAGCACGAAAAAATACAGGTCGACTCTCTTTTCACCCTGTTAATGCCTGATAATTCGCTTTACGCCCATTTGGGCAAACTTTCCATCATTGACAGGGCCGTCGACTCGCAAACGGGTACCATTCGCGTAAGGCTGGTTTTTGATAACCCCGATTTTTATTTAAGGGCAGGTATGAGTTGCGTGGTACGTGTGCATAATCAAGACGTTGGGCCGCAACTGGTTGTGCCAAACAAAGCCGTCGTTGAGCAAATGGGCGAATACTTTGTATACGTGGCAAAAGATACCCTGCTGAAAGTAAGTGCCGACAGCCTGAAAAAATTGGATAAAAAAGCTGCTGCCGATGCTAAAAAACCGAAGCTGGTTGCCGTGCAAAAAAAGGTTCAAACCGGGCAGGTAATAGGGTCTGATATCATTATTAAAAGCGGCATTAAGGCCGGCGACAAGATAATTGTTGACGGTTTGCAATCATTGCATGATGGCGTTCGCATTACAACCGCAAATAAGGTAGGTCCGGGCGGCGGCAGAGGCGGGCGTGGCGGTTGATTGAAAAGATGAATCAAGAGTCGAGAGCCAAGAATCAAGACTCAAAAAAATGGTTACAGTAGGAAAACCCAATAAACAGAAAAAAAGTTAAGCGGACGATGGCATCATAGCCAGTAAAACAAGATGCTTCTGTCTTGATTCTTGGCTCTTGATTCTTGATTCTTCAATACGTGAATGAAATATGATCGCTAATACCTTTATAAAACGGCCCGTAACTGCAATAGTTATTTCTATTGTACTGGTAATTACGGGCATCGTAAGTATTTTACTGCTGCCTATTGACCAATATCCTGACATTACCCCACCCGTGGTCCAGGTGAACGGACAGTTTATTGGCGCCGATGCCCAAACTGTTGAACAAACCATGGCAACGCCTATTGAAGAACAGGTAAACGGTTCGCCCGGCATGGAGTACATGCAAAGCAACAGCACCAACAACGGCGCCATGCAGCTTAACGTAACTTTCAAAATAGGCACTAACATTGACGTAGCCGCGCTCGATGTGCAAAACCGAGTGAGTATCGCCACACCCCTACTGCCTGCAGCGGCCAGCCGGTTGGGCCTTACCGTTCGCGCCGTCAACCCAAGCATGTTGATGATGGTAGCTATATACGCGCCAAAAGATTCGCATAACATCACCTTCCTTGATAACTATACCAATATTTTTATCCAGGATGCCCTGCTGCGGGTACCGGGAGTAGGCACAATAAGCCGGTTTACTGACGACTTTAGCATGCGCGTTTGGATGAACCCGCAAAAAATGGCTGCTTACAGCATTGAGCCTCAGGACATTATTACTGCGCTTACTGCCCAAAACGTACAGGTAGCAGCCGGTACGGCCGGTGTGCCGCCGCAAGCGCCAACGCAAACTTATGAATTGGGTATCTTAGTAAACGGCCGCTTAAGTACGGTTCCGGAGTTCCAAAACATCATTATAAAAAACAATCCCCAAACCGGCGAACTGGTTTACCTGAAGGATGTTGCCCGTATTGAATTGGGTAAATTTACTTTTTCGAGCAACTCATTTGTTGATGGCCACCGGGCATCCTACCTCCAGATATACCAGGCGCCGGGCAGTAATGCGCTCCAAACCGCCAACGGCGTTTACGCGGAGCTTGCTAAGCTGAAACAAACTTTCCCAACAGATGTGGCCTACAGCGTTCCGTTTGAAGCGGTAACCGTTGTAAAAGTTTCGATGACGGATGTGGTGAGGACTTTATTAATGACCCTTGGCCTGGTTGCTATCGTGGTGTTCCTGTTCCTTCAAACACTCAGGTCTACCCTCATCCCCATTCTTGCCATACCGGTATCTATTTTCGGCACATTTTGCTTTTTTATCCCGCTCGGCTTCACCATCAATACTTTAACCATGTTTGGCTTTGTGCTGGCTATTGGTATAGTGGTGGATGATGCAATCATCGTCGTTGAGGCTGTGCAGCACTATATCGACAATGATAAGATGTCGGCTAAGGAGGCCACTTACCAGGCGATGAAAGATATTTCGGCCCCGGTTGTGGCCATCGCGCTTATCCTGGCCGCGGTATTTGTCCCGGTTGGGTTTATTCCGGGTATTGTTGGCCGCTTGTACCAGCAGTTTGCCATAACCATTGCCATCTCGGTAATTATATCAGCTTTTATCGCGCTCTCGTTGACACCGGCCCTCTGTACCCTGCTGTTAAAGCCGACCGACGAAAGCAAAAAACATAAGGGCCTTACGGGATGGTTCACTAAGTTTAACGACTGGTTCGATCGGGTAACAGCAAGATACACCGAAGGTGTAAGGCGCAGCATCAAAGGGGCGAAATATATTGTTATCTTACTGGTTTGCGTTTGTGTGGGCGCTTACTTCCTGTTCCAGTCAAAGCCAACCGGCTTCATTCCATCAGAAGACGACGGCAATTTATATGTAACTTACCAGTTGCCTCCGGCATCATCTACGGCGCAGTCGGTCAATATCATGACCAAACTTATGAAAGTAGTCGCGAGTACTCCCGGCGTTGGGCATTATGCCGCACTATCGGGCCTCAACGTGGTCACTAACGCTGCTAACTCCAACAATGGCACCATCTACGTACAGCTGAAGCCCTGGGATGAACGTTCTGGCGATGATCAACAGGTACCGGGCATTATAAAAGTAATGCAAAAACGCATTGCCGACGCCGGTGTTACAAATGCTTCGGTTGAAGTAATACAACCCTCGCCCCTTCCCGGTGTTGGCTCAACGATAGGTTTCAGCATGCAGATAGAGCAGCGGAGTACCAATGATAACCTGCAGGATTTTGAGCGGGTTGTTAACCGTTTCATCGATTCGGCCAATAAAAACCCGGCAATTACAAGGGCTTTTACCTTTTACACCGCTCATACACCTAACATGAGCCTTTCGGTCGACCGGGAAAAATGTGAAAAGCTGGGGGTTAGCATATCGGATGTTTTTACCACTATCGAGGCCTTTACGGGCAGTTTGTATATCAATGATTTCACCACCTATAACCGCACCTTCCACGTGGTGGTCCAGGCAGATACGGTTTACAGGGCGCTGATCACTGATATGGAAAAGTACTACGTGCGCAACTCCAGCAACAAAATGGTGCCTTTGGGCGCCGTCATTAGTTTTAAGCCTGTTGAAGCGGCCCCGCTGATCTCGCATTTTAATATTTTCCGTTCCGCTGAGATAGATGGGTCATCGCCGCCGGGTGTCAGCTCTACCGATGCACTCGCCGCGTTAACGGCATTGGCAAGCAAACAACTGCCACAGGGGTATACCTATGAATTTTCGGGCTTAAGTTACGAGGAATTAAAAGCCGGGTCGGTAACGATGTATATATTTGCTTTCTCCATTACCTTCGTCTTCCTGTTCCTGGCTGCATTATATGAAAGCTGGTCGGTTCCGTTTTCGGTACTGCTTGCCGTGCCGATCGGCGCTTTCGGGGCTATTTTAGCATTGGTACTGGTCCCCTCCCTTAGCGACAACGTTTATGCCCAGATCGGTTTGATCACACTGATAGGCCTTGCGGCAAAAAACGCGATCCTTATTGTAGAGTTTGCCAAGGTTCGCGTAGATCGCGGTGAAGATCTCCTTGATTCAACGCTTGAAGCCGTAAGCCTTCGTTTGCGCCCCATCATCATGACGTCGCTGGCATTAATCTTGGGTGTGATGCCGCTTGTTTTTGCAACCGGTGCGGGTGCAGTGGCCCGGCGTACCATAGGCATGACCGTACTTGGGGGCATGACTGCGGCTTCTACCATAGCCATATTCGTGGTGCCGGTATTGTTTGTCCTCATCACCCGCTGGGCCTATGGCAAGGAGAAATTGGACTACCTGAAGGCGCATCACAAAGAACTGATGGAAAAAGCCAAAAAAGTTGAAGCGCAGAATATCGACCCGGAACTGGAATTTGAATTACAGAAATCACGTGACCTGCATAACACGAGCGAAGCATGATTGCCAATACTTTTATAAAACGGCCGGTAACCGCTATCGTCATTTCCCTTATTTTGATGATATCTGGGGTGATATGCATTTTTAACCTTGCCGTTGACCAATATCCTAATATTTCGCCCCCCAGCGTGGGTGTGAATGCCAGCTATACCGGCGCTGATGCGCAAACGGTAGAGCAAACGGTTGCTATCCCTATTGAGGAGCAGGTAAACGGTACCCCTGGTATGGAATATATGCAAAGCAGCAGCAGCAATAGCGGCGGTATGAACTTGCGGGTAACGTTTGACATTGGGACCAATCCGCAGATCGCGGCGCTCAACGTACAAAACCGTTTGGGTATTGCAGCGCCCCTTTTGCCGGCAGTTGTGAGTAAGCTCGGTGCAACCGTTCGTGCCAGCAATCCCGACCAATTGATGCTCGTAGCCGTCTACTCGCCAAAAAAGACACATGACATTACCTTCCTCGACAATTATACCAACACCTATATCGAAGATGCGATGTTACGGGTACCGGGCGTGGGGGATGTAAGTGCCCGTACCGACCAGTTCGCTATGCGTATCTGGCTTAATCCCGATAAAATGGCGTCATATAACCTGATGCCCTCAGATGTAACGGCTGCGCTTAGCGGGCAAAACGTGTACGTTGCTGCGGGGTCGGTAGGTGCACCGCCCCAAAACGCGAAACAAGCTTTTGAAACCGGCATAATAGTAAACAGCATGCTCAATAAACCCGAGCAGTACGAAAAGCTGATCGTAAAAAACATCCCGGGAACGGATAAGATGATCTATGTGAAGGACATAGGCCGCGTTGAACTTGCCAAGTTCACATATTCGGGTGGTACCTTTGTGGATGGTAACCGTTGTTCGCTGTTAATGATCTTTCAATCGCCTGGAAGCAATGCCCTGCAAACCGCCGATAATGTTTACGCAAAACTCGCAGAATTAAAAAAATCATTCCCGCCGGATGTTCAGTACGTTGTTCCCTTTGAATCGGTTACTATCATCCAGGTGTCCATGCATGAGGTGATCGGCACGCTGATAAAAGCGCTGACGCTGGTTGCCCTGGTGGTATTCCTGTTCCTGCAAAACTGGCGCTCCACCATCATACCGATATTGGCCATCCCGGTATCCATTTTATCGACTTTCTGTTTTTTCATCCCCTTAGGCTTCACCATCAATACGCTCACCATGTTTGGGTTCGTGCTGGCTATCGGGATAGTGGTCGACGATGCCATCATTGTAGTAGAGGCTGTGCAGCATTATATCGATGAACAGCACATGTCGCCAAAAGAGGCAACTTATCAGGCCATGAAGGAAATATCGGCACCGGTTATTGCTATTGCGCTTATTTTGGCTTCTGTATTCGTTCCGGTTGGGTTTATTCCCGGTATCGTCGGCCGGCTGTACCAGCAATTTGCCATCACCATAGCTATTTCGGTAATTTTTTCGGCATTTGTCGCATTGTCGCTTACACCGGCCCTCTGTACGCTTTTGCTGAGGCCATCGCACCACGGTTTAACCAGCAAAAATTGGTTTGACAGGTTTTTTGCCTGGTTTGACCGCGTTTTCTTTGACCGGTTTAACCGCATGTTTGATAAGCTCAACGGCAAATACGCCAATGGCGTTAGGCGAAGTATAAAAAATGCTAAGTATATCGTCATCTTACTGGTTTGCATTTGTGCAGGTGCATTTCTTTTGTTTAAAAGCAAACCCTCGGGCTTTGTGCCTTCGGAGGACGGCGGACGGCTGTTTGTTACCTACCAAATGGCTGATGCATCTTCTACCAGTGCCTCCAACAACGTGCTTGCAAAATTGATGAAGATCGTCGGCTCAACACCGGGCATATTGCACTTTGTGGGATCGTCGGGCTTTAATATACTTGGTGGCGGCGGCAATAACAGCGGCACCATGTTTTGTATGTTAACCCCCTGGGACCAGCGTACTACGCCGGAAACCAAAGTGCAGGGCATCATGGACAATATTAAAAAGCGGGTAGCAAAATCAGGTATAAAAAATGCTACCGTAGTGGCCATTCAGCCGCCGCCTATAAGGGGCATCGGGATCGCGGCAGGTTTTTCAATGCAAATAGAACAGGGAAATTCGACAGATGATATTCATGCATTTGAAAAAAATGTCCAGAAATTTGTCGCCATCGCCAAAAAAACGCCGGCTACTTCAACAGCTTTTAGTTCGTTTACGGCCCACACCCCAAGCTTTACCGTTACAGTCGACCGCGAAAAATGTGAAAAACTGGGTGTAAACATATCCGACGTATTTTCAACCATGCAAGCCTTCATGGGCAGTTTATTTGTAAATAATTTTACTTTATACAACCGTACTTATCATGCCGTTATTGAAGCTGACACTGCTTACAGGGCGCTGATCAGCAATATCAACAAATATTATGTACGCAACCATGCCGGAAGGATGCTGCCATTAAGCACCCTGGTAACATACAAGGCGGATGCAACCGCAACTTCCATATCGCACTTTAACATATTCCGGTCGGCAGAAGTGGACGGCTCAATTCCACCCGGGTACAGCAGCGGCCAGTCGTTGGATGCACTTAAGGAAATTGCGGCCAAGGCGTTGCCACGCGGTTACACCTATGAGTTTTCGGGCCTTAGCTACGAAGAGATCAAGGCAGGGAATATTACGATCTATATTTTCCTGTTCTCTATCATTTTTGTTTTCCTTTTCCTGGCGGCATTATACGAAAGCTGGTCGGTGCCATTCTCCGTGCTCCTGGCGGTGCCTATCAGCGCCTTTGGGGCTATTCTATTTCTTACAATTTTTCCCTTATTAACGGGTAAGGAAATCACCAACAACGTATATGCCCAGATCGGCCTGATCACGCTGATCGGTCTGTCGGCTAAAAACGCCATCCTGATCGTTGAATTCGCCAAGTTGCGCGTCGATCGTGGCGAGCCGTTGTTAAAGTCGACCATCGAAGCGGTACGCCTGCGGTTCAGACCGATCATTATGACGTCCATGTCCTTCATCTTCGGTGTGTTGCCGCTGGTATTTGCCACGGGTGCCGGCGCCGAGTCAAGGAATACCATTGGTATTGCGGTGTTGGGCGGGATGATCGCCTCATCAACGATATCTATTTTCATTGTTCCAGTTCTATTTGTATTGTTTACGCGCTTTTCATACGGTAAAAAACAGCTTCAATGGCTGCAGGACCACCACGAAGACCTGATGGAAAAGGCAAAAAAGGTTGAGGAATCAAACATTGATCCTGAACTGGAATATGATATCGCAGAATCACGCGCTGCAAATGAAGCGGACAGGGCAAAGCATGCGGGCGGGTAGGCAGCTAAATTTACATCCCCGGCTTCTTTGCAGACCCGATAAGCGTAAGATCAGTAAGCTCCAATGATTTGACCATGCCCTTAACCGTCTCTTTGTATTTCTTAAAATGCGGCGTTTGAATATGCGCAAGGTACGCCGTCGTATCTGCATATATTTCAAGGATGGTGATGTGTGATGGGTCGCTTTTATCGGCAACAGCATAATAAGTTAATACGCCGGGTTCAACGTTCACAGCAGTAACCATTTGTTCTTTTAGCGCAGCGTTGTACGCTTTTAATTGCGACGGATCAACCTGGATCTTTGCGAACCTGACGATCTGATTTTTCTGCTGTGCCATAGTTGTATTGCTGAAAGAAAATGCAAGTATAAATGTGCTAATAATAAAAATCATTTTTCCATTACCACTCGATTGCATTTTTATTGGTGTTTTGAAAGGATTCATGTTGTGATGTTTTACCCCGAAGTTAAGGCTTTTCCGCTGCCAAAAAAATATCACGATATCAGATTGCGCGCCAAAACAGGTCTTTTGATTTTATTGGTTATTATGCCAATTATTCTCGTCAAAAAACACACATAAATATTATCTTAGCACAAACAATTGGGCGCCAATATTTTAGTTATGAAAAAACTGATCCTGGTTTTATCCCTTCTAAATTGTTTTTGCTGCATTTATGCGCAGCAAAAAAAAATTGACAGCCTAAAGCGCCTTATTTCCATCTCTAAGTCGGATACGTCAACTGTCCTTCTAAAATGCGAGCTGGCAGATAGTTATTTATATAACAAACCCGATTCCAGTTTCCTTGTAGCACAGGAGGGGCTAACATTAAGTAAAAAAAAGAATTTCTTAAGAGGGCAGGCATCGTGTGATCAGGAAATTGGCGAAGCTAACCAACTGATGGGAAACTATCCTGCCGCCATGCAGGATTATTTAAAATGCCTGCGAATAGCCGAAAAATTAAATTCACAATATAATATTGCAGCGGCGTTACTAGATATCGGGTTTCTTTACCGGGAACAAGGGGACTATAGCCAGGCTATTAAATATACGCTGAAAGCAAAAAATATTATTGAAAATATTCCCAATTATAAAAAAATGGGGTATTACCAGGAATTGTACGACTCCGCATTAACAAATGCCGGGTTTTTCTATTATAAGAATAACCAGCTGGATTCGGCCCTTGTTTACGAACAAAGTGCCTTTGAATTAGCCCTTAAAATTCATGCGGATGACTATATGGGTAATATTTTGTTACACATGGGCTTAATAAACGAAAAGCTTAATAACAAATCGCTTGCGATAACCTATTACCGGATGAGCCTGAAAAAATCTGAAGCAGTTGCCAATTACACCACATTAACAGATACTTATTTAAGTATTGCCAATTTTTATAATTTAACAAATCATACTGATTCCAGTATATTTTTTTATAAAAACGCGCTAAAAACGGCCAAAACAGCATTGTACCCTAAAGGAATATTAGATGCCAGCACGAACCTTGCCAACCTGTATGGAAAGACCGATAAGGGGCTGGCATACGATTACCTTCAAACGGCGGCAATAGCAAAAGATAGTTTGTTTAACCAGGAAAAGGTAAAACAGCTGCAAAAATTAAAATTTGAAGAACAGGTGCGCGAGCAGGAAATTGCTGAATTGAAAACGCAGCGCCAAGAAGAAAGAAAAAATAATTTGCAGCTATCATTGATCGCGTTATTTATACCGGTGTTCTTTTTAGTTTCCTTGTTATTAGGTAAAATAAAGGTACATCACCGTATTATCGAATTTATGAGCGTTTTATCCATATTATTCCTGTTCGAATTTTTTACTTTACTGATCGATCCCATCGTCAGGAAGTTTTCAAGTAATACCCCGCTCATTGAATTTTTAATATTTGTTTGCCTTGCCGGCATTATGGTGCCGACACATCATCACCTAACCACCTGGTTAAAGATCCGCTTATCAAACCTGCAAAAATGGGAGAGACATCATTTACCCGGGGTGCATGATAAATAAATTTTACATATTATTTTTATTTTTAAATTTTATTTTATATTTATACCTGAATACCTGTCTGTAACTTATTAATTATCACGACAATGAAAAAGAAAATTTATTCAGTCTTCCTGATTTTGGCTGTTGCAACAATGGCGTCATCATGTAACGGATGTGGAGGAAATATCAATAAAACATCGGCCGATTCCGCCCTAAGTGATTCTACGAAAAAACAAGATTCATTAGCAAAGGATAGCACATTTCCCAAGCCGGTTGGTCCTAAGGGTAAGGCTAAAGTTCATTCGGCCCTGAGTGATTCTGCGGCAAAACGAGATTCAGCAGCAATGGATAGCACATTTCCTAAGCCGGGGCCTAAAAAAAAGGCTAATGTTAAAGCCAATTAACCACCATTCTTTTATATAGCGAGACCAGTTTGCATAAGGCCAACTGGTCTTTTGATTTTACCGGCTATTGCAAAACAATTAATCTCATCAAAAAATACACATAACTTATTATATTAGCACAAACAATTGGGCGCCAATATTTTAGTTATGAAAAAACTGATCCTGGTTTTATCACTTCTAAATTGTGCTTGCTGCATTTATGCGCAGCAAAAAAAAATTGATAGTTTAAAACATCTCCTCTCCATCTCAGCTTCAGATACATCAACTGTCACTTTAAAACGCAAGCTGGCACATAGCTATTTATACAGCAAGCCTGATTCAAGTTTTCTGCTGGCACAGGAAGGCCTGGTTTTAGCCCAAAAAATTAACTTCTTAGAGGGCCAGGCGAAGTGCTATAAAGAAATTGGCGAAGCTAAACAGCAAATGGGGAGTTATCCCGATGCGATGCAGGATTATTTGAAATATTTGCGAACAGCAGAAAGATTAAATTCACAATTCGACGTTGCACAGGCCTTAATAGATATTGGATTGCTTTACCAGGACGAGGGGGAATACAAGCCAGCCATCAGGTATACGTTAAAAGCAAAAAACGTAATCGAAAGTATCAAAAACAAAAATAAGGTAAGTAACTACCAGGCCACCTACAACGCTATATTAATAAATATCGGCTATTTCTATTACAAAAATAACCAGCTGGATTCTGCGCTGATTTATGAACAAAATGCTTTTGAATTGGGCGTTAAGATTCGTAATGAAGAGTACATGGGTAATATTTTATTAAATATGGGTTTAATAAACGAAAAAATTAATAATAAAGCCCTTGCGATTACCTATTACAGGATGAGTTTACAAAAATCTAAAGCAATTGATGATTATACCACATTAACCGATACTTATTTAAGTATTGCCAATTTCTATAATTTAACAAACCAGCCTGATTCCTGTATATATTTTTATAAAAATGCTTTAAATACGGCAAAAACAGCATTATATACCAAAGGCACATTAGAGGCAAGTACTAACCTTGCAAGCCTGTATGGAAAAAGTAATAAAGACCTCGCATACGACTATCTTAAAACAGCTGCGATAGCGAGAGATAGCCTGTTTAACCAGGAAAAAGTAAAACAATTACAAAAGTTAAAATTTGAAGAACAGGTACGTGAGCAGGAAATTGCTGAATTGAAAACGCAGCGGGAAGAAGAACGGAGAAATAACCTGCAATTGTCGTTGATCGCGTTATTTATACCCGTGTTTTTCCTGGTTTCTTTATTATTGGGTAAGATAAAGGTACATCACCGGATCATTGAATTTATGAGTGTGCTTTCGATATTGTTCCTGTTCGAATTTTTTACTTTACTGATCCATCCCATTGTTGGGAGGTTTACAAATAATACCCCGCTGATCGAGTTCTTAATATTTGTTTGCCTTGCCGGCATTATGGTGCCAACGCATCATCATCTTACCACCTGGCTAAAGGTGCGCTTAACCAATTTGCAAAAGTGGGAGAAACATATACCGCCGCCGGTACCACCCCCTGCGCCAGATAAATAAATATTATTTCTTCCTTTTATTTTTAAATTTAATGACTGTCCGCATATAGACACCACAATATCTTAATTTTCTCGTTATCATTGTGAAGATGCTGGCATGTCCCCGCCACATAATCACCTATGATAATGAAGAACAAGTCAATTTCAAAACAATTAACCACGTCCCAC
>CAIPFE010000023.1 GCA_903864275.1 uncultured Mucilaginibacter sp.
AATGTGGGAGAGTAGGTCGGTGCCAAATCTTACCGTGTCCGCCGATAGGCGGAAAGAAGCCTTTGTTCTATCGAACAAGGGCTTTCTTGTTTTATGAGATTTTCCACAAGGTTTTGGGCGACCACAAGGGTCGCCCCTACGGGTTGCAAAATGGCGTTGAAAACACGATTTGCTTTTATCATTACTTGTTTTTAACTTAGATTATATAATGCTGACCTGTAATTAATTACACAGCGGTGTTTTTAACCATTAATCAACCTGAATTAAAACCCCTAAATCACAAATCATGAACTACCTTATTTATTGGGCAACATTTATCGTGCTGCTGGCTTTAGTTTATCTTTTCGATAAAAAATATTTTATGCTTCGGGACAATAGCACTGCAACCCCCCGACCGTACAGTTTTTCCCGTGTGCAATTAGCCTGGTGGTCGGTTATTATTTTAGCCGCGTTTATCAGTATAATCATCATTGCAAAAGGGACGGCCCCAACCTTTGATACTTCCACCCTTTACCTTTTGGGTATTAGTTCGGCAACCACAGTGGGGGCAACCCTTATTGACATAAGCGACCAAACAAATCCAAACGTAGCCGGACTTAGTCAAAACGTAAAAGGGGATAATTTTTTCCTTGATATTTTATCGGACAAGAATGGTGTAGATGTACATCGTTTTCAAACAGTGATATTCAATACGGTTTTCGGGCTTTGGTTTATTATTTATGTGCTCAATCATCTTTGCACTGCCGGTACTTCTCCTGACACTGTTATGCCTGTGATCAGCAGCAATAACCTCATCCTGTTGGGTGTTAGTTCGGGGGTATATGCAACCTTAAAGGCAACTGAAAATAAGCAGACGACAGTTAGTCCGGCTGCGCCACAGGCAGATGTTGTACCGGATGAAGCTAAACCCAAAGGATAAAATTTAAACGTCATGCAAATTACACAAGTACACAGCCCCAACTTTGCTGCCGGCAGAAAAACCTATACCCCAATAGCTATTGTAATACATATAATGGAGGGCTCGATGGCGGCAACCGATAGTTGGTTCGGAAGTACCGTATCACAGGTATCCTCTCATTACGGTATCGGTATAAATGGCGATATCCATCAGTATGTGCAGGAGGCCGATACCGCCTGGCACGCCGGGAGGGTAAACGCCCCAACCTGGGCATTAATAAAACCCGCGGGTAACGGATCGTATATCAACCCTAATTATTATACCGTTGGTATTGAACACGAGGGGGATGAAACCACAGAATGGTCTGACGCAACCTATACATCAAGCAGCTCAATGATCAGTGAAATAGCTAAACGCTGGAATATCCCTATCGACAGGCAGCATATAGTAGGCCATCATGAAATATATTCATTAAAAGCATGCCCCGGTACCAAAGTTGATTTTGAAAAGCTTATTGCAATGGCGTCGGGAAATCCGGCACTCAACAAAATACCTGGATTCGGCAAAGTTACTACCAACGGGAAAGTAAATATAAGGCAGGCCCCCAATACTACAGTACCCGTTGTAAATGTAGTGCCGGGCAATATCCAACTGGCCTTTGATGGCTATGTTGATAATGGCGAAAGTGTATCAGGCAACAGCAAATGGTATTATACCGACGAGGGAAACTGGTTTTGGAGCGGCGGCGTAAGCTAACCCAAAGATAGATCATACCCATACCTAAACACTTCGCCTCTGTTTTTTGTCATTTCGCCGTGGTTGAATAATCCTTTTTTTACTTTTTAAGTCAAATTCACAAAGCCAGTTAAAAGAACTGCTTTTTCGGCTTTGATAAATTAAATTTTGATAAACTAAAAGTAAAGAACATGAAAAAATTAGATGCAATTATCGCTTACTCCTTTTTAGCGGGAGCAGCGGGATATTTAATAGCTATGTGTGCAGCTTTAATACTGGTATATTAAGGATTTCCGGACAGCATATTTTTAGGGGACAATTGATGAAACAACCGGTTGTATTGAAACGCCAACGTCGATCACCAACCTCTGATCTCCAATCTCTGACCTCTGAACCTAACCGTTCATTTTCATAAACTCATCCGTAAATTGCGCAATGTACTTCTCCACATTGTTCCTGATCTCTTCAAGGTTCCGGCTTTCAACCTGGGCCAATACCTGCATCAGCAGCAAGTTATTTATCTTGTTGTAAGCATAGGTCGAGGCGGCGTTGCTTAAAAGTTTGGCGTTTAAATCCATTACACGGGCCAGGTCGGCTTTAATTTTGTCGTGTTCAGCTTGATCACTCATGATGAAAAAATATTTAATGCGAATATAAGATAAGGTACAAGATTATTTTGAAAAGGTTTTATAAAAACAACAAAGCAAGGAACGCCTTTGGTTTTAAGACGATGCCATTATATATTCAAGCTTAGTTCAGCGCCTGGTAAATCTCAGCAGCAAGCAGGCCGCTGCCGCCGCCATAATGCTGAACAATAGTAATTTCCGGTTTTTCAGCTTCAAACACAGTGCGTAATTTGTCTTCACTTTCCTTTTCAATACCACTGCCCAGCAATACCAGTTTAAAGGGGCGTGCATTAAACTCCGCTATCGCTTCATCATCAGTAACTGCACCCGTTGCATCCCATTCGGGATTGTTATTTATCAGCCTTATGATGGTTTGCAGGATTCCTTCGTGCCGGCAGATGACTAATATTTCTGTTTTATTCATTTTTTTTTAGCTTAAAGCGAAAAGCAGAAAGCAAAAAGGTTTGGACTTTCTGCTTTTTGCTTTCTGCTATTTAACCTTTCATCTCCCGTTAAAATTTCATCGGAACTTCCATCAATAAAAACTCCGCATCGGTTTCGGCGGTAATGGAGAATTTATCGGTGTCCCATATCCCGTAACCGTCGCGCGTATTCAAAATCTGGTCGTTTATTTTGACGTCGCCGCTCAATACAAAAACGTACACTCCGTTGCCTTTGGCTTTTAGATTGTATTCGGTGCTCACGCCTTTGTCGAACTTACCCAAATGGAACCAGGCATTCTGATGGATCCAAACGCCCTCATCATCCGGATTGGGCGAAAGTATCTGCTGCAGCTTGTTGTGCCTGTCTTCCAGGTTCAAAGTGATCTGGTCATAACGGGGCTCTACATTTTTTTTGTCGGGATAAACCCATATCTGTAAAAATTTAACCCGGTGTGCCCTGTCCTTGTTGTATTCGCTGTGATAAATGCCGGTCCCGGCGCTCATTGCCTGTATGTCGCCATTTTTTATAACGGCCACGTTGTTCATGCTGTCTTTGTGTTCAAGGTCGCCTTCCAGCGGGATGGAAATGATCTCCATATTATCGTGCGGATGCGTGCCAAAACCCATACCTGCATCAACGGTATCATCGTTTAATACCCTTAACGCCCCGAAATTCATCCTGTCGGGATTATAATAACTCGAAAAACTGAATGAGTGATAACTATTAAGCCACCCGTGACTTGCGTGCCCACGGGTGGCGGCTTTATGTAATACTGTTTGTGCCATAATATTTATTTTTAAATTGATACACAAAGATACGGAGGATCGATGGGTGGAAAGATGATGTAGGTTAAGAAAATTGGGGGCAGTCCATAGTCCATGGTCGATAGTCCATAGAAAATAATTCATGAAATGATCAAACTATTCTCATGCGGCAACGGCTCGAAGAAATAGTCTAAAAACATAACCTTCCATGGTCGATAGACCATGGACTATAAAAACTCAACTCTTCCGCAACATCTCACTCCGCATGCGGCTAAAAAACTCGGGGGTGACGCCGATGTAGGATGCGATTTGTTTTTGAGGCAGATGGTCTATCAAAGTCGGGTAGCGTTTGCAAAATATGCTGTAGCGCTCCTCGGCGGTCAGGCTCATGTTGTCGACTATCCTTTGCTGGTTGGCAACTAATGAATTTTCGGTAAGGATGCGGAAAAAACGTTCAAACTTTGGGACTTCGGTATAAAGTTTTTCCTGGTTGGCTTTTGTTAAAAGGATAGTTTCGGTATCCTCTAAAGCCTCGATATTTAATATGCCGGGCTTTTGACTGATAAGGCTGTATATGTCCGCTATCCACCAATCAGGTGGCGCAAAGCTTAAAACATGCTCGGCGCCGTTCTTATCGACCGTATACCCTCTTAAACATCCAGATGTTACAAATGTTGAATATTTGCAAACTTCGCCTGCGGTAAGTATAAATTCTTTTCGTTTAATGCTTTTAAGCTTGAGGTAGCCAAAGAAAATTTCTTTTTCCCCATTATTTAATTGAATATATCTTGAAATATTGTTCAACAGAAGGTCAAAAGGCATGAGAGTTTCGATAGGATTTATAAAGACTTAATATTAACAAGTTACAATTTAACCATTTGGTAACACCAGGTTAAATTAATAGCAACTGTGCGATGGTAGCTTTGTGCTATAAATTTAGCAATAATACTTGAAAGCCCACCCAGCAATTTTCAGTATAAAATTACTAAAAACAACACTTTTTGTTTTACTCCTTTGTAACCTCAAAACTGTCCGTTCGCAATCTTCTTTCCCACTCCTCAACGCGTTTGCCCACAACGACTACCTTCACCCCCATCCGCTGTTTGATGCTTTACAAAACGGCTATACTAATATCGAGGCGGATATATTTTTAAAGGGAGGGAGGCTGATAGTGGCACATATCGACCCTTTTTTTAAAAAGGAACGTACCCTTGAAACACTTTACCTCAAACCCCTGGCCGAAAGGATTGCTGCCAACAATGGGCAAGTATATAAGGGATACAGCGGGCCAATGATACTAATGATCGATGTAAAAACAGATGCCGATAATACTTATGGCGTGCTAAAAAAATTACTTGAGCGGTATAGGCCAATTTTATCAGGCTACAGCCACGGCCATGTTTTTGGAGGAAAGATAACCGTGGTTTTATCAGGGCACAAACCTTATAAAATGATAAAGAGTGAAGATAACCGCCTGGTATTTATAGATGAAGACCTGAAACAAACCTTTGAGGATACTACCGCTGCTGATGTTTATAAAATGGCCAGTTGTAAATATTCAAAACTTTTAAAATGGCGTGGAGAGGGAGCAATTCCCGACAGCGAGGAATCTACACTTCGCAAATATGTTTTGATGGCCCACAAGTTCGGTAAAAGAGTAAGGCTTTGGGCATCGCCGGAGAGCGAAGCAGTTTGGCAGGAACTGTTAAAATGCGATGTCGATCTTATCAATACCGATAAATTAGCCGACTTAAAAAACTTTTTAATTAGTTATAAAAGTGGTCTTGCAAATTCAACCACCATGCTGCCGGCTAATAAGTTGGTAAGCAATTAAGGTTTTAATGTTTTCGGTTCATTTATTGTGCCAGTAGTTTCTTAAACGCCAGGCTATCACCGTTAAAAACATCAAAATCAACTATATAGCTAATGCCGTTTACTTTTGCTTTGTCGGAGTGTTGCCAGAATTTCCAGTTAATAGCATGGCCTACTGATAATTGGGGTTTGTAATAATGGGCTATCCACAAATGATAATCATCAAAATACCCCGATAAGTAATCCTGGTAAAATGTTAATCCCGAATAGATGATAGGTTTAACTTTTGTTTTGGCCTCTACCTGCTTCAGGAAGTCGTTTAACTCATCGCGCATTTTGGCTGGCTTTATACCATCGAGTTCTTCAATATCCACTACTGCCGGCAAAAAACCTTTTTGTGTTTTTACATTTTGAAGAAAAAACCGCGCCTGCCACTTACCGCTGAACCTTGGCCTGAAATAGTGGTAAGCCCCGCAGGCAATGCCCGCTTTCGGCGCCTCGCGCCAGTTGCGCTGAAAGTATGGGTCGACCAGTAATATGCCCTCCGTTGCTTTTATAAACGCGAAAGTAATATGTACGCTGTCTTCCCGCATGTTTTTTACCCTTTGCCAGTCGATCTTACCCTGGTACGAGGACACATCAATACCATGAATTTTATAATTGGTAGGGATGCGGATATTAAAACTTTTATACACGCGATAATTTGAAGCCTTGCCAATGTCCCAAATCCAGCGCCAGGTGGAAGCAATGCTTTTTATAACATAGCCATAATAAAAAGGCGAGAGCAGCAATAGGGCAAATCCGGCTATTATGGCTTTCCATTTTATAGAAAGCCCTTTTTTTGTCTTGCGTTTAGGCGGAAGTTTTTTTTTTGCTGTGGATCTTCTTTTTGTGGTTGGCACAGGAGCAAAGGTATGAAATGCGACTGTTTGTTTAAGAATTGAAAGCTGTGTTTTATGCGCTTGCCATTAGGGGAGTTACGCTTTTATATCAACCTGTAACTATTAATTTTAATCCGCGTCATATCTTTAATTGATCCCTTTTGGCCAATGGTTGAGATATTCGAAAACATCCGTAAAATATACACGTTCAGCGCTCCATGCGCCGAACTGGCGGAGCATATCGAATTTTTCTCCGAATCATCCATCGAGGCTACCCGGCAACATATCGCAGGCCAAAGATTTTCAGTAAAAATGTTCCCCAGCTGGACACCTACCTTTTACATTAACCTTGGCGAGCCTTATGAAATAGCAGTAAGCAATAAACACTATTTTGTAAATGCAGACGAAGACATCCTTATCCTTCGCAATTCCATTGTAGAGCGGTACAATACCCCAACCGACAACATTTTCACCGTAAAATTTTACCCCGGCGGCCTGGAAGCTGTTTTAAATATTAAACAGCAGCTGCTGATAGATAAAGTGGTAAATCTTAATCAAATATTGCCCGTTGAGCTTTTGCACAACATTAAGCTGCTTAAAACATTCGGTGAACGGGTTAGGCTGATGGAGGATTTCTTTTTAACTAACCACCGGAAAAAGCAAAACCATTACATAAAATTTGTTAAGGATGCCATCGATACCTATGCCGTTAACGGGCTTGAATTTAGTAACCGCGAGCTTGCCGAAAAAATGTTCTCCACCTCAAAAACCATAAACCGTTATTTTAATAACGTTATCGGCACATCGCCAAAAAACTATTTCGCCATTATGCGGGCGAGGACGGCTTTAACTGGATACGTTAATGCCCGCGAACAATTTACCCCTTTTGATTATGGTTATTATGATATGAGCCATTTTTATAAAGATGTGGTAAAGTTTACCGGGCAAAAGCTAAATGCGCATGTGATTTGAGTAATGACGTACGTTTCACATTGTCCGTTTTTTACTAAAATTCATTTACTCAATACCGTTACTTTGTTGAAAAATGAATTATGATAAAATCCTCAATACTTATACTGGCTATTATATTCTTCACTATCCGTTTTTCCAGTGCGCAGGAAAAGGGATACACCCCAAAAATAGAGCCTTGTACCTGCTGGCTTAAAGCCGACAGCAACTTAAAAACAACATGTGCCTATCTGGTAGTTCCCGAAAACAGAAGCAAACCGAACGGTAAAACTATAAAATTGCCCTTTGCTTATGTAGAGAGCAATAATCCCAATAAACATAAAGACCCGGTGCTTTTTTCTGCCGGCGGGCCGGGAGCAAGTTCACTAAGGGGCGTGCGAATCCACTACAGGGCGTTGATGAAGAACAGGGATTATATTGCTTTTGAACAACGCGGCACCCAATATGCGCTGCCATGCCTTAAATGTGATGAGGTAGATGCGGCAGTAAAAAAGGCATACAGGAACAACCTGCCGGTAGAAAGCATGACCCTTGAAGGGATCAAACAATGCCGACAAAATTTAATAAATCAGGGAATTGACTTATCTGCCTATAACACAGATGAGAACGCAGCCGACATCGAAGACCTGCGTATAGCATTAAAGATCGATTCACTGAATTTAATCGGAATATCTTACAGCGGTGGGTTAATGATGGCGGTTTTACATAAGTACCCGCAGCATATCCGTTCCCTTATCCTGGATTCAGCCCTCCCAGAATTTGTTAATATTGATGAAGATGAGCTGACCAACTTTAATGAAGCGCTTAACAAGGTATTTACAAATTGTGAGACCGACTCGTCCGACAAGGCTAAATACAGCAACATTAAACAGCGGTTCCACGAATATTTTACTTCGATAGGTAGCAAATCGTTTTATATTAATTATTTGGAAAAGGGAACTACGGACAGTATAAGGGTAAAATATGGGCGCAACGAATTGTTAAGTGTTTTGCACGGCTATATGGAAGGACATGATCAAATAAAAGAGGTCCCCAGGCTGCTTACAGAAATGATAAGCGGTAACCATAAACCTTATATAACGGCATACCTGGATGGCGTTTTTAATGGTTATGCCGGCGAATCGGGGATGCGGCTGTCGGTTTATTGTTCGGATAAAATGGCTTATGCCAATAAAAATACTATCTACCAGCAGGAACAAATTCAACCCTACATGGCAGGCTTCCATGTGAATGATGTTTACCTGCCGATGTGCAGTTGCTGGCAGGTTGCACCGATAGCCGTGGAAACAAAAAGACCCTTCTACTCAAATACCCCCGCCCTTTTAAGCGCCGGCGGCCTGGACGATGCCTGCAGGCCAATTTATAATGATATGATACATCATTATATGCCTAACAGCCATCGTTTGCTGTTTACCGACAAGCAGCACGGCCCTTTGTTAAACAGCTATGAGGGCGATGCCTTTATAGGTAAATTTTTGGATGATCCTTATAAAAAGATTGAATCAGACAAGAAAAATATAATTGCTTACTAATTATCGAAGAAGATCATGAAAATAATTTCCTCCCTGTTTTTAACTTTAATTGCCGTAACAGCCTTTGCTCAAAAAAGAGATAATCGTATAACCATCGGTACTGTCGATACCGTTTACTCCAATATTTTAAAAGAAAAACGGATCGTCTACGTCCATGTGCCTAATGGTGATAAGGACGAACATTACCCGGTTTTGTATATCCTCGACGGCGACGATCATTTTCAATCGGCGGTAGCCATAGCTGAGCAGATATCAGGTATCATCCCCAGAATGATTGTTGTTGGCATCACTAATACCGACAGGGAGCGGGATCTTACCCCAACGCATGTTAAACCCGATAGAATTATAAATGCAGGCGATGCAGCCAGGTCAGGCGGTGGAGAAAATTTTATGGGCTTCATGCAAAAGGAATTGATCCCCTATGTGGATGAGCACTATCCATCTACCTCTTATCGAGTGTTTAGCGGCCACTCACTTGGCGGTTTAGCTGTTATGAATGCGTTCTTTAACCATACCAGCCTGTTCAGTGCTTATATTGCTATAGACCCAAGTATATGGTGGGATGGCGAGCGATGGATAAAGAGTTACGAAGACGAGCTGCGGCAGCATGATTTTACCGGCAAGTCGCTGTTTGTAGGTATTGCCAATAATATCCCAGCCGGTATGGACACCATTAGTTTTTTAAAGGATACGACCAACATTGCGCCTGTGACGCACGCTGTATTGCCCTTTGTTCATTTTTTACAAAATGCCAGGCCGGCCGGGTTATACATGGGTTCTAAATTTTATCCCAACGAATGGCATGGCTCGGTTGAATTGAATGCCGAATACGATGCCTTACGGTACCTGTTTAAATTTTACCATTTCGATATGAACTACGTACGGGCACACCGCGACTTAAACCCTGACTCGCTGGTGAATACTCATTTTAATAAGGTATCCAAACAAATGGGCTACCAGGTTTCACCTACCGAGGATATGATAAATAGTATGGCCTATGATTATATGGGTGCACAAAAAATGAATTATGCTTTTATTCTTTTTAAAAGGAACATTGAAAATCATCCCCAAAGCTCCAATGCCTGGGATAGTTTAGGTGATTATTATGTGGCAGTCGGGAATAAGCAAAAGGCTATTGATGCATTTAATAAATCTTTAAGTTTGAAGGAAACGACAGATACGAGGCAGAAGCTGGAAGGGTTGACCGGGAAGAAGTAGACCTTCCATGCAATTGTAGAATTTCAACATATTATTCGATACGTCGGGAACTATACTTCCTCTATCCTTTAGCTAAGGTGTATCTCAATAAAATATAAAATCCCTCTGAAGGGGGGACAAGGCTACCTGAATTTATAAGTAGTTTTATTTAATCCATCTAAATAAACAATGAATAGAATTTAAAAAAATTATCCCTCAACATCTATGAAAAAAACAATTGTATTAATAGCGTTTTTATCGGTGGGGTTCTTCTTCTCATCATTTAATGACGGTAAGTATTCCATAAGTTCCCAGCCCCACACCAAAGGGTCACTGACTGATATAGCAAAAGCGTTTTTGTTGGCTGAAGAGCAATCATACCAGCAATCGGCCACTAGAGAAAATGTGGAAGCAGTTTTGAGTTTTTGCTGCGACACCGTAAAATATGATCACGTGCTTTCGCCCGATAAGAAATTCAGTTTTAGTGGAAAAAACCAATGGAGAACGGGATCGGTGTCGCACCTGGGTGAAACGAAAAATGTAAAGCTGGAGATTGTGCAATGTATCCATCAGCAAAATATAGTAGTCGTAGAGTTTACCCTTTACAGGGAGGTTACCGATGGAGGGCAAAAGTCAAAGGGAACTATTTTATCAATTATAGAGTTTAACAAGGATAGCAAAATCGACAAACTAACCGACTATTTGTAAAGACAAAAAACTTTTTGCTGCATTTAATTGCCGGGCGTATGTGATCAATACCTGATATTTTAAACGCTGGCGCTGTCAGGATTGAAGCGTTCCCAAATCTGGCTATTGTTAAAAAGGCTTTCCCGCCGCCAATTCCCTATCTGCCCATTTTACAGCCAGCCGTTCGCGGTATTTGGCGTAATTAGCCTTAAAGGTCATTTTGAGCACACTGTCCAAACCGCCTTTTATCGCAAGGTTATATATGCTTGCTGCCTTGCGTGTGACGGAAGCATCCCAGGCACGCAGGCTTAAGGAATAGCCACCTTCCAGGTACTTCATCCAGTGCCAGTAGCCGGTGGGCATAAACAGGGTATCGCCATGCTCCAAAAAAGCTTCAACACCTTCCACGCCTTCAAGCGCGGGAAATTTTTTGGTGTCGGGGTTTGATACATCATAATCTTCCAGCGCATAGGTGGCATTGGGAATACAATATAAACGGCGTTTCCATTTGTTTTCAAACAGGATCACATGCTTTTTGCCGCCGAAATGGGTGTGGAAGATATGCGGCAGGTCGATATCATAGTGCAAAAAAGTAACCGAATTTGACCCGCCAAAAAACATCGAGGGCATGCTCTCGATAAAGCCGCCCATCAGTTCTTTCGGGAAGGCAATGTCATTTAATAGCTGCGGCGCCTGTTTGAAAATATTAAAGAAGAATATCCTTAATTCAGTGGGCTCCGACATGATCAGGTTGATATATTTATCAAAAGGCATTTCGGCAGCCGATGAATTGATCGGTTTTGACGGATCGGCTTTTGAATTATCATACAAAGGCACCACTTTACTGCCAACGGCTTCCTTTAAATATTCAGGCGTCCATTTTTCACGCGCGGGCCAGTTACTGGTTAAGCCTTTGATCACCAGGGGCCGCCTTGGGTCTAAATAATTCTTTTTAAAATCTTCGGGACTTATATTTTCGACGGTATCGATTGGGCGGAGAATAAAACTCATATTTTACATTATTTTCCAGGTCAAAAAAATAAATAAACGCTTATGTTCCTGGAAGAAACACAAATAACGAAATAAAATGGTGAAGCGCATGAATGATTTTTTAAAATCATAGGCGCATCTTGACGTTTTTGATGCTATCGTGACAAAAACATTTTTAACAAAGAATTATGCAACGACCTTTACAAATTTGGGTAATCAAAACAATTTATAGCTTTTTACCTTTTGTAATAAATCAAAAACAATGAACAGGACCATTGGAATCGTACTCATCATAATTGGCGCTATTATGATCATCTGGACAGGCTTTACCTACACTAAAAAGGAAAAAATAGTCGACGCCGGGCCGATACAAATATCTGCCGACAGGCAAAAAACAGTAAACTGGCCGCCCTACCTCGGCGGCATACTGCTTATTGGCGGAATAGTGATTGTTGCTACGGCTAAAAAAACGTCGTAGAGACGCCGATGCATCGCGTCTCTACGGGCTAATGGAGCGTTGGACTTTCTCCTTTCGGCTTTTACCCCTACCTTTAGTCCCGATGATCTTCGATTTCCGCTTAAAAGTATTTTATACCGTTGCGCAAAGGCTAAGCTTTACAAAAGCCGCCGCGGGGTTATTTATTACCCAGCCGGCTGTTACCAAGCATATCAAAGAGTTGGAGCAGCAGTTGAATGTGCAATTGTTCAGGCGTAATGGTAACAGCATTGCTTTAACAAGTGCTGGAAAAATATTGCTGCAATATGCCGAAAAGATATTTCAAACTTATACAGAACTTGAAAACGAGCTGGCCCAATTGAACAATATAGAAGCCGGTACCTTGCACATCGGTGCAAGCACAACAGTGGCCCAAACCATATTGCCCAAAATACTGGCGCTGTTTAAAAAAACGTACCCGGCCGTTAATTTTACTTTTATCCAGGGCAATACCGACGTGATCACCCAACTGGTATTAGCCGAAAAGGTTGATATAGCGATTGTTGAAGGGGCTGCCCATCACCCGCAGATCGCTTATGCGCCATTCGCGAAGGATGAAATTGTACTGGTGACCCGGGCAAATAACCAGTTATCAAAAAAGCCCGAAATAACGCCCAAACAATTACTGAATATCCCTTTGATACTACGCGAAGCGGGCTCCGGTACACTCGACGTAATATTTAACGCGCTCGCAAAAATTGGCATTAACCCCAAAGACCTTCAGATCGAGATACAACTGGAAAGCAGCATTGCCATAAAACAATACCTGCTTTATTCCGAAACGGCCACATTCCTGTCTATCCAATCCGTTGTCAGTGAATTAAAGTATAACGAACTAAGCATTATCGAAATTAAAGGGCTGGAGATCTTCCGCACGTTCCAGTTTATCCAGCTGCACGGCAAAAACTCAAAACTGATCGATCTGTTTAAACGTTTTTGTCTTTCTAATTATAACTTAAAGTAATTAGGAATTACTATTTATCATTAGCTATGAGTTATAATAAGAGCGATCTTTAGCTATTAATTCATACACATCTAATGAAACTAATTACTAGTGATATTTGCATTATAGGGGCCGGTCCCGTGGGCTTATTCGCGGTTTTTGAAGCAGGCTTATTAAAAATGCGCTGCCACCTGATCGACGTGTTACCCCAGGTTGGGGGTCAGCTTTCTGAGATCTATCCCCAAAAGCCAATTTATGATATTCCCGGCTTCCCAACCATCAATGCGCAGCAGCTGGTTGACGGTTTAATGGAACAAATAGAACCTTTTAAGCCCACTTTCTCACTGGGTGAAAGGGTAAACGAATTACTGCAACTGGAAGACGACTCATTTGTTACCCGTACCAGCGATGATACCGAAGTGCGCAGTAAAGTTGTTGTAATAGCCGGCGGCCTGGGCTGTTTCGAACCCCGCAAACCGCCAATTGACGGCCTGGAGGCATTTGAAGGGAAGGGTGTAGCTTATATGATTAAAAACCCGGAAGCTTACCGGGGCCGTAAAGTTGTATTGGCCGGCGGCGGCGATTCCGCTTTGGACTGGACCATTTTTTTAGCTGACATTGCTGATGAAGTTACTTTGATCCATCGTGGCGATACTTTCCGCGGTGCGCCGGATTCTGCCGAAAAAGTATTTGAGCTGGCGAACCAGGGCCGCATTAATCTTGTCCTACAGGCACATATAAAAGCCATTAAGGGCAACGGTCATTTGCAGCAAGTAGAGGTGATCGGCAAGGATAATGAAATTTCCCTGATCGAAGCCGACCATCTGATCCCATTGTTTGGCCTCACCCCAAAGCTCGGACCGATTGCCGAATGGGGCTTAAATGTCGACAAGTCGGCTATCATGGTGGACACCGTGGATTACAGCACCAATGTAAAAGGCGTTTATGCCATAGGCGATATAAATATCTATCCCGGTAAGCTTAAGCTTATCCTCTGCGGTTTCCACGAGGCCGCACTGATGGCCCAAAGCGCATTTAAAGTCGTTTACCCTGACCAGAAACTAAGCTTTAAATACACCACAGTTTACGGGGTAACAGCGTTTTAGGGAGGAAAGCTTAAAGCAGAAAGACCAAAGCTGAAAGCTTGAAAATCGAAGGATAAATCTAATCTAACTAATTACGGCTTTAAGCTTTTTGCTTTTAGCTCAAAAAAATGATCACTTTAACCATTGAAGATAGAAACGGCCACCGCGAACCGGTTGAAATCCCTGAAGGGATTAACCTAAGTTTGATGGAAGTTTTAAAAGCTTCCGATCACCATATCCTTGCTACCTGCGGCGGCATGGCGCTTTGCGCCACCTGCCATGTACAGGTTATTGAAGGCCCCGAACAATATTTTCATCCCACAGACCTCGAACTTGATTTGCTGGACACCCTCCCCGATGCCGGCAACGACAGCCGCCTGGCCTGCCAGCTAAGGGTCAATGAGGATATGGATGGGATGGTATTCAGGATAAAGGGGGAAGAGTAATCACAAGTTAGATAAATCTGTCCGAATTTCACCGCTGCATTTGAAGAATGTTCTTTCATTTGCGATAAAGTTTGTTACATTTAGTAAAGTTTCTAAGTGATGGCTGTTTTTTACAGGTAATCCCCCCATTGCCTGTAAGCCTGAGAATGCTGGTGGCAAACCCATTGGCCCGTTAAAAGCAAATAATTCTGGTGATATAATAAAATCGCAATGTCATGATTAAAGTTTCAGAAATTGCCTCTGATGTTTATCGGATTTCGGTGTTTGTTCAAGAAATTAATTTACAGTTCAATCATTTTTTGATCAAAGATGATGAACCTATGCTCTATCACGCCGGGATGAAACAAATGTTTCCGATAGTACTGGAAGCAGTAAGTAAAATCATTCCTCCATCACAGATCAGGTGGATTGGATTTAGTCATTTTGAGGTGGATGAGTGTGGAGCACTTAATGATTGGCTATTGGCTGCACCAAATGCAAAAGCTGTGTGCAGTGAAGCAGGCGCTATTGTTAATATGACCGACTTTGCAATAAGACCAGCGCTTGCAATGGCAGGCAACGCTGTTTTAAATACAGGAAAACATAATTATCGCTTTATCAGAACACCTCATTTACCCCACGGCTGGGATGCGGGGGTAATGTTCGAGGAAACAAATGGAACGCTGTTATGCTCTGATCTATTCCATCAAAACGGAAATGTAACTGATATTACAGACAAAGACATTTTAGCATTACATAAAGTTTCGATGCTCGAATTTGAAGGAGGCCCTTTAATGCAATACACACCTTATACCCATAATACTGCAAAGCTACTTTATTCATTGGCAGACCTTAAACCAAAAACACTTGCAACAATGCATGGTTCTTCATTCTATGGTAATTGCAGCCAAGCGCTAATAGATCTTAATTTGGTGATGAAAGAAATCTGGGGAGATGAAGATATGTTAAATAATTAATTATTATCTTATAGTTTTAAAAAATTGATATACATTTGATACTGATAACCCTAAAGTATATCAATCATGAAAGAAAAGGAAAACGACATCGCCAACCGTATCTCCTACGTTCAAAACACGTTAGCTGCCATCAGCGGCAAGTGGAAGCTGCCTATTTTAATGTCGATGTATGCCGGTAAAAACAGGTTCAGGGATATACAGCGGAATATACCAAATATCACTACCCGCGTACTCTCCAAAGAGCTGAAGGACCTGGAAGCAAATAAACTCATCATCCGCATTGTTCACGACAGCTACCCGGTATCTATAGAATATAAACTTACTACTTACAGCTTCACCCTTACCCCAGTGGTTGATGAAATGATAAAATGGGGCAGGCAGCATAGTAAAGGGGGATTGTGATATTTACGATTTACGATTTCAGAATTACGATTTAGAAAAAAATGCGAGAAATAGCCAAACCGCTCGAAGGTGAATATGCCCCATACGCCCTTATGTACATAAAGCTGCTGCCGGGTGACGGCATGGTTTTGCAGCACCTGCACGATAATTTTATTGCGGTTAAAGAACTCATTTACAGCCTTCCCGGAAAAATGTTGTACCATAGGTATGCCGAAGGTAAGTGGAGCATAAAAGAGGTACTTGTTCACATTGTGGATGACGAACGGATATTTGGTTACCGTGCGCTTTGTTATGCGCGTGGTGAACAAATGGGTCTGCCTGGCTTTGACCAGGACGCCTATGCAGCGCTTTCGCAAGCTGATGAACGCAGTCTTGACAATATATTTGAGGAATACGAAGCAGTCCGAATGTCCACAATTGCTTTATTCAACGGGCTTCCCGAAGATTCACTCAGCCGGATGGGCAAGGGATCGGGTAGTTTTGCCGGTGCATCGGTAAGGGCGCTGGCGTACCACCTGGCAGGTCACGAGCTGCATCATATAAATTTGATAAAGGAGCGATATTTGGCGGGGTAAACCGGTTAAACTTCCACCACCAAATCATCGAAATCCATAAATCATTAAAATCAACGGTAAATACTTGCATTTATATAAGCACTTATATAAATTGCACAATGAATTTATATCAAAGCCTTGGTTACCTGGTTTTAGGCAGTCGCCTGCGGCGGTTGAGCGAAAGCTTTTTGGCCGAAATTAACCGGGCGTACCAAAATGAGGGGATCGATTTTGACGCCAGCTGGTTCCCGGTATTCTATTTATTGTCGAAAAATGATTCGCTTTCCATCAAGGAACTAAGTGAGCAAACGGAAGTTTCGCATCCGGCGGCAAGCCAGCTCATCACTAATTTAAAAAACAAAAAACTGGTTACCAGCGCTACTTGTTCTGATGATGGCCGCCGACAACTGGTGCAATTAACAGATAGAGGCAGGGAACTATTGACCACTATATTGCCCGTTTGGGACGCGATATTATTAGCTATGGACGATGTGCTTGCTGACGAACCCGCTTGCCGGGAACTGCTGCCATCAATCAGCGCGTTGGAAAACGCTTTTAAATCGGTTAACCTGGCTGAAAGGATCAGCAATAAATTATCCCTCGAATTAAAACCTGCAGCCCATGAGTAACACATTCAACTATGGCAGCAGCCATTTAAGCATTGGTGTCTGCCTCGACATCGCAAAGGGTAAAACCCGGGGCCTTATTGACAGTGCAACAACAGCAAGGGTGCTGGCTTCATGGCGCGAGGTTGAAAAAATAGTACACGCCCAAAAACCGGTTTATGGTATTAATACAGGTTTCGGTCCGCTTTGCGATACGCGGATATCGGAAGCAGACACTTCCCAACTGCAAATTAACCTTTTAAAAAGTCATAGTGTGGGTATCGGCAAGCCTATCCCGCAGGAAATTGCCAAACTAATGCTTATTACGAAAGTACATGCTTTGGCGCAGGGTTATTCGGGTATTGCGTTGGAAACTTTGGAGCGTATCATCTGGCATATTGATCATAATATTATTCCCATCGTACCGGAAAAAGGCTCCGTCGGCGCATCGGGCGACCTTGCCCCGCTGGCACACCTGTTTTTGCCGCTGATCGGTTTTGGAGAAGTATATGCAAACGGCGAGAGGCACCCTTCGCCAGATGTATTATCATGGCATGGCTTGCAGCCTTTGGCGCTTGGCCCAAAAGAGGGGCTTGCCTTGATCAACGGCACACAATTTATATTGGCATTCGCGATAAAAGCGGTGCAGCGTTTAAATGATGCGTTAAATGTTGCCGATCTTATCGGCGCGATGTCATTGGAAGGGCTGATGGGTTCGGCAAGGCCGTTTGATGAAAGACTGCATCAATTGCGCCCCTACAAAGGCAGTAAACTCGTTGCCAAACGCTTGCATACCTTGTTAAAAGATTCTGAAATATGTAACTCACATATTAATTGCGACAGGGTGCAGGATCCCTATTCCCTCCGTTGTATGCCGCAGGTGCATGGCGCCTCGCGTAATGCCTGGCTGCATTTAAAAGAACTGATCGAAATTGAGCTCAATTCGGTAACCGATAACCCCATTATTTTTAATGCAGAGGATACCATCAGCGGCGGCAATTTCCATGGACAGCCACTTGCCATTCCGTTGGATTATGCCACCATCGCAGCCGCAGAACTTGGCAATATTGCCGACCGTCGTTGCTACCTGATGAGCGAGGGCCGCTATGGTTTGCCGAAACTGCTGACCAACAATGCAGGCTTAAATTCCGGCCTCATGATACCGCAATACACCACAGCTGCCTTGGTCACCGAAAATAAAACCCTTTGTTTCCCGGCCAGCGCTGATAGTGTGCCTACATCGCTGGGGCAGGAGGACCATGTTTCGATGGGTTCCATCAGCGGGCGAAAGCTGCACCAGGTGATCGACAATTTGGAGTACATACAGGCCATTGAATTGCTTTACGCCGCACAGGCCATGGATTTCAGGCGACCACTTAAATCAACCCCGGTGGTTGAGGCCTGCCACGCGCTGGTGCGCGAGCATGTTGCCTTTATACAGGATGACCGTATTTTTGCAGATGATATTAATCAATTACACCAGGTTATTACGGATGGCACATTTTTGGCGGCCGCCGAAAATGAAGCTATAAAACATGCTATAAATTTAAACGATGACGAATTCGGAATTTATTAAAACTTATGCCAGTCACCCGGTGTACAAAGCGCCGCGCGGGATGCAATTGCATGCCAAAAGCTGGCAAACTGAAGCGCCGTTACGGATGCTGCTCAACAACCTTGATGGCGAGGTAGCCGAAAACCCCGATGAGCTGGTAGTTTACGGCGGCATCGGCCAGGCAGCCCGCAACCCGGAATCATTGCGCAAGATCATTGAGCTATTGCTGGAGCTTGATGAAAACCATTCATTGCTGGTGCAGTCGGGGAAGCCGGTGGGTATTATCCGCAGTCACCCCGAGGCGCCGCGGGTGCTTATCGCGAATAGCAACCTGGTACCTGCCTGGGCAACCTGGGACCATTTTAACGAACTGCGCGCCAAAGGCCTGATGATGTACGGCCAGATGACTGCGGGAAGCTGGATATATATCGGCTCACAAGGTATTTTACAGGGCACTTATGAAACTTTCGTGGAGTGCGGCCGCCAGCATTTTAATAATGACCTTACGGGAAAACTCATCGTATCCGCAGGTTTAGGTGGGATGGGCGGCGCTCAGCCTTTGGCGGCTACTATGGCAGGCGGCGTATTTTTAGGCGCAGATATAGACGATACAAGAATCCAAAAACGGGTGGATACCAAATACATCGACAAGATGACCTATTCCTATGATGAAGCAGTTTCCCTCGTAAAAGATGCTATGAAAAAGGGGGAAACGCTATCCGTTGGCCTCGTTAGCGATGCAGGTGACCTGCTCGAAAAGTTATTGCAGGATAACATCATCCCCGACATTTTAACCGACCAAACTTCCGCGCATGACCCGCTGAATGGCTATATCCCTAACGGCCTAACAATAACTTTAGCCGGATTGCTCCGCAAAAGCGACCCTGCGGAGTATAAATTGCTTTCGCTGCAAAGCATGGCCCGGCACGTTGGCTTTATGCTGGCCCTGCAAAAACGGGGTGCAATAACCTTCGACTATGGCAATAACCTGCGCGAGTTTGCCCGGCAAGGCGGCGAAACGGATGCGTTTAATTTCCCCGGCTTTACGCCGGCCTATATCCGTCCCCTGTTTTGCGAGGGCAAGGGGCCGTTCAGGTGGGTGGCGCTATCAGGCGATCCCGAAGATATTTTTACAACCGACCGCGCCCTGATGGAAGCATTCCCTGAAAATAAGCCGCTGATCAACTGGCTCCAAAAGGCGCAGGAAAAAATAGCATTCCAGGGCCTGCCGGCGCGTATTTGCTGGCTCGGCATGGGCGAACGGGAAAAAGCAGGGCTATTGTTTAACGATTTGGTAAGATCAGGTAAAATAAAAGGCCCGATAGTAATAGGCCGCGACCATTTGGATTGTGGATCAGTCGCATCGCCCAACCGCGAAACAGAGGCTATGAAAGATGGCTCGGATGCTGTATCCGACTGGCCATTGCTTAACCTGATGGCCAATACCGCAGGCGGCGCAACGTGGGTATCATTTCACCATGGCGGCGGTGTAGGCATGGGCTATTCGCAGCATGCCGGCATGGTAATTTTAGCCGATGGCACCGACCGCGCGGCAACCTGCCTGAAACGTGTTTTGTATAATGACCCGGCAATGGGTATATTCCGCCATACTGATGCAGGTTATGAAAAAGCAGAAGAATGGGCGGATAAGTTTGAGTTGAAAGTCTGGTAGGAGAGCCTAAAGCTTAAGGCAGAAAGCCTAAAGCAAGAAAATACAATATAAATCAAAATGGAAAACTTTAGCTTTTGGCTTTGCGCTTTCCGCTTTTAGCTAAAAAAATGAAAAACCTCACAGGCCCGTTCACTCAAATTCTGCCCTTAACAGGCCTGCCGCTTAAGGGTGCCTTAAGGGATGAGCAGTTACAAGTCATCTCCAACGGATGGGTACTCACCAACAATGGCCGGGTGGTAACTATCGGCCCATTTGAAAGGCTGCACAAAGACCACCCCTCGGCGCAGATTGAGAAAATTGAAGGCGATTACGTGCTGTTGCCCGGCTTTATCGACTGCCATACGCACATCTGTTTCGCCGGAAGCCGGGCAAAGGATTACGCCATGAGGATACAGGGTAAATCATACCTGGAAATTTCAAAAGCAGGCGGAGGTATCTGGGATTCGGTAATACAAACCCGCGCGGCTGATGAAACATTACTTACCGACTTGCTGCTGCAAAGGGTTGAGCGCCATTTGGCTGAGGGGGTTACCACCATCGAAGTTAAAAGCGGTTATGGGTTATCGGTTGAAGGCGAGCTAAAACAATTGAGAGTCATAAAAGCGGCCTCCTACAAAACAAAAGCTACCTTGATACCCACCTGCCTTGCCGCGCATTTAAAGCCGAAGGATTTTGAAGGCACCCAAAGCGAATATTTGGAGTATATTTTACATGAATTGCTCCCTATCGTAAAAAAAGAAAACCTTGCAAACCGGGTGGATATATTTATTGAAGATGGCGCTTTTAAAGCGGATAATGCGCTAAATTATCTCAATAAGGCCAAAGAAATGGGTTTTGACATAACCGTCCATGCTGACCAGTTTAACCCGGGCGGCAGTGCCGTAGCCGTGGAAGTTGGAGCGGTTTCGGCCGATCACCTGGAGGCAAGCAAGGATAAAGACATAAAATTGCTGGCCAATTCAGACACAGTAGCCGTAGCTTTACCCGGCGCTTCGTTAGGCTTAGGTATGCGATATGCCCCCGCAAGGAAGCTATTGAACGCCGGGGCCTGCCTGGCCATTGCCAGCGACTGGAACCCCGGCTCGGCTCCCATGGGCGATCTGCTGATGCAGGCTGCGGTGATGGGCGCAGCAGAAAAGCTAAGCAATGCCGAAGTGTTTGCGGGATTGACATTCCGGGCGGCGCAGGCCTTACAATTAACAAACCGCGGCACCCTGGCAACGGGCACGCCGGCTGTTGTACAGGCTTATCCGTGTAATGATTATAGGGAGATACTGTATCACCAGGGCAAACTCAGACCGCTGATTAATTTGATTAAATGAGTTCGCTGATTGCTTAGATTTGAAAACTTTTTAAATGTTTTCAAATCTTCAGGAAAATAAACAATGACCTAATGACCCAATGACCAATGACTAAAATAATAGAATGCGTCCCCAATTTCAGTGAAGGTGTAAACCTTGATATTATCAAACAGATCACCAACGAAGTTGAATCCGTAGAGGGTGTAAGGCTGCTGAACGTTGATCCCGGCAAGGCGACCAACCGTACCGTGGTAACTTTTGTTGGCGAACCTGGCAAAGTTATCGAAGCTGCTTTTTTAGCGATCAAAAAAGCCGGTGAGCTTATCGATATGGGCAAACATAAAGGCGAACACCCGCGGATGGGGGCGACGGATGTTTGTCCGCTGATACCGATTGCGAATATCAGCATGGAGGAGACTGCTGAATTTGCCAGGCAACTGGCCAAACGGGTTGGTGAAGAATTACAGATCCCCGTTTATTTGTACGAACATGCGCAGGCAGATAAAAAGCGTAATAACCTGTCGGTGATCCGTGCGGGTGAATATGAGGGCTTTTTTAAGAAAATAAAGTTACCTGAATGGAAGCCGGATTTCGGTCCGGCGGAGTTTGATGCCAAACGTGGGGGCACTGTTATAGGCGCGCGAGATTTTTTGATCGCTTATAACGTGAATTTAAATACCACTTCAACCCGGCGTGCAAACTCCATCGCCTTTGATGTGCGCGAGGCCGGGCGTGTGCTCCGTGAAGGCGACCCGATAAATGGTAAAATTATAACGGATGAAAACGGCAAACCCAAATCCGTCCCCGGCTCACTAAAATCTGTAAAGGCCATTGGCTGGTATATTGAGGAATACGGGATTGCGCAGATATCCATGAACCTTACGAATATCGAGGTAACTCCTTTGCACATTGCTTTTGATGAAGTATGCAACAAAGCCTTAGAACGTGGCATAAGGGTTACGGGTAGTGAACTGGTAGGACTGGTCCCCCTCAAATCCATGCTGGATGCTGGCAAATATTTCCTGCTTAAACAGCAGCGTTCGGTTGGGGTTAGCGAGAACGAACTGATCAGGATTGCCATCCTGTCGATGGGGTTATCCGAACTGGCGCCATTTAAGCCGGGAGAACGTATTATTGAATATTTGCTGAAAGATAGGGCATCGTCCAAACTGGCAAGTATGACTTTAACTGATTTTGCAGATGAAACTGCCAGCGAAAGCCCGGCACCGGGCGGAGGTTCCATAGCCGCTTATATTGGCGCATTGGGGGCGGCTTTGGCAACCATGGTGGCCAACCTATCCTCCCACAAAAAAGGCTGGGACGACCGATGGAAGGAATTTAGCGACTGGGCCGAAAAGGGGCAGCAATATAAAGATGAACTGCTCAAGCTTGTTGACCTGGATACCGCTGCCTTTAACAAGATAATGGAAGCATTCAACCTGCCAAAGGGAACTGACGAAGAAAAAACAATCAGAACGCAAGCCATACAAGATGCCACAAAATATGCGATTGAGATCCCTTTTAAAGTAATGCAGGCGGCTTACGGCAGCTTAACCGTTATAAAAGCCATGGCCGAAACCGGCAACCCCAATTCCGTTACAGATGCCGGCGTGGCAGCACTTTGCGCCCGCAGCGCGGTTATCGGGGCTTTTATGAATGTGAAGATCAATGCGTCGGGGTATAAGGATAAGGAATTTACAGATGGGGTTATTGCGGAAGGGAATGAAATTGAAAGGAAGGCTATTGCGTTAGAAAGTGAGATAATTGGGTTAGTTAATGGGAAGATTATTTGAAAATGTGATAATTTGAAGATTTGAAAATGAGATTTATTTCCTTTAATAATTAAAATTTAAGGAATCGAAAGACACTGAAGTTATTTGGTTTTCTATTGTACATTTAAAGATGACACAGGAGCAATACAATAAATCAATAGAAACGGGAGAGCTTCAATTGGATGCGTGGGGCAAGTTTTCGTATTTTAGCATTGTTGTAGTTCTGTTTGCCATGCCGATAGCGTGTATGGCACTTGACATCTTCGATAAGTCAACCAATTTTGTACGCCCTCCAATTGGGTTTATTATCGTACCAACTATTTTTGGAATTTTGTTTTATATACTGCAAAAAAGCCGTTTAAAATTTACAATTGTAAAAACCAGGCTGAGTAAAAATGAATTTTTAAAATTGATCAAACAAATTAGCGACAAGTTTAAATTGACGACCATTTTCGAAGGGGAAGATGTTTTTGTAGCAAAAACAAATACGGAATATTTTTCGAGCATCATTCGCAAGCAAATAACAATACTGCGAAACAATGACGAAGTTATGATTAATTGCATTTTTGATTTAAATCGCAAAGGCCCAGTTGACATAATGGGTCAAAATAAAAAAGCGGTAAACACTTTAATTGAAATGATTGAAAGATTCGAAAAAGAGGTAGGTCACTAAACAGTTCTTCCACAAATCGGAAACAACATTTTGGGAGAAACGTTCGAAAATGCTTAATTTTAAAGCGTGGTGACAAAGCAGCATTTTTCCAAAATCTTGAAATTTTCAAATCAGCACATTTTCACATTCATCATACTTTTCCTATTCGCATCCTGCACCACAGATACGTCCACCTCCAAAAAAACCATCTTCAACATCAACCTTAACGAAGGGCTCAGCTCCCTTGATCCTGCTTTTGCGCGTAACCAGAATACGCTGTGGATGGTTAACCAGGTTTATAATGGTTTGGTGCAGATAAACGACAGCCTTAAAACCAGTCCGTGTATTGCCAAAAGCTGGGATATATCGCCGGATGGCACCACGTATACTTTCCATTTACGCGGCGATGTATATTTTCATGACGACCCGTTGTTTAAAAACGGCATCGGCCGCAAAGCCGTAGCATCCGATTTTGTTTACAGTTTCAGCAGGCTTATCGACCCAAAAACAGCCTCGTCAGGCTCGTGGATATTTAGTGACAAGGTGAGCGGCAAAAATGCTTTTACGGCTTTGAATGATAGTACGCTGCAAATAAAGCTCAGGCAGCCTTTCCCCCCGTTTTTGAGCATGTTGACTGCACAATACTGCTCTGTTGTGCCGCACGAAGTGGTTGATTATTGCGGCAAGGATTTCCGGCAGCACCCCATCGGCACCGGCCCGTTCAAATTCAAATACTGGAAAGAAGGCGAAGTGATGGTTTTGCTGAAAAACGAAAAGTACTGGGAAAGAGATAAGGACGGCAGTCGCCTGCCCCATGTGGATGCCATACGCGCTACTTTCATCGGCGATAAGCAAACCGAGTTTATGGAGTTTATCAGTAAAAAGCTTGATTTCTTGAACGACATTGACGGCAGCTACCGCGATGATATACTAACCAAATCGGGCCAGGTTACCAAAAAATATAAAGGCAAATTTATTTTAACTACCGGCCCTTACCTCAATACCATTTACCTCGGCATGCTGGTAGACAGCAGCCTGGCGATTGTGAAAAACTCGCCATTAAGGCATTTAAAATTAAGGCAGGCTATCAATTACGCCATCGACAAGCAAAAGATGATCAAATACCTGCGCAACAGCATGGGTACACAAGGCTCGGCGGGTTTTATCCCGATGGGGATGCCCGGCTTTGATGCTAAGGAAGTGCACGGCTACACCTATAATCCTGACAAGGCCCGGCAATTGTTAAAAGAAGCGGGATACCCGGAAGGGCATAACCTTCCAGAAATAGTGCTGCATACCACGGTGAGCTACCGCAGCCTGATAGAGTATGTACAGGGCCAGCTCGACAGGGTGGGCATTAAAACCAGTGTGGAGATCACGCAGGGCGCTAGCCTGCGCGAGCTGGTTTCAAAAAACGGCGTTAACTTTTTTTACGGCAGCTGGATAGCTGATTACCCGGATGCTGAAAATTACCTGTCAGTATTCTACTCCAAAAACCGGATACCCTGGGGCCCCAATTATACCGGTTTCAACAATAAGCAATTCGACGCGCTTTTTGAACAGGCCTACAACGAACCCAACGACAAGAAACGCTATGCCTTGTACCGTCAAATGGATAACCTGGTAATGCAGCAATCGCCGGTGGTGGTTTTGTATTATGACAAAAGGGTTAACCTGTACCAGGATAATATTAGCGGCTATAGCGTTAACGCGCAGAATTTGCTGGTGTTGAAAAGAGTAGTTAAGGCCCCCTGACCCCCTAAAGGGGGTTATTTAAGTCTTGATGAATAGTTATTATCCTGTCACAATTGGGCTTTTGAAAGAAACGCTAAATTGAACTCAGATTGCCTACCTAAGAATGCTTTCAATAACCATTGTGGAGAAGTAGTTTAAAGTAAAAAATATTAAATTCCGTCGAACGACTTTGTGATAAAATTTTCGTAACTTTTCATTTTTTCAATGTATTTGTCAGACATTTTAAGAACTGATTTCGTAGCCAAATTTTCACTAAAAAAAAGATGAATTTGACTTTTTGTCGGTTCTTTTGATAAGCCAAAATGAATTTTAATTAACTCTAAATCGCTGTTATCCAAAAATCCAGAAATCTCTTTATCTGTTAGATCTTCATGGATATTTTTTAGAGTTATTACTTTTTCGTTTGTAAATCCCCAATCGTCCAAATATTTTTTTTGAGCCATTCTACCTTCTTTGTCATCATCAAGGCAAATTATAAAGGGAACACCCCATCCCATAAATAGTCCTATCAACTCATCCATGCCAGTCGCACCCCTTGTTGGGACGATACAAACATCGCTTTCCGATTTTAAAATAACTCTTCTACCATATTCCAAAATTAAATAATCGCCTTTTCCTTCTACTAATACAGACTTTCTAGTTAGATCTAGCCTACTTGGTATTACATCTAATTTATCTAAAACAGGTTGAAAATACGTCATTTTAGATGGGTTCTGCCCGATAAAATTTCTATATCTATCTGCTTTAACATCAGTTTGACCATCAAATGATGAATCATTACTTCCGTCAAGATGGTCATAATCAATGGCTGTATTCGATATAATATATGCTTGATCCAACCATTCTGGATTTATTAAATAATGACTGTGCGTTGAATATAAAATGAGACTACCATTTATTGCAATTTTGGAAAGATTATCTAACAATTGCATTTGAGCTCTTGCATGCAAATTAGAAGCCGGCTCGTCTAATAAGAAAAACGTTGGTCGGCCTGAATTGGAAGATCGATAAAAAGTAAATAGTAAAAAAGAGAAAAACCACCTAAAACCTAATGATCGCTCAGTAATATCATATGTTGATATTCTATCCTTGATCGCAAACTGTATATATACTTCTTGTTTGTTGTTAATTGTCTGTACGCCTGGTTTCAACACTATCTCTCTTCCCGAAAAGTCCCCACCAAATATTTTTGTCCAACTTTTGAAAACAGTTTGTGTAACATGAGACGACATTTCATTTAAGGCAGCTTCAATTTGCTGTTGCTTATCAGGTGCTAACATAAAAAAAGATAGAACCTTTTCAGTAGTACTTCCTTCAGCTAAAATACGGTCTACTATATGCCGTTGCACATCCAATGGTCTTTCAAGTGATGACGCTATATTGTCTATAATCTGTCGATATAATCTATTTACGGGCTTTTCTTCAGTTGAGGGATTAAGAATAATTTTTTCCGGCTGATTAAAAATAAATGTAGGAAAGTATATAATTTCCGGTATTTTTTTAATGATATATTCTACAGAGTTATTCCATAAATCTTTTATGTCAAATATCCTTATTAATTTCTTTTTTCCCTTCTCCTTGGTTTTGGCAAAAACATCCATAGTATAGATTAATTCTTTAAAATCAGAATTGTCAAATCTGTAGCCGCGGACGATTTGAATTTTGTCAGCGATGGAATCCAGAACAATTTTATGCCCTGTAAGCTTTTCCATTTTTATAATCATATCTTCTTTTTCCCCTTTTTCAAATGCGACCTCAACCGTCACAGTTATATCTCCAGTGAAGTTTGATTTGTATCTTTTTGGAACATACGTTGCGGGTTCAACATTATTAAGGGTTGTTTCATAAAGTGCACTAGTTTCATCCTTTCCTATTTTAAATGTACTGATGGCCTCTAGTATGGTCGTTTTACCACTTTCATTTAGGCCGATCAAGGTAAAAACATTTGAACCTGTAGGAGTAAAATTTAATTCAACGTGCTTAATTCCCTTGAAATTTTTTATTGTAATCTTTTCTATACGCATAATTTATACAAATAATACTCTTCGGTTATTTTTTTTATAGGTAATTGATTATCAAACAAAACTATAAATTATTCCTATGAAAAATGTTTTAAGACGAAAACGAATTACACCTTCCATTGACCTAAACTGGATCAATTTGCGGGGCTCTTTTAGCCGGCCATAGCGATGAGGGCAAACCTAATCACGTATCCCAAATATTCTCCTAAAGGCGATCTCTAAACAATTTTCTCTTCTCTCTAGCATCATTATCATTATAAGTTTCATAGGATACCAATGGATAAAAAGATGAATAAGTTATCCCGTCTATGAGTTCCCTGTTAGGTAAATTTCTAATAAAATTATAAATAGTAATAAGTTGATAATTGAAGTCGACCGCTTTTTCGGGATTTCCTTTCCTTTCTAATTCCCATGATCTGCCAAGTTGCGAGACACTGCTTATAAAGAATATAATTAATTCGAATGTGGATAGTTGTGCTTTTAGGACCTTCGTATATTCTTTTTTCTCATCGTAGGTTAGTATTTTATCAGTATGGATACACATAACAGCCTGAAACAAATTTCTAAAATAATGTCCCAGTCTGAATTGATGGCCCCCATAGTACTTATCAAAAGAGTGTGGAGCATATATGAGTGCTTTCTGATACTCGGCTTTGTTGCTTTCCGGCCTTTCTCCCGTAGCAGCAAAACTCTGTCGGCCATCCAATATGATACGAAGTTTGCTTTCTTTTTCGAGGGATTGAGTGTCCCGAAAGTTTGATACCCAATCAACCCAATAACCGCCTTCCCTTGTCGGCTTAAAGGCCGCGTATTCTAATATTTGATCGACCAAATCTATTTGATATTTTTCTTTAGTAATTTGTTTGATTGTATTTATACCATCTTTGCCTACGCCAAAAAATATTATTAAATAAAGAATATCAAGCTTTGCGTAATTTTTGAGATCAATATTTCTTTCTATTATTGTGTTATTTTGTCTTAATTTTTCTATGTACCCATCTCCGTATATCTCTACTTCGTTTTTGTCTTTGAAGAGAAATTCTACTTCGTGATATAATGTTTCAAATTGACTATAAATCGACTTAAATACTTTCCTTTTTTCGGCGGTCACCATTTCCGTTGCGGTTTGATCTGGCGTATTTTTTTTCTTTTCAAAATAACTAAAAGTCATTTCACTCACATTGTCTCTATGAAATTTGACCATTTGATAGAACTTGCTCTCTAATTTATCAATATGACGTGAATTCTGCTGTTCTCTAAAATTTAGATAAAGAAAAAAAAATCCTGAAGCAGAAATTAAAGGTCCAATTACACTACCTATCATGGTAAAAAACTTAGGAGTGAAATTGTAATCCAGTTGCGAAAAACCCAATACATAGCCGTCATTATGTGCTATAATCAAAAAACAGACTACTATAACGAAGCCAGAAAAAATAAAAATCCACGCAAGACCAAGTAAAAAGTTTTTCAACATGGTAAACCGGTTAGGTTTATAAATATACAATCAAATATTCAAAACTTCTTCTACATGTTTAGGGATTTATTGTGTATTGCACAAAAAAGACCTCCACAGAAAGAGAGGTCTTTAAAATATCCAACTCAAAAAGGCACCAAGTCGAATTAATTTTTGAAACTTATATTTTCTAGGAGATGCAGAGCGTCTTACTAAAAAATAGCTATCGAATTAACATAAATATCCGCTTTTGATTTTATTTGGATATCGTCTTTATCCACATAAAACATAATACCGCTATAAGACAAATAAGCTTGGTCAGAACCCATTGAACTTAAAAATCTATCATTAGTTCCGTAAAGAGTTTCTATTTGGCCAACGGATAAATCACGATTCCAATCAAAAACGATACCCGCTTCTGTGTATGCTTCAAATTCTCTTTTCAACGTAATAAAAAATATCCTTTTCATAGGATCTTCATGTTTATAATAGCAAGATATACCTAAGGAACTGTAATTAATTTCATAAGAAAAATTATTATGGTTTATTATATCATAGCCTTTTCCGTACTTTTTTAGAACGTCGGAATAAGTTGTTTCATTTATTTTGATCCCATCGATTCCTATACCTGGAATTATCAGTCTGCTGCGCGGTTCACAATCATCATTATTTGAGAATTCTTCTTTTTCGTCAAATTCATCTAGTTTTTTTTCAAGTAACGAGTAGAATTTTTCAAAAAAATTTTGATTCGAATTGATATGAGTTTTGAACTTATTCGATTTGTCAAGTATTCTAAAAAAAATCGTATTTAAATAATCTTCGTCAGCAATACCTAACGGAACGCCAATTTCTTGTTGCCATCTAAAAAACAAAAGTACTGTTGCAAAGCAAACAGTCTCGGCTTTAGCAAAAGAAAAGCCAATATTAGAAAGAACACTCGTCATGAGATCATCAGACCCCAATCGAATTTGCAGCCGGTTCGCTTCTATCAATAACTTGTTACATTTATTTGAACCATTCACCTTATCCGCAATTTCTTTTGCTTTTTTTTCACCGTACTCTTTTAAGTAAAAGGAAATAAATTCTTGAAATACAGTAGAAAAAGTTAATCGGTCAAATTTTTCCATTGTTGCGATTATTTAGGTGCCAATTATTGGATTTTCTAAAAATAGCAAACGCAAAAGAATAAAGCTACAGTTTCTAATATTATTATCTTAGGAGCTAATTTTCCCCGCTTCCATATTGTCATGTTTCACTTGACTACCGGCCAAAAAAAGCCTCCCCAAACTGGAAAAGCTTTAAAATATCCAAATCAAAAATTCCGAAATCGAACGTCCCAATTCCGAAATCAGTTAGTGTACTTCAGCGCATCCGCATTTACAACATTTGACCCGGTTTGACCACGGGTGTCAACACTACTGCCGGTAATAACTATGGCGTCGGCGCCGATTTTTTGAGCATAAGCTACAAACTTTGCTTTTATTACGTCCGGGCTTTCACCATTAGGATAGTTTAAATGGCCAATAACCTTGTATTGCTTTGTAACATCATGTGTGGAATAAAATACGTCGACGTTTGTTGTTGCAGGTGTAAGCGTGTCACCAAAATAGGATACTGTTCCGCATGACGAAAGTAATAAACAAAGGCCGGCGATGATGAAGTTGTGCAGGTTTTTCATGACTTTAAGTTTTATAAATTAACAGACAAAACCATTTGTAATAGGTTTATTTTCAATAAGTAATGTTTTTATTACAATTAATTTGATTTACGATTTACGATTAAAGGGGGGTAAGAAGATTTATTTGATGCCTGTCAACAAAAAGGCCTCTTCAAAACGAAGAGGCCCTAAAATATTCAAATCAAAAAATTCCGAAATCGAAATTCCGAAATCCGAAATTAAGAAGCCATTTGCCGCCTGATAATATTCAGCGCACCGCCTGCTTTAAACCACTCAATTTGCTGCGCATTATAAGTATGGTTTACTGCAAAGCTGTCTGTCGAGCCATCTTTATGGTGCAATACAACGCCCAAAGCTTTGCCGGGGGCAAATGTGGTTAAGCCTGTGATATCAATGCTATCATCCTCCTGGATCTTATCATAATCGCTGCTGTCGGCAAAAGTTATCGCCAGCATGCCTTGTTTTTTAAGGTTGGTTTCGTGGATACGGGCGAATGATTTTACCAGTATGGCACGTACACCAAGGTGGCGCGGCTCCATAGCGGCATGCTCACGTGATGAACCTTCGCCGTAGTTTTCATCTCCAACCACAACGGTGCCTATGCCATGTGCCTTGTAATCGCGTTGTGTCATCGGAACCGGGCCGTACTGGCCGGTAAGCTGGTCTTTTACACTATCGGAGCTGTTATTAAAATAGTTGATAGCGCCGATGAGCATATTGTTTGAAATATTATCCAAATGCCCGCGGAACTTTAACCAGGGCCCCGCCATCGAGATATGGTCGGTGGTACATTTGCCTTTTGCCTTTATCAATAACCTTAAGCCTGTGATATCTGTACCCTCCCATGCAGGGAACGGGTCGAGCAATTGCAGGCGGGATGATTTTGGATCGACTTTTACCTCAACGCCGCTGCCATCTTCGGCAGGGGCCTGGTAACCGGCGTCTTCAACGGCATAGCCTTTTATCGGCATTTCAATCCCCATTGGTTCGTCAAGTTTTACCTGTTCGCCAAGTTCATTGGTTAACGTATCAACCAAAGGATTAAAAGTTAGATCACCCGCAATGGCAAAGGCGGTAACAATTTCCGGCGACGCCACAAAGGCATGTGTATTCGGATTGCCGTCATTACGTTTGGCAAAGTTGCGGTTAAATGAGGTGATGATAGAATTTTTGCGGGAAGGATCGTCCGTATGCCGCGCCCACTGGCCAATACAAGGACCGCAGGCATTAGCCAACACCACGCCGCCCATTGCTTCAAAAGTATCAAGATAGCCATCACGTTCAACGGTATACCGGACCAGCTCAGAGCCGGGGGTGATGGTAAATTCCGCCTTTGTTTTTAAATGCTTATCGGTAGCCTGTTTGGCTATGGAGGCTGAGCGCGTAATATCTTCGTAAGATGAATTGGTACACGAGCCTATCAAACCAACATCCAATTGGAACGGCCAGTGGTTTTCCCTCACCGCCGTGGCGAATTTGGAAATAGGCCAGGCCAAATCGGGCGTGAAGGGCCCGTTTACATGCGGCTCCAACTCGGTAAGGTTTATTTCAATTACCTGGTCAAAATATTGTTCAGGATTGGCATAAACTTCAGGGTCGCCGGTTAAATGTTCTGCTACGGCGTTGGCAAGTTCAGCAATATCGGCGCGTTTGGTCCCGCTAAGGTAATCAGCGGCTTTTTCGTCATAGCCAAAAATAGAGGTTGTCGCGCCGATCTCAGCGCCCATGTTACAGATGGTGCCTTTACCGGTGGCTGATAGTGAACGCGCACCTTCGCCAAAATATTCAACAATAGCGCCGGTGCCGCCTTTTACGGTAAGGATACCTGCCACTTTAAGGATAACGTCTTTAGCCGATGTCCAGCCGGATAATTTACCGGTTAGTTTTACACCGATCAGCTTGGGGAATTTAAGCTCCCAGGGCAGGCCGGCCATCACATCACAGGCATCAGCGCCGCCAACACCAATGGCAATCATTCCAAGGCCGCCTGCGTTTGGCGTGTGCGAGTCGGTACCGATCATCATACCGCCGGGGAAAGCATAATTTTCCAACACCACCTGGTGAATGATCCCCGCGCCCGGTTTCCAGAAACCCAGCCCGTATTTATCAGATACTGAAGCCAGGAAATCATAAACTTCTTTATTTACATCTTTGGCAGTGCTCAGATCTTCCGCAGCGCCTACTTTCGCCTGTATCAGGTGGTCGCAGTGCACGGTGGAAGGTACAGCAACCTGCGGCCTTCCTGCCTGCATAAACTGCAGCAGCGCCATTTGTGCCGTAGCATCCTGCATGGCAACGCGGTCCGGCGCAAAGTCCACATAATCCACCCCGCGGCCGAATGCCTGTTTGGCATCGCCTTCGGTAAGATGGGCATATAATATTTTTTCGGTTAAAGTAAGGTGTTTGCCGGTCGCTTTACGGGCAGCAGCCACGCGGGTGCTGTAGCGGTCGTAAACTTTTTTGATCATATCTAAATCAAAAGCCATTGTATTTGATCTTTAGGTGAGTGAAAAATTGATTTAATCCGCCGGATGCCGACTAATGCGGCGAATTTACAAAAATAACAGGTAATTGGTGTCAGTGAATTGTGTAAATGTTATTTGGAGAAGTTCTAAATTAGAGGTTAGTGATTGATGATTAGAGGTTAGTTTTGAAACATTAGGATAAGGGTGTCATTGCGATGAGAAACGAAAAGCAATCGTTGAACTTATTTACTCAGTTTGAAAGGATCAATAACCTTTAGCTTGTATATCTTATTAAAGTCGGAAATGTCGTTGGTAATTAAAATATGATTGTTTGCCAGGGCAGAAGCCGCTATAATTGCATCAGGTAGCTTTAATCTATACTTTTTTCTTATATCAATGGTTTTCAATTTAATATTTTGGTCTAGTTGATAAACCATGGAATCGGATATAAAGTCATTTATGATAGCGATGTCGTTTTCACTCGCTGCTTTCCAACATAACAGTTCGATTTCAGTAATAATTGATATGGCGGGCTGATGATTGTTTAGGATATTGCTCATCAACTTTTCTTCCCGTTCAGGAAGATTTTTTTGGAGATAATGAACAACGGTATTTGTATCCCAAAGATATTTTAATCCCATTCGTCACGTAACTCCTTTAATTGCTTATTAATCTCTTCGAGTGATTGCTTGGTCATTGCACCACTGTATTTTGCCGCTAAGTTTGTCTTTGAAGCCTTTGGCTTTTCTTCATTATCTTGAATCCGTATTATTTTCAGCGCCTCCAGGTTCTTCAATAAACTTAACGCATTATCGTCAAGTATGTCCAATGTTACCGTTTGCATATCATCTTATATTAAAGTATAAATTTACGATTAATATTGTTACCTGCAAAATACCGGTATATTCACATGCTGACAATTGCATCCCCATTTAGGGAGCCATGGAGCAAAACTCAAACCCCTCCTTACTCCAAAGTTCCAATGCCCGCGGCAAAGCATATTCCATCCGTTCCTTTGCTTTCAGGCTGTCATGAAAAAGCACAATATCCCCATTATCAGTATATTTCATTACATTTTTGAGACACGTTTCAGGTTCCAGGTTAATATCAAAATCGCCGGCTAATACTCGCCACATGATAATTTGCAATCCGGGTTTTGCTTCTTTTAGCAATTTTATCTGCGACCGTTTCATCCTCCCGTAAGGCGGCCTGAATAGTTTTGTATCCAGTAATTTATCGGCCTGTAAAAAATTATCCAGGTAGGTTTTATCATCCGTTTTCCAGCCGCTGAGGTGGTTAAAGGTATGATTCCCGATAGCATGGCCATCGTTTTTTACCTGCTCAAAAACATCGGGATGTTTACGCACATTGTCGCCGATACAGAAAAAAGTGGCTTTGGCATTGTACTGTTTTAAAATATTTAAAACAAATGGTGTAACAATGGGTATAGGGCCGTCGTCAAAAGTGAGATAAAGGCAGCGTTTGTTATGGTCAACGTTCCATACCAGGCCGGGGTACAGCTTTTTAAGCAGCCAGGGTGTTTTAACCAGGTACATTTTTTTTCAGATATGAGATTTTAGATATGAGATATGAGACTGTACAAAAAGCAATTAGTTTAATGAAACAAAACCAACTATTTAAAAAAAGTGATTATCTCAAATCTCATTTCTTATATCTCAAATCTAAAAATATTATATAGAATAACCACATGACACAACACATATTCAGCTTCAAAAAAATAAACCTCCTAAGCGTTCTGTTTTTTACATTGTTAAGCTTTACGGTTAAAGCCCAGCAGGTAATAAGCCTTCAGCAGGCGGTTGACCTTACTATCAAAAACAACCTCACTATTAAACAGGCGAAACTAACAGAGTCGTTAGGTAACGAAGATTATAACCAGGCGAAATATAACCAATTACCCAGCCTTACCGCTAACCCGCAGGGATCGTATAATTTTGGACGCACCGCAAATTTAACCACTTACACTTATAGCAGCCAATCGTTTTTGTACATTAACGGGCAGGCTTCAGTGTCAGTCACCCTTTACCAGGGAGGCCAGCTACGCAACCAGATACTACAAAATAAACTGACACTTGATGTGGATAAATCAAGTACTGACAAGGTAAAAAACGACCTGCTTTTAAATGTTGTTACCGATTATTTGACCATACTTACCGACCAGGACCTGGTAATAGCAGCAAAACAGCAAATTGATATTGCTAAGATCACTTTAGACCGGGCACAGAAAAACTTCGACGCGGGCAATGCCACCCGGGCGGACCTTGCACAGGCTAAGGCACAGGTTTCAACAGCCGAACTGAATTTAACAACTGCCCAAAACCAAACTGACCTTGCTATCCTGATCTTAAAGCAATATATGGAGATGGACCCCGCTACTGAAATAGCAGTGGTAAAGCCGGATATCAGCAAAATGACCGATGTGCGGACAATATACGATGCGACCGAAGTAATTAAAACTGCTTTTACGGTTAACCCGGATATTAAGCTGGCTGAATTACAACAACAAACGTATGCCCAGGCAATTAAAATAGCCAAAGGTAATTATTACCCAACCGTATCGTTATTTGGAGGCGTCGGTACAAATTATTCAAACCAAAATACAACGCAGGTAATAGGTACAACCAGCGTTTCAGAACAAATTGGTGTAACGCAAACCACTAAAGAACCGGTTATTACCACTATCCAGGCACCAGTTTTTGGTCCTTATTCGGCATTTAACCAGCTTGGCAATAATTTTAACGAATCTATAGGGCTTTCTGTACAGATACCTATTTTTAACCGTTACACAGCCCGCACTTCGGTCCGGAAGGCCAAATTAAATTACGAATATGCCGAGCTTACCACACAGCTTGCAAAAAATACGTTAAGCAAAACTATAATACAGGCGGTACTTGACCTGCAGGCTGCTGAAAAGACCTTTCAATCGTCATCAGAAACGTACCAATCAAACAAGGAAGCGCTAAATGTTACCAAACAAAGATATGACGCAGGTTTGGTTAATACACTTGATTATAACACGGCAGTTACCAACTATAATAAATCGCAAAATGATATGATCGAAGCCCAGTACCAGGTAGTGTTCAGAAGCAAGGTAATTGATTATTATATCGGGAATCCGATAGTATTATAGTCTGAAGTCAGAAAGAAAAAATTGAGCAAATAATAAAAGTTAAATAAATAAAAAATAAACAAATCCGATCCCGATAGCTATCGGGACGAACGTCCGAAATCCGAAATAAAAAAGAACCATGGGAAAAACTACAAAATATATTTTAATCAGCTTAGGCGCATTGATCGTGCTGATCGTATTATTAAAAGTGACCGGCATAGTAGGCAAACCTAAAGTCACCCAGGTTGCTACTGAAAAGGCTGCCGTTCGTGAAATTAACGAAACGGTAACGGCCAGCGGGAAAATAAAACCGCATGTTGAAGTAAAGATCAGCCCCGAAGTTTCGGGCGAGGTTGTTGAATTGCCTATAAAAGAAGGTGACGTGGTTAAAAAAGGCCAGTTGCTTTGTAAAATAAGGCCCGACATTTTAAAATCGGAGCTTGACCGTGCCGAGGCCGCAAACAATACGCAAAAAGCCAGCATCGGCAATTCAAAACAAATGCTTGCCCAGTCACAGGCTACATTTGAGAACCAGGCATCTATTTACAAGCGTGATAAGGCCCTTTATGATAACAAGGTGATCACTACAGCAGAATTTGAAGCCGCTAAGGCAAGTTACGATGGCGCCAAAGCCGCACTGGAGGCAGCAAAGCAAAATGTAATAGGCTCCACTTACGGCCTTGCACAATCACAGGCATCTGTTAAAGAAGCTGCCGACAATCTTATTAAAACAACTATCTATTCGCCGGTTGACGGGGTTGTTTCAAAGTTATCCATCCAAAAAGGCGAGCGCGTACTTGGGACACAGCAATTTGCCGGTACCGAAATCATGACCATTTCGGATCTTAGTCAACTGGATGTAAATGTGGATGTAAACGAAAACGATATTAACCGGATACAGTTGGGCGATTCATCAAAAATTGAAGTTGACGCCTTTTTAGGCAAAAATTTTAACGGTGTTGTAACCGAAATTGGCAGCTCGGCCAATGTGGTGGGTACCAATGCCGACCAGGTGACCAACTTTACTGTTAAAGTCAGGATAAGCCCTGCCTCATACAAAGACCTGTTGATAAAAACTGCGGCAAACCCTAACCCTTTCAGGCCGGGACTTACTGCTACCGTTGATATTAATACAAACCATGTTAGTGGGTTGGCCGTGCCAATCCAATCGGTAACTACCCGCCAGGAAAAAAAGAAGATGCCTGCTAACGCCGGCGCTCCACAGGATACCGACAGCAATAAACCAAAGATCAGTGCACCGGTAAAAGAATATGTATTTGTTTACAGCAAAGGCAAAGTGAAACAGGTATTGGTAACCACCGGCATACAGGATGATACTTACATCCAGGTGTTTTCGGGCTTGAAAAGTGGCGACGAAGTGGTATCAGCGCCGTTTGCCACCATTTCGAAATTGTTGAATGATAATATGGTGGTTGAGAAAGTAGATAAAAGTAAATTATTCGGGGGAAGCAATTAGGCGGGTTCATAGTTTATAGTTCATAGCAGGAGTTCAAATTCCCACGAAGCCGCCATGAACTATCAACGATGAACTAAAAATATTTCATTAGATTTGTCCTGCCAATTAAACCTGGCGGGACATTTTTATTTATGAATATAAATTTTTGTTAAACAGAATTAGCTTTTACCTGTTTGCAGAAACAGGCAGCGGGTAATCGGTCAGCAGCAAGACCGCTCACCGTTCACTGCTCACCATTCACCAACTCACCATTGAACACGCGCTACTCACCAACCCTTAATCCAAAGATCACCGTTGTTGGCGGGGGGAGCTGGGCTACGGCCAATGTTAAGATACTTAGCGATAATGATTCGGAAAAGGAAATTTTTTGGTGGATGCGTAATGAACGCGCCGTCGAGCATATCCATAAATTCCATCATAACCCCAATTATTTGAGTTCGGTTGAGATCAGTGTCCCGGCAAAAAATGTGTCGACCGATCTAAAGGGCATGATCAGCAAGTCGGATTTTGTATTGCTTAATGTGCCTGCTGCATTTTTAAAAGACGCATTAAAAGGCATAACACCTGCCGACCTGGCTGGTAAAAAGATCGTATCAGCTATAAAGGGCATCGTACCTGATGAAAACCAGATCATCGGCGAATTTTTGAACCAGCATTATAACATTCCGTTTGATCATTTTATCGTGATCAGCGGCCCCTGCCACGCGGAAGAAGTGGCCCTCGAAAAACTCTCCTACCTTACTATAGCCTCAAGCGATACCGAACTCGCCGCTGAATTCGCAGGTTTATTTAATACCCGGTATATTAAAACCAATGTATCCGATGATATTTATGGTACTGAATATGGAGCGGTACTAAAAAATATTTATGCCATTGCCGGCGGCATTTGCCACGGGGTAGGCTACGGCGATAATTTCCAGGCAGTTTTAATATCAAATGCTATCCGCGAACTGGAACGCTTTGTCGCCGCAGTACATCCCATAAACCGCGATATAAAAGAGTCGGCCTATCTCGGTGACCTGATGGTTACCGCCTATTCTCAGTTTAGCCGTAACCGCACTTTTGGCAATATGATAGGTAAAGGATATACGGTCAGATCGGCACAATTGGAAATGAACATGATCGCCGAGGGATATTATGCAGTAAATTGCCTGCACCAGGTGAACAAACAATATAAAGTGAATATGCCCATTTGCGATGCGGTATACGCTATTTTATACGAGAAACGACCTCCCGCGCAGGAAATGAAACATTTGGCAGAACATTTGAGTTAATGTTTTGTTAATGCTTTTGAATTAATAATAATTTCAACGATCATGAAAAACGTACTTAAAGTTGCATTGGTTGCTGCAGGAATTTTTTCTTTTTCTGCCAGCTATGCACAAACGCACAAAGATTCAACAATCGGCCACAAAATCGGCAAGACCGCTACAAAAGTTGGCCACAAGACATCTGAAATTGCAGCCACCGGCGCGTCAGATGTAGTTGATAAAAGATACGAAGGCAAATGCGGCCCCGGCGGCCAGCCTGTTTTTATTAATAAACATTCGCACTATTATTACATTAGCAAAACCGGTCACAGGGTTTACCTGAAAAAATCGCAGTTGATGGATAAACCAATGAAGTAAGTTTAAGTCAAAAGTCAGCAGCCTAAAGTCATAAATTTTTAATGTACCTTAGGCTGCACACTTAAACTTATAACAAACTATTCGTTGCAATGAAAAAAACTACTTTAATACTTGTTCACGCAGCGTGTGCCCTAATGTTACTTATCGGGGCTTGTTCAAACCCCGTTAAAAGCAAACTAAAGGGAAAATGGCGGTCAAAAGATGGTACCACTAAACTTTATATCACCGAGAAAAATTTCACAATGGACGATGGCGAAGCTATTCCCGAGGACTATTTTGTAAAGGATGATACTATTTACACCTCTTTCCAGGGCAACCAGCCAACTACCAACTTTGTGGTGCAAAAGATCAGTGATCATTATTTAAAGCTTATGGGGCCTGATTCGGTATCGGTGGAGTATAGCAGGTGAGGTTTATTGGTTCACTGGTTCATTAGTTCATTGGTAGCTGCGACTAGATTCATCAGTTCACATATGACAACTTATTGCGCTTAGCCTTTGACAATTCATCCAAAATACAAAAACCCTCAATTCTTTTCAGAAATGAGGGTTTCGCAAGTCAACCACAAGGGCTGACTCTACAAAATCAATAATTAGAATCTTCTGCGCCTTTCGGGACGGTCTTCACGACGTTTGCCTGAAAAATCACGGAACCCGGTGCCGGCTGATCCGCTTCTTTCACGGCTGGCGCCATTGTATCCGCCTTCACGTCTTTCGCCACCTCCGCTTCTTTCGCGGTTGCCGCTGTAACCACCTTCACGGCGTGGATAGCCACCACCGCTGCGGCTTTCGCTGCTGCCTTCGCCGGATATTTCTATTCTTACCGGGCGGCCTTTAAAATCTGCATCTTTAAAGCCTGCTGTTACTTTTTCAACATCACCGTGTTGTACTTCAAAAAATGAGTAAACGCCTTTAACATCGATCTTACCGACAGTACGACCGCTTATTTTGGTTTGGTTGCAAATATAACCCAACAGATCGCCGCGGTTAAATTCATCAACTGAACCAAGGTTTATAAATAAACGGGTATATTCTGACTTCCCGCTTCCGCCGAATGCATTGCCACGGTCGGATGAACGGTCATCGCTTCTTTCAAAACGACGGCCTTCTTCAACAGGCGCATTCAGGTCGGGGGCATTTTTGTAATAATCAAGGAAGCTGTTAAATTCAATAGACGCAAAGCGCTTGATGAACTCTTCCTTGCTCATATCTTTAAACTCTTCCATAATACGCGGAAGATATTGCTCTATCTGCTGCTCATTAACTTCAACGCTATTTACCTTATGTACGATAGAAAATAATTGCTTTTCGCAAACATCAAAGCCTGTTGGTATCTCCACTTTAACAAAGCGCTTGCCTAAGCCGCGCTCTATCTGGCGTATTTTACCAAGTTCCTTCGCGTTAATGATGGAAACAGATACACCGGTTTTACCGGCACGTGCTGTACGGCCGCTGCGGTGGGTGTAATTCTCAATTTCATCCGGTAAGGAGTAATTAATAACGTGGGTTATATCACTAACATCAATGCCGCGCGCTGCAACATCGGTTGCAATTAGCAATTGCAGGTTACGGTCACGGTAACGTTTCATTACTTTATCGCGTTGTTGCTGCGATAGGTCGCCGTGCAGTGAATCGGCATTGTAGCCGTCTTTAATTAACGACTCTGCGATTTCCTGCGTTTCAATTTTGGTACGGCAAAAAACAATACCAAAAATATCAGGGTTAAAATCAACGATGCGTTTAAACGCGGCATACTTATCACGGGCGCGGACGATATAATATTCGTGCTCGATGTTTACGTTGCCGGTATTTTTTTCGCCCATGGTAAGCTCAAACGGCTCGTTCATGTATTTTTTGGCGATCCTGCGTACTTCAGTAGGCATGGTGGCCGAGAACAGCCAGGTTTTTTTCTCCTCGGGTGTAGTAGATAAGATACTGTCAATGTCTTCCTGGAAGCCCATATTGAGCATCTCATCAGCCTCATCCAATACTACAAACCGTACTTTTGTAAAATCAATCGCTTTGCGGTTGATGATATCAAGCATACGGCCTGGCGTGGCAACTACAATCTGCACACCGCGTTTTATCTGGCGCAATTGGTCAGATATCGCGGCGCCGCCATAAACAGCAACAACGTGAACGTTGCCCATTTTTTTGGCGTAATTTTTAATGTCGTTGGTGATCTGTAAACAAAGTTCGCGTGTTGGGCACAATATAAGCGCCTGCGGATAATTTTCTTCGAAGTCCAGCAGTTCTAACAGTGGCAGTCCGAAGGCAGCAGTTTTACCGGTCCCGGTTTGGGCTAATCCGACAAAATCGTTGCTGCCTGTTAACAAAACCGGGATTGACTGTTCCTGGATTGGTGTAGGAGTTTCAAATCCTAACTCAGAGATGGCATTAACAATATCATGACGGATTCCCAGTTCAATAAATGGGTTCATGAATTAAAATAACGAATCTGGCAACATCGCCAAATCGGGCGCAAAGGTAGCGTTTTTTATTTGCAATTCAAAGGTGTGGGACTCTATTTGGTTTTGTGACATTTTAACCATAAAAAAGCTGTTTCTGGATAATTATGGTAATTTAGTTGATAATTATCAAAACGACCATGAAATTAAAAGCCACCTTCGCATTATTGCTGATAATAGTTGCTAAATTTTCCTTCGCCCAGAAAGCTAAATCTCCCTTCGATACCACCATGTACGGCCGTAACCCCGCTGTAGGTAAATATGCCGATATCCGCGGCTTTAAAATGTATTATGAAACCTACGGTAAAGGCGAACCCTTGCTTATCATTCATGGCAACGGCGGTTCCATCAATAATTTTTTGTACCAGATCCCTTATTTCGCCAAAAACTACCAGGTAGTTATTGCAGATAGCCGGGCGCAAGGAAAATCAGTCGATTTCAAAGATTCGTTAAGTTACAAGATGATGACCGACGACCTGAATGCTTTGCTGGATAACCTGCATTTAAAATCGTGCTATGTTATTGGCTGGAGCGATGGCGGGATTAACGGCCTGCTACTGGCTATCCGGCATCCCGACAAGGTTAAAAAACTGGCGGTAACCGGCGCCAACCTTTGGCCCGATAGCACAGCTGTTGACCCCTTTGTTTATAAATGGGCGATGAATATGAATAAAACGGTCCGCGATTCAATAGCAAAGCTCAAAAGCCCCACGCCCGAAGGTAAAAATGAGCTAAAGTTGCTACACCTTTTATCATACGAGCCCCATATAACGGTTGAACAATTGCGCACCATTACCTGCCCGACCCTGGTAATTGGCGGCGACCACGATGTTATACAGCCCAAACACACTATGCTGATAGCACAATCCATACCAAATTCGTATTTGTGGATAATACCAAATTCAGGGCATTCGACGCCGGTTTATAAAAAAGAACAATTTAACCAGGTAGTAAGTGACTTTTTTGCCCAGCCTTTTAGAAGGATAGACGGGGAAGGAAGGTTTAATTGATTGTCCGAACCCGGATTAAGCAGATTTTACAGATTTATTGGATTTTTGTTTTGTATAGTCTGAAAAAAGCCTGAAATCAGAGAAATCACTAAAATCTGCTTAATCCGGGTTCAGACAACTCACCTCAGCCTATCCGCCGATTTCACAAGCTTCTCGTCCCTTTGTATCGCTTTAATAGCAAACAGGATGAGCAATAAGCTTATGGTTGAAAGAAATAGGCCTATCCCAAAGTTATGTGTATCAATTTGTATGGTGCCCATTACACCTTTAGCCATTTGGGCCATCCAGAAGCTATAGCCGATAATAACCAGCATGGTACTGTAACTTAAAGCGATCTGCTGCTTGCGGTTTTTATAACGGAAAATGATGGCCAGGGGTATCAGCGCAATGATAACAGTTGCCACGGTGAGGCCGACAAAAAACTGCGTATGGGTATGCTGCCCGTTAACATCCTGGAAGACGCCGGTTACCATAATGGTCAGTGGTTTGCCATCTACATAAACACCGTGAACCAATGGAAAAAGAAACAGGGCAAACAGCGCGAGACTTGCCAGAAAAAGGTAAATGCTTTGTACTCGTTGTAACATATTACTGAATTAAAAAACAAAGATAGGATTGTTTTGGTTATTGTTTTACTGATTTGTTACCCCCCGGCAAAGGGTTACGAAATTTAATATCACGCCCTTAAATACCTGATTTTTTAAAATGGAACAGAACCCCGATGATTCACTAAGCCCAAAAGATGTACAAATTGACGATTTGGTGCTCAAAAAAACCTTTCTTGAGCATTTAAACAGTATTTATACTGGTAAACAGCATCTTGTCAAATTTTTCCGCGAAGTAAAGGACATCGCCTCTTTACAAATGCTGAAGCTCGCGATACAAGAGTGTATAGATGATACCGAAACCCAGATGCTGCAGTTGGATGAAATATACGAATCGATAGATGGCGATCATACAAAAATAAATGTCTTAGGGATTAAAGCGATTACTTTAGAAGCTTACTTATCCGCCATAAAAGCCGGTAAAACGCCCCTTGAGCGTGACGTGTTCGTCCTTTTTTATTTACAATTGATCGAAGGGATGGAAATTACCTATTATAAAGTTTTGAAAAACCTGGCCAAAGCAATCGGCTATAGCAATACCTTCCTCGATCAGCCTTTCGACCTCGCCGTTGAAAACCGGATTTTGTTTGAATCGATCTATAAGGAGTATATCTCTTAGGTTGAAATTAGTTGCAAGGGTTGTAATTAGTTGTAAAGGTTGTAAGAGTTCATTTTAACTTTTATACTTATTTCAACCTTTACAACTATTATATAACCTTTACAACTCCTACCTAACAATCACTACCTTTGCCTTGTGACCGGAAAACAACGCTATTTTATTGAACTTTCATTTGACGGCAGCAGGTACCATGGCTGGCAAATTCAGAAAAACGCGGTTAGCGTGCAGGAAGTTTTGAATGAAAAGCTGTCCGTCATTTTACGCCAGCCAATTGAAACCACCGGCTGCGGTCGTACTGATACCGGCGTGCACGCGAAGGAGTTTTTTGCTCATTTTGATTTGTCGGGGAACGGGTCCATAGTCCATGGTCCATGGTCCATGGATAATAATAACGCAGAATCAAAGATCAATGACGCAGCTTCTATGGACTATGGACCATGGACTATGGACAACTTCCTGAGGAGCATAAATTCAATCCTACCCAAAGACATCGCTGTAAAAAGAATTTTCCCGGTGGCTGAAAAGGCCCACGCCCGGTTCGATGCGGTTTTGCGTACTTATGAATACCGTATTCATTTTAACAAAGACCCATTTAAAAATGGGTACTCGTGGGAACTACGCGACCGGCCAGACATTGAGTTAATGAACAAAGCTGCAAATATCATGATGGAATATATCGATTTTAGCTGTTTTAGCAAATCAAATACGCAGGTAAAAACCAATATTTGTAAAATATCAAAAGCGGAATGGACCATAAATGGTGATGGGATTGTTTTTACGATCTCTGCCGACCGTTTTTTACGGAATATGGTTCGTGCGATAGTCGGCACCTTGATAATGGTCGGCAAAAAAGAAATTGAACCTGAAGCGGTACGTGATATTATTGAGAGCAAAAACCGCAGCAATGCAGGGACATCAGTACCTGCCTGCGGGCTGTTTTTAACAAAAGTGGAGTATTAGCCCCCTAACCCCCTAAAGGGGGAACTAAGTGGAATATAATTATAATTAACTTTGGATTAGGTGAGTGATAATAAAGATAACAAATCAAAAACTCCCCCGCCAGCAGGCGGGAGCGGGGGGGTAGTTACAGGTAAAGCGCTTGATTGGAAACTGCTGAGGCGGGTGATGCGTTATGTTAAACCGTATAATGTCACGTTTATCATTTCGGCATTTTTAACTGTTTTTTTAGCGGCATCCGCCCTGGTGCAGCCTATCCTGATGCAAAAAACGCTGGACAATTATATTTTAAAAGACGATTACAACGGTTTGGTCTTTATAGTCGAGCTGATGGTGGGCATGCTTATTATTCAAACCATTGCGCAATATTATCAAACGTACCTCACCAATTCGCTCGGACAATCGGTGATACGCGACTTAAGGATAGATATCTTTAATCATATTACTAGTTTACGGCTAAAGTATTTTGATCGAACCCCCATAGGCATCCTGATTACCCGCACAGTATCAGACCTGGAAACCATCGCCGATATTTTTTCGGAAGGCTTAATATCCATTATGGGCGATATGCTGCTGTTGATAGCCGTTATCAGCTATATGCTGTTCAGGGATTGGCGGCTTGCCCTCATTACATTGATACCGATGCCCTTTCTTTTTTTATCGACTTACGTTTTTAAAGAAGCCATTAAATCGGCTTTCCAGGAGGTACGTACACAGGTTGCACAATTAAATACTTTTTTAGCAGAGCACATTTCAGGCATAAGTATTATCCAGGTTTTTGCACGCGAGCACCAGGAGATGCGCAAATTTAAAGTGGTGAATGAAAAATACAGGGATGCCAATATCCGATCGAACTGGTATTATTCTATTTTCTTCCCGGTGGTCGAGATTCTATTTGCCTGCTGTATGGCTTTACTGGTATGGTACGGGTGTAAACGAATATTGAGCGACCAGCAGATGAAAGCAATTTCCCCAACGCCTGATCCGATAAGCCCAGGCGATATTTTAGGATTCATCCTTTGTCTGAATATACTTTTCAGGCCGATACGCCAACTGGCCGATAAATTTAACACCCTGCAAATGGGCATGGTTGGCGCCGACAGGATCTTTAAAGTTTTAGATACCGATGAAGTGGCCGTTAACGCCGGCAAATTAAAGCCCACCGATTTACAGGGCGAAATAGAATTTAAAAATGTTTGGTTTGCTTACAATGATGAGAACTGGGTACTAAAAGACATCAATTTTCATGTAAAACCCGGCAAAACGCTGGCACTGGTTGGCGCTACCGGCGCGGGCAAATCATCGACCATAAATATCCTGAACCGATTTTATGAAATTGCCAAAGGAAGTGTTTTAATCGATGGGCGCGACATCAGGGAATATGATGTTAACTACCTGCGGGCCCGGATAGCGACAGTGATACAGGACGTTTTTTTATTTACGGATACCATCGCCAATAACATCAGTCTAAACAACCAGGGTATCACCCGCGAACAGGTTATCGCGGCAGCCAAAGATGTAGGCGCGCATGAATTTATCGAACGCTTGCCCGGCGGCTATGATTATAACGTAATGGAACGGGGCGCAACCCTGTCTGCGGGACAGGCGCAGCTAATTTCATTTATCAGGGCGCTGGTTTATAATCCAACCATACTTGTGCTGGATGAAGCCACTTCCTCAGTTGATACAGAGACAGAGCTATTGATACAAAATGCCATCAGCAAGCTCATGCAGGGCCGCACAGCCATCGTAATTGCCCATCGCTTGTCAACCATTCAAAATGCGGATAAAATCATCGTGCTCGACCATGGCGAGATCAAGGAAACAGGCACCCACCAGCAACTGCTAAGGATTGAAAATGGCTATTACCGTAAATTATACGATTTGCAGTTTAACTCGGCGGGGATTAGCAGGTAGATAGCCTCAGCCGGGATTAAACGGATTTTCCGGATGATGGTTTGCAAAATCCAATGAATCTATAAAATCCGACAAATCCCGGTTTAGATGAATTAATCAGTTGACAACGCAGCCGCACCGCTCACAATTTCGGTAAGCTCCGTAGTAATAGCTGCCTGGCGGGCCTGGTTGTACGAAAGTTTAAGGGCTTTCAGTAATTCACCGGCATTATCAGTGGCCTTGTCCATTGCTGTCATACGTGCGCCGTGTTCGGATGCATTCGAGTCTAATACAGCCTTGTACAATTGTATCTTGATATTTTTCGGTATCAGCTGCTCAACTATTTTTTCCTGTGATGGCTCAAGGATGTAATCGAGCTGGATAGTTTTAATGTTTCCTTTTTTCGCTTCAGGCTTCGGAACTGGTATCAATTGCTCAGCAGTCAATATTTGCATTGCCGCATTTTTAAATTGGTTATAAACCAGTTCAACACGGTCGTAATCACCTTTTAAAAACCCATCCATTATGCCTTCGGTAATTTTTGACGCATTTAAAAAGTTAAGGTCAAGGTACAGGTCGTTATTATTGCCAATGACATTATAGGTGCGCCTTTGATAATATTCCTGGCTCTTTTTCCCGATGGCAACTATTGAAACATTGCCGGCTTTTAACTGCTCGCTATATTTTTCGGCAATCAGGTTATTAGCCATTTTAATAACGTTTGCATTAAACGCGCCTGCCAAACCACGGTTTGATGATACTACAATAACCAGCACCTTTACAGGCTCGCGCTCCACGATAAAAGGAGACGACCCTTCTTCAAGGCTGGCCGACAAATTTGCCAGCAAGTCCTTAAGCTTATTGGCATAAGGGCGTAATTGTACTATAGCATTTGTAGCCCGTTTCAGCTTAGCCGCCGAAACCATTTTCATGGCCCTGGTGATCTGCTGCGTTGAGCTAACGGATTTTATCCTGTTTCTTACTTCTTTTAAATTAGCCATCTTTTGGTCAGTGGTGAGTGGTGAATGGTGAGTCGTTTATTTGCTCACTACTCACCATTCACAATTAATATTTCCCGGTCATTTCCTTTGCAACTGTTTCCAGTACGCCGGTTATCTGGTCGTCAAATTTACCTGCTTTAAGGGCAGCCAATACTTCAGGGTGGCGCGCTTCCAGCTGGTCGGTATATTCGCTTTCAAATTGCCTAACCTTATTTACCGGCACATTACGCATCAGGTTTTTTGTTCCGAGGTATATAATGGCAACCTGTTTTTCAACAGTTACCGGCGCATACTGCCCCTGCTTTAATATTTCAACGTTACGCGATCCCTTGTCCAAAACAGTTTTGGTTGACGCGTCAAGGTCAGACCCAAATTTCGAGAACGCTTCAAGCTCACGGAACTGCGCCTGGTCGAGTTTCAAAGTACCCGCAACCTTTTTCATTGATTTGATCTGCGCGTTACCGCCCACACGAGATACCGAGATACCTACGTTAATGGCCGGACGTACACCCGCATTAAACAAGTTCGATTCAAGGAATATCTGCCCATCGGTAATTGAAATTACGTTGGTTGGGATATACGCAGATACGTCGCCTGCCTGTGTTTCGATGATTGGTAAAGCAGTTAATGAACCACCGCCCTTTACTATTCCCTTAATAGATTCAGGCAAATCATTCATCGCCTGGGCTATTGCATCGTTCTGGCTTATTTTAGCTGCACGCTCTAATAAACGACTGTGCAGGTAAAATACGTCGCCCGGGTAAGCCTCACGGCCCGGCGGACGGCGAAGCAATAACGACACTTCGCGGTAAGCAACCGCCTGTTTTGAAAGATCATCATAAATGATCAATGCCGGGCGGCCTGTGTCACGGAAATATTCGCCGATCGCGGCGCCTGCAAACGGTGCAAAGAACTGCATCGTAGCTGAGTCCGAAGCGTTTGCGGCAACAATGATCGAATAAGGCATAGCGCCTTTTTCTTCAAGTGTACGTACAATATTGGCAACGGTACTGGCTTTTTGGCCGCAGGCCACATAAATACAAAATACCGGTTTGCCGGCTTCGTAAAATTCTTTTTGATTGATGATGGTATCGATACAAACAGCGGTTTTACCGGTCTGGCGGTCGCCGATCACCAATTCACGCTGGCCGCGGCCAATCGGGATCATCGCATCAATAGCCTTGATACCTGTTTGCAAAGGCTCGGTTACCGGCTGACGGTAAATAACACCCGGCGCTTTACGCTCCAGTGGCATCTCATAGGTTTTTCCAGTAATTGGCCCTTTACCATCTATAGGGGTACCCAGCGTATCAACAACACGGCCAAGCATACCTTCGCCTACATTAATAGATGCGATCCTCTTGGTTCGTTTAACAGTGTCGCCTTCTTTTATAGCATCAGATTTACCGAGCAATACCACACCTACGTTATCCTCTTCAAGGTTAAGTACAATACCACGCAAACCGGTACCAAATTCAACCAGCTCACCCGATTGTACTTTTGTTAATCCGTAAACGCGTGCGATACCGTCGCCCACCTGGAGCACGTTACCCACTTCTTCTAATTCAGATTCTGACTTGAAGCCCGCCAATTGCTGACGCAAAATTGCCGATACTTCGTCTGGTCTTACCTCTACCATTTTTAAATTTTATTTTAGCGTTTATTAGTTTTAATTAGAAATTACCCGCTGGGCAAATTCTTTCTTTAATTTCCATAAGTCGTTGGCTATGCTGGTATCCACCTGCCTGTCGCCAACTGTTAATACAAAACCACCGATTAATGATGGGTCTACTTTTGCTTCTAATTTTACCGTACCACCTGTGGCGGCTTCTATATCGGCAATCATTTTTTGTTTATTGGCAGCTGATAATATTGTAGCTGACACCACGGAAGCATGTACGATATGGTTTTTAATATCATACATATCAATAAATTCCTGCGAGGTGGCATATAAAACTTCACCGCGGCCTTTATTTACCATCAGTCTGAAAAAGGCAATGCTTGTTTTGCTCACGCTTTTGGAAAAAATTTCGTCGAGCACATGTATTTTTTTTAAGTGGGATACCAATGGGTTTCCCAAAACCGCCTTCAATTGGGGGTTTACCCTCAAGGTGTGATGAAAAAGCTCCATATCATTGCGCATCGCCTCAACGGACTTTTGCTCCGTTGCAAGATCTATCAATGCTTTTGCATACCTGGCTGCTACTGTTAATTCTGACATATTTTTATAGATGTGAGACGTGAGATATCAGATATGAGATAGGACATCGTTGTCTCATATCTCACATCTCATATCTCATATCTAACTTAGTTTCACTCCCTTTAATAATTCCTTAACCAGTTCATCTTGTTTTTTCTGGTCTTCAAACTGCTTGCGTAGTACCTTTTCTGCAATTTCCAGCGAAAGCGTAGCTATCTGGTTTTTCATATCAGCAATTGCTATCAATTTCTGGTTGTTAATTTCGGCACGGGCATTTTCCAGCATCCTGGCGCCTTGCGTTTGCGCGGCTTCTTTCGCATCACTGATGATCTGGTTTTTTACCTTGGTTGCTTCATGTAAAATAGCATCCCGTTCGGCACGCGCCTGTTTAAGCAAAGCCTCATTCTCATTTGTTAAACGGGCCATTTCTTCCCGAACTGCCTCAGCTTGCGACAAGGCGGTTTGAATAGATTGTTCACGTTCGGCCACCGCTGCCAAAATGGGTTTCCATGCATATTTACCCAGTATATACAACAGGATCAAAAAGGAGATCGTTGCCCAAATAACTAAGCCCGGTTCGGGTGTAATTAATTCCATTAGTTTATTTATTAATTTTTAACATCAATTTAAATGCATTTTAAAACATATCCCGGGGCCAACCGCCCCGGGCTGTTTTTTCGTTGACTATGAAATTAGCCAATCATAGAAACTACCACGGCAAACAAGGCAACACCTTCTACAAGGGCCATTGCAATGATCATGTTAGTTTGAATTTTCGAGATAGCTTCAGGCTGACGTGCAATAGCTTCAACAGCTTTTCCGCCAATCTGTCCGATGCCAATACCAGCACCAATTGCAGCTAACCCTGCACCGATAGGACCATATCCTGCGTTCATTGTTTATTAATTTAAGTGTATATATATAGATAATTAATTTTAGATCACTTCTGGATGATGCTCTTCAACGGCCATGCCTATAAATAGGGCCGAAAGAATTGTAAAAATGTAAGCCTGAAGCAAAGCCACAAGCACTTCAATTGCATCAATAAATACTACGAAAACCACGGAAACCGGCGATACCCACAACGTGTTAAAAATAAATATCAGCGAGATGAGGCTTAAAACAACAATGTGGCCAGCCGTCATATTCGCAAATAAACGGATCATTAACGCAAGTGGCTTTGAGAATATACCGCTTATTTCAACTACCCACATTATCGGGAGTATCCAAAAGGGCACATCAGGCAAAACAAGGTGTTTCCAATAATTTTTGTTTCCGTTAAAGTTAACTACCAGCAGTATAATAATTGCCAGCATAAAAGTCACCGCGATATTGCCGGTAAGGTTATATGCGCCCGGGAAAACCGGGATGATCCCCATAAAGTTGTTAAATAAAATAAAAAAGAATATAGTAAGCAGCAGTGGCATAAACCTGGCATACTTCGCGCCGATATTTGGCAAAGCAACGTCGTCCCTGATAAATAAAACAAGTGGCTCAAGAAATGACTGCAAACCTTTCGGCGCTTTCCCAACCCGCTTTTTATAAGCTGATGCCATCGACAGAAAAATAACCAGCAAGGCGATCATCGATACCCACATACTTGCTACATTCGAGGTGATGGAAAGGTCCCACACCTTTTTATTTGCAGCAACGTCAATTTTACCGGCGTCGTCCACCACTTTTATCTTATTGTTTTGCAGCTGATAGGTATAATATTGTCCCTTGTAATTTGTTCCGGCCGGCTGCAGTTTGGCCGATGAAAATGTATCGAAGCCTTTATCGGTATACAATATAACGGGAAGTGGAATATATGCTTTTCCCCAAAGGTGCCACTCGTGCTTGTCGGCAATGTGTTCCAGTATAACGTCCTTCGGTTCAAACTTCGTTTCAGTAGCCGCAGGCTTGTTTTCCTGCGAAAAACTTTGAAGGGGAATTGTCCCGACCATTAAAAAAAACGCGCAAATAAATAAAAGTCTAAAAATTTTTGATTTCAAAGTCGGGCTGTTATACATCTAAATGAAGTTTTCTACCTTAAATTTTTGTTGCGCAAGGTACGCAATAGAATATAAACTTCAAAGGCAGTATTTAAGAAATATACGTAAAAAAAATCGTCCAAAAAAACGTACTTAACCACCTTGTTTTTTGCCAGGAAAATGAACACAAAAATAAGGCAGGCGAGGATTTTGACCGACGTAGCAGCCATAAATGCCTCGGAAAAAAACTTGGGGTACATTTGCCTGATAATTAAAATAGTGGTCACCACCAACAAGGTAAGGCCCGACAGAAAAGAGAAGATGAGCCAGAACTGCGGGGTTATTAAAGCAGCATGCCCGTTTGCATTAAGCCAGTAAGGTGGTATAGCTATGATAAAAGTAAACCACAGGTAAAATAATATGGCCTGGTATATTTTCATTGGGATTTTAGGATGTTTTTATGTTTGATTTTTTCTTGGAACCAGATTAAAATGATTTTCGGAGTTTTTAAAATCCGGGAAATCTTTAAATCCTGGTCAGCTTTTTACCGACCTGATAACAATGTACAAAGATATAAAAACACCGGTAAGTGAAAGCGCGGCGGTTACCCATTTTACATTATGATGCGCTGCTTCGTCGATTTTATAACCGGCAAAAGTAAATATCCCGATGATTGCTGCCATCTGGAAAGCGATACCGCTAAATTTTGCAATATTGCCCGGCTCATTGCCGTTATCTTCTTTTTTATCATCTTTGGCCATGTGCAAATTTATTAATCCTGTTGGCATAATTGTTATTAAATTAGCAAAGGCTTTTAATCCGTATTTATAAATTGAGGCGACGATCCATATTTCCTGTATTTAAGCAATTTACACTCCTGTTGTTTGTCTTGATGGCTATCACTGCAGGGTGCTCGCTTGAAAAGAAAAACGGTTTTAACCGCTTCATGCAAAATGTCACTGCAGAATATAATATTCTTTTCAACGCCAAAGAGATCATAAGGCTAAAACAGGTAAGTTATGCTACCTCGTTTGTTGATAATTATAACGAAATACTGAGCGTATACCAGGACACGACCCCGCAAAGCACCACACCTGATAAAGACCTTGAATTAGCCATAGCAAAAGGCAATAGCATTATTACCATAAAAGAACAAAGCCATTACCTGGGCGACGCCTACCTGGTTTTAGGACAAGCCAATTACCTGGAAGGTAATTATTATAACGCCGTTGAATACTTCAGTTATGTGATACGCTCATTCTCGCAAAACAAAAACCTATTACGTGAGGCCCTTTTATGGAAAACGCGCACTTTAATATATATAGGCGAACTACCCGAGGCAAAACCGGTTATCGACAGCGCGATTGCCGGTATCAATCCTAAAAAAAGGGTGCATGCTGATATTTATGCCACCAAATTACAATATGATATTGATGTGCAGGACTATGTTGACGGCGAAGAGATGGCCAGGCAGGCGGTGCATTATTGCCGGGATAAACCCCAGCGGCTGCGCTGGACCTTTATTTTAGCCCAGTTGCAGGAACTTAATAATAAATTGGGCGAGGCCACGAAAAACTACAGGCAGATAGCCAAAAGCGACGCATTGTTCGAAATGGCTTTTAATGCAAGCTTAAACCTGATACGGATACAGGATACACGGAATGGCGTGAAAATAAACAGGACCGACGAATTGCTCAGCTTATTGAAAAACCCCAACAATAAAGAGTTTAAGGACCAGATATACTACCAGGTTGCCCAAATTTACCTGGCCGACAAAAATGTTGACCAGGCTGTAAAGTACTACAACCTATCGCTGCGGGCCACTATCAGGAACCAAAATCAAAAAGGACTGTCGTATTTACGCCTGGCGGAGATCTATTTTAATAACAAGGCAGATTATGTACGCGCAAAAAAATATTACGATAGTACGTTAACCACATTGCCTACCAATTATCCTGGCTATGTATCCATACAAAGGAAAGGCAATAACCTGGCCTTACTTGCCGACCGCCTGCAGATTGTCACCCGCGAGGATACTTTACAGGCATTGGCAAAAATGGACGAAAAAACGCGCTCGGCCGTGATTGATAAGATGGTAAGCGATGAAATTTTGCAACAGCAGGCCGCTGCGAATGCCGCCGCAGGCAATACTTCACTTAGTGCCGGAAGTAACAATAGCCTGCAATCAAGTTCGTATAGTGGCGGCTCATTTTATTTTGATAATGCCTCGGCAGTTGGACAGGGGTATACTGATTTCAAGCAAAAATGGGGCACCCGCAAACTTGAAGATAACTGGCGGAGAAGCAGCCGGTCAAGCGGGGATATAACTGCCAACTCCGCAAATTCAACGCAAGGTAACGATCCGGACGCGCCGATAAATGCTGCGCAAAACAATAAAACTACCCAAACAGCCGGCGGTTACCGGAAAACACTCATCCAGGGGCTCCCGCTTACCCCCGAGCTGCTGGCGGCGTCGAATACGCGAATTTATAATGCTTATGTGGATATTGGGAATTTTTACCGGGACGTTTTGGAAGATAAAAAGGAAGCAATCGTTGCTTATGAACTGATCCTGCGCCGTTATCCCGACAATCCTAATAATCCGGCCGTATATTATAATTTGTACAGGCTTTACAGCGAATTGGACAAGACAAAATCCGATCAGTATAAAAACAAATTGCTGAAAGATTATGCCGAAACACCTTTTGCTAAAATAATTTCGGACCCTGATTATGCGAAAAAGCTGAACGATGCGGATGCCTTTTTTACACAGGCGTACAACGATATCTTTGATTTGTATGACCACAAACAATACAAAGATGTAGTTGCCCGCGTGCCAGGTGTGTTAGCACAATATCCCGGCAATAAATTATCGGCCCAATTATATTACCTGCAAACAATTGCTGCAGGCCACAATGAAAAAGTTGGCCCCTTTACTGATAGTTTAAAGAGTATTTTGAACAAATTCCCGAATGACCGGTTGATAAGCCCCCTGGTTACCCAGCACCTTACCTATATTAATGCCAACCAGGCCGAATTGAAAGCCAGGACTGTTGTATTGCCTGACGAGGACCCCAATGAAATACCGTTTACCATGGCGCAAGATTTAAAGAAGGAAGCTACTTTTAGGCGCGCTCAACGCCCCCCGGGACCCGTGATACAGCAAGTTGCGAAGGCGCCGGAAAAGAAGCCGGCAGTAGTAAAGCCGCCTGAAAACAAGCAGGCAGCTGTAACACCACCCCCTGCAATAAAGAAGCCGGACACGGCGCAGGCGCATGTAACAACGCGTGTTGAAATAAAGAAGCCGGACACTACGCAAGCGCATGTAACGACGCCGGGTGAAATAAAACAGTCGGACAACAAACAGGCGGTCATCACAACCCCCGACGTTCAGCCGCCTATAACGCCTGACGTGCCGGTGGTTAAGCGCCCGGTTGCATCGACCATGTTTTCAACGCGCGATAGCACTGATTACTATTTTGTAGTAAACGTAGCAAGCAGCACAACTAATTTGTCATCATCGCGTTTTGGAATAGGGCAGTTTAACCGGACTAATTACCAGGGCAAAGGGATCAAGCACCTGTTAAGGGACGTTGACGATAACCAATTGATAACTGTCGGACATTTCGCGTCGCTTGCCGAGGCGAAAGATTATGCGAGGCAAATTGCCCCCCTGCTGTCTGATATAATGAAAGTGCCGGTGAATAAATACAGCTTTTTTATAATAACAAAAGAGAACCTGGATAAATTATCCAACAAGCAAATGTTGGATAGTTATGTAGATTATTACCAAACTAACTACTAAAATGATCGTTAAAAAAAATGCTCAGCCGGATATAAGAAGATATAACTGGTATATGTGGAGAACGGTTATTGGATGCATCGCATTTTTTTTCCTGCTGCTGGCTGTAACCTACTTTGGTTTATTTGGGCCGCTCCCATCATTCCGCGACCTCGAAAATCCAAAGAGTAACCAGGCATCTGAAGTGATAGCAGCCGATTCGGCGGTTTTGGGTACATATTTTGTGGAAAACCGCTCAAGCGTTACTTATGCCCAGTTGTCGCCAAATATTGTAAATGCCCTGGTAGCTACAGAGGATACTCGTTTTTATGAGCACTCAGGTATTGATTTTCAACGCTCTTTCACTATAATAATATTAAACCTTATAGGTAAAAAACAGGGTGGCAGTACCATAACCCAGCAACTGGCGGAAAACCTCTTTACAGAACAAAGGGCCCGCAATCCGCTTGTTCGTTTCACTCAAAAATTAAAAGAATGGATAATCGCGGTACAATTGGAACGGCGTTATACGAAAGAAGAGATCATAACCATGTACTTGAACAAGGTGAATTTCGGGGCTTATAATACTTATGGCATCAAATCGGCCGCGCATACCTATTTTAATGTTACACCAGATAAACTTACGCCCGACCAGGCCGCATTATTGGTAGCCATGGTTAAAGGACCGGGAGCGTACTCGCCCATCCGGCATCCCGATAGGGCATTGAACAGGCGCAACCTGGTGCTCGGGTTGATGGCAAAACAAGGGTTCCTGAGTGAAGGGCAATCGCAGGAGCTTATGAAAAAACAGTTGGGACTTAATTTTAACCCGATGGACCATAATGCCGGCCCCGCCCCATATTTCAGGGCGGTGCTTAAGAAGGAAATCCAAAAAATATTTAAGGATCAAAATATTACCAAATCTGATGGCACAACCTATGATCTTGACCGCGATGGATTAAGAATATATACTACTGTCGATTCTAAGATGCAACAATACGCCGAAGAAGCGCAAAGGGAGTATATGCCGCTGCTGCAAGCGCAGTTTAATGCGCAATGGAAAGGTGTTAGTCGTCACAAAACTATTAAAAACTTTAAGTTACTGCTTGATGAAGGCATGTACCGTTCAGATCGTTATAAAGAATTACAATTACAGGGAAAAACGGACGAAGAAATAAGGCAGAATTTTGACACGCCCGACAGCCTGGATCTTTTTACCTGGCACGGTGACATTGACACCGTAATGAAACCTATTGATTCAATAGTATATTGTAAATTGATGCTTCGCAATGCATTAATGAGTATGGACCCAACCACCGGTTATATAAAAGCATGGGTAGGCGGCACAAACTTCGAGCATTTTAAATACGACCAGGTAAAAGATGGCACCCGGCAGGTGGGTTCAACAGCAAAGCCTTTTACTTATTCAGTAGCAATTGAAAACGGGTTTTCTCCCTGCATGGAAGTTGATAATGTACCTGTTACCATAAACGGTTATGGCTCGGGGCCATGGACACCTTCACAATCTATGTCAGATTATTTGCCCGGGTCTATAACCTTAATAAAGGCCTTAGGCTATTCGCAAAATTATATAGCGGCTTATATAATGAACGAAGTTAAGCCAACGCCGGTAATGGAACTCATAAAAAAAATGGGGATCACCAGTGATGTGCCGCCATATCCGTCTATCTGCCTGGGGGTATTTAATGCCTCGGTATTTGACATGACCGGCGCTTATTCGGTATTTGCTAATCACGGCACCTGGACCGAGCCTACATTTATATTACGCATTGAGGATAAAAATGGCAATGTAATTTATACCCATACGCCTAAAGTAGTGCAGGCCATGGACGAGCAAAGCGCCTATGTGATGACCTATATGCTGAAAGGCGTAATCAAGGATGGCACCGGATCAAGGTTGCAATATAAATATCATCTTACTAATCCGATCGCCGGCAAAACAGGCACAACACAAACTAACTCCGATGGCTGGTTTATGGGCGTAACCCCGCAATTAGTTACAGGTGTTTGGACAGGATGTGAAGACCGGGATGTACACTTCTTCTCGACGCGGCTTGGGGAAGGCGCCAATTCAGCATTGCCTGTTTTTGCGCTGTTTATGAAAAAGGTTTATGCAGATGCATCGTTAGGGATCTTTAAGAACGTTGATTTTGATGCTCCTGAAAAAGGTGCAGGCATTACACTTGACTGCGATGCTTACAAACAGCAGCAACAGGGAACAGGCGAGGTGGATAAGAAATTAGGGTTTTAACTAGTTCATTGGTCTGCTCCCTTAGGTAAGTTCACTATCCCCGCGACAGAGATGCACCCTGACCAATGAACTAATGAACCAGTGAACTAATGAACTACCCACCAATGAACCAGTGAACTAATGAACCAGGTGTTTGATTATAGGGCAGCAATAAAAAATATACCTCATAAACCGGGGATCTACCAGTTTTGGGACGAGGAAAAAGAACTCATCTATATTGGTAAGGCCAAGGACCTGCGTAACCGGGTTAATAGCTATTTTAATAAGGATACCAATGTAAATGCCAAAACCAGGGTACTTGTTTCGAAGATCCGGAATATTACTTTTACCATCGTTGATACCGAAGTTGATGCGTGGCTGCTGGAAAACAGCCTGATAAAAAAGCACCAGCCGCGGTATAACGTAATGCTAAAGGATGATAAAACGTACCCCTGGATCATTATTAAAAACGAGCATTTCCCACGCATATTCTGGACAAGGCGCATCATCCGCGATGGCTCAAAATATCTGGGGCCTTATGCCTCTGTGAGTATGATGCACAATATTTTAGGGCTAATAAAAGAAACGTACCCGCTCCGTACCTGCAACCTGCAGCTTACCCCGCAAAATATTGAAAAAGGGAAATTCAAGGTTTGTTTGGAATACCAGATGGGCAATTGTAAAGGCCCCTGCCAGAATTACCAGACTGAAGATGACTATGCGCATAACATTGAGGAGATAAAAGATATTTTAACCGGGAAGATAGGCGGCGTTTTACGAAATCTGAAAAGCGATATGGAACGGGCCGTAACCGACCTGAACTATGAACAGGCCCACCGGCTAAAAAGAAAATTCGACCTGCTTGAAAATTACCAGAGCAAATCAACAGTCGTAAATTCATCGATTACTGATGTGGATGTATTTAGCATAGCAACAGATGAAAAATATGCGTTTGTGAACTACCTAAAGGTAATGAACGGCACCATAATACAAACACAAACCATCGAACTAAAAAAACGCCTTGACGAAAGCGACGAAGAATTATTAACGCTTGCTATCATCGAGTTCAGGAGCAGGTACGACAGTCATTCAAAAGAGATCATTGTGCCTTTTGATATAGATATTGAGGACCAATCCATAAAATTTACCGTTCCAAAACTTGGTGAAAAACGAAAACTGCTTGACCTTTCGCAAAAAAATGTGCATTTCTTTAGAAAAGAAAAGATTGACCAGTATGAAAAGTTGAATCCCGAAATAAGAACGGAACGGTTGCTGACCCAAATGATGAAAGATCTGCGGATGAACCAGCTGCCCCGGCATATCGAATGTTTTGACAACTCAAATTTCCAGGGTAAATACCCGGTTTCGGCAATTGTGGTTTTCAGGGATGGCAAGCCCTCAAAAAAAGATTACCGGCATTTTAACGTAAAAACGGTGGAAGGCCCGGATGATTTTGCTACGATGGAAGAAGCTGTTTTACGCCGCTACAAACGGATGCTTGACGAAGGTACTGAGCTACCACAGCTGATAGTTATTGACGGCGGAAAGGGGCAGCTTTCTTCGGCATTAAAAAGCCTGAGATTACTGGGGATCGAGAAGCAGGTAACAGTAATCGGTATAGCCAAAAGGCTCGAAGAATTATATTACCCCGGCGACCAATATCCCTTATACCTTGATAAAAAATCAGAAACATTAAAAGTCATCCAGCAATTAAGGGATGAGGCCCATCGCTTCGGCATAACTTTTCATCGAAAGAAGCGGGACAAAGGCACTCTCGCCACTGAGCTCGAACTTATTGACGGAATAGGTAAAACCACCGCCGAAAAATTATTAAAGTATTTTAAATCTGTGAAGAAAATAAGGGGAGCATCGGAAGAAGTATTAATGGAAGTAGTTAATACAAAGCAGGCTAAGGCAATACTTGAATACTTTAGGGAGAAGTAAGGCAAATAATCCATACCCATTGTATGTATAAATAACAACTATAAACCACGTTTGTCATTGCGAGCGAAGCGTGGCAATCTCGTCGCTGGCAGGTAGGGTGTATGTATAGCGAGGAGATTGCTTCGTCGTTCCTCCTCGCAATGACAAAGCGGGTTAAAATAATGTCATGCTGTCTTCTTGTTGCCCGAATTTTAACATTCGTAAGGACGGGCGGTGTTTCGCTCTTTCAATGAGCTAAAAACAAAATGCCCTGATGAACTCAATCACCGGGGCACAAATATTTTTTTTCTTTCGAACTCCAACCTTAATACGACCACAAGTTAAGTTCCCAGTCCATCAGCTTTTTCTTGATGCGCTGCGCCTCGTAGAGTTTGTCCATGCCGGTCATATAATCTTTTATACGTTCATCCTTGTCGTTTGATTCTTTTACAATATAACTTGTAAACATCCTTTTCATAAACACATCATCAAAGCTTAAACCGGTATTGTCGTTGTCGCGGCTTACAACTTCTTTGGTGGCCAACACTTGCCGTGCATCAGGGAAATAGATCCAGAATGCAGGCTGGTAATCTTCCGAGTTACCCACTTTAACTTTGATCATCGGCGCTAAACCAATAATACGGGGCTCAAAAATTGAGCGCTGCTTGTCAAATATCCAGTCTTCTTTTATCCTGAATTTAACTACACTATCGGCGTTAAGTTCCCCTGCCCGTACAGTAGAACCTATTTTGTTTCCGTCCTTATCAAATTTATCTACAACACTGCTATCGGCCAGTTTGCTCCTGGCAGCGCCTCCACCCAGTGGAACGCCAAAGGTATCACCATTAGGGTCATCTTTGGTTGCGGTAGGGTCGTAAGCGGTTAACTCGCCTGCATCAATGGCATTCAGCAGCACATCAAGCAGCCTTTGTTTTGGTGAAATAAGGTAAGCATTCGGTTTTTCGCGAAGGTCAATTTCACGCCACACCCGTTTCTGAAAAGCAACGTCCGATTCGCGCAGGTTTGGATAAGGCGTAACTTTCGCGCTTAAAATATTGGTTTTTTTGAAATAGCCGTCCAATGGCCTGTCAAAAGGTTTTACCGCCATTTTTGCACCATTTTTGCTGGTATCGGCCCCCGCCGGCCTGGCGCTGGTTGTTTGACTGGGCGTATTGCCAGCGGGCTTATTTCTTTTCTTTTTCTTTTGCCCATAGGATGCCACGCATGCAAGGCAAAGTATAACAACTAAAATTCTTGTTTTCATAATCCTTCTATTCTAATTAGCACCTAAAACAATCGAGTCAAGTCCTCTTTGTGTCCCGTCAGGCCCCACAGCAATAATATCTTTAAAAACAACCGTGGTGCCTGGTGTTACAGTATTCATTGCGTTCCGCATCTCGGCTGTCAATTCATTTCCGGTGGCGGATTTAATATAAACATCCTGGCGCGGTTTCGCTATCATTAAGGTAAAACGGGTTACGTTAAACTTAGCGTCAAACTCAAAATTATCGAGTCTGGCAAATATCCTGTCCTGCGCCCTTATGTTTGCCGCGCTGGTATTCCCGCTGCTTTTTCCGGCAAACTGGGCTTTTGGATCCGGGATACGTTTAACGCGAAACGGGGAGCTGCCTAAAAACGATACCTTACCCTTTGTCAATTCTCCCGAAACACTTATGGTTGCGCTACCAATCGTACTAACCGTAGCCGTCCAATCCTCTCCCGAGCCGCTAATACTACCGCCGGACATGCTTACTTTAAGATCTTTTGCTGCAACACCCGGCGCTGAAATTTTAACAGGGTTTGGCAAACCAATGTACAACACGTTCATTTTAGTAGGTGATACAACTGCTGATGGACTTGCAACCATATAAGTTTGTGGTGGCGTGGGGTATGGCTTCATTGCCCCGTCTGTTTGCTTTACCATTACGGTAGCCGACCATGTATGCAGACCTGGTGTACTTGTACTTCCCACATATTTACCTTTACCGCCTTCGGTTGGTAACAGAGAACCATTAACAGTGATATTCGGCGATATCTTGTCATCATAAGCTGTCAGAAAAACCTCAGCAGTGTAGGGTTGGCCAACCAGCACATAACTTGTTGGCGCTACGGCTACCGCACTGTATTGATTCAAGTTAACCAATGCCTGGTCAACGCTTCCTAATATCTTTTTCACAACCTCATTTTCAGCGTTTTTATTATCTGTCTGTATCTTGGCCAATGTAGTCAGCGTTGCCCCTAAGGGTATGCCGTCCCCAAAATAAGCCTCTTCCCAAGTCTTTTTCGGCCCCGACCCGGCAGTTTGCTCAGGCGCCACTGCATTAAGCGAAAAATTTATGCCTTCTTTCTCTTTAGGACTCAGCAAAGCCAATAATTGCACACGCGTGTCATCTATTTTTTGACGCAACTCTTCTCCTTTTTTACCAGTGATCATGATACGTGGCGATATATCCAAATTGTCCCTTGCATTTACATCGTTAATGCTGGGGTTAACACCCCCGCCTTCGGCTACAAGCTGATCTCTTAAGGCTTGTACATAATCGTCCAGCTTCTTAGCTATGTCGCTCGCACGCTGAGCTTTTTCTAAAGCTTTTTTTGCCCTCTCCGGCTCATCTTTAAGCTTGGTGGCCTTAAATGTTGTGTAGGTAGTTGCTAACCCTTTTTTCACGTTATCAGTGGATTTATCCAGGCTGTCTTTTATATTTTTAAACGCATCCAGTAAACTATCCGGCACGTTAAGGGCGATAAGGCCCAAAAGCACCAGGTACAGGATACCTATCATTCGTTGTCTTGGGGTTTGCTTACCTCCCGCCATGTGCTTTAAATGTTATGTTTTTAATGACTAAAACCTTCTATTAATTATTAACACGCGGCTGGTTCATTGCAGAAAGCATATTACCGTATATTGAATTCAACGTCGACAAATTTTTCGCCAACCGGGAAATCTCATCCCTAAACTGCTTGGCATCACCTGCCGAAGCGTTAAAGTTTTGTACCGTGGTTGACATATCCTCGTAGAATTTATTCATTGATTTTAAATGGTTGCTTGAATCCTGCAATTCCAGCTCATACACTGCATTTAAGGAAGTAAGGTTTTTGGCCATTTTACTAACCTGGTCGTGGTATGTTTTTGAATCAATTGCTGTACTGGCCACTTCCTCTAAATTTGTGGAAGCTTTTGCGACAGAATTATTTAATTTATCATAGCTTATGGTCGCCTCTTTAACCTTGTTGGTAAATGCTACGGTAGCGTCGCCCGCGTCGGTCACGCGCGATATAGAGTTTACCTTGTCGCCAAAAGTTCTTAAACCGCTGGCGAGGCTGCCAATTAATTCGGGGCCTATTTTCGCCTCGGAGAGCATCTGGTCTAAGGCTGCTGTGTTCGAAAAATCGTCGCCGCCGGTTAATTTTTTTGATTTTGGCAGGTCGCCATCAAAGTCCTCATCCAGTTCCGGATAAGCGCGCCGCCAGTCAAGTTCTTTTTCCTCGCGCTGGAAACCAAGCAGGAAGAACAAAATAGCTTCTGCGGACAATCCACCGCTAATAAACCATGTAGCCCCGGGCCAGTGTAATATTTTAAACATCAGCCCCACAATAACCACTGTAGCACCCCATGATACGATATTATTAATTCCGTAAGGTTGTTTCTTGCCAGCCATATTAATTTAAAAAAGGATTTAAGAAATTTGAATTATATGTAGATAATTTATCGTTTGTCTTTAATGTCGCGGCCCAGGTAATGTGTAACACAACGGAAGCCGATATATGATTTGGCTGTATCCTGGTACTCGAAAGTACGGGTCGAGTTTTGCAGGAAATAACCAATGTCTTTCCACGAACCGCCTCTTACAACTTTACGTTTCAGCACCGGTGGATCGCTTGCCTTAGCTTCGTAATCAAATGTTGGCGCCAGGTCATGAACAAATGTCGATGCCGATTCATCAAATGCGGATGAGGTCCACTCTGCTACGTTGCCGGCCATATTATATAAACCGTAATCATTGGGGAAATATGATTTTACATTTACTGTATAAGCCGCACCGTCGTCGGTATAATTACCTCTGCCCGGTTTAAAGTTTGCAAGTAAACATCCTTTTGCATTTTTTATATACGGGCCGCCCCAGGGGTAGTCGGTCCCGATCCTTCCGCCACGAGCTGCATATTCAAATTCAGCTTCTGTTGGCAGCCTGTAAGGCGCACGTGTTGGCAAATGCCTTGATTCTTTATAAGCGTCGTTATATCGTGTGCGCCACATGGTGAAAGCGCGGGCCTGGCGCCAGGTTACCCCAACAACAGGATAATTGCGGTACGCAGGGTGTGAAAAATAGCTTTCAGTCATAGGCTCGTTGGCAGCGTAAGAAAAATCGCTGAGCCAAACTAAAGTGTCCGGGTAAACGGGAACAGTATCGCGGAAAATGAAATCTGAACGTTTTTTTGTTTTGTCATCTTTATAATTAGCGGCATTACGCAACACCACGAAAGAATAATTGTATTTCAACAGGCGAACATCCAGTTCGTTGCGGTCGAATATACGGTCATCGCCCTGGTAATACATTCCCTGTAATTTACCTGCAGATGCAGCCTGGCCGGCTCCTTTTTTAGGGCTCATTACCGGGTTCTTTTTTACATATGCCCAATTTATATATTTCTTACCGCTTGCATTTGCAGCCGCCCCTTTTGCCGGGTTCATATAATATTTAGGGTCATTAACAAAATTCGTAATGGCAATTGAGTCGCGGACCCAATTTACAAATTGCCGGTATTGGCTGTTAGTAATAGCGGTCTGGTCCATAAAAAATGGAGGAACAGTAACCTGTTTTGTCTGCGCGATTTGCGCAAAGGTAACATCCTGATCTGTTTGCCCCATTAAAAAGGAGCCGCCTGGTATATATACCATGCCAAACGGGACTTCTGCCCTGAATGATTTTTGAGGAATACCGGTTACTTCACCCCGATCCCCGCCTTTGCTGCAGCCGTTTAGTACCCCGACGGCCAAAACTGCTATTAAAAAGTATATCTGCTTCATTTTTAAAATCAAAATTCAGTTATATGAAATATGAATATAACACAATGCGACCCCCGAATATATTAAATTTGCTTCATCAATACACAAAAAACATTTTTATTAACCAAACTTACGCCAATTTTTAATTTATAGATAACAAATTTGTGTTTAAAATTAATTTAACCAGTGTAATAATGTGAAATAGTTTGCCTTTATACGCTTTGCCTTGAAAATTGTTGCGCGGGGTAAACTAAATTACGAATAAATTTATTTTGCTAATTAAGTTTGTTTGTGGATTAAGTTGTTTAGGTGTTTAGCTGTATAGTTAAACCAAAGTATTTTTTTAATAATTATTACAATTAAATCAGCCAAATCTAATCAATTTTCAACTAAAACACTAAATAAACGTTTAGTTTGTTAATTTATTTTGTACCACAATAGTTGATAGCTTGTTAGGTAAATTTAAATAACACAGCCAATTCAACTTTTCACCTATACACCAATAATTACACCAATTTATTTATTTGCCTGTTTAACATATTGTTCGATGGCCATTGTCATGGATGGCGCTATGGGGGAGGGGGCCGGAATATCTAAAATTAATCCGGCTTCGAGTACTGCCTTGTGGGTTGTTGCCCCAAAAGCCGCTATGCGGGTATTGTTTTGCTTAAAACCGGGGAAATTTTTATACAGTGACTGGATACTCGAAGGGCTAAAAAAAGCAATTACGTCATAAAAAACCTCTGCCAGATCAGAAAGGTCGCTGCAAACCGTGCGAAAAAGCACTGCTGGCGTAAAATTATAGCCGTTTTCAAGCAAAAACTTTTGTGTTTCTTCGGCAGCAACGTCAGAGCATGGATAAAGAAATTTTTCTGCGGAGTGTTTTTTCAGTACTTCGGCAAGGTCGGACGCAGTTTGCTTGCCAAAAAATATTTTCCTCTTGCGGTACTGGATATACTTTTGAAGGTAGAGGGCAATAGTTTCAGAGAGGCAGAAATATTTCATCTCTACCGGGACCTCAAAACGCATCTCATCACATATCCTGAAAAAGTGGTCGGCAGAGTTGCGGCTTGTAAAAATCACAGCGCTAAAATCTGCCAGGTTGATCTTCTCTTTCCGAAAATCTTTAGCCGGTACACCCTCAACATGAATAAATGATCTGAAATCAATTTTCAAGTTAAGCTTTTTAGAAAGCTCGGCGTATGGATTTTTATCATTTTCAGGTTTGGGCAATGTAACTAAAATGCTCTTAACCTTTTTCTTTCTCTCTTCCAAATTCAAATCGTGTAACTCCCTAAAAGTTTATATATTAAGTGCCTTGATTAAAATCAAAATGGGGCAAATTTCGAGGGCACAAAGATAGATAAATAAATAAAACTTATGAAATCGAAAATTGGAAATCACATTTATACTGTTTCGCAAGTACTGCACGGCAAATATAACAGCGATCGACCCCATGGTAAAAACTAATAACCATGGTATAAAGCGGTTGGCAAGTAAGCTAAAGCACAAGGCGACAAATAAAAGAACAAAAGCAATATTAAAATAAGTTAAGTTTAATATTGCTATGTACTCACTAACCAGGCGGTTAACATCAAAAACGAAGCCAATAAATTTTAATACTATAAATTTAAGTGCAAATAATAAGCTGATTATAAGCGAGAGTGAAATAAAAAGCTGGAAGCCGCCAATGCCATAATCAATATTTTCATATACGGTCAATTGGTATAAAACAAGGCTCGCCGTTAAACAAAATAGCAAAAATAATCCTACAAATGCCCATGAATTTACCAGGCCGCCTTCTTTATCAACCTGCGAAAGCGCGTTTTTAGTATAAAATGAATGTATAACATTTCTTATATCCTTGCTTAAAAACAGATTTAAAAGCGCAGTATAAATTAACAAAGCAATAATGACAGCGATAATCCAGGGGTCACGCGAAGCCCGGGCTACACCACTTTTTACTATACTTTTTTGCAGTAGGGGCGTGGAAGGTTGCGAACTAAGTTCCAGCAAATTATTCTTCCAAATGCTGCTTAAAAACTGGTTCTCACGCGAGGAATCGGGTACCAGGTAAAACATGGCGATAGAGTCTGCCACAAACTGTTGTCTGTTGGTTTTGGCCAGCGCGGCCGAATCAGGCACCCGAGTTTTGTTTAAATTCAAATTACTGTTCCCTTTCGGGACTATTGTGTCTTGCCCCGCAGAAACGGCAAGGCTGCGTATTGAAATAAATAGAAGGAAAAAAAAAGTGAGCCGCATTTTGTATAAAGAAAAAGCCTCCTGAATAATTTGTACGGCAAAATTACCGTAATAATTGGTTGTTTTACGAGTTGCTTTTCAAAATTGTTGGAGGGTGTGTTGAGTCCTAAGTCGAAAGTCTTTAGTCGAAAAGTCTAAGTAATAAAAAGACCAAAATCCGACTTCGTACTTTCGACTTAAGACTTTTGGCTTTACCTAAAGATTGTATTCTGTTTTTAAAAGCGCAATAAGTTGGGTGGTAAAGGGCAACCGTTCCTGCAGATTCTCAACATAGTTTTTGTTCCAGCCCTCTTCCAATTTAATTTTATTAAAAAATACCTGTAGCTGCTGCGGATTGGTAGTAAGCAGCGGAAATGTTTCCGTATTTTTCTTCAGGTTAAAAACCAGCACTTCCGTCATGGCCTCGGTGGCATCATTGGTGTATCTTAAATATGGGGCCTCGGCGGCATAAATACCCCGCACTTCCTGATCGTACTTAGCAATACTGTCGGCAACATGCCCATGTTTAATAAACTGCAGGCCTCCTGAATTTTTGAGCTGTGTCATCGTCGCATCGTTGCTGATAAAAACCGAAAAATTGCTGACACTCCCCGCATATTTATACATCAGTTTCCGGTTCGCCGGGGTGGCCATGTCTTTATCACTTAATGAAAGAAGACTGTCTAACCCTTTTATTTTCTTTTGGTTGTCCTCGATGGTATAATCTAATTCAGCTTTATCTTTTTCCAGGTTGTTTTCAAAGCTGACGATGTATTCCTTCTCCTTATCTTTCGCATTTATATTTTCCCGCAGGCTTTCGGCGAAAAAACCCATGGTGACCGCTAAAAATATCATCAATCCCTCTGACAGGTACTCTTTGAATCTTTTTCTTCCTACTTCCGGGTGATGGTGCACTTCCATAGTTCAATAATTGTAATTGTTGGTATCCAAATATAATGGTCTTAATTTAATTTTTGCTTATGTTTGATTCAAGGCCAAGTTCTCTTTTATATCCATAATTAATCGGTTGAAAAGTTAAAGAACTGTATAGACTTATTTTAAGAAAAAAAACATGTTCAAACACAACCTCCTGCTCTTTTACAGGAATTTTAAACGGCATAAAAGCACCTTCTTTATTAATCTTATTGGCCTTTCCGGCGGACTCGCGTGCGTACTGATAATTTACTTGTGGGTAAATGACGAATTAAGCTTTGATAAGTATCATGTGAATGATTGCAGGCTTTACCAGGTGATGGCCAATACTAAAAGCGAAAAAGGTATTGATACAAGAAAAGACTCACCGCATTCGCTGGCGGAGGCACTTCCTTCTGAAATGCCTGAAGTGGAATATGCTGTAACAACAACACCTGATCTGTTTCTCCCGGAGTTTACATTATCAGCAAATAATAAAAAAGTTAAAGGAGCCGGGAAATTTGCGGGCAAAGATTTTTTTAAAATCTTCTCTTATCATTTGATCGGCGGCAATGAATCAAACGTTCTGTCAAATAAAAATGCTATCGTTCTTTCGCAAAGCCAGGCGCAAAATTTATTCAGATCGGCTGCTGGCGCTGTTGGAAAAACGATTGGCTGGAGCGTAGCCGGTATAAAAAAGGAATGCGTGGTTACCGGAGTTTTTAAAGATGTACCTGTTAATAGTTCCGAACATTTTGACTTTGTATTGTCATTCGATGCCCTGAAAGATATCATGGGAATGGAAACCAACTGGAATTCAGAGCCTTTTTGTACCTATTTAACGGTAAAGAACGGTACTGATATTGTGCGTTTTAATGACAAATTAACCCTTTATATAAGAAGTAAAAGCGGGGACGGCAGCCGGAGTTTTTTTCTTAAACGCTTTTCTGATAATTATCTCTACGGTAAATATGAAAATGGAAAAGTAGCAGGCGGAAGAATTGAATATGTAAAGCTTTTTTCACTGATCGCGCTGTTCATACTTATTATTTCCGCTATAAATTTCATGAACCTGTCCACTGCCAAAGCTGCCAGGAAAGTAAAAGAGATAGGCATAAAAAAGGCCATCGGGGTTGGACGAAAGGCGTTGATACTGCAATACCTCGGCGAATCCCTTTTAATGAGTCTGCTATCCGTAATAGTCGCCATATTGGTTGTTAGCCTTTTATTGCGGCAGTTTAATGAGATCACTCAAAAGAGCCTTCATTTGCATTTCGATGCCGAAGTCTGTTTAGCCCTGATCGGCGTTACTTTGTTTACCGGGCTTTTATCAGGGCTTTACCCGGCGATATACCTGTCGGGATTAAAACCGGCAATGATATTAAAGGGGAAGTCTAGTAATTCAATAACAGAAATATTGACCCGCAAAGGATTAGTAGTTTTTCAATTCAGCCTGTCGGTTATATTTATCGTTTCAGTTCTGGTGATCTATAAACAAATAGATTATATACAAAATAAGAACCTCGGTTTTGATAAAAATAATGTTATCTATTTTGAGTCGGAAGGAAAAGATGCTGAAGCTTACCTTAATGAAATACAAAAGCTGCAAGGTATAGAAAGGGCTTCCAGCATGGTCGGAAATCTTATCGGGGATAAATTTGGCGGCCAGGGGGCTATAGTTTGGAATGGGAAAAAGATCCAGGTGCGTTCATTTGGGGTAAATTATGGATTGATTGAAACATTGGGCGTACAGCTCAAAGAAGGAAGGTCTTTTTCTAAAGACTTTGGCTCCAATAATTCTCAATTGATTTTAAATGAAGCAGCTGTTGATGCGGTGGGGCTCAAAAACCCTATCGGGACAATAATTAAAGGGCAGGGAAATAACACGGAAATTATCGGTGTAGTAAAGAACTTCCACTTTCAATCGTTCCATGAGCAGATAGAACCCATGAAATTCCGGCTCGATAACCAGGGACCATCAATGATAGTAGCAAAAATTAGGAAAGGCAAAGAAAAAGTGGCCCTAAATAACTTAGAAAGCCTCTATAAAAAGTTCAACCCGGGCCTTACTTTTAATTACAAGTTTTTGGACCAGGATTACCAGGCTTTGTATACTTCCGAAAGGCAGGTCTCCATTTTATCACGGTATTTCGCCGGCCTATCCATTTTGATATCCTGCCTGGGCCTGTTTGGCTTAGCTGCCTTCACTGCCGAAATGCGGTTGAAAGAGATCGGGATCAGGAAAGTATTGGGGTCAAGCGTGTTTGGTATAGTCCGCCTCTTATCCGGCGAGTTCGCAAAAATGATATTTATAGCCATTTGTATAGCGTTGCCATTAAGCTATTTGATCGCCAAAAACTGGCTTGATGATTTTGCCTATCGAATAAACCTGGAATGGTGGTATTTCTATGGAGCCGGGCTTATTACTATCGCCATCGCGCTGGCCACGGTAAGCTTTCAATCTGTTAAGGCTGCATTGGTCAACCCGGCGAAAAGTTTGAGAAGTGAATAGGAAGAATAAATAATAAACCTTCGCTTAATTTGCAAGAAGGCAATAAAATAGGTCTTCAGCATAAATAAAAACTGGTTGTTAACTAAAAAAAAGATCATATGCGTCTTCGCCATTTAGAAAAAGGAGATGGTTTCTTCCATGCTCTTTTGTTCAGGTTTATTTCAATGGTATCTGGAATGCGGCTGCCTGATGCGGCCAGGATCGTGATGTACCACGAGGACTTTTATGGTAAGCCAATGGCCGCCTGGACACAGGCCGCGATGCGTGGAGAAAGCGGTTGGTCTGTTGGTGAGCGGGAACTTTTCGCAGCCATGACCGCCAAATGGAATTCGTGTACCTTTTGCATTCGTGCTCATAGTGCCATTGCCTCACTGGTTTTGGATAAAACACTGGTAGAGGCGGCGCTTGAAGATTTCCGGCAGGCAAAATTGCCTCCGAGATTACAAACCATCCTGGTTTTCCTGGAAATATTTGCCAAAACACCCGATGAACTCACCGCGGAACACGCTCTTGCTGTGCTACATAGCGGGATAACACGGCAGGAACTGGAGGATGCAATGGCGGTTGTTACCCTGTTCAGCATTACAGTCCGCTTAGCAGACACCTTCAATTTCGCGATCCCTGGCGATAGCGATTTTTCCCGTGCAGCACCACGGATGCTGTCGCAGGGCTATGTATTTGGCAAAAGCAAGATTAATGGCCACCCTGACCATCGGGCCCTGGCCGAAGTACTGTGCAAACGTGTTCTTGAAGGGCCGGGAATAACGGACATTGTACTTCGCCAGGCAATAGCGAAGCGGGCGACCGGCGGCCCTTCCACAGGAGAAGCAACCTATGACGATCTGGCCCTGCAAATTGGCCACGCAGCCTATAAGGTTACGGACGAGCAGGTAAAAAAAGTCGTCGAAAAAACGGGGAACGAAAAAGCTGCCTTTGAATTGATTGTTGCCGCCGCAGTTGGTGCAGGCTTTTATCACTGGCATAAGGGCCTCGGCATCATGGAGGAAGCTACTGGAGCGGAATAGCTAAAGCAGAATAAAGCGAGAAAAAAGGCAAAAGCCAAAGTAAAAATTAAAGGGTTAAGTACCTAGCGCAATTGCCTTATTAAATAAAAAAATCGATTAGATGAATATGGTTACCCCGAAAAAAATAAACTTATCGAGCGAGAACTATGCAGGCGTTCATGATAAGATGATGAGTGCGTTGGCCGCTGCCAATACCGACAATGTGCCATCCTATGGAAATGATCATTACACCCAAAGCGCTATTGCGGTGTTCAAAGAACATTTTGGCGAAAACATTGAAGTGTACTTTACTTTTAACGGCACCGGCGCCAATAATTTCGGGATAGGCTCAGTTACCGGCAAGCACAATTCGGTGTTTTGTACCGAAGTGGCCCACTTAAATGTTGATGAGTCGACCGCGCCTGAAGCTTTTACAGGGTGCAGGATATTTCCTGTGAAATCGTCAGATGGGAAAATCATTTTAGCCGATCTGAAAAACAAGTTAAAACGTATAGGTGACGTCCATCACCCGCAGCCAAAAGTAGTAACCATTACGCAGCCAACCGAATATGGTACCGTTTATACCCTTGACGAACTTAAGGCATTAAAGCAAATATGCACCGAAAATAACCTCCTGCTACATGTTGACGGCGCGAGATTTTTTAATGCCGCCGTGCATTTAAATACATCCTTAAAACAATTAAGCGCCGAGGCAGGCGTGGATATATTAACGCTTGGCGGCACAAAAGGCGGTATGATGTTTGGAGAAGCGGTTATTTTCTTTAACTGCCCGGTACCCAATGCAAACAAATTCATGCTGAAAAGGAGCATGCAGCTTGCATCAAAAAACAGGTTTATAGCCGCGCAGTTTACAGCCATGCTGCAGGATGAACTTTGGAAAGAGATAGCAAACCACACAAATGTGCTTGCGGCCATGTTGGAAAAAGAGTTATCGAAAATTCCTTCTTTTGAGATAGCCTACCCGGTTGAAACCAACGCTGTTTTCGTAAAAATGCCAAAACATATTTTCGACGAGCTGCAGAAAATCGCGACCTTTTATCACTGGAACGAAGAAAGAAATGAATACAGGTTCATGCTTTCTTTTAACAGCACTGCGGATGAGGTGACAAGATTTGTTGAGCAAGTAAAGCTTTTGGCAGGCGGCTAAGAGATATTTTGAGCTGGCAATAAATCTCAAAGGACTACCTTTGCGCCATGGCCGGAATGTAATTAACCATTGATTTTCAAATAGTTAAAAACATGAAGTAACAAATAAGTAACATCACCAGTACGATAAACTACCATAAATCACGATAAAGTAGCCCTAAGCTCGCTTCTATTTTTCCCGCCAATCTGAAAGTGATAGATGACTATTCTATATTATACGCTATAGTTGTAGATCAGCATTAAACGTTGCTAAAATAAGATAAGTTCCCGCGCTGGTCTAAGCCATACACATAAACTAGCATTGCACCGCTTAAACAACCGGCAGCAGCAAGCAGAAAACTGTCAAGGGTGGTGCTGCCCAAAAAAAACAAACACCGCACCATTTACATGCCCTTTACTGTTTTCTGTGGTGCTAATTTTGTGACTGCGGTGTGTTGCCTTTTCTTTTTAAAACAAAGTCGGCTATGTTATGAGGTACGAATTTCATTGCCGCCAAATGCAGGGAGGCTGGCGGAGAATGAAATGTAGCGTGATTACGCGTGATGTAATGAACCGCTTGCCGCAACTGCAGGCTCTACGCCTTGCCTTCGTACTTTTCCTTTAGTTCAGCATATAATAGCCTTAACGCCTGGTTATCTTGTTCCAGTTCATACTGGCGGTAGGTGGAGTGGTTAAGTTCAGCCTGCAAGGTTAAGGCTGTATTACCCAAACTAACAATATTGAAATAGTAACTTGGCGGTAGGTTTTCCAGCATACCGTTTTGCTTATACCTCGATATTTCGTCCATCGCATATTTAAGCAATCTTTCCTTGCCTCCTTCAGTATAAATAAACTGCTCGGCATCTATCTCGTAAAGTTTAGCCAGCTGTAAAGCCTGTTTGGCGGTAACATCTACTATCGAATGTTCCAATTCCTTGTATTCACTTTCTTCAATCTGCAAAACTTTGGCAATCTGCGCCTCTGTCAGTCCTTTTGCTTTCCTTGCAACATATAGCAACCTATTCATAATAAACAATTTTAGTTCGCCAAACCCAATGGCGACACAAATTAAATTATAGGCTGTGCGGTACTGAACCCATGAGGCATGTATTTTACCTTTATTGGTGTTATATTTACCGATAATAAACTTTTGTATATTTGGATTATGGAAACATCAACTAAACCATCAAACACGCACATCGGTAGAAAAATCAGCCGTATCAGAGAATTACGTGGTATTAAGCAGGAAACATTAGCATCCGAGCTGGGGGTTAGTCAACAAAGCGTTTCCCGAATGGAACAAAGCGAAGATTTAGAAGATGATGTTTTAGAAAACATTGCAAAAATATTAGGTGTTACAACGGATGCCATCAAAAACTTTTCTGAAGAAGCCGTGGTTAACTACTTCAACACCTTTAATCAATCAGTGTCCAGCAGCAATTTTGGACATAATAATACCTGCACATTTAACCCACTTGACAAGTTAATGGAATTAGTAGAGGAAAATAAAAAGCTCTACGAACGTTTATTACAAGCTGAAAAAGAAAAAAATGAACTTCTAAAGGGTAAATAAAATTCCCAATACCTTAATCACAAATCAAAACACCTATTGCAAAAGTAAAACTCATTACATAGATTGGGATTGTTATTAAACGCTCACTAAATTAACAATGAAACCAAACCTATTTAAAACAATTCTATCTACAGTAATTTATGCCGTTGTTTTGTTTTTTGTCTTATGGGGCAATAACATTTTTATTAACTGGGGACTACGAACGTTTATACTGCCTTTTTTTGGATGGTTTTATAGCCTTGGATTAGTGGTTAAAATATTACTTATAATTGGTCTTGGAACTTTGATGCGTGTCGTACTGTTCGGTCTTTTTATGTGGGCAGCGGAAATAGTAAGCAGAATATTAGCCTACATTTTTATCTTCACTAAAACCGCCTATTGGATATCCGTTTTAATGGTTTTGACAAATTTTACATTTTGCGCCATTGATATGTGGAAATTTATTCAGTGGGATTTTTGGAGCATAATTATTTGGCTGATGCTTTTGTGGTTTGTATTTCAAATGAACTGGACATTTGTAATGCAAGACAAAGAAAAACTTGAAATTGAAATGGCAAAAGCTGAAGCCGAGGCAGAACACAATAAGTTACGTTCTTAAAAAGCATTTTTTACTTTGTCCCAACAGGTATTTTGGGCCGTCTTTTCTTTAGTATCCTAAAAGTATCAGTAGCTAACCATATTATCAAAAAAACGGCAAGCCATCTATCTATGATTTGCCATTGTTGTTTATGTATAAATAGTTTAATAATTGGGTTAAATAAAACAACACACAAACCACATAATATTGCCGTAATTAGCATTCCTATTTTATATTCCATGTATGAAAGCCAACCAAATAGAAAACAAACAGCAACACGCATTAACTGGTAATAACCGTATGGCATTTTAAATAAACATCCTATCAAAAATATGGCTATTGTTATTTTGGCAATGACTGCATTCGTTTCCGGTGTTTTCATTTAATAAAGCCCTTTGATTTTAAAATTTCCTTTAATTCTGCCTTTCGTTCTTGTTCTCCAGGCGTAAGGTTACTTATCTGCTCTTCTATCTCCTGAATAGGAATGTGGTTGGTTTCTTGATCTTTTTTAGGAAATAGTTCTTCAATTTCTCTATATGCGATAATTAATCCAATTGTTGTACCAATAAATTCGAGTAATGACTGCCACTTAAATTGGCGCGAAAGCAAAAAAATGGATAGAAATAATAAAGGAGAAAAGCAAATAAGTAATATAATTCCTGTTACCTTTTTATAATATGGAGCCATGAATGTACCAGCCTTTATAAAACAATAACCGGACATACCAGAGGCAATCATCGGTAACGTGATGTGTGTCACCCAATAATAATCATCACTATCTCCACCAAAATAAGCTGAAATATGTCCAACTATATTAGTCAAAGCATACCCTACAAAATAACAAACTATTGCAAGGGGAAGCACCGCTATCCATCTTAACCAGTTAAATTTAGGGTTATTCATTATTGTAATAAGCTTGTAAATGATTTTAGTTGAAGTATTTTTTTATCATGTTGCAGAGTATTATTCACCAATTCAACGGATTTGCTCCAGTTAAAACACCTCCCTTAATTATAGGTTGTTTGATATTTTTCCCTTGCTTTGGCTAAATCAAAGCATGAAAAGCCTAATCAAAATTATAAATTTTAATTACTTATTTTTATAAAAAAAATTGCCATGATTTCGATAGAAAAGAAAAAACCATATAAACAATGGCTGAGTAGTCCTTATAAGTCCGATAACAAGGATTTTGAATTTCAATTTGAGTTCGAAGGTGATAATAACGGAGTTTTAAGGGCTTCAAATCTATTGACAGGGGATCAAAAGATTTATCCGTTTCAGATAACCGAAGAGGACGACATTTCCTTTGTGACGATTGTATATTTACCCGACACTAATTTAGATACTGAACTCACGGTGATAAAAAAGGACTTAAAAGAAATATTACATTTCTTGATCTATAATGTATCAGATTTAGAGAACCAGTTTATAGAAAGCGAAGTTTCGCTGAAATCTACAATTGAATTGTTATCCAGTCCTATTGTAAGCAAAAATGGAAAGATTGAATTTCAGTACATTTTTTTAACTGATAAATCAGGAACATTAAAGATAATTGATAATCGCTTAAATAAAATAACAGAAGGCACTTTTAACCTGCTATTTTCAGAAGATTATAATACTTGGTTTATTGATATGCATGCAAATATATCCATAAGAACGTCGCATGGCGATTACCCACTTTTAGGTTGTTTTTCATTCAAATTATTTGAGTACCTAAATAAAATTTCAAATTAAAATGAAGGTTTAAATAAGTTAGTTGAAGTTTGTTTTAAATTAAATTACCGAGCCAAATATTTCATTAAAATTTTTATATATGTGGATAATTCAAGTGTTAGTAGGCTTAATAATGGGAATTATATGTATTTTTTACGTATCCCAAATATTCATACCGCTTTTTTATTGCATTCCAAAATCAATTTATTTAGTTTTGAGAAGTGAATTACGCCCTTCAGCAATCTTCTTTTGGTTTTGGGCGCCGTTAATTTGGCTCGCCATCCCCTTTTTAATCGGCTTCTTTTTTCCTTCAATAATTGAGACGTCTTTGTTCCGGTTTTTAGATAATCCAATTAGTAGCATCGTAACTAATTTAATGGTCGCAGGTTTGATTTTATCAACCATTTTTACACGCAAAGGTCGCGCAGATGCTAAAGAAGATTTTTGGAATTCAATGAAAAAATTCAGAACTGCTCGGTCGAATGATAAAGTTGAAATAGAAAATTTTGGAGCGACATTGCATTCTAATGATGCTTTTAAAATGTATGAAGCTAAAGATTACGCTGGAGCGATTGAAAAATTCAACACGGTAATAGCTGTTTTTGAATTAAATAAAACTGAACAAACTAAAGTCCCATTAAATTTTAATGCGCTATTAAAAGAGGCGTATTATAACCGAGGATGCGCAAAGGATGAACTCAAAGACTATACCGGAGCGATTGATGATTACACCAAAGCAATTGAATTAGGCCCTAATAATGAAAGCGAATACTTAAACAGAGGTCTTGCAAAGTATGAACTTCACTTTTTCCAAGAAGCAATTAAAGATTATGACAAAGCAATAGAAATCGAACCCAACAAAAGTACTGCCTATTTCGGCAGAGCGAATGCAGAATATCAAGCAGGTGACAAAGAAAATGCCTGCTTAGACTGGAGTAAAGCAAGTGAATTGGGATTTGCGTTGGCCGATGATATGATCAATAAATATTGCAAATAGTAAAATAATATAGTTTTTCCTTTATCGGGTTGCTGGGTATTTTTCACGGGACGTAAAATTAATTAAGAATTAGCCAGTAAGACAAGAAACGCCTTTGCGTTTTATTTATTGATAATTTTGTTATTATTGGTATATATAGATCAGTAATATATAACCTTTGTTCTTTTTAATTTTTCTGAGGGTAAAATCTCAGAAATATCTTTAATACTTCCGATGTCCAATTTTAAAACCTGCTCACAAGTGTTTTTTATCATAATCCTATATTCTTGTTGATATGAGTATCTTAACGGTTTTTGAAAAAAAGATTTACTTCCTTCATGATTGTATAAATCTAAATATTCAACTAATCTCATTTGATACTCTAAGTTTGATTTCGTCAAGGCTTTTTTAACCCGGGTTACAAATTCAATAGAATTATAAATAACTAAAACATGCGTCCCCATCTGCATCAACCTTTCGGGTAATTCATTTGGGTTGACTGGTTTAGGATTCTTAGTCGTTATCGCATATAAGCAGAATAGATTTGCATAAAAATCTCGGTTGTAGTAATTGTATTGATAATAATCCTCTCTAATTCTAATTCCTTCAATATGAGTTACTGCTAAATCGCCATGAATTAAGTCCAATACAGCACTTTTGCCAAAAGTCTGTTTAACAACATATTCATATTTATCACCCCTGCCATCTAACGGATCAAGTTTTGTAAAATTCTGTATCGAATTACAATGTAAAATTCCATTTTGAAAACTTTCCAAGTACTCAATTGGGTGATATTTCAAAAAACCACAAATAAAATCGTCGGGAATATCTGTAATCATACACAAATATAATGTTTTAAGCATTCTTATTTACTGATAATCAATCCTCTCACTACTGCCATCGGAATTATTGGAAGCTAAGGATTGATGTTAATACCCTGCAGGTCAGGTAAAGCAGGTATGTTATGAGCGACAGCGAATTTCATTCCTGCTTGTGCGGCAGCGAGGCTGGTGGCGGAATGAAACCCGCCGCGATAACGCGCGTGTTGTAATGCAGCCCCCTGTCGCAGCGGCAGGGGGGTATGTTTTATACCAACATGTAAGGGCTTTTTATTTGCGTCGCTTTCTCGATTTTTTGCCCTGCTTGACATTTTGTATGTCGTTGCCTCTACCTTCGTTAATCTTCCCGTTTTCCATCCTAATGACTGTTTTCTCCGCTTCATCAGGGTTGCTTGTATAAATGCTATCAGCCCATTTTGTAGAATGTGTGTCAACTTGCCGCAGCAAACGGTACTTTATATCAACCGCGTGTAAACGGTTGTTCTCTGCCCATAAATGACCGCATAACCCTGTACTGATAGCTGTTACAATTAACAATATCATTCCGGCAATAATCCATCCCTTAGTTTTAAAATCAAATTGGTGTTTAAGTTTTAGGGGTAACGCTTTTCGTATCGCCTCCAATATACCCTTTGATTCGGCTAATGAATTTTGGATTTGCTCTGCCGGGAAGCTGATATTTAGCTGGCTGATAGCAGCTTTTATTTCTGCATTCTCATTGTTATATCTTACCAAAAACACTTCAAAAATCTTTTGTAAGGCCTCAAAATGAAGCGTATAATCGACTGTTTTTGGCTCTCGCTTCTCCTGGTCGGTTATTTTTTTTATAAGGCTATCAATAATCTCATCTTGCCCGTCTATCCTTTCGGTAAGTTCATCTATTTCTTTCATCGTGATATTCCTCTGCTTTGCTCCTGTTCGTTCTTCTTTCTGCGTTTTCTTTCCGGCCCATCATTTTCTTCAGCAATATTTCCGAGCAATTCTTCTAACAAATCAGCCCCGGATGATAGCGTTTCCCTGAAATAATGTGTTTCCGCTTCCGGCATTTGTTGATTGTTTCGTTCCTGTTCGGCGTTTTTCACTACTTCCCTTAACTGGTCTGCCAAACTCTTTTCCGGCTGTTGCTGCTCAATCGCCTGGCTTAATTTGGCATAGCTTAAACTGCGGTCGATTTCCGACCCTTTGAATTTGAATTCACCCTTGCTGAAACTGATACCCTGTATTTCGTTACTACCGCTTTTATATTTGTAGAGCATTCCTATACCCTGTTTCGCTAATACCCGTTTCAGTTCATCAAGATTTTTTACTTTTTTGCTGGCCGACTTAATGGCATCATATAGTTCATATTTGACTTTATCTTCCCCTTTTAGCTGCTGACGGTTAACCTGTTCTTTCCCCGGCGAAAGATAAAAGCCATGCTTAATAGTCATATCCTTACATACAACAACATTCCGTTGCTTTTGAAAATTGTCCGGTATGGTTTTACCATCATTATCTACTCGGTTGTAAACAATGTGTAAATGTGGATGGCCTTTGTCCCGGTGCTTTACAATTAAGTACTGGGTTTCCCTGATCTTCATCTTTTGCAAATACTCCTTAGCCATATTCACCATTACTTCATCATTGAGTTTAGCCAAGTCATTGATGCTCCAGCTTAAAGCAATGTGGCCTACGGCCTGTCCCAAATTCGGGTTGTATTTTCTTTGCAGGTTAAAATCATCGATGATCTGATTTACCTCCCGCATCCTTAAACCTGCACCGTCCAATATAACCGCATCATGCTTTTGTACCACATAGCGGATACAGCCGCCAAAACTTCTACCCGTTATCACTTTCCCGATCATTCCTGTTCAACTTTTTAAAGGTTTCGTCAACCTCTTTTATAACCTGCTCACATTGCCGTACCACCCTCAAAAGTCCAAGCTGGTGCGCCAGTTTGGTCAACTGGTTAAGGTTGTTGGAAAGCTCGGCCAGCATCCAAAGGATGCGCCGCTCATCGGCAGTTAGGCGGGGTATGATCTTTGCGCTTTTGGCGGAAGCCCTGATCCAGGTACTTGGCCGCATACCTGCGGCTTTGGCCTTGTCGTCGATCTGAAAGCGTTCCGTTGCTGACATTCTAATGCGAATTATCAGCTCCCGTTTGACCCTCTTTTTGGGCGCACCGCCCTTATTTTTTTGCTGGTCGCCTGGTAATTTATTCTTTGATTTTGCTATTACTTCCATCTTTTAATTTCTTAGTCTTTCTGCGCTTCACCCTCATGCAACCATCGGGCGCATGAGGCAAGTTTGCCCGGTGCCGTAGGCATCCGGGAAGTTTTTGTGGCAACAAAAACACAAACTTGCTCCTTACAGCGGATAAAAAACGGCCATTGGCCGTTCGCCCTTTATATAGATATACATCTATACCGCAAGCGGTATTTTGCTGGTGAAAAAAAAGCGGTTTACCGCCCAATTCCCAGCCCCCTTTCTTCAGGCGCTTCGCGCCTGATCTGCGCTTGCAAAGCGCCTCTTTGTTGGGCACTCAGGTATTCATTCACATCGTTATAGCCTTTGTAAAACTCGCTGGCATCGATGCCGTTGATACCTGCTTGTCTCAACTTTTCTGCGGCGGTTTGTCCGGCCTTGTCGTTGTTTAAAAACAGAAATACATCTTTGTAACTTTTCAGTATTTCGATGCTCCGCCCAATCAGGGCGACTGAATTAAGGATGATCACATCGGTTTCGGGCCTGCGCAATTGCTTCAATTCTAATAGTGACAAAAAGTCCATGAAACCTTCAATTACGCAAACCGCTTGCGTGCCGTTGTGATTCTTAAGTATGGTGATATCCTTTGGCGAGGACGAGCCTTTAAACCAGTCATTACGCAATTCGTAACCGCCGGAGCGGTTCGCAAAACCGATAGCGTTATAATTCTTACCTGCGATGGCAAAGCGAACTTCTTTACAATATGCTTTTGCCAGTGGCTGACTGATACTTCTTTTTTTGATATAGGCCACCATCGCCGGGGTTTGAAGTTCCGTTACGTCCAGTATTTCGATATGATTTTCTTTGGCAGCCGGAGATTTTGGTCCGGGTGTAAAAGTTATTATCATTTTCGCATCAGGAGAAAGATGGGTATAGCCGCTGCTGAGCAGCGGCAAAAAATCCTTTACGCTGCATTTGTATAACCGGATACCCAAATCAATCATATTACCGCCCTCACCTATGCCGAAGTCAAACCATGCGTTAAGCCGGGTGTTAACCTTAAAAGAAGCGTGACTTTCTTCATGTAATGGGGAAAGGTACCAGTAGTTATTACCCCTGATATATTGTGGTTGGTAACCGCATTTTGCCAGGTATTCGATGATCGGGATTTGCCGGGCTTCACCGCAACTCAATGTTCTCATACGCTTTAGTGTTTATTTTTGATGATTTGATGAAATCATCACTTAATATTTTGTTGTTCAATTAGTTAACTCATCATCATTTATTCATCAAATTTGTCATCAAATCATTTTGGTGGTTTTTTCTTTCATCAGCAATTGGCGTTGATGATACTTTGATGAAGTTTTGATGACTGTATTTTTTTGATTATCAATAAATTACATTACCTGTCATCAAATCATCAGGAGTCGTTGATCTTTTCAATCACTTTGATACTCATGTTAAAGTAGCGGCCTTTCTGTGTGCTCTCATAGATAGTACCGTCCAGCCCAATCTTGTACTGGTTATAGGAGTTGGAATTGGCAGCCGGTTTCAAGTTCCACACGTTCTGTAGTACCCTGCGGATAGCGGTGGTATCATGGTTGCGGAAACCTTTTTTATTCAGCCAGTCCTGCACATCGCCCACACAAAATTTCACTTCCTCTACTTCCTTTCCGTCCGCTATTGTCAATAGTAGCCCGGCAATTTCCATCTCCAGTTTGTTCCGGTTTTGCCGGATAACTTTTTTGAGTGCGGGTGTAGCGATCTGCTGGGCGGTAAACCACATCCGGCTTTGTTTTGGCGTAGACAGCTTCCTACCTGTCAGGTAGTGAATGAGTAAAGGAATTTCCTTTTTAAGAGCGGGCAACAAGCCCTGATCTTCCTTTTCCAGTACGGGTATCTTGCGTATCCAGTACCGGGTTTCGCCGGGGTCAACCAGTACAAAATTATCCTCGTTATTACTGCATAAAATGAACTTGCCGAAAAATTCGATTTCCTGTCTGTCCTGTCCTTTGGCCTCGGATTTGTAGAATGTGGCAGTACTTAGATTTTTCAGGCGCTCGGAGTCTTCCCGGCGTTCCAAAAAAGTTTCATCCACTCCTATGATGACCTTATGCGCCCATTCTGCGTTAAAGTTTGAACGAAAGTCCTCGTTTGTGTTGATGGTCATGTTATCCCCGAAAACCGCTTTCAGCAGATTTAAAAAAGTGGTCTTTCCTGTATTCCGCTCGGTGCTGACCAGGCAAAGGATGGGAAGCATCTGCATCGGCATTTCGAGCAGGATTTTTAAATAATCCAAACCGTATTCGAGCTGGTCGCCGAAAATATGACCCAGGTAGGCCAGCGTCCGCTCCGGCTGTCCAATCTTCGGAATATGTATAAATGGATGATACCGATTATAAAAATTGCCGATAAAGCGCTGGTAATGCAGGTGTGATGGTACAAAGCAAAAGCCATCATACTTCGGTATGCCGGACAGATAGCTCTTGCCATGATCTTGCTTAATGCACTCTACCGACCAGGGAAGGAGCAGTGTCATGCGGTCACCCGAAGCGAGGGGCTTTTGAACGATCTTGTAATAGGCCGTGCCGATTCGGAGATAAGGATATTCCTGTTCCATATTTCCCTTTATTTTCTGCGCAAACGGCGTTTAAAAACAAAATTTTCTGCTTTCTCGGCTATTTCTTTGTCGGTTAGCCTTTTATGGGACATCAGCCAGCTAACGATCTCCTTTTTAGAGAACCTGACACCACCATTAGGAAGAACAATACAGGGAATCTTTCCTGCGGATTTTAACTGGTAAAGGGTTTGGCGTGCGTAACCTGTAGTTTTCTCTGCTACTTCATAGCCGCCTATTTCATCTTCGTCACTCGGTACCGGTAGTGGTGCGGGCAAAGCTGTTGCGGATTCTTTTAAAATGGTCAACAGATCTGATACTTTAAGATCTATTACCCTAGTGTTTTCATTGATATTCATTCGACCTCCGTTTTGGTTAACGGAAGCAAAAAAATAGAACAAAATAGACCTATACGACCGATTGGGCGGTATCGTACGAACGTACTTTATGTCACGCTTGGGTACATTATGGAGTTCTATCCAAAACGTTTATTCTTTTAGGATTGATTTATATACCTCGACATAATCATCGGGTAAGGTTTTAAATCTTTCGTTCTCTAATACGACAAGTCCTTTGTTTTGACCGATCATAAAAACGGAATGCAATAATCCCCTATGACTTTTTTTCAAAATATCCTCCGAAAGTATTTTCCGGTCTTTAATGCAGTATTTAAGGAAACCTGCCAGCGTTTTGTCCGGTGCACCATTACGTATAATTTCGGTAAGCTCTATTTTTCCCTGCTCATTATATTTAAAAAGTGGCCCGCTTTTACTGTGCCTGTTCAGGTCATCTATTAATTTTTTAAATGCCATTTCCTTTTCTTCTATTGTTTTACCTTGCCGCCAAAAATCATAGAATGACTGCGGTTTACGCAATAACTGAAAATCCTCCTTGTCTATCTGACCAAGTGCAAAAAGTTGTTTTTGCCAGTCCTTGCTCCAAAACAGATAGAAAACAGCATCGATATTTTTCTTATTTCCGGCGGGAAAAATCTGACCGATCAAGACGTAGCCGATAAAACAGGTAATAATAAATCCCAAAAGACTAATAGCAACAAAATACGTGCCTTTAGAATAGACACCGAAACCCAAAAACAAAAGGCCGATCAACAAAAATGACAGGCCATAGAAAACCATCAGCAGGTAGTGAAAAAAACTTACATTGATATAAAACAAGCGAAGCTTGCTAACTTCTATCGGGTCAAGACCATCAAAAGTATCCTTAACCTGCAATAAACGCTCCTGTGTCGGCAAATGATGAAAACGGCCACTAAGCTCATCCTGCCAGTTTTTAAAACTTACCGATAAAAATAATTGGACGGGCAATAGCCAAATGCCTAATACGCCAAAGGTAATAATCAGCGGCAAGCGTATTCCCGGAACCAAAAGGTAGACCAGGGTAAACGCTATTACTAAACCGATTTCAAAAAAAACCTTTTTCATATTCAAAGTTTAGGGAATTTCAACATTTCGTTTCTTTTCTTTTCGTCAACGATTTTAGCATAGATTTGGGTCATTTCGATTTTACTGTGTCCCAGCAGTTCTTTCATGGTATATATATCGATTCCAAAAGTCAGGCCAATGGTTGCAAAAGTGTGCCGGGCAGCATGGAAATGGAGGTTTTTTTTCAGACCGGCTTCCAATGCCCAGAATTTTAAGTAAACATTCACCACCTGACTTGTTGGCAAATCCCAAAACACTTTCTTATTTGTAGGATGCTTGACCACTTTTGCAATAATCATTTTTGCTTCATCGGCCAATGGTACAGTAACAATTTTCTTTGTCGTTTTTGCCGGTCGAAAAATCAGCTGTTCGTTAACAATTTCATCGTAATGCAATTTCTTAATATCCGAAAACCGCAAACCAGTAAAACAAGAAAATATAAAAGCTTCCCTGATCTGGCTGTTTCCTCTTTTGGGAACGTAATTAGCTAAGGTTCTTACTTCTTCAATAGTAAGCGTGGTGCGCTCCGAGTCTTCCTCCTCGATAATCTTAAAACTACCAAAAGGAGAAGTTTGAATAATCCCTTTAATTACCAGTTTATTGAAATGCTGCCTGAACACGGACATGTAGGCATTAGTTGTATTTCTGCTAACCTGATTAAGCAGGTAACTCTGAAACTTATCTAAAAATTCTTCATCTACTTCCTGGAATAATATGGTTCGTTTGGGGCAATACTTTCCAAGATGAATGATCAGGCATTCCAATTTATAATTAAATTTCTTTGCAAGGCATTGATCAAGATAGTCCTGAAGATAATAATTGATCTTGGCAGGTTGCTTATAGCCATGCTCCGAGAAATTTAGTTCGTCCTCTCTTTTATTACGAAGTGCTTTAATAATCTTCAGTTTTTCTTTATCAGGCTCGCTAACACGGCTTGCTGCATCAGAATAGTCTTTATCTACATAAATCTTAAGAAACTCGTAATTGCGTTTACCTTTACCCTCACCGGTATTGGAATAGACATCCAAATAAGCACTAAATTTGCCTGTGCTTAGCTTTTTGTATCTAATAGTTACCATGACTTATTAATTACTGTTAATTTGTTACTTTTGTTACTCGTCAAACCTGAATAGTAACACCTGAGTAACAAAAGTAACATAAAATAGAATAAAAAACAAAAGATTAAGAACGCTATTAAAACATTTTTAACATTGATAATCAATACATTAACATCATTAACCTATCCCATTCTTTATGGGATTATATACTCTTAAAAGCATGGCCGGCATATATATTCACATCCCCTTTTGCAAGCAGGCATGCTATTATTGCGATTTTCATTTCAGCACCTCATTAAAATATAAGGATGAACTTTTGCAGGCCCTGGTAAAAGAGATCCAACTTCAGAAAAATTATCTTAAGGGCGAAACAATAGAAACCATTTACTTTGGCGGAGGCACGCCGTCACTGTTAAGTGCTGATGAAATAAACTTACTGATCAATACAGTTATAGGTTTACACACCGTATCATCAAATGCCGAAATAACTTTAGAAGCCAACCCGGATGACCTGCATAGAGAAAAGCTGCAATCCCTTCGCCAAACCGATATAAACCGTTTTAGTATTGGCATTCAGTCATTTTTTGATGAGGACCTGGAGTGGATGAACCGGGTACACCGGGCAAATGAAGCCGAAGCCTCTGTAAAAATGGCGCAGGATGCCGGGTTTGAGAACCTGACAGTCGACCTTATTTACGGTTATCCTCTGCTAACTGACCAAAAATGGAAGTATAATCTCGATAAGGTATTTGAACTGGGTATGCCGCATGTATCATCCTACTCCATGACCGTCGAGCCAAAAACCGCGCTGGCCTCTTTCATAAAAAATAAAAAACAGCCGGCTATGAACGAGCAGCAAAGTGCCGAACAATTTATTTCACTGATGGACGCCATGCAAACGCATGGATTTGAACATTACGAAATATCGAATTTTTGCAAGCCCGGGCATTACTCAAGGCACAACTCCAACTACTGGAAAGGGGTAAAATACCTGGGTATCGGCCCTTCGGCCCATTCGTATAATGGTGGGGAGAGACAATGGAATGTTGCCAATAATTCAAAATACATCCAGGCCATCGATACCGGCAACATACCAGCAGAAATAGAAATACTAAGTGAAGCAGACCGCTTGAATGAATATATAATGACATCCATACGCACCATTTGGGGGCTCGACCTGGCATGGCTCAATTCCATTGCCCCGGCCTCCTCCGATCAACTCCTGATAGCAGCCCGGCGCTTTTTTGATAATCAATGGATCGAGCAAAAAGGAGAAATAATTTACCTCACCCAAACGGGTAAATTATATGCAGATAATATTGCTTCGGGGTTGTTTTTTTAGATATCGACAATTTATTCCAAAAGTAAAATCACGAACAAACAGAAAAAATACTGCTGCTTAAAAACCGCCGTCTCCCAAACCCCGTATCTTCTCCTAAACAAAACACATTAACATTATGAAAAAAATAATTATCGCGGCCTTTGCATTAGCAGCTTTTGCAATAGCGCCAAAAGCAAATGCACAAGACCCAATGGTGGGTGGTGCAGCTATGTACCCAACAAAAAACATTGTTGAAAATGCAGTAAATTCCAAGGACCACACTACGCTGGTTGCAGCAGTAAAAGCGGCCGATTTAGTTGGGACTTTGGAGTCGGCAGGACCTTTCACAGTATTCGCGCCAACCAACGAGGCATTCGACAAATTGCCTGCCGGAACAGTTGACAACCTGGTAAAGCCTGAAAACAAAGCAACTTTAACAAAAATTTTAACTTACCACGTTGTGGCAGGCCGTTTAAGCTCTGCTGATCTGTGGGCGCAGGTTAAAGCCGGTAACGGAAAAGCCGAATTAAAAACAGTTGAAGGTGGCACCTTAACCGCTATGGCAAAAGGCAAAAAGCTTTACCTGGTTGATGAAAAAGGCGGAATGTCGTGGATAACTATTGCCGACGTAAATCAAAGCAATGGGGTGATACACGTGGTAAATACCGTATTAATGCCCAATTAAGTTCAGTTGGCAATTGGGAATGGGCAGTTTGCAGTTTAAGCGCAAACCCTTTAAAATTCACTGTCGCAAAATCAGAAAAAGCTTCTCAATTATGGGAGGCTTTTTTGTTGTTATGTGCCACTAACTCAAACGCCAATAATTCTATACCTTTGAATTTTGACAATTGGGAACAAACACATTTTCATACTGGGAACGGACGGCATTTATTGATGATGCTGATATAATTATAATAGGCAGCGGGATTGTTGGCCTCAGCGCAGCTATGCATTTAAAAAAGCAGCACCCTGCATTAAAAGTACTGGTTTTGGAGCGGGGTTTTTTACCCACAGGTGCAAGTACGAAAAACGCCGGATTTGCCTGTTTTGGTATGGTATCCGAACAGCTTGCGGCTTTAAAACGTTCGTCCGAAGATGAAGTTTCGCGCCTGGTTAACTATAAATGGCGTGGCCTGCAGCGGTTACGGGAAAATTTGGGCGATGAAAATATCGATTACCAGCAGCATGGTGGGTATGAATTATTTATGGACGATGAAGTCGAGCGGGCCGACCAATGCTTTAGCCAGATCACTTACCTAAATAAATTATTAAAAGATGCTATCGGATCATCCCCTATTTATTCGATTGCCGATGCCAAAATTGCTGATTTCGGATTTAATGGGGTTAGCCGGATGATCTATAATCCCTTCGAGGGGCAGATACATACCGGCAAAATGATGCGCGCATTATTAAATAAGGTATATAACCTTGGTGTGTTGGTTTTAAACGACTGCGAGATACACAAAATTGAAAATGAAAACAGCTATATAAAGCTTATTACCTCCCAGGGAAATTTTAAAACCGGGAAAGTAATATTAGCCACAAATGCTTTTGCAAACCAGTTGTTCCCCGAACTGAAAGTTATCCCCGGTCGCGGCCAGGTTTTGGTTAGCAAACCCATCCCCGGCTTAAAGCTAAAAGGCACTTATCATTTTGATGAAGGCTATTACTATTTCCGCAATATCGATGGTCGCATACTTTTTGGCGGCGGCCGCAACCTTGATTTTAAGGCTGAAGAAACAGCAGAATTCGGCCATACAGAAATAGTGAAAAACAAACTGACCGACTATTTAAAAGAGGTAATACTACCCGGCCAGGATTTCGAAATTGACTACTGGTGGAGCGGTATCATGGGTTTTGGTGAAGAAATAAGCCCTATCGTAAAACAGGTTGAACCGAATATATTTTGCGCGGTGAGGTGTAATGGCATGGGTGTAGCCATGGGCAGTTTGGTAGGGGAAGAAGTGGCGGAACTGGCGCTTTGATGTCGAATGTCGGATGTTCGATTTCGGATTTATTTAATTTGGGATTTTTTAATTCGGAAGTCGAAATGTTGAATGCGGAATGGGTCTTATTTATAAAAAAATCGTAATTTCGAAGCCTGCTAACTGAAAACATGAAATTAAACATTGACGATATTATTGCATCACTGCAAAATTTAGATAATAACGAAAGGACGCGACTTCAAAATGCGCTGTTCGAGCTTCAGAATGATCTGGACCTTAAGGAGGCTATACAGGAAGGTTTGGCTGATGTAAAAAGCGGTCGTGTAAGTTCTCATGAATCCGTAATGAAGGAAATAAAGGCAAAGCACAATTCTTGATGTCGGAATTTCAATTTCGGATTTATTGAGGATTGCCTGAATAATTGACTTGAAAATAGTCTCCCCTACCGGGGCCCTGCTGTTCTTTTGCTGTAAAGCCGGTTTTAATTAAAACAACTCCACTAGCCGCTCCAGGGCCATCCCCCTTGAACCTTTTATAAGGATAGTAGAGTTTTTTACAGGATTTGCTTTTAGGCCTTCAATTGCATCTTCAGCAGTCTCGTAAAATGTAGGTTTTTTGTCCATGGTCCATGGTCGATCATCCATGGTCGATCCCGCTTTAAAGAAATCTTCTCCAATAAAAATGCGCTCCTCAACCGATGTCTCCATTGCTTTCTTTATAACTCCCTTGTGCTCAACCGCCGACTCTTCGCCCATTTCAAACATATCGCCTAAAATGAGCACTTTCCTGTTTGCATTTATTTTCCCGATGTTTTCGATAGCCACAAACATGCTGCTGGGGTTGGCATTATAGTAATCGCAGATAAGGGTATTGGTTGCGGTTTGTACAATTTGAGAACGGTTGTTTTTTGGCTGGTAGCTTTCAACGCCTTTGTTTATTTCATCATCACTTAAACCAAAGTAGACGCCGATGCACATTGCCGCCAGTATATTATCAAGGTTATAAGCCCCTGTGAGCTGCGTTTTTACCTGGTAAATTTGCCCTGAATTATTGTTTTCCCACTCCAAGGCTAAAAGCGGCGAATTTTCAATCAATTGCCCTGTAACCAGGTTGTCCGCATTACCTGTTCCATAAAACACGGTATGCTGTAATCCCCGTTGTTGTTCCATCTCCAGTAAAACTGCATCATCGCTATTTACAAAAGCAACCCCTCTTGCTTCCTGGCTTTCGGACTCCTTCAAAAAATCATACAACTCGCCCTTGCCTTTTTTCACCCCCTCAACGCCGCCAAAACCCTCCAGGTGCGCTTTGCCAACATTGGTGATCAATCCATGAGTGGGCTGGGCAATCGTACAAAGCAGTTCGATTTCCTTTTGGTGGTTAGCTCCCATTTCTATAACCGCTATTTGATGTGTTTTGCCGACAGTTAAAACGGTTAAGGGCACACCGATATGGTTATTCAGGTTGCCCTGCGTAGCCTGCGTTTTATAATGCTGCGATAAAACCGAATTGATAAGTTCTTTGGTAGTGGTTTTGCCGTTAGTGCCGGTAAGGCCAATAACCGGGATGTTTAATTGCCGGCGATGATGACGGGCCAAATCCTGCAAAGCGGTTAGCACATTGTCAACGAGCAAGTACCTTCTATCTATTTTAATAGCGGGGTTATCAATTATAGCATAAGCCGCCCCGGCTTCGATCGCTTGCTGCGCAAAGGTGTTGGCGTCAAATTTCTCCCCTTTCAAAGCAAAAAACAGGCTGCCGGGCAGTATCTTCCGGGTATCGGTACTGATCCGCGGGTGCTGCAGGAAAAGTTTGTAAATATCTTCGGTAGTCGTCATGATCTGTTAATCTATATCAGACTTACGAAGTCTTCAAGACTTCGTAAGTCTATTCCGTCATTGCCTGCGCCTAAATCGCCCCCGTCTTGCGCATCCAGGCAATTACGGCTTTAATTTCGCCGTAGCTTGTTTCTTCACCTAAAACTTCTTTGAGCGGCGATAGTTTTTCAGTCCCGTAGCTTTCAATGGCATCCTTTATTAAAGGGATCTTTTCTTCTTTTACTAAGGCAAGCACATCTATTGCGCCATTGTAAATATAATAACTTAAATGTCCTTCAATAGTAGCTACGGCCAGGTTCCGTTCTTTCGCAATTTCGGTAACCGCTTTGCCGGATTTAAAAAGCGTAAAGCTCTCAAAAGCGGTATCCGAAGATCTGTTACCATTGCCGGCCCGTGCGGTTTTAACCTTGCGCTCGCGTTTGGTTACTTTTTGTTTTATTTTGGATACAAGGTTGTTTTTGGTGCAATAATATTTAACGGGCAATAAAAACTCGCGGCCATACCTTGCTAATTTAACATCTCCAAAACCAGATATGAGGCGCAATTCATCCAGGGTTTGGGGTAAATAGGTCGCCATTTCCATTAGAGTAGCATCCGAAAGAATGATGTATGCCGGCAGATTTTCGTGCAGGGCAATATCACGGCGGATGTTTTTTAATTCGGTTAATAATCCAGCTTCAAAAGGCAATGCTACAGCCGGTTGCTGTTCTTCCGTAGCCTGCGATTCGACAAGTTCAACTTTTTCAAGTCCTTTTAGCACGGACTCACTTTTTGGTGTGAGTTTTAAAACAGGGTAGGCATCATCCGTGACCTGTAAATAGCCCAAAGCTGTTAGCTCGCGGATATAACGGAACCAGTCGATTTTGCTGATGCCGGCGCCGATGCCATAAGTTTTTAGCTGTTTATGTTCTTCCCTTATCTTTTCACTTTTCGATCCCCGTAAAAAGTCGATTACATAGTTGGTGCCGAAGCGTTCTTTGAGCCGCGTTACCGCAGATAGCGCTTTTTGCGCGATCAGCGTAGCATCAAAGTGCTTAAATTCAGTTAGACAAAAATCGCACGAACCGCAGTTTGGCGGGAAATCTTCTTCAAAATATTTCAATAGAAACTGTCTGCGGCAGGCATGCAACTGGCAATAATGCACCATATCGTCCAGTTTTTTAAGCATGATGCGGCTTTGCTCGGGGTTATCCTCTACCATGGCAAACTGTTTCAGTTTATTGGCATCGCCCGGCGAGTAGAGCAGCATAGTATCAGACGGCAGGCCATCCCGGCCCGCCCTGCCGGTTTCCTGGTAATAGCCTTCAATGTTTTTTGGCATATCCACATGTACCACGTAGCGGACATTTGATTTATTGATGCCCATGCCGAATGCGATGGTTGCGACGATGATCTTTACCTCATCACGTAAAAAAGCTTCCTGGGTACGGGCTTTAACCGCGTGCTCCAAACCGGCATGATAGGGTTCGGCGGCAAAGCCTTCTTCTTTCAGGTCGGCAGCCAGGGCCTCGGTTGATTTACGCGAAAGACAATAAATAATACCCGAATCATCTTTATGATCGTCCAGAAAATCAAGCAGCTGGTTAAAGCTGTTCTTTTTTGGTAGCACCTTATAGGTAATGTTGGCGCGGTTAAATGATGAAACAAATATGGCGGGATCTTTAAGGTTTAGTTTTTCGAGGATATCCTTTTTTGTCAGCTTATCGGCAGTAGCGGTAAGGGCTATAACCGGAATATTTGGGAACTCAAGTTTTAAGCCTGCCAGCATTAAATATTCCGGCCTGAAATCGTGCCCCCAATGCGAAATGCAATGCGCCTCATCGATCGCGATAAGCGAAACCGGCAGCGATTTCAAAAAGCTGATGAGCTTGCTTTCGTTCCCGAACAAACGTTCGGGGGCGAGGTATAGCAGCTTAATTTGATTGTTGCGCAGTTTGGTGGTTAACTGTATCTGTTCTTCGGTACTTTGGCTCGAATTATAAAAAGCTGCGGGTATGCCGTTTACATTCAGGCTGTCAACCTGGTCCTTCATCAGCGCAATGAGTGGAGAGATCACGATGGTAAGGCCGTCCAGCAATACGGCGGGCAGCTGGTAACATAGTGATTTGCCACCGCCGGTGGGCATCAGCGCGAGCACATCTTTTTTATTTAAAATATGTTGGATAATGGCCTCCTGCTCGTGCCGGAACTCGCTATACCCGAAATATTTTTGCAGTGCCTGTAACGGTTCCATATTGATGTGCAAATGTGCGAATTTTAGTCTGAACCGGGATTAAAGGATTTTACAGATTTTCGCGATCGGTGCTATAATTTTCAAAAAATCAAAGAAATCCGGAAAATCAGCTTAACGGCAAAGCCTTATTGAACGCCTATTAAAAACAAATCAATATGTGAAAAATCCCGATTCAGACAAATATATTTTTTAATGACTGTCCGCATATAGACACCACAATATCTTAATTTTCTCGTTATCATTGTGAAGATGCTGGCATGTCCCCGCCACATAATCACCTATGATAATGAAGAACAAGTCAATTTCAAAACAATTAACCACGTCCCACC
>CAIPFE010000024.1 GCA_903864275.1 uncultured Mucilaginibacter sp.
CAGCCGGCCTTCAGGGTCATTTAATGTATTAAACAATAACCGCATATAGGTAAGTAAGGGTAAAATCTCCTTATGCTGTTTGTCAAATTCAGTTACAGCGAGTTTCAGCGTATTGAGTTCAGGCAAGTACTGCTTTTGCTGTTGGTAAGCCATCGCCTTTTGAATTAATTGATAGGGGTAAGGGTCGGTCAATTTTAGCCGGCTGTTCAGTTGCAGTAGTTTTGTAACGTAAAGTGAGTTCCTGTAAAATAAGGCAACATTATCAAGCGGAAATGTAGCATCAGCCAATTTTTGAACTATTTTAAAGCTGTCGATGGCTGTTTTTTGCAAAGAAAGCCTGTGCTTTAACGAGTCAGCATTAAAATATAAATTGCGTTGCTGCGCCTGTCCAGGGCTAACACTTACCAAACAACAACACAACACCAAAAACGCAGTAGTCGATCTTTTCATAATTTTATTTTAAACCGGCAGTGTAATAATAAACTCGGTAAACTCACCCTCTTTTGTATTAACTTCAATTTTACCACCATGACCTTTCACAACCATATCATAAGTTAGGGATAAACCCAGGCCTGTACCTTCACCCGTTGGCTTGGTAGTAAAAAACGGCTGCATGATTTTGTCTTTTATTGCATCAGGGATGCCTGTACCGTTATCTTTTACTTTGATGATCACATAGCCATTTTCGACTGCGGAAGTCACCGTTATCTCAGGATTATAACCCGCCCCGGCCACTTTCTGCTTTTGGTTCACTGCGTAAAATGCATTATTGAACAGGTTAAGTAGTACCCGGCCTATATCCTGCTGTACAACGTTTGTTTTTGGCAGGTCAGGATCAAAATGGGTGATGAGTTCTGCATTAAAGCTTTTATCCTTCGCGCAAAGGCCATGGTACGAGAGTTTTAAAAATTCGTTGGCCAATACATTTATATTCGTTAGTTGCTTTTCGCCGGTGCTTGCGCGCGAATGCTGCTGCATTCCCTTTACAATAAAATCGGCGCGCTTGCCGTGCTGGCTTATTTTTTGCTGGTTTTCTTTTATGTTAAGGGCAATTGCTTTCACTTCGTCAAAATTGCCGTTACCAATTTCCTGCTCCATTTCGTCTATAAGCTCGGCATTCACTTCCGAAAAGTTATTCACGAAGTTTAGCGGGTTCTGTATCTCGTGCGCAATTCCGGCAGTCAGCTCACCCAGCGAGGCCATTTTTTCGGATTGGATAAGCTGGGCCTGGGTTGTTTTTAAATCTGCCAGGGTTTTTTCAAGTGCATGGTGTTGCGTTTCAATTTGTTTGTTGCGCTGCTGCAACACCAGGTTTGCTTTTTGCCGCTGCCGGTTGGCAAAAAGCAGGATGCCCGCGATGAGCACAAACACACCGAGTATGCCTAATAAAGTATAAAACCTTACCCGCGCTTCATAGGCATTCCTTGCCTCCGCCTCGTGCCGGCGGCGCTGTTCTTCGGTAAAAGTCAGGTTTTGTATCTGGAGCGTTTTCTCACGGCTGAACAGGCTGTCGCTGTTCACAATTTTTTCCTGCTGGTATAACCAGGCATTTTTATAGTCGCCGGCGGCGAGATAGATCGATGCCAGCATATCTGCCGCTTTCATCACCAGTTCAGGGTCTTTATCCAGCTTGCCTTCATCGTAGCCGCTCTTCGCAAAAAATAAAGCCGAATCTGCCCGTTTAAGGTGCAGGTATGCATCGGCCAGCCTGCGGTCGTCTTCGCTTAAAAGGTAATGATTTGATTTGTTTACGAGGGTTATGATGCTTTTTCTGAAATAGTCGATCCCTTTTTTACAATCACCCCTGGCAACGGCAACAACGCCAAAATTCCGGATAATGTAGCCGATATTTCGTACATTATTGGTGCGGACAGCGGTGGCATAAGCCTTGTTGTTGTAGTATGAAGCCGAGTCGATATTGCCAATGTCGAAATATACCCTTGCAATGTTGTTGTACGAGATAACCTGCAAATCGGTTAAATGGCTGCGTTCGGTTACACGAATAAAAAGCAAATAATAATCGATGGATTTATGATAGTCTTTTAAAACCTGGTAACAAAGGCCGAGGTTATTAAAGGCTTGCGAGAGCAAACGGTTATCCCCTGCTGCGACAGCTTGCGGTATGACCGCGAACGTGATTTTAATAGATTCAACCAATGCGCCGCGGCGATTCAAATAGACCGCTTTAAGCGCGAGCATCCTCAGCTCGCCATGTTTGTAATGGATACGCTGCGAAAGCTGAAGCCCCTGGTTTACGCAATACATGCCCGAATCGGGGTCGGCAGTAATAAAAACTTTTTCGGCTTTTTCGGCATACAGCTGCACCAGCGTGGTATCCTGCCTGTTTTTTTGGTACGCCTTTGTTAAACTGTCGACATTAATTTTTTGTGCCACGGCCATCCGCGCGCAGCCCGCCAAAAGTATAAAGCAAAAAATAAATTTCCTCATCATTGTTTATGTTATAGGTAAGGTAATGGTGAAAATGGTAAAAGCACCCTCTTTGCTTTCCACGTTAATACTCCCTGCGTGGCCTTTTACCACCATATCATAAGTTAAAGATAGCCCCAATCCCGTTCCTTCACCTGTTGGTTTGGTGGTAAAAAATGGCTGCATGATTTTTTCTCTAATTGCATCGGGGATGCCGATGCCGTTATCTTTCACTTTGGCCCCCCAACCCCCTGAAGGGGGAGCAAATGTGGTAAGCTCAACTGTTGGTTTATAATCCGCCCCGGCAGTTTTTGCCTTTTGATTTACCGCATAAAAAGCATTATTGAACAGGTTAAGCATCACGCGAACCATATCCTGTGGTATAACATTTACATGGGGCAGCGTTTGATCCAGGTGAGTAACCAAACCGGCAGTAAACGATTTATCTTTTGCTCTTAGGTTCTGATAAGCAAGGCGCATGCATTCGTCAGCAAGGTTATTGATATTTGTTAATTCTTTAGCCCCGCTGCTGGTTTGACTGTGCTGCAACATACCTTTCACGATGGCATCGGCGCGTTTGCCGTGATGGCTTATTTTTTCGAGATTTTGGCTCAGGTCCCTGGCTATCGCTATAACATCTTCGTTGTGTCCCGCTTTTGCTTCTTCTTTCAGTTCATCCAGCAACTCAACACTTACCTCCGAAAAATTATTGACAAAATTGAGCGGGTTCTGGATCTCGTGGGCGATGCCTGCGGTAAGCTCGCCAAGGGAAGCCATCTTTTCGGACTGAATAAGCTGCGTTTGGGTGGCTTTTAAGTTATCCAGGGAATGGTTTAATGCTGCAGTGCGTTCTTCAACCTGCCGCTCTAATGTTTCATTCTGACTGGCTAACAATTGTTGTTTTTCTATTTGCTGCGCCAGGTTTTGCGCGGACAATTCTTCAACCTGCTGTAATTTTAACCGGAGTAACTGACTGTCAAGCGCGAACTGGCGCCCTAAAAACAGCGAGATGCCTAAAGGCGGGCCCAAAGTGCCTAAACAAATGGTAATAACGCCCGGAAGTTCATTATTAAAACCTTCATATACAAAGCTAATTATGCCAATAACACTTACTAAAAATCCGAATAAAATAAACAGGGCCCCGCGTGTTTTATGCCTTACCGCCTTTAAGGTGAGCCAAAGCTGGGCGCCATTAACCAAGACATACGCCGCCCACATGGTGTACAACTTAACATCATCAATAAACAACATCATGACCAGGCAGGCTGCCGATATAAATATTAAAACCGGATAGGCCCGGCCCGGTGGCAATTTGTAAAGTGTATATAATGCCTTTATCCCGAATAAATTGCCTGTAACATACACTATTACTCCAAGTACGGCAATATAGGCCAGTACATCATAAGAGCAGGCTACTTCGAAAGTAATAAATGCTGAAAATAAGTAAAAGGCGAAGCAAACGGTATAAATGGCAAAATATAAATTACCCCTGTTTTGGGCCTTGTACCTGAAAAGAATTATATGCAATATACCCAGGAACAATAAGATGCTCGTCCCCGCTATCAGGGCATATTTTAAATGATATATCTGGTCATTACCCGCTACGAGCTGCGGGGTGTTCAAAAATTTTAAGCCGGCGAGCGGGTTAAGGGTATAGCCATTGAGATAATGAAGGCTCGATTGCAGCGCAACCCGGATAGCCAGTACTTGTTCAGGTGCATCTGTTAGCGGCAATTCTACCGGGTCGTTCGCATCAAAATAAGCGCGGCCGGTATGATGCTTTGCATCGATAGTTCCGCGCCGGCCCACCAGGGCGCCGTTAAGATAAATCTCTAAAGCGGCGCTTTGCACTACCCCCAGGGCGGCATTCCGGCGTAGTGAAGGATCGATATGCAGCTTTATCCTGATCCAGTAAATACCCTGCCGGGCAGTCATTGGCAGTTGCGGTATGCGTAATGACGGATCAATGGGCTGCCAGTTTTTATCATCGTAATCGCGGCGGGAAAAGGCAGGGTCATCTCCCGGATAGAATTTCCATCCTTTATCCAGTAAGTACCCATTTGCAGGCAGGCTGTTAATGGTTATAAGGGTATCTGCCGTTACTGCGGCGAAAATACTGGATGACACAAAAAGCAAGGCTGCTACGAAAGGCAACAGGCATCGTTTCATAATCAGGGATGGGTTGAATATTTAATACATAAAGATATATTAAATAACATGAAAACCAACCTGGTGACTACAGATGTATGCGTTTCCTCTTATTTTGACGGCAGTGCAATACCTATTGTTAAGTCGGCGGCCGTCCGGATAACTGTCGGCGCCAGGAATCATCCCGGTAGCTATCGGAAGTTGAATTGCGTTCCTTTCTTTATTTAGAACTTACGACCAAGTACTTTCACCGGCTTCAGCCAACAGGCAGCGAAACAACAAATTCAGCCCCCTCGCCCTCAATGCTATCAAATGTTATGCTCCCGCCATGCTCTTTCACGGTTTCAGAAGTTAATGAGAGTCCTAAACCTACGCCTTCTCCGTTTAGTTTGGTGGTAAAGAAGGGTTGCATGATCTTGTATTTAATGTCTTCAGGTATGCCGGCCCCGTTGTCTTTCACCTTAATGATTATTTGCCCCTCTTCAAAATAAGTGGTAACCATTACTTCAGGATCATAAGTCTTCCCTGCAGTTTTTCGCTTTTGATTTACCGAGTAAAATGCGTTGTTAAACAGGTTGAGGAATACGCGGCCAATATCCTGCTGCACAATTTTTATTTTTGGAAGGTTCGGGTCAAAACGCGTGATCGTTTCGGCATTGAACGATTTGTCTTTGGCCCGCAGCACATGGAAGGAAAGTTTAAGAAACTCATCAGCCAATACATTTATACTGGCTGCTTTCCGCTCGGATTTACTGCGTGAATGGTCCAGCATCCCTTTTACAATAAAATCGGCACGTTTACCGTGATGACTGATCTTTTCCTCATTTTGTTGGACATCATCCGCAATGGATAGGGCGTCGTCAACTTTGCCTTTTTTTAGCTCTTTTTTTAGCTCGTCGATCATTTGCTGGTTCACTTCAGCAAAGTTGTTCACAAAATTGAGCGGGCCCTGTATCTCATGGGCTATCCCGGCGGTAAGTTCGCCTAATGAGGTCATTTTTGCACTATGAATGAGCTGGCTCTGCGCTAATTTTAATTCGCTGATTGTTTTTTCAAGATGATCGCGCTGGGTCTCTATTTCATGTTTTTGTTGTATTACTTCCTCGTTCCGGACATTTACCCGGTGCTCCAATTTGCGTTTATCATACGAGATTTTCAGCGAACGGATAGCCGCAAAAGCAAAAATTGCGCCGAGGGCCAATATAACGTAAAGTACCTTTATCCACAGGCTATGCCACCAGGGCACTCCTATAACAATGGTAAAGCTGGCTCCTTCATTGTTCCATACACCATCGCTGTTGGCAGCTTTTACCCTGAAGGTATATGTACCCGGCAATAAATTATTGTACGTAATATGACGTTTGGTTCCGGCCATTACCCATTGCTTGTCAAAACCCTCCAATAAATAAGCGTATTTATTTGCGCCGGATTGGCCAAATGAACTGCTGCACAATCGAAAGTAATGCGGTTTTGGTCCCAGGCAAGTCTTAATTTATCCAGCCCATTGATAACAGGCATTATTACACTGTCAGATCCCGAACCTGCTTCGCTGTAACTTACAGTTTCAATATTTACAGACGGAGGATGATTGTCACCTTCGGAAAGGAGTGCGGGATCAAATGCTGTAATTCCGTTTTCAAGCCCTATCACGATCTTGCCTTTTACCGCAGCAAGATTATGGAAAGATTGACTAATCGTTTCTCCGGGCAAAATGTTGTTAATCGGAAATGTTTTAAAAGACATTTTACGCGGATCAAGGCGCGTCAGTCCCTTGGCCGAACTGATCCATAAAAAACCTTTATCGTCTTTACTTATGCCGGCAACATTATTAAATAGCAGCCCGTTGCTCTCGTCGATATGCTTTATATACTGATCCGTTTTGCGGTCGAATTCAAATAAACCAAACGAGTGGGTACCTACCCATAAATGACCCGCATAGTCCTCAATAATACTGGTTATGCCAAATATATGCTGTTTGCTATAAAGTAAGTACGAATAAAACTGGCCGGTTTTCCGGTCAAAACTGTTTAAGCCTCCCAAATTTGTGCCTACCCAAATAGTGCCCTTCCTGTCTTCATAAATGGTCAATGCCTTTTTGTCGTCAAGCTTATTGCCGCTCTCCCTGGTTCCGTCGTTGGCGATAAAAGGATACCTGGAAAAAATATGGGTTGAAGGGTCGAATGAACACATGCCTCTATCATTCGTAGCTATCCAAACTAAACCCGTATGGTCCTGCAGTATGTAATTTATGTTATTACTGCCAATCGACGAGTAATCGTTCGTATCCGCCTTGTAGCTTTGCAGCCGATCCAGCAAAGGGTTAAACACCTTAAATCCGCTGCTATCGCAAAAGTAAACCATAGTATCGATTCCGGCGGCTATTGCCCCGAGTTTCGGATCCGATTTCTTTAATTTATAAACGGGTGTAAACACATCACTTTCGGTACTCCATTTATATATGCCCCGCTCAGTAGTAAATAAAATATTGTGGTCATAGGTAACAGACACTTGTTGCGTGGTACCGCCGGGATAACCCCCTGGCTTTAAATAATTTCTGGTATAGGTTCCAAAAACAGTGCTGAGTGTATTAAGTTTATCCAGCCCGTGGTAATAAGTCCCGGCCCAAAGTGTACCTGAACGGTCTGAAAGAAGACAATTTACGTTATTCGAATTCAAAGCGCCGGGGTCGTCGGCGTCTGCGGCATAGCGCTGAAAATGATGGGTCTCCGGGTCAAAATTTAACAAGCCCCTGCTGGTAATCAGCCATAATGCACCATTTTTTGCTTCAGTTATGTTGTAAATTCGGTTTTGGCCGGCTACCCCGCCAGTGTCTGCCGGTAAAAAATTTACAAAATGTTTAGTTTTTCGGTTAAAAAAAAGCAATCCTTTTTCTGTGCCGAACCAAAGCCTGTGCTTTCTGTCTTCATAAACATTGGTAACAGTATCATTGGAGGCTGATAACTCCGGATTTGTATCTCGCACATAATCTTTAAAGGTTTTATCACTTGTATTCAACCGCTCAATATGGTATCGATTTGAACCACGGTCATATACAGTCAACCATAAAATGCCCGGCTCCGACGGCGCTTCATATATATTCTCAACGCTTTTTTGTTTTGATGAATCTTTTGAAGCCAGGTAGGCACTAAAAGTTTTTATCTTTTCATTGTATATCCATAAACCGCTATTGGTACCAAGCCATATCGAATGGCCGCGTGACGGGGATTGGAAAAGTACATTGCCAGGTTTACGAATGTCAGTACTCAGTTTCAAAAAGCCCGGAATTTTTTGATCGTCACCGTATAGCGTAAAATGCTTGTTTTTCTGATCGAACTTAACAACCCGGGCTTCATCATTACCAACTGTTCCGTCAAACCCCCACAAATTTCCAGCCTGGTCCACAAATTGTAAATATTGGTATACATTATTGTTTTTACCGGAGGCATGTGAATATTTGAACTGCGTGAAACTATCGGATAAACGGTCATACCTGAAAAGGCCGTTCCCTACCGTACTGAACCAAAGGTTTTTATTTTCATCGGTTACCATGCTTATTACAACACAGGGGGGTATAAATGAACCATTGCCAGTCAGAAGCGGGTAAACTTTGAACTTATAGCCATCATAACGTACAAGGCCATTTAACGTTCCTATCCACAAATACCCGTGGTCATCCTGCTTAACAAATGTACAGTCTTCGTGTGGCAGCCCGTCTTTAATGGTAAAATGGTCGAATTTTAATTGAGGGGATTGGGCTTTGCCATATTGCAGAGCGGTAAAAAGAAAAAGCAACAACGATAGTTTTCTCATCATAAGAGATCGGTTGAAATACAAGCCTTTAAGTAAACACTTTATAATTTAATAACCAAATTTTAATATTGTAAATACTTGGCGATAAAATACGGGATTTATGGATATGAATAATAAATGAGTCCTGCTGATTTTAAAGCTAAGCCGAAATTAGAATTGTGCCGAAGGAGTTAACCCACACTGGCCACTTTAAAAGGTTTTATTGTGAATGATTCCCATATTTTTTGGGTGATGTATGGCTCATTTAGTTTCCAGGTTTCCAGTTCCGCATTGGTTTCAAACTGCATGACCATCACTGAGCCAATCATTTGGTCTTGTTCATTGAGAAACGCGCCTCCCATAATGAAGTTACCATTTTCCTTTAATTTATTAGCCCCTTCCAAATGGGCCGGGCGTACTTTCATCCGGCGTTCCCAGGCTCCGGCATCGGTGTAATCATGAGCTGTAATAATATATTGATTCATTTCCAAATATATTTTTTCGATTTACGGTTAATTTGCAAAAGATCGGGAAATTTAGTGATACCATTTATAATAATTTCATTACTTAACAGAAAAAGCGGTTATTTTATAAATTATTGGAAGGTTTATAGGGCAGCCAAAAAATAACGAGAAAAATAAATGTAGATTTTACATTTTTTCCTAATATTTGTTTTTCGCAGCCATTTAAGATTATTCAAATGAAGAACATGTTATACAAAGAGTTCAATGCAAAATTTAAAAAAGAACCTGAAAATGCCTTTTTTTCTCCTGGGCGCGTAAATCTTATTGGGGAACATATTGATTACAATGGGGGCCTGGTCATGCCCTGCGCAATTACATTCGGTACTTACTTGCTGGTGTCGCCCAACGATGATAACCTCTTCAGGTTCCGAAGTTTGAATTTTGAAGACAAATTGGATATTACCTTACAATCCAACTATGTTAAAACAGGAGATAGCTGGTTCAATTATCCGCTTGGCGTTATTGAATATTTTTTAAAGGACGGGCACCAGCTACGAGGAATTGACATGCTTTTTTATGGCGATATACCGATAGGGTCAGGCCTTTCATCTTCGGCTTCAATTGAGATAGTAACCGCGTTTGCACTAAATGAGCTACTGGGTGCCGGCTATTCGAAGCTCGACCTGGTGAAATTATCAAAATCGGTAGAAAATAATTTTATAGGTGTAAACTGCGGAATAATGGACCAGTTTGCTGTTGCTTTCGGCGAAAAAAATAAAGCACTGATGCTGAATTGCGATACGCTCGACTACCAGGCCGTGGATAGCAACCTTGGCGAATATATTTTAGCGATTATAAATACCAATAAACCCCGCAAACTGGCCGAATCAAAATACAACGAACGGGTGCAGGAATGCCAGGCCGCTCTAACGATATTAAAGCAGGAACTGGATATTAAGTACCTCTGTGATATTGATACTGCGACTTTTAACAAACACAGCCACCTAATTACTGATAAAGTATTATTTAAACGCGCTCAACATGTGATTGAGGAGAACGACCGTGTTAAATTAGCGGCTGCAGCGCTCAGTAATAATGATCTGGCTGAATTTGGCCGCCTGATGTATGCTTCGCATGACTCGTTACGCGATCTTTATGAAGTTAGCGGTAAAGAATTAGATACCATTATTGAATACAGTAAAACAAATGCTAATGTCGCTGGCGCCCGCATGACTGGCGCGGGATTTGGCGGTTGTGCCATAGCTCTTGTTAAGGAAGCTGCTTTTGATAGTTTCAGTAAAAATGTAATTGAATATTATACCGATATGATGGGCTATGCGCCATCAGTTTACAGTTCATTGATTGGCGATGGGGTGGGGGAGTTGAGTAAAGTTGGCAGTTTGCAGTAGCAGTTTGCAGTTGAGATTTTACACGAAACGCTGAAAAAGCGGCTCAAGGAAGATAAATGTTTAATTAATAAATGTGCCTTTCTAACAAATAAGGGCTTTCAGCTTTTTGCTTTAAGCTCTCTGCTCAAAAGAACATGCGTAAATTAAAGCTCGACGAATTAAACCGCGCTTCCGTTGCTGAATTTAAAGCGGGCGAGAAAATGGCTGTTGCAGTTGTACTGGATAATGTACGCAGTATGCATAACATCGGCTCCATTTTTCGTACAGCTGATGGTTTTGCGGTTGAAAAGATAGTTTTATGCGGCATAACCGCCCAGCCCCCGCATCGTGAAATTGAAAAAACCGCGCTCGGCGCCACGCAATCTATCAACTGGGAATATTTTGCGGATCCACTACAGGCCATTGAACAATTACGCAAGGATGGCTATCGCATAATTGCTGTTGAACAAGCCGAAAACAGCACCATGCTGCAAAACTTTAATACAACGAAAGGTGATAAATATGCGTTAATATTCGGGAACGAAGTAAATGGCGTAAGCGATGAAGTGATGAAAAATATTGATGGATGTATCGAAATACCTCAATTCGGCACCAAGCACTCCTTTAATATTGTAGTATCTGCAGGTATTGTTTTGTGGGATTTGTTTTTGAAATTGGTCCATGGACCATAGTCTATAGTCCATGGACAATTTTCGTATCAAAAAACTATGGACTATGGTCCATGGACTAAAAACCTACAAATGTATCACCTCCCCATAGGCATCAGCGGCAGCTTCCATAATGGCTTCGCTCATAGTTGGGTGTGGGTGGATGGATTTAATCATTTCGTGGCCTGTGGCTTCCAGTTTACGCGCGACAACACATTCGGCAAGCATTTCGGTAACATTATGACCTATCATGTGCGCACCTAAAAACTCTCCGTATTTAGCGTCGAATATCAATTTTACAAAGCCTTCTTTGGCCCCTGCCGCGCTTGCTTTACCGGAGGCCGAGAACGGGAATTTACCTACTTTAACTTCATAACCCGCTTCTTTTGCCGCTTTTTCAGTATAGCCAACCGAAGCAATTTCGGGCGAGCAATAGGTACATGCCGGGATATTATTATAATCTATCGGGTGCGGAGTTAGACCTGCAATTTTTTCAACACAGGTAATGCCTTCCGCCGAAGCCACGTGTGCCAGCGCCTGGCCTTTTACAATGTCGCCGATTGCGTAAACACCTTCAACATTGGTGCGGTAAAAATCATCAACAACAACTTTGCCCCGGTCGGTTTTTACACCAGTTTCTTCGAGGCCTATACCTTCGATATTGGTGGAAATCCCTACAGCCGACAATACAACTTCGGCCTCCAGTATTTCGGTCCCGGTGGCAGTTTTTACCTGTACTTTGCAAAGGTCGCCGCTGGTGTCAACCGATTCCACGTTTGAAGCGGTCATAATCGTGATCCCCTGTTTTTTAAGGATCCGGGCCAGTTGTTTTGAAATCTCTTCATCCTCAAGCGGCACTATATTATCTAAAAATTCAACCACAGTAACTTTGGTTCCGAAGGCATTGTATAAATAAGCAAATTCAATCCCTATAGCACCCGATCCAACTACAACCATCGATCCGGGTTTTTTAGGCAGCACCATCGCCTGGCGGTAACCAATCACTTTCTTATTATCCTGTTTCAGGTTTGGCAATTCGCGCGAACGTCCGCCCGTGGCTAAAATTATATGTTTTGCCTCAAACTGCTTTACTTCACCATTATTGGAGGCTACCTCAACAACGCCTTTGCCTTTTAATTTGCCTGTACCGGTTATTACATCGATCTTATTTTTTTTCATCAAAAACTGAACTCCTTTACTCATGCCATCGGCAACCAGGCGGCTCCTTTTTATTGTCGCTTCAAAATCAACTTCGCTGCTGCCTACTTTTATACCAAAATCGGCAGCATGATTGATGTATTCAAATACTTCGGCGCTTTTTAATAATGCTTTGGTTGGGATACAGCCCCAGTTAAGGCAAATGCCGCCCAGTGATTCTCTTTCAACTATAGCGGTTTTTAAACCCAACTGCGAAGCACGGATAGCAGCTACATAACCGCCTGGCCCTGAACCTATAACAATTAAATCGTAATTCATATTTTTGATGATGATGTTTTAATAAAATGATGTGTTGCGTTTTGAATTTTTAAGCCTGTTTAACGGAAACAAAGTGTTTAAGTTCAGCTTTTTGATCATTAAGCAAACGGGGTTTTGAATGTGGCTGCAAAGTTAAGTAAAAGGTAGCAAATGCTAAAATTAACCCTTTCTCATTACACATACATGACTTTGCAGTATGCATGAATAATTTTAGTGATACACAAACTCACCAAACTCCGATTTAATAGTAACCTGCTTTTTATCAGCGGGCTCCACATGCCCTATTACCCGGGCATCAACGTCAAAGCTTTTCGAGATTTTTATCAGGTCATCTGAAATTTCTTCCGGAACGTACAATTCCATCCGGTGGCCCATATTGAATACTTTATACATTTCGTGCCAGCTTGTTTTTGACTCCTCCTGTATCAGATTAAATAAAGGCGGCACGGGGAACAGGTTGTCTTTTATAATATGCAGGTTATCAATAAAATGAAGCACTTTGGTTTGCGCGCCGCCGCTGCAATGCACCATGCCATGTATTTGCTGCCGGTGATTATCCAATATGGCCTTAATAATTGGGGCATAGGTGCGGGTTGGGGATAATACCAGTTTACCGGCGGTAACAAATTGATCATTGCCTATCGCAATCGGGTCGGTAAGATTTTTACTGCCCGAAAATATAAGTTCATAAGGTATGGCAGCATCATAACTTTCGGGATATTTTTCAGCTATTGTTTTATTAAATACATCGTGCCTGGCAGAAGTAAGCCCGTTTGAGCCCATTCCGCCATTGTATTCGCTTTCATAATTGGCCTGGCCGTAAGAAGCCAGCCCGACAATAACGTCAACAGGTTTTATATTATGGTTTGATATTACATCAGCCCTCTTCATTCGGCAGGTAACGGTGGAATCCACAATAATGGTTCGTACCAGGTCGCCAACATCTGCTGTTTCACCACCGGTTGAGTATATGCCGATTCCAGCGGCCCTTAGTTCCGCAAGTATCTCTTCGGTGCCGTTGATAATAGCGGCAATAACTTCGCCGGGGATCAAATTTTTATTCCTGCCGATGGTTGAGGATAAAAGGATATTATCGGTAGCGCCCACGCAAAGCAGGTCGTCGAGGTTCATGATGATCGCATCCTGGGCTATGCCGCGCCAAACAGAAATGTCGCCGGTTTCTTTCCAGTACGTGTAGGCCAATGATGATTTTGTGCCTGCCCCGTCGGCATGCATAATATTGCAGTAAAGCGGGTCGTTTGTTAAAATATCGGGTATTATTTTGCAGAAGGCTTTAGGAAAAATCCCTTTATCAATGTTTTTTATGGCATTATGAACATCATTCTTTGAGGCGGAAACGCCCCTTTTATCATACCTTTGCGAAGAAATCATGGACAAATATAGTAGTTCGTTGTTCATAGTTCATAGGTCTTGGAAAAGTCCATGGTCGATAGTCCATGGTCCATGGCCCAAACGGATCATATTAAACAGATTGGACTGCTTTATTGCGGTCTATCTACAAATTAATTTTTACCATGGTCTATGGACTATCGACCATGGACTCACCGCTACCCATGAACAAAATAATCCCCTGGCTCAGGCTTCAGTTAAAAAGATCATTCGACAGGATACGTAACGAAAACTTAAAAAAGAATGCGCTACAAGCTATTCCCTTTTGGATAGCGTCTATCATTACAGGGCTGCTGGCTGTGTTGTATACAAAACTTTTCGTTGGCGCCGAAGACCTGACCGCGATGGTTATGAAATACAATGTATGGCTGCTGTTTATTTTGTCGCCTGCCTGTTTTATTTTGGCCTGGTGGGTGGTGCAGCGTTTTTCGCCCTACGCACGAGGCAGCGGCATACCGCAAGTGATGGCTGCCATACAAATATCATCCCCAAAAACAAATTCGATAGTTGACAGGCTTTTAGGTTTTCGCATCATATTTATAAAGGTATTATCGAGCCTGGTTATGGCGCTTGGCGGGGGCGCCATAGGCCGCGAGGGCCCCACTATTCAAATCGCGGCATCGGTATATAAAATCGTTTACCAGTTATTGCCTAAATGGTGGCCAAAGATCGCCAAACGGAATATGATGGTAACCGGGGCAGCGGCAGGATTGGCAGCGGCATTTAATACGCCGCTGGGGGGTATCGTATTTGCAATCGAGGAACTCACAAAAACACATTTTAGTTACTATAAAACCGCAATTTTTTCGTCGGTTATTATCGCTGGTTTATCGGCCCAGGCTTTATTGGGGCCTTATTTATATCTCGGTTACCCTAAACTCGACGGCCTTTCAGCATCCATTTTTTTTGGCGTGGCGCTGGTAGCTATAATCGCCGGGCTTGCAGGCAGCGGGATGTCGAAATTAATACTTTTCATATTTAAGCTAAAAGCTAGATTTAAGTTCAAATATCAGCATGTGCTTTATGTTATCGGGTGTGCCCTTGCTATGGTTTTCCTGGCGATTTTTGTCAATACGGAGGTTTTGGGCTCGGGTAAGCAAATTATGCAGACAACTTTATTTACTTCTGCCAAATACGTGCATTGGTACACCCCTATATTAAGGATAGGCGGCCCGCTGTTCTCGTTCACAACCGGTGCAGCCGGCGGTATATTTGCCCCGGCGCTTGGGGCAGGTGCAAGTGTAGGGTCGTTAGTGGCAAGCTGGTTTAAAGTATCGGATATTGATACTAACATGCTTATTTTATCGGGGATGGTGGGCTTTTTAACGGGCGTTACCCGTTCGCCGTTTACTTCTGTAATACTGGTATTGGAAATGACCGACCGCCACAATGTGATCTTTCACCTGATATTGGCGGGGATGCTTGCCAGCCTGGTGTCAGTGCTGATTGACAAACATTCGCTTTATGATCATCTTAAAGTTCAGTATATTAAAGACCTGACTACAGTAGCTGAAACGGAGCTAACCGAACAGGTGGAACCGCAAATTAATCCTTGAATTAGAAAAGTTTGTCTTACACAAGCATGCGTGCATGATCCGGCATTTTGGCTAAAGCCCTTATTCCCTTGTAAAGATACCGCCCGCTAAAGCGGACGGCAATGAATTGATATATTGTTTATTGTTCATTGCCGTTGGCTTCAGCCAACGGATAATAAACAACTGAGAAAGTAGGCTTTAGCCAAATTCCGCCAGGCTGGTTAGCCAAAATCAATGTATTATTTTATAAACAACAGCTCCCTGAATTTGGGCAGCGGCCACAATGAATCGTCCACTAATTGCTCCAGCTTATCAACATGATATCGTATCGCAGGGAAAAATGGTTTTACTTTTTCGTCGTAATCAATTGCCTTTTCGCGCAGGTCCTCGATGTTATTTGCTTTCTTACGGGCTGCCACCAGGTCATCGATATTCGATTTAATAAAATTGACGTGTTCGGCGATCTTATTGATAATGGCTAATTGTGCTATGTAGGTGTCTTCGCTTAAGCCGAGCTCCTTTAACCCCCTGACATTTTCAACAAGATTGCTTTGGTACGCCAGCGCTGCCGGCAGGATAATATTAATACCAAGCTCTCCGATAACCCGCGCCTCTATTTGCAGCTTCTTATAGAAGCTGTCTAATAAAATTTCGTGGCGGGCATGTACCTCGCGTTCCGTGAATACTGTTGTTTCTGCAAATAACAATGCTGATTTATCCGACAATAATGCATCAAGCGCCCTGGGGGTGGTTTTTATATTGGGTAATCCCCTGGCAGCAGCTTCTTTTTCCCATTCTTCACTGTAGCCATTTCCCTCAAAACGGATGCTTTTCGATTCCTTAATATATTTTTTTATGATGATCAGAAGTGCAACATCTTTCTTTTCGCCCTTTTTTATAAGTTTATCTACATCGTACTTAAACTTTTTCAACTGATCAGCCACAATAAGGTTCAATATGGTCATGGGGCTTGCAGAATTTTGGGATGAGCCAACCGCACGCAATTCAAATTTATTTCCGGTAAAGGCAAAAGGCGAGGTACGGTTACGGTCGGTGTTATCTTTTAATATCTGCGGGATCTTTGGGATGCCCTGCCATAATAAGGCATCGTCTTTTATTTTTTTACTGATCCTTGAAGTTTCTATTTCATCGAGCACATCACTCAGCTGGCTGCCTAAAAATATAGAAATAATTGCCGGAGGCGCTTCGTTGGCGCCTAGCCGATGATCGTTGTTAACCGATGCGATGGAAGCCCTCAACAAGTCTGCATGTTCGTAAACTGCTTTGATGGTATTTACAAAGAAAGCAAGGAACATAAGGTTATTTTTTGGCGTTTTGCCCGGCGATAGCAGGTTTTTACCTGTATTGGTGATCATTGACCAGTTATTGTGCTTGCCCGAACCGTTGATACCTGCATAAGGTTTTTCGTGCAGTAACACCTTAAAATTGTGGCGCTTGGCAACTTTATCCATCAGGTCCATTAATAACTGGTTGTGATCAATGGCCAGGTTGATCTCTTCGTAAACGGGGGCGCACTCAAATTGTGAAGGCGCCACTTCATTGTGCCGGGTTTTTAAGGGGATACCTAATAATAAGGCCTCAGTTTCCATATCCTGCATAAATGCATATACCCTTTCGGGGATCGACCCAAAATAATGATCCTCCAATTGCTGGTTTTTTGCAGATATATGCCCGAAAAGCGTACGGCCTGTTAAATACAAGTCTGGCCGTGCATTAAATAAAGCAATGTCCACCAAAAAATACTCTTGTTCAATACCTAATGAAGCATTGACTTTTTCAATCCCTTTATCAAAATAGTGGCAAACGTCCACAGCCGCTTTATCCAAAGCGCTTAAAGCCTTTAATAAGGGAACTTTATAATCAAGCGCCTCGCCTGTGTACGAAACAAAAACAGTCGGGATGCATAACGTACGGGCCATAATAAAGGCCGGTGACGAAGGGTCCCAGGCAGTATAACCCCTTGCTTCAAAGGTATTGCGGATGCCGCCACTCGGGAAACTCGATGCATCAGGCTCCTGCTGGGCCAGGGCATCACCCGAAAACTTTTCAATGGCGGCGCCATCGGCGGTGGGCTCAAAAAATGCATCATGCTTTTCGGCTGTCGAGCCTGTCAGCGGCTGAAACCAATGCGTATAGTGCGTAGCACCTTTACCCATCGCCCACGACCGCATGGCCGATGCAACCTGCTCAGCGAGGTCGCGCGGAATTGGTTCACCCTTTTCAATCGAATTGACAATACCCTGGTAGGCTTCTGTTGAAAGATATTCTTTCATTTTCTTTTTATCGAAAACATTGGCAGCAAAGAAATCTGAAATCTTTGGAAAAGGAATTTTAACCTCGGGGATTGCCCTTGTCAATACTGCCTGTAACGCCTGGAACCGGATGTTAGCCATGAAATGAATTTATTAAAAGGTTGGAGACCAAAATAAGAACTATACTTTATATTATGTAGGGTTTTTATCGAATATAAAATAATTTCCATTTTTTTCAACATTTTGAGAGATATTAACAACTAAATGACGTTTTATGCTTGTATTTAGTTCGTAAAATGACGTTAGATGAGTAATATGCCTGTTTTACTGTGTAAATTTTATAGAATTTGCTCTTTTATCGCATAATAGTCGAATAATTTGCGAGATAACGACAATAAATTTGGCAACTATTTTTTCCAATTACAAAAAACTCAAAAAATGACCTGTTTTTTTATCATTTTTTACTATTATTATAAAAATTTGATTTTTATTGTTAATTTTTTCTCTAAAAATTTGGATTTATTAAAATTCATCCATATTTTTAGAGAAATATTTATAAAAAGGCTGTAATTATTAAATTATTCATAAAAAAACATGGTGTAATGGTAAAATATCATCATGAAACTTGTTAAGAAAATTTAAAAGCGATTTAAATAACGAAATCAAACAAAAATAATATCAATCAAACTAAATTAAACTAAACAAACAATGAAAGTAAACTCTACAAAGTTCAACCTGCTCAGTTCAGTCCGACAACTGACGCGCGACAAATGGGCGCTGGGTGCGACCGTTTTTGCGGGAAAAATGATAGGCCTGGGGCTTATCGTATTAGCAATCATGACAATCCCCGGATTATTTGGGACATCGGCACATGCTGCAGCAGCCGCGCCGCCAAAACCAACTGACCTGGAGACATCAATGATGAATTCAATTGATACAGTTTGGACACTTGTTGCTGCGTTTTTGGTATTTGCGATGCAGGCTGGCTTTGTAATGCTTGAAATTGGCTTTGCCCGCAAACGCGAAACAGTAAACATTTTGATGGAGTGTATTTTTGATACCTGCCTTTGCGGGATATTGTTTTACGCCATTGGTTATGCGTTTATGTTTAGCAGCGGTAACGGATTTATAGGTTATCACTGGTTTTTCCTGCAGGGTACTCCTGATCTGTATCCAGGCCAGGGTGTTCCGGTAATCGCGCACTGGATATTCCAGTATGCATTTGCTGATACCTGTTCAACGGTTGTTTCAGGCGCGATGATTGGCCGTACCGGTTTCCGTGGCGATATTGTTTACAGTATTGGCATCACCGGCTTTATTTATCCAATTATCGGTCACTGGGCATGGGGCCCTGATGGCTGGCTTGCTTTAATGGGTTCAGCCGGACATTTTTACACAAGCTTAGGACAGGGTTTCCGTGATTTTGCGGGATCGACCGTAGTACATACAATCGGAGGTATGGCTTCGCTGGCAGGCGCAGTAGTACTGGGGCCCCGTATTGGGCGGGTCTTTGCACGCGATGGCGGCGGTATGCCACCGGGGCATAATTTACCAATGGCAGCCGTAGGCGGGTTTATATTATGGTTTGGCTGGTATGGTTTTAACCCTGGCAGTACACTTTCGGCAATGGACGCCATCGGCATAGGCCGTGTTGCTACCAATACTACCCTCGCAGCGTGCGGCGGCGGCTTTACCGCTATGATGGCCGCTTTATGGTGGGGATCAACTAAAGGTAAATTCGATTTAGGTTTTACAGTTAACGGGTTCCTTGCCGGCTTGGTTGCTATTACCTGCCCCTGTTATTGGGTTAGCCCCCTGGGCGCAACTATCTTAGGTGGTGTTGCTGGTTTTGTGGTATTTGCAGGTGTTAAATTGCTTGAATATTTACGTATCGACGATCCGATCGGCGCTGTTCCTGTACACGGCTTTTGCGGAATATGGGGAACACTTTCATTAGGCTTATTTGCATCCGGCCAATTTGGCGTTACCGGCGCTTATGGCGCTGATAATACTGCACCAAATTTAGTAACGGGTTTATTTTACGGCGGTGGCACCACTGTATTACAGGCCCAGGCTATAGGTACTTTTACAATCGCTATTGCAGTGTTTTCAGTTACCTGGATTATGATGAAACTTATTATGATGTTGCCTCATCCTTGGAAACTGCGTGTTGAAGCAAAAGGCGAAACAGGTCCGGGCGGTCTGGACATGTTCGATCACGGCGCTTCAGCTTATGATTACGAAGATGGTGATGTTAGCCTAACCGGCCTGTTTGAAAAAGGCAGTAAGGTTACAGCTTAATATATTCATTAATCTATTTACCCTTGTGTGGTTGGTCAGCTTAATTTCTGCTACTACCATCCGCTTTAATCAACCGCACAAGGGTTCTTTACTACTAACAAATTTTATCAGGATTTTGCCGGATCAAACTTTAATTCGATCCAGTTAGGGATTTCTTATGTTTTAATTTATACAATTCAATCAACCAAAAACTACTATTAACAAACTTCAATCAATCATTATCATGAAAAAAAGATTTTTACTTTTAATATTCACAGTGTCCGCTTTCTGTTTATCCTCAAGAGCGCAGGATACCATTAAAACAACCGGCGATGCCCCACTGGTCATCAGCGGTTCAGTAGATACCTACTTCAAGACCGATTTTTCGGGGCATGCCAATATCCCGACAAGTTTTGCCAACGAAAACAATTCCATATCTA
>CAIPFE010000025.1 GCA_903864275.1 uncultured Mucilaginibacter sp.
TAAAGAAGTCAGTTATCAATAACCACTTTTAATAACTAACTTTGAAAACGCTTTTACAGCTCTCGCTGCTATCGTTCGCCAGCTAATTGCCTGGTCACTTTGCCACGGAATCAGGTGGTCAACATCCCCGGAATATCAACAATGAGCACCGCCGAGCCGTTCACCCATTTTTGCTGCACCCAGGCGTTCATCCCCGAATCGAGCCGGGCCAGCCGGGCAGCGGAAAATCCGCCGGCAGCGGGCGGGGCTTCCATTAATACTTTTGATTGTGCATGTGCAGGCGTCGCGAAAGCAATAAACGCGAAGAGGATGATGAGGGGGATGAGATAGCGATTCATGGTTTTTTAATTGGATGATCAAAAATAGTAAATTATTTAAGTTAGGAAAGTTGCCTCACCTAAATCCTCTCCAAAGGAGAGGACTTTGAACGGCAAGTAATTTAACGTTTTTAACTCCCTCTCCTTTGGAGAGGGTTGGGGTGAGGCGAATATTAACCCACCTCCTTTACAAATTTCTTCGCCGTACTAAAAAGCATCGCCACTGAGGCAAATCCCACCACTAAGGTGATCGACATGGCCCATCGCAGGGATTCGGGCCCCAAAGCGGGCTTAAGCAAATCGCTCACCATGCCGACAACCAACGGCCCGAAACCTAAACCGATAAGGTTGATGACCATGAAAAAAACAGCGGAGGTGAGCGCCCGCATGGAAGCCGGTACGAGGCTGTGGCTTACGGCAAGCGCTGGGCCAAGATAAGTGCCTTGCAGCAGGGCAACCAGGCCTAAACAAGCCACGCAGAGATAAGTATCCGGCAGGAATATGGCGCCTGCCGCGCAGGGTATGGAGAGCATGATGGCATAACCGGGCACTTTGAGGTACCAGCTTTTATCCTTTTTGCCGAAATGATCGGTAAGCCAGCCGCCCATAAATGAGCCGACCCCGCCGCCAATGCCTAATATGGGGCCAAGCAAAGCGCCTGTTTGTCCGGGGGTTAAACCATGCAGCCTTTGCAGGAGGGACGGCGCCCAATTCAACAGGCCATAAAGACAAAACACGTTCAACGCCGAGCCAAATGCCAGCGAAACAAAGGTTTTGCTGGAATACAGCACTTTTAACACTTCGCCCATGGAATATGGTGCGGTGGCAACTGTGGCGGCATCGGTGGCGCCCCTTCGCGGCTCTTTAACCGTGGCGTAAAACAGCAGCGAGAAAATGATGCCGGGTATGCCCAAAACAAAAAACGCCATGCGCCAGCCCAGGTGCTGGTTTAAATACCCGCCCATTAAAAACCCTATCATTACCCCTATATAAATGCCCGTTGAATAGATCGAAAGCGCCGTCGACCGCTTTTCGGGCGGGAAGTAATCGGAGATCATGGCGTGTGCGGGGGGGCTTCCGCCTGCTTCGCCAACCCCTACGCCAATGCGGGCCAGCAGCAGCTGGAAAAAATTGCGCGCCAGGCCCGAGCAGGCAGTCATAATACTCCACAGGCCCAGGGAAACGGCAACGGTATTGCGGCGGCTGCCTTTGTCGGCAAAGCGGGCAATAGGGATGCCGAGCGTGACATAAAATACAGCAAACGTAAACCCTGTGAGCAGGCCAAGCTGGGTATCGGAAAGGTGTAATTCTTTCTTTATAGATTCCTGCAGGATAACAAGCAGCTGCCGGTCGATAAAGTTGAAGACGTACACCAGCGTAAGCATGCCCAGCACATAATTGCGGTACAGTGTGCTGGCTTCGCCGTTATTAACGGTTCCCTTGTTTTCCATCAGGTTATTTAACTGGGCTTTTGGTGCGATTTAAAATTGGTATAAAAATGAAGGGAGGTTGGCATTCAGCGCAATCCTACGGGCAATTTCCATTTATTTTTGGAGATTATCAAATCTGTTTTTTTGAGAGCGTTATTTCGACAGTAGTCCAAACTGGCACAAAAGCCACCTTAAAATGGCATTGGTTGCCCCCGTTAAATCCAATACCAATCGATAGCTTTATTGCAGCGTAGCACATACAATTAAGTATGGCCATCACACCCCTGAATATGAATGCTTCGATCAGCACGGCGAAAATTTGCCGGAAAGGTTTATTAGTCCTTATCATCCTGTTTACAGCCATCCAAAGTTTTGCCCAGAAGCAGGGGGATTGGCATCTTGAAAAAATGCCGGTTAGCCTGGAGACCGACTTCGCGTTAAGCGCCCTTCCCCCGCAGCTGCGCCCTAATGCTACTGTTTATTTGTTAGATCCTGCAAAAGGTTATTATATAGCCCATAAGGGATCCAATGGGTTTATCTGTTTCGTTACCCGCACCGAATGGGAATGGGGCGAGTTCAGGCAGGACGATGCTGCTGCCATAGCCTACGATGCTGAAGGCGCACGGACAATTTTTCCCGTTTCGATGGATGTTGCGGCAATGCGGGCTACCGGGAAATTCACGCCCCTGCAAATAAAAAATATAGTAATTGACCGGATCAGGAAAGGGGTTTACAAAGCCCCGGCCAGGACTGGCATTTCGTACATGCTGGCCCCGGTAATGCGCGGATACCCCGGAAAGCCTGACCATCACGATGTTTTGAGCATGAATATGCCGCATTATATGTTTTACGCCCCATATATAACCAATACGGATATCGGCAATATCCCCGACGGGCAGGCTGACGGGCCGGTTGTAATTAATCCAGGCGCGATGTGGCTTGGCGCGAGAAAAAGCCCATACGGGTTTATAATTTTACCTGCGGCAGCAACCCTGAAAGCGAAAATAATGAGCGACAATAAGGCCCTGCTGAAAAGGCTGATCGATTACAAACCTTATTTTAAAGCACAGGCCGGCATGTAGCGCTGATGGTTTGATGTTGCTCAAAACAACCTGAGCTTATTTTTGTCCTTATCACGATAACCCCATTCCTCATCATCGGTTAATTCACGGTAATGGTACCCTTTTTCGGTCAGCACAACTAAAACCATAATAACAGTTGCAACGGGCGAAAACAAATACATAAATGAACATGCAACTGTTAAAGTGTTTGTTGCGCATAAAACTGTAAAGGTAAGCAGATAAGCTGTCGCTAAGCTGATGGCAATTTTTGTTTTCATGATCAACGGATTATAATCGAAGATAACAAAAAAATTGCCGCCGGTTTTAAAAACCGGCACAGATATATTTCTCCCTGCATATCATTGTGACATAACAAATTATAATCTTTTATCGTATAAGTTAAACAAATCCGAAATACGGCATATTCTATGTATCAGGGTTCCAATTTTATACCAACTTTATTTTTAGCTTTAGTATGAATGAACTCAATACATCTGTCTTAGTGATAGACGATGAAGAAATGGTGCGTGATAACATTGAAGATATCCTCGTTCCGCGGGGCATATCGCAGGAGCAAAACGATATCAGCAATGCCGTTAACATTTTGTTTGATGAACCTGCCACATTGCTCGCTCCGCGCGTCCGCAATACCCCTGTTTTTACAGTAGACAAAGCTTCCAATGGCATGGAGGGCATTCAAAAAGTGCGCAAAGCGGTTGAAGAAGGCCGCCCTTACGCCGTGATCTTTTTAGATATGCGCATGCCGGGGATCAATGGACTGGAAACAGCCATCGAGATAAGGAAATACGATATAAAAGCGGAGATCGTTTTCATCACCGCCTACAGCGATTGCTCGATAGAAGAAATTGTTGAGCAGGCCGGCCAAAACGTAGGTTACCACTGTAAACCTTATGCCTCCGAAGAGATCATTCAAATAGCAACCAAGGCTGTGGCTGATTATAACAAGCTGCGCAACCTGGAAAAATTGATCGAATCAATTTCTTCCATCGGCTTAAATAACAACCAGCTTACCTCGTTATTAAAAAACATACTCGACCAACTGGCCAGTTCGCTGGAAACCGATATGGCCCTGTTAGGGAAACTGCACGATAGCTTAGTTTACGAAAAAGTACTTTCTATTGGCGCATTCGAAGAAAAAGTAAATCTCGACGAATTAATATCCCGGGTAAAAAATATTAAAATTGAAAAGAATGAGGTAATACAAATAGATGAGCTTGTGTTGGCCCGCATGGATAATTATTCTGTTTTCGCCATACTGAAAAAGCATGAAAGGCTGAAAACTGAAAAAATGTACCTGCTGAAACTATTTGTACAAAATGCGGCGCAGGCTATCCGTAATGCCGAATTGAATGAAAAGCTTATCCAAAAGGAAAAACTTTCGGCAGTCGGCCAGGTATTGGCAATGGTTATGCACGACCTGCGTTCCCCCATAAAAAACATTAAACTGATCACCAGCTTGATGCGCGAGGATGGCGAAACAAGCGATATGATAGATCTGATTGATGAATCGGCAGAACAGGCGTCAAAGATATTTGATGATTTCCTTGATTTTATTAAGGAGACCAAGATCACCAAAGTATCAGTGAACGTGGATAAAATTGTTACTGAAGCGATTAAACAGGCTGAAACAAGGAGCGGTATTGAACATATTACTATAGTCAAAAACATTCCCGACACGCTGGTTGTACCCGGTGATGAAAGCAAATTGAGGGGAACGGTTATCAACCTGGTAAACAATGCCATTGATGTTCTTCATGATATGAATACCCCCAATGGTATAATTACTATCTCGGCCCGTGTAGAGGGTAAAGAAGTAATGCTCCATATTACCGACAATGGCCCCGGTATTCCCCCCGAGATCAGCGAGACACTTTTCGAGCCTTTTGTTACCAGCCACAAAAAGAACGGCACCGGCCTGGGCTTGTCAATAGTAAAACAATTTATAGTGGGCCACGGCGGAAGAATTGCCGTTTATAATAATAATGGCGCCACGTTTACCATAACCCTTCCTTTATAAATATTGCATAGTTTAATTCGATCAAATTAAATGTACCAGGAAAAAAAACGCCCTTCAAACACACATCAGATCACAATGGAAACTATTGATATGCAACTTACAGAACCCGGAACTTTTGCATCCTCTGGCATGCAGCTTAAAAAATTGGAGCAGTATAAAGCATTTATCAGTGCTTCGGACATAGGCGCATGGGAATATTTTTCGAAAACGGGGTTTCTTTGGTGTAATGACATCTATTTTTCCCTGTTAGGCAGGGACATAGCCGATTTTGACCTGTCTGGCGATGCCAATTTAAAAGACATTTGGACAGACCTGCTGCATCCGGATGACCGGGAAAATGCAGTGGAGCGGTTTGTTGCCTATCTAAAAAAACCTGAGGGTACCTATGAAAGCTATTTCCGGATGAAACATCTTAATGGCAGCTGGGTATGGATTTGGTCGCGCGGGAGGCTCTTCCAGGAAGGGCACGACAGTTTGCACCCGGTCATTATCGGCACCCATGTAGATATAACCAGGCATAAAAAGGCCGAAGAGGCCATACAACGCGAACGCATCTTGCTGAGGACGCTGATCGATAATTTACCGGATACTATTTACGTGAAGGATATTAAAGGGCGAAAAATTATTGCGAACAAGGCTGATGTTGAGTGCATAGGCTGTTCATCTGAAGATGAAGTATTGGGCAAAACCGACCTGGACCTGTTCAATAATGATATCGGCTTACGTGGTTACGAAGATGATATGCGGATAATGAAATCGGGTGACGCAATTATAAATAAGGAAGAATATTTTTTAGATGCGTCCGGAAAAATGCGCTGGCTGCTTACCACCAAGATACCTGTAAGGGATGAACGTGGGCGGATCATCCGCTTATTGGGCATCGGCCATGATATAACTGTTAGAAAACAGAACGATGAGGTGCTAAAAAAATTAAACCAGGATCTGTCCCTGCAATCAAAGGAATTGAGCAAACAGGCCGAAGACCTGAAAGCGCTCAATAAACAACTGGAAAAACAGAAGGAACAGGAACTGGAAAAAGCAATAGCACAGGGGAAATTTGAAATTGCTTCAGAGTTTTTACATGATATAGGTAATGCGATGGTTGGGCTTGGCTCGCATCTAAACCGCATAAACCGGGTTGTTGATCAAAACAATCTCAATAATATAAAAAGCTTAACTGTCTTTTTGAAAACACACCAAACTGCAATAGCCAGTGTGATTGGCGCTCAAAAAGCGGGGGCCCTGGTTTCCATCACCGAAGGTATTGAATCAACACAATCAGGTAATGCCGACGAAATACACAAATCAATAACCGAATTGTTAAATATTATAACTCATATCCAGGAGATATTGAATATTCAAAGGCAATTGGTAAAGGGCCATCGGGGCGTTCATGAAAGGAAGCCCGTTAACCTTGAGAATATTATACATGACTGCCGGTCGATGCTTTTTGCTTCGATCGATAAAAAAGGCATACAATTTACTGTAAATATAAAACCGGGCACCTACACTATAAAAGGTGATCATACAAAACTGATGCAGGTAATTTTAAATATCCTTAAAAATAGTATCGAGGCAATTAATTTTGATAACCCTGAGAAAACTATTACGATTGATATGTTCAATGCCGGCGAAGTTATTGAATTAATCATTACCGATAACGGACATGGATTTGATGCCAATACCGCAAACTTGTTTTTTGTGAGGGGTTTTACAACGAAGAAAAATGGAACAGGACTTGGATTATATAATTGCCGCACGATCATTGAAAGTCATTCCGGCTCATTTGAAATAAAAAGTGAGGGCCCCGGTCTAGGCGCGGTTTCTGTCATCAGGTTTGCGTTGTAGATGCCGTTGTTCGTTACAAAAGTTTAAACAAAAGCCCTCAGCGAAAAGTTGAGGGCTTTTTGGTGTTCCTTATTTTGTCGATGCTATGGATCATGATTAAAAATTCACGGGGCAGTGTAGCAGTTTTCTATTTAAATTCGTTATATAGTTATAAGTTTGTCAAATATCCCGTAATATGAAAATCTATACAACACAGTCAGCAAGCATTTTGACTTGCATTTGCGCGGTGGGTTTGTTAATGCTATTAAGTTCATCCTGTTCAAAACCAGCAATGTCTTCGAATATAAGCACACCCCAGGCGGCATTGAGTTTCATACAGGCTTGCCCTGATGAAGCGCCATTAGACTTGTTTATCAACAACGTCAAAATTAGTCAAATGCCCATTTCTTACGGAGAAAGCAGTGGCTACTTTGCTATCAAGGCAGGGAGAACTGCACTGACTTTTTTTAACGACGCTACCGTTAAACAGATCCTTTCCGATACTGTTTCTTTCAACGAAAATACAATCCACACCATGTTCCTTACCAACACGGTAAGCCTGCCACAAGTCGTTTTGCTGACCGATACAGTCGTTGCCCCACCTGGCGGCGATGCTTCAGTGCGCTTTGTTGACGTAAGTGCTGATGCACCTGCTGTTGACTTCGTCGTTAAAGGCGGTGCAACGCTGGTTTCCAACAGGTCCTTTAAAGGATATTCGACTTTTGTACCAATCCCCGGCAATGTTTTTTATAACTTCGAAATCCACAAGGCCGGGACATCAACTGTGCTGGCCACCCTTAGCAACGTAAAGGTAAATGCAGGTTTTGTTTACACCATATGGTTTCATGGCCTTGCCAACGGTACCACCGCAAATGGAGATGAATTAAGCGCCGATTTTATGATCAACGCGTCTTTCTAAGGGATTGGATACAGGCGCAGCTAATCAGCCACAACTGTATATTTTTGTATAGTTGTGGCTGATTATAATTTATCCAGTTAGCCGCGACTATATGTTTACATGGTTATGGCCGATTATAATTCATGGTATTTGACGATCTCAATTGCGTTAAATAATTATTAATTATTTCTATTTTTGTTGTAAATGATTTCTTTCATTTGTAATACCCTAATTATAAACTATAGTTGAAACCTACAGACGACAAAAACCCGGAATACTTCCACAAGGTAGTAGATTGTCAGTATGCTTGTCCCGCACACACACCCGTACCTGAATACATCAGGCTGATAGCAGCAGGAAAATATACCGAAGCTTATATGGTAAACTGGGAATCGAATGTCTTTCCCGGTATACTTGGTCGAACCTGCGACCGCCCTTGCGAGCCAGCCTGCCGGCGCGGAAGGATAGAAGAAGAACCCGTAGCTATATGCCGCCTCAAGCGTGTAGCTGCCGACCATAAAGACGACGTAAAGTCGCTTATGCCAAACGCTCCTTTTGAATCAAACGGTAAACGCATCGCATTGATCGGCGGAGGGCCGGCATCGCTAACTGTTGCCCGCGACCTTGCCCCGCTTGGTTATGAGATCCACCTGTACGACGAACAATTCGCCGGTGGCGGCATGATGCGCACCCAAATCCCTTCCTTCAGGCTGCCAATTGAAGTGCTGGACGAAGAGGTTAACTACATACTGGATATGGGCATTCATGTTCATTTCAATCAATATGTATCAAGCCTGGAAGAAATTCTTGATAAAGAATATGACGCGGTTTTTATAGGAACAGGATCCCCGAAAGGGCGCGACCTGATCATCCCCGGTCGCCAGGAAGCCGCTAAAAATATACATATAGGCGTGGATTGGCTGGCCAGCGTAGCCTTTGAGCATACGCATAAAATAGGCAAAAAAGTTATCGTGCTCGGGGGCGGCAATACCGCCATGGATTGCTGCCGTACTTCTCGCCGCCTTGGCGGTGAAGATGTTAAAGTTGTGGTGCGCAGCCCTTTTAAAGAAATGAAGGCCTCCCCGTGGGAAAAAGAAGACGCTATCCACGAGGATATCCTCATCCTCGACAACCACGTGCCAAAACAATTTATAGTTGAAAACGGCAAACTGATAGGGATGACCTTTGAAAAAGTGCATGCCGTAATTAATGAAAAAGGCAAACGTGCGCTTGTGCCAACCGGTGAGCCCAAAGTATTTATTGAAGCAGATGATGTATTGGTGGCAATAGGCCTTGAAAATACTTTTACCTGGATAGAAAACGAAACAGGCGTAAGGTTTGACGAATGGGGAATGCCTGTTGTTGACGCCACTACTTTTCAGTCGACTAACCCACATGTTTTCTTTGGCGGTGATGCCGCTTTTGGGGCTAAAAATGTGATCACGGCTGTGGCACATGGCCACCAGGCGGCTATCTCCATTGACCTTTTCTGTAAGGAAAAAGACCTTAGCCAAAGGCCCTCGCCGTTTACCAACCTGGTGAGCCAGAAAATGGGGATCCATGAGTGGAGCTATGACAGCGATATCGTAAACGATCATCGTTTTATTGTGCCCCATGCGCCAAAAAAAACCACTTTAGCCGACCGTAAAATAGAAGTGGAACTGGGATTTGATATCCAGACCGCTGTAAAAGAAGCGCACCGTTGCCTGAACTGCGATGTGCAAACCGTATTTGAAAAAGACCGTTGCATTGAATGTGATGCCTGCGTGGATATATGCCCTACCGCCTGTATCACTTTTACGATGAACGGTGAAGAAGACGATTTAAGGGCCCGTCTGAAAGCCCCCGCTTTAAATTTAACCCAGGACCTTTACGTATCCGACACCCTGCCAACAAAAAGGGTTATGGTAAAAGATGAGGATGTATGCCTGCATTGCGGGCTGTGTGCTGAACGCTGCCCCACCTCCGCATGGGATATGCAGCAATTTTTGTATAAAGTTACCAAAGCATGTTAAGTAAAGTAAACAATTTTGTAGTACGCTTTGCAAATGTGAACGGAACCGGTTCTGCAAGCGCCAATTATCTTTTTGCCAAGGCAATTTTCAGGATGGGGATACCTGTTACCCCTAAAAATATTTTCCCGTCGAACATACAGGGTTTACCTACCTGGTACGAAGTGAGGGTGAGTGAAAAAGGCTACCTCGGCCGGCGCGAAGGTGTTGACCTGATGGTATGCGTAAACCCGCAAAGCATGCCTAATGATGTGCTGTCAGTAAAAAGCGGTGGGTATTTCTTGTACGACAGCACTAAGCAACTACCCCCGCAATTGATACGCGATGATGTAAATTATATTGGCGTGCCTTTAATGGAAATTTGCCAGCAGGAATTTAGCGATCCGCGCCAGCGGCAATTGTTTAAAAATATTGTTTACGTAGGCGCCTTGTCGGCACTGCTCGGTATCGAATTTGAAGTATTGGAGCAATTGCTTTCTGAGCAGTTCAAAGGCAAAGAAAAACTCATTACGCCGAATGTACGGTCGCTTAAACTTGGCATCCAATATATTCACAGCAATTATGTGTTTCCTTTGGATATCCGGCTGGAAAGGCGCGACCTTATCGGCGACAAGATCATGGTAGACGGCAACGCTGCCTGCGGACTCGGCGCTGTTTATGGCGGGGCTGCGGTAGTTGCCTGGTATCCTATTACCCCGTCCACTTCGGTAGTTGAAGCCTTTGAAATGTACGCCGAAAAAATGCGCATAGACAAAGAAACCGGGAAGAAAAACTATGCTATTGTGCAGGCGGAAGATGAGCTGGCTGCCATCGGTATCGTAATTGGCGCAAACTGGAACGGGGCGCGCTCATTCACGGCCACCAGCGGGCCGGGGCTGTCATTAATGAATGAATTTTTAGGTTTGGCCTATTTTGCCGAAATACCGGCGGTTTTGATAGATGTACAGCGTACCGGGCCGTCAACCGGTATGCCTACGCGTACGCAGCAGTCGGATATCATGCTGGCGGCTTATGCTTCGCACGGGGATACCAAGCAGGTTTTGCTATTTCCATCGACACCAAAAGAATGTTTTGAAATGACTGCCAGTGCTTTTGACCTGGCCGAACAGCTGCAAACACCCATCATCATGATGACCGATCTCGACCTGGGCATGAACGACCACCTGTCGGAGCCTTTTGAATGGGATGATAGCCGGAAATATAACCGCGGAAAAGTGCTCAGCGCGCAGGAACTGGAAGAACTACCCTATTTCGGCCGGTATCTTGATGTGGATGGCGATGGCATTACTTACCGTACAATCCCGGCCACGCACCCAACCAAGGGCTCGTTTTTTACCCGCGGTACATCGCGCGATGAATACGCAGCCTATACCGAAGACGGCGCAGTTTACGCCCGCAATATGGACAGGCTGCTGAAGAAATGGAACACCGCAAAAAAAACTGTACCTGCCCCATTTCTTTACCAAAAGAAAAATAAAAGCCCTTATGGCATGGTATTTTTTGGCACCTCCACTTATTCGGCGGAAGAGGCAATGGATATTATGGCCCAGGAAAATATCACCTTCGACGCCATGCGCTTAAAGGCCTTCCCTTTTAACAAAACTGTGGAAGATTTTGTAAATTCCCACGAAAAAGTATTTGTAATAGAACAAAACCGCGACGGGCAAATGCGCAGTCTGCTCATCAATGAACTTAACCTAAACCCGGAAAAATTGATATCTGTGCTGAATTACGACGGTATGCCCATTACGGCCTATACCATTATGATGCAGATCAGTAAAAATTTATCGCCGGCAAAAACCCTTATCTACTACCAGTAAAATAATGTCATGACCTATATACGTTCTACGTTCCGCCACCCCGGCCTGCCTAAAAATGAATTGGGCTATACCACCAAAGAATATGAAGGCGCTATATCAACCCTGTGCGCTGGCTGCGGGCACGACTCTATCAGCGGCTGCATCATACAGGCTTGTTACGAATTGTCCATCGCGCCGCACCGCATAGCAAAATTATCCGGGATCGGATGCTCGTCCAAAACACCTACCTATTTCCTTGGGAATTCGCATGGCTTTAACTCCGTGCACGGCAGGATGCCATCGGTAGCTACCGGCGCCAACATGGCCAACCGCGATTTGGTTTATATGGGCGTATCCGGCGATGGGGATACCGCATCTATCGGGATGGGCCAGTTTGTACACGTTATCCGCCGTAACCTCAACATGGTTTATATCGTGATGAATAACGGCTGTTACGGCCTCACCAAAGGGCAGGATTCCGCTACCGCCGATGAAGGCTCAAAAAGCAAGAAAGGATCGGCAAATCCATTCCAGCCCGTTGACCTTGCGGGACTTGCTCTTGAATTAGGCGCTACTTTTGTGGCCCAAAGCTTTTCTGGCGATAAAGAGCAGCTGATCCCATTAGTAAAAGCCGCCATTGAACACCCAGGGTTTGCGTTTATAAATGTTATTTCGCCTTGCGTTACTTTTAATAATAACCCCGGCTCAACAAAATCTTACGATTACGTACGTCAGCATATAGAAGCCACGGCCACAACAGATTTCGTACCCGAAGAAAAAGAAATTACAACAAGCTACAAAAACGGTACAGGTACCGATATCCGCATGCACGACGGCTCCTATATCCGCCTCGAAAAACTTGCCGCCAACCGCGACCCTTACGACAGGATGGCCGCCATCATCGCCCTGCACAATTCAAGGAACAGGAATGAAATACTAACCGGCCTGCTTTATATACAACCGCAATCCACTGATCTGCACCATACCATACAAACATCAAACAGGCCGCTGAACAGTTTGGGGCAGGATGAATTGTGCCCGGGAAGCAGTGTGCTGGAAGGGGTTAATGGGGAGTTGAGGTGAGGGGGATATAACTTTAGTAAAATTGTAACTTATAACATATAGTATGGCGATCAAAGATAGGCAAAAGCTATTTACAGAATTAGTCAGTAGAGCGCTAAATGAACCAGCCCAAATCGACGCTAAGTTTTCCTGGTTTATTAATCAACATCAAAAAGAACATTTTAAGGATGCATATTCTATAATAGAATCTATTTTTGTTTCACTCAACGGGTTTGACCAACAAAAAGGTAAAAGGTTCCTACAGTGCGATGCCTATTTTGGCGGCAAATATAATTTCATGTTTGAATTTGACGAGTTTCAGCATTTTAGTACGGCCCGTTTAAATACATTTAAGCATTACCCAACGGCTCTGAAATTGAACTTTTCAATTAGCCAATGGAAAGAATATTGTATAAAACATTTATCAAAAGCTGATCGTTACCGTTTGAACAAAGAAGCGGCAGATTTTAAATTTAAGGGAGGCAGGACTTGTCAGAGAGCTTATTTAGATGTTTTTCGCGATTTGCTTCCACAATATCACAAACTTAATCCAACTTTGAGAATAGCTGATTTTGAGGTAAACCATATAATCGATATAACTCCGCATAGTATAAAGTTCGTCAAAGATCTTATCGATAATAAAATTCAACAATCACAGTAAATGGTACCAGTTCGATACTTAGTTCGTATTAATTTTCAAAAGTCTAAAAATCATATCACAGCAACTGAAGAAGTCGAATTCTTAGAAAAGGAGTTTGTTGATCATAATCCTGTTCAGGCGAGGATTGCAGCCTTATCTTTTTTCGATAATTACATTGATTCATTGATTGAATCAATGGGAGAATCTTACAATAGTTTTAATGATATAAAACAGTTACTATATCCTTTATACCATCCTGATACTAAATCTTATGGTTTTCCTGATTGGGTGCATAAAATATTGGGCGTGTTCGTGGTATTTAGTCAGCCCATAAATGAAGATGAGGTTGGTGAAGAACGTATGATTTATGGCTTTGGGGGCAACGACGAACCATTAGATATTTTAATGGCCTTGCAAAAAGAGTTGGAATATTACGATCATTTTAATTTCGATAAGGGGCATTTAGAGACATCGGTTAACTTTTATGATGTTGAAGATGACGACACACAAAACTACGCAATTTTAAAAACATCATTTGATTGGGACGGTTTAGACGTTCCACCGGATAATTTATCAAAGGAAGATCAGCAATCGGATATAATCGAAAAGCTTATTTATATTGGGGAAAATATAAAAGTCGAGTTTAAATCAAGCCTGTTGTACGATTTTATCGATAACAAGTTTTCTTTCAATGTTATTGAAAAAAATGCAAAAACAATTTGTGCCTTTTTGAACTCTAAATCCGGCGGTTTTTTATTTATTGGCGTTCGCGACGATAGAAAGATCCAAGGGCTAGCTCATGATTTTAGGTTATCCAATAAACCAGGAAACGATTTGGACTATTTTAGGTTACAATTTTCCGCGCTTCTAACTAGACATTTTGAGCATAGGATTCGAAATCTGTTGGAATGTGGTTTTGTTGAAATAGATGAGAAATTAATCTACGTGGTAAAGGTTTCCCCTTCAAACACTCCATCATTCTTGAAACAATATAAGCGGGATGATGTAACTGGCAAGTATGATAAAGTTGAATATGCCTTTTACTACAGATCTGAAGCTAATTCAATAGAAATACAGGATAAAAAAGATTTAGTTAATTATTGTTTGGAAAGATTTTCAAAATAAATTTTTCAATTCACAAATGTTCCTGTGATTTAATAGTTTAATCACCTTCAAAAGCAACATTAATTAACCAGACGTTTGATACGCGATATTCAAGGTACAAATTACACTTGCATTTCCGGCACCGTAAGCAGGGGGAGGCAGTGAGGCGATTTCTGCATTAAGTATCCTATATTCTTTTATAGAATTTTCCTTTAAAAACTTAAGTAGCTTATTATTGAGTATTTCATTTAATTCATTATCATTCCCTATGCTGTCCTGACCGGGCATGAACGTATAGGAAAATCTTGCAAATAATTCCATTTGGTTTTTTTATCAAAAATAGCACATTCTCCGCCAGTTAAACGGTAGGCACTTAAAAAATACCATGCCTGTTCAAGCGTGGCGTTTTACCGATACACCGCGAAGCGCTCCGAATTATAGAAACTTATTCATACATTTAAGCCAAGGGCGTAATAGGCTTGCAAAGCATATCTTATCTTCTAAAACATGTCAAAATCAGTAAATCTTTCGGAATATATCCATCCTAAAATGGATATTCTTTTTCTTGCACTAAATGCTCCAGAGGTATCTAATTCGAATGCTCACTGGTTTAGCCGCAATTTAAGCTTTTGGAACTTGTTGTATGATGCGGGCATTATTAATTCAAGAATTTACAATCCGTTGGAAGGAGATATAAAAGTGTTTGGCACGAATACTTTCAATTGGAATAACATGACGATTGGCGTTACGGACTTAAACAGAGAACAAGTTGAAACTCAAAGTAACAAAGTAAATACCACAAAAGTACAGGTTGATAAAGTGCTGGGAATTTTAGATGACACAGACACTCAAAAACTTTGTATTATGCATTCAAAGGCGGCAAAAGAGTTTGCAAAACATGGCATAATAAAATCAAATAATTCTTATGGGAAGATTGGACAATATAAGGGAACTGAAATTTTCAATGTGCCTTTTCACAATGCAAGCGTTCCCAACAAAGCAAGCTACTATAAAATGCTTCTTACAAATACTGTTATTACTCAAGGACAAAAGGCTGTTAAAGAAATCCCCGAGATACAAATAATAAAAAAAGCGCAACCATTAAATTCGAGTAATGTATTTTATCTTCCAGATGGAATGAATTCTATTACAGAAAGTGATATCAAAGCAGGTACAATCAGAATTACGATTGCCGCAAAAGAGTATTTCAAGAGGGAAGCAGTAAAATTACATATTGAAATCAACGGCCAAATTTTCTGCGCCCGCTATATTATCAGAGAAGGACGGTCGGATTTATTGAGAATAGGTAAACAGGCATTGAATTTACTTGGCGTAAAGCCAGGAGGCAGGTTAAAATTTACAAAATTTGATGCTTTGCGGTTTAAAATTGAGAAGTCTTAAAGATGCCTGCAACTTCCCGCTATCCAGCGTGTCGATTGAACCGGCACCGCGAAGCACCAAAAACTTCCCAAACTTATTCCTAAATTTAACCCGTCCAACAAGCGTTTTATCAACCCAACCATCATAGCAATGAAACCCAGCCCATTCCGGCAAATTTTATCCACATTACTTTTCACGGCTGCATTCGCCCTTGTTTTGTTTTGTAATTATATGCTGATTCATTGGGGGTTCAGGCATGTTATTTTGCCTTTTATCCATTTGTTTCACGGAAAGAAACTTGCTGTTAAACTGCTGCTTATCGTAGGCGGGGCTACCATCGCTTTCCTGGCGGTATTCCTGATTTTTGTGTGGATAGCCGGAAAGATCAATAAAATCCTCGACTATATTTTTATTTACAACAAGGTAAGCTACTATATATCCATTTTATTGGTGCTTGCAAGCATTGCATTTTCGGCACTTGATATACTAACTCTTTTGACACGGGATTTGTGGGCAATAATTGTTTGGCTGCTGACTTTTTATTTTGTGTGGCAAATGAACTGGGTATTTGTTTTCAGGGACAGGTACGAACCTGAAGATAAAGCCGGCACTTACCCCAATATGAATTAAATACTTCACACCCTCTTCCAAAATTTGACAATCAGATGAACACACTTTGTCATTTAACCCTGTACATTTGCTTAACGGTGTTAAATTATTTAATATCGTAAATGTAATGGCAAGCAAAGACAGGATACTACGTTTAAAAGAAGAAACCAGGATAAACATCCTGGATGCTTCGCTGCAAATTGTTAAAGAAGACGGGTGGCAGGCTTTGAGCATGCGCAAAATTGCCGATGTAATTGAGTACACCGCCCCTATCATCTACGAATATTTTTCGAACAAGGAAGCGATACTGCTGGAGCTGACAAGGAAAGGCTTTTTGATACTGGCCAGGGACATGAAATCCGCTAAAGAAAAACACAGGCTGCCGGCCAAACAACTGGAAGCCATGTGGCTGGCTTATTGGCATTTTGCTTTCGCCGAAAAGGAATTATACCAGGTAATGTTTGGCGTCGATGTTAACTGTTGCGAGTTGTGCGAGATCATGCCCGAGGCAGAAGTTCCATATACGCTTATAAGTGAAGTTATTGAGGAACTGATGTCGCCCAAAAAACCAACTGAAGATGAAGTCAGCGTTAAATATTATACATTCTGGTCGGTAATACACGGACTCATCTCTATCAACATGGTCCGCCGCCCTACATCGGATGAGATTACCCAGGAAGTTTTAAAAACTGCCATCAGCGGCATTATCCGGTCGATAAACGATTAATTTTTTTAACAATAAAATAACAATGTTAAATTACTTAACACTGTTAAATAAAAAATCAAATTTTATTTACTAAATATCAAAACCATGAAAACACAACGTCAACCTTTAGTCAGTTATTTAACGCTGTTAGAAATTTTAATAGTGTCAAAATGATCAATCGCCCCAAATATCATTCCTGTTGTATGTAGCGATTTTATACGGCAAACAAATCCACAAATAATCCACAATCAGTAATTCACTCCCGCATGTGCGGGACACTAATTCAGTAATTAATCATGAAAAATCTATTTCTTGCGATCATCGCACTTTCCATATACAGTTGTACATCAAAACCACAAACTGCCGCCGCACCGCCGGCGCCGTCACTGCCGGTAGCAACTATCGTAACAGGCACCGACACCACTTACCAGGAATACCCCGCCTCCATAGAAGGCACGGTAAACGTTGAAGTACGCCCGCAGGTAAGCGGCGCATTAGACAAAGTATTTGTTGACGAAGGCGCTTACGTAAACGCCGGTCAGCCTTTATTTAAAATAAATGAGCAGCCGTACCGCGCAGCCTTGAATAATGCAATAGCAAGTGAGCATGCTGCCGAAGGCGCAGCGGCTAACGCAGAGCTTGAAATTGATAAGCTAACCCCGCTTGTGCAAAACAAAGTGGTTTCCGAATACCAGCTAAAAACTGCAAATGCGGCTTATGCTATCGCCATAGCAAATATCGAACAGGCAAAAGCAAATGTTTCCACAGCTAATATTAACCTGGGCTACACCTTAATTAAAGCCCCTGTAAATGGATACATTGGCCGGCTGCTTAAAAAGCGGGGAAGCCTGGTAGCCCCCGCCGATGCCGATGCGCTTACCCAATTATCTGATGTGCATAACGTACACGTTTATTTTTCACTCAGCGAAAATGACTTCGTAAACTTTAAAGAACAATATCCCGGCGAAACCCTGAAAGATAAACTAAAACGGCTGCCGTCGGTGGCGCTGCTGCTGCCTGATAACACTGTTTATACAAAACAGGGAAAAATTGATATGATAGACGGGCAGTTTGATAAAACTACCGGCGCTATCACCTTAAGGGCCAGTTTTGATAATCCGCAGGGTTTATTGCGATCGGGTAACACAGGTAAGATACGCCTTGGACTCCAACATAAAGATGCTTTAATAGTTCCGCAATCTGCGACTGTTGAAATGCAGGACAAGGTATTTGTATTCGCCGTTGCCGATAGTAACAAAGTGAAAAAGCAACCCATTACCATCATCGGCAAAAGCGGCTCAAACTATTTGGTTAAAGAAGGCATAAAAGCCGGCGACGAAGTTGTTTTAAGCGGCATCGACCACTTGCAGGAAGGAACCGTTATACATCCTGAAAAAGCAGCTGATAAACTTGCGAAAAACTAAAGACGCGTACGCCTCACCCTGCCCTCTCCAAAGGAGAGGGTTCTGAAATTTACAAAATCAAAGCCCCTCTCCCTTGGAGAGGGGTTGGGGTGAGGCACGCGCACACTAAACTTACATTAATCTTAAAAGTCATGTTTCAAAAATTCATAGAAAGACCGGTATTAGCTACCGTCATCTCCATACTGCTGGTGATACTGGGGGTCATCAGTTTAACCCGGCTGCCTTTACAGCAGTTCCCTGATATAGCGCCGCCGGCGGTGCTGGTATCGGCTGTTTACCCCGGCGCTAATGCCGAGACTGTGCTGCGTTCGGTAGCGCCATCGCTGGAAGAATCTATCAACGGTGTTGAGAATATGAGCTATATGAGCTCAACCGCCAGTAACGACGGTACGCTGGCCATAACTGTTTACTTTAAACAAGGCACCAACCCCGACCAGGCTGCGGTGAACGTGCAAAACCGTGTGGCCCAGGCTACCAGCCAGCTGCCTGCCGAGGTTGTACAACAGGGGATAACTACCACCAAACAGCAAAATAGTTTAATCGGCGCCGTTGGTATGTACACCGAAGACGCCAAAAAGTACGACCAGGCATTTGTCGCCAACTATGCGCAGATCAATATCATCCCCGATCTGAAACGTATCCCCGGCGTGGGTTCGGCTACCATATTTGGCGGTATCAAAGATTACTCGATGCGTGTTTGGCTTAACCCAAACCAAATGGCTGCTTACAAAATAACACCTGCCGAAGTGATGACAGCCATTCAGGATAAAAATCTGGAAGCGGCACCCGGTAAATTTGGTGAAAGAAGCAAGGAGACCTTTGAATACGTAATTAAATACAAAGGCAAGCTCACCAAACCCGAGGAATACGAAAACATCGCTATCCGTGCCAATGCAGATGGCTCTGTCTTGCATCTAAAAGATGTGGCCCGTGTTGAGCTGGGCGCTTATTCGTACACCAGCGTAACCCACTTAAATGGTCATGATGGTATCGCTATCGGGATCATACAATTAGCCGGCTCAAACGCTAACGAGATACAAATAGCAGTTGATAAGTTGATGGAAAAAGCTTCAAAGGATTTCCCGGCAGGCATTAAGTTCAATAACTTTTACAGGACAAAAACTGCCCTTGATGAATCCATCACCCAGGTTGAGCATACATTAGTTGAAGCCTTTATACTGGTATTCATCGTGGTGTTTATTTTCCTGCAGGATTTCAGGTCGACGCTGATCCCGGCTATAGCTGTCCCGGTGGCTATTATAGGTACCTTCTTTTTTATGAACCTGTTTGGGTTCTCCATCAACCTGTTAACTCTGTTCGCACTTGTGTTGGCGATAGGTATCGTGGTGGATGACGCCATTGTAGTGGTTGAAGCCGTGCATGCCAAAATGGAGCACAAACACCTGGCGCCAAAAGCCGCCACAACAGAGGCTATGCACGAAATTACCGGCGCAATTATATCGATCACCCTCGTAATGGCCGCAGTGTTTTTACCGGTTGGCTTTATGACGGGTTCCGCAGGGATATTTTACCGGCAGTTCGCGTTCACCATGGCCATTGCCATTATGATATCGGCAGTTAACGCCTTAACGCTGAGCCCGGCGCTCGCGGCTTTATTCTTAAAAAGCAAGCCGACTGAAAATGGCGGCATCACGGTTAAGAAAAGTTTTGCAGAAAAGTTTTATGCCGGTTTTAACAGCAGCTTTAATGCTGTTACCAACAGGTACATTGGCGGCCTTAAATTCCTGGTCCATAATAAATGGATCAGCATGGGCGGGCTTGCATTAATGACTCTCGCTACTGTTTACCTCGTACGCACCACAAAGTCGGGCTTTATCCCTACGGAAGACCAGGGTTTCGTAGCCATCTCGGTTTCAACACCCTCCGGCACATCATTGGATGGTACCACAAAGGTGTTGAACCAGGCCGAGGCCGTGCTAAGCGCTTTGCCATCGGCAAGGTTTGTTACAGCTATATCAGGCTTTAACTTGTTAACCTCCTCGAATAGCCCATCGGCAGCCGTAGTTTTCGTATTATTAAAACCTAACAAAGACAGGGGTGCAGTAAAAGACATTAATGCCATACAGGATATTATCCGGGGGAAATTAGGCGCTTTAACCGGCGGCAGCTTTTTTGTGTTCAGCTTTCCAACTGTCCCCGGCTTCAGTAATGTCGAGGCGCTGGATGTGGTATTGCAGGATAAAACCGGCGGAAAGCTTGATAAGTTTAGCGGCGTGGCCAACACCTTTATTGGCGAGCTGATGAAAAAACCGGCCATCGCTTACGCGTTCACATCGTTCAAAGCAGATTACCCGCAATTACAATTGGAAGTTGACGATGATAAAGCGAACCAGCTTGGCGTAAGTGTTAAAGATATATTGGCTACCATGCAGGCCTATTTCGGCAGCGCCCAGGCCTCGGACTTTAACCGTTTTGGCAAATATTACCGGGTAGTTGTGCAGGCCGATATTGCTGACAGGACCGATCCCTCGTCTATCGACCGTGTTTTCGTTAAAAACAAAACCGGTGAGATGGTGCCGATCAATACACTGGTAAAGTTGACCCGTGTTTATGGTTCTGAAACCGCTTCACGCTATAACCTGTTCAATTCCATCGAGATCAACGCCATCCCAAAACCGGGCTATAGCTCAGGTGATGCGATAAAGGCGATTGAAGACGTAGCCAAAGAGCAATTGCCATCAGGTTTTGCCTATGAGTTCTCCGGGCAAACCCGTGAGGAAATTGCATCAGGCGGGCAGTCAACTGTCGTGTTCATCCTGTGTTTGATATTTGTTTACTTCCTGTTATCGGCGCAATACGAAAGTTATATCCTGCCGCTGGCGGTTATACTTTCCATTCCTACCGGCATATTGGGTGTATTTATAGTGCTGGGTTTAACCGGCATCGAAAACAATATTTATGTGCAGGTAGCACTGATCATGCTGATAGGGCTTTTGGCAAAGAATGCCATCCTGATCGTGGAGTTTGCAGTGCAGCGCCGAAAAGCGGGAAAACCACTGGTAGCTGCTGCAATTGAAGCCGCAAGGCTAAGGCTGCGACCCATCCTGATGACCTCGCTGGCATTTGTGTTCGGGTTGTTCCCAATGAGTATTGCTACCGGGCCATCGGCACAAGGTAACCATTCCATAAGTATCGGCGCTGCCGGGGGGATGGTTTCGGGGGTTGTTCTGGGGCTATTTATTATACCTGTGTTGTTCGTGATATTCCAGTCGCTGCAGGAACGGGTAACCGGGATACCCCTGGCCGTACTAAATAACGGCGAGGCCGACAAAAGGATAAATGATGTAAATGTGTTGGAATTGCAGGAGGAATATTCGGAATAAAACATAGAACAAGATAATTCCCTCCCTTGGGAGTGTAGGGAGGGGTTTATACGCCTTGTATAACAAATCGCAAGGCGTACAAACCAACCCCATAAATAAAATTTAAAAATTACAAAATGAAAATATATAAAATCAGTCTCGCTTTTTTACTCTTCGTAATAAGCGCCTGTAACGTATCGAAAGATATACAAACACCAAAGCCCGCGCTGCCAGCTAATTTCAGGGACGCAGCAACCGCAAGCGATACTTCCAGTATAGCAGACATAGCATGGAAGACCTTTTTTACCGACCCGGTACTGCAAAAACTGATCGACAGCGCCATCGAAAAAAATTATGATATGCAGATCGCGGTTAAAAACATCGAGGCATCGCAGTTATTATTAAAACAGGTGAAATGGAACAATGTCCCCACCGCCGATCTTAATATTACGGCCAGCTCCGAACGCCCGTCGAATAATAGTTTGGATGGGTTAAGCATAAGCCAATATAATCTCGGTTCAAACCACATTGAAGATTACTCTGCCAACGTTTCTGTTTCATGGGAAGCAGATATATGGGGCAAAATACGCAACCAGAGCAAAAGCGCTTTGGCTGCTTACCTGCAAACTATCGAAGCAAAAAAGGCCATACAAACCGGTTTGGTTGCCACCGTATCGCAGGGTTATTATAATCTGCTGATGCTGGATGCGCAACTGGACATAGCCCAAAGCAATGTAAAGCTCAATGATAGCACACTGCGCATTATCCGTTTGCAATATGATGCCGGGCAGGTTACTTTACTGGCCGTGCAGCAGGCCCAGGCCCAGCAACAATCGGCGGCTGAATTGATACCACAGTTTGAGCAGAACATCGCCATACAGGAAAACGCCCTCCGTATACTAACCGGCGAGCTGCCCGATAAAATTGCCCGCAACGCTATTTTGGATCAACTCCCTGTACCCGAAAATTTAGCTACAGGAGTACCGGCGGCATTAGTGAGCCACAGGCCTGACGTAAAAGGTTATGAAGAGGCTTTGGTTATGGCCAACGCCAATGTGGGGATAAACAAAGCAGCCATGTACCCCGCCCTGCGCATTACGGCAAGCGGCGGCGTAAACTCATTTAAGGCAAGCAACTGGTTCAATATACCTTCATCCCTGTTTGGTATAGTCGCCGGCAGCGTGGTACAGCCTCTATTGGATCATAAAGAACTAAGCACACAATACAAGGTGACAGAGGTTGAACGGGAAAAAACGGTGCTGCAATTCAGGCAGTCGGTGCTAAATGCGGTGGGCGAGGTATCGGACGCGCTGGTGAAAATTGAAAAACTAAAACAGCAGCAAACCATTGCAGCAGGTCGTGTCAGTACCTTACAGCGCGCCACGTCCAATGCCAGTCTGCTGTTTAAAAACGGTATGGCTAACTACCTTGAAGTGATCACAGCCCAAAGCAACGTGCTGCAGGGCGAACTGGAACTTGCATCCATAAAAAGGGATGAACTAAGCGCGGTTTCGGAGCTTTATAGATCTTTAGGGGGTGGGTGGAAGTAATTTGATAACGCTTGGGTTTCCATTTTTAAATCCCCTGGCTGGTTTGGTTAGGGGATTTTTTGTTTTAAGGAAGGTGATTTACAGGCGCAGTTGGTATCTATAAGAGTTTATCGCATTTTTCTTACCTTTATTAACCTTAAATCAATTATAGATGAGGAAACTGCTTATCCCAATTTTTTTCTTCTGCATCGCTTTTTTTAATTTATCCTGTAACCATACCGGGCAGGCAGCCGGCGATGTGTCAGCAATAGATCCTGAACTTGCAGATTCTATCAGCAGGATCAGGATCGTAGATAACCACGCCCACCCAAACACGATTGATCCCGCCGACAGCGGCGCTGATGCTTTGCCAATGGACGGGCTGGGCGCTATCGCACTTCCCGCAAGGGTGAGGCCCGAAAGCGCAACCTGGGTTTCGGCATATAAAGCGCTGTATGGTTTTACCGGCCCCGAACTGGATGAGAAAGCAATGAAGGAATTGTCGGGTACGGTAGCGCGGGTTAAAAAAGAGAAGGGTGAGCAATTCCCCTCATGGGTGCTCGACCAATGCGGTATTGAGGTAATGTTCGCCAACCGGATGGCGATGGGCCCCGGCCTTAGCAATGCAAGGTTCAGGTGGGTGATGTATGATGACGCACTTTTGTTTCCGCTTTCCACGCAGGCAGAAGCAGCTGCAACACCCGACCGCAAAATATTTTACCCGATGGAGGCGCAGCACTTGAAGGATTACTTTACGGCGCTAAAACTGGCAAAGATTCCGGCAACGCTTGATGCTTATTTAAAGCAGGTGGTGAGCCCCACGCTTGAAGCGCAAAAGAAAGCAGGATGCGTTGCCATAAAATTTGAGGTGGCTTACCTTCGCTCCCTTGATTTTGAAAAAACCGCTTACGACCAGGCTGCAAAAGTATATGCCCGTTACGCGGACGGCGGAACCCCATCACATACAGACTATAAATTATTAGAGGACTATCTTTTCTATTACATAGCACTGGAGGCAGGCAGGCTTAACCTGGCGGTCCACATTCATGATTTCCCCGGCGTGGGCAACTACTACGTAGCGGCAGGCAGCGACCCGCTGCTGCTGGAGCCGGTTTTTAATGACCCGGAATTGCGCAACACAAAATTTGTGCTGCTGCATGGCGGTGGCCCGTTTTCGGAACAAATAAAAGCCATGCTCTGGAAGCCCAATGTGTACGTGGACATCTCCCTGCTAACACAGCTTTGGACGCCCGATCAGCTTGCCGCAGTATTACGCCAATATCTTTCGCAGTTTCCTGAGAAAGTACTTTTCGGTACGGATGCTGTAGCATTCGGGCCGGGGCTTGGCTGGGACGTAAGCGCATGGATAGCCAGCACTACCGGCAGGAAGGCGCTTACTATTGCACTTTCGCAAATGGTAGGCAGTAACGACCTAAGCCGCAAGCGTGCTCTTGAAATTGCCAGGATGGTAATGCGCGGCAATGCCAACAATTTATATCATTTGGGGCTTAAATGATCCACTGGTTGACGGAATGACCCCGCCGCACAAAAAATGCAACAATTGCTAAACTAAATTTCTGTTAAAACATGGATCTCGGGCTGGCTGATCACACCGCCTCTTTCCATTCTTTCCTTTAGCTCGGGACGCGCCATAAATTCGTTCATTGCCTCCACGCTCGGGATCTCAAAAACTAAAGTTATTTTGTTAGGATTATCCACAGCATGATATAAACCGATTTGTTTACAACCTACCGCTAACCGGTCGGCTTCGTCGCTGTCGTATACAGGCTTCCAATCTGCATAATTTTTTACTTCGTGGTGCATAATTAATGTGAGCATAATTTTTAGGTTTATTTTCTGATCTTATGGCTTTTCAGAATACGCCCCGTTTTTTAAGAGGGTTCTGGGCTCCCCTTTATTAAAGCAAAAACTTTTATGCAAAAAAATAAATAGCAAAGGGCAGCCGGCCTTTCGGCACAATATCAAATCTTTCCTGTAATAGTTACCTTACCCTCTCATTATAAATGGCATACAATAATAAATATTATATATTAATTTCAAATAGAATATTTATTACTTATATATTAATTGGGAGGTGATGTGGAGTCCGACATGCAAGCCCTTTTAGTGGCAGTTTTATTTTGCAGCAAACTTTGCGGCCATTTCGTTCAACTCCGCGGTGCTGATGGTTTTATCGCCATTATTAATAACAATGCGGTACCTGAATGTTACCGATTCCCCTTTTTTAAGCTTTAGGTTTATCGACGATTTTCCATTGGTAAAAACCTTTTCGCCAAGCGGGTTGGCCGCAAATAAGCCATAACCACGGGCATGCCAGAATGTGGGGTAATTCGGATTTTTAGGGTGGTCTATGATGGCAATACTCACCGAGTCAGCGCCCATTTTGCCAAAAACTTTGCACCATACGCCGCGGGTACTCCAGGCATCGTTGCCGGTTTTACCGGCGCTGGTCAGGTAATTGCCATTGGGAATATGGTCGGTGCCACCTTTTACAACCGTTACGTTGCCTTTGTTATCGGTAAATTCCTGGTCTGCTGTTGTTGGTATTTGCAATTCGTGCGCTAAACGCAGACCGAGCATCCCGTCTTTGGCATCGTTAAAAGCAATATCGGTATCGGCCTTTAGCGTAGTAAAACGATCCATTATCCGTTGGTGTTCGTCCCCGCTAAATTCGAAGCGGGTAGTTTCTTCCAGTAACACCTGTTTTTGCTGGTTGGTCCAGTTAGCGTGATAGGCGAGTTTGCCGGTAGTACCATTTTTTGTTTCAAGTATTTTATCGGTGCGTATCCACCCGTAAAGGTGCTTTTTTTCTTTAGGGATAGCGTAGGAATTGTTCCAGAAATCAAGCCCGCTCACATTTTCAAAATTAAACCAAAGGCCCATATGATGCGGATGATCGGTTGGCTCACCAGCTCTTGGCTCAAGCGGGAAGCCGCGGGTTACAATGGTGCCATTAGCTGCATGGATGGGAAATAACACCGGCTTTTCCAAACTATCCGGGTAAAGGAAACTGGTAAATAGCTTGCCATCAATAAAAACATCAACTTTGTTTTCAGTTGGCGATTTTACTACGGAAACCCGTTGTTGTTTTTGCGCCAAAGCCATGGAAGCTGAGATAACCATAGCTAAAATAAAACCCGACAATCTGAACCTTTTCATCATAATTCCAATATTAATATTTTTCTGGAAATATCTTCCTCACCCTCTTTGTCGCCTGGGGCAGAGAGGGTCGACGAGCGAAGTCCCAACCGAAGGTCGGGAGGGTGAGTCAACTGTGCGCCCTGCATCTGCGCTAAGTTCGCTCCGATATCTACTCACCCGGTCTTTGCTTCGCTCGACCACCCTCTCTACGGCAAGCCGTAAAGAGGGTAAAACCTGGTTAATCATTAAGTATATTTAAACACTTTCCCATTCGCAATTACTTCTTGTGTTGCCTCATCGAAAGTTGCCTTATAGCCGGTATGCACTGCGGCGTTGGTCATGATATTGGCAATGGCATGGCTGTAGCCTGCTTCAACGGGCGCATTGGGCTGCTTGCGGCTCCGCACACATTCCATCCAGTTGCGTACGTGGTTTGATGTGAGTATATCGCCGCCTGTATTGGCTGAGGCAACAACTTTTTCGGTATTTTCAAGGCTCATCTCCGGCAGCAGGTTAGCCTGCATCCCCATGGCAGCCGCGAATTTCTGCGTAAGTCCGCCGGTTGGTGATACTTTGTTGGTGATCAGGTTTAACTCGCCGCCGTTTGAATAATATATTTCGGCTGGGTTTTCATCGCCATTATGCATACGCGAAGCAAAGGTAACCTGGAAACCGGTCGAAGGATCGTCCAGCGGGCCATAATCAAATGCGGCGGTTATAGTATCCCAGTTTTTGCGGCCGTCCTTCCACATATAAATGCCGCCATTGGCGACCACGCTGCGCGGATGCTTCAAGCCGCTGAACCAGTGCACAGTATCTATCTGGTGGCTCATCCACTGACCGGGCAGGCCTGATGAATAAGGCCAGAACAAGCGAAACTCCAGGTATTTGCGTGGATCGAATGCCTCGTATGGACGGTTCATTATCCAGCGTTTCCAGTCGGTATCTTCTTCTTTTAAAACACCTAACAATTCCGGCCTGCGCCAGCGGCCCGGCTGGTTAACATTCCACGTCAATTCAACCATGGTGATCGGCCCAAACTTGCCCGAGCGAATAAAATCATTAGCGGCATGATAATTAGCCCCGCTGCGGCGCTGCGAGCCTATCTGCACAATTTTACCCGATTCCTTTATTGCTTTGAGGGCGGCACGGTTATCTTCCATGGTTTCAGCAAAAGGCTTTTCCACGTAAGCATCACACCCTGCTTTTACAGCTTCAATAGCATGCCGTGCGTGTTGAAAGTCGGCTGTGCTGATAAACACTGCATCAACGGCCTTGCTATCATATAATTCTTCGTTATTACGGAACGCCTTAACCTCATTTTGCATTTTCGCCTTCCAGGTTGCTGCACCTTCTTCCCTGCGCTTGTTCCAGATATCCGAAACAGCTACCACTTCGAAATTAAGCTCCTTATAGTGGTTCATAAAGCTTGGGATATGCGAGCTTTTGTGCCTGTCGGAAAAACCTACAACGCCAACACGCACACGGTCGTTAGCGCCGATGATGCGTTTATAGCTTTTGGCGCTCCAGGCGGTCCTGGCCAGCAATACCCCGGCGCCGGCCAGGGTGGCCTGCTTTATGAATTTTCGGCGTGATCTTTCCATGATTTTTTATGATTTACTCGGTGTTATTGGGTTTATATTTTGGCATTACGGATGACGCCATTCAAATATCGATGAAATTACACAAAAATTATTGCCGTTTTTACAGATGATGATAACAATAATGCTACTGAAACCCACATGATTTTAGCCCGTCGGAAACTATTTATCATTAATTCGTAAATGTTATTTGGAATCAATCTAAATAAGTCTATTTTTGTTTTTAATTAGTCTAAATAAAAATGAACGAAAACATATACATCATCTATCAACCGCTAAAATCTATTTTCTGCACCCTTTGTATTGCAATTTTAACGGTTTATGCCGCCATCGCGCAGGTCCAGACTGGCATAAAAGGTAAAATAACCGATACCTATGGAGATGGCCTGCCAGGCGTCGTAATCTCCATAAAAGACTCCCCGCTTTCAGTATTAACAAATAAAAAAGGGGAATATCTCCTGAAAAACGATCCCGGAATCTTTACGCTTACTATCGCACTTACGGGATATGAACCGGAACAAAGGCCGGTGACAATAAAACAAGGGGAAATAACTGTGGCCAACATCACCCTGGAACAAAACGCAAACGAGTTAAACGAGGTAATTATAAAAGGCTACAGATCCCTTAAGGGGATGGGCTATCTAAACGATACACACGATAACGTGATCTATTCGGCACAAAAGAATGAAGTAGTCGTTCTCGACAGCATTGATGCCAATACTGCGCAGGATAATCCACGGCAAACGCTCGGACGGGTGCCGGGTTCCAACTATTCAGAAACCGAGGGGAGCGGATTCCCGTCAAACGGCATTGGTTTCCGGGGGTTAAATCCAACCCAGAGTATTGAAACAAACACGCGCCAGAACGGCTACAATATAGCCGGAGATATTTATGGCTACCCCGAATCGTATTATTTGCCTCCACTCGAAGCTATTGACAGGGTTGAAGTGATCCGCGGCGCCTCAGCCTTGCAGTTCGGCCCGCAATTTGGCGGGGTTGTGGATTATATCGTAAAAAATGGCGCGGAAGACAAACCATTTGAATTTACAACCGATTTTACGGCAGGCAGCTTTGGACTGATCAATATGTTCAATTCAGTAAGCGGAACCATTAATAAATGGCATTATTATGCATTTGTTGATGGCGAATACGCACAAGGCTGGCGGAAGAACTCGCAACTGGAGCAGGGTACCGGTTTTGCAAGGCTCGAATACCGGCCAAATGACCGTTTTAAAATAGGGATAGAGTATTCAATGCTCCGCAACCTCCTGCATTTGCCGGGCGGCCTCGATGATGCTGAATTTAACCGCAACCCAAACTCATCATACCGCGCGCGGAACTGGCTGGTTACCCCCTGGAATATTCTCGCCCTTACATCTACCTGGAAAATATCTGATAAAACTACGCTGTCGGTAAAATCCGCATTAAATATCAGCGCGCGCAGCATTGTATGGCGGAATGAGGATGGCGGCCCGGAAACGCTCGATAGCATCAGCACAATTACCAATGCTTATGTACCACGCGAAGTGGAGCATGAATATTTCAGAAATTCAACTACTGAAATACGCCTGCTGAGCAATTATAAAATTGGCGGCAGGGAGCAAACGCTCGGCGCAGGCTTACGCTTTTATGATGGCTGGATGGAAAGGCAGGAAGGCGGCGTTGGCTCTACTGACATAGATCCTGATTTCACCAATTATGGCGGCACTTATGAAAACGACCTTAAATTTACAACGCTTAACGTGGCCCCTTTTTTTGAAAATATTTTCCATGTGGGCCAGCGGCTCTCAATCGTGCCCGGCGTGAGGTTTGAATACATCAGGTCGACAGCCACGGGCGATGTGCTGGATAGTACCGGAACTTATAACATAAACGTAAATGAAAGCAAGTCGCGCTTTATTCCGCTGGCGGGGTTAGGATTGCAGTATAAGACATCAAGAACGACCAATATATATGCAAACCTGTCGCAGGCTTACCGGCCAATTGAATATTCGTTCCTCTACCCGATGGGTTTGGATGTAGATGCTAAAATCGATCCCAACTTAAAAGATATTACCGGCTATAACCTGGACCTTGGCTGGAGAGGTAACATAAAAGACTTTTTAACTTTCGATGTCAGCGGTTTCTTTATGGCCTTTAATCATACCATAGCCATCGAAACCATGATCTCCGGCGCAAACACAACCTACTTTGAAACCAATGTTGGGGATGCTACGCATATAGGACTCGAATCGTACGTTGAGCTGAATATAACTAAATTATTTACCGCTAATCCAAGGGCGGGCGCACTTTCTTTCTTTAACTCTTTTGCCTATGATAACGCTAAATACGTCAGCGGCTTATACAAAGGCCATTATACTGAGTTTGCCCCACCGACCATCGAGCGCTTTGGGGTTACGTATGCTGTGGGGAAAATTTCCAGCACTTTTCTTTTCAGTAATACTGCCAAATCCTATACCGATGCAAATAACACAGGTTTCAGCCCGGATGCCGAAGTGGGCGTAATGCCCGCTTACACAGTGATGGATTGGTCTAATACCCTAAGGATAAAGAACTATCATATCAAATTCGGCGTAAATAACCTGGCAAATGAAAAGTATTTTACACTGCGTACGGTTGAGTACCCGGGCCCGGGGATCATTCCTTCTATTGGCAGGAGTTTTTATATTGGATTTGGCGGGACCTTTTAAATGGCAGCAGCTTCGGAACAAAAAGAAAAAATCATTACCCTGTTATGCCAGCCAGCGGCTCATTTTTTCAAAAAGTATCTTTAGGTCTATCGGTTTTGAAATATAGTCCCAGGCGCCGGCTTCAAGACATTTTTCCCTGTCTGCTTTCGTGGCGTTGGCGGTTACTACAATAACAGGAATATGTTTTAATTCATCGGTATGTTTAATGAATCCCAGCATTTGATAACCATCCATTATTGGCATCATTATATCAAGGAGAATAATGTCTGGTTTCAGTTCATCCCGTAACATTAAGATGGCTTGCGCGCCATTGTAAGCGGTGATGGTTTCAATTTCCATCGTTTTGAAATAGCTGCTGAGTGCAAATAGGTTTCTTTCATCATCATCAACGATCATTACAATCTTATTCTTCATTTTTTTCTAAAGGGGATTTTTTTTACGTGCGCTATAACCATACCCGCATCAATAATAAAAGCCGTCCGATATGCCACCGAAAGTACTAACAATTATCGGGAGCTCAGCGAACAGATAACTAAATAATCAAGTTATTGTTTCATAAGATGCCGGGAACGGCAAATTGATCATCGGATTATTTTCTTATTTTATTAAGTTTACGGGAGTATATTATTTATTATGATCAAATTTTCTAAACTGACAATAGTTATCCTGCTTTTATTATGCTGCGGAAAGGCTGGCGCGCAATACAATCCCGCAAAAACTGATGCCTGGCTGGATGACCACGCCGCTGAAATGGGCGGCCGCGTTATTTTGATGGTCTGGCAAAACGGGCAGGTAGTTTATTCGCATGCTGTAAATGCTATGAACAACAAGCAAAAAATGGCCCGTAAATTTATGGCCCGGAGGCAGGGAAAGACTGCCGACCTGGATGATTTTACGCCGTCGACCCGCCAGCCAATTGCCAGTTGCAGCAAATGGCTAAGTGCCGCGCTGGTGATGACTTTTGTTGATGAAGGCAAACTGCAACTTACCGATACCGTTGGCAAATATCTCCCTGTCCTGATGCAACATGGTAAAGGGAACATCACCATAAGCGAATGCCTTTCGCATTTAACCGGGATAAAAGCGCCCGAATTACGCGAAAGTATTGAAGATGTAAGGGATGCCGCCAGTATGGACGAATCAATTGAGAAAATAGCAAATATGCCAATGGAAGGCGAGCCGGGAAAAACATTTCATTACAGCAATGTTGGGCTGCAGATAGCAGGCGCTATCCTGGAAAAAATAACCGGCAAAAGTTTCGAAACCCTGTTTGCCGAAAGGATTGCCGGGCCGCTTAATATGAAAAACACCGACTTTGGCAAGGGAAAAGTCGCGCTCCCGGCAGGCGGGGCCATAAGTACAGCCGAAGATTACCTGAACTTTTTGGTAATGATCCTGAACAAGGGGGTATATAATAATAAAAGGATATTAAGCGAAAACAGCATAGCCCAGATGCAGGTGAACAGATGCACGCCCGACGTAAAAATTGCATACAAACCAGAGGAAGCCGGAGACTTTGGTTATGGCTACGGCGAATGGATAATGGATGGCCCGGTTGTTACCAGTCCCGGTTTATTTGGCAGTTTTCCATGGGTAAATAACGACAAAAAATATGCTGCTTTTATGATGACCTATTATATAAAAAGCGCCGGGCGGCATGAACGGTATGTGGAACTGAAGGGTTTGGTTGATGATATGGTCACCCGATAGCTTTTTCTTAACCTACATCAACTATCCAAACCTCAATTCCGTCATACCTTTGTATGAAAGGATAAATCAAAATGAAGAAGCAAATAGAAAAAATATATAGCCGCCCTGCGCGCCCGGGTATGGTGGGTGATGGGTTCAGGGTTTTTAATTATTTTCCAAACGGCCAGATCACCCAGCAAAGGGTAAGCCCTTTTTTGCTGATGGATTTTAATGCCGAATATGACTTTGGCCCGTCAGATCATCTTCGTGGCGTTGATGTACACCCGCATAAGGGTTTTGAAACTGTTACCATCGCCTATAAGGGCAGTGTTGCCCATCATGACAGCACCGGCAACAGCGGCGTAATTAATCCCGGCGATGTGCAATGGATGACAGCCGGCGCACGCATATTGCACAAAGAATACCATGAAAAGGAGTTTTCGAAAAAAGGCGGCCCGTTTGAAATGATACAGCTTTGGGTAAACCTGCCTGCAAAAAACAAGCTGGCCGATCCCCAATACCAGGCTATAACCGCCGGTCAGATGGGGAAAGTAATACTTGCTGATAACAGCGGCTCGGTAAACGTTATTGCAGGCTCGTTTAACGAACATAAAGGCCCCGCCACAACTTTTACACCGGTAAATATGTTCGATATCCGTTTAAACAATGGCGGTAATTTAGTTACAACGGTCCCTGTTACACACAATACAGTTTTGTTGGTGGTAGAGGGAGAAGTTACCGTTAACGGCGGGCAAGCTGGCCAGCATGATTTAGTTTTGTTTAAGAATGAAGGAGAAGAAATAAGCGTCAGCGCGGATAAGGATAGCGTTTTGTTGTTATTAAGCGGCGAACCTATTAATGAGCCAATAGCCCAATACGGCCCGTTTGTAATGAATACGCAGCGTGAGCTGCAGGAGGCTTTCCAGGAATTTCAGTCCGGCAAATTCGGGGTGCTGGAATAAGTAAGTCTTAAGGCAAAAGTCGAAAGTCTTAAGTAAAAAGAACCGTGAGCGGCTTTCGACTTAAGACTTTCGACTTAAGACTTAGAACTTATTCAATAAAATTACTTATCTTCAAAATTTTAAACGATTAACTGATGAAATTCGATTACATTTTCTGGATCGCCCTGGCGGCCTACGCGTTACATATTCTGGAAGAATATACCTATGACTGGAAAACCTGGGCGCAGAAAATCCAGAAACTCGAAACGGACTGGACGAGTTTCCATGTAACAAATGCAGCTATGCTGGTTTTCGGTTTGGCCTGTGCAGAAGTTGGATGGTCGCACCCAACATTCAGCCTTATCTTCCCGGCATTACTGGTTGTAAACGCTTTAGTTTTTCACATACTACCCTATATCCGTTCAAAAAGAAAATTCTCGCCGGGCCTTTTCACGGCCATATTTCTGTTCTTGCCAATTGGTTTAGGAAGTTTTAATATTGCCGTAAACCTCGAGGTAACTACCAAAGCGCTGATACTCGCAGCTTTGTGCGGGGCATTTTTGGCGGCCTATCCCATCTTTCTGCTCAAAACAAAAAACCTCGATTTTTTTAAGCCATAACTTAAACGTGAGTTCGAGATAAGAATTGGATAGCATTGCATTATGCCCCATGGGGCATAGGTTTGTCTTACATCGCAATCAGGTTAAATTGGCATTAGAATCAACAATTCAAGTTCCAGCAATCAAGATAAAGATTTGAAAACCATTATGCCAAAAACTACGGCGTGGTAAATTCTTGACGCGGCTTTTCTCCTTATTAGCTGTGCGTGTTCGTCGACAGCCTCACTGCCGCAGTATTTTAGCGTAGGTTCATAAATTCCTTTCATGTAACATAATAGTATCGTTAGCGTATAAACGGGGGATTGTTTAAAAGCATTTGCCAATATTTTACATTTAATAAAAGATAACGATGGCAAAGGCATTTATTAACCTGGTATATTAAAAACCTTTCCAATGTTTAAAAATTTAGCTTTAATATGCTTTTTATTGCTCGCTAATAGCTTTAAAAGCAGTGCAATTATTTCCACTTATAAGGATCCGAAAGTTGATACCTCAAAAGTCGCATCGATAAAAATAAGTCCCGAAAAACCGCTTATTGAAAAGGATATTCACGGATATTATTTAAATTTTGATATCGTTATTAAAAACCAAACCACGCAGGTACTTGAGCTGAATTCAATAGAAATGGCAGTAATGGACGGCACCGGTAAACTGATACAGCGAAAATTTGTAGACCATAGCGGCAGTCGCCAGGCATCGACGTTTTAGGCAACACGGTAATAAAGCCGGGCGAATCGATCAGTATTTTCAACCCCTTTCATACGTTTACGCCCGATGTAACCGTAGGCAGTTTAAAATATGGGTTTTACTTTAATTATGCTGACAGCCCGCAACAGATAGAGAAAAACAAGCACCGGCTGCCTATGGATTTTGACGCATCGGTTGTAAAATCGATCGTACCGCAGGTTTACATCGCAAAAAACGAATATCATCTCCCTTTAAAAGGTAAAATAATTGTTTGGGAAGGGCACGATTTTTACTCCGACCACCGCAGATCGCCGAATGATATTGCAGACGGAAAAACAGGGGGCACATCATCCAAAAATTCAAACCGCTATGCTTACGACCTGATGAGTATCGACGAAAACGGGAGCATGTATAACGGTTCGCCATTTAAAAAAGAAAACTGGTATGTTTTCGGGAAACCGGTTTATGTCCCTTCGGACGGCAGGATCATAGAAATGCAAAATAATATACCGGATAACGAATTTAACGGCAAAGTTATTCAGTCGCCAAAATTGGCCGCAGACGCCGATCCAAAGGGGATGGGTAATTACGTGATCATTGACCACGGCAACGGCGAATACAGCGTAATGCAGCACATGGAGCAGGGAACGATAACCGTTGGTGTCGGCCAAATGGTAAGGGGCGGCCAGCAGATCGGCAACGTAGGTTTTTCGGGCGCTGCTATATACCCGCGTCTTCACTATACTGTTATCAGCAGCCCTAAAGAATTGGCTGCAGAAGGCATTCCCTCCTACTTCAACGACTATAAATTATACCGCGGCACAGTAGTTTTACCCGTAAAAAGAAGCCGGATCGATAGCGGTGATATTGTGGAATCGGATAGTAAGCAGTGATTAGAGGCTGGACGAAAGTCCGAAAGTCAGTAAAGTCCGAAAGAAGCTGCAACTCATAGCTCGTGAAAATTAACTTCAGTGATACTGAAGAACAGTCCGAAAGTCCGATCGCGTACCTCCGTAGCTCTTTAGCTTCTTTCAGACTTCCGGACTTTCGGACTTATCTCATATCTTACATCTCATATTTAAGCAGGTTCCATATTAATATCTTCTTAATGATGTAATTTTAGATAAATTCATCAAAAAAGCTTTTAGCTTTGGTCTTTAAGCTTTCAGCTATGACCAACATTCTCTGTTTCGGCGAAATACTATGGGATACCTTTGGCGATGAAAAAGTTGCCGGCGGCGCGCCTATGAACGTGGCCCGGCACCTTGTGCAGCAAGGCTGCGATGTGCAGTTTGCCAGCCGCGTTGGCACCGATGCATCCGGCGATGGTTTGGTTGAATTTTTAAAGGCAAACGGCTTATACAGCGACCTTATACAACTGAACAGCAAACTCCCTACCTGCGAGGTTACCGTCCAACTGGATAAGGATGGGCAGGCCACTTATATTATCCCGCAGCCTGTATCGTGGGACAATATCCACTCCCAAAAAGCACTCACCCGCGCGGCCGAAAATGCCTCAGCCATTGTTTACGGCAGCCTGGCCTGCCGGGACGTGACCACCCGCGATACATTGTTAAATTTATTGAATGAAACCACCGCGCTTAAGATATTTGATGTGAATTTGCGGCCACCGCATTATACATTATCAACTATTGAAACCCTTGTTGCAGGCGCCGATGTGATAAAGATGAATGAAGATGAGGCTGCGCTGCTGATCAGCAGTAATACCGAAAATTTGAAAGAAAACATCATTGAATTTCAAAAGAAATACCATTCAAAAACCATTTGCGTTACCCGCGGCGAACATGGGGCCATCGTATGGCACGACTATGAATTTTACGAACACCCCGGTTTTAAAGTAAAAGTGGTAGATACCGTTGGCGCCGGCGACTCCTTTTTGGCCGCCTTTGTTTCCGGCTTGTTAAAAGGCCAGCCCATGCCGCAGATCATTGAAAAAGCCTGTAAAATAGGGGCGTTTGTGGCTGGGAAGCGCGGGGCTAATCCGGTTTATGAGGAAAGCGTCAAGTTTTGATTAGATAAAAATGCTCACCTAAATGTTAAATCGAGTCTTAATCATTTTAATAATCTTCATTAGCTATTCCTGTCATTCGGAAATAGATAAAAGTTTAATAGATAACTGGAAAAGTTACTCTATCCCTACTAATAAGGATACACTTAGCAATTATAACAATTCGCCGCTCGAATGGACTTTGCTTCTTAAGAATAATAAAGTTCACGTAGTTAAGAGTCGACCTTATCATGATACATCAATAGTACCCTTTAAGATTAATTCTGATGAAAAAGAGAAACTTTCTGCGTTGCCGGTTACTGATGGCTACCTTGTTGGATTTTTTAGAGGAGAATGGGGCGGTCACTTAGACTGGTTTTCAAAAGATGGGAAAGATCATTATCCAATATCTGATGATGAAATAGTTCAATTTATTAAGACCGATGGAGGAAATTATGCAATTCAAGGATTAAACCATATGGGTGAGTCACGAGGCAGCGTTGTAGCTATTGAAAAGAAAGCGACGAAATGGGTTAGTAAAGAATATTTAAAATTACCTTTAGCTCCTTATGCGATAGCGTCGGACAGTAAAAAAAATTTCTTTATTATAACTTCTAACAGTCTATTAAAAATAGACAGCAATAAAAAAATAACAACGTTGATAAAAAAAGGTGTCTGGAACAGCGGCTTTTATTCAAATTCGATTTCAATAGTAGTTAGAGATAACATTGTTTATGCAGGTATGCGGGCCGGTGTTTATAAATATAGTTTACTGACAAGGCGCGAGGAATGGTTGCTGCCATATTAGATTTTATTTTAATCTAAAGACGGTAGATAAAAGCGCAAAATTCCAATTATAAAACAAAAGTTCCCCCTTCAGGGGGTTAGGGGGTTTGTCATTTTTTCATAACAATTCAACCTAAAATCAGCTTTCGCAAACTTTTGAAAAAAATTATCCGTTTCTTTATATCAGAAAGGGTATCGTATGCGTGGTTTCGAATTTTCGAAGTTTAAACCCAGTCAAATTCCAAAAGGCGGGTTTGAGGATCTGTTAAAATTATTCCTGGAATTGCTTAATTATACATCGGGCGATGCAGGCGAAGCTTTGGCCTGGATGAACGAGCTCGACAAGCAATATAATATTACCAATAACGAGTACGGGATGGGTAATTTTATCGACGAGCTGAAAGAAAAAGGCTTTTTGACCGAAGACAATGAAAAAGGCGAGTTCAGGATCACGGCTAAAACGGAACAAAGTATCCGGCAGTCGGCGCTGGAGGAGATATTTGGCAAGCTGAAAAAATCAGGGAAGGGTAACCATCGTTCGCCGCAATCAGGCCAGGGCGATGAAAAAAATGCGGAACGGCGCGAATTTGAGTTTGGCGACAGCGCCGACCAGATCAACATGACGCAATCAATCCACAACGCCCAGGTTAACCACGGCATCGGCGATTTTATGATGACCGAGCGCGACCTGGAAGTGGAGGAAATGGATTATAAGACGCTGACCTCTACCGTGCTGATGATCGATATTTCGCACTCGATGATCCTTTACGGCGAGGACAGGATAACACCCGCCAAAAAAGTAGCCATGGCGCTGGCTGAACTTATCCGTACCAAGTATCCAAAGGATACCTTAGACATTGTGGTTTTTGGCAATGATGCCTGGCCGATTACTTTGCGGGACCTGCCTTATCTGCAGGTTGGCCCCTATCATACCAATACCTACGCCGGTTTGGAACTGGCAACAGACCTTTTGCGCAGGCGCAAAACCCACAACAAGCAGATATTCATGATCACCGATGGCAAGCCTACCTGCTTAAAAGAGGGGACAAAATATTATAAAAACAGCATCGGGCTTGATCGTAAAGTGGTTAATAAAACGCTGAATATGGCCGCCCAGTGCAAGCGGCTTAAAATACCGATCACAACTTTTATGATCGCCAAAGATCCCTACCTGCAGCAATTTGTTCGTAAATTTACCGAAACAAACGGCGGCAAAGCATTTTACAGCTCACTGAATGGTTTGGGCGAATATATTTTTGAGGATTATATCCGCAACAGGAGGAAAACTGTAAGATGATGTGCGGATGTGCGGTCGCCTCACCCTGCCCTCTCCAAAGGAGAGGGTTTTGAAAAATATGAACGTTAAAAGTCCTCTCCTTTGGAGAGGATTTAGGTGAGGCCAAAACGCCAGGTGAAAATCTTAAGTAAATGACTAATAACCAATGACTATAGAACGCGTTAACCACCTGGTGTTAAAAGTAAAGGACGTTGACGAAACCTGCGATTTCTACCGGGGTATATTGGGCATGGAGGTTGAGCTAATTTCGGCGAGAAAGAGGGTTTTAAAGTTTGGCAGCCAAAAAATGACCATTCATCAAAAAGGCAGGGGATTTGATTTAGAAGCCCCGGCGCCCGGTCCGATTGATATATGCTTTGTGGTAACCGAAACTGCAGAGCAGATAAAAGCTGAGCTTGAAAATAAAAACATACAAATAGAGGGAATGATCCAGCGCCCCAGTGCAACCGGCAAAGTGACGTCGGTTTATTTCCGTGATCCTGATCAAAACCTGATCGAGGTGAGTAATAACACATAAAAAAGAATTTGAAGATGTGTTAATTTGAAAATTTGAAGATGTCCTGCTCTTCAGTTTCAAATTTTCAAATTTTCAAATCATCAAATTAAAAAAATGACTAAAACAGATATAAAAACTCTTGGACAATTAAAAAAGACGGATTATAAAAGCCGGTCGGTTAAGGATGAATTGAGGGCTAACCTGATAACGCAGCTGCAAAAAGGCGAAGGCGGTTTTGAAGGGATCATCGGTTTTGAAGATACGGTTATCCCCGATCTGCAAACTGCTATCCTTTCACGTCACAATATTTTGCTGCTGGGTTTACGCGGGCAGGCTAAAACACGCATAGCCCGCATACTGGTAAATTTACTGGATGAATATATTCCTTATATTGAAGGCTCCGAATTATACGATGATCCTTTAAACCCAATATCCTGGTTCGGGCATCATGAAATAAGTACCAAAGGCGATGAAACCCCGATTGCCTGGGTTCACCGCTCTGAGCGCTATACCGAAAAGCTGGCTACCCCTGATGTTACTGTTGCCGATCTGATCGGTGATGTTGACCCTATTAAGGCAGCCACCATGAAACTCACTTACTCGGACGAGCGGGTGATCCATTTTGGGTTGATCCCACGCGCACACCGGGGGATATTCGTGATCAACGAGCTGCCCGATCTGCAGGCCCGTATACAGGTATCCTTGTTTAATATCCTGCAGGAAAGGGATATACAGATTCGCGGTTTTAAGCTGCGCCTGCCGCTTGATATCCAGTTTGTGTTTACCGCCAACCCTGAAGATTATACCAACCGTGGCTCGATTGTTACGCCGTTAAAGGACAGGATAGAAAGCCAGATACTAACGCATTACCCGCGTTCGGTAGAGATCTCCCGTAAAATAACACAGCAGGAAGCCTCGCTAACACCCGAACAACGTGCGAATATTGAAACCGATGCTCTGGTAAAAGATCTGATCGAACAAATTGCTTTTGAGGCGCGCAATTCGGAATATATCGATAAAAAATCGGGGGTATCGGCCCGTTTAACCATATCGGCTTTTGAAAACCTGGTAAGTAATGCCGAACGGCGCATGCTTTTAAACAATGAGAAAACCACGTTTGTGCGTATTTCCGATTTCCTGGGCGTTATCCCCGCTATTACCGGCAAAATTGAGCTTGTTTATGAAGGTGAGCTGGAAGGCCCCGGCAAAGTGGCAAATATCCTGATCGGCAAGGCCATCAAAACCCTGTTGCTACAGTTTTTCCCGGATCCTGAAAAGACAAAAAAGGCGAAGGCGCCGAACCCTTATGCCGAAATTATAAACTGGTTTGGTGATGGCCATAACCTGTCGGTTATTGATGAATTACCGCTTTTTGAGTATAAAAAGGCTTTGAATTCAGTTACCGGGTTAAAAGCGTTGGTTAAAAAGTTTCATCCCCGCTTAACGGAAAACCAGGAACTATTATTGATGGAGTTTGTTTTGCACGGCCTGTCAGAATTTTCACAATTGAACAAGGGTTTCCTTGATAACGGGTTCGCTTTTTCGGATATGTTTAACAGCCTGTTCAACCTGCAGCCGGACGAAGATGACCTGGATGACGACCGTTATTAACTGCTTAAATTTGAAAACGTAATGAAGGGGCAAGCCCTTAACATGATACTATTTGTAACCGCACTTTTATTAATTGACCTTTACGTTTTAAACGGTTTGCGCGGGCTATCTAAAAAATGGCCGTTCCTTCGATATAAATGGTTTACTGTTAGCTACCTGTTATTTTCTGTTTTGCTGATGGCAGGATTGGCTACAATGACTTATGTAAAAGTCGGGCTTCATGTCCGGCTCACCTATATCGTATTTTTTTTTCTGTACCTGATATTTAAGGTTTCGTTTGCGCTGTTTATCCTGGTGGATGATGTACGCAGGATGGTCATATATATGCTGAAACGGTTCAAAAAGGTGTCCGCGGTCCAGCAGGCTGAGCCTTCTGCCCCCGCTGCTATTCCCCGTTCCGAATTTTTGCTGAAGGCCGGGTTACTTGCGGGCGTCATCCCTCTCGCTACGCTAAAGCTAACAATGAAAAGCGATCTTTACGATTACCATGTAAAACGCCACAAGCTGTACTTGCCAAACTTGCCGAAAGCATTTGATGGTATTAAACTCGGGCAAATTTCGGACATTCATTCAGGCGGTTTTAATAATAAGAAAGCGGTGCTGGGCGGGGTTGAAATGCTGATGCATGAAAAAGCCGACCTGATATTTTTTACCGGCGACCTGGTAAATGAAGTGAGCGCGGAAATGTATAATTACCTGGATGTTTTCAGTAAGGTAAAGGCCCCGCTTGGCGTATACTCTTGCCTTGGCAATCATGATTATAGTGATTATTCAAACTGGTCGACACCGGGAGATAAGATAAAAGATCATAATACATTAATCGACTATCATAAGATGATGGGCTGGGACCTGCTCCGGAACGAAAACCGGCGGCTAAAGGTTAACGGTGAGGAAATAGGCATACTTGGCGTTGAAAACTGGGGCGAACTAAGCCGTTTCCCCAAATATGGCCGGATGGACCTTACCGTAAAAAGTACAGACGACCTGCCCGTTAAATTGCTTTTATCGCACGATCCATCACACTGGCGCGCACAAATATTGCCTCAATACCCGCAAATTGACGTGATGTTTTCGGGCCATACCCATGGCATGCAGTTGGGTGTGCAAACAAAGAATTTTCAATGGAGCCCCATAGAATATGTTTATAACGAATGGGCTGGTTTTTATAATGAAGGCCCGCAGCAATTATATGTAAATGTTGGTTTTGGATTCTTATTTCCCGGAAGGGTTGGAATATTGCCGGAGATTACGATATTTGAATTAAAAGCCGCGACTGCCCCTCCCCTGGTTTAAATACAAAAGATGGGCCAGGCTGGAACGTCATTATTAAAGATGAAAAGAATATTTCAGCCGGTTTTTGATTTCTTGCTTTTCAGTAATGTCTTTATGGCACTTTGCGCCGTGGCACAGGGCCTTGTTACTTTTTATTTAATAGGGGCTAAACCCGTTTTTGCCGTAAACTGGCTGCTTTTTACCTCAACGCTGGGTATTTATAATTTCAGCATATTACTTACAAAACCAAAAGAGCCCGAAAAATCAGAGTACAAACGTGTACAATGGTTTTTTTCACACTACCGGCTGATGGTAACCTTTACCATTGTATCACTGCTTTCGTTGATTCCATTGTTCTTTTTAATATCAATAGAATCAAGGATACTGATGGTTTTTTTGAGCATCATATCCTTTTGTTATAGCATACCCATATTCAGTTTGGGAGGGCAAAAATTCGGGTTGCGCAACATCCCCGGCTTAAAACAATTCCTGATAACCCTGGTTTGGACGATGAGCACCGTTTTATTGCCTATAATGGAAGCACAGCATTTCCATATCACGACGGTGTCCATGCGTGATTTAACCATCCTGATCGCCAAACGATTTTTGTTCATTGCCGCGCTTACCGTACCATTTGACATTCGCGACCTTTTTGAAGACCGGCAATCGGGTTTAAAAACAGTACCGGTGATATGGGGCGAGAAAAATGCCTATTTGTTTTGCCAGGTATTGCTTGCCGGGTACGTCGTTCTATTGTTCCTTTTCAGGAACGGGGGATTTAGCCCCGATTTTTTCGCATTAACCATCACCGCCGTTTTAGCCGGCTGGCTTATTTTTAAATCCAAATGGGAAAAGAATGAATATTACTATTTTTTCTTCATCGACGGGGTGCTGATATTGCAGTATTTAATACTGTTACTTTTTAATTATTTAAGTTCTGTCCTTTAAAGTAAAGGGGGTTAGATTTGACAACTTTTGAAAAGTTGCAGCTAATTCCTGTTTTATGTCGCGTAAACAGAAGCTTTTTGCATCTGGCCTGCTAAATTATGAAGCGTTTCTTCAATCTTTTTTGCCTGGTTTAAAGAAGGATGTTTAACACCCGATGCATATTGCCGTAACAAGCCAGGGTGGATACCTGCATACTTTGCAACCTTACTGATATTGAGAAAGTCAAATCGATCAAAAAGCGAATAAACGTCATAGCTAACATCAAATACTATACTTTCAAGGTCGACATCTTCGAAGTCCTTCAGTAAGATTTTTAATTTAGCTTCCAGTTCATCAAGTGCATCTGCTTGTTCGATGATCAAATTATCATTGTAATTTACCCTTCCCCAAAGTCCTTCTTCACCTTTTTCGATGATAAGTTCTATATGCTGTACGTTCATAAAAATAATCGTCTATTTTAATCCGGCTTGTTTTAAAATTGCATGTAATGTTCCGATGGGAATGTCCCCCTTATGAACCGGTACAGTCACCTTACCTGGTTTGTCAGGATGTATCATTTGCAAATGACTGCCTTTCTGGCCTTTTTCCACCCATCCTTCCTGGTTGAGCAACTTTAGCAATTCCTTAACTTTCATATCAAAAGTAGCATATTTGCTACCAATTTCCAAATTTATTTAACTTAATATCCTGAATCCGCTTACTCTACTAAAATCCGCCTATTCCACCACCGGCAACTCAATACAGCTCGCAAAATTCACCGAATGAAATACCTTCTGTGTAGCTGCCTGGTAATCGCTTGCTTTTGCTTCAAAAATATTGGGCACATACTTTTGCGGATTGCGGTCGATGATCGGGAACCAGGTGCTTTGTACCTGTACCATTATTTTATGCCCCTTTTTAAACACATGATCGGCGCCATGCAGATCGATAGTATATGCTTCAACTTTGCCAGGTGTGATGGGTTCCGGGCTTGAAAAGCTTTTCCTGAACCTGCCCCTGAATACATCATCGGCGATCATCAATTCATAACCTGCCATTTTTGGCTCTTTTTTATATTCCTGCGGGTAAACATCTATCAGCTTTACTACCCAGTCCGCATCGCTGCCTGATGTTGCCGCATAAAGTTTTGCGGCCACATTCCCCGTAATGGTAACATCTTTGGTAAGGGTATCAGTTTGCCATGTTAAAACATCGGGGCGGTTATCCACAAAGCGCTGGTCTTCGGTGAGCCAGAAATACCAGCGTGACCCCGGACCATAGGTTTCTTCGATCGGCCTTGCCCGGTATGGAACAGGTTTTGCAGGGTCGGATACATAGCTGTCAAACGGTTTAGCTTCTGCAGCAGCAGGTTTTTCAAATGAAAGTTTACCATTAGCATGAAAATAAATATTTTTCGCGACGGCCTCTTTAGGCGGCCAGGCGGTATAATTCTTCCATTGATTTGATCCTGTCTGGAACGATATTGCTTCTGCAAATTTACCATCTCCCTCACCTTTTAAATACCAGGCGAACCATTTGGCCTGTATCTCCTTTCTGAAATAAGCAGCCGTAGCCTGGTCATCAAATTTAATATTACCCAGGCTTTTGCCATCGCCGCCTGCCCAGCCGCCGTGCCGCCACGGGCCAAGTACAATAAAGTTTCTGTGGCTGGCATCATGTTTTTCCAAAGCCCGGTAAGCATCCTGCGGGCCAACCATATCTTCCTGGTCCCACCAGCCACTCACATGCTGGATAGCGAGGCGCGGTGAATCAAGCCTCGAATCAAGCGATTGCTTCTTCCAGTAAGCATCATAATTCGGGTGTGTTGTAAAATCATTCCAGCTCGGCAGCTTGCTGTGTACATATTTTTTATTCATGTTTGATAGCGGCCCCAATTTCAAGTACCAATCATAAGTGTCATAATTGCCGAATTGATAAAGCGAATCGGTTTTTGATATTTCTTCCATAAAAGCATATTCAAAAGCATAGCTTAAACGGAATGCGCCATTATGGTGCAGATCATCATTCATAAACATATCCGAGGGAGTAGCCTGTTCCGAAACTGCAACCAGGGCAGGATGCGGGTCACTGGCCGCAATTATGGTTGTCCATCCGTCATACGAGATACCGTACATGCCCACTTTACCATTATTGTTTGGAATGTTTTTCAGCAGCCAATCGATGGTATCATAAGTATCACTGCTTTCATCAATAGCTTTAGGGTTACTTTTGTCGCGACTAAAACGCATCATGGCATATTTACCGCCAGACAAATACCGGCCGCGGATGTCCTGGAAAACAAAGATGTAGCCCTCATCGGCCATATCTTTTATATACCCATCTTTTTCGGGGCTTGGATACTCGTTTACCCCGTAGGGTGTCCTTAGCATTAAAAACGGCAGCTTTTCTGTTTGATTCTTAGACGTGAAGATCACCGTATGCAGTTTAACACCATCCCGCATAGGTATCATAACTTCCTGCCGATTATATTTATCATCTGGCGAAGTTTTCTGCGCAAATAGAATAGTAGTATTTAGCAATAAGATGCCGGCAAATGTGATCTTTGTGAATAGTGTTTTCATAACAGTTAATTGAGGATAATAATTAAATATATGAATAATTAGTTATGGTTGTAATAAGTTGCAGAGGTTGTAAAAGTTGTAATGGTTGAAAAAGTTGTAGCCCGTCACTGATTCAAGTTCTCTGCAACTTGTATAACTCAATACAACCCTTTCAACTTATTACAACATTTTTAACTCTACAAACCATGCCCGCCAATTTTAACAATGCAGCACTATTTTACGACAGGCTTTCGCGCCTGGTTTACGGCAGGGCTGTAATTGACGCGCAGATTTATTTATTACAATTTATCCCTGCCACCGCAAAAATATTAATAGTTGGAGGTGGAACCGGCTGGATACTGGACGAGATCACAAAAATACATCCTTCGGGTTTAAACATCTCCTACGTGGAAGTTTCTGCGAACATGATGGCCCTGTCTAAAAAAAGAAATGCAGGTGCCAACAAGGTGGTTTTTATTCATGATGCGATAGAAAATATTTCCCTTTCCGATGATTTTGGTGTTGTAGTTACCCCTTTTTTGTTTGATAATTTTACTGACCAAACCACACAGCAAATATTTGATCACATTCACCCACTGCTTAAACCTAATGGCCTTTGGCTCAATTGCGATTTTCAGCTGACCGGTAAATGGTGGCAAGGGATTTTATTAAGATCAATGATCTTATTTTTCAGGGTTGTTTGCAACATTGAAGCATCGCGGCTGCCTAATATCGAAAAGCATTTTGAACAGCATGATTACATAACCATTGCCGGGCAAACTTTTTTTGGTGATTTTATAATTTCAAAGGCATGGCGGAGAATTGGGCACTAATCAAATTGATTGATTTAATAAATGCTTTTGATAACTAGTAATTTGCTTTATATGGTGCGGTTGAAAGCCTATTTCGATAAGCCGGTAAAAAAAATTAATTTTACCAACCCGTAATGAGCTTTTTTTATAAACCAATTAAACCCGATAATGCAGACGATGACAAACTGCTTGCCAGCTACCGCGAAAGCGGGGACCTGGTTTTTTTAGGGCGTCTTTATGAAAAATACATGTCTTTGGTTTATGGTGTTTGCCTGAAATATTTGAAAGACGAAGAACAGGCCAAAGATGCAGTGATGGGCATATTTGAGGCGTTGACAACCAAAACAAATCAGTTTGATATCAAACAGTTCCGTGGCTGGCTTTATGTATTAAGCAGGAATTATTGTTTGATGCAGCTGAGGTCGGGTAAAAAGATGGAAATGGTTAGTTTGGACGATGTTATGGAATCTTCGACTTTTTTGCATCCTGATGATAATAACCGCGAAGCGGCGATGATGGCCCTGGAGCGTTGTTTGGATAAACTTAATCCTGCACAGAAACAAAGCGTCAACCTGTTTTATTTAAATGAAAAGTGTTATAAGGAAATAGTGGAGCTTACGGGTTTTAGTTTAAATGAAGTAAAAAGTTATATCCAGAACGGTAAGCGGAACCTTAAAATTTGCCTGGAGGGAGTTAGTGAGTAACCGAGAGACGGACATATCGCAAATAAGGAAGTACCTTGACGGGAAGCTTGATGGCCCTGCTATGCATCAACTTGAACGGCGGGCACAGGATGACCCGTTTTTAATGGACGCGCTCGAAGGGTATGAAAGCGCGGAGAGCGATCAGAAGATACAACTGAATGAACTGGCCGGTCGTTTAAACGAGCGTACCACCAAAAAAGAGAGGCGGATTATTCCATGGAGGGTAATAACCATTGCTGCATCCGTATTAGTTATATTTTCTATAGGTGTATGGTGGTTGACCAATGATCATCAGGCCAATACACCTAAAATTGCGGAGCTTATTAAACCAGCTGTTAAAACTACACCAGCCAGACCCGTAGATACAATACTGGCCAATAAACAAGCCGTGGTAGTTTTAAAGAAAACATCGCACCCAACAGCCCTGGTACAAAAAAATGCAGCAACGGTAGCTGAATATGCGCCTGTGGTTGCTGCAGATGCTGTAGCCAATGTCAATATTAAAGACTCGGTTCCAAATGACACAACAGCGTTGAATGAATCAATAGTGGTGGGTTATACCAGCAAGCGTAAGAAAGACTCAGCAGGTTCAACTTCAGTTGCGGGTTTAGCAAATGCAAAGAAGGCCAGGGTTACAAACCCGGAACAGCTATTAAAGGGACAGGCAGCCGGCGCCGCGGATAATAACACCCCTGCCGCAAATCCTGCAAAGGATATGGTCATCCAGGGTAAGACGATAGTCCCAAAATCATTACCGGAAATTTCATTAGCCGATAAGAACTATGCTTCTTCAAAAAAAGTAATAAACGGCAGGGTGATTTCAAAAGATGACGGCCTGCCCATACCGGGGGCAACCGTTCGGCTTAAGGGGACAAGTACAGGCGTAGTTACGGATGTCGACGGCCGGTTTACATTACCGGCGGACAATAATGGATCGAGCCTGGTTGTAGGCTATATTGGTTACCAGACACAGGAAGTTAACGCGGGTACCCGCGACTCTATGAAAACCATTTCACTTCAACCCAACAACAGTTCGTTAGCCGAAGTGGTGGTCACCAACTATAACCCCAAAAGCAATGCTGAAGAGCCTGTTGCGGTAAATGCCCATCCAAAAGCCGGTTGGAGCAGTTTTAGAAAATATTTAAAAGAAAACGCCCATTCGCCTGATGGAAAAACTGGCGTTGTGAAATTATCATTTATAGTAGACAACAATGGGGCTATTTCGGATATTAAAGTAACAAAAGGACTAAGCCAGGCAGCCGACCAGGCGGCAATTGACCTGGTTAACAACGGCCCGGGTTGGGATGGCAATACCAACAGAAAACCGGAGAAAGTAACCCTGAAGATTAAATTTGTAAAATAGTCCGAAGCAAAATAAGTATTAATGCTGCTGGCTATCCGCAAAAGCAAATACTTTTTGCAATAATGGCGAAGTGCGCGCGCTAATATTTTTACGAATATTCAATTCCTCGATCGCGATCTCAAAAAACAGGCCGTCAATAGCTTTCTGGGTTACATAATCGCTGATATCCGGGTTCATTTTGCGTACAAACGGAACCTTATTATATTCGTTGGCGGCATCGCCATAATATTTGGTGGCCCCTACTTTATTTAAACTGGCCTGGATAACCGGCTTAAACGCTAAAACCAGTTGAGGCGAAGTTGTACGTTTAAAATACTGGGTAGCGGCATCCTTTGGCCCAAGCAAAATATTGGTTACATCCTGCAGGGTCATGTGCATTATGGCGTCAATAAAAATAGGTTTGGCTTGTTTGGCGGCATCCTCTGCAGCGCGGTTCAGTGAAAGGATGACATCATCGCATAATTTATTGAAGCCAAGGTCGCGCAAGGTTTTTTCGGCTTTCTGGGCCTGCGGCGGAAAAAGTATTTTTATTGCGGCATTCCCAAAGAAACCATTAACTGCCGAAAGCTGGTCAGAACTTTTTGAAGTGCCCTTTTGCAAAGCCTCTTTTAAACCGTTGCCGATCTCGAGCGATGAAGGGATACCGGGCTGTATCGGTTTTGATAGGGGATCAACAGCACTAAAGCTGGATAGTGTAATAAATATAGCCAGGGATGGGATCAGCAACAGGGAAGTTTTCATTTAAATGGGGTTTATTTAACTATAATTCAGCCGCGTATTATTCTGCCAAAATAAAGAAATTTATTGGCACAAAGAAGGATGTGAATAAATCGTATCATCTATTGGGAACAAAACGTTCCCAGCCCTGAAAGGGCAAAATACATCAGCACAGGATGAAGTGCTTAAACGATCGCCCTTAATAAAACAAATATTAGGCCTGCAATTATCGCAGAAACGGGAATAGTAATCACCCAGGCCCAAAAAATATTAATGGTTAAACCCCAGCGAACCGCCGATAACCTTTTGGTTAATCCAACACCGATAATGGCACCGGTAGTGGTATGCGTGGTTGAAACGGGGATGCCAAATTTTTGGGTGAAAAATAATGTTATGGCAGCAGCTGTCTCCGCACAAAACCCTTCAACCGGTGTTATTTTGGTTATCCTGGAACCCATTGTTTTCACTATTTTCCAACCTCCAGACATGGTGCCCAGCGCGATTGCCGAATAACAGGCCAAAGGGATCCAATTCGGCATGGCGGCACCTATTTTAATAATATGTGCTGTAAAAAGGGATACGTAAAGTATACCCATTACTTTTTGGGCATCGTTACCGCCATGTGCAAAGCTTAAGGCCGCCGACGATATTAGCTGGAGCCTCCGGAACCATCTGTCGGCTATTGAGGGTCGTGAATTTTTACCAATATACAATACGAGGATGGTTACCATGTATGATATTAATAAGCCTATTAACGGCGCTAACACGATGTAAGCTAAAATGGGTAATATGTAATGCATATTTACGGCTTTTAACCCGTTTGAGCCCATATACATGGCATTGGTAATACCTGCCCCGGCAAACCCGCCAATAAGTGTGTGCGACGAGCTTGAAGGTATGCCAAACCACCAGGTGATCAGGTTCCACGAAATAGCCGCAACCAGGCCGGCAAGTATTACATGAAGCGTAACATAATGCGCCAGTACAATTTTAGATACCGTATCGGCAACCTTATATTCTTTTGTAAAAAAGTAAACCAGGAAATTAAAAAATGCGGCCCACATTACGGCCTGGAAAGGCGTTAATACCTTAGTTGATACGATGGTTGCTATCGAATTTGCAGCATCGTGAAAGCCGTTGGTATAATCAAACACCAGGGCAAGGCAAATAACAATAATAAGCAGGGGTGTAAACATTAAGTATTCAGGCGTTTTTGACTAAAATGGATTCCATAACATTTGCCGCATCTTCGCACATATCTGTCGCTGTCTCCAGCGAGGATAATATCTCTTTGTATTTGATCAGGCGGATAGCGTCTTTTTCATATAAAAAAAGATCGGCTACTGCCCGGTCAAACACATTATCGGCCTGGTTTTCAATGCTGTTAATACGAATGCAGGAGTCAGCAATGCTCCTCACATTCTTCAAATCCTTTAATTCCCTTACTGCCTTTTCCAACTCGGCGCTCGCCTGCAGGATCAATTCAGAAAGTTTTTTTATGTGGTCGTTAAAATCGTCGATGCGGTAAAGGCTCATCCTGTTTGCCGCACCCTGGATATTATCAGCTACGTCATCAATGGCTGAGGCTAATTGATGAATATCCTCGCGGTCAAAAGGGGTAATAAAGTTTTTCCCCAGCTCCAGGTATATCTGGTGGGTTATTTCATCGCCTTTGTTTTCTAATTTGTCAATCTGCCTGATCAGGTCTTCACGGGTAGCCGGATTTTCTGAATTAACCGTTTCAACCAGTATGGTTGCCATGGTAACAACATTCTTTGCTGCCTGTTCAAATAATGGAAAAAATATCTTTTTATCTTTTGGTACAAAGTATTGGAATATACTGTTAAGTGACATTTTACGGGGTTGTTTGCGCAAAGGTAACTTTGCAATGTTAAGTTAATGTTAATTTTTTAGCGCAGGTATGTTAGGGAAAGGTAAAGTCTGCTTGGATTTCTGCAACGTGAAACCGAATGTGGAGCCTAAGCCTTCGGTACTGCGGACATTTATAGTTTGTTCATGCGCCTCAACGATATGCTTCACTATAGCAAGCCCCAAACCAGATCCGCCGATTTGCCTTGAGCGGCTGGAATCGGTCCTGAAAAAGCGCTCAAACAGGCGTGGGAGGTATTTTTCTTCAATTCCGATGCCATCGTCAGTAACTTCAACCAGCACCTGGTCGTGCAATTCGAACAGGCTTACAGAGGTGCTGCCCTCCTCTTTTCCGTATTTAAATGAGTTGTCGATCAGGTTGACCAGCACCTGCCTTATCTTCTCGCGGTCGGCGTTTACCAGTATTGGATCATCGTATTTTTGTTTGAATATTAATTTAATGTTATGTTGCTTTGCTTTGATCTCCATGGACTCAAAAACTTCCTTTATCAGGTCGTTTATCTTAAACCGGGTAAGGTTAATAGGTATCTCGCCCGATTCAAGTTTTGATATTTCGTCAAGATCTTTTACAAGGTAACTTAGCCTGTCAACGTTATTAGCGGCCTTTGTTAAAAAGTCCCTTGCCAGCTCTTTGTCTTCAAAATCATCATCCTGAACGGCCTCTATGTAACCTTGTATGGCAAATAGCGGAGTTTTAAACTCGTGTGAAATATTGGACAAAAAATCGCGGCGGAATTTTTCTTGTTTGCGGAGCTCATCAATTTCGCTTTTCTTTTCCCTTGCCCATTCCTTTACCTCATGTTCAACATCGTTGATGGGGTCGGCGCTGATATGTTCACCAAGGGCATCGCGCAGGTCGCGGCCAAGTTTTAAATTATGGATAAGCTTGTAAATGAGCTTTATTTTCGAATAAACGTATTTCTCTATCAGGTAATAGAAAACCAAAAAACTCGTAATTATAGTAACCGAAAAAGTTATAGCTACATAATACCAGCTGTGCTGAAAATAATAATTTACAGCCGAAAGGGTTACCGCTACAGCGGCAGCATTAATTAATACAAGTATCCGTAATTTCATACTTGTAAAGGTACGCGGTTTAGTTGTTAGTTGATTAAGTTGGATTATGTTGATTAAGTTATATTTACTTTAACCTTAATCAACCGCTCACTTAATCAACCCGATCAACTACTGGCAACTTCCGCATCAATAATAACAGTAACGTTATCCGAAAGGACCAGGCTGCTGTCGCCTATGCCAAATTCAAGACGGTTTAGCTTAAAGGTGCCCTTAAAAGCCAGGCTATTGCCTTTTTGAATAAATGTGAAAGGTATTTCCATCGATTTTGTTTTGCCTTTGATAGTGAGGTTGAATGTCCCCGTATAATTATTGCCGCTCCTGTGTTTAAACGAAACCGATTTTAGGGTAATCTTTGGATAGTGCGCCGCGTTAAAAAAGTCTTCCCCTCTTAAATGCTCGTCGCGGCTTGAATTATCTGTATTGATGGTATTCGCGTCAACTGATGCCTCAATTGAACTTGAAGCTAAATTGGCAGGGTTAAACTGCACATTGGCCTGTAAACCGCCTATTGTGCCTTCAACACCAATGCCCATATTTTTTGTCTGGAAAGTTATGGCCGAGCGCGTGACCGTATTTTTCACCTGTGCAAAAGCAGCGCAAACTATGGTGATTATAAATAAAGAGAAAATATACTTTTTCATTGTGGTAAATGGCGTTATCCTAACAAATAACGTTATCGTTGTAAATAACGTTGTCTGCCTGTATAAATAATTTATTTCATGTTAATTTTATGTTAGACAAAGAAAACACGAAAATGTTAATTTGATTTTATATTTTAATTTCCCGTGTTCTGTTTTCGGCGTTAGCCGGGAGTGGGCTTAATTTCCTAAAACTCAACGTGTGCCCTTATTCCAAACACATTCACGGGACCACGGTCTTTATTATAAGCTGGGTTTATTATAAACTGGTAATCGGGCGAAAGGAAAAATTTCTTTTTGTAAACGTCTGCTTTATAATAGATCTCTGCGATCATCTCCGTTCCATAATTTAATTCGCCATCTCCAATTATGAACCCATAGCCGCCATCGGCAAGGTATTCGCGGTGCGATGGCGATATGCCGTCAGCGATAAACGCTAACCCAATTTCATCATCAGGTCGGCTCCAGTTCGCGCCTTTTAATTCGCCGCCAAAGGTAATTGAACGGTCAATCTCTGTAAAGAACCAGGTTTCGTTATACCCGTCGTTCCAGCTGGCCCTGGCAAATACGCCGAAATTCTTTGTAAGATACTGGTCCATATTAATGCCGAAGCCATATTTATGGCGGCCATAGGCTTGTGTCGAATCTACATTTGGGGCTTTGGGGCTCTGCGCTATGGCAAGATCATAGTTACCAAATTTCCCATTATTTAAAAACCCTAATAACCGCAAGGTTCCTTTTTGTCCGCCTATTTCATATCGTTTCTCATATTCTACCGTTTGGGTATTGGCTTTTCCTATTTTAGCATCCCAAACCGATTGATTAGCCTGGGTTGTAACCATGGTAAAAGCGAAACGAACAGACCAGTTTGGCTGCCCTAATTCGGCGGTTAGGCCCAATACGTATCCGCGTGTATTTGCCGGGTAGTCCCAGGCGCCATTGCCCATCAAAGCCCAGTTCATGAATTGGCTTCGCGGATCGTGGCTGAAATTGTTATTATCAAAAAAATCAGCCATGCCGAATTTCCCAACCGCGACAGAAAAATAGCGTTTGCTTTTTAAGCCGGCCAATTGATTAACGTCATCTTCTATAGTATCTTTCTCAGTCCCCCATTCAAAATTTTGCTTAAAATACATGCGGGCTATATAGATTTTGTTCTGGACGCCGCCAACCCTGAAGGTCTCCCCGTTCGGAAAACCGGCTACACCCAATGTTGAGCTTAAACCTGCTCCCCCGGAAAGTTCAGGATTAAAATATACTTCAGCGCCTTTCCATAAGCGTGCCGCGGCAAAAAAAGTAGTGGTAAGCGAAGTTTCTGTTTGTGTTGTTGGTAATAAACTATTTTTACCGGTATAAGGCGCATTAAAAGGCAGGTTATTTTGCGTAATAATGGTTTCCTGGAAATGAAACGTAGTTCGTTCCTGTTTAACCGTATCCTGAGCGAAGGCGATTTTGATACCAGCAAATGATAATATAAAGAGGAGTAAGTTTTTTTTCATATAAAAATTCGGCGCGAAATTAGTTTTTCAATTTAAACCCGGCATTTATTTAATGTAAATTCCATAAGCCATTTTTTAAATTTATACAAATCTAATAAATATTTTAGACTTGTCTAAATTTATTTAAAAATCATAATGTTCCCTTAGCCTGCCCAGCTTAACAAAATAATTGCCATCAATGTTCTACTATCTCGACTTCAGCAACCGGGCTGAATAAATAAATACGTTTTGAGTGAACCTCAGTGCATTTATAACGTTTACGCAATTTTTCTTCCTTTCTGAACACCCTGCCATCTTTTAGTTTAAACAACGCTTTAATCGGCAGTTTTTCAACAGTTGTTACCGATTCCTTGGGCGCATCGTATTTACGTAATGAGCGGTAAAGCGTAAGGTCGGAACAACTTGATGCAGCTGGGTTATTAAGATAGCTTACAATGGCATGCTTAACATCCGGCGGAAAAATATCTTTTTCGAAAAATGGCTGCATCATTTTTTTAAAGTTGCCCTTCCATTCGGCGCCATGTGGTTTGGCCTTATGCTTATGTTCGTTCCAGGTATGTAAATGGGCAAATTCGTGAACCGCTGTCACCAGGAAAGCGTATTGGTTCAGGTCATAATTAACAGAGATGCGGTGCCCTTTGCCCGAATGCGGGGGCCTGTAATCCCCAAATTTGCTGTTGCGGTTTCGCGAAATTTTGAATTCACATTTAAAGTAGTCAATCCACCGGCCTATGAGCGGAGCTGCATCAGGCGGAAGATAGGTTTCAAGAATTTTTACTTTATCCAATTTTTACCTCGGGACAAAGATAGGGATTTAGGGGGAAATTGGTGAGTAGTGAGTGGTGAATTGTGTGTAGTGAGTAGTCAATGGTGAGAAGTCAATAGCGTGGGTGGGTAATACTGCCCACTCACTACTCACCACTCACTCTCCTCACACGCTGATGATCCCCGTTTTAACCGCGAAGATCACAAGCCCAACCAGGTTTTTTGAACGGGTTTTTTCAAATAAGCGGGCGCGGTAACCTTCTACCGTACGCACGCTTAAGCAAATTTTATCGGCGATCTCCTGGTTTGAGAATTCCTGGCAAACCAATTTTAGTACTTCTATCTCGCGTTCATTAAAATCGGCCAGGGACTGGGCGGTGTTCCCCGATTGCGTATTGCCCGCCAATTGTTTGATAAGCGTAATAGAAAGATGTTCGTTAAAATAGTAATCCTTATAAAAAACGGTCGATATGGCTTCGATGATCTCTTCAGGTTCAGCGTTCTTCAGCAAATAGCCCGAGGCACCCGCTTTCATCATATCAACAATGTACTTGTCCTCGTTAAACATTGAGAGCGCCAATACTTTAATTTGATTATAATGCTGTTTAACGTAGGCTGTAGTTTGTATGCCGTCTAGTTCAGGCATTTTAATGTCCATCAATATAACGTCGGGCGTTATAGAAGTTAACATAGCGATAAGCTGCTTACCGTTCGATGCCTCCAAAACCAAATCGAAATCTTCACAATCCTCCAGGGTGGCCTTTAGCCCGTTTCTGAATATCTTATGATCGTCTACAATGGCTAACCTGATTTTTTTCATATCCTAAGCAGAATTAAGTAAATGTAGCAAAATTATCCTTTAAAGATATGAGAATTGAGATGTGAGATATGACAGGTGTCCATGGACCATGGTCGATAGTCCATAGCTGTTTCATCATCTTTCCGCCAGCTTCTATGGCCATGGTCCATGGACTATCGACTATGGACTTTAAAATTATCTCATATCTCCCATCTCATACCTCATATCTAAAGCGTCTTTACTCTTATAATAGTGATGGTCCCATTTTTGGGTTTGGTATAAATATTAATTTCCCCATTGATAAGCCTTACCCGGCTTTCGAGGTTTTTCAGCCCAAACCCGTGTTTAATCTGGCTCATATTAAATCCATGGCCATTATCTTTAAACTCCATTACCAGCCAGCCCTGTTCGTTGGTGATGGTTAAATGAATAACCGTGGCTCCAGAATGCTTTATAGCATTGCTAAACAATTCCTGGGCAATACGGTAAAAAGCCAGTTCAATTTCGGGCCTGGACCTTCCGCCATCCAAATTTTTTTTAAGTTCTACTTTAACATCGGTTGTTTGCTCAATTTTGATACACAGCCCCTCCAGCGCCTCCAGCAACCCGTAGTCAGTAAGCACAGGCGGCAGCACATTGTGAATGATATTCCGGATCTCGCTGATGCATTCGTCCGCCAGCTTACGGGTATCCGCCAGTAAGGGCTGTGAGCTTTCGCTAACGCTGCTTTTGTCGAGCCTGTGAAGATTGAGTTTTATGGCTGATAACACCTGGCCCACGCTATCATGCAGGTCCTCAGCCAGCCGCTTGCGTTCATTTTCCTGTGTCTCGAAAACTGCATTCAGCAAACCAGCCTGTTTTTCGTCGTGCAGTTTGCGTAATTCTACCTGGTTCTTTATCATCTTCCGCTGATAAATGATCACGAAAAAGAACAAAAATACGATCAATATAACAATCACAAGCGTACCGGTAATTAATACCGGTATCAGGTTGTTTTCTGGGGTTTGCAAAGCAGTCCGACTGTGAATAAAATGTTAGCGATAATATTAGTTATAATGTGTATCATAAAATAATCCTCGAGGTGCGCGGCAATTATCTTTCTCAGCAGCATGAACAGAAATAAATTGATAGAATAGTAAAACAACACGCCTGCATTTATCCAAAAAAGGCCTTGCTTTTCAATATGAATAAACTCCTGCCTGTTTAATAGCTGGTAAAAATATGCCAATGAAAAAAATATAACGAGCACGCCTAAAACCGTGTTCGACATGGAAGGGTACTCCCATATTCCCTCAATAAAAATAACGTTAAATATTACTATAAGCAAAGCAATTGCGGCGAGTACAATAGTTGCTTTTTTGAGCACCTGATTAAAAAAAGCATTATAGTAAATAGCCGCAAAAAACACGATGCTGATTACTATAAACAGGTGTATCACCGGTAAGTTGTTAGTGGTCACGGTCTTTGCAAACTCAAGCACCCAGTCGCACAGTGACGATACCAGGAAAAAGAGCGCTGCTATTTTTAATATCTTATCCAGGTATTTGTAGTTATACAAAGCCGCAAGCACCGGGAAAAGGCCGGATACCGTGGAAGAAATATTTAAAGCATATGCTACAGACATAGCGTCATCAATCTATTTTACCCCTTTTTGCCGCTTAACACATTTGACGGGCATCCCGGTGAGCCAGGACACGGGGAAGACTGCTCGCCAATTATATAAAGTTTCGGTGCCGGCCCGCCCATTAAAGGTTTAGCGCCGGGGGCAGCAACAGCTTCAGGTGCTTCCTCATGTATCTGGTCGTTGCCATCCCGCATTACACCGGCAATGATCAGGTGCGGCTTGCCGCCTTTAGGCTTATCATAAGCGTAATAAAACCTAATGCCCAGGCAATCCCTTTGTGCAAGTATTTTTTCTAATATCTCTTTCCCGAAAAATTGAGAAATAGTTTGGCCGGGATGGTTATCCCTGTAATGTTTTGTCCAGCTGGCGGCAAGTTCAAGTTCAATCGGGCTGCCTTCTCTCCCGGTAACCGGTGATTCTTTTTGATTTTCCATTGTTTAAAGTTGTTTTGGTTGAAAAAATAGTTTTCATAAAACTAATATTAATTAGCGGTTATTTCAAAAGGCGCGGTAATACAATCAAATTGGTGTTCCCTTTAATTTTTCGTAGTTTGCTTATTTTCAGCGGGTAACATATTTTTAAATAGCATGTACTGCAAAAAATCACGTAGTTTTACGTATCAAAAACCGTGTTAGTACGGTTAAACGAAATTGTTTATTTGGAAATAAAGTGGCTTCCGATCATTAGGATTTTGGGTCAGGTAAGTCTGATGTGCTGCAAATAGTCCGCATTAAATTTTGCGCTTTGCAGGGGCGTTTCATGAAAAAAACGCGACTGCTCCACAAAAAAATATTCCATGCCATTTGCCAAACCGGTTGAAAGCAGGTGAGGATAATTAATAATGCCGTGCCCCAAATCGCAGGCCGATTCTTCGTCGCTGCCAACGGGCAAACGTTCTTTCAGCACATCGCGCATATGACAAAGCCGGAAACGGGGGTGATATTTTTTAATGTAGGCTTCCGGGTCCTGACCTTCGGTAACGGTGTAATAAAAATCCATCTGGAAATCAACTAATTCTTTGTCCGTATTGGCCAGCAAAACATCAATTGGGAGTTGCCCGTCGACAGGTTTGTAGGGATAATCATGCGGGTGGTAGGCAAAGCGTAAACCGTTCTTTTTGCAAATGGCGCCGTAGCCGTTAAATTCATCAGCTATCCTTTTGAAAGCATCGATTGTTTTTTGCGGCCCTTTCCAGGGATAGATCAAATATTTCATGCCGATTTCAGCCGCCTCTGCGGCTGTTTTTTCAAAGCCTTCGGCATCACCTGCATAGTGGCTGGAGATCATTTTTAGCCCGTTATGTTGGGCAAGGCTGTTAAAATCTTTATTACTCGTCCCCCAAAATATCCCTTTATTGCCGCCAAAGCTTTCAATTTGGGTATAGCCCATTTTGCCGATTTGGGCTAAGGTTCCGGCCGCGTCTTTTTCCATATCCTCCTTTACCATGTACAACTGTATGCCGATGGCTGGTAGTTTTTTCCGGTTTGATCCGGCAAATAAATTGCTTTTAAGCAATGGCAGCGATAAAGCCAAAAGGCTGGTTTGTTTGATGAATGATCTTCGGTTTGTCATGGTAATTTTTATTAAAAGGGTTCGGGTTTTATCCTCCGGTTTCATACCCCCTCTGTCTCCTTCGTCGACATCTCCCCCTAAGCTTAGGGGGAGAAAGATATGGGGCAACACAAATTTGTATGCGAACCCTCTCCTCCCCTATTTTTAGGGGAGGCCGGGAGGGGTAAGAAACGCCATACCCCCTCTGTCTCCTTCGTCGACATCTCTCCCTAAGCTTAGGGGGAGAAGCATCTCGTACGACCCCAATTTTTGTGAATCTTCTCCTCCCCTATTTTTAGGGGAGGCCGGGAGGGGTAAAAACATCCGCCATACCCCCTCTGTCTCCTTCGTCGACATCTCCCCCTAAGCTTAGGGGGAGAAGCATCTCGTACAACCTAAACATCGGTGAACCCTCTCCTCCCCTATTTTTAGGGGAGGCCGGGAGGGGTAAAAACCAATCAAATATTCCCCTTTTTCATTTCTTCCGCCGCATGGTGCGCCGCCCTCGCCGCAAAGGCCATATATAAAATAGAGGGGCTTTGGTTGCCGGTGCTCGTCATGCAGGCGCCATCGGTAACAAACACATTGTTGCAAAGATGCATCTGGTTCCATTTATTGAGCAGGGAGGTTTTAGGGTCGTTGCCCATACGGCAGCCGCCCATTTCGTGTATATCAAGACCGGGCGCCTGGTGGGTATCGCGTTTGCTGATATTCTTTACCCCGGCGATCTCCAGCATGGCTGCGCTCTGGGTCAAAAAATCGGCCACCATTTTATCATCATTATCATCATAGCCGATGGAAGTGATCAGCTGCGGTATGCCCCATGGATCAACCTGGTCTTTGCTTAGCCGTACGTGATTTATTTCTTTCGGGATCGTTTCGCCCTGCATAAACATACCGGCATACCAGGGGCCAGGTTCGGTTATCGCATCCTTATAATTGCCGCCGATGCCATCGTCCAGGCTTTCCTTATAAGCCGGCCCGCGACCCGAAAATACGAAGGTTAAATAGCCGCCTAAAAAGTCGGTGTCCTGTTTATGCAAATTACGGTAATTGGCGATAATGGGGTTGGTGGGGTTACGGCCGAAATAATATTTGTCTTCAAAACCTTCATAAGTACCGCCAACACTTGCCCGGTAATTCTGGAAAGCCATAAACTTGCCAAGCAGGCCATTATCATTCCCCAGCCCGTTTGGAAAACGGTGCGATTTGGAATTAAGCAGGATCAAATTGGTATTTAAACAGGCCGCGTTTAAAAATATCACCTTAGCATAATAGGTTATTTCCTGTTTGGTTAATGCATCGATAATTTTAACGCCGGTTACCTTTCCCTTTTGCTCATCATGAATAACCGAATGCACCACTGAATGCGGCCTTACAGTCAGGTTGCCAGTGCGCTTAGCCCAGGGAAGCGTAGAGGAAACGGAGCTAAAATATCCCCCAAAAGGGCAGCCGCGATAGCAAAGATCGCGCGCCTGGCATTCGGTGCGGCCCTGTTCTTTATGAATGGCTTCGGCTTTGGTTAGCTGCGCCCAGCGGGTGCGCACCATAAACCGATCTTTATAATTCGCGCTTATTTTGCGCTGTATTTCTTCTTCCACGCAGGTCATTTCAAATGGCGGCAGGTATTCGCCATCGGGCAAAGCTTCCAGGCCATCCCTGTCCCCGCAAATGCCCGCAAACTTTTCGACATGCGAATACCATGGGGCTATATCTTCATAACGGATGGGCCAATCGATCGCGTAACCATATCGCAGCGGCGCCGAAAACTCAAAATTGCTCCAGCGCTGGCAGGCGCGCCCCCAGGTGATGGATTTGCCGCCAACCTGGTACCCGCGTATCCAGTCGAACGGTTTTTCCTGTATGTAAGGATGTTCCTTGTCCTTCACAAAAAAATGCTGCGTATCCTCGCCAAAAGCGTAGCATTTGCTCACCACCGGGTTTTCTTCCTTTACGGCTAAAGGCTCCCTCATCCGGTGCGCAAAATCCCAGGGGTCTTTGGTGGCGGTTGGATAATCCTTAATGTGTTCAATATTACGCCCGCGTTCAAGCACCAGGGTTTTTACGCCCAGGTCGCATAATTCTTTGGCAGCCCATCCGCCGCTGATGCCCGAGCCAATTACAATGGCGTCGTAAGTGTTTGTTTCCATATGCCCCCTCAATTATTAACAAATTATGTCATTGCGAGGAGGAAAGACGAAGCAATCTCTTAGCATGCATCAGCGCCTGGCACAGCTACGAGATTGCCACTCCACCTATCGGCGGATCGCAATGACAAATTTGATATTGGAATTATAAGTCTAATTTAAAAATATCTCATCCACAAACACCCATCCCGGCTGCTTTTTTACTTTGTCCCAGTCCGGGAGCCTTTGCAAGGGTTTGGCTATTATTTTTAAGCAAGATAAAGGACGGTTAGTCGCCAGCCTACAGTCCATGCCTTTCACCATAAACGGATCGTCCTTTTTTGGCGCTGCTGTTTTTATACTGCTTAGTAATTTCAAATGGGCAGCATCCGTACCGCCCCAAATCTCTATCCAGACAGGTAAAAATAGTTGGCTGCCTATATTACGCATGCAATTTAAAGTGACAGTATGCAGGTCGACTGGTTTTGCGAATTGCATATAAACCACCAGGTCCTTTTGGGAGCCGATCCATTTACCATTGCCGAAATTTGTTCCGCCCAGGTCTTTATCTATCAAGGTTTTGGCGCCGTCGCCGCTGTATTTTACATCAGGGCCAGCAATAAAACTGATGCTATCGGGCGTGTAAGTGGTTTTATAAAAATTTGCTTGTATTACATCGCTGCCAAACCAACCGGGTTTGTAGGCTTTTGCTTTAATCGCAGTATTCTGACTGATCATTATCCCGGGCTTATAAAGCATTGATTTTATGCTATCGGGATCGGTGCCGTCGGTTGTATAACGGATATCGGTACCTTTTATTGGGTGAACAAGCTCCAACTCTATGGGTTTGGTAAAAACGAAGCTGGTATTTTTAACCTGCGGGTCGTTGAGCTTAATGGGTTTGCCGTCATCTTTAAAGCCTTTTATAAAATCAATTTTCTTATTGCTTTTTTGAAGATCAGCGATTTCAGCATCGGGTAAACCGGTATCCCATAAGGCTACTTTTGTAAGACTTTTTATTGCGCTGATCTGTTTTATAGCCTGCGCATCTAACCTCGTACCGGCCAGCGAAAGGGTCCTTAAATATTTAAGCGAAGCCAGTTGCTTTAAGCCGCTCCCGGTTATGTCCGTAAAGTTGAGGTTTAAAACGCGCAGGTTTTCAAATTGGGCGATGGTTTTTAATTCGGCATCTTTTACCGGCATTTTGCTGACGTCGAGTGAAACGACCTGTTTTTTTATGCCGCTTAACTCCTCCAATACCTTTGGCTGGTATGTTTTTTTATTATAGATATTTACGCCTAATGCAGGTGACTCCTTGGCTAAAGAATAAACTACCCGATAGTTATTGTTTAATTTTTTAATGAGCTTATCATCCGCGGCAGCGAAATCGTAATGTTCTTCGGTTTCTTCGGCAGGTTTTAAATAGTTAGCGGCAATTACGCGCAGTGAATCAGTTGGCGGCAGGTCGATTACTTTTTTCTTAAAATCTGCGTTCTCTTTAACCCACAGGTACAGCAAATTAAGTTCATCGGTAGTTAATTGGGGTTTACCCGATGGGGGCATGTGCTTTTTTTCGCCTTCGGGCATGTGGATACGCTGCAGCAGCAGGCTGATCTGCGGCTGGCCAGGGACAATGATCTTACCATCTTTTCCTCCCTTAAGTACCGACTTTTCATCTATCAGCATCAATCCGCCTTTTGTTTTATCGGGGTTATGACAACTGGTGCATTTGTTTTCAAAAACCGGTTCGATCACATCCCGAAAGACCAGGGCTTTATTAATAGGCACTAATTCCTTTTCAGGATGCCAAACCGGGGCCAGGATAAAATTCTCGCCATGTGTAATATCGGCGCCGTAATGCCCGGCGACGATAAGGCAAAGCACGGTGGCTACTGCGCCCGACCTCGCAATTCTTTGGCTGTACCATGTAGCATTGCGGCACCAGTAAATAATTGATGAAATAAACACAACGCTTACGCCAAGCCATTTATGCCATTGCAGGGTATCGCCATCGTAACCCGGCTCCTTCGACAGGAACAGGCCCATAATTGCGGTAAGCGCGGCGAACAGTGCACCTGTAAGCCAAAGGTAGGTGGTAAAATCGTGGTATAGCTTTTCGGTACTGAACCTTTCTTTAAACCTGAAAAACTCCAGTACCATGGCCATAATGAGCACCACAATAGGGAAATGGATAATGAGCGGGTGCAGCCTGCCCACCGGCTGCAGCCACTGCGGTATGGCGATGTAGCTGCCAAATAACAGGAAAAAGATGATAAAGATATTGAGGGCAAACAGCAGGTTTTCTGCAAAGCCTTTGTGAGTGTCTTTTATCATCTATATATTATAAATTACAAATAGTCAAAACTTAATATTTTATTATTGCGCCATTATTTAATTCGAACCATTGCCCTCCTATAAAAACATATTTATTATCCTCTAAAATCACTTCGGGGAAATTACCTTGAATTTCACGTCTGTAGGTTGTGTCGTGATAAGCAACCTTTAGTGTATCGTATAGATCCTTTTTGATACTATAAAATACTTTGAGTTTCTTATCAAAATGCAACTTGCTAGTATTTGTATAATCATAATTCGTTTCAGGATTGTTTGTTGAAAATGACTTATCTCTAAGGCTTGCTGTGAGCATGTATCCTTTTTTACGAGTTACAAGTGCAAACTTTACGTTGTAGGTATTGACCACTTCAGCTTCCGAATCCACATATCGTAACACGTGTAATGTTTCATACAATTTATTATTACTTACACATATTATCAACGAGTTTCCAAGCCCGAGATTTGAGCCCCCTCTAACTTCGTAGTTTATTTTAAGAAATTGTTTACTTAAGTGAGATGTTTGAGGAAACACGTCCCAATAATCAAATACCTTAAGTGTATCAGTTAAATATATTACGCACAAAATATTATGTACATAATCCGGTAAAACTTTCACCTTTAATGTTTTACCTTCAAGAGATTGAATGTTGAACGTTCTTGTATCCTTTTTAGTCTGAACTATTCTGTTGTCCAATAGTTCGTCCTGTGCAAAACACATACTTTTAGAGAGGAATAGAATAAGAGATAAAACCAATAAGAAACGCTTGCTCATCAAAAAGTACATTATATCTAAACCCTCGTAAACTTATAAGGATAAACCTTGCCCGACGCCCATTGCGCAACATATAAATTTTCATCATCATCCACACATACATCATGCGGGTTCAAAAATATCTTTTCGGCCTGGGACATGGGCTGCAATGCGCCATCTTTATAGATTGGTTCGGTGCCGCCGATGTTTGACACTACTTTATTATCCTTATCCAAAATAGTAACGAAGCCCGAATCTGCATTACTAAGTTCAGGCGAGCGCAATACAGCGGCGTATAAATAGTTGCCTTTTATTACCGGGCGGCAAACACATGCGCCGGGCAGCTTTATAATATCCATCAACTTGCCATCCATGCTAAAGCGTTTAAAGCAGTGGCGGGTGCGGTCGGTTATCAGCAGGGTTGGCGTTGGGTTTCGCCGGTCTATCAAAATGCCGTGCGCGTTATCGAAATGTTCGTCGCCATCGCCTCTGCCGCCCCAAAAGTTTTTCAGCTTGCCGTTTTTATCGTAGTGCATGGTGTACTGCGCACCGTAACCGTCGGCAATATAAAAATCGCCGTTGGTATCTACCGTGGTTTCTGTCGGGATAAACTCCTCCGCCTTTTTATAAGCGCCGGTTTCCAGCGGCACATCAATGGTGAGCAATACCCGGCCATCCATAGTGGTTTTATAAACCTGGTGCTTTGCCGTATCGGTTATAAAAAGGAATTCCGTCCCGTTCTCGTTCACCAAAGTTAAGCCATGCGCCCCCGGGAAATCATGCCCCCAGGTATCCAGCAGCTTGCCAGACTTGTTATAGATCAGCACATTGTTTTTGGTTTCATTGGTAAGGAGCAGTATCCGGCCTTTCGAGTCCTGCACCATTTCGTGGCAGTCGTTTACAGGGTTTTTCATCGGGTCGGCTTTGCTCCAGGTATTGTCCATCCGGTAGCGCATGTTGTTGTGGCCATAAATAGGGCCATCGTTTTTTGCCATCATATCTTTTGCTATAAAAAAGCCTGCCGAAAATACGGCTGTTTGCTTTATGAATTTTCTTCTTTCCATAATGGTTATTTTAAATGAACCTTAACAAGAAACCGGGTTTTTCGGGTATTTACAATTGGTTAATCAAGGTAGGGAAATTATCAATACAATCAAGGTTATGATGAAAAATTGTGGATTTCTTCTTACGAAGTTTTAAAAACCTCGTAAGTGTTTGGGTCAAGCCTATTCTGGCGCGAATGCAGCGCAAGCCTAAAGAGGTAAAGTTGATGAGCTAAAATTTCTTAAATGTGTATAAATATATTTTTTTATTATGAATTAATTTTAAGGTATCCGAATTCGCAGCCTTGCAAACACTATCACCTTTTTTTGCAAAATAAGGAAAGTCAGTATCGTTATTAGCAAATGAGGGGACAAAAGTAAATTTTTGATTGCCAACTATAAAATCGGTTGCCCCTTTGTGAGGACCAACACCGATAAGTTTTCCTTCAATTGTAGAATTATAGAATTTATTAAACCTTTTTTTATTTGTTTGACTGTTCAAAAAAAATAAGGTCAGCATCAATAAAACACCAAAACTTAAAATTACAATTGTAAATTTATTCTTTTTCATTGTTTATATTGACCTTTATTATTATCGTGGATTCGGCTGGTTGGGCACAGGAAATGGGGATGAGAAGAAACCCTAATCCTATTAGCCTTCTCTGCATTATCACCAAGTTATGAATAAATTTTCGGTTTCTTATTGAATGTCAGACTTAGTTTTTAAAACCTCGTGATTCTTCCGGTTACCTGGAGCGAATGTTTATTTATTAACACAGCACTGGCATCTCAATTCCCCGCCCCCTAACCACCATATAAACCCCATAACACGATGTTGCAATCGCAATCCCGATCCCAACAAAAGCCATAGCGTTAGGTTCTGTCATGGTTTTATTCAGCACAAAAACAATAGCTAAAGTGGCGATGACGGTACTCCACGTGGCAAGGTAATAATCAACAGTACGCTTAAATACTTTTGCCAGCGGGAAAAAATGCAGCCCTACGACCAAAGCCATAACAGGGATGGCCAGATCGGGGTGGCCCAGGTTTACAACCAAATTAATACCTATAAAAATGCCCAAACCCTCGGCGCCAAAAATTATCCCAAACCATTTCCCTATTTTTTTTCGCTCAGCAATATCGGCTTCCGAAGTAAGTTTTGGGAAATATTTAGCCACGCGGAATAACTTTACAGCGTTTACTAAAAATAACGCACTGAAGATGGGAAATACCAATAACACGAACCAATAGTTAGTCGCATGTAAACCGCCAAAGGCAATGCCTGCCCAAATCAGGGTAAATGCAGCCATCATCACCAGTCCGGTGGCAATACCTTTTACAGCTACATCGGGGATTATATGTGGTTCCTTGTCCATATTGATTTAATTGATAAACAAGTCGTATAATCTACTCACCCGATCTGCGCTTCCGCTCGATCACCCTCTCTTCGGCAAGCCGAAAAGAGGGTAAAGCCAATTTTTTATTTTTTCACCCTCTTTACCGCTTGCGGTAGAGAGGGTCGACGAGCGTATTGATGTCGGGATGAGTCAACTCGTCGCCATGCAATCGAAACCCTTACTATGACGCTATCGGATAACTTTACCTTTCCAGCTTCGCCACCCTCTTCGGCGTATCCTTCCCCGAAACTATAGTTCTCGAGCTTAACGCGATGGCCCTTATCGCCGACACGATATTCGCCACATCCAAAGTGCTGAATTCATCTTTTACGGTGTGGTAATATTTATCAATGTCTATCTGGTCGGTTGATATGGTATGCGCCGGGACGCCAACCCTGGCCAGCGAGGCGTTGTCGCTGCGGTAAAACAGGTTTTGATCGGGGTATGGGTCAGGATAAAATTTAAAGGCAGTGCCTTCGAGGTTTTTTTGGAGAATAGGGCCAAAGTCCGACCGCTCAAAACCCGTAATAAATGCCGAGTTCTCGCCAAATTTTGATGCTTTGCCTATCATCTCTATATTAAACATGGCCACCACCCTGTCGGGATCAACCGTTGTGGCGAAATGCTGCGAGCCGTATTCACCGATCTCTTCGGCGGTAAAGGCTACAAATATTAATGTGCGGGCATTGTTATTTAATTTTTTGAAATATTTGGCCAGCTCAATTACCGCGGTGGTGCCGGAACCGTCATCATCTGCGCCATTGGCAATACTGTCGCCCTGCACGGGTTTCAGGATGCCAAGGTGGTCGTAATGCCCGGAAAATACCACGTATTCATTTGGCTTTGTTTTACCGGGAATAATACCGGCAATATTAAATAAGGGCAGCTGTTCTGATTTACCGGTGTAGCTCACCTCAAACGATTTTAGATCATCATGCTTGCCCAGTACAAAAACCAGCGCCTGGTTATTATCGGTTTTATTGCTTACCGTGCCTTTTCTTGACCGGTCTCTTAACAAATTAAATAAAGCCGTAAACTCCGGGTCGACCAGTATGAGCAACTTTTTGCCACTCTTTAAATAGCCCATGTATTCTGTCCGGAAATTCTTCCCTGCGCTCAGGTTAGTGACCTGCACATCGGCGTTGTTGGTCCAGTTCAATGCTGGGGCGCTGGTGCTGGCAAACACGCTGTCGGCGGGTATCAGTTTTCCGTTAATTTCCACAAGTGTTTTAACAGGCGTAACCCTGGTCATGGTAAAGTTCTGACGAAAGCCGTCGTCGCCGGCTAAGGGCAGCAGGCCAATTTGTTTGTACTCGCCTTCAATAAACCGGGCGGCCTTTTCAATGCCCGGCGTAAAAGTGGCACGGCCCTGCATATCGTCTGCCGACAGGGTTTTAATAACGCGTTCCACATCGTCCTGCCTGATGAGCTTATTTACATCCTGCCCGAAACTGTAAAAGGATACTGTAACTAAAGCAATTGCCGATATAATCTTTTTCATAATTTTTTACTGAACTTTTGTTGATAACCAGTTATTCCTGAACGTTTCCTGATCCTTAGTCAATTCCTTCCCCGCCTTTTCAAAAGTAACCACTTCAAGGTAAGGGTTTTCTTCTAAAGTGATGGTTGCCTCATGTTCGCCGGTGCGGTTTTTATAGTTAACTATTATCTTATCGCCCACATTTTTACCGGCCACAATATCATTAAAGGCCTGGGCGTCTTTTATCTCTTTGCCATCGGCTTTTAAAATAACATCACCGGCATCCAGGCCTGCTTTATAAATTGGTGTGCCCATGATGGTGCTTGATTGTATGGGCAAGCCTTCAGCCCCGGCGGTACGCGCCTGGCCCGACCTTCCCCTGCCAGGCGTCGTGGATAACGGGCCAGCCCATGCTTTTCCGGGCTGTGCCTTGCGCAGTAATAAGCCTGCCTTTGCCAGTAAAGCCTCGTAATTGTTTTTATCTACGCCATAAATATATTTATTAAAAAAGTCGGCGGCGAATTTTGGGTTTTTGGTGACTTTAGCCAGGTCGCTTTGCAGGTCGGGAATGGTATAAGGTTTCATCACCTTGCCGCGATCAAGCCAAACGGTTTTCATATAATCATCCAGCGTGAGGTTAAACTCGCTGCGCAGTCGCAGGTCCAGCGCCAGGGCGGTTGCCCCGCCATAGAGGTAATAGCTGGTAAAAATATTATTATCGTTATTAGGATCGATGGATACACCTGCATCCGCAAATACCGAATGGTTGCTGGACTGCACGGGCGTATATTTTGCCGCGCCGGGCGTATTTAATACCGCGTTCACCAGCCCGCCCAGCGTGCGGGTATATTCATCAACCGTATGGAAGCCCGACCGCACTAACAGCATTTCGCCATAATATTGGGTAAAGCCTTCGGCGAACCAAAGCTCGCCGCTCATATTGGCATGCTCAAAATTAAACGGCTCCAATGATTTTGGACGGATACGCTTCACATTCCAGCTATGAAAATACTCGTGCGAAAATACGCTTAGCATTTGTATCTCATTGCCTTCAACCTTTACTATCGGCAGTACGATGCAGGTTGAGTTGCGGTGCTCCATTCCATCGCCCGAGGTGGTGGGATAATCATCATCCAGGAATGTATATTCGCCATAATCATAAGCCGGTAACTCGCCGAAAACTGCTTTTTCTTCGAGCACCATTTTTTGCACCTGCTTGCCAAAATTATCAATAACCGACTGCGCATCATCGGAATGGACGGTCAAATTAATTTTCTCCGTTTTGCCGCCGGTATTTGCAACGGTCCAGCTGGTTTCTTTAAAGTTCGAAAGCTCGGTAGGGCTGTCCATCATGTACTGCAGGTCGGGGGCGCTGTAAACGTTTGCGCCTTCGTTTTTTAATTGGGTGGCCACTTTCCAGCCATATTTATCAATATCGTTAAACTCAAACTTAACCGGCCTTTTCTCCTGCCCTGGCACCCACATAAACGCGGCAGGCATATTCAGGTGGGCATGGCTTGCGTCAATGCTTGCATAAGTGCCGTCGGTCCAGTTAGCAAACAAAGTGTAGTGGATCACCACAGTCTCGGGATGATCACCGCCAACCTGGTATACATCGCCTTCAATTTGTTTTAAGGGAATGGCCGCGCCCCCTACCTCCGTTGCCGTAACGTTATAAATATTTTTGCCAAATTCGTGCGTTGCATAACGCCCTGCCGACGACCGGCTCATCCTCACGGTAAATTCCCGGGGAGGGGCTTTTGGTATGGTCATTACAATCTCGGCCTCATGATGCACCGCATTGGGAAATGAAACCGCATAAAAAATCGCCTTCGGCGCCTCCTGGGCAAAGGCAACAGATACAAATAAACAAACAACAGCTAATAAGAATATTTTTTTCATTGGTATAAAAATTTAGTGCCGATTTAACAGCGGTCAAATTACTATTAAAATCAGAAATTTATGTACCAAATTATTATCGAACGGTCTGAACCGGGATTAAACAGATTTTACGGATTTTTCTGATCAGGTGACATAAAGTAGCGTTTAGATAATCAAAAAAGCCTGGGCATTTGAATGGTATGTTTTTTAAAATCCGATGAATCCGTAAAATCTGCTAAATCCCGGTTCAGCCAAGCTAATCATAACTATGCCGCTCAATATCATAGTCAGATTGTGCGGAAATTATCTTTTTTTGCTTCGCGATCTCCCGGTCGAGGTGATGGTCGTAAACGCTATCGGTGACTTCAATATTACGTTCTTTGTCCCTTTCGGCGTAATGGATATCAGCTTCCGACAGCTTTGAAATAGCCACATCATAGGGCCCTTTGGGCGACATCAGCTTTACAAATACCGGCAAACATTCAAACAAAATAAAAAGGAAACTAATAAACGATTCGGCCAGGTAAGTATCCAGGTCCCGGGTGCCATTTTCATTGTAGGATAACTGGCCCAGGGCCCAGTTACGATCGGAAAAACCTGCTATGTTTGAAAGGCTGTCAAGCTGGTGGTCGTTAAACAGGCGTGTATTGGTGAGGCCTTCAAAATCTTTACGTTCGGCCAGGTATTGGTCCATTTTGTCCTGGTTATCCATCACCGTTTTCAAACGGTCTTCTTTTTCCTGCAAAACGTCCCGTTTCTGTTTGGCGTAAGTGCCGTACCCCACGATCCCTGACGTTTGGTCGGTTTTATCGCCAAAAACTTCCTGGTTAAGCTGGGAACGGGAATTATTGATATCGGTTTCGAGCGAATCCTTTTCGCGCTTTAATTCCTTGTTTTTACCCAACTCCATCGCGTATTTGTCGGTATAAGTTTTCTGGAGCGTATCTATCTTACGGTGCTGTCCTTTTAAATAGGCGCTTTTTAATTTCTGGCGTATCTCTTTATCAAATATCTTAAGCTCCAATGGCCGCGAGATAACTATACCGATCATTATCGCCAGTAAAATACGTGGGGAAGCCTGCAATATCTGCTGATTCGTAGTGCCCTGTTTATCAATGCTGGATACGATATAGCGGTCCATATTAAAAATGGCCGTACCCCATATTAATCCAAACAATATAGCAAAGCCAACTGCAAAGGCGCTCCCGCTAAACACAAAATACATGGCGTAACCACCAGATAATGTGGCAAATAGCGCCGTGAAAAATATAGTGGCCCCAATACCGACATATTTATTATGCTCGATGGGGTATTTTTTTAATGTGCCAATATGCGCTCCCGAACAGAACCAAAAAAAGCGGGTAATTTTCTTCATTAATTATTAATTACATGCGACAGACACTTATAAAACGCACTTAGGCATTGAATGTTACAAAACTTATACCTAAATATTTGCTACATAAATTTACCTTTGAAAATATTTTATATTTGGCCATGAAAGAAGTTAGCGTACAGGAACTGAAAGAAAAAAAAGATACAGGTGAGGATTTTCAATTAATTGACGTTCGGGAAGACTTTGAATACGAGATGTCGAACCTGGGCGGCCTGCTGATCCCGCTGGGCGGCATCTTAATTGAAACTGAAAAAATAGATAAAGACAAGCCTGTTGTGATCATGTGCCGCAGCGGCAAACGCAGCGCGGCGGCCATAATGCAGCTGGAGCAACAGGGTTTTACCAACCTTTACAATTTAAAAGGCGGAATTTTAGCCTGGGCGGATGAGATTGACCCAACCATTAGCGTATATTAGGCCATGTGGAAAAAGGCAATTCCCAATACGTTATATACTGTGGGCATTATTATATGCCTGATTACCGGTTACCAATATGGCATTGTGCAGGGTCAATACGGCTACCTGTTCGGCGCTTTGGTATTAATAGCTATCTTTGTTTACCTTAAGATAAAAATCCTGAAGGAAATAAAAAACACACTCAAAAAACCTTAATTCCCCCAACATTATGCTTATTGCAATTTTAGGGATCATCATACTCATTGTGGGTATGGTGCTCAAACGCTCGCCCGAACCAGGCAGCCATTTTGCCGGTATTATTAATACCGTAGGGATAGTAATTGTTTTGTTAGGACTGGCGCTTTCATCCGTAAAGATCATCGATCCGGGCCGGGTGGGCGTACAGGTGCTTTTCGGTAAAGTGCAGGACAACATACTCGAAAGCGGTCTGCATATCATCAACCCTGCTGTAGAAGTTACTACATTCAGCATCCAGACGGAAAACTACACCATGAGCGCGAAAGACAGCGAAGGCGCTGTACCGGGCGATGATGCTATACGCGTACTTTCATCCGATGGGCTGGAAGTTACTATCGACTTGTCGGTATTATACCGCTTAAACCCCAACAAAGCGCCTTACATGCTGCAAAACATCGGTGAGCATTATGAAGATAAGATCGTTCGCCCGGTTACCCGCACAGCAATCCGCGACAATGCGGTAAATTACCAGGCAGTTGACCTTTATTCGATAAAGCGCGAAGAATTTCAGTATAAGATCAATAAAACCATTACCGATAATTTTGCAAAAAATGGTTTGGAGGTGCAGCAAATACTGGTGCGGAATATCAGTTTACCGGCATCCGTAAAAGCAAGCATCGAATCAAAGATCAATGCCGAGCAGGATGCCCAGAAAATGCAGTTTGTTTTGCAGAAAGAACGCCAAGAAGCCGACCGTAAACGCGTGGAGGCACAGGGTATAGCCGATTACCAGAAAATTATTTCGCAGGGCCTTACCGAGCAGCAGCTGCAATACCAAACTATACTCGCTCAAAAAGAGATCGCGTTATCACCAAATACCAAGATCATTATTATGGGAGCCGGTAAAGGAACGCCGATAATGCTGAGTGAAAAATAATTGGCGCGAATTTTCACGAATTAAGGCGAATTGCACGAATTTTAGAAAATGAATTATTGGGATTTTACTTCTGATAATAATTGGTTTAGTCTAAAGCTCCCTGAAAATTGGGCGGAATATGATGATGAGGACAATGTCTTTGCTTTTTTTAATACAGAAAAGTGGAGTGGTAATTTGAGAATAAGTCATTTGCGTCGGCAAAATGATGAGAAGGAAGTTAACGATGCTTCGTTCTACACAGGATCTGAATTTGCCGATAAACCAGGCGTTATGAAAGTTAAGCTGGGTGACTGGGATGCCACGTTCTACAGCAAAGGAACTAACGAAGGAGATATAATCTATTTCTGGGCGACCGGATCAAAAAACGATTTGTTTATTTGCTCTTTTACTTTTGATAAACCATTTCTGGGTACTGATTGGCACAATAATGAACTAATAGCCGTAGGCGAAATTCTCGGTAGCATCAAAGTCATATATCTTGAAAGAATTTAATTCGTGAAATTCGCCTTAATTCGTGAAAATTAATGTGATTATTTACTTAAAGTAACCCGCATACTCTGCCGGTATCCCGTCAATCGGTTTAATCATAATATCCTTATAAAAAACCTCTGCGGCCTCGCATTGCAGTTGTATCTTACCACTTACCAGCGGCTTTGCCTCATTGCCAACCATATACCGGCTGTTTGATAACGCCATTACTACCTGCCCGTTAACAATTCGGATGGCCTTATCGCCATAGGTGATCAGTTCAAGATCGTTCCAGCTGCCTTTGTTTTCGGCATCTACGCCGGCATGACAAAAGCCGCCGTTACCGGTACCCGAGCCAAAAGCAGTAAGTGTGCCCTTATTGTCGAAATAATAGTTGCTGCCGTCTTTCCGCGCTTTAACATCTTCCCTTGAACTGGCCTGTGACCAATAGTCGCCCATGCCGCCTTCGGTAACCTGGAACTCCTGGCTCAGCATCCAGGTACGCCAGTATTCCACCCCGCATTCGCCTTGCCCGTGGTACAAAACCCCCGAATCCTTATCTTCTTTCAAACGCGGCACCCACTTTTTATCGCCCCATTTTACTTTTAACTTCAAATCGTAATTGCCGAAATCCGCTTTAGTAAACAGGCAGCAGTAAATAGGGCCGCCAATTTTTAATACCTGTTCGCCATTTTCATCTATAACAGAAAATTCGTTTTCCTCGTTTTTATTGTAGCCAAGAGGCTTTATTAAGTTACCATTTTCATCTTTCGGCGCTTCGCCTTTGTAACCATCCTTATGCCGGAAGCTTTGATAAATTTCCCATTTGGAAAGTTTCTTGTCCAGCAGGGATGTCCATTCGTCTTTGGGTTTGAAAGAAGTAGAGGCGAGTAGGATTAAAAGAAGGCAGAATAGCGACAGCGTTTTCATGATAATGTGGTTGAATTTCAAAAATACGCATTTGCAGGTATTTATTATTGAGAGAAAATAGCCCAGAAAATTTGGCGATGCGGTGGCTTACTTGCAAAGATTTGACAACTTTTAAAAAGTTGTCAAATCTAACTCAATCCCAACCCCGGGTTATCACCCAACACCCACTTGCCATCCCTAAACTCAGGCATTTTGTAGGGATTATTACTCGTTAAAAACGGCCCATCCAGGTCCGCCCAATCGCATTGGGGGGCGAGGGCAATGCCGGCAAGGGTAGCACAGCTGGTTTCGCTCATGCAGCCGATCATCAGTTTCAGGCCCAGTTCCCTTGCCTTTAAAATCATCCGGTGCGCCTCATACATCCCGGCCGATTTCATCAGTTTTATGTTGATGCCATGATAAACGCCTTTGGCTTTTTCCACATCCGGCAAACGTTGTACCGCTTCATCGCCGATGATGGGAATAGGGCTGCGTTCTGTTAGCCAGGCATTGCTGTCGATGTCTGTTTTTAGCATGGGTTGCTCAATTAGTAAAACGCCCTGCTCGTGCAGCCAGTGGCATAGATCGAGGCTTTGCTGCAGGTCTGTCCAGCCCTGATTTGCGTCCACAAAAAGGGGAAGATCTGTTACTGAGCGGATGGTTTTTATCAGTTCCTTATCGCTGTCACGACCTGATTTTACCTTTATGATTTTGCAATCAGGGTTTTCTTTTACTTTTTGAATAATGACCTCTGGCTTGTCAATCCCTATAGTAAAACTGGTTGCGGGCATTTTTGCAGGATCGCTCCCAAGCAGTTGCCAGCAGGGTTTCTGCTGCAATTTGCCGTCGAGGTCGTGCAAGGCGATATCAATCCCGGCTTTTGTGGCAGGGTTGCCGGGTGCGATGCTATCGAGGTAGGCGATGATCGCCCCAAAATCAAAAGGGTATTTGAATCGGGCGGCATCAACCTTTTTTAAAAAATCCGTTGCACTTTGAAAGCTTTCGCCCATATAGGGCACCATAGAAGCTTCGCCATAGCCTGTTTGACCTTCATATTCAACCTGCAACAGCATTATGGGGGTAGAAGTACGCGAAAATTTGGCGATGGTAAATGTATGCTTAAGCAGCAGTTCGAAGGGTTGGTAAGTCAGTATCATGTTAAATTCAAAGCTAAAATTTTTGTGATGAAATGCGATGTCGTTTTCAAAATAAACCCGGTATTGATCGCATGGCGGCGAATCTACTCACCCCGACATCGCTTCGCTCGTCGACCCTCTCTACCGCAAGCGGTAAAGAGGGTGGAGAAATAAAAAAACATTTTTCGTATTTTTCAATGTGCAAAATATTACTGATTTATGCCGGGAATTGAGGCAAAGAGAAACTCCTGCTGAAAAGCTTCTATGGAGTCATTTGAGGAACAGAAGGCTTTTTGACCAAAAATTTTTAAGACAACACCCCATTTGCGCGGACTTTGCATTTGGCAGACATTTGTATTACATACCGGATTTTTATTGCCATAAAGCAAAATTGGTTATAGAAGCAGACGGGCCAATTCATCTGCTAAAAAAGGAATATGATAAAAACCGCGATGAGGTGTTGGAAGCTTTAGGATTGACGACATTAAGATTTGATAACATCCAAATCCTCAATGAAACGCAAATGGTTTTGGAAAAGATAAAGGAACATCTATAGCGGAAATATCCAAACCCTCTTTACCGCCTGCGGTAGAGAGGGTAATCCAGCGAAGCGCAGATCGGGTGAGTAAATTACGGAAGCGATATCACCACAAGGCATGTAGTAATCTCAATGACACCCCCAAACCCTCTTTACCGCCTGCGGTAGAGAGGGTGATCCAGCGAAGCGCAGATCGGGTGAGTAAATTACGGGAGCGACATTTACCACATGATACTTAGCAATCTCATACAAACATTATTATCCCCATCCACCGAAGCTGTTTAAATATATACTCCCTATCTTTGCCCCCATGCCCGGACAAATTTATTTACCGTTTGATGCCTTTAATTTCAGCAACCGCAATTGTTTTTTAACCGGACAGCCTTTAAGCACCAGCGAAGAAAAGATCCAGGTTTTCCCGCAATGGCTGATGAGCCGCTACAAGCTGGAAGACCAGCCTTTTAAACTGCTGGACGAAAGCATGGCCACTTACAAAGATCTGAAAGTTCCCTGCGCCACGCATGTTAATGAAGCTTTCCTGGAACCCTTGGAGAACGAAATCGCCGCCGCGTTTGATATTGGATACGATGCCGTTAAAAACCTTGATGAGTTAAAACTGTTTCAATGGGCCGGCAAACTGCTGTATGGTATTATTTTTAACGAAGTACAAAGCGGCATAAAACTGCAGCATTCAAAGGGGGAGGAGTTTAATATTTCGCAATCCATTATCCATAAGTTCAGCAACCTGCATTTAATGCTGCAAAGCCTTAACCTGCCGATAATTTTCGACGGCTTTAAGCCCTATAGCCTTTTTTTATTTAAAGTTGACAATAACCCCGCGGAGTTTGGCTACCGCGATGAGATCAATACCCTTACTTTTTCGCTGCGAATAAAAGATTTCGGGCTGATCATTTGCTTGCAGGATAATGGCGCCAATAAGGTTTATCATAGGGAGATAGTGGAAAAAATTAAAGACAAAACCCTGCACCCTATCCAGTTCGAGGAGTTTTGCGGGCGTGTTTTTTACTCGGCCTATTTGTTTAACCGTTTGCCGGAGTACCATACATTTCCTGTCGGTGATGATATTTACATCGAAGCAGAGCAACTGCGCGGCATGAGCAGCAAACCTTTATTCGACGACTGGATAAACAAAATTTACGGCCAGGTGCTGGAAAGCTTTTGGAAAAACTGGGGCTTTTTACTCCTGGAGATCATTAAAAATCCCGAAAAGCCAATGAGCTTTTTATTTAATCCCGATGGCAGTTTTATCAATGGAACAACGATTGAACTCCCCCGGTGATCTGTTCTATAAAGCTATGCACCACATGCGGGTTTAGTACTATAGTGATCAATAGGCCGCTCAAGGCGCCAAACATGTGAGCATCGTGGTTGATGTTATCGCGGGCGTATTTTGCGGCATAATTACAATAAACAAGGTACAAAACGCCAAATAAAACTGCTGGTATGCCGATAGGTATCGGCATGATCATCATTTTACTCAAAGGATCAAACATAATAGCGCCGAATATCACAGCGCTTACCGCGCCCGATGCGCCAAGGCTGTGGTACCAATCATCGTTTCTATGTTTGTATACAGTTGGCAAATCACTCAATATTAAGCTTAAGATGTATAATAACCCAAACTGCCAGTGGCCCAATTCAGCTTCCAGTCGAAAGGCGAAGAAACAATAGGAAAGCATGTTAAAAAACAGGTGCATCCAGTCGTTGTGGATCATCCCGCTGGTAATTATGGTATAAACACGCTGCCCCCGCGAAACGCTGTAGGGGTGCAGGATCATATTGGCATAGATATTTTCATTTGAAAATGCCCATACCGAAGTAGCTATCGTAATTGCAAATATGAACGACGCCACAGGCGTCGCTACCAGGTATTCCATCATTTCAGGTCGAGTTTTGTATCGGTCAGCAACCTGCCTACCGGGTAGCGAAGATAGGTTTTTTCGAAATAAGGCGAATTGCGGTAAACAAAGTTTAATTGCGCCCCGGCACTGGCGGCAAGCCTGGGGTCTTTCGACTTTTCATCATCCAGCTTTTTCTTAAGTTCAGGGTCTTTTTTCAGCAGGTCGGCGGCAACATCTTCAAAAACATAGTCCGAAAAATATTCCTTCTCTCCCAAAACGGAATCGAAAAAGTTCCATGCAAAAAAGGAATCGACTCCCTGCGGCTCCAGTGTTTCGACAATATACCGGTTCAGCGGTTGGTTGGTGTATATAACGTAATCCCCAGCATAAAACTTTATACTTATATCAGCCGGGTTTAACTTCACATTGCTGTGCAGGTAATGCCCTTCATAAGGCCTTTGCGGTGTTTTATAGTCGCCGATATAATACATCTGCAGATTTAGTGTAGTATCATGCGATAGCCTTTTCATCGCAACATTGTTCAATTTAAACAATTCTATCACCTTGCCCCATGCCTGTGGGATGATATAGGCCAGCGGTTTATCCGCCGTGGCAGTGGCCACGTAATTATCAAAATATTTAATGGTTTTGGTGTAGGGCTTTGTCCGGTCGTAATATAAACGCGGCAGCCCGCTTACCTCGCTTGGTTTGTAACCCGCTGTAAATCCTTTAAACGTAAGGCTATCATAGTGTTCCTTATCCACATCCCAGTTAAGGGCGAAAGTCTTTTGTTTACTTACTTGTTCATCAGCTTTGTGTTTTAGTTCCCCGATCAGTTCGGCATCACGCTCATAAATATCAATAAGGTTTTGCTCAAAATCGTAAGTGGCGTACACCCTTTTATCAAAAGGCTTTAACATGTGGGTCTCGGTAATATAGCTGATGATATTGTGCTGGGCGGTGTATCCAGTCGCAAAGCGGGGCGTCTCCAAAAAACTCACAATACCACTGTCAGGACTTTTTTCTTCGCTCTCCACATAAGGGGTCATCTCATAACCGCTTTTTATCATCCTTTTATAAAGCTCGGGCGAAAGCGTTTTGGATGTATAATCAGCAAGGATAGGGTTTTGCTTATCCTTTTGGGTCTCTATCAGCGTCATCACATACTGGTAGTCGGCGCCGTCGCTGGTGTGGTTATCCAAAAAAACTTCCGGGTTCCAGGTGTTTAGAATTTGCTCAAAAGCAAGGGCGTTCTTGCTGTCGGCCTTGATAAAATCACGATTCAAGTCGAGGTTACGATAGTTGCCCCTGAAACCATAAGCACGCGGACCGTTCTGGTTAATGCGGCTTAGGCCACGGTTTAAGCAACCGTCGATATTATAAACAGCAATGATACAGATCACCACATCTTTGGGCAGCGCATTTTTTTTGAGCAGGTCGCGGGTAAGCATCATGCTGGCATCAATACCTTCGGGTTCCCCCGGATGGATGCCATTATTGATGAGCAGCACCCTTTTGTTTTGCTGCTTAATTAGTTTAGGATCAAAAATCCTGTCGCGCGATAAAACAACTAAGGTTAGAGGCTTGCCAACATCAGTTGTTCCGTAATTGATCAGCTTCATTTGCGGATTGTGCAGGCTTAGTTTTTGATAATAAGCAATTATTTCGCTATAGGTTGCGGTATAGTTTTTATCCTTACTCAACTCAAAAGGGGTAAGTTGCGCTTGTACCCGGCAAAAAACAAAGCAAATAAGCAACGCCGTTAGTATGGTTTTCATTAAACAGGTTTTGGCAAATATAATTGTTAGTTGGTTGATTGGGTGGGATGAATTCGTAATATCAAATCAATAATTATATTATCTCGTTTTCTTACTAATATTACACCTTGAAAAAGTTAGTGTAAGAACAAAGCAAATGTCTCATATCTCAAATCTAACAACTCATACCTGATACAAAATGAATCACTACGGTCTCATCGGTTACCCCCTTTCGCATTCTTTTTCAAAAAAGTTCTTTACCGAAAAATTTGAAAAGGAAAATATCACCGATTCGGAGTATCATCTTTTCCCAATAGAGCACATCAGCGAATTGCCGGCTTTATTAAACGCCCACCCGCATCTTTGTGGGCTTAATGTCACCATTCCGCACAAATTATCTGTTTTAAAATACCTGGATTGGGTTGAGCACCACGCTAAAACAGCCGGTGCGGTGAATTGTATCCGGATCAGCGCTCAAAGCTCAATTGAAGCGGTATTCTCAGGCGAAGTGGGTATAAAAGGACATGATTTCAGGCTGGAAGGGTATAATACAGATATTTATGGCTTCGAAAAATCGTTAAGGCCATTCCTTAAAGACCACCACGACCAGGCCCTGGTTTTGGGCGATGGCGGCGCGGCAAGGGCGGTTAAATGCGTACTGGAAAGCCTGGGTATTAATTTCAAAGTGGTTACCCGCAAGCCGCAGCCTGGTAATTTATTATTTAAAGATTTGACAACCAGGGATATCAAACGGCATACCCTTATTGTTAACACCACTCCCCTGGGCATGTCGCCAAAAGTTGATGAATACCCGCCCATACCCTACGAAGCAATTACCGACGACCATTTGCTGTACGACCTGGTCTATAACCCTGAAAAGACCCTATTTTTAAAAAAAGGCGAAGAACAGGGGGCCGCTATAAAAAACGGGTACGAAATGTTAGTATTGCAGGCAGAAAAGTCCTGGGAAATATGGACCGACAAAGAAAAGTATCCATGAAACAAAATTTAATACTGCTCATAACTGCGTTGTTTTTTGCGTCATGCAGCGGCAATCATGATTATTCGCCGAAACCACGCGGTTATCACCGGATAATTTTCCCAAAAAAAGAGTACCAAAAATATACCGGTGGCTGTCCTATTGACTTTGTATATCCTAAATATGCGGTTATTGAACCGGATAAACTTGCCGGGGCAAAACCCTGCTGGCTGAATATGCAATTTTCGCAATTTAACGGTACGCTGCATTTGAGCTACGAACCCGTCAACTCGAAAAAGGAATTTAATGAACTAATAGAAGACGCTTATAAATTAAGCTATAAACATACCGTTAAGGCAACTTCCATCGACCAGGGGACGATCAGCTACCCCGACCGTAAAGTTTACGGCATTTACTATACTATCGACGGCAACGCGGCATCATCCGTACAATTTTATCTTACCGACAGCACCAAACACTATATCCGCGGCGCCCTGTATTTTAACACCGAGCCACGGCTTGATTCCATACAACCAGTACTCACTTTTGTAAAGCAGGATGTTGACCTGATGATAAAAAGTTTTAAATGGAAGTAAGTGAAGTCGGAAGTTGGAATGCCGAAGTCGGAATTATTTTAAACAGCATGATAAAACCAATCAGCAAAATCCACAGATCAGTAAAATCAGCGGTCCTGATATTATTTTGCTGTTTATCCGCGAAAGCGCAGGTTCCTTTCACAGCTATTGATGTGCAGCATTATAACTTCGTTATACAGCTCAATGATGCAAATGATACTATAAAAGGGCAGGCTACCATTAAAATAAAATTTTTAAAGGATGTAAGCACCTTCGGGTTAAACCTGGTCAAAACGCGCAGCGATGGTAAGGGGATGCTGGTATCGGCGGTAACAGAAGAAGGTAAAGATATTTCGTTTGCGCAGGACAGCGATGTGGTGAATATAAACGGCATCGCAAAAAACAACAGCTTGCATAGTTATATTATCACCTACCAGGGCGTTCCGGCCAACGGGCTTATTATTTCAAAAAATAAATTCGGCCACCGTACTTTTTTTGGGGATAACTGGCCAAACCGTGCGCATAACTGGCTACCCTGCGCTGATTACCCCGCCGACAAAGCCACCGTTAATTTTATAGTTACCGCACCCGACCATTACCAGGTTGTTGCAAATGGTTTAAAAAAAGCTGAAACCCTGCTCCCAAACCATTTAAAACTAACCTACTGGAAAGAAACCGCAAAACTGCCAACCAAAGTGATGGTAATCGGCGTGGCTGATTTTGCCATTGACCATACCGGCAATATTGGCAATATCCCGGTTTATACATATGTTTTCCCGGAAAGTAAGGGTGCAGGCTTTAAAAGCTATGCTGTGGCAAAGGAGATATTGCCTTTTTATATAAAAAAAATCGGCCCGTATGCTTATGAGAAATTAGCCAATGTGCAATCGAAAACCATTTTTGGGGGGATGGAAAATGCCGGCGCGATATTTTATTTCGAAAATTCAGTAAGCAGCAAAGGTATCGAAGAACTGATGGCGCACGAAATTGCCCACCAATGGTTTGGCGATGCCGCCAGCGAAAAAAGCTTCGCCCATTTATGGCTCAGCGAGGGCTTTGCCACTTTTATGACCAATGTTTACCTTGAAAATAAATATGGCGCAGATACTTTAAAAAAGCGCCTGGCCAGTGATAGAAAAAAGGTATTGAAATTTGAAAAAAGCAGGTTTACCCCGGTTGTTGATACCACTGTTAAAACTGACTACATGCCCTTGCTGAATGCCAATAGTTACGAAAAAGGCGGCTGGGTGCTGCACATGCTGAGGCGTAAGTTAGGGGAAGAGGCATTTTGGCATGGCATCCGCACCTATTACGCGCAGTACGATGGCGGCAACGCCAATACCGATGACCTGCGCCATATTATGGAACAAGCCAGCGAACAAAACCTGGAACAGTTTTTTAAACAGTGGCTGTTTACTGCCGGTAACCCGCAATTGGGTATTACATGGAAATATGATGCAGCTAAAGGTATTGTTGATGTTCATATCGAACAAAAACAAAATGCTTTGTTTAATTTTCCATTAGAGATCTCTGTTGGCGGCAAACTGCATAGCATCAGCATAAAAGATAAAAATACTGTGGTTCAGTTTCCTGTAAAAACAAAGCCGGTTATAATCGTTGACCCCAATGTTAATTTACTGGCGGGCTTTGAGATTGTGGAAGGTTCGTAGAGACGCGATGCTTCGCGTCTGGGACTGTATTTTAGACGCGAAGCACCGCGTCTCCACATACAAATCTTTATTTATCTACGAGCCCCCGGTTCACCAGCATTGGATGAATATCCGGATCATGGCCGCGAAAGGCCTTAAACAATTTGCCATAATTCTCGGTATTGCCTCTTGATAAGATCATATCCCGAAAACGCTGCCCGTTCTCCCTGGTTAAGCCGCCATGTTCCTGGAACCAGGAGAAGGCATCGTCATCCAGCATTTCTGTCCAGGCATAGGCATAATAGCCTGCAGCATAGCCATTGGCCCAGATATGTAAAAAATAACTGGAGCGGTACCGTGGCGGCACCTGCGGCAGGTCGAGTTTGGTTTTGTGGAGGGCTTCGGTCTCAAATTTATCAACGTCTAAAAGCGGGGCGTCCGCGCCAAGCGTATGCCATTGCAGGTCGAGGTCGGCGGCGGCCAGCGCTTCCGTCAAAGCATAGCCCTGGTTAAAGGTAGCGGCCTTTTTAATTTTATCAACCAGCGCCTGCGGCATGGCATCCCCGGTTTTATAATGAACGGCATAATGGGCAAAAATCTTTGGATCAAGAGACCAGTGTTCATTAAACTGCGAGGGGAACTCCACAAAATCGCGCGCGGTATTAGCGCCAGATAGGCTGGGGTATTGCTGATCGGCAAAGAGCCCATGCAAAGCATGCCCAAATTCGTGGAACATGGTTTTAGCATCGTCATAGCTGATCAGCGCAGGCTGGCCGGGGGCCGGTTTAGTGAAATTACACACATTATAAATTACCGGCTTGGTGCCCAGCAGTTTCGATTGCCCCACCATATTATCCATCCATGCCCCGCCCGATTTATTGTCACGCTTAAAATAATCGCAGTAAAACAGCCCGATCTGGCTGCCATCCTTATCCAACACATCAAAAACACGTACATCTTCCTGGTAAACAGGCAGGTCGTGCCGCTCTTTAAAGGTAAGCCCGTATAATTGATTCGCGGCGTAAAACACGCCGTTTTCCAGTACTTTATTAATTTCAAAATAAGGTTTTACCTCGTTCTCGTCCAGGTCGTATTTGGCTTTACGTACCTGTTCGGCATAAAAGCTCCAATCCCATGGCTGCAGTTTAAAGCCACCTTTTTGCTTGTCTATCAGCGCCTGGATGGTTGCCGCTTCTTCTTTCGCTTTTGCGGTAGCGGCAGGCACCAGTTGCGCCATAAATTTTTCAACAGCTTCGGGCGTTTGCGCCATCTGGTTTTGCAGCTTCCATTCGGCATAGTTTTTAAAATGCAGTAAAGCTGCTTTTTGCGCCCTGATCTGCGCTATACGGCCAATCACTTTACGGGTATCATTGGTATCCCCTTTTTCGGTGCGTGTCCACGATGCTTCAAATAATTTCTGACGTGTTGCCCGGTTGGAAAGCGATTGCAAACTTGGCTGCTGCGTGGTATTTTGCAGCGACAACATCCATTTTCCATCCATTTTAGCATTTTTGGCATTCTGGGCAGCCGCCTGCAACGCCCCATCCGACAAACCGGCAAGCTCTGCTTCGTCGCTTACTACTACCGCGCCGGCCTTCGTGCCGGCCAATAAGAGGTTGGTAAATTTAGCGCTTAGTGTGGCTTCTTCCTTATTCAGTTGTTTTAATTTTTCCTTATCAGCATCCGATAAGTTGGCCCCTGCCAACTCAAATTCCTGGTGATAATATTCCAGCAAATGCAGCGATTCAGGGTCGAGCTTCAATTGATCACGTTGCTCATATACTGTCTTTATCCTGTTAAATAACTTGGTATTCAAATAAATGGCATCCCGGTTGGCGGCCAGTTTTGGGGCTTCCTCCTGCTGTAGCTTTTGCAGCACCGGGTTGGTATTTGCCCCCGTAAGCAGGAAAAAAACATTGGTTACCCGCCTTAGCAACCGCCCGCTTTTTTCGAGTTCGACAAATGTGTTTTCAAAAGTAGGCACGGCTGTGCTATCGGCTATTTTTTGCACCTCGGCCTGCTGCTGTTTCATGCCTTCTTCCATAGCGGGCTTAAAATCGGTGTCCCTGATGTTTGTAAAATCGGGGGCCTGGAAGGGCAGCTTGCTTGGTTCAAAAAACGGGTTACCGGCCGATGCCGGCTGCTGCTTATTTCCGCAGGATGCGGCAATAACTAAAATCACCAGTAATGGTACACAGGTATTTTTTTTCATGATTAGCGGGAGGTTTAATAAAGCCAAGTTATGGATATTCTGTAAAAAAAAGCAAAACCAAAATGAGGTAAAGACCTAATACGAAGCGCCTGTGCAAAAGCCAGGGCATTAAGCAAGCAAATCATGGTTTACATGGTTAACACAATTTGCAATAATTTACGATTTAAAATATTGATAATCAATTATTTAAGTCAAAAAAAGCCTTAAATGTGTTAACCATGTTTTCTACCCTTTTTGGGCGTTATGCGCCAAAGGGTCGGCGTTTACACTGGGGCATGTGACACTAATCTCTAATCTCAAACCGCTGGTCTCCACACCCGTTCGCGTTCACCTCGCAATAACACGCGCATTTAAAATTGCGTGAACCACTGAAAATCAGTTAGTTGATTTTCTGACATTTCAAAATTAGTGCGAAAAGAACGCTCTATAGTAATTGCTAACACAACTCTATGTAGTCGCAGACTACAAGCATAGCCGTCCGAAGTCACAGACATTCGGACAGCGTTCCGGGCAAACTACGCACATCAGGGGTTACCCGATCGCTAATTTTTCGGATCTTTTTATCGAATTATAGAAATAAAAAAGCACTATACTGATAAGTAACATTATTAAGTTTATGTCAAAAGAAAAACCTGGATTGGCCATTTTATCATACTTAAAAAATTTTAGAATTATATTAAATGACCCATAATTTAACTGGATAGTCGAGCCATCGTTATGAATGTATAAAAGAGAAAAATTAAATCCTAAATAGTTGATTATTACTATTCCCGCAATTCGAATTCCTACTCCATAAATTAAACTATAAACTGAATTAAAAAGCAATATCAGTCGGTAATCTTTTTGGCGGCGGTTCATCGTAAAAAGAAGGATATTAAAAATTGCTATTGTTAAATTGATCAATAAGCTGATCATCAATAATACGTTACCTTTAGCCCATATTTCATCTATCGACTCAATTAGAAACACACTTGTGAATATGCTGATTATTGTAAGATAAATTAAAACAATATACAGTATCAAACTCTTTTTATTCATATCCGTTTTTTTATGATTGGCGGGCGAGCAAGGTTTAACCAATGCAAGTTATGCATATTCCCTAAAAAAAGTAAAGCAAAACAAGCTATAAACTTGCCCCGTTGCCCGTATCCTCATTGTTACCTGCAAAGTGGTGTAATTTAAAGGCAAAGTATTAACTTACCTGCTGTAAATAACAATTTATTATTTGCACCATGCGGTACTATATAAAAATCCTAACCTTTTTAATCCTGCTGCTGCCAATCGGTTGTTTTGCACAATTTACTATTTCGGGGAGGGTTTTAAACCAGGCTGATACCAAACCCGTAGCCGATGCAAGCGTATTTATAAGTAACTCATCTATAGGCGATAAAACTGCCGGTGATGGTACTTTCATTTTAGAAAATGCAAAGCCGGGCAAATATACGCTGGCAATATCCTTTGTTGGTTTTGAAACGTATATCGACACTTTAACAGTTGGAAACAGCAATATCAATTTGCATGATATTACTATATTCCCCAAAACAATAGGGTTAAAGGAAGTAACCATAAGGGTGAACCATTACCGGGATACGTATTTTAATATGTTTTATGAACGGTTTAAAACAGAATTCCTTGGGGCATCGGAGGCGGCAAATGATTGTAAGATCCTTAATCCTAACGTGCTTGATTTTGATTATGATGCCAAAATAAAAACACTCACGGTTTCGTCGGAAGGTTTTTTGGAAATTGAGAACCGGCACCTGGGCTATAAAATAAATTGCCTGCTAACAAGTTTCAGGCTGAACGTTTACACAAACGAGCTCCATTACCAGGGTCCGGTTTTGTTTACCGAGATGACGGGTACGTCCGGCCAGCAACGGCGCTGGCAGCAAAACAGGCGGGAAGCGTATGAAGGCTCAATGATGCACTTTTTACGTTCTTCTATAAACGACCGCTTAGAGGAGGAGGGTTTCAGGGCGTACCAGCTGGCCGTTTTCGCAAATCCGGAACGGCCGCCCGACAGTGTGATCGCAGCCAAAATAGAAAAGTTCTCCAATCCGTTTTATTTAAGCCACCCGCTTGAGCAGCCGCCGGGGAGCTTCAGTGCTGTAAAGCGAAGAACAAATGGTTTTATTGATTCACTGAATCTTTATAAGAGAATAGCCGAGCTGCCAAAATCGTTGGAAACACTGATGCATTTCCCTTTAAGTAAAGGGGACATTATAAGTGATACCGGCCAGCCTGGAATATTTGCACTGGGGTGCGACAGCGATAAACTTTTGATAATATATGACAAAAACCGCCATTTCACTCAAATTAAACGGGTAACCAATTTAGATAACCTTAACTATGCATTAAGCAGCCGTTATAATAAAGAATTGACACTCGTAAATTTTAATATACCATATGCCCTTGTTGATGTTAATGGCTGGCTTACAGTCCCGAATAGCCTGACGCGCTACGGGGCCTGGAGCGCCGACCGGATTGCCGAATTGTTGCCGGTAAATTATGAGGCGTCGCAAACTAAATGAATACCGTGTCCGGGCATGCACATCAATTATCCCAGTAAGTTCAATTAAGAAATGCAACAAAAGCTAAATAAATGATACCAGATAGCATACACTATCCGGCATCATTTAAGGAAAAATTAGACTTTTGATTTGCAATGAAAAAATCACATTTAACCTTAGACCAAAGGTATACA
>CAIPFE010000026.1 GCA_903864275.1 uncultured Mucilaginibacter sp.
CAAATATAATGAACAGGAAATCAAAGACATACAACACAAAATCAATAGTAGACCAAGAAAAAAACTGCTATACAACAATCCCAAACATGTTTTTTACACTAACTTAGACAATATTGTTGCATTGGTGAGTTGAATCTACCCTTGTTCATTTAATCGCAAATTTTGTGTTGTAAAATATATTTTACTTATATTTGCGATAAGGGAGATATTCAGACCTTTTCCGTAACTGGATGTTAAGTTGGTATCTGATATACCTCCTTTAGCTTTGAAAAAGTTTTAACAGGGTCTTAAACTGGCGGTTTAGTCTGTTATCACAACTTCATTGCTATTTTATCGCAAATTTCTTTTAGGGGCTGCTGAAACAGCCCCTTTTTTATGTTGTTTCGGGGAGGGCATAAACATGACCTCTCTTACCATCTTTACTATCCAAAAGGATTAGTTTTTTTTCATTATAAAGTTTGGATAGATAGTAACGGGCATTATCTATTGCCTCTGTTTCGCTTTTAAATGGATATAACTCGTGCAATTTTATCCCGACCTCACGGCTTGTACCACTTTTAATAGCCCCTAATGCCAAAACCACCTTTTTTGGTATAGACAAATAAATTGGCGAGGCATTTTGTTTTAAAGGAATAAGAACTTTGGATGCGGTTTCAATTTTGTGACGGTCAAACAATGTAGTAGCATCGGGTATAAAAGCAACTGGGTGTGCTTGTACAGGATTTTCAACTTCATACCTTTTTATTAAGACCTGTAAGGCATTAATGGTTTCGAGAAGTTCTTTTTCTTCCTGTTTTAGCTGTAAATAAAAATTTTGCTTGCTCATTTCATCAATTTTTTTTAAATTTACATTACAAAAGCCAACGGCATCGGGTCGAACAATGCATCTCCTGTATATCAGACAGGCGGTCTAAACCTTTAATCCTACGTTGGGTGGTTACCATTCGTCCTAAAAAGACTTATTTTGAAACCCTGTGTTGACGCACGGGGTTTCGTCTTTTATTTGACTTCGATAAAGGTACAGAACTCATACCGTAATTCAAAATTTAATTTCAAAAATCACCAACAAACTTTGAGCAAAATCACCAAATTGGTTACTTTTATTGATTAATAATATAGAAATTGGTGGTTTTATGGATAAAAACCAAGTCTTTTTTACAAATAATTAAATTGAAGCCATGAATTTTTACTAATATTGTAAAAAACGCTCCAACTGTCTTTAAGGTACAAGCGCGTGAATTTATGTGTGACAAGGTATATAAAGAAACCCCCTCCTCTCGCGCTGAGTCTGTCGAAATGGCCTCCATCGCAAAGGCGACTCGTGCGCCGCCGCCAGGTAACGAACTAAACAGGTTAATTGCGACACAGATTTATTGTGATTATAAGTACAATGGGGAAAATTGTAATGCAAACTATAAAAGCTTTTAAAGCTGGCTACCTATCAGCGGGGCAGTCGCCTTTGCCCTTTTGCCCACTTCCTCAGACTCGCGCCTGAATTCGGTGAAGAATAGATGTAATATGTAGGTATCGTTGACGGAATGCGCAAACTTAAAATCGCAGGATCTTTTCCCGAAATTAATTACTGTTCACAATTATATGCCGACCTAATAAAAGTCCAATTGCTCTTCTTGCGCATTATCGCAATTATCACAGACGCCGGAACCGTTCTTGGTAAGTTCTCCGCAATAGAGACAGGCATTTTTGACTTTTTCATATTTTATGCCCAAATGATCGAGAATCGCCGGCTCATCGAGTTGTAACTTGCAATAATGGCAAACAAGTTTTTTGACTTCGTAGCCAATAATGATCATTTCCAAAATGAAAGGGTCCATTTCAACAATCGGATGAAAATAGACAATAGCGTCCTGTTGGCAAGCAGGGCAGTTCATCTTACCGCGATATGGTTGCCGTAATAAAATTTCATTAACCTGATGCTGCTTCTTTAGATAACTGTTGTTTTCCTTTGCGGTTGTCCATTTGTCCCTATGGTACTCGATCAACATGTTGATTTTCGTACTCAAATCAGTTTGTTGTGAAATGGCGATTTTTGACAAACGGTCTATATTGCTTTCAAAATATAGCGATGGTTTAATGTTCAACTCAAATGCATACGATTTAATCATGGTGAAAAAATCGCGCTGGATAATGCTTTTGATTTGGTCAACATTTAACAGATCTAGCTCACAGTGCGCGATAACGTCCCGCGCATCAGAGATCGCGAAGAGAATATTTTTATGTTTTTCTGTCGTTGCTGAAACCAGTTGTGCTCTTAAAAGGCTATTCCTGAAAGTAATGACATCACCATTTAGCTGTTTGGTTAGTTCCGGGGAGCCTTTTGATCCTGGTAATAATTGGTCATTGTATAATATCTGGACTGAATTTTTGAACGCAGGATCGTTGAGGATGTACGTGGGATTAATGTCATACAGAATGCCTTTAAGCAAGCGTTCGCAACCTAATGCAAGATTCATAGCCAATTGGATAACCTTAGGCTTATCTAGTTGTTCAACCGTCCCTCGCGCGACTTCGCGAAAAAAAAGTAAGCTATCCCTATGAAAATTATTCATTAAAACAAACCGTGAAAATTTTGAAAAATGCGATGTGCAACAATGCGGTGCCAAGATAACGATTAATATGGCATTGGAAAGTAAGGTAGAAGCGTTGCGAAAGTTCCCCCGCTGTCCGAAGCGTTCCACTTCGGATTAACTATGCCCGGAGTCTCTGATTCCATTATCTGTCAGCGGGCCACACCGATACATTGGGACGGCGGCAGCGAACGAATTTGCATGCGGGAGCATCGGCAATTAATTATATCTTTGGTTAACATGTAATTTTTGGACAAACACAATCGATATAAAGTTTATGAATAAAGTTTTACTGGCGCCGCTACTGGTGCTTTTATCTATTGCAGCACAAGCTCAGGATAAATTCTTTCATCCAGGCACCTATTATACACCTTCGGGAGAAAAAGTGACTGGCTTATTATACATCCCGTCGACAACCGCCGTTCATTTGTTTTTTAAAAGTGACGAAAGCGCCCATTTTAAAAAAATAGCGATTGCCGACATAAAAGCAGTAGTAATCCCTTTTAAAAATGACAGCCTTGTTGTAGTAACCGAAGACAATAAGGACGATAAAAAGTATTTCGCAACATTTTGGTTTGCAACACCGGTCACAACATTTTATTATAAGATCCATGAACGGTTTAGCCCGGGCAATCACGATGTGGCGCTCGGCGGCCCGGTGGCGCGATCACCGGGAACGGTGAATAGTAATTTGGTCCCAATGTACCAGGATGGAAATACCACACGTGAAGTAACCAAAGCCAATTATATCGACGTATTGAGCAAGGCGTTCGCCGATGATGCCGCGCTGGTCCAGAAAATTCAAAATAAAGGATTCAAATTTAAAGAGCTGGACGAAATAATTGACGAGTATAAGCAAGAAAGCACTCATTATAAGGCCCAATAGCCCCCGCTGTCCGAAGTGTTCCACTTCGGATGAGCTATGCCCGGAGTCTTTGACTCCGCTACCTGTCAGCGGGCCATCCCGAAAAATCGAGGCGGCAGCGGGGAAGTACCCCGCTGTTCGAAGTTTGCCTTCGGACGAGTATGCCCGTAGATTGCATCTACTGCAAAAACTAAAAAAGCCGCCTTACCTTCGAAATTCATTTACTCATCGCGCAAACTTTTCGCAGGGTTTGCCAACGCGGCTTTGATGGCCGTATAACCTACCGTTGCCCACGCGATCATGATGGATGCTATGATGGTTATGGCAAAAACTCCCGGGCCTAACTTGATATGGTAAGCATATTGCTGCAGCCAGCCGTGCACAAAATACCAGGCGACGGGCGACGCGATCAGGAACGCGATACCGATCAGCAAAGTAAACTCCCTTGATAACAGGATCAGTATCGCGCGGACGGGCGCCCCGAGCACTTTGCGTACGCCGATCTCTTTTCTCCGCTGCACGGCCATAAATGTTACCAGGCCATACAAACCCAAACAGGATATAAATATGGCAACGGCCGCAAACAGCTTGTAAAGCTGCGATAGTTGGGTTTCCTGCCGGTAATAAGCGGCGATATCATCGTCGAGGAAACTGTTAGTGAACGCAAAATCGGGATAATATTTGCCCCACAACTTTTCCATAGCGGCGATAGCAGGCTTAGCCTGCGCTAAATTCAATTTAAGGCTGGCCATGCCGTAGGCCCGTTTATCGGTCGTCATTACAACTGGGACCATGCTGAAGCGCAGCGAGGCCGTATGAAAGTCTTTCACCACGCCCACAATCGGCAGGTTTAGGCCATTCACGATGATCCTCTTCCCAATGGCAAGCTGCGGGTCGTTGTAACCGAGGTTACGGGTCACATTTTCGGTCACAACAAATTCGCGGCTCGAATCCGACTCGTAATAGGGGCGGCCGGCGATAAACTGCAAATGAAACAGGTTAAAAAAACCTGTGTCGCTCATTTTATAGGCAATGATCATATTTGGCGCTTTACCTGCATTATCAGGTGTTCGCAAGTCGATGAACCAGCGGCCGCCGATCGGGGCGCCCGTACCGAAACTTACTTTTTCGATACCGGGTATTTTCATTAATTCATCGCGCAAAACAGCCTGGCTGGTTAAATCGACGCTGTCCTGCGGAAGCTGGGCGATTAAAATGGCTTCCTTATTAAAACCCATATCAGCCGTATTAACGTAACCCATTTGTGACACCATTACCATGGTAACGATGATGAGCGCCTGTGCTGTAAAAAACTGGAAAACAACCAGGCCGCGCCGCAGCGAAATACCACCCTGCTGCGCCGAGCCTGTACTTTTTAATACCCGCGCTGGGTTAAAGCCGGACAGCAGGAAAGCCGGGTAAAACCCTGCTAAAAGGATTACCGCTGCCAATGCAGACAACAGGAAGAAGATCATATTACCATTGTACAATACGGATGCAGTGACGTGAATATCCAGCAGGTTATTGACAACCGGTATAACAAGCATAGCCGCAGCCAGCCCCATGAACAATGCAAAACAGCTGACGAAGGCCGCTTCACCCAAAAATTGGAGGATAAGCTGGCGGCGGTTACTGCCCAGTACTTTACGCACCCCAACTTCCCTGGCGCGGTTTACGGCTTGCGCTGTGCTCAAATTAATAAAATTCACACAGGCTAATACCAACAGGAAAATACCGATGGTGCTGAGCATCAGGATAAGGTTTTCGCTAAAAACGCGGCCATCGAACGTGCCGTAACGTGCATCAAAATGCATTTCATTCAGCGGCTGGATCGAAAGAAAATAACCCTTATCGAAGGGTTTGATATACCGGTCGGAGTATTGCTTAAGCTGAAGTTTAAACTGTTCGGGCGACTCGCTTTCGTTCAATTGCACAAAGCAGTAATTGTCTTCTTCAATATAACCAAAGTCGTTCATAAACCTTTTCAGGTCAGGATAGCTTTGATGCGTAGCGTAGGACAATACCGCTTTCATCGGAAAGTCTGTATTTGCGGGCATATCTTTTAAAATACCACAAACCCTTACCGCTACGCCATCCATCCGCATCATTTTGCCGGTAGCCTTTTGCCAATGCCCGAAATATTTATCGCCCAGGCGCTGCGTTAACAAAACGTTGTTGGGTAATTTAAGTGAGTTCCGGTATTCGCCTGCCACCAAAGGGAAGCTGAACATGTCAAAAAATTGCGGTTCTGCGAAAAATATCCCCTCTTCTTCTCTAAATCTTTTTGCGGCGCCACTTCCATTATCCCTTATAATCACTTGCACAAACTCATCACGAACAATAGCCCCTGCATTGGCTATTTGCGGAAGGTTGGTCCTTAAACCCGGGGCCACCGGGAACGGTACCCCCATGCGGAAGTTTTCATGAGCCGGATTACGTGCAACACGTACCAGGCGGAATAACTTGTTTTTATGCGCATGAAACTGATCAAAACTTTCTTCATAACGAACCACCAAAAAAATAAGCAGGAATGCCGCAAAGCCCACGGCTAACCCGGCAACATTTATGACCGAGTAAGTTTTGTGGCGAACAATATTGCGCCATGCGATCTTTAAATAATTCCTAAACATACGATTGCGGTTTAATTTGTATTGAGACCACCTTGATAAAGATCGTTCCCCAAAAGGCAAGGTCGTACAGGGCTATGTGGAAAGTGTATGTGTTCAAGTGCTCAACAGCGTCAATTGCTGTCCCAAACTTATAACTTATTAATGTATAAAAAATTACATTAAGCCCATTTGCAATAATTATTCATTCCTCACGCCGGTTCAAGCATTTTGCTTGAACCCAAATTAATGTAAGCGTGCCGCTTACATTAACCAGTTTACGAAGTCGGAAAAACGCCATGCAATCATTGGGATACGTCAGCGGGACGCTGACAGCGGTTTGGGTTCAAGTGGGACACTTGAACCGGCGGACTTATTAATGTATAAAAAATTACATTAAACCCATTTGCAATAATTATTCATTCCTCAACCCCCTCACCGGGTTTGCCGCAGCTGACCTGCTCGTACGGAAACTGATGGTAGCCAATGCTATTAGCATGGCCCCTGCGCCTGCCAGTATAAATACCCATAAGCTCAGGTTGGTATGATAGGCAAAGTGCTGCAGCCACTTATGAATAAAAATCCATGCGATGGGTGATGCTATCAGCAGCGAAATAGCTATCAGTACAACCACTTCCTTGTTCAGCATCGTTAATATATTGGTTACGCTCGCGCCCAGCACTTTCCGGATACTGATCTCTTTAGTCCTTCGCTCCGTGGTAAACATGGCTAAGCCAAACAAACCCATGCACGAAATAAAGATGGCGATAAACGTAGCAGTCCGCATAAGCCATGCTGTTTGTTGATCGCTTTCGTAAAACTTTGCAAACGAACCGTCCATGAAAGCGTAGTCAAAGGCTTCCTTAGGGTAAAGTTTCTTCCATTCCTTTTCGATGTGGCTTACCAGCAATGATATATTGCCCTTCTGGTATTCGGCAGGCGTTAGCTTTAAAGCAATTTCCTTTTGTACATCAGGGTTATTGGCTATTGTACAGGGGATAACTTGCTCGTAAAACGTTTTTTCGCAAAAATCGGCTACCACGCCCACTATGGGATAAGCTTTATCCCGCGCATCAGTTGCCAGGAGCCTGCCAATGGCCTGTTGCGGATCGTTAAAGCCCATCGCCTTTGCTGCGGTTACATTTATAAGGTACTCCCTCACGCTATCAGTATGGAGCAAATTACGGCCGGCCACTATTTTCATGTGGTAAAATGGCACAAAATCCTCATTGCCCGAATAGGTGTACGACTCGATAGCGTGGCTGGTACTTCCCTGTAATTTTATATTATCAATCATGTGGCTTCCGCCCATTGGCAGGGTAACCTCCGTGATAACCTGTTCAACGCCGGGCAATTGTTTTATATTTTCGGCAAGCACCTTCATTTTCCCTGTCTGGTCGCCAAACAGGCTTCTTAACGAAATGATATTACTCGTTTTAATGCCCAGGTCAACGTTTCGCATGTAGTGTACCTGCTGATCAACTACTAACGTACCGATTATGAAAATAAGCGATATGGTAAACTGGAAAACGATGAGGCTTTTGCGCAGGTAGCCTTTAGTGTCCGTTTTTTCGCTCACGTCGCCTTTCAGGCTCGACACAGGCTTAAAAGCCGACAGCAGGCTCGCCGGGTAAAAGCCCGCAAGGAGGGTGGTGAAAATTGCGATACCGGCCAAAAATACCCAGGCGGTGTAATCCGTAAAATCGAATTTTACGCCTTGCGGAATATAGGCGGCAAACAAATTGAGCAAAGGCTGCACGGCAATAACGGCTATGGCAATTGCCAGCAATGCCAGCGTAAAAGTTTCAATTAAAAATTGGAAAAGGATACCGCCCCGCCCGCTGCCCAGCACCTTGAGTATGCCTATATCTTTGGTGCGCTGTATAGATTGTGCAGTTGATAAATTGATGAAATTGATGGCTGCGATAAATAATATAAATACGGCCACTGCCGAAAGAATATAAAGCACCCTCAAATCGGCTTTGTTACCGTTTCCGCCATATTCTTTGTGAAAATGAATACCGGTAAATGGTTGTAAACGAGCCTGCGTTCCCGGAAGGAGAGGATAGACATATTTTTTCACAAATGCCGGAAATTGGGCATCTATTTGCGAAGGGTTGACACCTGCCGTTAACTTTACCAGCGCCTGGCTGCTGCCATCAATTACATGCGGGTTATCCAGTGAGATACGGTGTTTTAAAACACTGTTTTTTATGGTGCTGAATGAAATAAAATCGGAAAAATTAAAATCGGAATTTTTATTCCAGTCCTGCAGGATACCGGTAACTATTACCGTAAGCGAATCATCATAAGTGATCGTCCGGCCTAACATTTGGTCGGGCCGCAGGTTGCCGAAATAGGTTTGCGCACGGCTTTGCGTAAGCACTACCGTCAATGGATTAACGAGTGCTGTTTTTTTGCTGCCGCTTAACCAGGTGTATTGCAATATGTCGAAATAATCAGGTTGGGCAATTACCGCAGCTGTCTTGTCGAATGTTTTGACCGTTTTGCCGGCCGCCTTTATCGTCACTTTTGGCGTATATGGGTGAAAAGCTGTCACCGTTTCCAACCCTGACATATTATTGCGCATCGCGTCGGGCATTGTGCCCGGTACACAGTTCCAATGCGTAAAGCCGGAGGGTGCACCGCCGGCAGAACTTATGTCAACACAATAAATGCGTTCCCTATCGGGATGAAAAGTATCAAAGCTGAACTCGAAACTAGCAACCAGGTAAATAACCAGGCACCCGCAGATACCCAGCGAAAGCCCCATTACGTTAATGGCCGAATACGCTTTATGGCGCATAATGTGGCGCCAGGCACTTTTAAAATAGCTTTTTAACATATAGTTCCGGTTTAATTTGTCATCATGCCACTTCGGGGTGGTTTTATGATACGAAATTACCGGTGCAAATTGCGGGTAGCGTCTCAAATCATGATTTGGGCGCTCTTTTTTAAGTTCAGCTTTATATTCTACTGGACTTTTGCCGGTTATTTGTTTGAAAGTGCGGTTAAAGGTGGATTTGGAATTGAAACCGGCCTCAAAAGCGATGCCCAGCAGGGTGATATGGTCAAAGGCCGGGTTTTGCATCTTTTGTACGATATCCCTTACACGATATTCATTAATAAAATCATTGAAGTTTTTTTTAAGGCCAGTATTAACTATACGGGATAATTCCTTAGGCGGCATCTCCAGTTTTTCAGCCAGCGAGCTTAAAGTTAGTTCAGCATCCTGGTAATACCTATTTGTTTCCATGACTTTCTTCAGCCAGATACCTTTTTGTTTCAGCAAAGCAGTGGCCGGTAGTTTTGGTATAGCATACACTGACGCCTGTTCGGGAATTTCCGCATGCAAAAAGGCATTTACCGCCATCCAAACCATTGTTATTGCCAAAAGCAGGTATAAAGAATAATAGGGATACAAGCCCGACCGGTGATGATAGTAAAAATAATCCACTGCGGTATAGGGTATCCATAACAGCCACACTAAGCCGAAGCCCTTCAACAACCGCTGCAGCCACTGCAATTTACGCCGGTACCGGTCGCTCAAATCGTTAAACTCCGTTCGCTGATAATAACGCGCTATCAGCAGGAAGGATAAAGACAAATAAATTACTACCGAAACAAAAGCTGCCGGCTGCAATACTGCATCGCCTTCCTCTTTCATTTGCAACACCAAGGCGCATTGCAACAGCACGGGAGTGAAATGCAGCCCATCTTTCCACCATAGTTTATATTCCGGCCGGGTTATTTTAAGCACATAAAAATAGAGGAGCGGCCCAAGCGCTAAGGAAAATTGCAGCGGCAGCCAGCTCCAGTGAGGGAAGGAGGCCCCTAGCCGCATGTCGATGCCCAATACCCAGACCATCCACAAAACGATGGTTAAAAGAGCCAGGGCAATAAACCGGTTTGCGGTTTGGTTGATCCTTTTGGTAAACCATAGCTGCAGGGCAAAATTCAGCCCGATAAATATCGCCGCAAAGAAAGCCAGGTCGTAGGTATTGATATGGAGAGTGAATGTATTCAATTCAAATATTTAAACGCAATGGTTGTTCCAAACTTATAACTTATTAATATATAAAAAATTATATAGAACAAAATATGTGCGTTGTAACAAAACCAGGCATTACTGTAACAGCGTAAACATTTTACCATTGCGACAAAAAAACCTAGTACGTTAAAGAGAACCTGTCAGGATTTGGAACCTTTTCTGGCACTTTATTTTAATGAAATAAAAACAATTCAAAATATTCTAATCCGCGCAAATACACCCCTTTGCGCTCATGAACCAAATGCATAAACGGGTGACGTACCGGTACGCCGTTTTCCTGTAACATGATTATTGATATTTTTTCAATCACCAGTCCAAATTAAACTTCACCCAATAAATGTCATCCAGGCCATTGCCCGGGCCGCTGAGTAATTTGGTTAGTTCGTTATAGGTTACCTGGCTGCCTGAGTGTGGCAATTTTAAAGGCCTGTTACTTGTGAAAAACAAATATTTTTTATCGCGGGTAACATAAGGGCAATAATCAAGTGATCCGCTATTTAAAGGAACCGGGAGATGATGCGAGGGCAGCCAATTGCCCTGCTTATCTTTGCGACTGAGGTACAGATCACCACTTCCCATGTCATTGCTCCTGCCATAAGAGCTAAACAGGATAAATTGCTCATCCGGATCGATAAAAGCATTAAACTCATCAAATTTGGTATTAATGTCTTCGGGCAAACTAACCGGTGCACTATAGCCTGCTGCTGAATATTTGCATAAAACAATATCCTCGCTTCCCTTTCCGTAGGCTGCCTCCACAGTAAAGTATAAATTACCGTTTTTAGCCACACTCGGGTAAAACTCATTCTTATCCGAATTAACGGTCCTCCCGAGGTTTACCGGCGTGCCCCAGGTTCCGGGGGAAGTTTGCGATACTTTCCATATATCAAAATCTTCTTTGGGAGTATTTCCGGCTATGGGCCGGTCAGAAGAAAAAAATATGGTCTTGCCATCTGCAGTAAAAGTTGCCTCCAGGTCGCGGTAAACACCTGAAAATGGCGCTACCTCCGGCTTTCCCCATTTGCCATTTACTTTTACCAGCCTGATAATAGTGCTCGACAAAAATCCGCGTTGCTGTATGGTGAAAAATATTTCGTCTCCTGATGGTGAAATGGTGAAATCACGGTTGCTTAGCCCATCGGATAAAATACCAGGCGCAAAGATCCGGGGAGTATCATCCGGGAAACGAGGATCAGGATAATTTTGAGCAGCAACCCGATAAAATGAAACAAGCAACAATAACAAAAGCACAGACCCTGTTTTCATAAATCAATCTTTGTTAGGTTTAAATAACATTAGCATGTTTACACTCACCTTTATATTTTGCTTTTTTTCATTGCCCAAAGTTCTTAAGAATACAGAACCAAAAAATCACCCGATACGGGTGATTTTTTGATTTAAATCCTTTCCGACTGTTGCTTTGATAAAACTCGTTTACAAATTGATTAAAAGCCCTATCCCCAATCTTTTCCCATCACAGGCAACTAAATATAAAATGCCGCCGTATCGCTTTTATAGATCAAGCTTGGGGCATGGCATATTCAATGAATCATTATTTAGTAGCGCTAAATGGGGGCCGCGGGCATTCAACCCGTGAAAAGCCCGACTATAAACCCCTGAGTCGGTGATCATGGATATTAAAATATTGATCAGAACTATCGGAATGATATTTAAAAAGTTAAACCCTGCTCAATAGCGCTTTGAAACGTCTTATCTCGAACATCTTAAGCATCTTAACCCGAGGGGAAAAAATAAGGCTGGGTAAGCTTGTTATTTTTGACCTGGGAATTGGTATCCTTGATATTACCTTTTTGGGATTGCTGTTGGTGATCATAAATTTTTATACTAAAAGTACAGCCCCGCCCAAAATATCCTTTGTGCCGCCTGCATTGTTAAATCAAAACTCATTATTACTGATCGGTATTTTTTTACTCCTTTTCAGTACTAAGAACTGGCTGGGTTACCGCATGTCAAAATATCAGAATTTCTTTTTTTACGGCGTGGCTTCACGCCTGTCGAAGCGGAATTTGTCCCATTATTTAAATGACGATTATACCACATTTATAAATATTGATTCGTCCATATACACCCGAAAAATAAGCCAGCAGCCCGTAGAGTTCAGTAATTATATATTAACTAACCTGCAGCAGATCCTTTCGCAAAGCATATTAATATTTTTCACCATAGTAGGGATATGCTTTTACCATCCCAAATCGTTTCTTTCCTTATTCCTTTTATTGCTGCCACCGGTAATTTTACTGGCCTTTTTTATCAGGAAAAAGTTAAAGTTTGTACGGGCCAATATCAAAGTTGGCAGCCAAAAGGCTATTCAATACCTGCAAGAATCGCTGTCGGGATTTGTTGAAAGCAATATTTACAGGAAGAACGATTTTTTTATCGACCGGTTTTACGGCTATAAGCACCAACTCGATGAAAACATCGCTATCCAGCAAACTTTGCAGATTTTGCCCTCGCGCCTGATAGAAGTCTTTGCTGTTTTCGGCTTTTTTATACTGGTAGTGATCAATAAATTATCGGCTAATGCGCCCGCGATCGACCTCCTTACCATTGGCATTTTCATGGCGGCTTCCTACAAGATCATCCCTGGCGTGATAAAAATATTAAACTGCAGCGGGCAGATAAAAACTTACCAATTTACTTTAAATGATCTTTCGCTTACTGATACAAAAACGGCAGCGGTGGTTACCCAAACTGATTATCGCATGGAGGCATTAAAGTTCGAACACGTTTATTTCAAGTATAATGACCATGCAATTTTAAATGATGTGAGTTTTCAGATAGGTCCCGGTGATTTTGCAGGGATATCTGCTGTTTCGGGGAAGGGGAAAACTACAATAGTTAACCTGTTATTGGGATTCTTGGCGCCGGACTGCGGCAACATCTGGCTGAACAACAAAAAAGCTGACAACTCCATGCGACAAACTTATTGGGACAGGATCTCGTACGTAAAGCAACAGCCATTTTTTATTCACGACTCCATATTGAAAAACATAACACTGTCTGACGGTCAATATGACAGGAATAAATTAGATGAAGTGCTTTCGTTTTGCGGGATCGGCAAAGCATTGGATAAGTACCCGGAAGGCATAGAAAAGATCATTAAAGAAAATGGCAAAAACATAAGCGGCGGCCAAAGGCAAAGGATCATGCTGGCCAGGGCGCTATACCATGATTTTGACCTGCTGATCCTGGATGAGCCTTTCGGCGAAATGGATGATTGCTCAGAAAAAATCATTCTTTCGAAGCTGCAGGAACTTGCAGAGCAGGGCAAGATGATCCTTTTTATTACCCACAACAAAGCCAGTTTATCGTATTGCAATAAAATCTTTTCACTTGATGGAGAATAAAACAGAAACATTGGTTATTCTTAGCCCCGGCTTCCCCGCAAATGAAGCCGATACAAGTTGCATGCCCGCACAACAAATATTTGTAAAGGCACTGAAAGAGGTTTGCCCGGGCCTGAATATTATTGTTTTAGCTTTTCAATATCCTTATACTGCAAGTGAATACCAATGGCACGGAATAAAAGTCATCGCTATTGGCGGCAAAAATAAAGGCATGCTATTCCGTTTTTTTACCTGGACAAAGGCCTGGCTGACATTGCGAAAATTAAAAAAAGAATACCAGTTAATGGGCTTATTGAGCTTTTGGTTTGGTGAATGCGCGTTTATAGGCAGTTATTTTGCAAAAACATACCGGTTGAACCATTACAGCTGGGTATTGGGCCAGGATGCAAAAAAAGGGAATAAGTATTTAAAATGGATAAAACCCAAAGGGGATTCATTGATCGCCTTGTCGGACTTCATAGCAAAAGAAATGAAAAAGAACTATGGGATATCAACGCTCCAGGTGATCCCCGTTGGAATAGACACTTCATTATATGGGCCGGTTCCGTCCGTAAGGGATATTGATATTTTGGGTGCCGGGTCGTTGATCCCACTAAAACAATATGATCTTTTTATTGAGGCCATCGGCTTTATAAAAGGGTTTTTCCCTGATATTAAAGCTGTTATTTGCGGCAAAGGCCCCGAACTGGAAAGATTGAAGGCAATGGCTGCATCACAGGATTTAGAAGATAATATGTCGTTCCCGGGGGAATTGCCGCACAAGGAAGTGTTGGCATTAATGCAGCGGTCAAAAATATTTCTTCACGCATCCAATTATGAAGGGTTTGGATCTGTTTTATCGGAAGCTTTATATGCCGGCGCGCATGTGGTATCTTTCTGTAAACCTATGGATAAAGACTACAGGCACCATCATATCGTAAAAAACAATAAGGATATGAACGACCGGGTTTTGGCCATCCTGAAATACAACAAACGCGATCACGACCCGGTACTAATGTGTTCGGCGCAGCAAATAGCAAAAAATGTGATCAGCTTGTTCGTCGGTTAATGTCCAACCCGGCCGGGCAACCAATGAGTATTGGACATCGTATTTGTTAACAAGTATTCAGTGTATCTTATGGATAAAATAAACGGCAGCCAGTCTACTTATTCTAATTCCGAAATCCGCGCTAAGCCCTGGGTTAAAATTGAGAAGCCCAAGCGCATACTGGTTATCCGCTTACAGGCAACCGGGGATATGGTTGTTGCTTTACCCTATATCCAATTTTTAAAAAGGAGCTTGCCAGAACATACTATCATTGATTTTCTCATCCGCGACGAAGCAGCCGCTATCGCACGCCATCTTGAATTGTTCGATAATGTATACTCCTGGGGCGGGAAAAGAAGAAGTGTTAAAAAGCAGTCGTTACGCGCTGTTGCGATGCTGCCCAGGTTATTGATGCGGCGCTATGACGTGGTGATCGATCTGCAAAATAATGAGATCACGCGAATGGTTAGGAAGGTACTGATGCCAAAGGCCTGGTCGGAATTTGACCGTTTTTCCGCAATTCCCGCCGGTGAGCGTTACCGGCTTACTATAGAGGCTGCAGGATTAGGGCCGAACGCCGCCGATAACAATTTTACAATTAAACCAATACCCGGGACAGCGGAGTTGTTGTACGAAAACGGGTGGAACGGGATAAGTGATATAGTTATTATTAACCCCGCCGCTGCATTTAAAACCCGCAACTGGCCCATAGCCAACTACGCTGAATTCATGAAGCTGTGGCTGGGGCAACGGCCGCAAACACAGTTTTTAATAATAGGCGTAGGCATAATGGCCGATAAGGCTACTTATTTAAAGGAGGAACTGGGCGATCATTTAATAAACCTCGTAAATAAAACAAGGATCGAGCAAGCTTTTGCCATAGTACAGCAAGCGAAAATCATGCTTTCAGAAGATTCCGGCTTAATGCACATGGCATGGGTGTTGGGCATACCAACTATGGCGATGTTTGGTGGAACCAGGAGCGACTGGGCCCGGCCATTAGGGCCGCATACTGATTTTGTTGATTCATCAGACCTGAGCTGCGGAAACTGCATGCTGAAAATTTGCAGCTACGGCGATAACCACTGTATGACCCGTTATACACCTGGATTTATATTTGACAGGACAAATGGATTGCTTAACTCGCTGGTCCAGGAAGAAATGGTGTAAACAAAACAGGCGCCCAATGAGCGCCTGTTTCTTATATGTTTAATCAATAATTGGCTTAAACTGTTTCGGTTTCCATCGCCATTTGCTCGTCGACCAAAATACGGCCGCAATGCTCGCAAACAATGATCTTTTTGCGCTGGCGTATATCCGACTGGCGCTGAGGCGGGATCTGGTTAAAACATCCTGAACATGAATCACGCTGGATAGTTACAACGGCAAGGCCATTTTTTGCATTCTGGCGCAAACGGTTATAAGCAACTAATAAACGTTCATCAATGCCCTTGATAGCTTTATCAGCAAGGGTATTTAATTCGTTTTCTTCTTTTTGGGTTTCGGCAGTGATGGTGCCTAATTCAGCTTTCTTAGCCTCAAGGTCGTTTTTACGTGCTTCAAGGTCCTCAAGCGCTTTTTCATAGATCTGGGTCTTTGAAGTTATTTCAAAGCCAAATTCCCTGATCTTTTTTTCGCTAACCTGGATATCTAATCCCTGTATCTCAATTTCTTTCGAAATAGCATCGTATTCACGGTTGTTTTTAACCTCATTCAGCTGTGTTTCGTATTTTTTGATATTTGCAAGGGCGTCCTTTATCAGGTTTTTGCGGGTAACAATATCATCTTCCAAATCATCCAGCTCGGCCTTTATTTTTTGTATACGGGTTTCGAGGCCTGCAACATCATCTTCAAGGTCAGCAACTTCCATAGGTAATTCACCTCTAACCTGGCGAATTTTATCAATTTTTGTGTGGATAGTTTGTAGTTCGTATAAAGCTTTAAGCTTTTGTTCTACGGTTTGTTCCATTAAATAAAATATTTGACGGGGTTTGTATTTACTTCTGTTAAACGGAGTGCAAAGTTAGTAAATTTTTTCCGTATTATTTCATACAATAATTGTTGTGTAAATTGTTCGCTTTCAAAGTGTCCAATGTCCGCAATTACCAGTTTTCCCTCGGCATCAAAAAACTCGTGGTACTTATAATCGGCCGTAATAAAAATGTCGGCGCCGGCAGTGATGGCCTGTTTTAGCAGGAAACCGCCGGCCCCGCCGCAAACGGCTACCTTTTTCACGGGCCTTCCTGTTAGTTCCGTATGCCTGATCACTGGCGCGCGCATCCTGGCTTTAATGTGAAATAAAAATTCTTCTTCGGTTACCGGTATATCCAGTTCTCCGATCATCCCCGACCCAACCAACTGGTTTTGATTGGTTAAAGAATAGAGGTCGTAGGCCACTTCCTCGTAGGGGTGTGCAAGTACAAGCGCCATTAATATTTTGCTTTCGAGGACGGCCGGGTAAATAGTTTCAATGCGCACTTCATTTTCCAGGTGCCGTTTCCCCGGCTCGCCAACATGCGGATTGGTGTCCTGATTTCCTTTAAATGTTCCTGTGCCTTCTGCGTTAAAGCTCGTTTCGCTGTAGTTGCCGATATTCCCGGCGCCGGCGTCAAACAACGCGTTCCTTACATCATCTGCATAGCTCAGCGGAATGTACGTAACTAATTTTTTCAGTAAACCGTGCTTTGGCGAAAGTATGCGGCAGTTTTTTAAACCCACTGTTTCGCAAATTTTTGCGTTTACGCCGGTCATAATATTATCCAGGTTGGTATGGATAGCATACAAAGCAATGTTATGGCGGATCGCCTTCTCCACCACGCGTTCAACATACGTTTTGCCGTTAAACTTTTTCAAGCCCCGGAAAACAATGGGGTGGTGCGATATGATCACCTGGCAATTGGAGGCTATGGCTTCGTCAACCACAGCTTCGGTGCAATCCAACGAGATAAGGGCCTGGGAAACTTCCTGGTCTGGCCGGCCTACGATTAAACCTGCGTTGTCATAATCTTCCTGGTACGCCAGCGGGGCCAGGCTTTCGAGGTAGGTGGTTAGTTGGGATAGTTTCATTTGGATTTGACTAAGCTATCAAAATCGTTATTAAAAATGGAAAAATAAAATTGTAAATTTGAATTATGGGAACATTAATTGCACATCCGGAGAATAAAGAAAAATTAGCCGCTTTAAAGGCTTTCATGAAAGCATTGAAAATACGTTTCGAGGAAGAAAAATCACCCTATAATCCTGAATTTGTAGAAAAGATAAAACGCAGTGAAGAAGATTTTAAAGCCGGGAGATATAAGGCTATAAAAACTGAAGATCTATGGAAATAATCTATTCAGATGAAGCCCAGGATGATCTTAAATACTGGAAAAAATCTGGAAACAAAATCGTGCAAAAGAAAATTCAACAGCTTTTGGATGCGATTTATGAAAATCCATTTGAAGGAATTGGTAAGCCCGAGGCTTTGAAGTATAATTTATCCGGCCTATGGTCAAGGCGTATTAATTACGAGCACCGTGTCGTATATCAACTTCTCGAAGACAAAAAAACAATAAAAATTTATTCCTTAAGAGGTCATTACGAATAGTCTATTATTAATATGCTATTTTAAATACTCCGGCATATAACAATCCATTCCCTGATTGAAGCACTGGCGGAATCGCAACTTCGATAACCTCGCCTTCCTGTTTCCATTTCGTTTTTTTATCCACACCAAGCAAACTAACGTGTTTTATCTTTTTTGCGTTGCCTACATTAATGCTAACAACCGAAGGCAATGCAACCTCATTTTCCTTTGCCAGCACAAAAGCGTATTCAGTATTGCCATCCGCAGATTGTGTAAAGAATATATTATCTGCTGAGTAAGGCGCTATAGCCTTTGATGAATAAATACCCTCGCCGTTGATCTTTATCCATTTGCCGATATCGGCCAGGCGCTTATAAGCTTCGGGATCCCAGTCGCCATCGGGGCCGGGGCCGATGTTCATCAGCAAATTTCCGCCACGCGATACTATTTTAATAAGCAACTGTACAATTTGTTGCGAGGATTTATAATGGTCGCCGGGCACATAGCTCCAGGAGTTGCCCATCGTCATACAGGTTTCCCAGGGGTGGTTGATGGGTGCATCGGGTATTTGTTGTTCCGGTGTTGTATAGTTTTCATAAGGGCCTGTAACACTGCGGTCGACCATGATAATGCCGGGCTGCTTTGCCCTTGCCATTTGTGCAATTTTTGGCATATCAATATCCTGGTTGTATTTACTGCCCATGTCATGCGCGGCAACCGAATCGGCTTTATTCAAAGGCCTTACCCAGCCGCCGTCCATCCATAAAATATCAATTTTTCCATAGCCGGTCATTAATTCCTGCAACTGGTTATAGGTATAATCTTTAAAATGCTGCCATATATCCGGATGTTTGGCGGGATCATAATTTACGTTCCTGTCCTTCGGCGGGAAGTACGGCCACCAGTAATAGGGGCTATGCCAGTCGGGCTTTGAAAAATAGGCGCCGATCATAAAATTCTCCTTACGGAAAGCCTTAAATATTTCATCAGCTACATTGCTCTTTGGGTTGGCAGAAAATGGCGTTTTTGGGCTGGTAACTTTATAATCGGTTTCTTTGGTATCAAACATACAAAACCCGTCATGGTGCTTGGTTGTAAAAACCACATATTTCATTCCGGCATCCTTAGCGGCTTTCACCCATTTTTCAGGGTCGAAATGGGTTGGGTTAAAGGTGGTTTGTAAATTTTCGTAAGCTTTTTTATAGGTGTTATAGTCGGCGCTGTACGGGCCTTTGCGTTGCGTCCAGCTCTCATCTTCCGGGCAAAGGCTCCAGCTTTCAACTACGCCCCATTCGCTGTATGGCCCCCAGTGCATAAACAATCCAAATTTGAGGTTTTGCCATTGAGCCAGCTTTTGCAGCACAGCCGTATCGGTTGGCGAAACATAGCCATCGTTATATTGCTGGGCGCTTGCCACACCGCAAAGTGACAGTGCAAGTATACAGGTAAGTATTTTTTTCATCAGGAAAATTATAGCCGAAGTTAGCTTTTTTCGTGGTAGTTTAATTAATCCACCTCCATATCCTGAAAAGTAAAAATATAAGTAAATTAAGCAGGATAAGCGTGGTTATTGGGAAGTAAAAACTAAAGTTCGGCCTTTCGATGCGGATATCGCCGGGCAGGTGGCCCAGCCACTTCAGGCTGCCTCCAAAGAAATAAACGATAACGCCAATAATCAAAATTACAGCGCCGATCAACATCAGGTATTTGCCGGTTTGGTTATCCATCATTCCAGAAGCCCTTTACGCTTAACCTTTCACCTCAATTAAGTGCTCATCTTGGCTATTTGGAAGCTTTCGTAAGCCATTTTGCGGTTATATTCCAAAGCAAGTGATTTATGGTTTACCAGGTCAACAATGGAGCCAATGAAACACAACCCAATAGTAAACAGGTACAGTATCCCCATCCCAATTTGCCCAACTATGAACCGTTGTAGGCCGGGAAGCAAAAACAACCCGACTATACAAAAAATAAGCACATCCTGCGGATTCTTTCTTTTACCAGAATATATCATATAAAAATACTTTTGCTGGCTCTCATTAAGTTCGTTTGTCGCTTGCTGTAAAAAATTCAATTCCTCGGGCGAAATCCCGGGAAGCCCCATATAAGCGTTTTGATACATGTCCATGATCTTATAGATTTTAGGTGGTTTTTTAATTTATGATATAAAACTAAGATAGTGTTAAAACTAACACAATGCAAAATTGGCGGGCAGTTTAAAGATGTCGGTGAGTTGGGGAGTTATAGCGGTGAAGGTCGTCTGAATCGCCGGGTATTAAATTCATAACGGGACTTGTAGAGACGCCCCGAATTGTCGGGGCGTCTCTATCGAAGCAATAAATATTGCATACACGAGACGCGAAGCATAGCGTCTTTACCACCTCATTTATACCTTAAGCTCGCCCCATCCTTCCCGGTAAGTGCGGCGGATAAACTGGTTGGCTGGCTCAAAATTGGTAACACGCATATTTTCGCCGTCCCATTTCAAATCAACATACCTGCCGCTGAATTTGTAACCTTCCATATTGCCGTAAACCGGATCGTTGCGTTTGATCTTTTCCTGTATATTAAAACTCCGCAATAGCAGGTTACCCAGCAGCACGGTTTCAGTAAGCGGCCCTGCATAACCCTCAAAAGGTGAATCAACTTCCATTTTTCCATAGCCCGCAATTGCAGCGTCAACCCATTGCCACCAGTGCCCGTCCATGCCGCCGGTTACACGCGGATACTTTTCGGGCACATTAACATCCTTGTTAAGCGCCAGCGGCAACAACCGCGGGTGACTTCCGCCCCACCCGCAGGAGACTTTGCCTTTGGTGCCAATAAATAAGGTGCAACCCTCAAAATCGTTTTCTGCAGGAATATCGCCAAGGGCCAGGTTCATATTCATATTCGGGTCGAGCTCCGCGAGACGCTCCGGCGTAATGCCGCCATCCATCCAATGCAGGTCGAGGTCCTGGCCGTTTTTTTGTTTGAATTTAAATTTGATAGAGCTGGAAACCGGCCCGCTTTCAGGGAAGATGCCTTCCTTAAAAATACCGGTATAGACTGTGCTTGCGCTGCCCGATACATCGGTGGGATAGCCAAGTCCCAGTAATTTAAAAGGCGGCCCCATAATATGGCAACCCATATCGCCAAGCGCACCGGTGCCAAACTGCCACCAGCCGCGCCAGTTAAAGGGAACCAGGTTGTCAATATAATCAACATGCTGCGCGGTGCCGAGCCAAAGGTCCCACTTAAGTTCTTTTGGGATAGCGGGTTTTGCTGTCGGCCACGAAATGCCCTGCGGCCACACGGGCCGGTCGGTCCAGCAGTAAACTTTCACTACATCCCCTATCAGCCCCGCCTCGAACCATTCGCGCATCGTACGCATACCGTCGCAGGAAGCGCCCTGGTCGCCCATTTGGGTAACCACCTGGTATTTTTTAGCGGCTTCGGTAAGTACGCGGGCTTCATAAATATCGTGCGTTAATGGCTTTTGCAAGTATAAATGCTTCTTCATTTGCATGGCGCTATGCCCTACAATAGCGTGGTTATGATCGGGGATAGCCACCGTAACGGCATCGAAATTTTTGTTCTCCTTTTCAAACATTTCGCGCCAGTCGTGGTAAAATTTTGCTTTGGGAAATTGCTTCAGGCGCTGCATGCCCGGCCGCTCGTCAACATCGCACAAAAAAGCTATTTCAGCATTTTTTTTAGGGGCGGTGGCAAAATGATGGATGTCATTTTCAGCCTCGCCCCCGGTACCAACTGCGGCGATGTACAATTTATCGCTCGGGGCGGTATAGCCTTTTCCCCCCAGCACAAAACGCGGCACAATATAAAACCCTGCCGTGGCGATGGCTGTTTTTTTGATAAACTCCCCGCGGCTGATGGCGCCTTTACCTGTGGTATCTTTACTTTTTTCCATGTCTGTGCGCTTATTTTTTAATTAATGGCCTTACTTCAACAGTCTTAAAAAAAACTACATCGTTATCGCCGTGATTTTGCAAGCCTATGAAACCATAATTTGGTCGCAGCCCGCGAAATGGCTCGTAATCAAATTTCCGCTCGGGAACGGGATCGCCTTCGGAGTAATCAGTCACTAATTCGCCGTTTACGTAAACGATGGTACGCGGGCCGTCGAGTGTAATTTCCATCACGTTCCATTGGGGTCCCGGTTTGCCTGGTTTTGCGTGAGGCTTCGATATCGAGTACAGGGAGCCCGTTATATGATATTCATCTTCGCCCGATGTTTCGGGGTGGTTATCTATTTGCACCTCGTAGCCATAATATACCGGCATCCATGCTTCGCGTGGCTCAATCGGTATGCGGATAAAAAAGCCTGAGTTGCTGTTGTCTTTCTCCATTTTGTAAACAATACGGATCACGCAGTCGCCGAATTTTTCCTTTGTCCAATAGCAAAGGCCCATACCGCCATGGCTGCCGGTCAAACCATTTTCAACATACCTTGTACCCGGGCCAACCTGTTTCCAGCCGTCAAGATCCTTACCGTTAAAAAGCTGGCGCCAGCCGCTATCGGCAGGCATAATGTTTCTGGTAATTGATTTTTCTTTTGGAGGATTGCTTGCAGCAGTTGTAACTGCATACCCTAAAAACAGCAGACCTGCACTTAGGAACAGGCTTTTCAAGATCACATTTTTATTCATAATTAATTCAGATATGAGATTTGAGATGTGAGTATTGAGATTGAATATTGATATTTAAATATTAATATTTGAGTATTGAGATAAAAAAAGCAGCTTTCTCATATCTCATATCTCATATCTCACATCTTTTTATAATGGTTCCTTAAAAGTAGAGATATTTCGCAATAAAACGGGTTGAAGGATAAATTTTTTATTTAAACCCCACCGGATATTTATATTGCAAAGAATTATGCGACCTGGCCTATGAAACAAAGAACAATTTTAACGGCATTCTTTTTAACGACTCTTATAATTACATCGTATGGACAATCGTTGATTGTTATGAATGGCGTCAACCTGCCAAAAGATTCCGTCACCAAAAATGAACTGGTCAGTTCACTTAATGGCTTCCTTGATCAAAAGGAAGGCCCAAACAACAAGAATAAATTTGTTTTAAAAGACGATTTGTTAACGATGTCAGCCCTATTGGATGAAATAAAGGGGATGGAGAAAAACGCGAAACTTAAGGACGATCATTTTTACAAGGCATATCTCGCAAACATAGTCATGCTTGACAGCGATAACTTCCTGGTGCAGCTTGCATATACCGGGATGGCTGAAAACACACCAGTTTTGCGGGCAAGCTTTAGGCTGCTGGCAAAAAAACAGGATGGACAATTTTACTTTTATTCGGTTTTGAAACAAAACACAATAGCCTGGAAAACCCAAAAGTTAAATAATATCTCTTTCCATTTTAAGGGCACGCTTGATGCTGTAAATGCCAATGCTTATTTAAAGGCGGTGAATTCGTACGATACGAGATTAAAGACGCCGTTAACTCCCTTTGATTTTTATTTCTGCGATAATTTCCCCGAAGTACTTCAGGTTTTGGGCATTGATTATAAATTGGATTACACCAGTATTAAATATGATGACATTTCATCACACGAAAACAATACCAACCTCGAAATAAACGGGGGATATGATGGCCCGCTATGTTTTGATCCGCATGACTTGTGGCACGACAGGCTGCACCGCGTTTTATCGACTGACGTGATCAACAGGCCGGTTGATGAAGGCTGCGCCTATTTATATGGAGGAAGCTGGGGCACCAGCTGGGAACAAGTATTGGCTATGTTTAAAAAATATGCCGCCGGGCACCCGGATGCAGACTGGCTAAATCTTTATATCAATACGACGAATTTTGTGGATGGTGCGAAACCGATGAAAATAGGCTATGCCATAAATGCGCTGATTGTGCGGAAGCTGGAGAAGGAAAAAGGCTTTGCACCCGTAATGGAACTTTTAAGCTGCGGCAAGCGGGAACAGGGCGATGAAAATTATTTTAAAGCATTGGAAAAGGTGACGGGCTTAAGTAAGGCCGGGTTTAACGACGCGGTTTGGAATTTAATAAAGGAATAGCGGGATTAATGGATTTATAGATTCGTTTGATGTTAATTAGTAGAATAAAAAATCGTAAAAATCCCTAAAATCCTTCCATCCCGGTTCAGACAAAAAGTTTAAATTTGATTTAGCAAAAAAATACCATATGGCCAATAACCCTGATGATATGGCAGACCTGCCCTTAAGTGACGATCCGGAGGAAAACCTGCGGATAGAAAATGAGTTGCTGCGCTTAAAAATGAAAGCTGAGCTTGGCGCCGAATCGCACAGCAGCGGGAAGCTGGACCCCGGGATTGAAAATGAATTCCTAAAAAACGTAATGGCGTTTGAGCAAAATTGGGCCAACGCAAAGCCTGCCAAAGTTTATGACCTGCTGGGCAAGCCCGATTTTAAAAAAGCCGGCGATTTGAATGATGAAGAGATAGAAGAAGAACTGGAGAAAATAACGGATCTGTTGTTTGAAAAAGATATGCAAGTATATTTCGGCGATGAAGAAGATTACGACAGCCGTACCAAATATCATTTTATTACCGAAGAATTGTTTGATCACGAAACCACCTTCGCCCCAATGCCTGGGATGACCACACATTTTGATTACGAGGAATTTCATCCTAACCACAAAAAAGATATTGAAAGGCGGGCCGAAGAATTTTTGTCCGGCTGGTTTAAACGAAGCCTCAACGAAAAAAGCTGGGAGCTGGCAGATCAGTTTATACTGCCCGATAGGAAAATATTGAGCAAAGCCGAGGTTGCAACACAAATGAAGCGCATTTTTGATGCTTACACCGATTTTACTGACGAGAAATATAAGATCATTGAATCAGGATTCGAATTAGACGGCTATACCGGGCTCGGGCACGCAGGAGGCGCTGTAAAATACGAAGCAGTTTTAGAGAACGGCGGGAGCGTACATATCGGCGGCCCTTTTAAATTGTATATGACGCTGGAGAGTGGCTGGTGGAGCATATTTCATATCGTATTTCCGGGATTTAAATATTTTTGAACCCCCCGCCTCTAAAGGGGAGCAAAAATCTGTGATCAAAACATATTCGTCTGCCTGCCACCCTTGGGCACAAATAGGTCATAATTAAAAGCAGGCATTTCCCGGTCAGCCAAAAAGCGGTTGCAGGCCATCTTAAATAATTGATGGATGGATTCGGCAACCTGCCCGTCGCCGCTCATGCGGCGGCCGAAATCGCTGTCGTTAAGTTTGCCGTCGTGGCAGGCCTTTATGGCATTCAATACCTTTTCGGCCCTGTCGGGGAATGCTTTGTTGATCCAGTCGGTAAATATTTCGGCTACGCTGCCGTTTAACCTAACTATGGTGAATCCCGCAGATAGTGCACCTCTGTCGGCGGCAGCTTTTATTATTGCGGGGATCTCATTGCTGTTTAACCCGGGGATGATCGGCGCAGCCATTACCCGGACGGGGACGCCTTTCTCGGACAACTTTTGAATTACCGCCAGCCTGCCTGTGGCCGTTACCGTGCGCGGCTCCAGTTTTTGCCTTAGCTGCTCGTTCAACGAGGTCAAGGATACATTGACATGCGCCAAGTTCAATGCCGCTAATTCACTTATTATATCCAGGTCGCGCAGGATCACATTGTTTTTTGTGATGATACTTACCGGGTTCCGGTATTTTAAAAATATTTGCAAAAGCGAACGGGTTATTTTTAGCCTGCGCTCCACTGGCTGGTAACAATCTGTATTACCCGAAAGAAGGATACAAACCGGTTGGTAGTTTTTTTTATTGAAGTATTGTTCCAGCAATTCGGCAGCATTTGGCTTTATGATTATTTTACGCTCAAAATCAAGTCCGGCGCTGAACCCATAGTATTCGTGCGTATTGCGGGCATAACAGTAGATACAGCCATGCTCGCAACCCTGGTAGGGGTTGATAGAGTACATATGGCTCAGGTCGGGACTGTTCGATTCGCTTACAATTTTTTTTGGGCTTTCTACAAATAGCTGGGTAGCGGTGTTTTCCAGCAAAGGTTCGTCAAGCCCTTCAATATGCTCTAAAACATATTTGTTTTTTAAAAACTTGTTGTGTGAATTTACCTGTGCCCCGCGCCCCTTAAAAAACTCAGGATTTTCCTCATGTGCCATAAGGCAAATTTGCTAAATATTTTAGCAAATTACAAATCTATCAGCTTATTTTTCATAGCATATAACACCAGGCCAATGCGGCTTTTAACATGGAGCTTTTCGAATAAAGCGTCACGGTATCCGTCAACCGTCCGGGTACTAACACTCATTTGATCAGCAATTTCTTTGTAGGTAAGTTCGGTGCTGGCCAATTTTAAAAATTCAATTTCGCGGAGATGCAGCCTGTTATGATCAACCGGGTGACTTACTGAATCCAGTAAAAGCCTGGTGACAAATTCAGGATAATAAACCTCGCCTTGTGATACCTTTTGCAGTGCCTGTTCAAACTCAAATGGTTCAGCATCCTTTAAAAGGTACCCTTTTACGCCCAATTTCAGCATGGCAAGTACTTTTTCAGCATCATCAAACATCGATAAAACAATAACGCTGATCTCGGGATATGTTTTTTTAAGCCATTGTGCGGTAGTGGTGCCGTTCATTACAGGCATATTAATATCCAATAAGATAATATCCGGTTTAAATTTGGGCGAAATTTTACGCGTCAGTTCTTCACCGTTCGCCGCTTCGAAAAGCACACTGTACCCATTAAAATTATTAATCAATGAAGCAATTCCGCTTCTGAAGAGGCGGTGATCATCAACCAAGGCGATCTGGATGGTATCCATCTGTATATAAGCGTTGTTCTAAGGGGTTGAGGGTAACTTTTATACAACACCCTTTCCCTGGTGCACTGTCAATAGCTGCCACCGCACCAATAAGGGTTGCCCTGTTCTCCATGTTTTTCAAACCCGATCCGCCGCTCCCATCAAGTGACCTGGCCGAAAAACCATTACCGTCATCTTCGAGGGTTAAATTAAACAATTCAGGATGATATTGCAAGCTGATTTTAAAATGTTTGGCCCCCGAATGTTTAAGTGCGTTGTTCAGGGCCTCCTGGTAGATGCGAAAGAGCACAAGTTCGCGCTGCGCGCCCAACGGGTAAACATCGCCTTCTGTCGAAAGTATCGTTTGAATTAAGCCACTTTTATTGATCCTGGCGGCTTCAATATCAATGGTTTTTAACAACCCCAATCTTGTAATGTGCTCAAAACTAAGGCTTTTTGAGAGGTCGCGAAGATCATTAATAGCCTGCGAAACCAATTCGCGGCTTTCAGCGATCTTTGCCTTTTTCTGATCTTCGGAACTGTTAACTGCCAAAGCCAGGCTCAATTTCACAAAAGATAAAACCTGTGTAACATTATCGTGAATCTCCCTGCTGACGTGCAAAAGGGTCTGCTCCTGCATCTCGATCTGTGCCCTGAGGAGTTCCTGCTGAAATGCGTATTGTTGCTGCTCCTGTTCCCGTTTGTTTTTTAATTGCTTACTCCGGTATAAAACAATAAAATAGATAATAAAGCAGGTAATGCCGACAAAGAAAAGTACAGTTAGTAATACTAATAAGCGTAAACCTTCGTCATTCATCTGTTACACTAATTTTTTTGTTTTCAGTCAGGATCGCAATGCAGATCAAGATATGGAAAACATCACTTATAATATACCAAAAATTGAAAATAAAATCGTCGTCGAGATTATGCTCAGCCAAATAATTGGATAGTCCTAAAAAAAAAAACATGGTGGTTGAATAAAAGAGGACACCCGTATTGTACCAAAAAACACTTTGCTTAACAATGTTTATTTTTACAGGGTACATGAGCATTTCCTTAAATAATAGCAATGAAAATACAGCAAAAAGTATTTGGGAGGGAATATAAATATATGTTGGAAATACCTTATTAAAAGGCTGAAAAAACGCAGCATTAATAAAAAATGCCGCTACTATTATAATTATTGATACGGCGATAGCTTTTTTTATTAATTTATTTTTGAACAGGTAATAATAAATTACTGAGAAAAAAATGAATTCCGTTATGCAATCGATTTGTAATATAGGCGCGTTGTTTTTATATTTTATGGCGAAAAAATTGGCTAATAGTTTCAGGATGAAAGATGTTATCACCGCCCAGGCTAATATTTTAAATGGGAAAGTAAGCCTTTGATAACGAAGGAGACAAATACCTGCAGCTATTAGGAGTGTGACACATTCAAGAGTTGATAAAGGATTCATTTACATTTAGTGCTTTAAATAACGGCATATAAATTCAGGTGTTTATCAATTTCAAAACACTTTTCTTACTCAATAACCTGGTAAGCGCCTAAAAAAACTGCCATTAACAATCAGCTAAAGGAAAATAACAAATTATCACCTGTCTAAGTCAGAGGGTATTTAATAGCTTTTTAACACCCCCGTTTGTGGCTGTGTGGCGACTGTAAATACCCCAATTGCTTTAATATCTCCTCTCGCAATTGAATTTAAAAATTACCCGGTTTATGATAAAGTTGTACATTTAGGTGGACAAGGAGGCGTCGGCCCATTAATGTCACTGGCAGTTACAAAAGGGGTTTTTGCATCGGGGGCGGTATTAGGCTCCACGCCCGCATAAAGCATGGTAAAGTGATTGCCTTGCGCACCCTTAAAATCCGGGTGTTTAGCTAAATGTAAACTCACCCCTGCAACTTTGGGATTACTTAAAATCTTTTCCAAACTTTCCCGGTCGAGAAAGTAGCCATTCAGAAGGTGCCCTTCGTGGGTTTTTATTGCCGGTCCGCCCTGGGCGGCATTCTGTTGCTGATACTCCTTGATCAAGCTCTTAGCTGATTCAGGATCGATAATTGAAGTCATTATTGTTTAATTAGGTTTTTTTTATTAATTCCCCAATAATACGATATTCGCAAGAAAATTCAGGGGGGTGTTTTCACGGTATTTTACTTATGAAAAACACCTTTTTTATTTTCGTATGTTAGCCCCTTATGCGCCGCTTTCTCCAAAACCTGTTAAACAAACCTGTTTCAAAGCTGGCCGACCGGCTTTCTTCAAGGCCGGATAAAAAAAGAGTTGATAAGGCGTTAAGTGAATTGTATGAAAACATTAAAAGCAACCCCGGCAAACGGGGATTGGTTTTACCATTTGATGCGAATAAGGACAAATTTATCATCCTGTCCGATCAGCACAAAGGTGCCCGGGACGGTGCCGACATATTTGCCCTGGCAGAGAAAAACTATTTGGCTGCTTTGGCTTACTATTATAAAAATCACTTCTTTTATATAAACCTGGGCGATAGTGAAGAGCTGTGGGAAAATCTTTTAATCACTGTTAAACGCCATAATAAAGCCACTTTTGAGGTCGAGAAGAAATTTTTGTTGCGTAAATCATTTATCAAAATATTTGGTAACCACGATCTCTATTGGGATAATGATCCGCTGGCAGCTATTAACCTTGAAAAAATATATGGGCAAAAGGTTACCATTTATGAGGGCGTTATTCTAAAAACCACCATAGCGAAAAAGCCGCTTGAAATTTACATGACCCATGGCCACCAGGGCGATCTGCAAAGTGATGGAAATTGGTTCAGCAAATGGTTTGTGTCCGATATTTGGGGGCCATTTCAGTCGTATTTACGCATAAACCCCAATACGCCAGCAAATAACGACCAGTTAAAAACAGTTCATAACCGGATGATGTACGAATGGAGTTCGAAACGTAAAGATATGCTGCTGATTACCGGGCATACACACCAACCGGTGTTTAAATCGTTAACCCACCTGGAGAAACTATGTGAAGAACTAAAAACCGTGAAAGACTCAAAAAACAAACCTGAGACTGAGGCGCTCAAAGATCAAATAGCCAGCCGCATAAGTAAAGGCGATAAAATGCCCGACTTTAACGGCTACCTGGATACTTATTTCAATAGTGGCTGCTGTTGTTTTGATGATGGCGACATAACCGGTATTGAACTGGCGGATGGTTGTATCAGGCTGATAAAATGGCAATACGGCAAAAATAAAGTAAGCGAAAGATTGGTTTTGGAGGAAAGTAAATTGGAAGATTTGAAGTTGGAGAATCAAGGGTCAAGAACCGAGAGCCAAGACAAAAGAAAATGACCAAACCACAATCTTGATTCTTAGCTCTTGATTCCTGGCTCTTCTCTACCCGTCCAGCAAGAAAACGAACAGTTCCTTAGGCCCGTGGGCGCCTAAAACCAGGGTTTTTTCAATGTCCGCAGTGCGGCTTGGGCCGGTAACATTGCTGATCATGGACGGTATATCACTCCTGTACTTATTTTTTATAAGATTAAAGCCATCTTTTAAATCGAGCACCAGTTGGGAGGTATAGGCAAGCACAATATGCACAGGTGGGTAAATACTTAAACGGCGGCCTGCCATATTAGCGTTCGATAGTAAAATACTGCCATTACGTGCAATTAATGCTTCGCAAAGTGTAAAACCAACATCCGCCTGCTCAAAATCTTTATCTGTTTCAAAAAAAGGATAGTCAAACCGGGTCAGTATATCTTGTAAAGGAGGTTCCCAGCAATATATTTTGCGCCACTTGCGGTCCTCTGCAAGTTCAAGTAAGTTTTCTATAAATTGTACTTCATCCTCACAGAAAACAAACTGGCCGGATATCGCGGTAAACTGTTCTGCAAAAAGCACTTCAGGCAACTCCTCGTTGGGGGCATAGTGAGGAAGATCTTCAAGGTTGGGATAGGGGTTCTCCCGCTTTTCTAGGAGCGCCTTGCGGATCTTTTTAAGCAGTTTTTCCTTTGATGTGGTGATGTCCCTCATTTTATAGTAGCTTAAAGCAAAAAGCAAAAAGTCCAAAGCAAGCAAATAGCTTTTAGCTTTGGACTTTCAGCTTTCGGCTAAAATTTATTTCTTGCTGGCAATTGCGTCCTTTTCTTCAGGGTTTCTTTTAAAAGTACCTGAATGATCGGCAACACCTTCAGGGATCAGTGCTTTAGCTGCAGGTTCCTGGTCGGCCGGGCCGTTAACAAACTCATCATAAGTGGTGCGGTTGTCGAACGGACGTTTGCCTAATATTTCTTCAAGATCCGACTGGAACAGGATTTCCTTTTCCAAAAGCTTGTCGGCTAATTTTATCAGGCCTTCCCTTTTATCGATAAGCAGTTTTTTGGTCATTTCATAAACCTCACTTATCTGCTTGCGCACTTCCTGGTCAATCAGCTCCGAGGTTTTTTCGGAGTATGGTTTATTGAACTGGTATTCGCCCTGGGTATCATTAAATGATACGTTACCCACTTTGTCATTCATACCATAAATAGTAACCATGGCATAAGCAAGTTTTGTAATCCGCTCTAGGTCATTTTGCGCGCCGGTTGATATTTTCCCGAAGGTAATATCTTCAGCAACGCGGCCGCCAAGTGTCATACACATACCATCGATCAACTGTTCGGTAGTATACAAAAACTGTTCTTTTGGCAGATATTGTGCATAACCCAAAGCAGCAACACCACGCGGAACGATGGATACTTTAACCAATGGATCCGCATGTTCCAGGAACCAGCCTGCAATAGCATGGCCCGCTTCGTGATAGGCAACAATACGTTTTTCTTCAGGGGATATAATTTTGTTCTTTTTCTCCAGGCCGCCGATCACACGGTCAATAGCATCCTGGAAATCCTGCATGTCAACGGCCTCTTTATTTTTACGTGCAGCTATCAAAGCAGCTTCGTTACAAACATTGGCAATTTCGGCGCCCGCGAAACCCGGCGTTTGGGCCGATAATTTTTTAGCATCTACGCCATCGGCAAGTTTAACCGGTTTTAAATGCACCTTAAATATCTGCTCCCTGCCAATCAGGTCGGGTTTATCAATAGATACCTGCCTGTCAAAACGGCCGGGGCGCAATAAAGCGGAATCCAAAACATCCGGGCGGTTGGTTGCAGCAAGGATAATGATGCCCGAGTCGGTACCAAAACCATCCATTTCAACCAATAACTGGTTCAGCGTATTTTCGCGTTCATCATTACCGCCTACAATATTGTTTTTACCACGGGCGCGGCCAATGGCATCAATTTCGTCAATAAATATAATACAGGGGGCTTTGTCTTTTGCCTGGCGGAAAAGGTCACGTACACGCGAAGCACCCACACCAACAAACATTTCTACAAAATCCGATCCTGACAATGAGAAAAATGGCACCTGCGCCTCGCCTGCAACGGCCTTGGCGAGCAGCGTTTTACCGGTACCAGGCGCACCTATTAGTAATGCACCCTTTGGTATTTTACCGCCAAGGTTGGTGTATTTTTTCGGATTTTTCAAAAAATCTACAATTTCCATTACCTCTTGTTTGGCTTCTTCAAGCCCGGCCACATCGTTAAATGTTACTGATACCTGGGCTTCCTTATCAAATAAAGTAGCCTTTGATTTGCCAATATTAAATATCTGGCCGCCCGGGCCACCACCTGCCCCACCACTCATACGGCGCATAATAAACAACCATACCGCTACAAGCAGCACAGCCATTATAATACACTGCACAAACCAGTTTGATAACAGGCTTTCGTGCCCCTGCTCGTATGAGATAGGAATTTTTTGGTCGTCGGTAAAGTTTTTTTCCGCCGCATTTATTGATTGCTTTAAGCTTTCAAAAGTAGCATCAGTAAAAACATACTGAGGCCCATTATCAGCAGCCCCAACATTGAAAGTGTGCTGCTCTTTTTGCGCATCGGCGTATTGCGGCTTATTTAAACTTGCTGCCTTTAAATAAACTTCCGCAATGACCAGGTCACCGCTGCGGTAAGCAACCACCCGGTCAACATCATGGTCTTTAAGCATGGTTTCTTCAAACCTTTGCTCAGATATAGGTTTTAAATTATTACCATTCAATAGCGTAGCCACTCCCAGCAAAACCACAACAATAATGGCGTAAAACCACATAATATTGGGCTTAGGCGGTTTCGGGGTAACTTTTTTATTCGGTATTTTCCGTATGGGTTTTGGTTTTTCCAGGTTATTATCTTTCATTACTTTTTCTTATTTATTATCGCAATGAACGCTACCATTAGCTGCTCTTTATTTTTTAAAGCGGCTTTTGACGGTTCATTTCTTTACAAGCTCAAACTTACAATCATTTATTAACATTTTGAGTGGTATGACATTGACGCCCGCGTAAGCACAATTGTTACGGATGCTTAAGCGCTTTTATACAGTTTAATTTCCGCATCGCCCCAAAGGTCTTCCATTCCATAAAATTCACGTTTATCCGTTCTGAAAACGTGTACAACCACATCTACATAATCCAGCAGTATCCATTCGCCATACTCCATCCCTTCTTTTCGCCAGGGATCCTGTTGCGTGGCTTTAAAAATCTCTTCTTCTACACTATTAGCTATTGCTTTTACATGGGTGGCTGACTCGGCATGACAGATCACAAAATAATCAGTTACCGAACTAAATATATTACGAAGGTCTAACCTGATGATATCATTCCCTTTTTTTTCCTGTATGCCATGTATGGCAAGCTCAGAAATGTAAGCCGATTCACTTAACGCTTTGTTTTTTACCATCAAAAAGAATTAGTTTTGAACGATTTTGACATTAACATATAACACTTTGCAAAATAACATATTTTCGGGCTTATTTGTTGGACAAAATTTTATTATACTAAAAGAAGTTGATTCGACAAATAATTTCCTTAAAGAACTACTCTCAAATTCCAAGCCATTGATGGAAGGTACGGTCATTATGGCAGAAAACCAGTACGCAGGCAGGGGCCAGCAGCAAAATGGCTGGCATGCCGAACCCGGTAAAAATTTAACATTCAGCATGCTGCTAAAACCAGCCTTTTTGCACTTAACTGATCAGTTTGATTTAACAAGGGCAATAAGCCTTGGTGTTTTTGACGCTCTTGCACCTTTGCTGGGCGGCAAATTGAAAATAAAGTGGCCAAACGACATCTATTATAACGATCGAAAGATCGGAGGTATGTTAATTGAAAACCTGGTACAGGGCGGCCAGATAAAAAATTCAATTATTGGAATTGGCCTTAACGTTAACCAGGACAGTTTTCCGGCCGGATTATCAAATGCCACATCAATTAAGCAAATCTTACACGCAGATTATGATTTAAAAACTTTATTGTCCGAAATTTGCCGCCACATTGAAGCCTGGTATTTGAAAATAAAGGCAGGAAATATTCTGGCTGTGAGGCAAGCTTATCTATCCCGCCTGTATTGGTTAAATGAAAGTAAAAGCTTTAAAACACAGCATAATGTGTTTACCGGGGCAATTAACGACGTAAGGGACAATGGCTTATTGGTTATTAAAAATAATATCGGCGAAGAAATAGAGTTTAGTTTGAAAGAAATTGAATTTTTAAATAAAGCGGTTCAGTAGTTAGCCGGTTGTAATTTGTTAAAGATTGTAAAAAAGGCTGCTATAGGCTTTTATCAGCGTTTGAAATTGCCTTGTTCAGAATGAAAACAGAAACGACCGATACTTTAGCGAACCGATACAAATGAACTGCATAACAAACAAACGAATAAAAATGAAGAAATTATTATTGATGATGACCATATTGGTTTTAAGCGCCGGCGCATACGCACAGATAGAAACACCCGTAAAATGGTCGTACGCTGCAAAAAAGCTTAGTCCTACCGAAGCTGTTGTTTTTTTGCGGGCAACTATACAGGATGGATGGCATATTTATTCGCTTAATGTAAAAGATGGCGGCCCGATAAAAACATCATTTACTTTTACACCATCGAAGGCATATGGTTTAATTGGCAAAACTTCGGAACCGGCGGCTATCACTAAATATGAAAAAGCATTTAGCATGGATGTAAGCTATTTTGAAAAATCAGTTACTTTCCAGCAAAAGATCAAATTGAAGTCACCCAATGCATCTGCAGTTAAGGGCAAACTGGAGTATATGACCTGCAACGATAAAAAATGCCTTCCACCAGATGATATTGATTTTTCAATTCCCCTGGGCAAATAACGGTTTAAAAAATGGAACCATTCACCAAACCGGGTTATTTAAAGACAGGACTATTAGTATTGCTAACCATCATCGTGGTTTTTGGCGCAGCCATAAGCCCGGTTAACGCTTTCCAGAAAAAACAAGCCGATACGGTATCGACAAGCGGGGTTAGTTTTACGACCATACCTACTGCTGCGGATAGCCTCGCGGCGAGAAAAAAACATCGGGACAGTGTTGAAAAAACCAAAACCGTTGTAAAGGCGGTTGCCAAAGAAAAACCAAAAACACTTTGGGAGATTTTTATCGCCGGCCTGCTTGGCGGTTTTACCGCAGTACTGTTGCCGTGCATTTATCCTTTGTTACCATTAACGGTAAGTTTTTTCACAAAAAAGAGCGGTTCGCGGGCAAAGGGTGTTTTACAATCGTTAACCTACGGATTATCAATCATCGTTATTTATGTTTCGCTGGGGATGCTGATTTCCATCATATTTGGTTCCGACGCACTTAATGCGCTGGCAACCAATGGCATATTTAATATGTTTTTCTTCCTATTACTGGTTGTTTTCGGGATATCATTTTTAGGGGCATTTGAAATTACTTTGCCCAGTTCGCTGGCCAATAAATTGGATGCCAATGCTGACAAGGGCGGGCTTACCGGAATTTTCTTTATGGCATCGACGTTGGTTGTTGTATCATTTTCATGTACCGGCCCAATCATAGGGACTTTGCTTGTTGATGCCGCCTCAAAAGGCGACCGGCTTGGCCCGGCTGTTGGTATGCTGGGATTTTCGCTGGCGCTTGCGCTGCCTTTTACAGCCTTTGCTTTGTTCCCGGCGGGGTTAAAAAGCCTGCCAAAATCGGGCGGGTGGCTTAATAGTGTGAAAGTGATATTGGGTTTTTTAGAACTTGCTTTTGCGCTTAAGTTTTTATCAAATGTTGACCTAGCCTATCATTGGAACTGGTTCGACCGCGAGATATTTTTATCGCTATGGATAGCCATTGGTTTATTAATGGGGTTATACCTAATCGGTAAGATCAAATTTTCGCATGACAGTGACCTTCCTTATCTATCGGTACCACGCACATTTATTGCGATTGTCGTTTTCGCCTTTGTTATTTATATGGTGCCGGGTTTATGGGGCGCGCCGTTGAAATCGATCAGCGCATTCCTGCCGCCGATTGCTACACAGGATTTCGACCTTTCATCCGTGCCAGGAGGGTCGGCTTTGCCTGCAGCGCAGCAGTCATCCATAAAAGTTAAGAAATATGATGGGGTGTACGACCGTATAAAAACGCGCGGAACGGATCCGTGGTATGACTACGACCAGGCCTTGCAAGTATCCAAAGAGCTACATAAACCGATATTTATTGATTTTACCGGGTTTAATTGTGTTAACTGCCGAAAAATGGAAGCAAATGTTTGGACCGACCCGCGGGTTTTTGCCCATTTACGAAATGATTTTGTAATGCTCCAACTGGTTGTAGACGATAAAACCAATTTAGACCCCAAAGAGCAATTCATCTCTCAATATAGCGGCAAAAAAATTACCACTTTAGGCGGCAAATGGAGCGATTTTGAAGCCTCGCGCTTTAATTCTAACTCGCAGCCGTTTTATGTGTTACTGGACGGCGAGGGTAATATGCTGACCGATAAAAGCGGGACTGTTATACCGCCTTCCCCTGCTGACTATGATATCAGCAGCTATTTAAAATTTCTAGAAAGCGGTATTGCAGCTTATAAGGATAAGAGATAACCTTCATTTCCACATAGCGATGGGTTTCAAACCCATCGCTATGTGGAAACAATCCAGCCGCTATTGAAATTTAGCATTCTTTTTTATCTCTTTTAATTCATCGCTAAAAGATTTACTGCGATGATGCTTTTCCTGGTTATAAATATAACTCCGCACTCTTTTCACATTATCCGGACTAACGCTAAATGCTGCAAATCCGTCTTGCCAGGTAATATATTTATCCGGGTTATCTTTAAAATGTTCCGATGAATTTCCTTTTATTGTTTTTACAACATCGGCAACTGATTGATCGGTACGTAATCTTACCAACAAATGCACATGGTCTTCTATACCGTTTATACAATCAAGATAAATTTCATATTCAGTTGCGATCTCTTTGATGACCTTATAAACCTCACTTTTTAATGAAGGGATTAATATTGGCTCTCGATTTTTTGTTGACCAGATAAGGTGTACCCATAGTGAAGAATAACTTTGAGGCATGGTTGTAAAGTCTAAGTAATAAAACAAATATAGCAATGGATGTTATTAATTTCATAGTTATGAAATCAGTGCTTCCCAAATAGCGATGGGTTTGAAACCCATCGCTATGAAACGGCAGCTATGAAGCCATCGCTATGAAACCCGTAGCCATTTTCTCCCACAAATTATTTCTCTCCCAAAAAATAAATATAAATTCGCCCAACTTTTACAGGGTACGGGCTAATACAGCTATCTTTGCAATAAGTTTTATTTAATACTTTAATTTTTACAACGCAAAACAGCGCCAATTCATAAAATGACGCAAATAAAAAATATTGGACTTTTTACTTCAGGCGGCGACTCGCCGGGCATGAATGCCGCCATCAGGGCGGTTGTACGTTCATCAATTTACTATGGTTTAGAAGTAACAGGTATCCGCCGCGGATACGATGGAATGATCAAAGGTGATATGTTCCCGATGGACCGCAGGTCGGTTTCAAATATCATTCAGCGCGGCGGCACCATACTAAAAACGGCCAGGAGCGAACAATTTAAAACTACCGAAGGGCGTAAACAGGCTTACGAAAACTTAAAAGCAAATAAGGTCGACGCATTGGTTGCAATTGGGGGCGACGGAACTTTTACCGGTGCGAAGATTTTTGGGCACGAATATAATTTTCCGATCGTTGGTTTGCCGGGCACTATTGATAACGACCTTTTCGGCACCGATTTTACCATCGGCTATGATACCGCAATTAATACCGTTATAGAAGCGGTAGATAAGATACGGGACACCGCCGAATCGCACGACAGGCTGTTTATTGTTGAAGTTATGGGCCGCGACTCGGGCCTGATCGCACTACGTACAGGTATTGCTGCCGGGGCCGAGGCCATTTTGATACCCGAAAGTAAAACAGATATACAGTCGGTATTTGAGCGGCTGGAACGGGGCAGAAAAGATAAAAAGTCGAAAATTATTATGCTGGCTGAAAACGGTGAGGCTGGTGATGCTTTTGAGATAGGGAGGCAAATAAAAGAGAAGTTCCCGAACTATGATACACGCATATCCATATTGGGCCATATCCAGCGTGGCGGAAGCCCCACCTGTATGGACCGCGTTCTGGCAAGCCGGGTAGGTGTTGCTGCCATTGAAGGGCTGATAGCCGGTCACCGCGATGAAATGGTGGGGCTAATACACAACGAAATAGCTTTTACCCCGTTTGAGCATGCCATAAAACGCAATACAGAGATCAATCCTGATTTTTTGAAGATCGTTGAGATATTGGCGATATAACTTGTTTATGCTGCTTTGTAGACTACCGTTTACTTCTTGAAAAATTCTATCAAAGCAGGTGCAAGTACCTTCATTGCGATATTATGTGTTTGCCCCTTAAACATTATGAGTTTGCTGCCGGTTATTGTTTCGGCAAGTTTTTTCACGGCGTTTTGCATGGAAGCCGGGCTTTTCTCACCGCCCCCAACAAGGGTGGGTATTTTAACTGAAGCAGCTCTTTCTTCGGGTAGAGAAAAGTCGCCCATAACCGCGGCATCGTAGGGTAAGGTATGCGCCACGGCTTTCAATTTCGAAAATATGGGCATTATCCGCATTATAAACACAACAAATGCCGGAACACCCACCATATCCCTCATAAAGAACTTAACCGCATCACCCCGGCGATTCGACGCGATCAACGCCTTTAATTGCGCTTCGGCATCAGGAGGCGGCTGGTGACCGTCTTTATCAACCATAAATGGTGCTTCGTATAGGGCAAGTTTTTTTATGCTGAGCCCGGCGGCTGCGGCCCGTAGGGCAAGTGCGGCGCCAGAAGATATGCCGGCTAAAAAAACCGGGGCGCCTACTGTCTGTATTAAGGCATCAATATCTTCTACCTCACGCTCCGGCGAATATGGTTTTGTATCCCCGCTCTCATTACGGCCGCGGCGGTCGTAGTTGATCACTGTAAAATGCAGTGACAGTAATTTAGCGAGTTCAGGCATTGGCCCGAATGCCCGGCTGCACAAGGCGCCATCAACCAGGATCACCGGCTCACCGCTGCCCAGTTGGTCATAAGCAATAGAAGTTCCGTCTTTTGAGGTTACTGTTTTCATTTTTTATGATTGAAGGATCATTTATTCATCAAAATTCGCAGGTTTTCGGCTAAGCGGTCAATGCTTTGGTTCCAGCCGGTGTTCAGGCCATCAACCGAGCCGTGCTTATGCAAAGTTATTTTAAAAAAATACTGATAGTTGATCAGCGAAATAATAAATCTTCCGATACCCAACAGCACACCGTTTCCTTGCGAAGTATGAATAAAGCATAAGAAGGGGGCACAGCATTTTTAAACTATCTATCTCCCTGCAAAGAAATATATGTTAAAAATGCGCTTTCAAATCTTACCACATGAAAAAAATCGGGATCATTATCTTATCATTACTCTGCCTTTTATCCTGCCGAAAAGAACACGTCCAGGTACCGCCGCCCATCCCTTATGGCCCTCCTGTTAATGTTTCAATAAATGAAAACCAACCGGACTACACCATACCGGCAACTTTTGAAGGCTTAAGTTTTGAAACGCAAATATTAACCGCTAATCCCGGTTTTTTGAATGTAAACAATACAGTGCTCATTCAACTGATCAAAAACCTTGGCCCGGGACTGCTGCGTATCGGCGGTGGCACCAGCGATGAAGTTTACTGGTCGGAAAGAATGCGTACAGGCAACAGCACAACCGATTCCCTTACTCCTTCTGACATTGACCGCTTATCGGCTTTTTCAAAGGCAGTAGGGTGGCCGGTTCTTTTTGGATTAAACATGGGGAGTTATGATGCCGCTGTAGCGTCAAATGAAGCGGTTTATGTCCGTAAAAGCCTCGCGAATAATTTGTATGCCTTCCAGTCGGGTAATGAGCCCGACGTCTACAACGGCGGTATGCGCGGCCCTGCTTATAATTACGACAGCTACCAGGGCGAGTGGGAAACTTATTTATCGGCTGTGAGGAACAGGATACCGCAGGCACCTTTTGCGGGCCCGGATGTTGCTTATAACAGCTACTGGATAACGTCATTTGCCGAAAATGAAAATCGTAATGTAAAACTGTTAGACGGGCATTATTATACTGCAGGCCCCGCCACAGACCCCTCTATTACTTATCACACCATTTTAGCAAGCAGCGCCGGCCTGACCTATTACCTGGAGGGAGTCAGTCTTGAAGCCTCCAAATATAATTTGCCTTACCGTATTACCGAAAGTAACAACGTTTACGGGGGCGGCAAAAAGGGGGTCAGTGATATATTCGCATCGGCATTATGGGCCCTCGATGTGATGTGGACGGTAGCCGAAAATAATGGCGCGGGAATTAATTTTCATGGCGGCTATGGTCTTTTCTATTCGCCTGTCCTTATTCAAAATGGAGTGTTAAACGCCAGTCCGGAGTATTATGCGATGCTGGCCTTTAAATATGGCAGTGCAGGGGGGACAACTATTCCGGCGAGCGTTAGCAAGCCACAGGTTTGCAGCGCTTATTCTTGTATTAAGACGGATAATACATGCTCCATTACACTGATCAATAAGGACGACACAAATAATTATTCGTTCAATGTACAGTTAAGCAAAACAGCTTCCACCGTACAAATTGTGTGGCTTACGGCCCCCTCAATCACGGCGGCAACAGGAGTTACCTTTGCGGGAAGTACAGTAAATACCGATGGCTCCTTCGAGACAAAAACCATCGAACAACACCAGGTAAACGGAAAAAGCTTTGTGGTTAATATGCCGGCGGGCAGCGCGGCGGTAGTTACAGTACATTGAATGAGAACAATCCATTTATCCCAATAAAATTACATGCTGTTCACTTTTAAAATTTGTGATTACCAAAAGCATTTCTTTACCTTGCCTTCTCCAAATCAAATGCCCTTTTTAACTAAAGATGAGAAAGCTAATTTTTTTATTTCTTGCCCTGTTTGCAGGTCGTGTATGTTTCGCACAGGTAAAGGTTGAGCACCTGCTAACCGAAAACTCGGTTGATCCTATTAGTGTCGATGCATTAATTCCGCGTTTCAGCTGGAAGCTTGCCGCTGACGGCATACGTGATGTAAAGCAAATAGTTTACGAGATAAAAGTCACCAACGGAAAGCACAGCGTTTGGAATTCGGGAAAAGTAATTTCCGATCAATCTGTTTATGTGCCTTATGGAGGAGAAACACTGCTATCAGGCCAAAAATATAACTGGCAGGTTAGGGTTTGGGATAACTCGGGTAAGGCCTCGGAATGGGCCGGGCCGGCATCTTTTCAAATGGGCTTGCTTAACGCCGCCGATTGGAAGGCCCAATGGATAATCCCTGGTTTTACCGAAGATTCGGTAAACAGGCCAAGCCCGATGTTCCGCAAGGGGTTTTCTTTAACAAAAAAAATCGCATCGGCTACAGCTTATATCACTGCACATGGCTTATACGAAGCACAAATCAACGGACAGCGGGTCGGTGATGCCTATTTAACCCCGGGATGGACAAGCTATAACAAACGCCTGCAATACCAGGCTTATGATGTTACCACACTTTTAAAAAAGGGCGCAAATGCAGTTGGCGCTATGTTGGGAAACGGATGGTACCGCGGTTACATCGGCTTTAACCCTAAACCGGGTTTGTACGGAAAAGATATTGCCTTATTATTTCAGTTGGAGGTGACCTATACAGACGGCACCAAAGAAACAATTGTATCTGATGATAGCTGGAAATCATCAACCGGGCCGGTGCGTTTTGCCGAGATTTATTATGGCGCAACCATTGACGACCGCATGCAACAAAAGGATTGGTCGACCACCAATTTTGATGATAAAACCTGGTCGGGTGTAAAAGTGCAGGACTTTTCGAAGACTGTATTGGTAGCTACTTATAATGAACCTGTGCGCAAGCACGAAACATTTAAGCCCGTAAAAATATTTACCACGCCCAAAGGCGAAAAGGTAATCGATTTCGGTCAAAACCTGGTTGGCTGGGTACAGATGAAAGTTACCGGTAAGGCCGGTGATAAGATCACCTTGTCGCATGCCGAAGTAATTGATAAAGCGGGAAATTTTTATACTGATAATTTGCGCACAGCCCGTTCGCAGGATGTTTACATATTAAATGGCGACGGCGAGGAAACCTTTGAACCGCAGTTTACCTGGCAGGGTTTCAGGTACATTAAAGTTGAGGGCTACCCGCCCGGCGATCTGAAGGCAGAAAACTTTACGGCGATCGCGCTTTATTCAGATATGACGCCCACTGGTTCGTTCTCCTGCTCAAATGCGCTTATTAATCAATTGCAGCACAATATACAATGGGGCCAGAAAGGCAATTTTTTGGATGTCCCCACTGATTGCCCGCAGCGCGATGAACGCTTAGGCTGGACAGGTGATGCGCAGGCCTTTTCGCGCACGGCATCCTACCTGATGAATGTGCATAATTTTTTTACCAAATGGCTTAAAGATGTGGCCGCTGATCAATATTCAAGTGGCAGTATCCCTTTTGTAATACCGAATGTGCTGGGTAAAAACGCAACTGACGGCCCCGGGGCCAGCACAGGCTGGGCCGATGTGTCGACAATTATCCCATGGAACATGTACCTGGCTTATGGCGACAAACGGATCCTCGAAAATCAGTATAGTAGTATGAAGGCTTGGGTTGATTATATGCAGCACCAAAGCAAAAACGACCTCTGGAACACAGGCTTCCATTTTGGCGACTGGCTGTTTTATAGTGTAAATGACGATACCGACGGCAGCTCGGCCATCACCAATAAATATTTAATAGCACAGTGCTTTTATGCTTACTCAACGCAATTGCTCATTAATGTTGCAAACGTATTGGGCAAAAAAGAGGATGCTGATTATTACACCACCCTCCTCGATAAAATAAAAGATGCGTACTTAAAAGAATATGTGACACCAAACGGCCTTATCTCATCTGATACCCAAACGGCTTATGTGCTCGCCCTGCAATTTGATATGCTGCCCGAAAACTTAAGGTTGCAGGCGGCCGACAGGCTCGTCAGTAATATCAGGCGGTATGAAAACCATTTAACTACCGGCTTTTTAGGCACACCTTACCTGTGCCATGTGCTCAGCCGCTTCGGGCATGCCGATGTGGCTTACAGGCTTTTATTACAGGATACCTATCCATCATGGTTATACCCGGTAAAAATGGGGGCAACCACCATCTGGGAAAGGTGGGACGGCATAAAGCCCGACGGCAGTTTTGAAGAGCCGAGCATGAACTCGTATAATCACTATGCTTACGGCGCTATCGGCGATTGGATGTACCGGGTTATTGCAGGTATTGATACAAAAGCCGATGGCCCCGGTTACAAGCAAATAGTAATAAAACCAACAATTGGCGGCAACCTGCAAAACGCATCTGCTGATTATGAAACCAATTACGGCAAAGTAAGCTCGCACTGGAAACTTGACGGTGGTAACCTGGTGATGGATGTGGAGATACCGGCTAATACTACGGCAACCATCTATATCCCTGCAAACAATGGAGCTGCGGTAACAGAAAGCGGTAAGCCAATTGCCACCGAACCAGAAATAAAAATGGCCGACCCGGAAGCGGGGTATATTGTGGTAAATGTAGGATCAGGGATATATCATTTTAGTACACCTCAAACAACGGTAAATCCGTAGAGGTGCAATATTTTGCGTCTCCCACCTGACGGATTGAGGTTAGTTACCGGAGACACAAAATATTGTGTCTCTACATTGAACAAAACATGGAAATAGTAATAATTTTCGGCGTTTTCTTTCATTTTATCGGGGGCTTTGCTTCGGGGAGCTTTTATATCCCTTACAAAAAGGTAAAAGGCTGGGCCTGGGAAAGCTTCTGGATAGTGGGCGGCATTTTTTCATGGCTGATCGTTCCGCCATTGGCGGCCTGGTTAACCATTCCCGGTTTTGCTGATATCATAAAAAATACTGGCCTCGATGTAATCGGCTGGACCTACCTGATGGGCGTTTTATGGGGCATTGGCGGCTTAACTTATGGGTTGGGCGTGCGCTATCTTGGCGTGTCATTAGGCAGTACCATTATATTGGGGCTTTGCGCTGTTTTTGGTTCGCTGGTGCCGTCGGTTTATTACAACTTTTTTCCAAAGGATGGTAAAGATACTTTCACCATGCTGCTGCACAGCCAGTGGGGGCAAATGGTTTTACTGGGGATAGTGGTTTGCGTTATTGGCATCATCATCTGCGGCAAAGCGGGGATGATGAAGGAAAAAGACCTTGCCAAAGACAGTGCAGTTACTGAAGCTAATAAGGATTACCGGTTTGGCCTGGGTATATTTGTGGCCATTGTATCGGGTATTTTAAGCGCTTGTTTTAATTTTGGCTTAGAAGCCGGTAAATCAATGGCCGATACTGCCAACCAGCTTTGGGTTGCGGCACACCCCTCGCAGGGAAATTTCCTGTTCCGCAATAACGTAACTTATATTGTTGTGCTATGGGGCGGGCTCACTACTAACTTTATCTGGTGTATGATTTTGAACGCGCGCAATAAAACCTTTGGCGATTATAGCAATGCAAAAACGCCTTTGCTTAAAAATTACATTTTTTGTGCGCTGGCCGGGACAACCTGGTTTTTACAGTTCTTTTTTTACGGTATGGGCGAAAGCAGGCTTGGCAACGGCGCAAGTTCATGGATATTGCACATGGCTTTTATCATACTGGTTGCCAATATGTGGGGCCTGGTGTTAAAAGAGTGGAAAGGCGTAAGCAAAAAAGCATTCGCAACTGTTATTACAGGGATTGCGGTGATCATTTTATCAGTTCTTATTGTGGGTTATGGGAATTCGATTAAATAATTGACGAGAGCAGGAATTAAGAAGCAAGAGACAAGAAGACAAGAATCAAGAGAGCCTGTCCTTTCTGTCTTGCATCCTGGCTCTTGTCTTCTTGACTCCTAACAAATAAAATATTAATGACATGTCAACAAAATTTAAATATGTAAGCTATTTATGGGACGACGCAAAAGCTGCGGAACTTGAGGGTGATGAAGTAGCGTTGCTTATTTACCGTTCCAATCTTTTAGGCGCCGATCTGCGGCTTACCAATTATGGCGGGGGTAATACCTCATGCAAAGCATTTGCAAAAGACCCGTTAACAGGCACTGACACCGAAGTGATGTGGGTAAAAGGATCGGGGGGAGATTTGGGGACCTTGAAAAAAAGCGGTTTGGCCGCTTTATATGTCGACCGTTTAAAGAGCCTGAAAAATGTTTACCGCGGTATTGAGCATGAGGACGAAATGGTGGAGCTTTTTAACCACTGTATTTCCGATCTGAACTCAAAAGCGCCATCCATCGATACGCCTTTGCATGGATTTTTACCTTTTAAACATATCGACCACCTGCACCCCGACGCGGCCATTGCCATCGCGGCAGCAAAAGACGGCAAACAAATAACCGCCGAACTTTTTAAAGGTAAAATTGGCTGGGTGGAATGGCAAAGGCCCGGTTTCGACCTGGGGTTAAAGCTTAAAGAATGCCTCGAGCAAAACCCAGGTATAAAAGGAATTATGCTTGGTTCACACGGCCTGTTTACCTGGGGCGATACGGCTTATGAAAGCTATGTCAATACGCTGGAAGTTATTGAACAATGTGCTGAATACCTTGAAGCTAATTATGGTAAGAAGGGCCCCGTTTTTGGCGGCGCAAAAATCGAAGGGCCGGATGAATCCGCACGAAAAACGCAAGCCATTGCATTAGCGCCAATATTGCGCGGCTTTTGCTCGGAAAAAGTTCGGATGATCGGCCATTTTACCGACGATGCGCGGGTGCTTGAATTTATCAACTCCATCGATCTCGACAGGCTTGCACCGATGGGCACCAGCTGCCCGGATCATTTTTTAAGGACAAAGATCAGTCCGCTGGTTTTGGGGTTAGCGCCCGATGACGATTTAATCGATACCAAAGCCATAAAAGAAAAACTCGCCCCGGCGTTTGAAGGCTACCGTAAATTGTATGCAGCGTATTATGAAAGCTGCAAACACCCGAACAGTCCGGCCATGCGGGATGCCAACCCGGTGGTAATACTTTATCCGGGCATCGGCATGTTCACTTTTGCAAAAGATAAACAAACAGCCCGCGTTGCCGCTGAATTTTATATCAATGCCATTAATGTAATGAAAGGCGCCGAGGCCGTATCCGAATATACTTCCCTCCCCCGGCAGGAGGCATTTAATATTGAATACTGGCTGCTGGAAGAAGCGAAACTACAGCGCATGCCGAAACCTAAGGTGCTTTCGGGACGTGTCGCGCTGGTTACGGGGAGCGCGGGCGGTATCGGCAAAGCCATCGCCAAAAAATTTGCGGATGAAGGCGCTTGTGTAGTCATAAATGATAATGATGAAGGCCGCCTGGCGGGCGCAAAAGAAGAATTTTCCAAACAATACGGTAAGGATACTTTTACCGCAACGCTGATTGATGTAACAAACAAAGCGGCTATCGATAACGCATTCGCGGCAGCGGTTGTGGCATTTGGCGGGGTTGATATTGTGGTGAACTGTGCCGGTATATCCATATCAAAACCATTGGAGGGCCATACCGAAAAAGACTGGGACTTGCTTTATGATATTTTGGTAAAAGGACAGTTTTTGGTAACGCAGGCAGGGGTGGCAATCATGCGCAAACAGGATAGTGGCGGCGATGTGCTGAATATTGTAAGTAAAAACGCCCTGGTATCCGGGCCAAATAACGCGGGTTATGGCTCGGCAAAGGCGGCGCAACTGCATTTAAGCCGGCTGAATGCGGCCGAGTTAGGCAAGGATAATATCCGCGTAAACGTAATTAACCCCGATGCAGTAATATCCGACAGTAAAATATGGGCGGGTGATTGGGCGGCAGGCCGCGCAAAAGCTTATGGCGTAACGGTTGAGGAACTCCCGGCCTATTACGCAAAGCGCACCTTGCTAAATGAAGTTATACTGCCCGAAGACATTGCCAATGCCTGCCTGGTGTTTACGGGCGGGTTATTAAACAAATCGACAGGGAACGTTTTAAATGTTGACGGGGGCGTTGCGGCGGCATTTGTGAGGTGATGATGCCACTAAACTGGTATTGACATCGCAGTTAGGGCAAACCCCAGTTTTAGTACTTAAATCAAATATAAATTTCAATTAGAATTGAACTTTTACAAGTCAAATTCTTTCAAATATTTATATAATGCATCCTGAGAAAAGCGTTTGAGATATTTATCTTTTAACTCAGTTTTTAAAACTTCATTTTCTATTGTTTTTGAAATTCTATCGTCGAAAAATTTCTTTAATAAAGAGTAAATTTGATTATAAAAATTTTATGATGCTGGGATGAGGTAGTAACAATTTTAGCAAATAAAAACTATATAACTTACTATAAGAACATATTGAAATGAAATACTTTTTTTTTCTTTTAGTCGCATTATCAATAATTTTCACATCAGCTGATGCGCAAAATCCGGATGTAACTAAGATTAAGACTGTTAAAAAAAATGATATACAAGTTGCTGATTTAACGAAAAAAGATACAATACCCAAATTACAGTCACAAGATACGGACAAAACGGTGATAATTACAGTTACAGGCCAAGGAAAAACAATTGATGAAGCCCGACAAAATGCTTTGAGCAGCGCAATAGAACAGACTTATGCTGCTTTTATTTCGTCAAGTAAAACGATACTAAATAATAAACTTGTTAAAGATGAGATTTTAACTGTCAGTAACGGCTATATTCAGAAATATGAAGTACTGGATGAAACGAAACTTCCAGATGGCACGTTAGCAACGTCCCTTAAAGCCATTATTTCTATAAGTATGCTAAAGAATATTGTTGATTCAAAAGGCTTAAAATTGGAATTTCAAGGAGGGCTTTTTGCATTAAAAATTAAGCAACAGATTCTTAGTGAAAATGCAGAGGTTAAAGCCATTTGGAACACTTTGTTTATGCTTAACCCAATATTAAATCAATCATTTGATTATAAAATTTCTGCCAATAACCCAAAGGCTTTGGATAATAATAATAAAGAATTTGCTGTACCAATTTTAGTTGAAGTCAATACTAATAGTAACATTGAATTTGTATTTAATTATTTAAAGAAAATTTTAAATCAGCTATCATTAAATTCACAAGATAAAGCGAGTTATACTAATTTGAATAAAGAAATATTCCCACTTAAAATTGACAGTAACATATACTTATTTCGAAAAAAAGAGTCCATTTCAGCGATAATCGAATTTATTGATGATATAAAAAATATAATGCTGAATTTCTATATCGATGATGGAATGAAAATAATTACTGGTCGTGACTGTCTTTTTAATAGTAAATGTGATTACGGAAATTATAGTAAGTCTAAGCCAGATAATTACGCTAAATTAACAGGGAGTAATTGGAATTACATTTTAAGGTCAATACATGGAGCAGAATATAATTATGGTTTTGAGGGTGGTGTAAGTGAGGATTATTCCGGATTTGAAAATAAAATTATTCTTGAAGATAAGTGGCACGTAAAAGCAATTACCAGTTTCGATTTTGAAGGAATTCGTGATAATCCTGCTTATAGTTCGAGAAAAGGAAATGAAAAATTAAGAACTTATCAAATTGACGCAGAATATGATTTGTTAAATTTAGACAAGATTAAGAATTTTAAAGTGTTTTCAAATTTTCCAAAAAACAAGATTGGTAGTTGGCTGAATGGAGGACGTGTTTTTTACATTGACGCACATTCCAACTATTTTATTTGCCCAATCATTTTAGAAGACGGCATAAATAATTTGAACGTGATAAAAAGAACCTATTCAAATGATGGATTTGAAGAAAAGTATTCAAAAGTTTTTTATGATTTGAAAACGGATACTATTATCGGATCTGGTTATGATAATACTATAAATATTAAAAAAGCAATTATATCATTCAATACTCCGGAGAAAATATGTAATAGTTTAACAATTAATGGATATAATGACTGGTTTCTTCCTTCTAAAATAGAAATGGAAAAATTAATTTTATTCTCTCAAAAATATTATTCGAATTCAATATTAAATTGGAGAGATTATATTACAAGTTCACATGTTTATGAGAAATATAACGCTGTTAGCTTTGACAAATTCATTTCCATAGAGCCATCATATAATGAACAGTATTATGTTGGTTTTAACCTGGGACATCCTAATTTATTTGCTATAGATGAATATGTAAGATTTGTACCCATAAGAAAGGAAAAAATAGAATAGAATATTCAATAATTGAAAATGACAATACATCCCTGCTTGATACTTATCCCAGCATAAATAAACATTTCAAATAGGTTAGCTTTTATGCATGGATTATTTCAAAAACAAAACTAGAAACAGTAATTCATAAAAAATTTACATTGTATGTATGCAGCTAAATTAGTTCATAATATAAATAATTGGGTATCGGTATCTGGTTATGCACAAACTGGAATTACCGTCAATATTAATATAAAAAAGTCTTACTACTTTGGATTAGAAGAGTGGATTAATAACCCTATTTTAAGAAAAATGAAAGTAGGTTATCTTGATTGTTATAGGGCATCCATACATTTAGGATTAGCCGATAAAATAGCCCTATTTAGTTATGATCCAAGAAACACAAACATATATCATGTAGGCAATGTATATGGTGTTGAACAATTAAATGATAATAATATTCCAGCAATATATCCAAATCTCAACCCGAACAATTGGCTGAATCAGGTAGAGCACGATTTTCATAATATTGGGGATTTAAGAGCTATTCTAAACCATATTGAATATATGCATTGCTGGAATGCCTTGCATATTAATGATGATATTGGCAACGCTTTTATTTTGAATATTAGATATAAAGAAATTGAATTCTTTGAACCATCAAATCGGGTAAATATTACTCACTTAAACCGATTGGTCAATAATAAATGGAAGCGTTTAAGTCGTCGTTACACAGTACCTGTAAACTGGGAAATTTATTTTTAACTATCATTTATAAAACACATCTTGATATTTACAATCCTAAACCCCGGCTTTGATCATGCCTCTTCTTCCTTTTCTTGTCTTCCGGTATGTTTGGCATATCTTCATCCGAGCCTTTGCCTATTAATGTGTCGAATAGACTCGGCTGATGGTGAGATTGTTGGCGTTCATGCTGCAGATACTGCGATTTCATTAAAATTAATTTTAATGAAATTGGCATTTACGCCGCATCACTTGTAGTCCGTATCAGGCTAATGCCAGTAAAGAAAAACATAACTGCAATTACGCCAATCACTATAAGGGTAGTTGCCCCGTTACTGCGATTTACTATGCCAATACCTGCATAAATTAATCCGATTATACCTAACACGGTAAGTATAGCCCCAAAAGTTCGTTTTAAGTTCATAATGGTTTTGCTGTTTGTAAAGCATTTTATTAAAAACAAATAGCACACCAATAATTACCATTATCTTTACAGCAGTTAAAATTACAGGCCATGACACCCGAAATAAGCACATTTATTGTTATTTTTATTTTATTGATAATACTTTTTTCATCATTTGTGTCTGTAAAACAAGGCACAATAGTAGTAATTACCATTTTTGGCAAGTACCGCCGCATACTAACACCGGGCCTGAATTTTAAAGTTCCGTTTATCGAAAGCATCTATTCAAAAATATCCATACAAAACCGCTCCGTCGAGCTGGAGTTCCAGGCAGTAACCTTCGACCAGGCCAACGTTTACTTTAAGGCAATGCTGTTATACTCGGTGCTCGACCAGCAGGAAGAGACCATCAAAAATGTGGCTTTTAAGTTTGTTGACGACCGCAACCTGATGCAAGCCCTGATCCGCACCGTTGAAGGCTCTATACGTGCGTTTGTGGCAACCAAAAGGCAATCGGAAGTATTGATCCTGAGGCGCGATATTGTTGAACACGTTAAAGAACAGCTTGACGTAGTGCTTGAGGGCTGGGGTTATCATTTGCAGGATCTCCAGTTAAATGATATTACGTTTGATGAGGTGATCATGAAATCAATGAGCCAGGTGGTTGCATCCAATAACCTGAAAGCAGCCGCCGAAAACGAAGGCCAGGCTTTACTGATCACCAAAACAAAAGCTGCCGAAGCTGAAGGCAACGCCATCAAAATATCAGCCGAGGCCGAGCGCCAGGCTTCGCAGCTGCGCGGGCAGGGTGTTGCTCTATTCCGCGAGGAGGTGGCCAAGGGTATGTCGGTAGCCGCTAAAGAAATGCAGGAAGCCAATATGGATACCTCAGTGATCCTGTTTACCATGTGGACAGAGTCAATAAAACACTTTGCCGAAAACTCGCAGGGCAACGTCATATTCCTCGATGGATCCACCGATGCCATGCAGCAAACAATGAAAGAATTAATGGCGTTAAACCAAATGCATGCTGATAAAGTCAAAAAGTAAAATTTTTACTTGATTAAATCAATGAAATTCAGGATCGACAGGTTAATTTACGTAACCTTATTATTGTTTCTTTGCACAACTTCGTACGCCCAACCCTATAAAAATTTAACCGCTGATGACTTCAAGGGCCCGCCGACTGCAGAAAATGCAGGGGATGTTGCCTTCACCAATTGCGCTATCGAGTTTAGTTATATAGCAAAAAAGGAGAAAAACTACTATGTGTTAACCTTCACAGTAAAACTGATCATGGATGACGAGCAATCGTGGATGGATATGCACAGGATCAGGTCGAAAGAAATGATGGCCGAAATCTTAAGGCACGAACAGGGACATTACAACATCGCCTATATGGAACAGCAGGAAATACTCAGAACAGTCAGCCACGTTGTTTTTCATGAAGACTATAAAAGCGTGGCAACAAATATATTTAACAAGATAGATGCCAAATACAGGCAACTAAACCTGGATTATGACGCCGATACCCAGAATTCAACAAACCGCGAACAACAGCGCAGCTGGGATGCCTATTTTCAAAAACGACTGGCTTATATGCCGCCCGGGTAACGGCCGGTCGCCTTCACCCCGCTTACTCCGCTATCCAAATAACATCGGTAAACCATTTCCGGCTGTCAAAAAAATGATAAACGGGTTTAAATGAGCCGTTCTTAGCCATCTTATCGGTTTGGGCGATAGTGAATTTTTGAGATATCTCCATAAAAATATATTCATCCCTTAAGAACCGAATGGTTTCTGTACCGATCTTTACTTCCTGGTCGCAAATACTTACAAGATAACTTTTACAGGCGCCGGTTTCAGGGTCGTAGGTTGGATAATGTTCAAACTTGCTGGTATCAAAATCAGCGCCGAACTCACGGTTTATCCGTTCCAATAAATTGAGGTTAAACTGTTTGGTGATGCCGCCTTTATCATTATAAGCCGCCAGAATGGTTTTTGGATTTTTCTTAAGGTCGAAGCCTATCAGCATCATGTCCCCCGCAGAAAGGTGTTCGCGAAGTTCCCGGCAAAAGCTTTCCGCCTCATCAACCAGCATGTTGCCAATATTGGAGCCTAAAAACATTACTACTTTGCGCTTATTTGAGAGAGATGCCGCCTTCTCCAGCATATCAAAATATTCGCCGTTCAGGCCGGTAATTTGAATACCTGTTAAGGTTACTGGCAGGGTAACATTGAGATACGAGATCACGTTTTCAGATATATCAATCGGCAGATAGGTAAAATCGGCTTGCTGTTCCATCAGGTATTGCAGCAGGTAGGTCGATTTTGTGGCATCGCCCGCTCCTAATTCGATCAGGTCGAAAGCATCGCCATCACCTATTACAGCCTTGCAGATCTCGGCGGTTCTTTCAGAAAATATTTCCAGTTCGCAATTGGTAGGATAATATTCTTCGCAGTTCATCAGTTCCTGGAAAAGCTTATCGCCATTGGCGTCGTAAAAATATTTTGAATTCAAATATTTGGGCGCCGACTGCAGGCCCGTTAGCACATCATCATAAAACTGGTCAGTTTTTGATTTCGCCGGCCGGTCTGTACCGGTTTGCATTAGTGTTGGTTCAGTGTTTTTCATAGGGGGTAGGTTTTACTTAGCCAGCCTTATGCCGGTAAATTGCCATCGTAAATGTGTTTGAAAAAAATTGCGGTAGGTAATGCGGCTATGCCCCGGCGATGTAACTTCCGACGCGCCCCTTAATACCTTTTGATTAACCATAAATTTGCCGTTGTATTCGCCGATTGCGCCCGGGGCTTTTGTAAAACCCGGGTAAGGCAGGTACGAGCTTTCCGTCCACTCCCAGCTTTTGCCCCAGCTAAACTGCGTTGCGGCGGCTTCCCATTCAAATTCCGTAGGCAGCCTCATGCCTTTCCAGGAGGCATAAGCGTAAGCTTCGAAATAGCTGATATGGCAAACGGGGTCTTTTAAATTCAGCGGCTCAAGGCCATGGAATGTATAATGATGCCATTCTTCATCTATCAAATGCCAGTAAAGCGGCGCTTCAATTTTATTGGTTTTCACCCAGTCCCAGCCCTCCGCATGCCAGTGGCGGAAATCGTAGTAACCCCCGCTGTTTATAAATTCCATGTATTCGGCAATAGTAACCAGGTTCGGGCTTATTTCGAAAGCGTTTAGATAAACTTTATGCGGGTTAAGCTCATTGTCGAAACAAAAACCATCGCCCTTAAAACCGATCTCGTAAATGCCTTCCTTTAGTTTGATAAATTCATCGCTTTTTGCCCTTTCAACTTTTGGCGAAACATAATCTTTTGAATAAGCCGGGAACAAAGGGTTATGACCAAGGCTAAATTTGATATCGGTGTATAAAAGCTCCTGGTGCTGTTCTTCATGGTTTAGACCGAGTATCATCAGCTCCTTCACATCATCGTCGATATCCTCACCTAAAAAATGGGCCATCGCCTCGTCAACGTATTCCCGGTAACGGTAAATTTCGATAACCGTGGGGCGGCTCAAATTACCACGGTCAGTACGGATCACGCGGTTACCTACGGTTTCGTAATAACTGTTGAATACGTAGTTATAGTCAGGATTGTACTCCTGGTAACCCATGAAGTAGGGTCTAAGGATAAATGTTTCGAAAAACCAGGTGGTATGCCCAATGTGCCATTTAGGCGGGCTTACATCAACCACGGGCTGCACCACATAATCCTCCGTTTGCAAAGGACTGCAAATATGTTCGGTGCGTTTACGGACTTTTATATAACAATCTGCTATATCCATTTTAATTATTTGCTTTCCAAATATCGTTTAAGGTCGGAAATTGTTTTGATTTTTAATTTTTTTGCCTGCTTTTCCCGCATCATTAAAGCATACGCATTATTGAACCCAATTGGTTTTAGCCATTTAATATTATATTTTTTTTCGAACCCTTCCTGCACATAATTATAGGTCGCATCCTTGTTCCCCGTGAGCGAATCAATTGTTTTTGGCGAGGGCTGCAATATGGCCAGCAAACCTGTACCGGTGTATTCGGGATAAAAATCGATCGCATCATTAGTCAGGGCATCAAAACATATTTTGGTACCGCCCAAGCCGGTTTTGGTAGCCACATCGTAGTTCGAATTACCTTTTATCAGCATACTGTACATATTTGCCAGGATATATTGCTCGCCAAAAATTTTTGAGCCGATGCGCACTATTCCTGCATTACCGTTACGCGCCGGCTTCCACAAATTATTCGACACCAAAAAATCCTTCGCCACCCGCTCCGGGCTTTGGTGAAGATAATCAGTACGATAATTTAAAGCAGTCATGATGCTGTCATTTATTTTTCCGGCTAACAAATTTAGTATATTTTCTAATCCTGCAAATTTTTTTAGTGAATTTTCTCTGATAATCGGCGCGGCATAATAAGGCGGGAATATTTTTTTATCATCGTCCAAAACCACAAGGTCATAAGCCTTTAATCTGCCATCGGTGGAGTAGCCGCTGATCACATCCAGCTGTTTTTCATAAGCGGCCTTATACATCACCGCATCATTAATAACCAGCGTGCGGATCTTTAAGCCATATTTTTGCTGTAAGCCGAGGTTGCCATCCTGCCTGCCCATAAATTCGGGGGTGAAACCAGCCCTGAGCTTGCTGCCATATGCGGACGGAATGAAATAGAAAGACGAGAGTAATATGAGTAGCAGGGGCAGTATTTTAGTGGCAGTTTTTAGTTTTTTGAGATTTAACTTTTGTAATCGCGAAAGCAAAAAATCAAAGAGAACAGCCAGTAATGCTGCCGGTATGGCCCCGGCAAGGATCATATTGGTATTGTTGAGTGATATGCCGCCGAAGATAAACTCCCCCAGCCCACCGGCTGCGATGTAGGAAGCGAGCGTAGCTACCCCAACAGTTATTACGGTAGCCGTACGGATACCAGCGAATATCACCGGCATAGCCAGGGGCAGCTCCACCTTAAACAGTACCTGCCATTTGCTCATGCCCATGGCCATGGCGGCCTCTTTAACAGCCGGGTCAACGCCTTCAATGCCTGTAAAGGTATTGCGGATGATGGGCAGCAGGGCGTATAATAATAGCGCCGCAATAGCCGGTTTAGGGCCGATGCCTAAAACCGGTATCATAAAACCGAGCAAAGCAATGCTGGGAATGGTTTGCAAAACGCCGGCAATGCCTAAAATTGCCCCCGAGAACTGTTTTCTGCGGGTAATGAATATCCCCAAAGGCAAACCGACGAGCACGGCAATAAAAAGCGAAATAAAGGTGAGCCCGATATGCTGAATGGTTTGCTCCAGCAGCTTATCCGACTGCTGGCGCATAAAACCCCATAAAGTTTGCTGCTGCTCATTCATGCGCCTGCTGCTTTTTGTATTGATAAAATGCTGACATCAACTCCTCAAAACTTGCTGACCTAACATCATCTTCGTCGTCGCTTTTGATATTTATACTTTCCGATGCATCAAATTTAAATTGCTCCAACCCGGTCCATAGATCTGTATCAGAAGAAATCGGCGACTTGCCTTTCACAACTCCCCCTTTAGGGGGCCGGGGGGCTAACCATCCCCATACATCAAACAGCTTGACAGTTTTAAATTCCAGTTGTAACCGCTGCTCCTGCAAAAAGCCCCTCACAAAATCATTCTTTGGCTTAAACAACAGCCCGGCGGGGGTATCATCCTGCACGATCTTGCCCTTATCCATCAGGCAAATATGGTCGCCGAGCTCAAAGGCTTCCTGCACATCATGGGTCACCATAATGATGGTTTTGCGTTTCAACTCGTCGAGCGCCTTAAATTCCTGGTGTATTTTTGAGCGGGTAACATTATCCAGTGCGCCAAAGGGCTCATCCATCAGTAAAACCGAAGGGTCGGCAACCAAAGCCCTTGCCAGGCCAACGCGCTGCTGCTGCCCGCCGCTTAGCTCATTGGGATAAGCAGTAAGATAATCGGTTGTTAAATGAAGCTTTTCAAGAAGTTCTGCAACCCGCTTTTCTGTTCGTTTTTTATCCCATTGTAATAATTGTGGAACGATGGCGATATTTTCGGCAACGGTATAGTGCGGGAACAGGCCATTGTTTTGCAAAACATACCCTATACCCCGTCTTAAAATTTCGGGCGATTGCTCAAAAATATTCTTACCATCAATAAAAATTTCACCCCGTGAAGGCTCGATAAGCCGGTTGATCATTTTCAGGGTAGTAGTTTTGCCGCAGCCGCTGGTGCCTAGCAATATCAGGTTTTCATGCTCCTTTACTTCGAAAGAAATATCATCCACGGCTTTAACCTTCCCAAAATGTTTGCTCAGATGTTCAACCTTTATCATAAAAAGCAGGTGCTAACTAATTTTTTTAATTTTAACACAGAGATGCAGAGGAGGCGCAAAGAACACTAAGTATTAATATTTCTCAATTTTTATCTTTCTCCGCGTTCTCAGCGCCTTCTCGGTTTCTCAGTGGTAAAAAATCAATCCCGGTATTTATTACCGGCTACCCCTCCATCGCCATAAACAGGTTATTTAACGATTCAGCATAAAGCGGGTGGGCAAAAACACACCAGCGTAACTGCTCATAGGTAATGCCGCCCATCATTGCCATCTGCAATATGGTCATCGTTTCGCCGCCTTCTGTGCCTAATATGGTTGCGCCTAATATCAGTTTCGTATCCGGGTCAACTATAGCTTTCATAAAACCGCGTGTATCGCCAGTTTCAATGGCGCGTGCGACATAGGTCATAGGCAGCTTGGCCACTTTATGTTTTATGTTTTGTTTTTTTGCTTCGGTTTCATTCAAACCAATACTTCCCAGCTGCGGATCGGTGAACATACAATAGGGAACGGGCCTGTTTTTTGTGGTGAGATTATCATTTTTAACAAGGTTGCGGTAAACGATGGTATAATCATTATAGCTGATGTGCGTAAAAGCCGGGCCGCCTTTTACATCGCCCAAAGCATAAATACCTTTTACATTGGTTTCCAGTTTATCATTTACCTTTATTGCGCCGCGTTCATCGGTTTCAACTCCTGTTTTTGCAAGGTTTAAGCCGGCACTTTGGGGCGTGCGCCCGACGGCAATTAAAACATGAGAGCATTTGATCTTTGTCTCCTTGTCGCCAATTTTTATTGTGGCCGTTGTCTTCCCGCCTTTTTTCTGTTTAAAGCTGCTAGTTGCTGCATTGGCATGTATGGTAATCCCCTCGGCTTCCATTACTTTGGTGATCTCTTCCGAAACATCCTCGTCTTCGCGGGATACTATCCTGCCCGACTTCTCTATTATGGTTACCTTACTCCCAAACCTTCGGAACATCTGCCCAAATTCCAAACCAATATAATTCCCGCCGATGATCAGCAAATGTTCGGGCACATAGTCCAGGTCGAGGATGGTGGTTGAGGTTAAATAATCGATAGTAGCAAGCCCTTCCATTTCGGGTATAAAAGTTTTTGCGCCGGTATTGATAAAGAATTGGTCAGCTGTAAATTCAATTACCTTGCCGCCATCATTCAGCTTTACCGAAATTGTTTTATCGCCAATAAATTCGGCCTCGCCAAAAATAACATCAAGGCCTTTGGTAGCTTCGAGGCCTTTCTGGCTCCCATCCCTAAACTGATGCACCACCACGTCCTTACGTTTTTTGATGGTCGGCATATCCACTTTATAGCTTTTTATCTTTACGCCAAGCGGCGTACTATTGGCCGCCATATAAGCCATTTTTGCCGATGCAACCATAGTTTTGGTGGGCGTACAGCCGTCGTTCACGCAAGTACCACCTATCCACCGCTTTTCAATCAGCGCGGTTTTCTTGCCTGCGAGGGCCAATTTTTTTGCCAGAGGCCCACCTGCCTGGCCTGCGCCAATTACTATCGCATCGTACTGTTTCATGTTATTCATTATTTAAACATCCTGCCAAAATCCCTGGCAGATGACATAGTGGGTGAAGGTAGCCTTCCTTTATCCCATTTTTCGAGCAATCATAGCTATTTTCAATAACCAGGGCCTCATCGTTGCCGGCAACAACCTGGTTGTTCCATATAGCTTTCATATTGATAAAGGTAAGCGGTTAATGTTATATATAAAATGCCGGGATGATGTTTTTGTTTTGGGGGATGGATAGTGATTAGAGGCTGGAGATTAGAGATTAGTACTCCCAATCTCTAACCTCTGATTTTCAATCAGTAAGTTCAATTAAGAAATGCAACAAAAGCTAAATAAATGATACCAGATAGCATACACTATCCGGCATCATTTAAGGAAAAATTAGACTTTTGATTTGCAATGAAAAAATCACATTTAACCTTAGACCAAAGGTATACA
>CAIPFE010000027.1 GCA_903864275.1 uncultured Mucilaginibacter sp.
TATTATAATTATATTACTTGTGCAATATAAATTTACACTATTCTATTTTTTAAACTCAATAATTTTATACCTTTGCACCAAAATCCAAGCGGATAAAAACTATCCCTCAATAAGAATTTGAAAATATCAATTCTTCCTGTAAAAGCTCATGAAACAAACTATAAATATTAACGGGATACCGATCTCGCCATCATTAAATTTCGGCGAAAAAGGCCCAACTGATCCTAAAAATAATTTTTTATTAAAGGAAAGGCTTTTCCGTATTTCGTGTTTATCGGTAATGGTAGCAGTAGCCATCTCGTTAATTGCAAAGCTATTGGTGTGGCTCATCAACCTGGTGACCAATATATCGTTTTACGGGTCATTTTCGGCCACTTTTCATAGCCCTTCAGGTAATCATCTGGGTTTGTGGGTAATCGTTATACCGGCAATTGGCGGCGTAGTAGTGGGATTAATGGCTTTATATGGTTCGGCAGCGATCAGGGGGCATGGGATTCCCGAGGCCATGGAACAAATATTGACCAATCAAAGCCGGATCAAACCTTCCATCACTTTTCTAAAGCCAATATCATCAGCAATAGCCATCGGAACGGGGGGCCCATTTGGCGCTGAAGGGCCTATTATTGCCACGGGCGGGGCGCTGGGATCAACCATAGGACAATTATTTAAGATCACTTCAAACGAACGAAAAGTTCTGTTAGCCGCCGGGGCAACCGCCGGTATGGCTGCAATATTCGGTACGCCGATAGCCGCCGTTTTCCTGGCCATTGAATTGCTGCTTTTTGAGTTTTCGCCAAAAGCAATTCTCCCGGTGGCGCTGGCCTGTATTACGGGCGCTGCCGGTCACCATGTATTATTTGATGCCGGCCCGGTGTTCCCGATGCCAAATTTAACAACCCCTTCCAATACAGCTTTGGCGATTTACAGCTTTATCGGGTTAATAACAGGGTTTGTTTCATTAGGCCTGACAAAAATAGTTTACATCATTGAGGACGCTTTTGAAAAACTGCCCATCCATTGGATGTGGTGGCCGGCCATCGGCGGATTGGCGGTAGGCGTTATCGGCTATTTTGCACCGCATACCCTTGGTGTGGGTTATGATAATATTATCAATGTTTTATCAGGCACCCTCACTTTGGTGATCGTAATAAGACTGTGTTTTTTCAAATTCCTCTCGTGGGCCATTGCCCTTGGGAGCGGCACTTCCGGCGGAACGCTGGCCCCATTATTAACCATCGGCGGTGCAGGCGGGGCAATTTTAGGAACGGTGATCCTAAGCTTTTTTCCCGGGTCAGGGATCAGTATACCGATGGCGGCTTTGGTTGGAATGTCGGCTATGTTCGCCGGCGCCTCCAGGGCCTATTTAACCAGTATAACCGTTGCATTGGAGGCTACCATGCAATCGCACGCATTACTGCCATTGTTAGGCGCCTGTACGGCCTCGTATATTGTTTCTTTCTTTTTGATGGAAAATACCATCATGACCGAGAAAATCGCCCGCCGGGGTGTTTTTACCCCCGACAGCTTTGAAGCCGACCTGTTAGGAAAATTGACCGTAGCACAGGTAGTAAGCGACGACGGCCTGGTACTCAGTTCGGAGAACACCGTTAAGGAAGTGAGGGACTGGTTAAAGGTTAACAACGACCAGGCAAATTACTTTGTGATGGTAAATAACGAAGGAGCTTATATCGGCACCATAAACCGTACAGATATTTTCAGGCATGGGCTCGACCCGGTTTCTCTTTTAGGCGACATAGTAAAAGACGGCGATGCATATGTCCGGAGTACCGATAGTTTGCGAAAAGCGGTTGAAATGCTGGCTAAACAAACAGCCGAGGTGCTGCCGGTTATAGCCGCCAATAGCAATAAAGTTATTGGTGTTTTATCCTACCGGGATATCCTGTCGGCCTATAAAGAGCAGATGGAAGAAAATGAAAACGCACATATCCACATTTCCTTAAAACGCCAGCGCTTAAAAATGCTGATCAGGGGAAGGAAACTGATCAATTTGGATGAAGCGCATGGCGAGTGAAGTGTTATCGGCTACTTTTCAATAACCAAAACCATTTCTTTTTCCCCGTCTAAAGCAATGCCATTTATAAGCAGCTTTCCATTCCCCGCGATAAAATTTGTCAAGGTTTTATATCGCCTGGTCCCCGGATCAAAAGTTTGAACAGTGACCCTTTGACCGCCCGTAAAATCGAATGAAACCGGCGATACAATTTTTTCATGCGTATTATTCAGCAGGTAAATAAAATACTTGCTGCCGCATTTAACGCCATGTGTTTCAATCCTATCAGCTGATACGGCAAATTGTTCAAATGCTCCTTTGCCTGCTTTTAGCATTTCGTCGCTTATCTGGCGTACGCCATTAAAATAGGGCGTCATGTCGCGGGTGTCGAATAATTCCCACCACCAGGTCATGGGTAAAATAGGAGTGGGGCTGAACAGTCCGTACCACAGGCCGCGTTTGTAGTCGTAATCAAAGCCTTCGCCATATTTTGGGTCATCGTCTTCCCATCGGTAGCCGAACTCAGCAACCACGTAAGGTTTCCCAAAATCTTTAATGTAATCGGGATAAATGGCGGGTATCTTTTCGGTGTGCTTATAAATGTGTTTTTGGTTAAAATCAATATAGGCGATGGAGTTCATCCCCATGATATCCCGGTGCGAGATGCTGGTGGTTACCATGTGGCCGTACGGGTCAACATCTTTGAGGTAACGGCTCATTTCATCGTGCCATTGGGTAATGGCGGCATGAGGGATCAGTATGCTGTCCGCGCCGTTAAACGCGGCATTATCGATCTCATTAAAAAACTCGAAGGCCGCGATGCTGGTGCTGTATCCCCAGCGGGCGACCACATAGCGCAATTTATTTTTGTATTTATCGCGTGCGCTGCGCAAAGTGAAAAACTCGGTTGGGGTTTTGGCCGGCCCGCCGTTGATCATATTGTAAGGGCTGTTTTTCCAGCCGCCGCCTTCCATCAAATGGCCGTGCCAGTCTAAAGTCAGCATAAAATACAGGCCGAGGGAGTCGGTAAGGTCTACCAGTTCATCCATCCGTTTTATGGCGCCCGGGTTAAAATATTTGTCCGTATTGGAATAACGTTTAGTTGAGCCTACTTTTTGCCATTCCAGCGGCATGTTCCAGTAGCACATCCAGGTCCTGAAAAAATTGGCGCCGTTTTTTGAGAGGGTTGGCAACAAGTAATCGTAGGTCCATTTGGGGTTTTCAAACGAGCGGGATTCCCAGCCAACATTTTCGCCAACTCCCCTGAACAGCTGCCCATTATCAAACTTAAATGTCCACAATGTGTTTTTATGCAGGAAGCCTGGTTTTGATGAAGGCCGTGAAATAAAATAGTCCTTCGCAGATTCACCCGGTCCCGTGTTATTTTGAATTCGGAAAAAGTAACTATATTTCCCTGCTTCCTGCGGCGCGAACCTTGCTTTCCATAAAGATTCAGTAGTGTCCCCGCTTTCATAATAACAGGGCAAAACAACCGGTTTCCCCGAAGGCGAAGTAAGCACCATATCCAGCGTAATCTCCTTTTGATTGTACGGATTTAAAAAAGCTGCTGTGACATTTATATCCCATTCGCCTTTATCGAATTGCATCACAGTCTTATTCAATAGCTTATATCCGTCTATTTTCGGCTGCGCACATATGGAGAAACCCGTTAAAAAAACGAGGGAAAAGAAGAATGATACGATGGCTGATCTCATAAAGCTGGCATCTGACTTATAAAAGTTTAATAATACAGAACCGGAATAGTAAAAACATTTGTTCCCGATAAATGTAGTATTTATTACGACATATCATTCAACGATGAACAAAACCGAAAAAAGGATCGCAATATTCGACGACGACGAAGACACCCTTTCGATATGCCGCTTTCTTTTAGAAGAAAAGGAATGGGAAGTGTACACATTCAGCGACTGTAATAAAATTGCGGAAAAGGTTTCAACCGTTTTGCCGCATGTTATATTAATGGACAACTGGATACCGGACGATGGCGGCATTATGGCCACGCGGCGGCTTAAAAACGATGAAAATTTAAAAAATATCCCCGTTGTTTACTTTTCAGTAAATTCCGACATCGAACTGCTTGCAAACCATGCAGGAGCTGAAACTTACCTCGCCAAGCCTTTTGACCCGGAAGAATTAGACCGTATTATTAACGCCCTTTTGTAGGATATTGGTACTATTCAGGCGTACCACCCGGGCCACCACCGGGAGGGCCGCCAGGGCCACCGCCGTCTCTTCTGAACCCACGCATACCCGGTTGTTGAGTCGGCGCTTTACCCGCAAACTTTTGCAGCCGTAGTGTAAATGTTGCCAGGTAATAACGGGCAAGCCGGTTAACATGCGTCTCGGAAATTGAACTGGCTGTTTGTGTGGATGAGAAGCCGGTATTTTCGTTAAACAAATCAAATGCTGATAAACGTATGGTGCCGCGGTGATCTTTCATAAACCTGCGCTCCACATATAAATTTAAAATATTCGGGTTGGTTACTTTAATATCCGATGCATAACCATAATTGGTAGCATGTGTATAATCGTAGCTAAATGTCCAATCGCCAAAGTAATTTTTTCCATTAAGCCCGGTGTTCCATGTCCTTATATTTGAAGTTCCGCTCGTAAAGGCATTGTCCACGGAGTTATTTGTTCGGTTGATAGCATAATTGGTTAAAATTTGTGCGTCAATTACATCTGTAATATCAATACGGAACTGGAATTGGGGCGTGAACTGTAGATTTTTTGCGATATTTTTTTCCTGGGTCGGCACAAAGGTAGTTGAGTCAATACTCGTTAAATAACCAATATTATTGGTATAGCTGACGGTGCCCCTGAAATAAAATGTGAATTTACGGTTATCAATCGGTTTGGCATATGTTAGCTGGCCCGAGGTAGAGTTATAACCGTCGGCATTTACGTATTGCGTTAATATCGTATTTTGAAACCTGGGGTCGAGCGGATATACGCGGGGAAAAGTAGTGGTATTTGTTGCCACATAGTTTGATATTGCCTGGTATTGAAAACTGGCAAAAAAGATATCCCCGGTAGCAAAGCTGAAATTATTGTACCGGATAGAAAAGTTATTCGTAAACTGCGGTTTAAGGCTGGGATTTCCTTCTACCGGGTACAGCGCATTTGAAAAATCAATAACAGGCTGTAATTGCGTAAAAGCAGGCGTACTGCTTGTTCCATTATAATTTACGCTGAAACTTCTGCTTCTTGAAAAATTATAAATGAAACGGGCTGTAGGGATCACATTAAAAGTTGAAACATGTGTATTAACCCCCGTGGTAGGCGAATTGCCGTCTAAAACAGCAGGCTGAACGCCTATTCCAAGCGTATAATTATATTTCTTTTCTATAAAACGGTAATTTAAACCGATCTTATTGGTTGTAAAAGTATAGTTATATAAATTGCTCAAAGCACTGTCACTTCTGAACGCCGGGCTTGAAGGGTCAAATAACGTATCAGTTTGCTTGTTATTGGTTGTGATAGCACGGTTAAATCCATAGTTAAATTCAAGGTACGAAAGCTTGCCTAAGGGCTCAAGGTAGGATATTGTGGTGCCATAGCTATCCGTACGGCTATAGGTATTGATCATCTGGTTGGCGGGCGCAGTCGCCGCTGTTCCGGGCGCAAAATCATAAACAGGATTTTGATACGATGTATTTGGAGCCGAGCTCACAGTTGCATTGATACTTAAATTACGGCGATGCGGGAACCTATGGTTAAATAAGGCAGTAAAGCCATAAGCCGGTGCCTGCGAATTGCCGTTTGTAAGTGACGTATACGCTGAACTTAAAGCGCCGTTCCTTGTTAAAGTAACATTCTCATTATCGTTGGTATTGGTACCAGCATAAGAGAACGTGGGCGTCACTTTTAAATAATTGACCGTATCCGGCTTGTATTCCATATTCCAGGTAAAGCGATGATTTATGTTCTCATCCTTTTCCACACTGTTTTGCTGCTGCTGGCTTGGATTAACCGGTGAGGTGTTGCGCTGGAAAATATTATTAATGGTATTTACAGTATTGTCGGTAAAACTATAACTGCCATAAACAGACAGAAATTTACCCCATTGGTCGCGAAAGTTTGCACCTAATGAATGTGCATTGGTTATACCGTTTTGCGTGGTGATAAGGCTCCCGTTATTTTGCCCGCCCCTTGCAGCGTTACCGCGGCCTCCGCCTCCGCCAAAACCTCCGCCACCACCGCCGCCACCTGCACCGCTGGCGCTGTTGAACGAAAATGTATTTACGTTGGTATTATTGATACTTCCAAGAACCGCGATCTGCTGATCGCCATTAAAATTAAAAGCATTTACCGAGCCTATGTAGCGGTTTGCATCCGGTATACCCTGGCTTGCCGGGAGCATGTCCTCACCGTCGCCAACTGTACCCTGGCCAAAATAACCGTAGTTTTTGTCTTTCCTGATGGTGATGTTCATTATTTTATCCGGCTCACCGGTTTTGATCCCGGTTAAATTGGCCTGGTCGCCATAGTCATCAATCATCTGTATATTTTCAACAACATCGGCAGGCAGGTTTTTTGTGGCGCTCTGCACATCGCCTCCCATAAAATCTTTACCATTGATACGCACTTTGGTAACCTGTTTGCCCTGGGTCGTAATATTGCCGTTAACATCCACATCAACACCCGGCAACTTTTTTATCAGGTCTTCAACAGGGGCATTTTCGCGCACTTTATAAGCGCTTGCTTTATATTCAACAGTATCCTCTTTTAATGTTATCGGCACTACGCCAACTATGGTCACCTGGTTTAGCATATTAGATTGCACCTGTAATACAATGGTCCCTAAATCGGCCGGGTTATTATCATCTGCTAACGTGTAATGTTTTTTAAGGGACTGGTAGCCAATTGATGACACAACTATCGTTACCTTATTACCTTTAATAGATGGAAAAACAAACCTTCCTTTCAAGTCGGCAATAGTCGTAGTGCTATCGTGCTGATCGGACGTTATGGTAACGTTGGTGCCCGGGAGGGATTGTTTTGTTGAATCAATAACCGTTCCGTGTACTTCGCGGCCGCTTTGAGCGCGTAGTGATGCTATGCTAAAAAGAATAATTGTTACAGCAAATAATAGGGGTTTCATGATGGCTTTAATGTGCAGTCCAGTTTTAATGATACGTATAAGACATAGATTAACTGCAAATGTTCACTTTAAATGTGTTATGTGGCCAATATTAATATCATTGTTACATACAAACAGAAAAAGCCCCCCGGTTTACCGGGAGGCTTATTATTTACATGTTAATTTAGTTAGAACTATTAACTTTAATTAGACAAGTGAAGCGCACTTGCAACCTGGGTATAGTTTCTGAAGTTAAGGTTCGGATTGGTAACATTTAAAGTAGTAAGTGCGGAACCGGGTATCACGATGACCCTGAAATCAAAAGCGTTTTGATCTGAAAAGTTGGCTTTCAGACTAACATATCCTACACCAAAATTATCAAGGACTATAGTATTGCCGCTTTCAGAATAAGGGATCGGAAACCAGGTACCTGTTGTGCCTGTGTTTCTTAAATATACTAATACGATTCACTGGTCAACTATACTCTGCGTAATTGCTGGTATTGTAAGTGTTGTCAGGCCTGCGGCAACTACACTTTGGTTAACCAATATGAAGCTTTGCACGTTTGCATTACCCGATGCACCTGTGGCCCCGGTTGCACCTGTAGCCCCGGTTGCTCCTGTAGCACCTTTAGGACCTTGTGGTCCTGCTGGGCCTGTTGCTCCTGTAGCACCTGTTGCGCCGGTAGCTCCTTTAGGGCCTGTTGCCCCTGTAGCACCTGTTGCCCCGGTGGCGCCTTTAGGCCCTGCTGGCCCTTGTGCCCCTGTAGCCCCTGTAGCGCCGGTTGCACCAGTAGCACCTGTTGCCCCTGTTGAACCAGCCGGGCCTTGTGGTCCAGCCGGACCTTGTGGTCCTGCCGGGCCTGTTGCCCCTGTTGCGCCGGTAGCCCCAGTTGCGCCAGTTGCTCCTGCTGGCCCTTGTGGCCCACCCGCCGGCCCTGCCGGACCCTGTGGCCCTGCCGGGCCTGTAGCGCCTGTAGCACCCTGGGCACCTGTGGCCCCGTTTGCACCTGTGGCCCCGGTTGCTCCGGCAGGTCCAGGTGTTTTATCTTTCTTACATCCTGCAATGCTAATCAGGCAAACAAATGTAATTGGTAATAAAAGTCTGATTGGTTTCATATCAATGCTTAATTTTTGAATAATTTAATTTTTATAATTTCGAGTTTATTTTTGCTTGTTATATTGCCCTTCTAAGTAACACTATTCAATTTGTTACAATTCTTGTTACACGAAAAATATTTGCTTATGAATTTCATTAATTAAGTGGGTGGTATTTAATTTGAAATAACAAACAATTGTTTAAAAAATAATTGATCCTTTTAAAACAACCGGTAGACTTTGTTCGTTAATTATGTTTAATTTTTACCCTATGAATGCCATTAAAATATCTTTACATACGAAAGTCCATAAGTGGATCGATACCATCGGTTTCAGGCTTAATGAGTCTCAAACCAACTTTAAAAGCAACGTAACGACGAACCATTATTTTTTCAAAACTTTTAACTTTTTTGAAAAATCGAAAAATAATGACCCGGAAAATTCAAAGTTTTTATGTTTTGATACTTACGGAGAAACCATAAAGGTTAAATCACTTTTAGATCTGCAAACAGCTTTTTTTGAGAACATCAGTCAGTTGTAGAACACAACATGTTACTTATTGTTTTCTTTCATAATATTTATTAATAAAAAGGGCGTTTACCAACAAAAAAGTCCTGCTCAGGTGATGAACAGGACTTTTTTTATGATGTCATAGGTCTTCTTTGTGCCACCCCTAAAGTTAAAGCCGCACTCGGTTGGACTTCCCGACTTTTCGGACTATCTTAATTTGAGTAAGGCTCCATTTTTTCGTCGGCAGGAAGATCGATAGTTAAACCCCGGCCCCCCGGAGCAGCCGGCAAATTAACGATTGGCCGGGTTGGGTTCAGCGCTTCTTTTATACGCAAATGCAGATCTGAGAAATGGGCGGCGGTAATGGCATCGCCGCCTTTTGGCAAGCGCGCATCAATAAGCTTTAATTCGGCACGCACCATTGGCCTGATATCCGATAAAGCAATGTTTATGGGTGTTAAACCCAAATTAGCCAATTGCGTGGCCGAAAGGCCTGGTATGCCCTTGAAATCATCATTCAATAAACCTTTTAAATCCTCGACATAGCTTCGTTGTAGGTTGCGTTTAAATCCATCCGGCACAGTCGAATTAAATATACCTGAACGCAGATCGGTAAATAATTCAGTTACCGTATAAGCATTCACGCCATTTTTGGCTTCGTTATCATATATACGCGCCAATCTCGACGCAGAAAGCACATTGTTCAAGGTATTAACCTGGACATTTTTTATGCGGCCCATTAATATGACGTTATCAAATTTGCTTGCCTCCTGGGCGTCTATTAACCAATATGGGGTGGTAAACAGTTGTTTGTTAAAAAACAAAACCGCATCGTGCTGCTTGTCCTTACTGATAAAATCGTATACAGGACCGTTTTGATCATAAGTTTTAAAATTTTCGTTCATGCCGCCAATATTTGTGGCAACGTGCCCCATATAACGGGAATACTGCGTTAAAACTTCATAATATATTTCCTGCAAGTCGCTGTAATCCTCGCCTTTTTGAAAGGTCCATTTTTCAATATTTGGTAAAATGCGTTTCAAATTGGCAATACCGTAAGTACTCGCCTTCATAGCATTATCGCCAAGGTCTTCACTCTGTAAACGCGGATCAATACTTGTTCCCTGGCGGCCATAATAATATAGCGGGTTGCCGGCTTTTTCTTTTGTCCATTCGTCCAGGATCTCTTTTTCTTGCTTTGATGTTTTATTACCAGGGAACCAGGTATAACCCCATTTTATGGCCCATCTATCGTATTCGCCTATTTGCGGGTAAAAATGTTTGACGCCGTCGCCGGGCTGTGCAATGTAATTAAAGCGCGCGTAATCCATAATCGACGGCGCCGTGCCATGTTTATCAGTAAATGTTTTTGACCGTAACGAATCCACGGGATAGGCATAACTCGAGCCAAAATTATGCGGTAGACCAAGCGTATGGCCAATTTCATGCGAGGATACGAAACGGATTAGTTCGCCCATTTGCTCATCGGTAAATTTGGCGTGGCGGGCGTCAGGATTGGCCGCTGCAGTTTGTACAAAATACCAGTTGCGCAATAACTCCATTACATTATGGTACCAGCCTAAATGGCTTTCGAGGATTTCGCCTGTACGCGGGTCCGCTACATGCGGCCCGTAGGCGTTTTCCACATCCGATGCAAAATATCTTACCACGGCATAACGGGCGTCTTCCGTGCTAAACCCGGGGTCTTCTTTAACAGTAGGCGCTTCCTTGCCGATAATTGCATTTTTAAACCCGGCGGCTTCAAAAGCTTTTTGCCAGTCGTTTATGCCGGCAATAAGATAAGGCACCCACTTTTTTGGTGTCGCTGGGTCGATATAAAAGATGATGGGCTTTTTAGGCTCAACCAAGTCGCCGCGCTGATAAGCCGCTTCGTCTTTTGGCTCTAATTTCCAGCGGTGTATGTACGAAGTAACCAGCGCCTTTTGCGCATCTGTTCCGTAATCGGTTTGGCTCTGGCCGAAAAAACCTACCCTGGTATCTCTTAAACGGGCTGTCATAGGTGTCTTCGGCAATAATAACATAGAAGTATTCAGTTCGAACGATATGGCCGCATTGCTGTTATCGGTAGGCGATTCGGTGGCGCGGTAGGTTTTTAAAACACGCGCCTCGATATTTATGGGGAAGCTTTTGATCGTATCTATATACGACCTGGTGTTGTCGAGCGTTGAAACTTTATAAGCTTTTTTTAATTCGTCGGGTATGCCGATCGCAGTAGCATCGCCGCCATAAAAATCGGTTACGTCAATCACAACGCCGGTTGTATCTTTATTGTAGGCTTTAATATCAAACGAAGCCAGTACTGCATCAAGATTGGAGTTTTTAACTGAGCGGTACATATCGCTGGTACTATCGGCCCGTATGGCGTAGCTTGGCACCCGGATAAACACCTGTTTATCATGTTTCTCCCATTTCCATACCTGTTCGTTTGCTTCTTCGCCGCCATATTGTTCGTTGGGCACTTTTACATCAGCGGGGGTTTTGGCCAGGCGGGTAACCACCAGCATTTCGCGGCCCAGCATTGAGTCGGGGATCTCGTAGTAATATTTCCCCTCAACTTTATAGGTATTAAAAAGGCCTTTGTCTACTTTTGTTTTGGCAGGGATCAGATCGCTAAATTTCTTAATTCCTTCCTTTTTAGCCGGGCCAACGGTGGCTGTAGCTGTTGAACCACCGGCTGTTGAAGTTGTTTTAACAGTAACCGTTTGCGCCTCTTTTTTGGTAGCGCATGAACTTGCCGCAAATGCAAGTACAATGCTTGCGATAAATAAATAATGACTTGCTTTTAATGATCTTGACATATCAATAATTAAATAATTTGGGTAAAGATGTAAACTTAGGTAAAATACATACTTTTTAATAATCGCAAATGGTTTTGTTACAAAAAAGGAGGGGAATAGTTATTTTGAAAGGCAGGTTAAGGGAGCAAGTGTAGGTGATACAGCAAAGGATAGACATAAGGCCGGATTTAATTATCCTTAAATATTAATTGAGTTCCCAAAGTATCATGGCCGATTAGTTTAGGTTTTTCAATTCCGTGATAAGACGGCGGCTTTCCTTCCTTTATTAACTTCTTACGGGTGTTTTTTTTCTAAGCAAAGGTTAATTATTAACTATTGCAATATCGGACGTTGCCTATTAATTAATAGTTGATATTCAACCATTTATGTAAAAAAAGTATTGCATTTACGGCATAATTTATTTTATCTTTGGAAAGAATATATAGTCGTTAGCCAATAAAACAAACAAATATTTTTAATTAAGGCCTAAACTCTAAATCAATGTTTAAAACTTTACGTTACACTCTTTTTCTTCTTTTAATTGCCGCATTTACAGTTAGTTATGCGCAGGTGCCCGTAGTCAGCTACAACAGCCCTCAAACATATTTTCAAGGTGCGGCTATTACGCCGTTAGTGCCAACAAGCAGTGGAGTAGCTGCTCCGGGTTCAGGTACCGGCATAGTTACCCTGGCCTCGGGGTTTAATAACCTTACAGGTATAGCGGTAGACCATGCAGGCAACGTTTATGTCGCAGACAATTTAAATAACGCAATTAGGGAAATCCCTGTCGGGGGAGGAGCCACCCTTACGCTGGGTTCCGGCTTTATTACCCCTACGGGAGTAGCCGTGGATGCTGCGGGTAATGTTTTTCTGATCGATTTCGGCAACAATGCACTAAAGGAAATACCTGTTAACGGCGGCGCTATTCTTACTTTGGCATCAGGGTTCAATTCTCCATATGGTGTAGCAGTAGATGCTGCGGGCAACTTGTTTGTTAGCGACTCAAACAACAACGAAGTAAAAGAATTTCTTGCTGGCAGCCGTAATATGGTTGTTGTGGCTTCAGGCCTTGATCATCCTACCGGTATAGCCCTGGATGCTAGTGATAATATTTATGTAGCGGATCGCAGCAGCAATACCATAAAAAAAATACTTGCAGGCAGTGGAACAATCGTCACTTTAGCACCGGGGAACGGTAACCCGAACGGCGTTGCCGTGGATTCCTTTGGGAATGTTTATTTTGCCGATACCAACAATACTTCGATCATCGAGATCCCGGTAGGCGGTGGAAGCGTTATTCCGATAGGTTCCGGCTTTATTACCCCAACAGCGGTTGCCGTAGATGGAGCCAACATTGTGTTTGTAGGCGATAACGGAAATACCGCTGTTAAGAAACTTGCACCGGCAGGGGGCTATTTTATCTCTCCAGCTTTACCTGCAGGCTTAAGTCTTGATAACGCTACGGGCATCATCAGCGGGACACCAACTGTAGCAAGCGCTGCAACAAACTATACCGTTACCGCATATAACAGTACCGGTGGTACTGCGGCCAATGTAAACATTACAGTAACCAATGCCTTGTTAAGCGGTCTAAGTTTAACCCCGGCTTCAACACTTACCTCGGTAACTGGCCCGGGTTTTAAGAATTATACAGCCGCTGTTGCCAATACTGTAACAAGCGTTACGGTTACCCCTACCGAACGGATCGCAAATACAACCATAACGGTTAATGGTGTTTCTGTAGCTTCAGGAACGGCATCGGCGGGTATACCTTTATCGACAGGGCCAAATACCATTACCATTGTAGCAACCGCGCCAGGCGGCGCCACAAGCCAAACGTATATCATAACCGTTGGCCGGGGGGCAAGCGTTGCCACCCTTAGCAGTATCAAACTGACCCCCGCTTCCGCATTAACCAATACAGGAACGAGCGGCACCACAACAACTTATACCACATCGGTCAGCAATGCTACGGCGGCGGTAACAGTCACACCCACAGCACAGGACGCCAATGCAAAAATAACGGTGAACAGCGCAATAGTAGCATCGGGAACAGCATCAGGAAGCATTCCATTGGTTGTTGGCAGCAATACGATCACGACTATTGTAACCGCACAGAATGGCGTAACAACCGCAACCTACGTTATAACTATTACCCGAGCGGCGTCAAGTAACGCTACCCTGAGCGCAATAAAGCTTACCCCGGCTTCTGCATTAACAAATACCGGCACAGTTGGCAGTACAACAACCTACACTACATCGGTCAGCAATGCCACCGCATCCGTGACCGTTACGGCAACGGCCGCCGATCCTGGTGCTACGATAACAGTAAACGGCGTTGCGGTGGCTTCAGGAACAGCATCAGGAAGTATTGCTTTGACAGAGGGCACTGCTACCAGTATCAATACCGTAGTAACTGCTGCCGATGGCGTAACAACCCACACTTATTCAATAATTGTTACCCGCGCGGCGTCAAATAATGCGGGCCTTGCAGGTTTGGGGATCAGCAGCGGCACTTTAGCGCCGGCATTTGCTACAGCCACAACCAGTTATGCAGTGAGTGTAACCAATGCGACAACCAGCATAGCTGTGACCCCAACGACCAGTGACCCCAACGCGACCATAAAGGTTAACGGCACAGTTGTAACATCCGGGGCAACATCCGCATCATTTGCATTAGCCGAAGGCGTTGTTACTACTATCACTACGGTGGTAACTGCCCAGGATAATTCAACAACCAAAACCTACACCATAGCTGTAACCAGGGCAAAATCCTCTAACGCTGCTCTTTCAAACCTGGTATTAAGCGGCGGTACATTAACCCCGGCTTTTTCAACCGGCATTATCAGCTACACTGCCAGTGTAAGCAGCGCAACAACGGCTGTTACTTTAACGCCTACTGCCGGTGACGCAAATGCAACGATAAAGTTAAATGGAACTGCAATAAAATCGGGAGTAACATCGGCAAGCCTGCCTTTAGCCACCGGAACCAATAATTTCATCATTGCAGTTACCGCACAGGATGGCGTAACAACTGAAACTTATATCGTAACCGTAGGCCGCGGTTCAAACAATGCGGTGCTGAGCACAATAAAGCTGACCCCTGCTTCAACACTGACCAATACAGGTACAAGCGGCAATACTACAACGTACACGACAACTGCCGCCGCCGGCACCACATCGGCGACAGTTACAGCAACAACTTCAGACCCTACTGCGACCATAAAAGTGAACGGCACAGCGGTAACCTCAGGCGCGGCATCACAGGCTATTGCTATAGCAGTTGGCCAAACTATTATCAATACTGTGGTAACAGCGCAGGACGGGGTAACAACCAAGACCTATTCAATAGTTGTAACCCGTACGGCATCGGCTATTGCTACATTGAGCGCAATAAAATTGACCCCTGCTTCAACGCTAACAAATACCGGTACAGTTGGCACTACAACAACCTATACCACACCGGTCGCCTATGCCACGGCATCGGTGACCGTTACGGCAACAGCTCAGGATGCCACGGCCACAATAAAAGTAAATGGGATAGCTGTCGCTTCGGGGGCAGCATCGGGATCGATAGCTTTGGCAGTTGGCAATAATACTATTAACACCGTGGTAACCGCACAGGACGGCACAACAACCCATACTTATGCTATCGTTGTGACCCGTGCGGCGCCATCAACCAATGCCGCGCTGAGCACAATAAAACTAACCCCGGCTACAGCATTAACTAATACCGGCACTGTTGGTAATACAACAAGTTACACAGCATCAGTAAGTAATGCAACCACATCGGTTACCGTTACTGCAACAACTGCAGATGCCAACGCAAAAATAAAAGTGAACGGGACCGCGGTCGCATCGGGTACAGCATCAGGAAGTATTGCTTTAGCTGTTGGTACCACCACGATAACCACCGTAGTAACTGCCCAGGATGGGACAACAACGCATACTTATTCTATAGCTGTTACCAGGGCAACTGGCCCGCTGCATAGTCTTTATTTGCCGGTACAACCAATAAGTGTTACAGAACCTGCCGATAAAATAACCATTGAAAATGATGGTATAATGGTACACCCGGGCCTTTCTCCAAATGGCGATGGCATTAATGATGTCCTTACTATCGACGGGATAACCGCCTATCCGGAAAATCATTTAACAATCATCGACCGAAATGGTTCATTGATATACCAGGCAAAAGGCTATGACAATAGTGTTAAAGCATTTGATGGGCACTCGGGTATAAATGGCAAACTACTGCAGTCAGGTACTTATTTTTATTCGCTTGACTATAAAGTTAACGGGCAGAGCAAACATAAAACGGGGTATATCGTGCTCAGATATTGATTGAAATAAGTTAATGGGTTCAGGTTTGAAAAAAGGGGCTAATTAAACACTAATCCCTGTCCCTGCTGAGCTTGGTGATCGTCAATGGATTTTCTTCAAGTTCAAGCGTTTCGCGGCGGCGCTTAACGATGTGGATAGCGGTAAATATAGCTTCGCGAAAGGACACTTCGGAGGCCAGGTTTTTACCGGCGATATCATAAGCTGTTCCATGATCGGGCGACGTGCGTACAAAATTTAAACCTGCAGTAAAATTAACCCCCGATTCAAAGGCGATCTGTTTAAACGGGATCAGGCCCTGGTCGTGGTACATAGCCAGTACGGCGTCAAACTGCAAATAAGTTCCGTTTGCAAAAAAACCATCGGCAGCATAAGGACCAAAAGCAAGTATATTGCTATTCCTTGCTTCTTCAATGGCAGGTGTAATAACTGTTTGTTCCTCATCGCCAATCAGCCCATTATCGCTCGCGTGCGGGTTTAAACCCAGCACAGCAATTTTGGGCTTGCGTATCCAAAAATCATCGCGCAGGCTGTTATCCATGAGCTTAAGTTTCGCCAGTATTTTCTCTGTAGTAATACTTGCGGCTACTTTTGCCAGCGGGATATGCCCGGTAACTACGCCAACCCTTAAGGTATCGCTCACCAAAAACATCAATGATTCTCCTGCCCCCGCCCGTTCCTGCAAATATTCGGTATGGCCGGGAAAATTAAACTGGTCGCTTTGAATGGTATCTTTATTTATCGGCGCCGTAACCAGTGCGTCGATATCGCCGTTGACCAGGTCGTTGGTCGCCCGCTCTAATGATATAAACGAATATTTGCCAACCCCGGCATTTGCTATGCCAGGCTCGATCTTTACATCTTCTTCCCAGCAATTGATCATGTTGGGTTTTCTTTGATCCTTTTTGCCGGAGACATCGGAAGGATGGCCGATCACAAAAAAATTAAACTCGTCCAAACCGGTTAAGCGGCGATAAAACGAGGCCACTTTTGTATGGCCGTAAACAATTGGCGTACAATAATCATAAATGCGGCTATCCGACAAAGTCTTTAAAATTATTTCTAAGCCTATCCCATTTACATCGCCTATACTGATCCCTATTTTTATTTTTTCACTCATATTAATATATGATTACACCGATATGATAATGATCACTCTGGTTTTTTTGTCATTAGTCATTGGTCATTAGGCAATTGTTTGAAAAGTTAACATTTCAACCTTCCAACATTACAACTTTCCAACAACCTAATCATGCAAATAAAAGATTTTAAGCTTATAGTTAATGATTAAAGCACAAATATGTATAATTTGCCCCGATATTTAATTAATAATGACATTAGTAAGAGCAAAAAAGCACCTGGGGCAGCATTTCCTTACTGATAAAAATATTGCTGCTAAAATAGTGGAGAGCCTGCGCCCGGGCGATAAGTACAGCCAGGTGCTGGAGGTCGGCCCCGGAATGGGCATACTCTCTGATATTTTGCTCCAAAAGAGCGAGTACGAGGTTTTCCTTATCGACATAGATACCGAATCGTACCAATACCTGCAAAAAAAATACCCCCGTTTAGGAGACCGCCTTATAAACGCCGATTTTCTGGATATGGACTTCGCTTCCTATTTTAGCGGGCCGATGGCTATTATTGGCAATTTTCCTTATAATATATCCTCGCAAATACTTTTCAAAATACTTGATAACCGGCAACAGGTTATGGAAGTAGTTGGCATGTTTCAAAAAGAAGTAGCTGAACGGTGTACCACAAAACCAGGCAGCAAAGAGTACGGCATACTCAGCGTATTTTTACAAGCCTATTATAAGGTTGAATACTTGTTTACCGTAAAAGCGGGGGTTTTTAACCCGCCGCCAAAGGTGTTATCAGCGGTAATCCGGTTAACGCGAAATGAAACCCGGCAATTAAATTGCGATGAAAAACTTTTCTGGCAAGTTGTAAAGGCGGGCTTCAACCAGCGGAGAAAAACGTTAAGGAACGCTTTATCCTCATTGATAAACAAAGAAAAAATGACGGAGGAGAAAATGCTTGATCTCAGGGCCGAGCGCTTGAGTGTGGATGATTTCGTAAAATTGACCAATGAGATTACAGCGAATAGATAAACATCCGCGTAAAAACATCCGCGTTTGCTTTAACAGCAGCTCTCTACGTTCGATTAAAATACTGAATTCATTATACTATACATTACAATGTTTAAAAATATACTGCTTACTACCCGCCGCACTTTAGTTAAGAACAAAGTTTATACGCTCGTAAATATTGCGGGGCTTACCCTGGGTATTGCTGCCTATATTTTGATAAGCGCCTATGTTAATTTTGAAAAAAGCTACGACCATATCACCGCTCAACCGGATAGCACTTACAGGGTTGAAAGCAGCTTTTATAAAGGAAATCAATTGACCGATAGCTGGCCCACCAGCACCAACGGCTATGCTACAGCCATGAAACAGAATTTCCCGGAGGTCACTTCCATAGTTCGCATCAACTGGAATAATTCGGAAAGGGTAGTACGGTATAACAATATCAAATTCCGCGAAGCACATGTTTGCTTTGCCGATACCAACTTTTTTTCGTTCTTCAATTACCCGCTTATCCAGGGCGATCCAAAAACCGTGTTGAAAGAACCTAATACTATGGTGATCTCGCAATTGGCCGCGCAGAAATATTTCGGACATACCAACCCAATTGGAAAAATAATGGACGTAAGTACTTTAAGCGACAGTTACCGTTGCATGGTTACAGGCGTATTTAAAGATATTCCGAAAAACTCCACTATGCAATTCAATTTCCTGGTATCGTGGACTACTGCGCCATTGTTTTTCAGGGATTTTTGGTATATACACGAAAGCTATACTTTTTTGAAGATTAAACCGGGCACTGATATACATACAGTCGAAGCCAAATTCCCGGCTTTGGCTGAACGCTATAAAACCGGCCTGTCGTTGAAAAACTTGAAATGGGCTATCACGCTTGTGCCGCTTACCGATATACATCTTAACCCCGCCAAACTGTACGAAATTGAAACTAAGGGCAACCGTACGGCTGTAAAATTCCTTGGCATTATAGCCTATGTAATTTTGCTGATCGCATGTATAAATTACATCAATCTGTCGACAGCTAAGGCTATCGACCGCTCGCGCGAAGTGGGGATACGGAAGGTTAGCGGGGCAAGTTCCATGCAGCTATTGCTTCAATTCCTGTTCGAGTCATTTGTGATTACGGGCATCTCTTTATTGCTGGGCCTTGTTTTGGTGATCTTTGCCGTCAATTTGCTGCCGCAATTATTGGGAAATTCATTTTCAATCGGTTTGCTTTTCAATAGTTCGTTGGTGCTGCAAATAGCGCTTGTTTTTATAGGCGCAGTGTTATTTTCGGGTACATACCCGGCCCTGCTTCTATCAAATTTAAAGCCGGTGAGTGTTTTAAAAGGACGGTACAACTTTTCAAAAACCGGCGTTGTATTGCGAAAAGGCATGGTAGCATTTCAATTTGCCGCTACTATAGTGCTTGTTGCGGGCGCGCTTGCTGTTTATCGCCAGCTCATTTACATGGGCAAACAGCAGTTGGGTGTAAATATTGAGCAAACCATCGTAATTAAGGCGCCGATTAACACCCCGAATTATGCCCAAAAAGTCAAGAGCTTTAAACAAACCCTGCAAAATATACCGGGCGTAAGCGGTGTAACCGCATCAGGTGCGGTACCGGGCAAGGCGGTTGGGGAATGGATATCAAACCGCAGGTACGGCGCTTCGAAAAACGAGGAACGTACTTATGAAATGCTAAAGGTTGATCACGACTACATAAAAAACTATAATTTGCAGTTAATTGCAGGGCGGGCATTTGATAAAGGCAGCGCGGCTGATTCTACCGGCCTTGTACTAAACCAGGCGGCGGTAAAACAATTAGGCTTTAGCTCTGATGAGGATGCGATAGGTAAACAGGTATGGCTGGAAACCAAAGAGACGAAACCCGACGTGGTTATTGGAGTTATAAAAGATTATCATCAGCAATCGCTGCAACAAAATTATACCCCATTGATATTATTTATGGACCCGGGCTTCGGCTGGATACCTACCAACTATTATTCCGTAAAATTTAATAGCGCCAACCTCGACCATATACTGCCGGGAATTAAAAGCGCCTGGGCAGGCTACTTCCCTGAATCATCGCTAGATTGGTTTTTCCTCGACGAGTTTTATAACCGGCAATACCAGCAGGATTTGCAATTCGGTACGGTGTTCCTTTTGTTTTCATGCCTTGCCATCCTGATCGCTTGCATGGGCCTGTTTGGCCTTACCGCTTATTCCACCTCGCGCCGCGTTAAAGAAATTGGTGTGCGTAAGGTGCTTGGCGCATCAGTAAGCCATATCATCTCCATGCTAACTGTCGATGCTGTAAAGTTGGTGCTGTTATCAAGCCTGGTTGCGTTGCCATTGTCGTTTTTATTTATTGAACAATGGATGAATGGCTATGCTTTCAAAACGGCGCTAACATGGTGGCAGTTTACGGCGCCCGTAGTAATATTGCTGTTGATTTCAGTGGGCACTATTGCGTTTATCACATTTAAAGCAGCCAGGGTTAATCCTATAAATTCGCTCCGCGATGAGTAAAAAATTGTGTGTCAACTCATTTTCACACGAGAATTTCCCGAATACTTGCCAAATGATGGTCGTCGTGCTCCGCAACAAAATAGGCCAGGTCAACAATGCGCATGGGGGTTTTAAGGCGCGGGTGTAACGAAGAGTGCACTAATTGTTCATGATGCAAACTTAAAAGCTCGTTTACAAATAGCTGCCGTTGTTCGCGGAGGCCTTGCTCTAATATTTTTAATGCCACTGCATTATGGTTTGCAGTGTGCGTTTTTTGATTGGTTAAATCTGCCGGCATTAATTCAGGTTCGCCGTTTATAAGTTCGTGTAGCCTGCCGAGCCATAGGGGCTCAAGATCAGAGAGATGCCCTATTTCTTCCTTGATGGACCATTTTCCATTCGGCTTCAAGATGAGTGCAGCCGGCTCCAAAGGGGTGCATATTTCTTCGATTCGTGCGGGTGTGCCGCTCAGGCGTTCAATAATTGATGGCAATATCCCATTGTCATCAATCATCGGAAATTTCCTGTTAAACCATTCAGTTCTTTGCATTAGTGGTGGTTGCCGGTATGCGGCGATCGGACAAAATTAGGTTATTATGCGTCTGTTTAAAGTCAAAAAAATTATATAGCAAACAGACAATTCACCACTCACTTCGCCAGGTAAAACTTTTCCCAAAAATCTTCGGTTTTAAATAATGCGTCGTGGCCTTCGCCGTCGCTCGCCATGCTGTTATGGCTGCCACCGCCTCTTCCGCCGCGGCCGCCACTGCGCCCGCCTCCACTACCCATACCGTTAGCGCCGCGGTTTCCCTCGCCTGCTTCACCAGCTTCTGCCCGGGGCTTATGCTCCATCCCGTTTATCCTGAAATTGAAGGCCCATTCGCTTTTTGCAGGGTCGGCAATATGAAAAAAGCTCATCGGGATGGCCGCTTCGCACACCAAATAGCCGTTTTCATCGTAGTTTACAGCGGTTTGAAAACCATAAGTATTGGAGGTAGTCATCATCTCGTCCTCTACATCTTTAAACCCCACAGCTTTTATACCCCGCAGCGTGGTGATCCGCTCGCGCATCAGGTCGTCACGGTCTTGTTTGGTAATATCCCCGGGGGCTTCATCTTTTTCCTTCAGGCCGGCCAAGGGGGTGTTTCCATTCAAGTTTAGCGGGAACGTTATACTAAAAGTTTCTTTTTTTTTGCCTTTGGGGTCCATCGAAAAAGTAAGGCCGGCGCCGAGCACCCTTTTTTGTTCAGAGCGGTCGCTGATGCGTATGGCCATATAAAGCGTGTCCTTAGTATTGGCGATAGCGTAATTGAGCTTTTTCTCGGAATTGTAATAGCGTAGGCTGTCGCCCCATTCTTTAATGTCGCCATCGACGATAATTTTTGACGGGGGTGGCTGTAATGTAGCTATCTTGTCGGATTGGGCACTGCACATATTAATGGCTAACAACTGGCTGAAAACAGCGCCAGCAAGACAGGGAAAAATAGATTTCATGGAATTGAATAAAAGGGGTATATCAAAATTCAGAACAGGGCTTTGTAACAAATGTTTTAGATTACAAAGAACATGTTTTTAGGGATTTTATTGCAGTTTTTTGAGTAATTTTGTGGTTACGTATGCCAACTGAAGTACAGGAAGAAACGTTTACGCTCGAAGAACTGCTGACCGGGCTTAAGCAACTGCACCGTCTTATTTTGTGGAATGATGACGTGAACAGTTTTGATCACGTAATATTTTGCATGATGAAATATCTTGATTATTCTGAAAATCAAGCTGAAAAAATTGCCTGGAAGGTGCACAATGAAGGTAAATGCGCCATATTGGAAGGCTCATTTACCGAAGTGGAGGTTTACCGGAAGATCCTTCAACAGGAGGGATTGACAGTGAGTGTGGATTAATGCGGTTAATAGACCATGGTCGATGGTCCATGGCAAAAACGGTTTTATCTATGGACTATCGAGTATGGTCTATGGACTAAACAATATAATTCCATCCATGTGTATCCGCAACAGCGCCATACCTTATGGAATCTAGTGTTTTCAATACCTTTTGCGAAAACTCCCTTTCTTTTGGATCTGTTAAAAAACATTCTTCACCATTATAGCTTAGCGAACCTACGGGGGCTATAGTTGCGGCAGTTCCTGCACCAAATGCATCGGTAAGTTTGCCGGTTTTAGCGCCATCAATAATTTCTGCAATAGATACGCGGCGTTCTTCAACCGGCATGCCCCATTCGCGGGCGAGGGTTAAAACAGTATCGCGGGTAACGCCATCTAAAATAGTATCGCGTGTTGATGGTGTGATCAGCGTACCGTCGAGCACAAACATTACGTTGGCGGCGCCCATTTCTTCTACGTATTTATGGTCCTTGGCATCTGTCCATATCAGCTGGTCAAATCCTTCTTCGGTTGCCTTAAGCGCGGGAAGCATAGCACCCCCGTAATTGCCGGCCGATTTTGCATAACCCATACCGCCTTCGGCAGCACGGGTAAAATGCGTTTCAACTTTCACCCTTAAAACCTTCGCAAAATATGGCCCTACTGGCCCTATTAAAACAATGTATTTATAAGTTTTAGAGGCATGTACGCCTAAATAGGGGTCGGTAGCAAACATAAACGGTCTGATGTACATGGAGTGGTGCGGCTTTGAAGGTATCCAGTCGCGGTCCATATCAACCACCGAGGCAATACTTTGAATGAATATTTCCTCCGGTAGTTGCGGCATGCACAAACGGGCCGCCGATTTATTAAAACGTGCGGCATTTTTATCAGGACGGAAAATAGAGACCTGCCCATCAGCATGTTTGTAAGCTTTTAAACCTTCAAAAAATGCCTGGCCATAATGCAATGCCGAAATAGCAGGACTAAACCCAATTTCACCATAAGGGACGATCTGGAAATTTTTCCATTCGCCATCTTCGTAATCGGCCACAAACATGTGGTCGGAGAAGGTGCGCCCAAATTGTAAATTGCTAAAATCCGTCTCGTGTAAACGGGAATGATTGGTTTTTGTGATCTTTATATCCAGCGTCTCAGTCATGTCCTTTTGTGTTTAATTCTGAAAACGGCAATTTAGCGAATTTTTTTTGTTCATGGTTCATTGGGGATGGTTCATGGCCGTTTTTTTACAATTTGAAAGTCAATTTTTGTATGAAAGGTAGGATTCGCATAAATACAGCGGCTAAAGTCTACGCGGAGACAGGTTTTTTCAAACTTGCTTGCCCGACAGGTTTTTGCTAAAAGACTTTAGTTATCACACTTTCAACCCATCCTTTTCCCCATTCTTCAACTTCTTTTTCACTCCACAACTCCGGGTAAAATATCCGTTTCTGAAATCTTGGCGGCAAATACTTTTGCCAGTTGGTGCCGCCTGTTGCCTTAATTTCATCAGGTTCGCGGTTTAGGTAGCGTACTGCCGATTTATAATGAACAAGCGGCCAGTTAACATTTACATTTACATCCAACTGCTTTAATTCATTCTCAAGCGCAATGGTCGACTGCGAGGCTGCTTTTAGCTGGTGATAAAGGGCATTGAAATTATAATGGATACTGGTTTTACCTAACTCAATAAACGTTTTAGCGTATTTTTTTTCGAACTGTTTAAGCGTTAATGTTTTTTTGCCCGTGGATAATTCAGTAGCCCCAAATTTCCAGTATAGGTATTCGAACTGTTCATCAATACTGGCATTTCTTAATTCTTCACGCTTGTCACGGGCCACCAGGTTAATAAAATCGGTGGCATATATCTCGATCATCCGGTATTGCCCCGATTGAAAACCGCTTGCCGGTAATAACGACATCCGGAACTTTAAAAACTGATCTTTCTCCATCCCGTCAACCATGATCCCGAACGATTGCGTAAGCGCTTCAAAATATTGGTTTATGCGTCTTAAACGGGTCGCAAAAAAATCAGCGGTTAATGGATGTGCTTTTGTGATCTGCCCGCACTCGTGCAAAACGAGTTTAAAATATAACTCCGTGATCTGGTGGTAGATGATGAAAATCTCCTCATCCGGGAACGGCGTTTTCGGGTTTTGCAGGCTCAGCAGGGTGTCTAAATGGATATAATCCCAATAGGTTAAAAACTCCGCATGGAGCAAACCATCAAGATACGATACCATATCCTGGCCCATTGCTTCATATTTTTCCTGCAGGAGGGCCAATCGTTCTTCTATTTCGGTCGAGAAAGGCATGGGTCAAAGGTAATAAAGAATAGTCGTTTCCTAGGTTTGCATAAATTTGCTTAATGATTAAATTTTTTTGTATAAGTACGCTGGATTAATTATAAATTTATTGCCGTTAAACCAATAAAACCTATTACTATGAAAAACGAACCTAAAATAGTGCTTCCCGGTAGCGATAAAACTGCGGCCGCAGGATACCAATCCACCACATTAAATAAAGATGAGAAAATTGAAATAACTATCCGTTTAAGGCGAAAAAGGCCGCTCCATATAGTGGACGGGAGCACTATGACGCACGAGCAATATGAACAGCAGCATGGCGCCAGCGCTGATGACGCAAAGCTTGTGCGGACTTTTCTGAAAGAATACCATTTGCAGGTGGTTGAATTTAGTTCAGCAAGGCGCAGCATGATGGTAAAGGGCAGCATCGCTAACCTGGAGGCCGCCTTCAATGTAAGCCTTGCAGGCAAAACAAATGAAGGGAGCAGCGATTTCCGGGTCCGGTCCGGGGAAATTTTCATACCGGAGTCGTTAAAGGAAATTATCACCGGTGTTTTCGGGCTTGATAACCGCCCGGTTGCCCGCCCTATGTTCAGGGCCGCTGCAGCAGCGCCTTCAAATTCTTTCACGCCCGATCAGCTCAGCAAAATTTACGGCTTTCCGTCCGGTGTTGATGGCAGCGGGCAAACCATCGGTATTATTGAACTTGGCGGCGGATTCAGAAAGAAAGACATTACGAATTATTTTAAAAGCTTGAATATAACGGCGCCTTCGGTAAAAGCTGTATTAATTGATCAGGCTAAAAACAGCCCCTCGACAACCAATAGCGCCGACGGGGAGGTGATGCTTGATATAGAAGTAGCCGGCGCTGTTGCCCCGGGAGCTGAGATAGCCGTTTATTTTAGCCAAAATACTGACAAGGGTTTTCTTGACGCCATTACCGCGTCGGTTCACGATACGGTGAATAAACCCGCAGTGATTTCTATTAGCTGGGGATCGGCCGAAGTCAACTGGACATCGCAGGCCCTAACAAATATGAATGAGGCGTTTAAAGCCGCCGCCGCCCTGGGGATTACTATAACTGTGGCAGCGGGGGATAGCGGGTCATCCGATCGTGTCAGCGACGGCTTGGTGCATGTGGATTTCCCGGCATCAAGTCCGTACGTACTTGCTTGCGGAGGTACACGGCTCGTAGTGGCCGACAACGGCGAACTGACAGAGACCGTTTGGCATGATAGCAATACGTCGGCAACAGGGGGTGGGGTGAGCGATGTATTTCCGCTACCTGATTATCAGTCGGCGGCTAATGTTCCTCTCGCTTTAAGCAGTCAATTCAAAGGCCGGGGCGTCCCGGATGTGGCGGGAGTTGCCGATCCGGATACGGGTTATAGTGTATTGGTTGATGGCCAGCAGCTCGTGATAGGGGGCACCAGTGCCGTCGCACCTTTAATGGCCGGGTTTATAGCGCTGGTGAATCAGCAAAGCGGAAAACCGGCCGGCTACATCAACCCGGTGATATACGCTGATCCGGGACTATGCCGCGACGTTGTCAGCGGTGATAATATCACTACCACTACTAACCTGGGTTACCAGGCAGGCCCCGGCTGGGATGCCTGTACTGGTTTGGGCGTGTTATCTAAATTAACAAGTTGACCGCCGGTTTTAAACGACAATTATTATCCAATAGCGACATGTTTCAAACCAATCGCTATTGGATAATAATTGCTCTATTTAGTCTGACTTTCCCGCACTAAACTATTTTCGATTCATTGCCGCAGTATTTTGAAAGGATGCGCAAATTTATCTGCTCATCAAAACATATTCCAACCAACTTGTTGTTACCTTTATAGCCAAATCTTTTTACAATATGACTATCGAAAAAATACTTATTGCCATTGATGACAGCGCTTATGCTGAACATGCTGCCGAATACGGGTTTGATATTGCCCGTAAGTTTAATGCATCCGTTGGCGTGGTAAATATTATTGAACCTGCTTTGATGCCGCAAATGACATTGGGTGCCGATCCAATTATGGCTATGCCCCTGCAGGGAACCGGCATAGAGGAAATGGAATTGCTCGAAATACAAAAAAATCAATCAGAAAATATCGTCGACATTACGATAAAGAAATTTGCCGGGGATATGCCCGTTACGCATTTTACTGAATATGGCTCAACTGCCGACGGCATTATAGAATGCAGCCATGAATTTAAAGCCGACCTTATAGTAATAGGTACACATAGCCGCACCGGTTTAAACCGCCTGTTGATGGGAAGCGTTGCAGAACATGTGGTTCGCCATTCGGAAGTGCCTGTGCTGGTGGTGCCAATGAAGTCGGAATAGTCTTTAGTCCATGGTCCATAGACCATGGTAGCTGCGGATTTCAAGTTTTATCACGATTCACCATCGACCATGGTCCATGGACTATGGACTTCTTCTCAATACAACAGCCTGAATTTTATCGTCTGCTCTATAGCTTTCAATTCATTTAATACAACCGTATCATAGCCGGCATTAACATCGGTAATAACATAACCAATTTGTGCGTTGGTCACCAGGAACTCACCTACGATGTTGATATTATGACGCGCGAACACATCGTTTATTTGAGCCAGGATGCCCGGTACATTTTTATGGATGTGTATTAAACGGTGCGCATTGTTATTGCGTGGTGGCTGCAGATCTGGGAAATTACAGCTGGTGTGCGTTTTCCCTTCGTTCATAAAAGCCATTACCCTTTTTGGTATAAAATCGTCGTTGCGCGGGTTATTTTTCGGATCGTCAAAAATAATAATGCCATTGTCGCAGGCGGCCTCGCCGAGTTTACGGCTATTGATCCTGCCGAAAATACCTATCACTTTTAGACGTCCTGCATTTTGCAGCTGTTCAATGGTCGGCTGAGTTTCTTCATCGCAAAACAGGATACCCGCTTCCTCGAGGTATTTTTCTTCGATACTTTCCCTTTGACGGATATTATAACCTTCTTTACGCATTTGTGCCAGCGCCTCTTCTTCGACATCCCCAACTACCAAACATTTAATGCGATTTTTAGGATAGGATATGGCCCTCGGGAACTTATTGATATACAAAAACTCATCGAAGCTGGGTGTGATATGATCTGCTTTTTCAGCCACTGATTTTCGCTCAATATTTTCCGTAAAAGCATAGAACTTCTTGATCATCCCCGATTCTTTTAACTGGAAATCAGAATAACCATCGCCGATGCCAAATATTTCGCCCTGCAAATTAAGCTCCTTTAGTAATTTAACCTTGCCGCCCTCCTGCGAGAGGGGGTTACTGCGATCATAGCCTATAATATTGCCATCGGCGTCAAACTCAAAAGTATTGGCGTAAATATTTTCCTTTTTTATGTGGTATTCGGTTACTACCGGGATAATGAAATCCTTAAACCCGCCGGATACGATCAATACCTCGTCCTGGTGGTTTTTAAAAAAAACGGTATTGCGGGAAAACGATGTGGACACTTTTTTCTTGAGATGGGTAACCAATTGTTTTAAATGCTCCCTGTTGGCCTGCAATAATTTAACCCGGTTTTCCAGGCTTTCGGTAAACGATAACCTTCCTTCCATCGAGGCATTCGTAAGGTCCTCGATTTGTTTGTAAATCTTTTCCCTGTCGGGATGATTTTTTAAGGATATGCGGGCCAGCTCGTCTAAAGCCTCCACCTGTGTAAATGTGCTGTCGAAATCTATTATAAAATATTGATCCATTTATTTTGATGTGCAATCCCGATAGTTATCGGGTTGCAGATGTGCAAATGTGCAATTTTTTGAACGAGTGTTTATAAGGAATTTTTTAACACTGGCCAATAAGGTGGACAAGAAGCCAGCAGGTGGAAGCTTAAAGCAAAAAGCAGATAGTCCAAAGCCTTTTGCTTTCTGCTTTACACTTTCACCTTTCCGCTTTAACCTTTCGCCTTTCACCTCAAACAAAACTATCTTTGCCTCATGCGTTTTGATATCGTCACCGTTTTGCCGGCGTTGCTGGAAAGCCCCTTTGCACATTCCATTTTACAGCGCGCACAAAAAAAAGGCATAGCAGAAATACATGTGCATAACCTCCGCGATTATTCAACCCAAAAACAAAAAAGTGTGGATGATTACCCCTACGGCGGCGGCAGCGGCATGGTGATGACGATAGAGCCTTTTGCAAACTGCATCGAAAAACTTAAATCGGAACGGGAATATGATGAGGTTATTTTCATGTCGCCCGATGGGGTCACGCTAAACCAGCAGATAGCCAATCAGCTCTCGACAAAAACAAACATCATCATTTTATGCGGCCACTATAAAGGGATAGACCAGCGCATAAGGGATATTTTCGTAACGCACGAGATTTCTATAGGCGATTATGTATTATCCGGTGGCGAATTGCCGGCAGCAGTGCTGGTTGATACAGTGATAAGACTGATCCCCGGGGTATTATCTGACGAAACCTCCGCCTTATCTGATTCTTTCCAGGACGGCTTGCTCGACGCCCCGGTTTACACCCGTCCGGCAGACTGGAACGGGCATAAGGTTCCTGATATTCTTCTGAGCGGCAACACCCCGGAAGTTGAAAAATGGCGCTTTGAGCAGGCGGTGGAGCGCACGAAAAAACGCAGGCCTGATTTGTTGGAATAGTTGGTTGATTATTAACAAACAAATAAAATTTATCTTTATAAAGACAATAAAGACCGTATTGCCTCCCATTCATAAAATATGAAAAAGTTGTTATTTAAAATAATATTGTTCTTCCCAATAATAACCACGACTTATTCATTTGGAAAATATCATAATAATGAAGTATTAAGGTCGGCGTCAACGGATACAATCGTAAAACATTTGCCGTCCTTAGTCCCTCCTTTGGCTGATTCCATTTTTAAAAGTGCTTTACTAAAAAATAGTCACGGCGATTACAATGGTGCAATTAGCGAGTATACGAAGGCTATCACTGTATATCCAAATTACATTGAGGCATATGTTAACAGAGCGTTTTTAAAAGATAGTTTAAAAGATTACGCCAGCGCTATTACCGATTATAACCATGTATTGGCATTAAACTCAAAAAAGTTTGAAATTTATACCAACCGGGGCAACAGCAAAAAAAATCTACAGGATTATACTGGCGCTATGGCCGACTATACAACAGCATTAGAAATAAACCCACAATATTTACAGGCCTATCTTAATAGGGGAGCTTTAAAGGATGATTTGAAAGATTACACCGGCGCTATTGCTGACTATGACAAAGCAATAGCCATAAATCCAAAGGTATCGTTAATTTATAACGACAGAGGCAACACCCGGGAACATATGCAAGACTACTTCGGTGCTATTTCGGATTACGATCTTGCAATAACACTTAACCCGCAATTTGCGGAAGCTTATTATGGTAAAGGAGTTGCTGACGAGGATTTGAAAGATTATTATGGGGCTATTGCTGATTATACAAAAGCAATAACAATCAACCCGGTTTACTCAAACGCTTATGTTAACAGGGCTTATGTGAAAGATATTATACACGATGATAACGGCGCAATTGCTGATTGTACAAAAGCAATAGATTTGGACCCGCAATCCGGGCAAAGTTATTATAACAGGGCAAATGCAAAGTTTGATCTTAATGACCAAAATGGCGCCCTGGCCGATTATAATAAAACTATCCAGTTAATGCCTGAAAATGCACATGCTTATTATAACAGAGGGCTAATAAAAGCGTATTCGAATGACACTAATGGGGCCATTGAGGATTGGAACAGGGCTATCAACTTATATCCCGATTTTTTTGAGGCATATCAAAACCGCGGGATTGCAAAATTCACCTTGCAAGATTATAAAGGTGCAATAGCCGATTACTCTCAAACAATTAAATTAAATCCAAAGGACGAAAAATCCTACTTCAATAGGGGAAATGCAAAATACATGGAAGGAGAAAAAGCAGGCGCTTGTGAAGATTGGTCAACAGCTGGCGAATTAGGAAATAAAGACGCTCTTATTAATCTAAAAACGTTTTGCAAATAACTGTTTTGTGACAGTAGTAGATAAATGTTCTTAAGAATATTTTATCGACTTCCTAATAGCTATCGGATTGACTCGATAAATCAACTTAAACCCCTAAATTAGTTTGCAACTAAAATGCCCTAACTGCATTACAATTGCAGCAATGAACCCCGAACACGAAGCCCGGCTTATTGAAACTTGCCATAAAGACCCTGCCGCCTTCGGCGAGGTGTTTGACCATTGGTATAAGCCTGTTTTTGGCTACATTATGCGGCGGACGGCCGACTATGATCTGTCAAAAGACATCGCTGCCGAAACTTTTTTAAAAGCTTTCCTTAAAATCCATAGTTTTCATTGGCGGGGCATCAGCCTTTCGGCATGGCTGTATCGCATTGCCACTAACGAGCTTAACCAGTATTACCGCAGCAGTAAATACAAGCCACAATCTTTACAGCAATTGCTTGAAAATCCACAGATGGAAAAACTGCTGCATGAACAGGCCGGTGACGAACGTGAATTGATGGAAAAAGAATTAAAGGGGCATAATGATTATAATTTGATCAGAAAAAATTTGCTGAAACTCGACGTTAAGTACCAGGAAGTAATAGCGCTGCGGTATTTTGAGCAAAAAACAAACAGCGAGATCAGTTTGATACTGGATAAAAATGAAGGCACAGTTAAGTCGTTGCTTTCGCGGGGATTAGAAAAGTTAAGAAATATGCTTTAACACTGCAACCTCATGCAGCTTTTGCATTATAAAGGTAATTAACATGAAAGAACAAGAAGAGTTTTTAAAAAAAATGGAAAATTTACATGTGCCGGATATTGATCCGAAGGAACATCCTGAAATGGTAAAAATGGCCATCATGAATGCCGAACGCTCGGCAGCGCTTGGGGTATGGCTGATAGTTGCGCCCTGCTATTTTTTACTCTGCGTATTTATGTACTATTTTTTTCACATAAACGCAGGATGGTTTGGATCGATGTTTAAACTGATGGAAAGCCTGGAGAAAACACCGTATATTGATTTTTTAGGGCCATTGATATTGGTAGTGATGCCGATTGTGTGTATTGTAATTAACGGTCTGGCAATAACCCATGTGAAGGTTCAAAAGCAGGGGCCGCAGCAAAGCAAAGTAAGGGAGCTTAGCATCACCATAAAAATAAAAATATGGAACATCCTGCTCATCCTGCTTAGCCTTGCAGTTGTATGCACCTTTATAGCTTATGTTATGACTGAAAATATATCTATTAAAAATTAATTTTATGAAACTTAACTGGTTTACACGTAAAGGGATATTTTATTTACCCGCGACAATAGCAGGCTGGGTGATATTAGCCATCGCTGCCGGATACGCGGTTTATACATTTATTGATATCGACCACCATTCGCATTCAGTAAGCGATACGCTCATCAATTTTGTATTTAACCTGCTGCTGATTGGGTTAATATATACCGTAATAGGATATTTTACAGAAGCGCGGAAAGTTGAGGGGGGCAGTTGAACGGGTTGATTAAGTTGATCGAGTTGGATTAAGTTACGCGGGTGTATCAAAAAATAGCAAACAAACGTAATTATTAGAATACATTTTGTTATATCGGCATCTTTATATGCCATTAATAATTGTATATTTAATATCCAAATATAGACGTTAGTTGACAAGGCTATTTTACAACATCAGGTGGTTTCTTCAAAGGAGCGCTTTGCCACGTGTAACCGCGCTTTTAATTTTTTTATGTTGCTGTAGCTCGTTTGCCAATGCACAATATTTTGATTTAGAAGGTGGCCGGAAACACGTAACTATCCCATTCCGCATGATCAGGGATATGGTGATCATAAGGTTAAATATAAACGGCAGAGGCCCCTTTAATTTTATTTTGGATACCGGCGTTGGCCTTATGCTGGTTACCGATCCTAAATTGGTTGATTCGATCAATTTTTCTAATAAACGTACGATAGTAATATCCGGGCTCGGCAAGGGGGAAGCGTACGAGGCTTATGTTACTTCAGCATTAAATATAGATATTCCCGGATTGGTGAGTTACGATGTTGGCGCCGCGATATTAAAAACCGACCATTTTGGCCTCTCGAATTTTGCTGGTATCCCGATCCACGGCCTGCTGGGTTACGAATTCTTTAGTAACCTGGCTGTCAAAGTTAATTTTGTCGACAGCACGATTACGGTTTCGAAACCAAAAGACACGCGTCTTTTCAGGAAGGGGAATAAAATATCGATCAGCATTGAGAACAGGAAACCATATATACAGGCCAAAGTTACGTTTCCGGATGGCACCAAAAGCGATGATAAACTACTGCTTGATCTTGGCGCCGGCCATCCATTGTCTTTGGAAAACGTCATACAAAAAAGAGGCCTGCCAAAAAAGTTTATTGCTGCTAACCTTGGGGTTGGTTTAACCGGGCCCGTTGAAGGGTTTATCAGCCGTGTAAGCGAACTTGATTTGGGCAGGTTTAAAATAAAAAATGTGCTAACCTCATTTCCTGTTGACGACCATCCCGGCGGGGCAGCGGAGAAGCGCGATGGCAACCTGGGTATTGGCATACTCAAAAGGTTTGCTTTAATAATTGATTATCCTGATAGCGCGATCTATTTAAGCCCGGGCCCCGATATGAATGCCCCCTTTGAACATGATATGAGCGGCCTGGAGTATTATAGCACTGGCGACAATTATAACCATGTAATTATCAGCAGGGTTGAACCCGGGTCACCTGCCGATGAAGTAGGCCTTGAAAAGGATGATGAAATAATGTCAATAAACTTTAAACCCACCGCCGACATGACCCTTGAACAAATTGATGGAATATTTAAATCGCAAAACGACCGCAGCTTGCTGCTTGAAATTTTTCACGACAAAAAATACGATGACGTTATTATTACTTTAAAGCGAAGGATATAATAATGGATTGACCTGCAATTGTTACTATACTTCCCTTCCCGTTTATTTATTTTTTGGTATTGGGAGTTTGATATTAATAAAAAAAAGACTTACGAAGATTGAGAAACTTCGTAAGTCTGATGCGTTATAAAGTTTAGATTAATACTTCAGCAGAATAAACCCTGTCTTATGCCTGTTTTGCCCATCAGCAATGTAGTCGAGCGAATAAAAGTAAGTGCCCGACTGCAGCAGTTTGCCATTTGTGCCCGAATGCCCGTTAAATGCTTTTAAACTGTTATCATACCCTTTTGCCTGGTATATGAGTGAACCGTTTCGGTCGATGATCGTTAATTGGTTATCCGGGTAGGAGGTTATTCCGTCAATCGTAAGGACATCGTTAATGCCGTCACCGTTTGGCGAAACACCCTGGTGTACCACAACGCCATCATTTTCGATGGTGACGCTTTCGGTCGGTTTTGTAACGCTGATTTCTTGTATCGGCAGGTAAAGGCTCATTAACGGCCCCGTTGCCCTGGTTACGGTGATTGAATAAGTATGCGTCGTTGTTCCATCCTGGGCAGTTACCACAGTATTGATGACATTAGAACCAACGGCCAAAGCAATGCTTCCCGATGCCGTCCCCGACGTTACAGCTGTACCGTTCACTTTTATTGTTGCGTTACCATTCTGTGCCGTTGGCGTAACTGTTACTGACGTGGTAGCATTACTCACCGATGTGGTGTATGTTGTTGTGGTGCCAACCGTGCCGGTATTGGTTAGTGTTGAGGTCGGCGTAAGCTTTATGGAACTCAGCAAGGCATTGTTTGATACCCTGGTTACAACGATCGAATACGTGTGGGTTGTTGTTCCGTCCTGGGCGGTTACTACGGTATTGATGGTATTGCTGCCAACCGCCAAAGCGATACTTCCCGACGCCGTTCCGGAAGCTACCGTTGTGCCGTTCACTTTTATTGTTGCGTTTGCATCCTGTGATGTGGGCGTAACGGTTACTGATGCGGTAGCATTGCTGACCGATGTGGTGTACGTTGTAGTAGTGCCCACCGTACCCGTATTGGTTAATGTTGAAGTGGGGGTCAATTTTATAACACTCAACGCGGCGTTGCTTGATGGTGCGCGGGTTACTGCTATAGAGTAAGTATGGGTTGTTGTACCGTCCTGGGCGGTTACCACCGTAGTGATAGTAGTTATGGCACCTTCAGCTAAGGCAACGGAACCTGATGCGGTCCCCGATGACACCACCACGCCATTCACTTTTATTGTTGCGTTAGCATTCTGTGCTGTCGGCGTAACCGTTACCGAAGCGGTCGCATTGCTCACAGATGTGGTGTATGATGTCGTGGTGCCAACGGTTCCGGTACTAGTTAACGTTGAAGTGGGGGTGAGTTTTATGGAACTCAGCAAGGCATTGTTTGATACCCTGGTTACAACGATCGAGTAAGTATGCGTTGTTGTCCCATCCTGGGCGGTTACTACCGTAGTTATGGTATTGTTGCCAACAGCCAAAGCTATACTTCCCGAAGCTGTGCCTGAAGTAACCGCTGTACCGTTCACTTTTATTGTTGCGTTAGGGTCCTGCGCCGTGGGCGTAACCGTTACCGATGCAGTAGCATTGCTGACTGTAGTGGTGTATGAGGTTGTGGTGCCAACCGTGCCGGTATTGGTTAGTGTCGAAGTGGGGGTCAGCTTTATCGTGCTCAGTAAGGCATTATTTGACACCCTTGTAACGATTATCGAATACGTGTGGGTTATTATACCGTTCTGGGCCGTTACTACCGTATTGATGGTATTGTTGCCAACCGCTAAAGCGATACTCCCCGATGCTGTTCCGGAAGCTACCGTTGTGCCGTTCACTTTTATTGTTGCGGTAGCATCCTGTGCTGTGGGCGTAACCGTTACAGATGTCGTTGCGTTGCTCACCGTTGTGGTATAAGTTGTTGTGGTGCCAACCGTGCCGGTATTGGTTAGTGTTGACGTGGGCGTAAGTTTTATGGAACTCAGCAAGGCGTTGGTCGATCCCCTGCCGACGGTTATTGTATAGGTTTTGGTCGTTAGGCCGTCCTGGGCTATTACTACCGTCGTTATGGTGTTTGCGCCTACATTTAAAGGCAGGCTGCCGGATGCCGTGCCTGATGTTACCACTGCCGCGGTCCCGCCGTTTATAGCCACTGATATTGTTGCATTTGGATCAACCACGGTGGGGGTTATCGTAACGGATGTTGTGGCATTGGTTACGCTGGCCGTATAGCTGGTTGTGCCAGCTGCAAAGACGGGAGTTAATGTACCGCTGCTTATTGTTAACCCTGCAAGGTTGGTATTCCAAACTGATTTAATATTTAGAATTGTTGAATTACCGCCGAACCCGTTATAGGCGGTTATAAGATAATTTGTTGCAGGGCTGGCTGCAACCGGTGTTCCGCTGATGGTTCCGGTGGTATTGTTAAAGCTTAAACCCAAAGGCAGGGCGGGGTTAATATAATAGCCGCCAACAGGCTTTATCTTCTTTACCGCGTTATTGCCATAGTCGGTCACGTATACATTATTGAAAACATCAACTGCTGTTCCGAAAATGAAACTGTACCCAGAGCCTACGGTAGTGATGGCGCCACCGTTTATGGGGATCTCTTTTACCTGCTTGTTACCATAATCAGCTACAAACACATTGCCTGAACCATCGACCGTCGCTGTGAACGGGTTTGAGAAGCCAGAACCTAAAGTAACCGGTGTGCCGTTGCCTGCTGGTATCTTTTTTATGGCGCTGTTGCCATTATCGGCTACATATACATTGCCATAGGCATCTACAGCAACACCCGTAGGCGTTGAGAAACCGGAGCCTATGGCGAACGGATTAGCGCCGCCTACCGGTATTTCCACTACCTGGTTATGGCCCCGGTCGGCCACATAGACATTGCCTTGAAGATCTACAGCTACGTCGAATGGCTGGCTAAAAACAAAGTTGGGGGCTAACACAAAAGGGCTGCCGTATTTGCCGGCAACGAAAGGTACTTCCTTTATCAGGTTGTTGCCATCATCGGCAACATATATATTGCCGGCCGCATCTATTGCAACACCATCGGGGGTTGAAAAACCGGTGGCGACGGTGATGGGTGTGCCTGTTCCACCGGGGATCTCTTTAACCACGTTATTGTTCTGGTCGCCGATGAAGATATTGCCCTGGGCATCTACGGCGACGCCAGCGGGGATATTAAAGCCTGAACCCAGGGTTGTGGTACTGGTGCTATAGGCCGGGCCTGCTGCGCCGCCACCTGTCGGACTCAATAGAGGGATAGCAATACCGGCAACATAGGTCTGAGGGCCCGCATAGCTCATAGTCACCGCGTTAACGGTAATATTTATAGTTGTAGAATTGCTGCCGAAGCTGTTATAGGCAGTAATGATATAATTTGTTGCCGGGCTGGCCGCAACCGGCGTTCCGCTGATGGTTCCGGTGGTGTTGTTAAAGCTTAAACCCAATGGCAAAGCCGGGCTGATATAATAGCCGCCGGTCGGTTGGATTTTCTTTACAGCGTTATTGCCATAATCGGTCACATAAACATTATTGGCAGCATCAACTGCTGTTCCGAAA
>CAIPFE010000028.1 GCA_903864275.1 uncultured Mucilaginibacter sp.
CAGCTCCCGGCTAACTTCCGAAAAATTATTTATAAAATTCAAGGGGTTTTGTATCTCATGCGCAATACCGGCAGTAAGCTCGCCAAGCGAGGCCATCTTTTCGGACTGGATGAGCTGTTTCTGGGTGGCTTTTAATTCGACAAGCGTTTTTTCCAGGCCATCGCGTTGCGTCTCAATCTCCTCCTTTTGCTGCATGATTTCTTCCTTTTGTTCCATCACTTCGCTGGTTCGTATCTTTACCGTTTCCTCCAGAATACGCTTATCATGCCGCAGCTTGCGTGAGCGGTAGGCAATAAAGGCATATACCGCCAAAATGAATAGCACGATATACAGTACCCATGCCCACAATGTTTGCCACCAGGGAGGACTAATAATAATAGTAAAACTGTCGCCCTTATTGTTCCACACATCATCGCTGTTTGCAGCCTTCACCATGAAAGTATATGTGCCGGGTGAAAGATTAGTATAAGTGGTGCTGCGCAGGGTGCCTGCCTTTATCCAGTGGTTATCATAACCCTTTAAACGGTAGGCGTATTTATTCTCGGCTGCGTTGGTATAATGGATGGCCACATAGTTGAAAGTGATCTTATTTTGGGTCCAGGGCAATTCCGTTTGGCTTCGGCCGTAGGTTTCCATTGTTACCGAGCTATCCTTTGTCAGCCGCGAATCGCTGTATAATATGTTTGTGATGTGCACAACCGGTGCGCTTATATCCTTCTCAATGACCCGGGTATCAAATGATTCTATTTTATCACCATTGTGAACGAAAATATTTCCATCAATATCTGAAATACCGCCATTAAAACCATTAAACAGATTTTCCCATATACTGCCGTCGGCTTTATAGTTTTTTATTGAAAAATCGCTGGTTTTGATCCTTGAAAACCCACGCGCGCTGCCCAGCCACAAGAAACCATGGGGATCTGCGTGGATGACCGGTATGAGATCCATCATTAAACCATCTTTTTCTGTAATTTTTTTTATTGGGACTCCTGTCCGGTTATCCACTAAAAATATGCCGCCATAATAGGAACTTGCCCAAAGCATGCCTTTATTATCCTGGTTGATGGACGTGACACAATTCAAGCCCTCCTGCGGTTTGAAGCTCGAAATAAATACATCTCTTTTACGGTCCAAATGGTTTAATCCACCTTCGTCTGTACCTACCCAGACTGTACCATTCCTGTCCTCATAAATACAATCTACAGTTCTGTCATCCAGCTTATCGTGGCTTACTTGGGTGTTGTCATTAATAATATAAGGGTATCGTTTAAACTTCTTTGTGCGCGGGTCAAATGTGCACACCCCCTGGTCCCTTGTGCCAATCCAAATTATACCCGCATGATCTTCGAGCAAAGCTCGAAGATTAGAGTCGCTCAATGAGGTGGTATCTTTGAGATTGCTTTTATATCGCTCTGTTTTACCGGTTAGCGGATAATACACCCCAAAGTCGTCCCCTGAATAATAAACCACATTATTTTTTGCTACAAACAACCGCCATACATATCCTTTGGCTATTAATTTTGTTGTGTATTTGACCGTATCATAGCGATAAAGCCCATTACTTGCGCCTATCCATAAAAGGCCGTCAGGGGCTTTTGCTATGATATGTACCTCGCGCCATGGAAATTTATGGCTCTTTGCGTAAAGCGGTGTGAAAGCCGATTTAACTGGGTTTATCTTGTCGGCCCCGCCAAAACTCAGCCCCGCCCACAAAACGCCGTCACGGTCAAATAATAGTTTCTCGATGTAAGCACCGTTTATCGAACCAGGGTCATCCTTATCATAGATATATCTTTTAAAAACGCCCGTTTCCGGGTTAAAACAAAGCAGGCCGAAATCAGTAGTCATCCAGAGTTTATTGTTCCTGTCAGCTTTTATATCGATGATATGGTTTTTTGACGCTCCGTGCACCGTATCAACAGGAATGTAATTTGTAAACTGTTTTGTTTTTTCATTGTATAACGAAAGGCAGGACTCAGTGCCCAGCCAGAGCCTGTGTTTTTTGTCTTCGAAAACCGTGCTTACCGTGTCATTACCCAGGCTGTTTTTATTTGAATCCTGGTGTTCAAACTTTTCCATTTGTCCGCTTTTGATATCCATGCGCAGCAGGCGCCACTTATTGTCTTTTTTATCCATCACAGATATCCACAATTTACCCGGCGCAGAAGGGGCCTGGCCCATCATATAAATTATTTTTCGCTGTAAAAAATCGGTCGAGACCAGGTAGCCTGTAAAGCTGTCCGTTGCCGCGTTATAAAGATACAAGCCATTGTTAGTGCCGAGCCATACTATACCCTTGTGATCAACAAAAAAACTTACAAACCTTTTGCAATCAAGGTGATGCACCCCTTTCTGACTTTGGCCATACAGCTCAAATATGCCCGTGGCCGGGTCAAATTGCTGCAAAGTGGCGTAGTCATCGATAAATGACCATATTTTCCCGGTGGAATCTATGCCCGCTATGATTTGACTTGCCTTATTAGCGAAGTTTTTAATTTTGTATTGTATGAACCGGTCGGCTGAACGGTCATATTTAAATAGGCCATTATTCATACTATTTACCCAGACGTTGTGGTTTTTATCTTCAATTATGTTTGTGATGAAGAAATTAGGCAAATTGCTTTTATCCTCTATGCCAGGTTTATACACCTTGAGCCGATAGCCATCGTATCGCACAATTCCCCTTTGGGTAGCCAGCCAAATATAACCCTGGTAGTCCTGTATCATATCCCTGATATCGTTATCCGGCAATCCTTCTTTTGTGCCCAGGTGGTCAAAACTTAAATGGGCAGGCTGCGCCTTGCTGTACTGTAGGGCAGTGGTGAGCAATAGAAAAGTCAGGATAATTATTTTTTTCATAGACATCAGTTTAGTGGCAGCGAAACTATAAATTCTGTGCCTTCTCCTTCTTTAGTTTCTACCTTTATTTCACCTTCGTGTGCAGCAATTATATCGTAACTTAAACTCAATCCCAACCCGGTGCTTCCGTGCCCAGTGGGTTTAGTAGTAAAGAATGGCAGGAATATTTTGTCTATCATGTTTTTCGGAATGCCAGGGCCATTATCTGAAACTGTGATTTTTACTTTATCCTCTGTCCTTTTTGTATTAATAGTAACAGTCGGCTGGTAATCGGTGCCTGCGGTTTTAGCTTTTTCTGCGACAGCATAAAAAGCATTGTTAAAAAGGTTTAGCAATACCCTCCCGATATCCTGCCCTACAATATTTATTTCGCCAATGCTGTCGTCAAAATCAGTATTCATGGCAGCGCCAAATGTTTTGTCTTTAGCGCGCATCCCGTGATAGGCCAGCCGCAGGTATTCATCCGCAAGGTTATTGATGTCTTTTGGTTCTTTTGACCCGCCGCGGCTTCGGGAATGTTCGAGCATGGCTTTTACTATGCCATCTGCACGTTTGCCGTGATGGTTTATTTTTTCCAGGTTTTGGATAACGTCAAGTGAAATAGCCCTGACTTCTTCAGTATCACCTTTGTCCAATTCTTCTGTCAACTCCTCCATTAGCTCCTTGCTTACTTCCGAAAAATTGTTTACAAAGTTTAGCGGGTTCTGTATCTCATGGGCAATGCCAGCTGTGAGCTCGCCCATAGAGGCCATTTTTTCACTATGTATCAATTGGGCCTGTGTGCTTTTTAATTCATTAAATGCATGTTTCAAACTATCCCGCTGACTCGCAATTTCTTCTTTTTGCTCCAATACCTCCGCCGTGCGTTCCTCAACTTTGTGTTCAAGTAACCGGTTATCCTGTATCAGTTTACGTGAGCGGTAGGCCACAAAGGCATAAACAGATGATGCAAATAAAATTATATACAGCGTCCAGGCCCACCACCTGAACCACAAGGGCGAATTAATGATCACTATAAAACTATCATCCTTTTTACTCCAAACGCCATCGCTATTGCAAGCTTTAACATGAAATGTATAAGTTCCGGGTGAAAGATTGGTATAGGTAGCACTTCGCTGTGTGCCGGCGGGTAACCATTGGTGGTCATAGCCCTTTAAATAATAAGCGTACTTATTTTGGGATGGATTAACAAAATGTGCAGCGACGTAATTAAACGTGATCCTGTTTTGATTCCACGCCAGATCTAACCTTTCTAAGCCAAACGTTTTTCGTGCAATATTTGGAGTATCTGTTGAATTTGGATTACTATAACTTATTTTCTCAATGCTGACAATCGGCGGATAAGGATTCCCCGCCAGGTCATCCGGCTTAAATAGGGTAACGCCATTTTCAGTCTTCATAACAATATAGTCGTTTATTGCTGTTAAACTATACCCGGATAGTTTTTTTCCAGGAAGCACCGTATTCAATGGAAATGTTTTGACTGACACATCCTTTGGATTTACCCGTTCGAGGCCACGCGGACTGCATATCCATAAAAAACCGCTGTTATCCTCACAAATATTTTCGACACCATTAAATGACAAACCATTTTCTTCGTTAATATGCCGGGTATAACGGCCGGTTTTCCTGTCAAATTCGTACAACCCATCAAGGTAGGTGCCTACCCATAACCGATGGTCTCTGTCTTCAAAGATGGCATAAATATGCGCAACCGTTGTTTTTCCATTAAATAAATAGGATATAAACTTTCCTGTACTGCGGTCAAACCGGGATAAACCGCCCCAATCTGTACCAGTCCAAATCGTACCCTGGCTGTCTTCGTAAAGAGCAGTTACTGAAGCATCGTCGAGTTTACCGTTACCACCCGTTAACCCATTGTTCTGAATAAATGGATACCGCTTAAATTTGTTGTCTACGGGGTCAAATACACAAATACCCTTATCATCCGTGGCAATCCATATTTTCCCTGTATGGTCCCGGAGCATTGAAAGTACTGCCATACTGCTAATTGAAGTTGAGTCATTTGGGATATATGCGTAACTGCGCAGGCTATGTGCCTTAATATTATAAACATTAAAGTCTTTATTAGTGGTAAAGTAAATGAACCCATTGGCGCCAATAACAAATCTTCTGACAATGCTATCCCCCCCTTTTGTCTTATATATTTGTTTAAATTCATTGCTGCCGGGTAACCACTTGTAAATACCATCGCTGGTGGTAAACCAGGTATATCCGCCTGGCGCGCTTACCATCTGAATGGCATTGCCGCCGGGATAGCTACCCGGATCAGGTGTTTTATTAAATGCCCGGAAGGCGCTGACCAGGGCGTTAACTTTATCCACACCGCGGTGAGAAAAAGCTGCCCACAAAATATCGGCGTTATCTACTATAAACTTATTATTAAGGTCAAATTCCGACAGGTCCATTACGTTCCCGCTAACTGCATCCGGATCATCCGGATTGGCTGTATACCGGGTAAACCGATGTGTCACGGGATCAAAATTTAATAGTCCTTCTCCATCGGTGGAGAGCCAAAAGGAACCATTTTTGGCAGCAACGACGCCAAAATTGGGAGTTTTATAACCTTTAGCACCCGTATCAGGAGGTAAGTATTCGCTAAACACTTCGGTTTTAGGGCTAAAGGACATTAATCCGTTCGCTGTAGCAAACCAAAGCATATGCTGTTTATCTTCGTAAATGTTATTAACAATATCATTAAAGAAATTTAGCTGCGGGAAGTGGTCAGGGTGAAAAACCTTGAGTGTTTTATTGCGGCTGTCAAATCTTTCCAGGGAAAAGGCACTAAAATTTTTCCTAGCTATATTTGCCCCCATATCAACGGGCAGTACATTTATCCATAATAATCCCGGTTGCGAAGGAGCTTCGTAAACGCGGGTTACATTTAGTTGACGGCTGGTATCGGTTGTTGGTAAATAAGCATTAAAACGCTTGTCTTTATAGTCGTAACTATAAAGCCCGTTATTAGTACCCAGCCATATCGTGTTATCGGATGATTTTATGATACAGTTTACGTTATCGACGTCTAAATAATTTGCACCCTTTTGTTTTTTATTGAAAAATTGGTATTTCCCGGTTTTGGGATTAAATTTTACTGCTTCAGTTAGCCCCGTGTTCGAGAAGGTGGTATAAGCCCACAAATTATTTTCCTTATCCGCCACAGCAAAATCTTGCGTAATTAAACAATCCTTTGCCCGCATTTGGGGGTATTTGTATTGAGTGAAGCTGTTTGTTGGGCCGTTATATTTAAATATTCCATTTGCCACAATGCTGAACCATAAGGTGTGGTTATTATCTTCGATCATACTCTCCACCGAACGACTTGAAGATATCGGGTTTTTTCCCAGGTTAAAATGATAAACTTCGGGCTTGTAACCATCATAACGCAGCAAGCCGTTTTGCGTACCCATCCAGATATATCCCCGGCTATCCTGCTTTATAAATTGAATTGCGCTTTCGGGCAAGCCGTCTTTTATACTAAAATGATCGAATTTTAAATGACCCGGCTGCGAATGAACGCGGATACCACCCAAAAGCAAAAAAACAAGCAGCGAGAATTTTTTCATAAAATTGGTTTTTACCGGGAAGCCGCAGCGATTAATAAATGCTGAAATTTAATTATAATTATTTATTTCTCAACAAGTATCTATAGTTGAAAATTTGATAATTGTTTCTGATTATTAGCGTATTAAATTTTTTATTATTTATTTTATATTGTTTTTATCGTTACAACGTAATACCTTGTACTAACAATTTGTACTAGCATATACTTCGCTATTAACTGACTTACCTAAAACTAACAAATGAAAAAAAACTTACAAAGAAGTATTTTTTTTCTGTTGCTTTTATTGACGGGTAGTTCTGTTTGCGCTCAAACAAGAATTATAAGAGGTATTGTTACATCAAAGGATGACGGCGAGCCTATGGCTGGGGTTAGCGTGGTAGTGAAAGGGAGCGCGTTCGGGACCGAAACAACAGATCAAGGGAAATTTTTATTAAGACTTACCACAGGGGCAAACACCTTAGTTTTTAGTTATATCGGTTACCAGACTGTTGAATTTCCTGTTGATACCGGCAATAACATCCGTATCATGTTAATACCGGAGTTAAAACAGCTAATTGATGTGGTCGTAACCGGAACAGGTGTTGCTACCCGAAAAGCACGCCTTGGAATATCGGTAGAAACTGTTCGTGGAACGGACCTTGCCGAAACGCCGCAGGGCACTATTGACGAAGGCCTAATAGGCAAAATTCCGGGGGCGCAAATATCGTCTGTTGACGGTACGCCGGGCGCTACAACCAATATTGTTTTAAGGGGCATCAACACTGTGCAAGGTTCAACGATGCCCATGATACTGGTAGATGGGGTCGAATCAGGCAGTTTAGATATTGGCTCGCTGGATCCGGCCGCGGTTGATCATATTGAAGTGGTGCAGGGGGCGGCTGCTTCAACCATTTACGGTGCGCAGGGAGCCAACGGTGTTATACAGATATTTACAAAAAAAGGACAACCTGGAAAGCCCAAAGTCGACATCGCATCAAGCGCAAGTGCGAGCACCTACTTAAATATCGGTCATGTGCATGAAGCGCGTCTCAGCAGTTATGCAACAAACGCCAGCGGGAAATTTATCAATAGCAACGGTGATGTGATTACCCCCGACCCTTACGGTGCGTACCAGGGCGTAAACTGGGCGTACGGCGCTGACGCAAATAATCCAACTGCGATGTCCAACCCCTTGAATATTGCTCACCAGCAATACGGCACCAATTTAAAATATTATGATCACTTTGCCCAACTGTTTAAAACAGCCGATAGTTATAATAATAGCATGGCCATTTCGGGTGCTAATAACAGCTCAGACTATAGTATCGATATCAGCAATAATCACCAGGAAAGCAATATCAGGAACAATGGATATAATGACAGAACAAATTTGACCACCAACCTCGGTATTGAATTGTTTAAAGGCTTTACTATACGGTCGATAACACAGTTAGTGTACATAAAAAACACGATCAACCCCCTTTTTACACAGGGACGCAATAATATAGGCTCGGCAATAATGAGTGCGCCTTTTGATAATTTCGATCAAAAGCTTCCTGACGGCACCTATCCTGGCATATTAGGCGCTTTACCTGGAGCTGACGCAGGGTTTAATCCAAATTATGTAACGGAGTATTCCAACGCGATAATCAATAGGGTAACTATTCTTGAAAATATTCAGGCTGATTATCGTATTAATAAATTCATTAACCTGAATGCGAAGTATGGAATTAATTACGGCAAAGGCGAGGAAACTGTTATTTTTCAAAATCAATCCCAAAATATTAATAGTACCCAGTATTCCAGCTGGATATCCTTTTTCAACGGTAACGATGCCACCGGCGAAATTGACAACTTTAATTTTAATAACACCTTTCAAAATTTTATTGCATCGGCGGTAATAAAAACCGACTTTAAGAAAGATTTTCATCTTAACGCCCCCATTACGACCAGTACGTTAATTGAATTTGATCACCGGAAGTCCTATGATACCCAGCTTTTTGCTTATGGTATTGGTTTGCCCATATACCCTATCTACAATTTTCAGCAAACCAACTCGCAAAGTGTATTCAATGACCAAAAGGTCCCCTTTGTAACTTATGGGTATGTGGTGAACCAAAAAATTGATTTCGGCGAATACGGCGGCCTGGCAGGCGGTTTCAGGAGCGATTACTCATCGGCGTTTGGTGAAGGCTCAAAACCATTTACCTTCCCTGATATCAACGCTTATATCAGGCCCTCATCGTTTGATTTTTGGAGCAAAAAAAAATTAACTAATATAATCCCGGAATTTAAACTGCGAGCCGCGTACGGTGAGGCCGGAATTCAGCCGGGCGCGTTTGACCGGTATCCAACCCTTATACCGTCTAATGTGGGTTCATCCCTGGTCTTTTCGTTGTCTCCTGCCGAGAACAATGCCAATTTAAATGTGGAAGTTTCAAAGGAATTTGAAGCCGGCACTGACATCGAAATAAAAGGCTGGTCGGGCACTTGGCTCACGGATATTAACTTAAGCGGCACGTATTGGACCCGCAAAAGCAGTAATGTGATCTTTGGAATCAGCGTGGCGCCTTCTACTGGTGGGACAACTATTAAAACCAATGCGATTGACCTTGCCTCGCATGGCGTGCAGGCCTCTGCAACCATAACAGTGTACAGAGCAAAGGAGTTTAATTGGAATTTCACTACCAATTTCAGCAATGAAACCTCTGAAATAACTAAAGTAGCCGGGCCGCCTATAATCCTCACGTCGGGCGCGGGCGACACGCAGGAAGAACTGGTTGCCGGCAGGAAGATTGGCCAAATCTACGGCTACAAGGCGCTCACTAGTCTGTCTGAAAAAAACCAGGAAGGCGTGCCTTATATTTTGCCGGCAAACTACGGGCAATACACCATGGTGAATGGCCGGGTGGTAAATATAGCTACCAAGGGCATTCAATTTACTAATGAGTTATACCCTTTAGGTGACCCTAATCCCAAGTTTAATATGTCGTTCATTAACAGATTCGACTATAAAACGTTATCATTTGGTTTTCAGTTCGATTGGGTGTATGGCAGCCATTTATATAACCAGACCAAAGAATGGCAATATCGGGATGGAATAAGCGGAGACTATGATAAACCCGTGGACATTGCAGGTACAACCGCAGCGTATACTGCTTACTACAGGAGTGCCTATGCCGATGTTTTCGGGGCGAGGAACGGCGGCAGGAATGGCACAAAAGATTATTTTTATGAAGACGCGTCGTTCCTGAGGTTAAGGAACATTTACATAGGTTACGATTTTTCGAAATTATTAAATAGTAAAGTATTCAAACGGGCGGTATTGACGCTGTCGGGACGTAACATCTTAACTTTCACCAAATACACTGGTTTTGATCCCGAAGTAAGTTCAGGCTCGTCAAATTCGACATTTGACCGCGGTGTTGATGATCAATCGATGCCAAACGTCAAATCATACCAGTTAGGAGTGAATCTTGGATTTTAATTGACATTCAATTAAAAAAAATGAAAAAATACAGACTCATATTGTTATCGATAATCATGACTGGAATCATCACTTCAACGTCGTGTAAAAAAGAATTGGAAGTACAGAATCCTAATTATCCAACAATTGACCAGGCAAAAACCGAATCTGGAATTATATCGCTCGCGTCCGGGAGCGTTTACAATAACAGCGCCAACAATGGCGCAGGGGGCCTGGGCGACGGTTATTTTGGAACGGTCATCGGTTACCACGAGTTGCTTGCCGACAATATATCTGCCACAGTCGCTAATGGCAATCTTAATAATGTAAATGTACCCGATTATGTGATTTTGGACGACGGAACAAAAATATCCAATCCTTCTCCCCAGAAAATGAACCTGCGGATAAACAACGCCAGGGATAGAATAGGGACTAATATGTTTTACCCTGAGTGGCAAAGCATGTACGCATTAAACAATGCCTGCAACCAGCTATTGGACCTGGTTGACGGCATTGGTTTTTCAGGGGATGTTGATACTAAGAAAAATACGATAAAAGCCTGGGCTTATTGGTGGAAAGGTTTTGCCTACGCCAGGCTGGGGTCGGTTTATTATGCGGGCATAATCAATAGTGTTACCAGCAGTACAAACCCCAACTACGTTACGAGCGCTGCTTTAATTGCCGAGTCGAACAAAAATCTGCAAAGAGCGAGCGCTATATTAAGTTCAATAAACAATACCGCAACCTATATGTCAATTATGGGACAGTTGATCCCGTCATTCGTGCAAACCGGTAATGGCGCGGTGCCGACACAACAAATGTTTATCCGAAACATTAATACACTGGAAGCCCGGAATTTGCTGGCTAATATAAAATTAACGGACATGACGACCGCTAACTGGCAGACCTTGCTCACCTTAACCAGCACCGGGATAGGGGCCAATGATAATGTATTTGAGGCAGTCTCATCCGACATAAACGATATTTTCAACGCAAACGGAGGCTGTGTTAGCTCACTTACTGCCGGCATACCCTCAACAACCCTATTTACTGTAAGCGAACGTTTGGCACAGGAATTTAAACCCGGTGATATGCGTTTTTCGAAAAATTTTATTCAAAATGAGTATTTGAACCAGGTGGGCGGGTTCACTTTCAGCACGAGGTGGGAATTGCTTAATGCGGGGGATACGACAGTCAATAACAATAATGCCATTGTGCTCTGTGACAAAACACCAGGCAACCAGGTTGTATATTATGCGGGAAGCTATGAAGAGAATGAACTGATGAAAGCCGAGGCCCTTATTAATTTGGGTAATATTGATTTGGGACTGGCAAGCGTGGATAATGTAAGAAATTACCAGGGATCAGGATTGGCCCCGGTTTCGGGAACAGGCTTAAGTTTGGCTGCTGCAAAAGAAGAATTAAGGAAAGAAAGACGAGTGGCATTGGTTTTCCGCGGAACAGCATATTATGATGCGAGACGGTGGGGGGTTATTTATGATATTTCGCAAGGCGGAGGAAGAACAAATGCGGTTGTTTTAGGAACAGATGGCGTATTGAATACTAAGGCAACAATAAATTACAACTTCCTCGATTATTGGGATGTTCCGGCGGACGAAGTTGTATTAAATCCGCCAGCCCCCGGCAGTGCACCGGTTAAAAATCCCAATTAGATTTAACAATTATATGAAGACGCTATCATGGTTGAATATCAGGAGGCCGGGCTGTAATATTCATCTGGCTATTTTTTTCGGACCGCGCGCTTTTTTAAAGAAAAAAAAATAATTTAGTAGGTATTTTCCCCTCTAATATTATTGTTATAGTCGCGTCAATTGTTATATTTGAATATTGAATATCAGGGTTTAATGACGCTATCATATCACGAACAGATTTTATAAGAATTGACAAGGGGTTAAAAAGGCATTCATACCATGTAATAGTCCTGCCTCTAACCTCAAAGAATCTTTAACAGGGGAAATAACGCAAAAAAATAATTAACTATTTGATGAAAAGCGGATTCTCAAATACACCTGCTGACTTAGCCACAGGGAATAGTATTCCCTCAAAAAGCCTCGCGAAACTGGTCTGGACAATGGTAAGCCCCTATAAAAAGTGGCTGCTTATCATTTTCCTTGCAATGCTGGTTGAAACTGCCATGAGCCTTGCTGCGCCCTGGCCATTAAAAATAATTATTGATAACGTGGTTGGCCATCGCAGTTTGCCGCACTGGCTCAGGTGGATGGATGACGTTTTTCCCGCTGAAAACAGGATACAATTTGCGGCAGTTGCGGGCGTCAGCATGATAATGATGGCGGCAATTGGCGCGCTTGCCAGTTATATAGATAATTATTTTACTGAAAGTGTGGCGCAATATGTTTCAAACGATATGAGAAGACGCATATATCACCATCTTCAAAGGCTTTCGCTGGAATACTATGACACGCACCAGACCGGGAAATTGCTTAGTACCATCACCTCCGACGTTTCGACCATACAGGACTTTGCCTCTTCGACATTAATGAACATGTTTGTTGATACGCTCACTATTGTCGGCATGCTTGGCCTTATGTTTTACTTAAATGCCGGCTTTACGCTGGTGGCTATAGGCGTTACGCCATTTTTATTGCTGTTTGTAGCACGCTTTAAAAAAGTAATGAAAAAGGCGACCCACGAAGTACGGATGGACCAGAGTAATATGCTGGCTGTATTGCAGCAGGGCCTTGAATCTATCCGCGCGGTTAATGCCTTTGGCCGTCAGGAGCTGGAAGAAAGCAGGCTTACAAAAGTAAGCATGGAAACGGTTGGCGCGGCGTTAAAGGCCCGGCGGGTGAAGTCGGTGCTTTCGCCCGTAATAACTATTACCGTTTCTTTTTGTACCGCCCTGGTATTGTGGCAGGGAACAAGCCTTGTACTTAAAGGCGTAATGACAGTAGGTTCATTAACTGTTTTCCTGTGGTACATGAATAAATTCTTTTCCCCCGTGCAGGACCTCGCCAAGATGGCCAGCACAATAGCCCAGGCAACGGTGGCGCTGGAGCGGATACAGAGCATCCTGGAAACAGAGATCGTAGTAGCTGAAAAGCCCGAAGCGGTTGATCCGGGCCGGTTGAACGGGAATATTGTTTTTGAAAACGTTTCTTTTGCCTACAACCCCGAGTCTCCCGTTTTAAAGTGTGTAGATATCAAAATAAATACAGGTGAACGCATAGGTATCTGTGGGCCAACGGGCGGCGGAAAATCGACCATAGTGAGCCTGATCGCCCGTTTTTATGATCCTACGGGCGGTCGGGTGTTGATAGACGGGAGGGACATTTCTGATTTTACCCTTGACGGGCTGCGGTCACAGATAGGCTTTGTTTTGCAGGATACTGTGCTTTTCTTTGGTTCCGTAAGGGAAAATATTGCCTATGGCCGGCCCGATGCGACCGACGAAGAGATCATTGAAGCGGCGAAGCTGGCAAACGCCCACGAATTTATAAGCAAAATGCCCCATGGTTACGATACGATGGTAGGAGAACGCGGCTTAACGCTTTCGGGCGGACAGCGGCAGCGGATAGGGATTGCCAGGGCGGTGGTGCGCAATTCGCCCATCCTTATTTTGGACGAGCCTACCGCGTCGCTCGACGTGGAAGCAGAAAAAATTGTTATGGAAGCACTGGAACAATTAATGGAAGGGCGTACGGTTATTACTATTGCCCACCGCCTCAGTACCATTAGTGACGCAGACAAAATAGTTGTGCTGCAGGCAGGCTGTGTGGCTGAAGAAGGCACCCATGACGAGCTGATGTTAAAGGGAGGGGTTTATGCCGATCTTTTTACCATGCAGTCGATTGCAAAACATCCATCTCACAAAATTATTTCGTAGCTTACGCTTTTTATTAGATACCCGGCAAACAGAATTGATTTTAACCCATAAAGATCATGTTTCAACGTTCAATCATCGTTTTTCCTGACGATACAATAAAGTCAATTGTTGACGCTATCAACGATGCGACTAAATCCATATTGATAAAAATGTTCCTGTTTTCAGATCCCGAATTGGTGAATTCGGTTATTGCTGCAAAGGCGCGGGGCGTTGCGGTAAAAGTGATGCTCAACCCATCCAGGAGAAACGGCGAGGAGGAAAACGGGAACACCCGGGAGTTGCTTGAAGCAGCCGGGATAGAAGTGCGCGACAGCAATCCAAGCTTTATAATTACACACGAAAAATCAATGGTGATAGATGAGCGGATGGCATTTGTGAAATCATTGAACTGGGAAACCAAAAACCTTACAGAAACAAGGGATTACGCTATCCTAACTACACATCCGCACGAAGTGAAAGAAATTGTGCTATGCTTTGAGGCCGACTGGACCCGGACAGAATTTGATCCCGGTGATGAAGCTTACCTTATATGGTGCAGCCTGAACGGACGCGAACGCATAGCCAGGTTTATTGACCAGGCAAAGCACACCTTGTTTGTGCAGAATGAGCGTTTCCAGGACCTCGTGATCATTGAGCGCATGGTCCGCGCGGCAAGCCGCGGGGTAAAAGTACACATCATGGCTACGCCGCCCCATACCCTTAAGATGGAAAAAATAGTGGAAGGCGTGGGCGGCCTGCGTATTATGGATGATGTTGGCATCAAAATACATAAGCTGAAGCATCTGAAACTGCATGGAAAAATGCTGCTGGCCGATGGATGCAGGGCTATCATCGGCTCTATTAACCTCACGCCCGGTAGTTTCGACCACCGCCGCGAGCTGGCTATTGAAATACATGACGTGGACGTTATTGAGCGGCTGCAAAAAATTGCCGACCATGATTGGGAAAACTCCCATACACTTGATCTTTCGGACGAAGGCTTATATTATGACCTGGAGCAGCGTGGTACGGGCGGTTCGGAAAAACTGGTTCTCGACGTACAACACGAGGGGCACGAAAAGAAAAAGCACCACCATCACAAAGGGCATAAGAAATGAGTTTACGTCTCTACGCCTATTGAACTTGCCCGCTTACATAAAAGATGCCACCAGGTAACCAGCCACCGAAAGGGCTATACCATACATAAATATATCGTAAGATATCCGAAGCAAACGGAACTTGCGTCCTAAAGTCCTGCCCTGCCAGTAAATATCTTTGATAAGGCTGCCGTACAAAAATTCGCTGTCGTCCATCATCTGCCTAATGCCGTACTCATATTCCGGCAAGGTCATTTTATAATAGCTGCCAAAAAACAAAAGGTTCACCGTTTTATTGTCGACCTGTTCGCGGGTAAAAGTGCCGCCTGGGATATTTGGCCTTGTAGCAAGTACAGAATAAATGATAGCCGCGATGTTCACTAACACTAATAAAATAGTTGGCCAGATGATGTGAGGGATCTGTACAAATTTCCCAATAAACAGGCCGATAGCTACCGATATGATGATCGAGTTCACAGTAATCATGATGAATGCTTTATTGTCGGCCATCATACTTAACCGCTGGTGATTTGACGATGAATTTTTGAACATAGTTTGTACCCCAGCCAGGTGGTGCTTGCTCTTTTTGAATTCTGAGGCATACCCCACTTTAGGTACTTTTTGCTCAGCCGGTTTCGCAGCCGGTATATCATCTGTTATTTCGCTTGCGAGCGAATCTTCCTTTTGCATTTTTATTTTTTGTTTTATTTAATTTATTTCTTTGAATGTATTCCTGATGCCATTTTCCTATTCCTTATTCTTGATTCCTCGCTCTTTTATCCCCGACTCTCGCCATTGCTGATATTTTATCTAAGATATTACTTCATTTTCTATTTTGTTTAATATTTTTTGGTATTTTTAATTCTTAGTTTTTCTGAGACACCTTTTTAATTTTCTATTAATTTAACAAACCTAATTGCATGTTCAAATTTTTGCTTGTAATTTTTTGTTTTTGTTCCGCATTGGCAGTCAATGCGCAAAACAATACCCCTAACTCCGCTTCCTCACAAACAGGTATCCCGAGGCCAAAACTTGTAGTCGGTATTGTTATTGACCAGATGCGCTGGGACTACCTGTACCGGTATTACGACCGTTACCAGGATAACGGAGGTTTTAAGCGGCTCATCGGCAATGGGTTTTCATGCAATAATACCATGATCCCCTATATACCAACCGTAACTGCGTGCGGGCATACCAGTATTTACACCGGGTCAGTTCCGGCCATTGATGGTATTACGGGTAATGAATGGTGGGATTATGATATATCGGCAGATGCTTATTGTACCGGGGACGACCAGGTAACAACGATAGGAAGCCCGTCAAAAGCCGGCCAGATGAGCCCTCACAATTTATTGGTAACCACTATTGGCGACGAGCTGCGGTTGGCAACCAATTTTCACAGCAAGGTTATCGGCATAGCGCTTAAAGACCGCGCCGCCATTTTACCGGCCGGCCACTCCGCAAATGCTGCTTACTGGTTTGATGACACCACCGGCAACTGGATATCGTCGTCGTATTATATTACCGAATTGCCAAAATGGCTCCAGGACCTGAACCAAAAAAAATTAGTTGATCAATATTACGCCCTCGACTGGAATACGCTTTACCCGATTGATACCTATACCCAAAGCACCCCTGACGTGGAACCGTATGAACATCGACCATTTGGGCGCGAAGCAAAGGGCTTCCCGTATAGCCTGAAACCATTTATCGGCAAAAATTATAACGCCATACATGTAACCCCGTACGGTAACAGTTTTACGGTTGATATGGCAAAGGCAGCCATAAACGGGGAGCAATTGGGCACGGGCCCGGGCACCGATATGCTTACGATAAGCTTTTCGACCCCTGATTATGTGGGCCATACATTCGGCCCGAATTCAGTAGAGGCCGAGGATATTTTTTTGAGGCTTGACCAGGATATTGCCCACCTCCTTGATTTCCTGGATGCTAAAGTGGGAAAAGGTCAATATCTTGTTTTCTTAACAGCTGATCACGGCGCGTCCCATGTTCCCTTTTTCTTATTTAATCAGCACAAAATACCAGCCGGAAACGCACTTGATGCAGCTTACGCGGATACATTAAATAAATTGTTGAAGGTTAAATTTGGCGCAGACAAGGTGGTGCTCGATGTTTCAAATTACCAGGTGCACCTAAACCGCAACCTGATAAAACAACTTGGATTAAATAAGGACTCGGTAAACAAGGTTGTGCTGAATTATGTAGTGGCGCAGGAAGGTGTGTACCGGGCATTTGCTTTGGATAAAGTAAATGAAACAACACTGAATGCCACTATAAAAACTGCGGCAACAAACGGGTATTATCCCCCGCGTAGCGGGGATATCCAGATCCTTTTTAAACCGCAATGGATTGAAGGATTTGAAACCGGTGGCACAACACATGGTGAATGGAATCCTTATGATTCACATATCCCGCTGCTTTGGTATGGATGGAATGTAAAACCCGGCCATACCAATCGGGAGGTTTATATGACAGATATTGCGCCGACCATCGCGTCCATGCTGCACATACAGATGCCAAGTGGTTCAGTGGGGCACGTAATTGAAGAAGTTGCGCCGTAATAACCGAGACGTATAAAACATTTTTAAAAATTAACTATTAACACTAACTCTTAAAACTATGAAATCTTTTTTTGCGGCATTGCTATGTTTAGTTACCGTTACGCTTGTTTACGGCCAGAAAGCGATAGATAAAGTAAAGTTTTTTAAAGACACCTCCGTTATCGACGCGACCCTTACGCTTAATATGAAAAAAATATTGGCTGGAAGAGATCAACTGGGCCTGATTTATCCGGGGACATTCAGCTGCAAAATGGATGATGGTTCAGAAATTAACGACCATATCTCTGTAGAACTAAGGGGGCATTCAAGGAGGGCATATTGTACTTTGCTCCCGCTCAAGCTTATTTATAAAAACGATCCAACTGATGCTTTTTATAAGCTGAAATCTGTTAAACTGGTTAGTTCATGTATGCCAGATCCGCCAAGTGAGCAAAACCTGCTCAAGGAATATATGATCTATAAAATTTATAACCAGATCACCGATAAAAGTTTTCGTGCGCGCCTGCTGAACGTGAGCTACCGGGACAGCAGCGGCAAGAAAAAAACCGTTACGGAGCATGCATTCATGCTGGAAGATATTAAAGAAGTCGCCAAAAGAAATGATTGCGTGGATTGGACGGTGAAGAAAACCGGGATTAATAGCATGGACCGCATCCAAATGATTACTGTTGCCGTTTTTGAATATATGATCGGTAATACCGACTGGGGGATGCCTACCCATAATATCCGGGTTATCCGGTCTAAGAGCGACTCATTATCACGGCCCTTAGCCGTTCCTTACGATTTTGATTCTTCGGGGCTTGTATTTACCAATTACTCATCGCCTGACCCCCGTTTGGAGCTGGAAAGTGTCAGGGAACGTCTTTACATGGGCCAACCAGCGACACGTGAAGAATTAGATCAGGTATTTGATGTTTTTAACAAGCAGAAAGCAGCGATATATGCCATGATCAATAATTTTAATTTGTTTACCCCGTCATCAAAAAGAGACCTGACCGGGTACCTTGATAAGTTCTACAAAACGATAAACGATCCTTCTAAAGCAAAATCAACATTTATTAAAGTGGTAAGATAGGTGATGTGTTTCTTGTAATATTTTTTAACTCATACGCGCAATAAACCGGCGCTGGAATTTATTGGTGCATTTTAATTGCCGCTTCGGTATCAAGCATTCCCGGAAACTCGAAAATGGCTTTTTTTTTGCCAGCTATACGTCCTGACGGGAACGAAAACTGCGCCGATCATCCGGTAAGGATGTTTGGTTGGTAGCTTCAAAATCAAACAAGTGTTTAGCGTCCTGTTAGGAACCCCGCATGTGCGAGGGTGAGATTAAGACAATTGACCTGCAAAAAGATTTATTTTAATATATTATTTTTATATTTAATGTTCTTTTTAAACCATAAACTTTACAGCCATGAAATCTTTTTTTGCAGCATTATTGTTTCTGATCATCACCAGTAGCAGCATTACCTATGCCCAGAAATCTATTGACAAAGTAAAATTTTTTACGGACACGGCCACGATAAATGCGACGCTGACGTTCAATATAAAAAAGGTAATGGCTGAAAAAGATAAGGTCGGCCGTGTTTTCCCAGCCACGTTCAGCTGCAAACTTGACGATGGATCAGAGATAAACGACCATCTCTTGCTGGAAGTGCGGGGGCATTTCAGGCGGGGATATTGCTATCTGCCGCCACTGAAACTTATTTATGATAAAAATCCTGCTTCGGCTTTTTACTCCTTCAAGTCCATCAAATTGGTAAGTACCTGTATGACTACCTGGCAGGATGATCAGAACCTCCTGAAGGAATATATGATCTATAAAATTTACAACATGATCAGTGACAAAAGCTTTCGTGTGCGGCTTTTGAATTTGAGTTACCAGGATAGCAGCGGAAAAAAGAAAACAATAAAACAACATGCTTTTATGACTGAAGACATCAAGCAGTTGGCTAAAAGAAATGGCTGTGTGGATTGGACCGGGAAGAAATTCGCGACCGAAGCCACTGATCGCGCTCAAACCACACTGGTTTCGGTTTTTGAATACATGATCGGTAATACCGACTGGTCAGTCCCTGTTTGTCATAACATCAAATTGCTTCACTCCAAAACCGATTCGTTAACGCGGCCTTACATAGTCCCTTATGATTTTGATTATTCGGGATTCGTAAACACCACTTATGCAGTGCCGGACGAAAGACTGGGTATTGAAAGTGTACGCGACCGGCTATACCGGGGTTTTCCGCGAAGCGTTGAAGAACTAAACGCTATTATGGCCATTTTTAATAAACAAAAAGCAAACATCTATGCTGCCATCAATAGCTTTAGTCTGTTTACCCCGGCGTCAAAAAAGGAAATGACCAATTACCTCGATGAATTTTATAGAACGATAAACGACCAGTCGGATATACGGTCAACATTTATCGACAATGCAAGGACACAATAATTGGTCATTAGTCATTAGTCATTAGTCATTAGTCATTGAGTCATCGATTTTGGCCACGACATTGTGCATTGATTGTAACCGCGATTATTATTAAAAAAACTAATGACCAATGACTAATGACCCAATGACATTCATTACCTTTGCGGCTCAAAAATTTTGCTGTCAATGACCCACCCTGTTCAAATAAAAAATGCTTTAATTTCAGTTTATTACAAAGACAATTTAGAGCCTATAATTTACGAATTAAACCGCCTCGGTGTAAACATCTATTCAACCGGGGGTACCGAAACATTTATTCGTACCCTGGGGGTTAATGTTATTGCTGTTGAGGACCTTACATCGTACCCTTCCATATTGGGCGGGCGTGTTAAAACGCTGCACCCCAAGGTGTTTGGCGGCATACTGGCGCGCAGGAACTTTGAAAATGATGAGCAGCAGCTTGCCCAATACCAGATCCCCCAGATCGACCTGGTTATTGTTGATCTCTATCCGTTTGAAGAAACAGTAAGGTCAAACGCCGAAGAAGATGAGATCATCGAAAAAATTGATATTGGCGGTATCTCGCTCATTCGGGCTGCTGCAAAAAACTTTAAAGATGTGGTAATCATCGCATCGAAAAAAGACTATACGGAACTGGAGAATATCTTAAAAACGCAGCACGGCGAAACCACCATCGACCAGCGCCGCATGTTTGCCCACAAGGCTTTCAACACTTCATCGCACTACGATACCACCATATTTCAATACTTTAACCAGGAAGGGCCTTTGCCCGTTTTTAAAGAAAGCATACAAACCAGCCAGGTTTTGCGTTACGGCGAAAACCCGCATCAGAAAGGCGTGTTTTACGGCGACCTGGATGCCATGTTCACCAAATTACACGGCAAGGAACTATCGTACAATAACCTGGTAGATGTTGATGCAGCAGTAGCTTTGATCGATGAATTTACCGAGCCAACGATAGCCATATTAAAACATACCAATGCCTGCGGGATTGCTTCGCGTAATTTTATAAAAGAGGCCTGGATAGATGCGCTGGCCTGCGACCCCGTATCGGCTTTTGGCGGGGTAATCATCGCCAATGATGAAATTGACGCCGACACTGCGACGGAGATCAGCAAAATATTTTACGAGGTTTTAATAGCGCCGGCCTATACTGACGACGCCATTTCGATACTAAAAGAGAAAAAGAACCGTATTATACTCATCCGTCAGCCGGTTGAGTTACCGGCAAAGCAATTTAAGACACTGCTGAACGGGGTGATTGAACAGGACAAGGACGAAGTGATAGAAGGACCGGAACAAATGACAACCGTTACAAACAGGCAACCTACTAAACATGAGTTAAGGGATTTGTTTTTCGCTAACAAAGTAGTGAAACATACCAAATCGAACACTATTGTTTTTGCGAAAAACAACCAGTTACTGGCAAGCGGCGTCGGCCAAACTTCGAGGGTTGATTCATTAAAGCAAGCGGTAATAAAAGCAAAAAGCTTTGGTTTCGACCTTAATGGCGCGGTGATGGCGTCTGACGCTTTTTTCCCTTTTCCTGATTGCGTTGAATTGGCTGCTGATGCCGGAATTTTAGCGGTGCTTCAGCCCGGGGGATCAATAAACGACAAGCTTTCAATTGAAATGTGCGACCAGAAAAATATCAGTATGGTAATAACCGGCGTACGCCATTTTAAACATTGATACCGATAGACATCGGACACTAATTTACACGAATTAATACGAATTATAGGAATTGGAAGAATTAATAATATTAAAAGAGCATCGGCTGAGGAAGAAAGGATTAGGCAATAAAAACGGCATTAATTCTTTAAAATGGGTACAAATAAAATTCGTAACATTCTTGCTGATTAATTCGTTTTAATTAGCTTACATTCGTGGAATTCGTGCTTTTAAATTTTTAATTTTGCAGCTAATTTTCAATTAACACCAAATGGGTTTATTTAACTTTTTTACACAAGAAATCGCTATTGATTTAGGTACCGCAAATACCCTCATAATACATAATGATAAAGTTGTTGTCGACGAACCATCAATCGTTGCCTTCGACCGGTCAACAAACAAAGTAATCGCCATTGGCCGGCAGGCCATGCAAATGGAAGGTAAAACGCACGACAATATTCGTACGGTGCGCCCTTTGAAGGACGGCGTTATTGCCGACTTTAATGCCGCTGAGCACATGATACGCGGCATGATAAAGATGATCAACCATGGTAAAGGGTGGTTCTTTCCATCTTTACGTATGGTGATCTGCATTCCATCGGGTATTACCGAGGTTGAAAAACGCGCCGTGCGCGACTCCGCCGAAATTGCCGGCGCCAAAGAGGTCTACCTCATCCACGAACCTATGGCCGCTGCGGTAGGTATTGGTATTGACGTGGAGGAGCCAATGGGAAACATGATCATTGATATTGGCGGCGGTACTACCGAGATCGCTGTTATAGCTCTGTCGGGTATTGTTTGTGATCAGTCCATCCGTGTAGCGGGTGATAACTTCGACTCAGATATTGTTCAATATATTCGCCGCCAGCATAATATCATGATAGGCGATCGTACGGCCGAAAAAGTAAAAATAGAAGTTGGCGCCGCATTGCCTGAACTGGCCGATCCACCGCCTGATTTTGCAGTCCAGGGCCGCGACCTGATGACCGGTGTACCAAAACAGATCATGCTTTCCTATACCGAGATCGCACATTGCCTTGATAAATCAATTTCAAAAATTGAAGAAGCCATCCTGAAAGCTTTAGAAATAACGCCGCCAGAGCTATCGGCAGATATTTATCAAACCGGTATCTATTTAACCGGCGGCGGCGCTTTGCTGCGTGGCCTCGACAAACGCATAGCCGCCAAAACCAAACTGCCCGTTCACGTAGCCGAAGACCCGTTGCGCGCCGTAGTCCGCGGAACAGGTACAGCGCTTAAAAATATTGGGAATTTTAAATTTTTAATGCAATAATCAGATATGAGATGTGAGATATGAGAATTGAGATAAATAAAAGGTTTTTCAGTCTCACATCTCATATCTCAAATCTCACTAACCCATGCGTAACCTCTGGATATTTATCAGTAAGTATAACGCATTTTTTTTGTTCCTCATTTTCGAGGTTACTTCGCTCGTCATCTACGTAAAATATAATTCCTTCCAAAAAGCCACTTTTATTAACTCATCCGGTGAAATTACCGGTAGCCTTTATGCGAAGTTTAGCGAATTTTCTGGCTATTTGTCGCTAAAAGAGGTTAATGATAGCTTGGCGCGGGAAAATGCGCAATTACGGAACCAGATTAAATCTTCGTTATATGTTGATACAGTTACAAAGCATAAAGTAACGGATACGGTCTACAAGCAACAATATGAATATATCCAGGCCAAAGTGATCAATAACTCGGTTAACCGGAGCAATAATTATCTTACCCTTAACCGGGGCAGCGACCAGGGTATTGAAAAGGGTATGGGTGTTATTTGTGATAAAGGGATTGTCGGAAAAGTGGTTTTTGTTTCCGGCCATTTTGCAGTAGTACAGTCGTTACTGCACAAAGATTCGCAGTTTAGCGCAATGCTGGCAAAAAACAAGGAGATCGGATACATAGAGTGGGGCGACGACCTGAACCCGCATAGGGGCGTGCTGAAAGATGTATCAAACAACGCACTTCCAAAATTAGGCGAACTGGTGGTAACATCGGGATATTCGCTTTTCCCCGCGGGGATACCTATCGGGAAAATAAGCAATCTTCATACAAAGGCCGGCGGTGTTTCGCTGACCATGGAAGTAGCGCTCGCTGTTGATTTCACCAAACTGGACTACGTTAACGTTGTCAACAATAAATTTGCGACAGAACAACAGGGACTGGAGGCCCAGCAAAAGAAAGATGAGTAAAAGCATTGTGATAAACCTGGTGAGGTTTGTGGTATTGGTTTTTATACAGGTTTTTTTACTTAAAAACATCTCACTGTATAACCTTTCCACCCCATACCTGTATATCCTGTTTATTTTGTTACTGCCTTTCGAGACGCCAAATGTGGTGTTGTTTGCGCTGGCATTTATCATGGGCTTAACCATCGATGCCTTTTATGATTCACCGGGATTACATGCCGCCGCTTGTGTAATACTGGCATTTGTACGGATCATATTTATCAGCATCACCGTTCAGAAAGATGGTTTTGACAATGAACCCGAACCAACATTAAGTATTATGGGTTTCAGGTGGTTTTTTACGTATACATTAACCCTTACGCTGTTTCATCATTTTTTTCTTTTCAATATCGAGGCGTTTAGGTTTTCGGAAATTCAATATACACTAAGCCGGTTCTTATTGAGTTCAATATTTACAATCTTTTTAATACTAATTTCGGGTTTGTTGTTTTTCAGAAAGAAAGAGCGTAAATGAATAGTTTTTTTGAACGCCGCTACATCATAGCGGGAATTTTTATAACCATATTTATTATACTGCTTGCGAGGCTATTTTATATCCAGATAATTGACGACCGTTACGAGCTATATGCCAGTAAAAATGTGCTTCGCCATAATATAATATTTCCTGAGCGCGGGTCGATATTAGACCGTAATGGAAAAACGCTGGTACAAAATGTGCCGTTTTACGATATTATGGTAACCCCTAACCAGGTTAAACCGTTCGATACGGTTGAGTTTTGCCATTTGTTAGGCATTGATAAACCCGAATTTTATAGACGATGGGCCAAGGCCATGAAATATTCGCCCAGCTTGCCCTCAGGTTTCGAAAAACAGATCCCTGCCCAAACTTTTGCTTCGATAAGGGAAAGGTTATCAGAATTTCCCGGTTTTTCCCCCGTAACGAGGTATTTGCGCACCTATCCTGACTCGGTAGCTGCGCATTTTTTGGGTTATATTGGGGAAGTTACCGACCGGGATATAAAACGATATGGCGGGTATTACCAACCGGGGGATTATATCGGGGTTACTGGTGTTGAAAAATCATACGAAGCCGTTTTGAGGGGGCAACGGGGGGTGCAAAATCTAATGGTCGACTCCAGGAATAAACCCAAGGGCCATTACGCAAATGGCTTATATGATACCGCTGCAGTAGCCGGGCAGCGCTTAACTTCGTCATTAGACATAACCATACAAAAGTTTGGGGAACAACTGATGCAAAATAAGGTGGGCAGTATTGTTGCCATTGAGCCCTCAACAGGCGAAATATTATGTTATGTAAGCAGCCCCACCTACGATCCTAACTTAATGGTAGGGCGCGAGCGCGGCAACAATGCAGCAAAAATGTATGCTGATGTTTACAACCCGTTCTTCATAAGGCCCATCCAGGCAAAATACCCGCCGGGCTCATCATTCAAGCCGCTCAGTGCGCTCATTGCTTTACAGGAAGGTATTATCACACCGCAAGACACCTATTTTTGCCCGGGATATTACAAGGCCGGTAACCGCAGGATACCCTGTAATAATGGCGAAGCGCACGGATTGGTAAATTTAAGCAGTGCAGTGGCCGAATCGTGCAATGGCTATTTTTCCATGGTTTTTCAAAGGATTTTGGACCATAACGGTACCAGGCAAACGGAAGCGACTTTTGCAAACTGGCGCGCCAACGTTAATAAATTTGGATTAGGATCAAAACTTGGCCTTGATATGCCCGGCGAATCCAGGGGCAATGTACCTACCCCATTGCATTATGATAATGTTTACAAACACGGCGGATGGCACTCCAGCACCATTATTTCCCTGGCAATTGGCCAGGGCGAGCTGGAGGCCACGCCTTTGCAAATGGCCAACCTTGAATGTACTATCGCCAATCATGGGTATTATTATAAACCGCATTTAATTAAAGCCATTGGGGCCGAAAACGTAATTAAAAAGGAATATACCCAACGAAATTATGTGGGGATAGACTCAACGTATTTTGAGCCGGTGATCAATGGGATGCAGGCTGTGGTTGACAGGGGTACGGGTATCCGCTCGAAGATACCGGGTATAGTGATGTGCGGAAAAACCGGGACGGCGCAAAACCCGCATGGCGAGGCTAATTCGGTATTTGTTGCTTTTGCTCCACGCGACAATCCTAAAATAGCCATCGCTGTGGTAGTGGAGAACTCGGGGGAGGGCGCACACTGGGCGGCCCCAATAGCCAGCTTCATAGTTGAAAAATACCTCAGAGGCAGCGTATCAAGCCGCGAATCGGGCATTACGCCTGAATATTTTGAAAATGCCAATAAGCTTCCTGATCTTTCGTATAAGATAAAAGAGAGAACTGCCGATAGCCTCAGGAAAGTAAAAAGGGATTCGTTGCTAAAACATCAAAATTTAAAAAGCGCATCCGGTAACGGGAAAAAAGATACAGCAAACAAGTATTTGGCAGTACAGGTCAAAAATAAAGAAGATGAATAACCAGCGCAGTTTCTTTTTTAATGTTGACTGGGTCACGGTATTTATTTACCTGGTTCTGTGCACCATTGGGTGGTTCAATATCCACGCTGCTGTCTTTGATCCGCGGCACCCCAGCATTATCGATTTCTCTACCAACTATGGCAAGCAGTTCCTTTTTATAATCATCTCAATAGTTATAGGGATAGTAATTTTGCTGCTCGAGAGCCGGTTTATTACTGCCTTGTCGCCTGCTTTTTACGGAATAACCATCTTATTGCTCATACTGGTATTGGTTGTAGGCCGAAATGTAGGGGGTAATCGTGCCTGGATATCTTTAGGTGGCGGGTTCAGGTTGCAGCCGGCGGAGTTTGCGAAATTTACCGCCTGCCTGCTTTTAGCCCGGTATTTAAGTGGTACAAATGTTAGGGTCTCCGATTTACGGTCATTTTTTATCGCGGCTGCGATAATAGGTTTGCCGATGTTGCTTATCCTGCTGCAGCCGGATGTTGGCTCAACACTGGTTTTTTATTCCCTTATTTTTGTTTTATACCGCGAGGGCCTTTCTCCGTATTTTTTGATCATCAGCGCGTTATTCATTGTGCTTTTTTTAACTTCAATTTTGTTTAGCCCTTTATATGTCATTGCGACCATCAGCATACTGGCTTTGCTGATCATATTATTATTCCGGAGAAACAGGCGCCTGGCGGTCACCGTAATTACCGGGTTAGCCATTTGCGTAGTATTTGTATTTAGTGTTAAATTTATCTATAATGATGTTTTGCAGCCGCACCAAAAGGTGCGCATATCCCTGGTATTAGGCATCACCAGCGACTTAAAAGGAAAAGGTTATAATGTAAACCAGTCGAAAATTGCAATAGGCTCGGGCAAGCTTTGGGGCAAAGGCTACCTGCATGGAACTCAAACACAATATTCGTTTGTCCCGGCGCAAAGCACCGATTTTATTTTTTGCACAGTAGGCGAGGAGTGGGGCTTTGCCGGATCGGTAGTGGTTATCGGCCTGTTTTTGTTTTTAGTGCTGCGGATAATTTTTATTGCCGAAAGGCAGCGATCGCCATTTTCACGAATCTATGGCTATGGCGTGGCTTCAATTATCTTTTTCCATGTATTTATTAATATTGCAACAACCATTGGTTTGGCGCCGGTTATCGGCATCCCGCTGCCATTTATCAGCTACGGCGGTTCATCGCTTTTAAGTTTTACTTTGCTACTATTTGTCCTGCTAAAACTGGATTCAAACAGGATGGGGATCGTTTAGTGGCAGTCTTTTAAATAGTAACAGTAGCAGTTTTTAGTGGCAGTCTTTTACCATTTTTTGGTAGCAGTAGCAGTTTCAAAATAGCGTGTGGCAAATACTGCTACTGCCACTAAAACCTGCTACTAACCAAACTAAGTATACCTTCGTTTCAAAAGCGCGTAAAACTTCCCTGTGGTTTCCGGCTTACCGTCCCAATTATTTTTGGTAACATAATTGGTTTTTAAAAAGCGCATAGCTTCTTCAAGGGTGTTAAAGCGGTTCAGTATTTCAATCGCTTCGCTGTATGCCAGGTTATAACCATTAAACAAATCCTTTACATAAAGCAATTTATCGTTCAGCGTAATTGCCAGTTTTATATCGCTTATAGGCTTTGCGCTTAATTGCTCGGTCATTCCCAATGCTTTATCGCCAAGCTGCGATGAGATCTTTTGATTAATAGTGAGCACTTCCTGCTCTTCCGTTTTAGTTTCCTGTTTCTTATCGGCCGCTTTTACTTCATTTATTTCAGCAACGTCATCGACCACATCCGCAGGAATAATCGGTTTTCTTTTTCTCGTCTCTTTTAACTCCTCATTATCATAACGAACATCTTCATCGGGCATTTCATCTTCATCCCAGTTCTGACTATCATCTAAGATCAGTTCGTGCCTTATCGTTTCGGGTTCTTCATGTATCTGCGCATACGGCTCAAGCTGAGTTCCGGGTTCCGGATTAAGGTACGATACGGGAAGAACATCGGTGTTTTCTTCCGGGGTAAAAGTTATTTCAACTGGTTTATCCGAACTCTTTGACGGCTTTTCATCCGTTGCCCCGGCGTGCTTCATTTGCTGCACTACGGGTTCAAAATATTTTTGCTCGCGGCTTGTCTCTGTTTTTTCGACAGGCGGTTTTTTAGTTTTAACGTTTTGTAAATTAAGTTTACTTAAAATTTCGATGTGGTCTGTCAGGAAATGGGCGTTGGAAACAAACAGTTCGAGTTCCAGGTCATTTAAATCGTCCGGTACCGTTTTAAGGTATTCGTATTGGTCATTCAGCTCCTGTATAATTCCACCTATCTTTTTAAATACTTCCTTTTGCTTCATGTCTCAATGTTAGAAAATGGCAACCAAAAATAAGATTAAATTCTGATATTTGGACATCTATGTCATTTGGTCATTAAGTCATTAGGTCATTAGTTTGGCAAATTTGCTAACAATAATAGGAAGATATCTGCTGCAAATAGACTAATAACTCAATGATTTAATGACCTGATGACTTAATGATCGAATGACGAAAGAAGAAGATGTTTTTAAACGTAAGAGTGAACCTGGCGGAAGCATAGAGGTGATTTGCGGCGCCATGTTCTCCGGAAAGACAGAAGAACTGATCAGGCGGTTAAACAGGGCCAGGATAGCCAGGTTAAGGGTAGAAATATTCAGTCCTAAAACAGATACAAGATACCAGGCAAACGCCCTTGTATCGCACAATTCGAATTCTATCCCTTCCACACCGGTTGAAAATGCTTCGTCAATATTATTACTGGCTGGCGATGTGCAGGTAATAGGCATTGACGAGGCCCAATTTTTTGACGCGGAATTGCCCGAGGTTTGCAACTTATTGGCCAATAAAGGTGTACGGGTAATAGTTGCGGGGCTTGATATGGACTTCAGGGGGCAGCCTTTTGGCCCTGTCCCGGCCATCATGGCTATCGCCGAATCAGTAACCAAGCTACAGGCCGTATGTGTAATATGCGGCAACCCGGCGATGTATTCGTACCGGCTTGTTCCCGATGATGCCAAAATACTACTTGGCGAAAAAGAAAGCTATGAGCCACGCTGTCGGGCTTGTTATAATAGTTAGGCCGTGCGCCGTCTAAATCTTCGATGCCAAGTGGCTCGGGCATTTGAGGTCGGTCGTACAGCGGAAATGATCGGTAATTGGAGAACCTATCGATTTTTCAGGCTTTTTTTAGTTAGAAATTCCATTAGTTCCCCTATTAATGAAAGTACAAGAAGTAAACTTGCAATTATGCTCCATATGTAAAAATATCCATTAGTGTACTTTTTTAGAAATATGTATAAAATTATTAATACACCCAAAGTGTAGGTTGTAATATTTGTGAACCGTTTCCAAAAAAGTAATTTTCTCATTTTTAACGCTCAAATTACAAATGAGTATTACTCCTAAACAACTTTATTGCAATCGCCAGCAAAATAATCCCAAACGCCTTCCTTAAAATGTTCAATCCTGTTTTACCCAATAGCTTTTCAAGCCACTTTACATTTTTTAGTACGAGGTAAACAAACAGGGTATTGGCAACGATGCCTACCAATATATCTGATGTTTGGTATTGTGTTTTTAGCGAAAGCAGGGTGGTCATTGTGCCTGCCCCTGCTATGAGCGGGAAGGCCAGGGGCACTATCGATGCTGTTGAGGATGCCTCTTCCTTAAAGAATTTAACGCCCAAAACCATTTCCATCGCTATGATAAAGATCACCAGCGAACCGGCAATGGCGAAAGAAGAAACATCAAGGCCGATAATTTTTAGCAGTTCCTCCCCGCCAAATAAAAAGCCAACCATCAGCACTAATACCGCGATACTTGCCTTTTCGCTTTGGATGTGCCCCACACGCTGGCGCATTTCGATAATGATAGGTATGGCGCCCAGTATATCAATGATCGCGAAAAGGATCATGGTGACCGAGAGTACTTCTCTGAAAATTAATGGCTGCATGGCAATTTAGGTTTTATGCTTTTGACTTTAACCGGAAACAAAGCAAAAATGCAACTAAAATGTAGAAAGATGATAAAAAGAATATACTATGTACAGAAACTGCTGCCGCCACGCCCGCTGTTAATGGCCCCACCGTTTGCCCGATGGAAGCATATGACTGGTTGATACCCAATATTTTGCCCTGCTCCGTTTTATCAATATTATCGGCAATAATAGCATTTAGCATAGGGTTGCGCAGGCCGTTGAACAGGCCGTAAATACAAAGGCAAACCGCAAAAGGGATCAACAATGAAATAAACCCGGAAACAAACATTGCCGCAAAACATAGTAGGGTTGAAAAAAGCAATATGGCCGGTTTGGAAGAAAATGTTTTTATAAAAAATGGCACGCTCAATTGCATAATGATGCCGCAAATACCGAACCCTGCCAAAAAGAAACCCATGGTTAATGGGGTGATCTTTAAAATATCCACACTAAAGGTTTGAAAGCCAATGATCATGGTAAATTGCGCCATCGTGAGCAAAAATCCAGTAAAAATAGCCGTGCCGATAGTAGGCCGTTTCAAGGTGGTGAGCAGGGATTTAAATTTAAATTTGTCCTTGAAATTCACCCTTGTTTCTTTATTTGTAGGATTGGTTTCCTTTAATAAAAAGGCGGCGCACAGCGTACCGATCAACGATATACCAGCGGCAAAAAAGAAGGGCGCCTGCGGGCTGATCTTATTAAATACACCCCCAATAAACGGCCCGATGACAAAGCCAAAAGCTAAAGACGATCCCAAAATACCAAACCTTTTTGCCCTGTTTTCGGATGTGGAAGTATCGGCTACCATGGCTTGCGCTACGGATACGTTGCCGCCGGTCAGGCCGTCCAGTATACGGGCAGCGAAAAGTATAATTAAGCTGCGGGCCTCAGCAAACATTAAAAACGAGATGCAGGTACCTGCCAGGCTGATGACCAGTAAAGGCTTACGCCCCCATTTATCCGAAAGCGAGCCTAAAACCGGGGTGGCAAAGAATTGTGCAATTGAAAACGAGGCCGTTAATACTCCAAGAGTTATCCCGGTAAGCCCAAAAGTTTTGCCATAAGTATAAAGTACCGGGACGATGATACCAAAGCCCAGGGAATTGATGATACATACAAATACTAATACCCAAAGGGTTTTATCGGTTTTCATTGGTGTATTCAGCTTCACCCAGCCCTCTCTAACCGCGTGCGCCGTACCTTAGTGGTGGCGCAACGAGAGGGTTATTAAAAAAAGGTTTTACAAGGTAAAAAAAAGGTTCTGACAAAGCAGAACCTTTTTTGTTACAAATATGTATATCGTTTTCAATAATATTACTCCATGAATTGCGGCTCCGGCGGATCTTTGACAATCCCGTTGGTCCCCAGGCGGACATGGGATTTTTTGATGGAGTAACCAAAATAAATAACAAAGCCAATTAACAGCCAAACGATAAGCCTTGCCCAGTTTTCCCAGCCCTCGCTCGCTATCATGCATAGACAAATAGCAGCGCCAAGCGGGCAAACGATCTTATACCAGGGCGTCTGAAAAGGCCGTACCAGTCCCGGGTCTGTCCTCCGTAAAATAAATATGCCAAAACACACCAGTACGAATGCAAACAGGGTACCTATACTTACCATGTCGCCAACGATCCTGTCGGGTATGAAACCCGCAAAACACGATACAAATACAAAAAACAGCCATTGCGATTTATAAGGCGTACGGAACTTAGGGTGCAGCCTGGAGAATATTTTAGGGATCAACCCATCAGTGCTCATGGTGTAGAATACACGGGTTTGCCCCATCAGCATCACCAGGATCACCGAAGAAAAGCCTGCCAGTATCGCAATCGTAACGAAATTGGCCAGCCAGCCATATCCCGGCATCGCATGCTGGATAGCGTACGTAACCGATGCTTCTTTACCTTTTATCAGGAAATCCTTATAGGATACCAGCCCGGTTAAGACGTGGGAGAAAAGTATGTACAAAATAGTACAAAAAACAAGTGATATCAGGATACCTTTTGGCATATCCTTTTGCGGGTTCTTCGCTTCCTGCGCCGCAGTTGATACGGCATCAAAACCGATAAATGCAAAGAAAACCACGCTTGCACCGCGTAACACGCCGAGCCAGCCATGGTTAAATGAGTCGGCATAGTTAACTACGCCAGTGCTTACCTTAACACTGCCGGCATCCGCAGGGATCATGTAAGGGGTATGGAACATTGGATTGATATAGTGCCAGCCCAGGGTTATGATCATCAGTACAATGGCAACCTTAACGATCACAATAACATTGTTCACAATTGCCGATTCGGCCATGCCGCGGATAAGCAACAAGGTTAACATCAAAATAATGAATATGGCGGGAAGATTAATAATACCCCTGACGCCAAATTCGCTTGCATACACACCGCTTGTAGTGTTTGACACTTCAAAAAACGAATGCGACAAAGAATAAGGTATATGCACATGGAAAAAAGTGGTCAAGAACTCATTAAAATACTGCGACCAGCCAATGGCAACTGTCGCCGCGCCCAATGCATACTCCAACACCAAATCCCAGCCAATGATCCAGGCGATAAATTCGCCCATTGTGGCATAAGAATAAGTATAGGCCGAACCTGCTATTGGGATCATACTGGCAAACTCGGCATAGCATAAACCGGCAAGCGCGCAACCGGATGCGGCTATCAGGAATGAAATGGTAACTGCGGGGCCTGCGTGTTCACCGGCTGCAGCTGCGGTACGCACAAATATCCCTGCTCCAATAATAGCGCCAATGCCCAGTGCAATAAGCGAACCAACACCCAGCGTTCGTTTTAAGGTTTTCTCCGTCTCCTTCGAAGCAGCCATTAGCTGCGCTATAGGTTTCTTAATAAATAACTTCATTTTAAATCAGTAAGGTCAGTTTTTATTGTTTAATTCACGTTCCTCCAAACGTACTTAAATTTATTTAAAACATAAAGCGCAGAATGTAACAATGGGATGGAGAAGAATCGCCGAATTAAATTGGTTGCTGGTTGATTAGGTGGGATTGGGTTAACGCTCCCGGTAATCACAAAATACTCCCAAATATTCTACCTATTTTTCCCTCAGCACCGGGCTTTCAAAATCAAGCTTTTTAAGGCCGCGCTGCACTTCGGGGCAGCTCATAAATAAATTCCATAATAGACCGCTCCGATAATTCTCTATCATCACCACAATCGGGCCTTCGTCAATGGCAAGGTATGATTTTGCATACCAGTTATGCGATTCACTGAAAGCGTCAACAAATCCGTACTCCCCCCATAGCTTATCACCCAAATCATAATAAAAATGGCGCAGGGCAAGCATAGAATATTGCGGTGTATATGGAATTGCCGAAAGTGCTGCTGTTGGTGAGATCACACCAAGATCATTGGTGGGCTGGTGGGCATTGTAGCCTTCGTAATTGTCGCTTGCCGTTAGTCCCCAGCAATCCGGGCCATAGCCTTTGAATTTTTTGGGATTATCAACGCAATAATCGTGGTTTATCAGGGTGTGATTGGTGTTTTGTTCCCAGTAATCGGCATACTCGTCTTTTAAGCCATTGGGGTTTAAGCCAAGAAAAGAATATTGCGAAAAGAAAAGCGGGCCGCCATAATCAAAGCCGAGGGGCAATGCATGGCCGTAAAAAGTTTTTCCGTTCTTAAAAAAATCACTTTGCGCCCAGCCGCGGTGGTAAACATCGGCGGTAACGGGATATCTTTCGCCCGACGCAGCAAGTACGTATGTGATCAAACATTCATTGAACCCTCGTATCGGGAAATTCATGGCCCAGCCATTATTTGGCGACCAGTGCCAGTACAAATTATCCCGGCCATCGCGCGCATACCAGGTCCATTCAATATCGTTCCACATACCATTTATCCTTGAGCGGATATGGTCTTCTTTTTGGTTATCGGCATTAAAATATTGCCTGGCACACAGCAGGCCCTGGAAAAGATAGGAGGTTTCCACCAGGTCGCCACCGTCGTCTTTACGGCTAAAAGGGATGGTTTTCCCTGTTTCGCCATTCAGCCAATGCGGGAATGCGCCATGGTAAGCATCAGCTTTGTTTAAAAAGTCAACGATCCTGATCATCCGGTCGACCGCCTGGTCGTGACTGATCCATTTCCGGTGGTCTGCAACAATTAATGCCATTATGCCGAAGCCCGAACCGCCAATGGTTACTGTTTCGTTGCCATAATCATAGGCTACGTTGCTGCGCTCCCTGGCAAGGCCGCTAACAGGGTGCCCAAAATCCCAGAAGTAGCGGAAGGTTTGACGTTGAACAACGTCAAGCAAAGCGCTATCCGTTAAATTTTTGATGATGCCTACCGGTTTTATGTCGTCGAAGTGTTCAGCTTTTTCGCGCTTTTGAGCAAAGGAAAAAGCGGATAGTATGATTAAAAATGGGAGGATTAGTTTTTTCATTGTTGTGAATAGTTTATTTTTTATCGTGACGTTAGCCACTTCTAAATCTCTTCAGCCAGCTGGCGGAAAGACTTTAGCAGCAGCCCGCGTTTTTTTCCTGGTTTAAGTTGGGCTTTAATCTACAAATTCGGGCTTTGAAAGCCTAAATTTTTCATGCCTGTTTTCACTTCGGGGCAGCTCATAAATAAACTCCATAACAATCCGGTCCGGTAGTTTTCTATCATATCAATTATCGGCCCTTCGTCAATCGCCAGATCCGACGTTGCGAACCAGGTGGCATCCAGGCTAAACGCGTCATAAAACCCGTAGGGGCCCCACATTTTGTCCCCTAATTTATAATAATAAAACCGTAATGCCTGCAGGGATTGCGTTGGGGTATAGGGCAATGATGCAATAGCCGCTGTGGGTGCGATAACCCCCAAATCGCTCGTTGGCGAGTTTGCATTGTAGCCACCATTTGCTATATCGCTTGCTGTGAGGCCCCAGCAATTGGCACTGTATCCGTAAAAGCCATTCGGGTTGGCTACGCAATAGTTATAATTGATAGCAGCATGCGCTTTGTTCTGTACATCGTAGCTGGCATAGGCATCAGATAATCCGTTTGGATTTATCCCTAAAAAGGAATAATGGGCAAAAAACAGCGGGCCGCCTTCCGCGGGGCCTAAAGGCAATAATACGTTATAATACGAATTTCCGTTTTTCATGCTGCCGTTACCAGCCCAGCCGTTAGTATAAACTGCTTTTGTAATAGGAAACGTGGTTGATGAGGCTGCTAAAACATGTGTCATCAATGCCTCGTTCCAGCCGTTTACCTGCTGGTTGGTTGACCAGGCAAAATTGGGACTCCAATGCCAGAAGAGTGTGTTTTGACCATTCTGGAACCAGTTCCATTGTACATTGTTGTAAAGCGTATTTATATCAGCCCTTAATTGGGTTTCGGCTGCGCTTGCGGCGTTAAAATACTGACGTGCGGTGAGCAGGCCTTCCATTAAAAAAGAGGTTTCAACAAGGTCGGCGCCATCATCCTGTGCGCTGAAGGGGACAACTGCTCCGGTTGCTCCATTGAGCCAATGCGGAAAAGCGCCGTGAAATTTCTGCGCATTATTTTTTAAAAAACCTACGATCAGCTGCATGCGCGCCAAACCCTGCGCCCTCGTAATAAACTGGCGGTTGACTCCGGTAACCAACGCCATAATGCCAAAACCCGATCCGCCGCTAGTTACCACATCACCTGATGTATTGCGCTCGCGTGCCAGGCCGCTTACCGGGTGACCGAAATCATAAAAATATTTAAATGTTTGCTGCTGCACCAGGTTAAGCAGCTGATCGTCGGTTATAACCGGGAATTTATTAGTGCTATCGATAGCTGTCGTTAAATTTACCGCTATGGCTGTCTGCAAATTGCCGCCGCCTGCTGATTTCAAATTGGTTGAAACGGTAAGCGTGTATTGCGTAATTGGCTGTAATGCAGCTGGTGTGATCACTATAGTACTATCATTGTTTTGATAGGCGGCACTATAAGGTATAGTAGCGCCTGCATTACTTTTAAAAGCTATACTATTGCTAACCGAAGAGGTGTTAACTACAGCCGAAAAAGAAATTTTTATAATTGGCGCGGTATTAACGCCCTTATATGTAAGCCCGTTGTAAACGCCATTTACCTTCAAAGCATTAAAACTAAATGACGAAGGTATAGGCGTTATCGGGCTTGGCGGCTTATTTTCTTTAGAACAGGAACATAGTGCAGATAATCCCACCAATACCAAACAAACTTTTAAACTTCTCATTCCCAGCAATATCAACAATAAAAAACTAAATATACATAATTAAGAAAAAGAGGTTGATTGCCAATCCACCGGTAGTGAACAGGCAGTCAACCTCAATCAGCTCAAATTTTATTTTCCCCGTCGCTGCAACCCGGCAAGCGAATTAACTTCAATTGTTGTTAATACCCTGTTGTATACCCTTACCTCATCAAGCGAACCAACTAAAAAGCTTCCAAAGCCGGGATACTGCGTTGCACTGGTAAGCGATGGGTTTGTTTGAAACTGTAGCGTACCAAAAACCATTTGTTTTACCCCGACCCAGTTAAGGGGGGCAAAACCGGCCTGTGTATTGCTACCTAAAAGCGAACCGTTATAATAAACTTTTACTGTGGAGGTGGTGTCGTTATAAGTTACTGCTACCTCATTCCAGGCATTAAATGCTTTGTTAACGGTGTAATCACCTTCCCATGCGTCTGTTCCTGTCGCACTGGTGCCGTTGTTCCAAAGGTGCACTTTTAGCTGGCCCGTTGTCGCATTCGGAGGGTTTTCGAGAAAAACATCAAGGTTACCCCAAAAGTTTTGGCTATTTGCAATGTCAACAAGCGCTACCACGCCATTGGTATTTTCGGGCATATTGTACCAGCAAGACAGGCTAAAGCTATGCAAATTTTGTATGGCCGCCGGAACAGCCGACAAAACATACCCGTTATTTGCGCCCTGTAGCGCCTGTCCAAAACCCGGAAGTCCGTTGGTAAAGCTGGTTTGGGTTGCCACGCCTTCAGTTCCTGTTATTGAATCGTTAAGTGTGCCGTTAAATGTCCAGTGCGCTATTAAATTTGAAGTTGCTATCTGGCTTGAGTTTGTATAGCCGTTGATGTTCAGGGCCGGCGCATAGCTTTTGGGGTCAAATTTTTTAACGCATGACGACAGCCCAAAGGCCGCCAGCAGCACAGCAATCGTATATTTATTTATTAATTTTTTCATGATGTAATTTTTTAGTTTGATGGATAACCAGGATTTTGTTTCAATAAACCGCCGCTTAATCTGATCTCTGTCAAAGGGATTGGCTGCAGTTCATTTTTGCCTGCCTTAAACTTCCTGTCAGCAAATAGCGCCGGCGCACGCCCCTGGCGCACAACATCGAAGAAACGGTCGCTCTCCATAGCCAGTTCTACCTGGCGTTCATGCCATATAGCCAACTGTAATGTCGCCTTATCGGTAGTGGTAACCTTTGGTAATACGGCGTTGTTACCGCCCCTCGCCCTGGCCCTGACCATTTCTAATGGTATCAACGCAGCTGCGCTGTTTCCCTGTTCATTATTAGCTTCAGCATTCATCAAAAGTACATCAGCATAACGGATGACGCGTACATCCTGGCCGGCGCCGGGGTTGCCGTTCAAAATAGGGTCGCTAAACGGCACATAAGATTTATAATTATACATACTGTCAACCTGGCCGGCGGGGATAGCATCCCCTTCGGCTGAAGTGCCTCCGGCGAAAAGTATGGTACCATTAAGCCTGGGGTCGCCCGGTTCAAAAGCGGCAACCAATGCATCTGTAGGTATATTAAAGCCCCATCCATTAGCGGGGGCTACACCCTGGACCTGTGAAAACTGGCTTGTAGAAGCATCGGGATCACTGGTCGCATTGGGGCATTGTATCTCAAATATCTCTTCAGAGTTATTTTCGTTGTTTTCACGAAAAGATTGTTCAAAATTTGGGAACAATGAATAAACTCCTGAAGTTATCACGGCATTGGTGTAAGTAAGCACATCGGGCCATTTAGCCTGGTACATGGCGACTTTAGCATGTAAAGCTAATGCAGCGCCCTTTGTAGCACGGCCGATATCCAAACCGCTGTAGACAGTTGGCAGTACCGAAGCGGCATCTGTTAAGTCCTGTTCAACCTGTGCGTAAACCTGTGCCCGCGGAGTACGCGGTATATTGTAATCGGCTGCTGTTTTTGGATAATGCAGCCTGAGCGGCACATCGCCATATGCGCGCGCCAACCTGAAATAACTATAGGCCCTTAAAAATTTAGCCTCGGCTACGTAACGTGCTTTTAATGAGGCGTCCATATTTATTTTAGGAATGCTGTCAATAGCCTGGTTACATAGGCTAATGGATGCATATTGGCCGCCCCAGAAAGGATCATCAAAACCTGTTTCGGCGCCTGTTTGTGTAAAAGAATGGTAAAGGCCCATCGGCGATGAATCGCCGGGGGTACTTCCTTTTTGAACTTCGTCGCCCCCCATACTTTCAATAGCGAGCGCTGGGAAAGCGGTATGATTAAAGTCACGGTCGAGGGCATATATAGCATTTATCCCTTGCGCAGCACCAGTGGCGCTGGTGTATAACTGGCTGGCGGGCAAAGCCCCCTGGACCGGTGGGTTTAAAAAGCTTTTTTTACAGCTTACCGCCGCTATCATTAATACAGCCATAAACACTGTACCTGATATTTTTATAAAGTAGTTTCTATTTAACATAACTCAAATATTTATAGTTAAAATGTAACGTTTAAACCTAAATTAAAGATGGCATATATCGGAACAGTGCCATTGTCAATCCCCTGGTTAATGCCGTTCGTGCCGTTCGAGATCACTTCGGGGTTAAACCCTTTGTATTTGGTAAATGTGGCCAGGTTTTGACCAGATATATAAATGCGCAGGTTGCTGATCTTTAATTTCGACAGCGCTGATGGCGGCAAATTAAAGCCTAATTGCACATTGCGTATCCTGAGGTAGCTGCCGTCCTGCACATAAAATGAGTTGGGCGCGCCATTATACTGATCACTTAAAAAAGCTGAGGGGGTAGTATTGGATGTACCCGGACCGTTCCAGCGATTTTGATAAAAGTTCGCTGTCCAGTTTTCTTCACCAAACCGTATGCTTTCGTTAGCGTTATACAGGCTTACTTTTCCAACGCCCGATAAATCAGCTTCCAAATCAAACCACTTGTATTTAAAATAAGTATTTAAACCATAGAGGTATTTTGGGTTTGGATTGCCGAGATCTGTTTTTTGCCCGTTATTACCATAGATCACATCGCCAGGCGCTGCGTTAGGCTGAATTGTTTGCTGGGAAATCTGCGCCGGTGTCTGGAAAACACCAACTACCTTGTAGCCATAAAACTCGCCAATTGGCTGCCCGACTATTGTTTGGGTAGTTAAAGCACCCCCGGTAGCGCCTGCCCCGCCGCCGTAAAGCGGGATGGCGCCCGACAATACAGAGAGCACCTTGTTATCATTTATACTAAAGTTACCGTTAAATGAATAGGTAAAATCTTTTCCGATATTGCCTCTCCAGCCTGCTGTAAATTCCCAGCCTTTGTTTTCATAAGTTGCCTGGTTGGCATCAAGTTGTGCGCCATTGGCGCCCAGCGACAATAAAATCGGTACGGGGAATACAGCGTTTTCTGTTTTCTTGATATAGTAGTCGGCTTCGAAAGTTAACCGGCCGCCAAAAAAGCCGGTTTCCAGGCCCACATCAGTACCTACACTTTTTTCCCAATAAATAACAGGGGGAACTAATGATAACAAGCCGGAACCAATTTGAACATTATCACCGCCGCCTAAATTTGATATAAACTGCGTGTTTTGCGCGGTAGACAAATTGGGGGTAATACTGCCGTTACCGGCTTCGCCCCAGCTGCCCCTTAATTTAAGGTTATCAAAAATATGCTGGTTTTTCATAAAATCCTCATTGCTGATCACCCAGCCGGCGCCTATGGACGGAAAAGTGCCCCATTTATATTGCTGGCTGTAAACCGATGAAGCATCGCGCCTTACGGTCGCATTTAATAGATATTTATCCTTATAGGCATAATTTACCCTGCCGAAATACGACTCCCGGGTTTCTATGCTTCCCGCGTCGGTAAGGGTTGGATTATTTCCCAGGTTAAAATATAAATCACCGCTTGTAAAATCGGGCACGTTCTGTGCAGTGGCGTTTTCGGAGTATTGCTTGTAACGTTGTGACGACTGTCCTAATAAAACGGTTAAATGATGGTCTTTGTCAAATGTTTTATCAAAGGTCAATGTGTTTTCCCAAATCCAATCACGGTCATCTACATTGTTGCGGTTTAAACTGCTTATATTGTTAAATTGCCCGCCCGTAGCGGCATATACCGGGGTGTAGCCCTGTACTTCCTGCCGGGCAAATGTGCCGCCGAAACTGGTGCGAAATGAAAGATAGTCGGTGAATTTTAACTCCGCGAAAGCATTGCCGTTAAGCCTGTAGTTTTGCGTGGTCTGGTTAAAATAATCCAGCTCAACCTGCGGGTTATTAACCGCATTGCCAACCTGCGGGGACAAAGACGGATCCCCATAAGTCCCGTCGGCATAACGGACCGGAACGGTTGGCGCAGCTGTATAAGCCTTATACATGATGTCGCCAGGCAGATCTTTTGAATGGTCACCCTCTAAAATGGCGGTATAACCTACTTTTAAGAATTTCGATAGCTGCACATCCTGGTACAAATGCGTTGTGATCCTGTCGTAAGTGTTATAGGCTATATTTCCATTTTGCTGAAAATAACCTGCCGAAAAATTGTAAGAACTCTTATCCGTGCTGCCGCTTATGCCAATGTTATGGCTTTGGGTAAAAGCATTATGCAGTATCAGATTTATCCAGTTGGTGCCGGTACCAAAACTTGCGGGATTTGAAAATAAAGAAGCACTGCTTGCAGCATTCACGAAATTAACCATGGTAGCATACTGTGTGGCATTTGCCATTACCGGCACGTTGGTTGGCGTTGAAAAGCCCGCGTAGGCATCGTACCTTATCTTCGGCGCGCCTTTGCCTTTTTTGGTGGTGATGATAATTACGCCATTTGCCGCTTCCAAACCGTAAATCGCCTCGCTGCTCGCATCCTTCAAAACACTCATTGATTCGATATCATTTGAATTCACGAAACTGATATCGTGGTACCAAACGCCGTCCACAACAAATAATGGCGAGGTATTGCCAAAAATTGTCCCGATGCCCCTTAGCGTAATTTGAGGCGATGAACCTGGCGTGCCAGAGTTAACAATTTGAACGCCGGCTACTTTACCCTGTAAAGCGCTTACTGGGTTGGCATCCGGTTGCCTGGCAAGATCGGCGCCTTTCACAGTTGCAATGGCGCCTGTAACATCAGCTTTCTTTTGTGTACCATAACCTACTACAACTACCTGTTGTAATTCGTTGGCCTGTGCCTGGAGCTTAATGTCAATGGTGCTGCTGCTATTTACAGCAACTTCCTGCGTGGCATAACCTATATAGGTGAATACCAGTGTAGCTGTAGACGGCGCACCAATTGAATATGCCCCATTTACATCGGTTTGTGTCCCTGTTGTAGTTCCCTTCACAGCAATGCTTACGCCCACCAGGCTTTCGCCTGTAGTGGCATCAGTAACCTTACCTTTTACGGTAATGTTCTGCGCAATAGCAGCATTAATAAAAAGGAAACAGAATAGTACCAACCCCGAGATTGTAAAAATTCTCTTCATAAAATAATTAATTAAAAATTAAGACGGTAGATTAAAAAAATTGGTTTTGTTTGGTTCGGAATTGAGTGGATAATACTATTTTAACAGATTATATCCATCAACACATTTACAAACAACAAACGTTTTTTAAAGTTGTTTTACCTTTTCTCATAAATATTAATGAAAAAGAAATTAAATTTCGTAGTGCTTTGACTGATATAATGTAACAATTAAGAAGGTCGCTACTACAGGAAAATGTGAGTTTAAAGAGGTAATGTTGTAATGTTACCACTGAATGGAGAATTCGGAAAGGTTTTTGTGTGGCAGGAATTTAGCCTTTAAGCAATATCCAGTTGGTTATTTTTATACGCCGGATAAAAAGTCGGGGGGGCGAATTACACAAATCGAATAACTGTAGTCGGGTTAAATTCGTGTCAATTCGGATACGCCTTTCTTTGTGGTATTTACAGGCTGAGGTATTTTTACATAATAACCAGTCCCGTCATACACCCTTTTGCGGGGATGCGCTTTACAGGCGTCGCAGCAACAGCCATTCATCGCTACCCCGCATTCATCGCACTGGGTAAAGTGTTCATTGCACTCGGGATTGGCGCAATTGATCATTTTATGGGTTGTTTTGCCGCAGTTATAACAGGTGGAGATCACCACCGGATTAACGCTGTTTATATCAACCGAAAGCCGGTTATCAAACACGTAGCATTTGCCCTCAAAATCTTCGCCGCCTGCTTCTTTGCCGTATTTAATAATGCCGCCATGCAGTTGATAAACATCGGTAAAGCCTTCGTGCAGCAATAATGCCGAGGCCTTTTCACATTTTATACCGCCGGTACAATAGGTAACTATCTTTTTGTCTTTATACTGTGCGAGCTCATTGATCTTATCGGGGAATTCCCTGAAATTCTCCATGTCAAGCGTAATGGCATTTTTAAATTTTCCCAGGTTATGCTCATAGTTTGAACGTACATCCAATATCACTACGTCTTCAGCATCCTTCATGGCCAAAAACTCCTTTGGTTCCAAATGCCTGCCGGTTTTTAGTTGTGGATTGATAATATCAGGGTCGCGTAAGCCGGAATGTACAATTTCGGATTTACAACGCACATGCATTTTAATAAATGAAGGGGTATCCACCTCATCAACTTTAAAATCAATGGCGGCAAAACGCGGATCGGCATGTAACGTATCCATGTAAGTTTTACAGGCTTCGGCAGTCCCGGAAACGGTGCCGTTCAACCCTTCGGTGGCAACAATAATGCGCCCCGCCAAGCCCAGGCTTTTACAAAAGCTTAAATGATTGGCAGCAAATTGCTCCGCATCGGCTATTGCTGAGTAACAATAGTACAGTAGTGTATTATATTTCATAAGATCATTGATACCGCTGCAAACGGTGTTAAATGAAATGCAAAGATAAGAGTTGATTTCGAATTTCGGAATTTCGATTTCGGATTTGTTGATATTTGAATTGGAATTTGAAGATTGGCGGAATTTGACTGATTATTCCTGGAATTTTATAAATTTAAAAATCGCAAATTAACCAAATCCGAAATCGAAATTCCGAAATCCGAAATAATCATCACTTTAACCCATAAAATATCCGGAAGCCCTGCAGGTACCTTTTATTTCCCTGGTAGGATACGCCATAGTCAACACCAAAAATTAGCCGTTTTATACCAACATAAAACTCCGAGTAGTTGGGGTTGTTTTTTTCGGCGAGATAATTGGCGCCCACTATTTCTTCGAGCTTAAGTTTTCTGAGGAAGGAAAAATTATCGAAAAAACTGCCGGCAAAATTATGCTGGAAATGAGCCTCGATGAAGGGGTCTTCGGTGCTGAAAGTATAAAAAGGCAAAAAGTGGAAGCTTCCGACATCGGTCGGGTCGGATATTACCGCTTCGTTCCCAAAAAATTGGTTATAGTCCATAAAGTAAACGGTCCGCCTGTTTAAAAAGCCGCCGGCCTTAACCATAAATGCAGAATGGCCAAATAAGCCGGCCGGGATATAGTTTTGTGAAAATTGCAGGGATACAAAATCATAATTGACACCTGAACCGAATACTGCGTTTATCCCCTTACGGTAATTAAGGGTAATCACCGGGTAAAGCGAGGGCAAATAAACTTTACCGGCGGGGCGTGTGATATACTGCTGATCGAAAGTGAACCTGAGCGAGGTATTAAAAATAAGTGCCTGGTTTTGCAGAAACAATACCGAATTGTCATTTTCCGGCGCTTTAGGCATCAGCGGGTTGTTAGAAGTGTACCCCTTGTTACCAATGGTAAAAATATTGTCAAAAGATGTATTATATAATTGCGTACGTTGGGTATATGATAGGTCGGCCGCCCATAAAATGCCATTTGTAAGCTCAAGCTGGTTCCCGAACTTGCCGAATACCGAACGATAGTATTTTACGTCGTTTTGCCCGATAAATAATGTAAGCAGGGTATTAAAATACAATGGGTATGTCCCCAGGCTGTTCAAATCGAGTACATCGCTGCCAAAATCTAAAAAAAACTTCCCGGCGTGTTCAGGGCTGTACGTGTAGGCTGAATGCAGATTGGCGCTAAACAGTTTATCCGAAAAACCATAGCGTAATACGGGCGAAATACTGAGAGAGCGGTTATCTTTCCATGTTGTTGTATAGGTGCCTTTCAAATATATCCCCCAGCCTTCAACAGTGTTATAGTACAAGGTTTGATAAAAGGGATTTAAGTGAAGAGTATCCCGCTGGTTTTTGTAAGTAGCTAAATAACCTTCTGCTATAAAGGAAAATAAGTCGAATTTGTTTTCTTTATGCTGAATTGAATCAAGATAGGTTTTCGATTCGCGCAAAATAACTATATCGTCTTTTCCTTTATAATTTCTCGCCTCGGCAGGAATTAAAGGCATGGGCCGTACATCTGCCCAAAAGGATGAACTTCTTTTGTTTGTGTTCGTATCTACGTGTAAGATTTCGCCATTGAAATACCCCTGATGAAAAGCCGTATCGATTTTATAATTATTGATGATCCCTAAATAATAGCCGTTAAACTTTAGGCCATTCACATTGCCGCTATAGCTGTATTGAAATGATAAAGGCTCCCACACGCGGCCAACCGGGATATACTGTTGCTTTATCCGGAGCGTATCGATAAAATTGAGGTTATTGAATTTTTTGGTTAACATTACATCTACACTGTAAATCCGCCAGTCCTCTTCTACAATATATATAGTTCCGCTAAATGACAGGGGTTTGCCGGCTTTTGATAGCAACTGTATCTTGTCAATCTTTTTTCCATCTGCCGATATCGTTCCCAGGAGTTTGAATTTATAATATTTAAATGCATAGGCACCGGCCGGTGAAACAAAACGATGGCTGCTGAGGCCATCAATAAAAAACAAGTTCTTATAAAAGTTAACCTGGAGGTCGGAAGCTTTGTTATAGCCAAAAGGTGGATTCATTCCGACCGTGGTTGAAGCGATGGATATTTCTTTTATCTTGCCAGTATGTTTAAAACTATAGGATGACAATGATTCTGATTGATAAGAGACCCCTTTGCCGTTTGTATCCAGCCCAAGCAACGCTGCCATCCCCCTGTCGGCCAGCGATTTTGGGACACTGGTAATTTTATTTACGCCTTTTATGTATATCACACATGAGTAGGAATTCGCTTCATTTAAATAAATCTTTCGCTTACTTACCACCTGCCGCATGATGTCGTTTGCTGAGTCATTTTTGTCATCTGCTTTTGATTTTCCAGCGTTTAACTGAAATGAAGCGTCATCAAGCTGCACATTACGCTGCTCATCATGGTTGGTGATGGTAACTTTGTCGATCTTTTCTATACAACCAACAACGCGGTAAACGATATCATAAATGCCTGGTGGTAATTTAAAAAGATAGTCGCCATTCTCATTAGCTGTTGATCCGTATGAAGTATTTTTAATATAAACCAAAGCAAATGGAACCGGCATATTGTTATGACCGGTTACCTGGCCTGATAAAACATATCGTTGTGCCGAAGAATTAAAACCTGTTAACACGGCAAAAATTAACAGTAAAATATTTCTCATAGTAGTTATTATATAATGCAGGTTGTGGGTAAATTGTTTCTTATCAGGCTTTTATATATTTAAGCCTGTTTATCCATTCAATTAGCGGTTAATTCTTAATTTTACAGCCTCATAAAAATCTACATTATGTACAATACATTAAAGCCGGTTTTACAACAGGAGCTTGCCGATATTGAAAGCGCCGGTTTGTATAAAAGGGAAAGAATCATTACTTCGCCCCAGGGCGCAGAAATTGAAGTACAGGGCGGTAAACACGTCATTAACTTTTGCGCTAACAACTACCTGGGCCTGTCCTCTAATCCAAAAGTGATCGCAGCTGCAAAAGAGGCGATGGACACGCACGGTTACGGGCTTTCGTCCGTCCGTTTTATTTGCGGTACGCAGGATATCCATAAAGAGCTTGAAAAAAAGATAGCTGAATTTTTAGGCACGGAAGATACCATATTGTATGCGGCCGCTTTTGATGCAAATGGTGGTGTATTCGAACCTTTGTTTAATGAGCAGGATGCCATTATTTCGGATGAATTGAACCATGCTTCTATTATCGACGGGGTACGTTTATGCAAGGCCCGGCGCGAGCGTTATAAACATGACGATATGGCCGACCTGGAGGAAAAACTAAAGGCCACAGCAGATTGCCGTCACCGCATCGTAGTAACTGACGGCGCTTTCAGTATGGACGGCACCATAGCCCAGCTCGACAAAATCTGCGCATTAGCAGAGCAATATAATGCTTTGGTGATGATAGATGAGAGCCATTGTTCGGGTTTTATGGGTAAAACCGGGCGCGGCACACACGAATATCATGGTGTAATGGGGAAGATAGATATCATTACAGGCACATTGGGTAAAGCTTTAGGAGGCGCGTCAGGGGGATTTACATCAGGGCGTAAAGAGATCATTGATATGCTCCGCCAGCGCTCGCGGCCGTATTTGTTTTCAAATACCCTGGCGCCATCCATAACCGGGGCATCGATAGCGGTACTGAACATGTTGAGCGAAACAACTGACCTTCGCGATAAGCTGGAAAGCAATACCCAATACTTCCGCAAAAAAATAACCGAAGCGGGGTTTGATATAAAACCGGGCGTGCACCCTATCGTACCAGTGATGCTGTATGATGCAAAGCTCGCGCAGCAATTTGCGGCTAGAATGCTGGATGAGGGTATTTATGTGATTGGATTTTATTACCCGGTAGTTCCGCAGGGAAAGGCCCGGATAAGGGTGCAAATATCAGCCGCGCATAGTACAGAACATTTGGATGAGGCTATTGCGGCGTTTACTAAGGTGGGAAAAGACCTTGGCGTGATAAAATAGCCGCCGCCGATTTTTATATTTGTAAACTTGTCACTGCTCGATAACAGCCTGCGACAAATTTCATTACCCCCGGTTTTAAGAGCCGGTTAAAATTCTGAAAAAATAATAATGCAAGCCCAAATAGACCAATATACCGCCGAGATCAACGCTTTTTCACCTGCTAATGCTGATGAACTGGAAACATTCCGAATAAAATTTTTGGGCACCAGGGGGATCATAAAAGACCTTTTTGACCAATTTAAAACGGTTGGCCCGGAAGAAAAACGCACATTCGGTAAAGTACTTAACCAGTTTAAACAATTGGCAGAAACAAAGTACAACGAGCTGAAAGAAAATCTTAATTCCGATCCGCCAGCTGGCGGACTGAAATCCGAAATTGACCTCACTTTACCCGGTGACGGCTTTGCTATTGGCTCGCGGCACCCGCTGTCATTAGTTCGCATCGAGATCATTGATATATTTAAACGCCTGGGCTTTGTGGTTGCCGAAGGACCGGAAATTGAGGATGACTGGCATAATTTCTCGGCACTTAATTTTCCTGAAGAGCATCCGGCAAGGGATATGCAGGATACTTTCTTCATCGAAAAAAATCACGGTAAAGATGATATTGCTTTACGTACCCATACCTCGTCGGTACAGGTGCGGATGATGGAAAGCGGCAAGCCGCCTTTCCGTGCAATTATGCCGGGCAGGGTTTACCGTAACGAAGCCATATCTGCGCGTGCGCATTGCTTTTTTCACCAGGTGGAAGGTTTGTATATTGATGAAAACGTTTCATTTGCTGATCTGAAACAAACGTTGTATCATTTCGTGCAGGAACTTTTCGGCGAGGGCACAAAAGTGCGTTTCAGGCCGTCATATTTTCCGTTCACTGAGCCGTCTGCCGAAATGGATATATCCTGTACAATCTGCGGAGGGTCTGGCTGTAACATGTGCAAGTACACCGGCTGGGTTGAGATATTAGGCTGCGGCATGGTCGACCCCAATGTTTTGGAAAACTGCCACATCGATAGTAAAAAGTACACAGGCTTTGCCTTCGGGATGGGTATAGAAAGAATTGCCAACTTAAAATATGTTATAAAGGATTTGCGTTTATTCTCTGAGAACGATGTTCGTTTTTTAAAACAGTTTCAGACAGAGATCATATGAAAAAAATAGTACTGCTGATAGCCATAACATCCACTTTCTTTTCGTGTGGTAAAGGCGGCGAGGCTATCCCGAATGTTGCGGTAAATTTCCAGGCATCGATAACTGACCCCCGTTTGAGTGCTTTAAACGTGCCTGGTGGCTCTGTGTTTATCAGCGGTTATGGCGTTGCGGGACTGATACTATATCGCGAAGCAGATGACACTTACGCGGCTTACGACCGGTGCAGCACCTACAATCCACAAAACCATTGCGCGGTAACCCTTGATTCCGGAGGTTTTACAGTTAGCGACCCTTGCAGCACGTCAAAATTCTCACTTATTGACGGCAGCCCGGTAAAAGGCCCCGCCACAAGGGCCCTGAAATCGTACTATATTGATGTGAGTAACCAGGAGATCTACGTATCGAACTGATTGGGTGAGAGTGAGTGGTGTGAATGGTCAGTGTTAGTGGTGAATTGTGAGTAGTGTGTATTCGCTTTTCAACCACTTATGGAAAAATCTGCAACTGACTGCTCACAATTCACCACCCACTACTCACGACACTCACTATTTCGCTATATTTGCAGACTGACACATGGAAGCTGACAAAATAAAAGAAAGCATTAAAAAGGCTGCGCAGGATTTGTTCCGCAAATTTGGCTATCATAAGACAAGTGTAAACGAAATTGCCAAGCGGGCCAAAATTGCCAAAGCAACTATTTATAAGTATTTCGACAGCAAAGAAGATGTTTTACACTCATTGCTGATGGATTATATTAAGCTTAGTGTCAACGACCTGATCCACAGCAATACCACTGAAGAAGACGAAGAGGCGCATTTAAATACCCTCATCATGAAAACCTGCCGTCTCAGCTACACCGTATGCAATGAGTTTATCGGCTGGGATTTTATCCGGGAATCGGCCAATTCACAGGCTTTTCTAAAAAATCTTTCCAACGAGCTGGAAGAAATGCTGGTTAGTGCATTTTCGCAGCTTAGCGGCATCCGCAAGCACGAAACCTACTTGCAGCGCCTCCGCTTTTTGATAAAATGCAGTAAGAGTATTGTATTTAGCTTTGCTTTCACCTCGGTAAGCGATTCGGACGTAAGAAAAAACTTTGTTTCTTTTCAGAAAGAGATTTTGCCTTACCTCGTGAAGGCAGCGATTACAGTTTGATTTCAGATTTATTTTAATTGATGAAATTTTATCACAATCGGTGAAATCCTGATTTCTGTATTAATTTTATGTTAATCTTCAACTAATTTCTCACATAATTTACCGGAAATTGTATATTTGAAAACTATTATAAGTAGTGTACCATTTACACTAAGCAATTTTACTTGACAAATCCCAATTCCAATGAGCCTGATTATTGATATCCATGCCCGCCAGATACTTGATTCGCGCGGCAACCCTACCATAGAAGTAGATGTTTTAACCGAAAATGGCGCCCTTGGCCGCGCTGCTGTTCCCTCGGGGGCATCCACCGGCGCGCATGAAGCTGTGGAGCTCCGCGACAACGACAAATCAAAGTACATGGGCAAAGGCGTGCTGAAAGCCGTGGCCAATGTGAATGACATAATTGCCAAAGAACTACAGGGCATTGACGTTTTTGAACAAAACGCTATCGATAAACTGATGATAGACCTTGATGGAACCGAAAACAAAAGCAATTTAGGCGCAAATGCCATTTTAGGCGTATCATTGGCTGTTGCGAAAGCCGCGGCACAGGAAAGCCGCCAGCCTTTGTACCGTTACATAGGCGGGGTTAACGCCAATACACTGCCCATCCCTATGATGAACATTGTTAACGGCGGATCGCACTCTGATGCACCAATCGCATTCCAGGAATTTATGATCATGCCGGTTGGCGCCCCTTCATTTTCTGAGGCCTTAAGGTGGGGCTCCGAAGTATTTCATAACTTAAAAAAGATCCTGCATGACAGGGGCCTATCCACCGCTGTTGGTGATGAGGGCGGTTTTGCCCCAACCTTTGAAGGTACTGAAGATGGCGTTGAGACCATTATAAAGGCGATTGAAAAAGCAGGGTATAAAGCAGGGGTAGATATATGCCTGGCGTTTGACTGTGCTGCATCTGAATTTTACGTAAACGGAAAATACGATTACACTAAGTTTGAAGGTGCAAAAGGCGCCATTAGAACCAGCGCTGAACAGGCGGAATACCTTGCCCAATTAACCGAAAAGTATCCGGTTATTTCTGTGGAAGATGGCATGGCTGAAGACGATTGGGAGGGCTGGAAATTATTGACAGACAGAATAGGCGATAAAGTTCAGTTGGTTGGCGATGATTTATTTGTAACCAACGTAGTCCGCTTGCAAAGAGGTATTGATGGTGATATTGCTAATTCTATCCTTGTAAAGGTAAATCAGATAGGTTCATTAACTGAAACCATTAATGCGGTAACATTGGCGCAAACTAATGGTTATACTTCCGTAATGAGCCATCGCTCTGGTGAAACTGAGGATTCTACCATTGCCGATTTAGCTGTAGCTTTAAACTGCGGCCAGATAAAAACCGGTTCATTGTCACGTTCAGACAGGATCGCTAAATACAACCAATTATTACGCATCGAAGAAGAATTGGGCGATAGTGCAAAGTTTATAGGGAAAGATTTTAAATATTTTAAATAGGGACGGGTTTTCACCAATTTTTGCGAATTTCACGAATTATCAAAAGCTGGCCCCTCAGTCGGCTTTTTTATTGCTGATTACTGGATTCCGTTGATTTATGTTCAATTTCGAACAAAGAAATCGGTGAAATTCATTATAATCGGTGAAATCTGAAATCTATATTTAAATTATGAAAATAAACAGGTTTTCAAGGGCTGTCGTAATATTAATTTTCCTTGCGTTCAATATCGGGTGCGATCAGCTTTCAAAAACTATCGTAAGGCACAACATGGGTAACTTTAACCAGTACTCCTATGTATATAACCATTTTACCATCAGGAGGGTGGAAAATACCGGGGCGTTTTTAAGTCTTGGCGATTCCCTCCCGTCGACATTAAAGATCATCCTTTTAAATATCCTCCCTTTATTGATCGTTGTTGGCGGCCTCACCTTTATTTTGATAAAAACCGGCCTCGACAGGGTGATCCTTTTTGGCCTTATACTGGTCATCGGCGGCGGCGCAGGCAACTTATACGACCGCATCGAGCATGGCTCTGTTACCGATTTCATGCATATCAATTTCGTTATTTTTCAAACGGGGGTATTTAATGTAGCCGATATGTCTATCACAACGGGGGTGGTGATCATGTTGCTACGGGGATATATTCCAAGAAAACCGAAAGAGGAAGTGAAGAATGTGTCGTAGCGAAATTAGATTGACAACTTTTCAAAAGTTGTCAAACCTTTATCAATTCCAAATTAAACCAGCAGCTTTCAGCTTTCTCCTTTTAGCTTTCAGCCAAAAAACACTACTTCCCAATTAAAAACCGTATCTTTGCAAATAATTACCCGTTCGCTTAAGGTTGATCACCGATAAATACTTCAGATCCCCGCTTATGCTTCGCGTTAGCAAATACATTACACATATTACATGTCATTCGAAAATTTAAATTTAATTGAGCCTATTTTAAGGGCTTTAAAAACCGAGGGCTATACTACGCCCACACCTATACAGGAACAAGCCATCCCAATTATATTACAAAACAGGGACCTGCTGGGCTGCGCACAAACCGGCACCGGCAAAACTGCCGCCTTCGCCATCCCTATCCTGCAGCTTTTGTACCAGGACAGGCTGCAGCACAAAGAGCAAAAAACTATAAAGGCCCTTATATTAACACCAACCCGTGAACTGGCCATACAAATTGATGAAAGTTTTGCCGCTTATGGTAAACATACCGGTTTAAAACACTTGGTTATATATGGTGGCGTCTCGCAAAACCCCCAGACCGATGCCTTAAGAAGAGGCGTTGATATTTTGGTAGCTACCCCAGGCCGCTTGCTGGATTTGATAAACCAGCGCTATGTACATTTGGAGCATATCCGTATGCTGGTACTTGATGAAGCCGACCGTATGCTGGATATGGGCTTTGTGCACGATGTTAAAAAGATCATCGCCAAAGTACCCGTTAAACGCCAAACCCTGTTTTTCTCGGCAACCATGCCCAACGAAATTCAGCAGCTGGCAAACACCATATTAACCAAACCCGAAAAGGTAGAGGTAACGCCTCCATCATCAACAGCGGATACTATACAGCAATCCCTTTTTTACGTAGAGAAAACTGATAAAAAAGCATTGCTGATCCATTTGTTAAAAGATAAAGCCATTAAAACTGCCCTGGTATTTACCCGCACCAAGCACGGCGCAGATAAAGTGGTAAAAGACCTGGTTCGCGTTGGCATTACCGCCGAAGCAATCCATGGCAATAAATCGCAAAACGCACGCCAGCGGGCATTGAGCAATTTCAAAAACCGCACGACCCGCGTTTTGATTGCTACCGATATTGCCGCCCGTGGTATTGATATTGATGAGCTTACCCATGTTATCAATTACGAGCTGCCAAACATTCCTGAAACTTATGTGCACCGCATTGGCCGTACGGGCCGGGCTGGTTTAAATGGTATAGCGCTTTCCTTTTGTGACGAGGAAGAAATTGAATTTTTAAAAGATATCCATAAACTGATCTCGAGACAGATACCCGTTGAAGAAGGCCACCCTTACCCGATGAGCCCTCAAAGCATAGTTGCCAAACACGAAGCAGGTAAAACAAAAGGCCCGGCCCAGCGCGGCGGGTCATCGAACCAGCGCAGCCGCGGTTTTGGTAATCCAAACCGGAGCAGGGGTGGAGGCAGCGGTCTGAGCGGCAGAAGCGGCGGTCGCGGCGGAAGAAGGGATTGACACTTGTTGAAATAGTTGAAAAGGTTGTAATGGTTAAAATAAGTAGCTAAAATCCTTATAACCTCTACAACTTATTTTAACCCTTACAACTTAATTGTAACCTTTACAACTCCTTTCAACCTTTTCAACTTATTAAAACCAACATGTTGAAAAGTTCATAACCATATTTGCATCATATTTGCTTTTTAGGTAATTTTAACATGAAATTTTAATTTACCGCCATGATACGCCTGTTTAATCTTTTCAGAAATAAATATTTTCTTATATCCATAGCATTTTTGGTATGGATGATATTTTTTGATAAGAATGACTTGTTCTCGCAATACCAATACCACGAGCAGGTAAGCAAACTAAAACAGGAACGCGATTTTTACCAAAAAGAAACCGCCAAGGTAGCCAAAGACCTTGATGAGCTTACTTCAAACCCCCAAAAGCTCGAAAAATTCGCCCGCGAAAGGTACCTGATGAAAAAGGATAATGAGGATGTTTTTGTGATTGTACAGCCGAAGAAGGAAGAATAGGAGATTAGAGGCTGGAGATTAGAGATTAGTTAACTGCTTTTCAGTAGCTGGCCGATCGGCGACTTTCATTTTACCCAATATTATATTCCTCAACTTCAACACGGGTTTTTCGATAAGATATCTCATCGCCAATGCCGCCGCTACAACGCAAACTACACACACCAACATGGCTAAATTACTGCTTTTATCCATCCCCGCCGTCTCAAGCAAACTCTGCGTGGTGTGGATGATCAGCTTATGAATAAGATATATGGAGTATGACCAGGTCGCTATTTGTGCGGTTACTTTTGATTTGAGCTGGTAAAATATATTTGCCGGGCTAACAAAAGCCGCCAAGATCAGCCCGAAAGCCAGTGATACAAGCGGGAATCCAATAATTACTGTATTATAAGTTGATTGCTGCGGACATGCCAGCCACGCGATAACCAGCATCACTATGCCGACGCCTAAAATTATATAGCTCCGCCGGTTTACCCATTCTTTAACGCGCGGATAAAAAGTAAACAGTCCGGCAATACTCACGCCTACCAGCAGGCCATCCAGGCGGTTATAAGTTGGGTAATAAACAAACTCATTAAAACGGGCATTGAAATCATCGGTGTTAAGGTAAGGTGCAACCAGGTATTTCCAGTTTAAATACCTCACGATAAAACCTGCAATAAATAATGCTGCAACAAGGTAAACTGATCTTTTACCTGCCTTAAAATAATTCAGCAGCAGGAAAATAAGAGGCAACAAGAAATAAAACTGCTCCTCGACACATAGCGACCATGCATGGCTGAACGTGCCATATTTCCGGAGGTCAAGGCCAAAATTTAGAGTAAAAGTGAAATATCGCCATAAAGGCGATAAGTGCCCCCATTCATGCGCAAGCGGAAAGGCGATATATAATATAAGGACAAAAAAATACGGCGGGATGATCCGGAAAAACCGCTTGATAAAAAACTCATTAACGGAAATTGCTTTGCCTTTTGACACTGTATTGAAAAGCTGCCCGGCGATTAAGAACCCGCTTAATACAAAGAATAGGTCGACCCCGGTCCAGCCGAAATTGCTTACCCGACCAGCTTCCCATGCCGGATGCCCGAAAAACTGGTAATGAAAGCAAAAAACATAAATGATTGCCAGTGCCCTGAGATGGTCTAAACCATGAAGTTTGTGTTTATCGCTAATGTCGGCGGTAATGGGTTGTGGCATTAAATTCGTTATGCTTTTATAAATTCTTTAATCTTCTCCGGAGAATAGCCTTTTACCTTCTAAAAACTAACAAATCAATGCCGTAATCAATTCGACCATCTGATTTTCTGACCTCCGACTTCGGGCATCATATTTCCCCTTCGCGCTTCCTAAAAAACCACTCAAGGGCTAATAAGCCTAATATTATTACAAACACCCATTTCACATCAATAATGTCGCTGTAATGCTTGTCTTCGTAAACTACGGTTTTTATGTTTTCGTTTTTGCGGATAAGATCGGCGACGCGGTTAATTTGATTTGAATAAAGCATTTGACCACCGCTTTGCCGGGCTATTGAATTCAGCAGCTGATGATTGGCTGCGCTTTGGCGCGATTCAAGATTTAATGGTTGCACAGTTAATTGCCCGCTTGCATTGAATTGTTTGACGCCGTTCTTAGTGGTGGCCGAATAAGTATATTCACCTATTGGCAGCGTGCCCGCATCAAGCTGGTAGCTTTGGCCATTACGGGTGAACAGGAAGCTATAGTTTTTTCCTGCCTCACTTTTCAGGTCGATCTTTACATCGGGGGTATTTATCAATTCGAGGGCATCATTGTACAATTCAGCGTTCAAGATTACATTTTCGCCTTCATCAAAAACACGTTTGGCCGGGTAAACTATAAAGCGCTGCCGGTTTGCATTTGCTGTTAAATATTGAACCCCCTGCCCGAATAATTCTTCGAGGGCATGATGGTTCCCGAAGGCCTGGAACTCGGCCAGCTGCCATCGCCATAGGCCTTCGCCGGTAAGTATACCTATGCGCTGCCCCCCCTCATCGCCAAAAGCTAATAAAGGGTAGGTTGTTTCCACATTACCGATGCGCTGCTTTAACGCGGTAGTATTTACCGGTGTTGAACTGTAACTCCCATACGGCGCCAGTAAAGGCGGGAAAGCGGCTATCTTTTTTCTCGAGGAATCCGATAAAGTAAACGCGGTAAAATCAATGGTGGGCTGTGCAAATACTTCCTGCATCTCCTGCCTGCCAGAGCTTATATGTATAAATTTCTGCGCTTCGTCAAACGCCGGCAAATCAGTTTGGGCGCCAACTATATACCATGCCGGTATTTTACTTTTTAAAAGATTCTGAATGACATTGTTGCCTGCCCCTGAAATCTGGTAAAAAATAACGAGGCTGTATTCTCCAGGTTTTACCGCGGTGAGGTCAGACACCGGGCTTGTCTTTACTTCGTAATTTTTGTTGTTTTCAATGGACTGCCGGATCACGCTGATGTCGGGGTGGGGACCATCGAACAAAAGCAATATCTTTTCCTTAGCATCCAGTACGTCTATATAAATCGTTTCCGAGTTGTTTTGGGTCGATATTTCATTTTTAACCGGCGCTATATTGATATTAAATCTGCGGGTGCCTTTTTTATCAGCATTGAGCTTAAGTGTTACTACTTTATGGAAATCGTTAGAGGTTACCGGTATATTTTGCATGGCAACCTGCCTGCCGTCCTCCGTAATAGTTAAATGCAAATTCTCGCCGTTGCTTTGATAGGCCTCAGCTAAAACCTCTATCTCGAAATCGTTGCCTAAAAATGCGGTTTTGTTATAATTTATATTGCCGATGAGCAGGTCGCGTTTGGCAACGGTATCGCCTAAGGCAACAGTATAAATGGTGGTTTTAAAGTTTTTTGCGTCATATTGCGGGTCGCTGCCCTGGTTATAAAGGCCGTCGGTAGCCAACACCAAGGCGCCTACATTTTGATTTACAAACCGCTCGTTTAACTGGTGAAGGGCTTTTGATATATCGGTTTGCCTGCCATTAAAATCTTTCGTCAGTCCATCTGCAACATCGCGGTTAAAATGGAACTCCTGCACATTATATTCGTCGCCTAACTGGCTTTTTAATGCAGAAAGGTCGTCAACAAAAGCGCTGGGTTTAGCCCCAGCCCCTTCTAAATCTCCCCCGGTAGGGGAGACTTTTGAAGCGCTGACGCCTTTATTGAACATTGCAATAGATTGAGAATTATCCTGCAAAATTAAAACCAACGGTTTTTGCGGGTTATAGTTCACTGATTTAACCAGCGGCGAAATCAATATAAGTGCGATGATGGTTACTGCCAAAGCCCTTATAGCAAACAGCCAGTAACGAAATTGTTTGCCCAGGCTTACAGGCTGCTTATATAATAGCCACGCGTATAGTAAACCCAACGCAAGGCAGGCGGGTACCCACCATCCCGAAACTGTTCCCCAGGTAATTGAAAATAGAAATTGCATATACGCTTTTACGCATTACGCTATGCGCAATACGAAGACTTGCAAAATGCGAAATTATTGTGATATGATGCGTAAAAGTTTTATTGCAGGATACCTGATTTTTAATTTGGTATTATTGGCTTATCATGTACTCTTTACAATTGACATATCGCATAAATAGTGCCCATCAATGAAATCCAATAATCAGCTTAATCAATGGTTCAGACACATTTCCCTTTCAACCAATTTGCAATAAAAGATCCGATACTACTGGCAACAGCACCGACCAGACTGAAAAGCATATCAAATAGAATAAACTTGATCATATTGCCCGCATCAGTTTTACCTTTATATCCCGCAAAAATGTACACAAGGAATAAAAAATAACCAAATATAGCCCCGTTAACTATACTGCTCCGGCGGTTTTTGCTGGTATAACCTATAATTAACGCAACAATAGCCCAGGGAAATATATCATACCAGCCATACATAAAATAATAGGTAATGAGACTCACCAGCACTCCCAGTATGGCTATTAATGATTTTTTTGCAAGTGTTTCCATTTTAATTTCAAAAAAAGCGCATTATTTCATTAAATATTTTGAAATCAAATTTATAATAATTTACTTTGATAAACAAAGTACTTTTACGTGAAAGAAAAAGAAATAGAAGACGAGCTGGTTTCCATCCGCAGTATGATGGAGCGCTCTTCAAAGTTTATATCCCTGAGTGGGTTATCGGGGATATTGGCCGGAGTGTATGCGTTGGTGGGGGCGGGGTTTGCATATTATGGCATGTATTACGGGAAACCGCCACAATTAAATCCTTATATATATGACGATTCAAATGTTGTAGGCTATTCTTATGATGAAAGTCCACGGTATCATCATTCACTAATAGTAGGATTGTTGATGGTGGCTGGCATTGTACTTATTGCTTCTATAGGTACCGGAATTTTTTTTTCCGCGCGTAAAGCAAAACGCAAGGGGCAACCGCTATGGAGCAGCACCAGCCGGGCATTGCTGTTTCACATGGCAATGCCCTTGGTAACAGGTGGCATTTTGATCCTGATCCTGATAGCTCGCGGGCATTATGGTATCGCAGCTCCTATTTCCCTTATTTTTTATGGCTTATCATTGGTCAGTGCCAGCAGCTATACCTTTTCGATGGTCAAATACCTGGGCCTTTGCGAAATAATTTTAGGCTTGATTGCCGCTTGTTTACCCGGGTTTGGATTACTATTTTGGGCGATTGGTTTTGGTGTGCTGCACATTATATATGGCAGCCTGATGTACTTTAAATACGACAGGTGAAAGTTCCCTTCGAAAAACTTGATAAGGCTTTTGAGAACCGCTTAAGGTTACAGATCATGAGTGTGCTGATGGTTAATAACCGGTACGACTTTAATTCGTTAAAAGAATTACTGGATACTACCGACGGCAACCTGGCCTCGCACCTGAAGGGGCTTGAAAAGGAAGAATATATTATGGTATATAAAGCATTCCTGGGCCGTAAGCCAAATACAACTTACGAAGCTACCGAAAAAGGAAAAAAAGCATTTAAACAACACCTTGATGCTTTGGAACAATTGATCAAACAGCAAAAAACAAAATAAATTTAACCATTAAAAACTAAAAAATCATGCAAAACAGAACTTCAACCGCACTTATGCGCAGCGCCGCAATTGCCGGCAACATTCTATTTGTTTTATGGATGACATTTAATGCCCTTAAAGAAGGATTCAGCGGCACCATTTACGAAAAAATTTCGTACGCCGGGCTAATCTGCCTTTTGGCTTTGAATTCGTACCTGGTACTGGGCGGTGGCAGGCAAGAGCAGACAATAAAATAATCAAGCGGAATATATTTTTTGCCGAGATACTTTGAAATACAAAGTACTTTTAAATATTATCATATGCACACAAGTAGTTACTGGATCGGGCACTTCAAGGAAAATGCCAATCAAAAAAGGGTTATTTGGAATACAAAGCCGGGTATTACAGATGATGAGATAGCTGTTATTTTGCCTTCACTGCAAGCCTGGCAATTGGGCGAAACATCAGAAGGCAAACATCTTATAGCGGCGTCAGAAAAATATGCACAAAAGATTCAGGACCCGAAATATGTGGACGCAATTAAACTTTTTATAAAGGAAGAGCAAAAACACGGCAATAATTTAGGCAGTTACCTGGATATGATCGGTAAACCGCGAATAAAACACGACTGGGGTGATACCCTGTTCAGGAAAGTAAGGTATTTTAATACCAGCATGGAGCTATGGACACTCGCCGTTATAGTGGTTGAAAGCACCGCGCAGATATTTTACCAGGCGCTTAAAGATGCTACCGGCTGTGAATTGCTGAAAGAGATTTGTACTGATATATTAATTGACGAAGCATACCACATCACTTTTCAAACCGAAAGGCTGGCAATAATATTTTATGGGAAAAACCATTTCTCCAAATCCTGGCGCAGAATAGTTTATAAATACTTTTTTTACGGCGTTTCATCACTGGTGTGGTTTGCACATAAGGGGCTATTCAAAGCAGGCGGCAATACCTTTGAGTCGTATATAAGAAAAATGGAATACAAGTATATGAAAACGCTTAAAGTGATTACCAGTCCCTTGACAGTGCAATTGGTTTGACTACATTTTAGTGAAATTATTTAGCAAATATTTCACAATACCAATTTGGTTTTTGGTATAAATATTAGTTTATTTGTACAAAAAACAATAATTTATCTATGAGCCAGGAACTAATAGATTTTTCGGATCAAATTGATGAACATTTTAACATGGCCGATATCGCCATTGAACCGGATGACTTTTGGCGGTCTGTGTTAAATATGTTTATTTGATTTTCGCAACCCTTTACCCACTCCGGGGGAACATCCAAAAAGCAACCATTTTTTAAGTGGGCCTGGGGCTATTTGCGTTGAGCGGCCTGTTTCGTTCCCGTTCTGAAATAGGTTTACACATTAAAAAAGGGAACAGTCTGATTATCAGTTGATTGCACGACTATTGATAAAAAAGCATATTTGATATGCGCTGATTATTAACCGCTTAGCTAAATCAGGCGATTTACCTAACAATGGAACATGCTGATAATGAGCCTGTTTCATAATGTTCCAGGTGTTCCGCGTAAAAAAATGGAACGCTAAGGCCAGGCAATACAAGGTAGGTTTTTCTGCTGATGAATGAAGGCTGTGAGGACACAGACTTCGGGAAGATGGTCACTACCGTAGCAACTTGCTACATTCGAACATTTCAACTTTACAACCTTCCAACCTTACAACAATTAAAAAACCATTAACTTTGCGGGCTGATGAATCAAGTCGCGAAAAAAAGGTTTTTTGAAAACGTTGCTATTATTGACATTGCCGAAGAAGGCAAAGGTGTAGGCAAAGCGGATGATTTTGTGCTTTTTGTGGACAAAGCAGTACCCGGTGATATAGCCGACGTGGCGGTTTACCGCAGCAAGAAAAACTTTGGCGAAGGCAAAATAACCGAGCTGAAACATCCCTCGGAATACCGCACCCAACCTTTTTGCGAACATTTTGGCACCTGCGGCGGCTGCAAATGGCAGCACATGACTTATGCAGCGCAATTAAAATTCAAGCAAAAATCTGTGGCCGATGCTTTGGCGCGGATAGCAAAAGTAGATGTGACGGCCATGCTGCCCATCGTACCATCCCCTGCCGACAAATATTACCGCAATAAGCTGGAGTATACTTTCAGCAACAAACGCTGGCTGAATGACGGCGAAAACTTTGGGGATAACGTGTTGAACATGAACGCGCTGGGCTTTCATATCCCCGGCCGTTTTGATAAGATACTGGACATTGAACATTGCTACCTGCAGGCCGAACCATCAAACAGTTTAAGGAACAGCATCCGCGCATTTGTGTTGCAGCATGGGTACAGCTTTTATGATTTAAAAGCACACACCGGGGCATTGCGCAACCTCATCGTACGCACCTCATCAACCGGCGAAACAATGGTAATCGTTGTTTTCGCGTACGCGGATGAAGATGAGGTGAATAAACTGATGGATTTTATAAATGAAGAATTTCCGGGAATCACTTCGTTGCTTTATATCATAAACCAAAAAAAGAACGATACTATTTTTGATCAGGATGTTATTGCTTATAAAGGACCGGAATTTATTTACGAGGAAATGCATGGTATTAAATTCCGCATCGGACCGAAATCGTTTTATCAAACCAATTCGGTACAGGCATTGAAGCTTTATGAAATTGCCCGCGATTTCGCGGATTTTAAAGGCGACGAACTGGTTTACGACCTTTATACCGGCGCAGGCACAATCGCCAATTTTATTGCCGGCCATGTGCGCGAAGTGGTGGGTATCGAATATGTGCCGGCGGCAATCGAGGACGCGAAGATAAACTCGGCCATCAACAACATTACCAATACAAAATTTTATGCCGGCGATATGAAGGATATACTGTCGGCTGATTTTGTTGGGGAGCATGGTAAACCGGGTGTGATCATAACCGACCCCCCGCGTGCAGGTATGCACCCCGATGTGGTAAACAGGCTGATGGAAATTGAAGCCAACAAAATTGTATATGTAAGCTGCAATGCCGCCACACAGGCCCGCGATTTGTTGGTGTTGAAAGAGAAATATAATACCGTGAAAATTCAGCCGGTGGATATGTTTCCGCATACGCAGCATGTGGAGAATGTGGTCTTATTGGAGTTGAGACCTTAATTTACCTAGCGTCATGCCGTCTGCCAACTGGTCGGATCGGCACCCCATGAATAGGTAATCGCGGGAAAGGTCAACGCCGTGCTGGTCACTTAGCAAGTGAGGTGCTAAAACAAGTTCAGCATGACGTTTTTTTATTATTAGATAGCGTATGGAACCGGAAGAACTGTTAAACGAAGAGAAAAATAACGAAGAAAGTAAAAAGGAAAGTCCGCTGGTAAGCTTGGAGCCGGACCTGAAATTTTTTAATGAATCCATCCATGAGGTTGCGATCGAGATCATGGTGGAAGGCCTTTCCAATTACCCGATATTTATTGCCCACCAGCACGAGCTAAAATTAGGCGAACTGATCCTCGACCGCCACGACCTGAATACGGAGTGGAGCATCCATGCCTCTACGTTGGAAGAATTTTTAGAAAAAGGGATCATAAAGGAAATATTAAAAGAACGTTTCATCAAATCGTATAAAAACCCAAATGATTTTATGTGCGTGTTTGTGGTAGTGCCCGAAGGGGCCAATTTTATTTATTACCCATATGTGAAGTGATAATTTTTCTCTTATTTTGAATCTTATTTATCTAAATTTGAATCGTGTGAGATGTCTTCCACCTCCGGAAGAAGCAACAAGGGAACGTTTACCTTCGTAATATTGCCCTGCCACCGCACAAAGTCAATTCTTAATGAAGTTTTTAATTTCGAACGACATTTCTATGCCCGATAAACACATTCTTATATTAAATCACCAGCAAATTCAGCAAAAGATAGACCGTATTGCCTACCAGGTGCTGGAAGACAATTTTGATGAAGACGAGATCATAATTGCCGGTATTTTGCCCCAGGGCAACAAGATCGCTAAAAGGATAAAAGACATCCTCGATGAGATAGCACCGTTCAAAAGCGGGCTTGTTACCATCGAACTCGACAAACAAAGCACCAGCCTGATAGCAAATATCGATTTTGACGTAAATGATTGTAGTAACAAAGTGGTTATTCTGGTAGATGATGTAATGAACAGCGGCAAAACCCTTGCCTATGGCTTCGGTGTTTTCAGGGATGTTCCCCTGAAAAAATTACGCACCGTGGTTTTAATCGACCGCAACCATAAAAGTTTCCCGATGACCACCGATTATGCCGGCATCGCTCTCTCTACCGTTTTAAAAGAGCACGTGGATGTTGTTCTGGATGAGGAAGACGAAGAGGATGCGGTTTATTTGAGGTAGATATATATAGTACCCGGATTTAGAAATTAGCCTTTCACCCATCTTACATCATGTGATAAATACGGATATAAATGGCAACCCCATAAGCCATCAATATCACTGTGTTTAAAACAAGCAGCCAGTTCAAATCCTGTTCCTTATATTTTTTAACAGCGCAAACAACCAACAAACTGACAAATCCCAAAATCAAAATTGCCGGGAATATCATTTCCCATTTGTGACGAAAGGACAAGTAAATATTTTGCAGCTTTGTTTGATCACCCAGCAGAAAAGGCGGTACCAAAGCGATCAGCAACAAAAGAAAAAAGAGGCGGACGACAATTTTGGTTACAATTCGGTTAACTTTCATGGGCCGCAAAAATAATAGAAATCCGGCTTATTTATCAGTCAAAATGTCGATACAATTTCTGCCCAATGCCTTTAAACGGCTGTCCAGCGAGTTTAATCCCTGCGAGTCTTTGATATTTTTATAGAGTGTTTTTATTATAGCGAGCGTTTCATCACTCGGGTCGCAGGCCTGGGCTTTTTCCAGGTGCGGCAGTGCTTTTCTTGCAGCGTTGGCATAAGCTATTGTAAGCTGGGCATTTAAGGTTTTGTCATTTGAAGAAGCATTAATTTCCCCTTCAATCTCCTTTACATTTTCAAGGTACAGGTAACCCAGGGCCCGGTGGGCCACATAATAATCGGGTACTGCAGCCGCAACTTTTTCATAATAAGGTAAGGCTTTAGTATGCTGGTCATTATCCTCGTACATTTTCCCAACCGAGAAGTAAAAACTTATCCTTGCTTTTTCGGGTAATTTATCCGCGTAAGGCAGCAGCTTTTCGCCAAGCTCCAATGCTTTGCCTTCTTCACCCTGGAACCTGGCCAGGTTAAAATCTAAATACCGGTTGTAAACAGAATCGGCGGATGGCGATTGTGCGTGAACAGCCAGGCCCGTCCAAACAGAAAATATCAACAATAATATCCCTTTTCGCATAGCTGATGTGTCGCCAAATATAAAACCTTCGCATGAAAAACGGTCGCCTAACCGACATTTCACATTAAAGAAGCTTTCCAGCGTTTATAGTCAATTCGCATACAATGCCCGCATGGCCGGTAATCTGATTCAACAGCTTCGGCGGCTGAACTGAAGAAAACCCGGTTTTGCGCTTTCATCCGCTTGCCCGATGGACAATCCAATGTACCGTATATCTTCAGCTTCAGGTTACCCGCAAATGCAATTTCGTTTTTATCCAGCAGTTGTTTTAATTGCCTGCTCCGTTTAAACGTGCTATCCCCTAATGAAGTATGCCTCATCATGTTGCATCATGAAAAATAATACCCAGCGTGTGCCGTTTACCGGAGATAATCTCGCTCACCCCATGTTTCATATTTACCCGGTAATAGGCCTTGCTTCCTTTTACCGGCCTGAAATTGGTGGTGAACACCAGCATATCGCCCCTGCGTGGTTTTAATACAATAGCTTTTGATTGCGCCCGTGGCCTTTGCTCGATCAATACAAATTCACCGCCCTGGTAATCCTTTTCCGGCTCATTTAAAAACAAAACCAGTTGCATCGGGAAATAAACATCGCCATACAGATCCTGGTGCAGCGCGTTATAACCGCCTTCACCATATTGCAATATCAACGGTGTTGGACGGTTTTGATGATGTATATGACAATGTTCCAGCAATTGCTCCAGGCTTTCCGGGAAGGAAGTATCAATATTCAATACCCGCATCCAACTATTGGCAATAGGCGCAAGTTTGGGATACACACTTTCCCTTAATTCCTGTACGATCGCCGGCAATGGGTATTGAAAATATTTGTATTCGCCCAAACCATAACCGAATTGCTCCATATTAATGGTTTTGCGATACAAGGTTTCGTTGTTGTATCGGACGGTCAATTTATCGCATTCCTCTCCTGTTAAAACCCCGGCTGTAACGGCATAACCTTTTTGGTTTATATCCTCTGTGATATTGTCCCAATCTAAAAGGCCAACTCTTTTCACTATTTCCATGTTTTTAAAGATTTAAGCTTGAAACAACTTTTCAAATCAATCAACTTATTCAACTCACTCAACTAAACCCACCTTAGCCGCCTCCCAGCCAATCATAGCCGATTTGCGCGTGGCACCCCAATGGTATTGCCCGGTTTCGCCGGTTGATTTAATGACCCGGTGGCAGGGGATCAAAAAGGCAACTGGGTTATCGCCAACAGCGCTGCCTACCGCCCTGCTTGCATTGGGCTGGTGGATAGCTGCAGCGACCGAAGAATAGGTGGACAAACCGCCCAAAGGGACATTAAGTAATGCTTCCCATACCTTAAGCTGAAAACTGGTGCCTTTTAAATGTAGCTTAATTTTTGATAATTCCGACCAATCCTTTTTGAAAATGAATAACGCGTTTTGCTGGGCAATGTCAACCACCTGGGTGTATTGGGCATTGGGAAATTGTTCATATAAGTTGTTAAATGCCTGCTCCCTGTCATCGGCGAAAGCCATATAGCAAATGCCTTTAGGTGTTGATGCTACGATGATATTGCCAAATGGACTTTCTGCAAAACTGTAATTGATGGAAAGTGCCTTGCCGCCGTTTTTATATTCTGCCGGTGTCATACCTTCAATGTTCATAAACAGGTCGTGCAGGCGGCTGGTTCCTGAAAGACCGGTTTCAAAAGCCGTGTCGAACAGCGTTGCCTGCTTGTCTTTTAATATGCCCTTGGCATAATCGAGGCTCAGGTATTGCAAAAACTTTTTGGGGCTGATGCCTGCCCAGTCGGTAAACATGCGCTGAAAATGGAAGGGGCTTAAATTTACTTTTTCGGCGACCTCGTCGAGGTTTGGCTGTTCCTTAAAATTGAGTTTTATGTAATTGATCGCTTCGGCGATCCTTTCATAATTTATTATTTCCTGTGAGCTCATAGCTTTTAATATTTATACAACAAATGTACCTATGCACTACAGGCTTTGAAACCCGGAACTTGCTATGTTTTGATGTTAGCTGGTTAAAATGATTGGGTTGGACGAAACCAATTCCAACATTTTTGTTGCAATATACTTGCTGACTATTCCCTGCGTTTGCATAAGTAATTACATTTGCACCAATAAAATCACAATTATGACAAAATTTTTTACTCCCGTGTTAATTGTACTTGGAATTTATTCATCAACCTTTGCCCAAACAAAAAACAACGTTGAATTTGGGGCAAATATTGGTTATAACGTTGCATACATAAATGAAACGGGGTATGGCAACCTTAACAGCCCGGCCATCGGCGGGGTTAACTTAGCGGTTTCTGCCGATATTAAAGTTTCGGACAGGTGGAGCATTAAAGGCAAACTGATCTATGACCAAAAAGGCTGGAACGATGGTTACATGGTTGAGGCTGGCGGAGCAACCGTCGATTACGTCAATTTTCGATTAAATTATATAACTATCCCGGTAACGGCGAACTGGCATTTTGGAAGAATGAAGAACTGGTATTTAAATCTTGGCCCGTATGCTGGTTTTTTGCTAAACGCCGAGGAAACTTCGAGTGGTGCCGATATTAAGCCTGGATTTAACAATACGGATTTTGGTATCGCGCTGGGTATCGGCGTTAAATTCCCTATTACGGACAAAGTAAGATTATTTATTGAAGACGAGGGAGAGGCGGGAGTTGTAAATATATTAAAAGGCTCTCAAAGTGGCATTTTAATTCAAAATGTAAGGTCAGGTATTAATGTTGGGATCAATTTCCCATTGGATTAACAGATTATCCACAACTACTCACCCAATCAATTTAACCAACAACGAGCTAATTCAATCGGTACCCCTTAAAAAAACCCCAAATCACCTCGCAGGCATTCATGTTGTGCGTAACGGGGCCGATCATATTTTTAGGCAGATATTGTGTGCCTCCCGGCCAGGTATGGCCGCCATTGGTTATGGTGTAGCCAATTACTTTAATACCCGTAGCGGGGTTGCTGTATTCTTCCTTAATAATGCTTGTTCCATCCCCGGTATTGTCCGGTATGTTAGTAACAACAGGGGTTTTATCGCAATGGTCTGCATCAGCCCAAAGTTTTAAAATATCCTCGTGCCCATAAAATACCTCGCGGCTTGCAATCCTTTTCAATACCCCGTCATAAGGCACCAGCGGGTCTTTTGTTCCCTGGATATACATTATCGGGATCGGTTTATTAGGCTGGTAGCCCATCTTTTTGATCATAGATGCGCCCACTGCTGCGATGGCCGCAATGCGGTTATTCAACTCACAGGCGAGGCGCGAGGACAAGAAACCGCCGTTTGACATACCGGTTACATAGACCCGGCTTGCATCGCCATGATATGTATTAATGATATAGGTTATCAGTTGGTCAATAAATTTTACATCGTCAATTCCCTTCCGGTTGGCGGGTGTTGGTCCGCCGGCATTCCAGCTGCGGTCGATACCGCTGGGGCACACGATTATGAACTTGTCTCTTTCGGCAAGGGGCCTGAAGTCGGCAAACCTAAGCATACTTTTCCCATCGCCAAACCTGCCGTGTAAAGAAATGATTACGGGTAATTTATCCGTAGTATTGGTTAGCGATGGGATATAGGTTATAAACTGGCGACTGATATTGTCAACAATAATTTCCTCATTTTTTTGCTGCGACCGGGCCGGGGCGGCTATGGCGAAAAATATAAAAAGACAAAATAAAGGTCTCATTAAAAATAATTTGTGTCAAACAAATTTACGATATTTGGCACATCAGCGTTCGCTGCTCAAATTATTTATTTTCAACCTGGTTTACACAACATGAGAAGATTCCTTACCGCCATCCTGGTTTTATTAACCTTTTCCATCACTGCATTTTCACAAACAAAGGGTTACGTTGAAATGGGGGCCACCCTCGGCTACAACTTATCGAACGTAGCCGTAAGTCCTTATACTTCTAATTATTCATTTAGGAGCGGTTTTAATCTAGGTGTTTCAGGAGAATATTATTTCACCGAACAGTGGGGGTTAGCTGCCAAATTGCTGTACGACGAAAAAGGCTGGAACAATGGTTTTATTATAATGGCCGGCCAGCAGCAACATACCACCGATTATCAAATAAATTATATTACCCTGCCAATAATGGCGTCCCTGCATTTCGGGAAAACAAAAAACTGGTATGCGCGGGCAGGGTTTTACCTGGGGTTCCTGTTAGATGCCAAAGAAACTTCGGCGAATACCAATTTGAAGCCATTATTTAGCGGGTTGGATGTCGGCGGTGTAGGCGCGATCGGTGTAAAATTTCCACTGACAAAAACAGTTAAATTCTTTGTTGAAAGTGATGTGCAACCCGGGTTAAAAGCAATATTTACCGGCAATTCTGGCGATGAAGTTTATGGTTTGGATGCCAGGAACTATAAGATAGGTATTAACCTGGGTGTTAATTTTCCGCTGAAATAGGTTTTATTTCGGATGTCGGATATTTGATGTCGGATTTATTAAGCGGTTGCAGCTCAAGTCTCCCTTACTGCTGATGAAAGGCTGAGTTAACCACGCGATGATAACATTAAAACCTAAATATCATGACCTTTAAAAATGCCATCAGCTGGTTCGAGATCCCATCAGCTGATATTAACCGCGCCCAGAAATTTTACGAAACTATTTTTGGTATCAGTATGATATCCATGGATTTTCCCCAGTTGCAAATGCGGATGTTCCCTATCGATAATCCGATGAACATTGGCGGCGCAATTTGCCAAAGCGGCGGTTTTTACAAACCATCCGAGGATAGCGGGCCGCTGGTTTATCTTAATGCAAACCCTGATGTACAGATCGTACTGGATAAAATAGAAGCTGCGGGCGGTAAGATTGTTGTTCCTAAAACGGAGATCTCCCCGGAGCATGGCCACATGGCGGTATTTTTAGATACGGAAGGGAACAGGGTTGCGCTGCATTCAATCCCCCAAGCCTCCGTCAGCTGACAGAGAGTTTTGATTTGCAGGTAGTTTAAGTGGTTTTTCTCATCTTAACAATACCGAGCAACTCCCCATCAGGTAATGGCGCATTAATTCTTTCAATTGCTCCATAACCCATAACAGAGTAAAGGGGAACGCCAGGCAAAGTTGCGCCTAATTCAAAACTTTTAAAGCCATTGTTTTTTGCGGCAGTTTCGCATACATTGATAATGTGGCGGCCCACGCCCTGCCTCGCATAATCAGGGTGCACGAAAAATGCCCTTATCCTTGCCGCATCATGTGTCGGATCGAGCAGCGGGTCTTCAATTTCTTTGTGCTGGTCGCCGCCGTACAGCGTGTTGCGTTTGCTCCATCCGCCGCAGCCAACTATCGTATTATCAATTTGGGCGACAAAGTAAGTGCCGTCGGTGATCAATTGCGTATCCACACCAAAAACGTATTTTATGGCGCTTTCAATTTGGTTGGGTGTGTAATAATCAGTGCTTAGCCCACGCACTGACAAGGCTATCAATTCGTTTAGTTGGGGTATATCGTCAAATGTGGCGGGGCGCGTAGTAATTGGCATAGGCAAGGATAAGAAAATGTGTGGGATTTAGATTTGACAACTTTTCAAAAGTTGTCAAATCTGCGCCAATGCTATAGTATTTACTGATTATAGCTCAACTGCCACGATACCCCAAACCTGTCGTTAAGCCAGGTATATTTTTTGCTGAAGGGATAAGCAGCTAACGGCATTAAAATACTGCCGTCGTTTGATAATTCCTTAAATAGCTTATCAATTTCGGCATCAGATTCACAATCAACATAAAGCGACATTGCGGGCGTAAAAGTAAACGCATGTTTAACAGGGCTATCAATGCACATAAACTGCTGGCCATTTAAGTTGAATATAGCGTGCACAACCGTGCCTTCGGGCCCGCCTTCATTGGCTTTGTAGCGGATGATACGCGTTATTTCGGAATTTGGAAATAAGGAGATGTAAAAGTTCATGGCTTCTTCGGCCTGGCCGGTGAACATGAGGAAGTTGGTAATTTTTTGCATAAGATATTTATTATACAGGTTACAACAAGTGATTAATCCGACAGTTCAAGGTTTTAAATTTAGAAAAAATACACATAAAAAATCTTACGAATTAAAAATTGCTCCGGCGGATTCGGCGAATAATTTTGCTTTCGTTGCATTTCTGCATGCCTGTTTTAATGATGCCAGGCACATATGGCTTCTTTATCTTTTATTTTTTTGTATAATTGGGAAACGTTATCCAATTCATCATGAACACATCTTACCTTAAAAACATCCTTACGGCTCTGGTGCTTTTTTTTGCATTGCATGCACATGCCCAAACAGATACCATAAAAGTTATTAAAGCCGGCCGTGTGCTGGATGTGGAAAAAGGCACGGTGCTTGTAAATCAAATCATCGTTATTCAAAACGACACCATTAAAGCCATTGGCAATGACCTCGCTATACCTGCCGGGGCAATTGTAATTGACCTGAGCAACGCCACCGTACTACCCGGTTTGATAGATTGCCATACCCACCTCACCGACGGCCCGGGCGGTAATTACTACGATAATATTTTCAGGAAGACAGTTATAGATTATGCCATTGTAGCGCATATTAACGCAAAACGCACGCTCGAGGCAGGTTTTACCTCCTGCCGCGATGTTGGTTCAGAAGCATTTATGGACGTTGCTTTGCGTAACGCCATCAACAATGGCGATATATCGGGGCCCAGGATAGATGCGGCCACTTTTTTTATCGGCAGCACCGGCAGCCATGGCGACCTTAATGGTTTTTCGCCCTATATACAGTCTACCGATTCCAAACAAATGCGTGGCATAGCCGATGGCGTCGAAGAATGCCGGGCACAGGTCAGGTTCAATATAAAATACGGTGCCGATGTAATAAAATTTGGTGCAAGCGCCGGTGTGCTTACCGAAGAAGAAAGCGTGGGTGCGCCGCAATACACACAGGAAGAAATGAATGCTATCGTTGATGAAGCAAAGCTTTGGGGCAAAAAAACATGTGCCCATGCACATGGCACCCTTGCCATAAAAATGGCGGTTAAAGCCGGGGTTGCATCAATAGAACATGGCAGCCTGCTCGACGATGAGGCGATACAATTGATGAAGGAGCACGGCACTTATCTTGATGCCGATATTTACAATGATGATTATATTTTGAGCGAGTATGCAAAATTCGGCACGCCGCAGAAGATCATCGATAAGGAAAAACTGGTAGGCAAAGCCCAGCGGTTAAGTTTTCAGCGGGCTGTAAAGGCGGGCGTTAAGATCAGTTTCGGCACCGACGCAGGCGTTTATCCCCATGGCTGGAATGCCAGGCAGTTTAAATACATGGTTAAATTTGGTTTAACCCCCATGCAGGCCATACAGGCCGCAACCATTAACGCAGCCGACCTGCTGGGCTGGAAAAATAAAGTAGGCTCCATAGCCCCCGGTAAATACGCTGATCTGATAGCCGTAACAAACGATCCGCTGGCCGACATCACAACGCTGGAAAATGTACAATTTGTAATGAAAGGCGGCCAGGTTTATAAATCGATAATTGGGGGGAAATAAGCACTATCCGATTAACAAAAAAATCGAAAACAAATTACGCCCTAACAATCACCAGGGTCTATTGATTTGCATGTTTAGAGATTGCTTTCCCGAACTTTGTCGGGACAGGCCGTTCCTCGCAATGGTCGGGGTAGAGCGGTTTCAACGGTCTAAAATAAATCCGAAATCGAAAATCCAAAATCCGAAATCAAAAACCTATCTTTGCCCATGCAAGAAAAAATCCTTATTCTTGACTTCGGCTCGCAGTTTACCCAACTCATCGCACGCCGTGTCAGGGAGCTCAATATTTACTGCGAGATCCACCCTTTCAATCATTTTCCCGAAATCGATAGCAATGTAAAGGGTATTATCCTTTCCGGTAGTCCATATTCGGCAAGGCAGGAAGACGCGCCCGGCTTTGATTTCGAAAAGTTTAATGGCAAACTCCCGATATTGGGCGTTTGTTACGGCGCCCAGCATATTGCGCACCATAACGGAGGCGAGGTTCTGGCTTCGAGCACACGCGAATACGGCCGCTCAAACCTGCAGTACATCGATCACCAGACACCCCTTTTTAAAATGATACAGCCTGGTTCGCAGGTTTGGATGTCGCACGCCGATACAATAGCCAGCGTAAGGAATGATTTCGAAGTTATTGCTAGTACGGATACGGTTAAGGTGGCCGCTTTTCATGTAACCGGCACACAGACCTACGGCATACAGTTTCACCCGGAAGTGACGCACACAGTTGATGGCAAGCAATTGCTGTTTAACTTTTTGGTGGATATTTGCGGATGCACACAGGATTGGACGCCGGACTCATTCATTGAAACCACCATTGCCGCCCTCAGGGCAAAGGTAGGTGACGATAAAGTTGTACTTGGCCTGTCCGGCGGTGTGGATTCGTCGGTGGCTGCGGTATTGCTCCACCATGCTATCGGCAAAAACCTGCATTGTATATTTGTTGATAACGGCCTGTTGCGCAAGGATGAATACCAGTCGGTATTAGATTCGTACCAGCACATGGGGCTAAACATAAAGGGTGTTGACGCCAAACAGCGTTTTTACGATGCGCTGGCCGGCTTAACCGACCCCGAGAAAAAACGCAAGGCCATTGGCAGGGTTTTTATCGAGGTTTTTGATGATGAGGCCCACAAAGTAGAAGATGTAAAATGGCTCGGCCAGGGCACTATTTACCCCGATGTGATCGAATCGGTATCCATAAAAGGACCGTCGGCCACAATCAAATCGCACCATAACGTTGGCGGTTTGCCTGACTTCATGAAATTGAAGGTAGTTGAACCACTAAATACATTGTTTAAAGACGAAGTGCGGCGCGTTGGTAAAGCCCTGGGTATTGACCCGAATATTTTAGGCAGGCATCCTTTCCCCGGTCCGGGCCTGGCTATTAGGATATTAGGCGAGGTTACGCCGCAAAAAGTTGTTATATTACAGGAAGCCGATGCGATTTATATCAACAATTTGCGGTCGGCAGGTGTTTATGATAAAGTTTGGCAGGCCGGCGCGATATTTTTGCCGGTACAGTCGGTCGGCGTGATGGGCGATGAGCGTACTTACGAGAACGTGATCTGCCTGCGTGCTGTGGAATCATTGGATGGCATGACCGCCGATTGGTGCCACCTGCCTTACGACGTGCTGGCTAAGATCAGTAACGAGATCATCAACAATGTAAAAGGAATTAACCGGGTAGTATATGATATCAGTTCGAAACCGCCTGCAACCATTGAGTGGGAATAGGTGGTTATTATTATTATTATTAGCAATTGCATTGATAGCGGCCGCATGTTCGCCAAAATTGCGGCCGGTAACCGTTGCACCCGTAAAAAAGGAGCCTGAAAAGCCCGTTGTTAAAACCCAGCCGGTAAAAGAACCCGAAAAACCTGCCGGGCCGAAAGTATCCACAATATCATTGCTATTGCCGTTTGACCTCGATCACCTCGCGCCGGGCTCACCCTATACTACAGTTAGTTTAAGAGAAGCCGACATCGCCCTTGATTACTACAGGGGTTTTAAGCTGGCGCTGGATTCGCTCACCGCGCAGGGCTATAATTTTAAACTGCTGGTTTATGATACCAGGGGCGATAAGGCGCAGGCACACAGCCTCGCAAATAATCCTGACGTAAAGAGCAGTGGCCTGATAGTCGGCCCGGTTTTCCCCGAGGAGATGAAAGCTTTTATAGGCAACTATGGCAATGGCCACCAACAAATAGTTTCCCCGCTTTCACCATCGGCGCCGTCGGCTTATAAAAATCCGCAATTGATTACGATTATCCCCCCGCTTGAATATCATGCCTGGGCGGCGGCACGCTATATCAATGACAAAATAAAGCCACAAAAAATATTTATTTTACGATCAGGCTACAGCGATGAAAATGACTTCATCATTCCTTTTAAAAGGGCCATTGACAGCCTGAGTAAAAAGAATACAAAGTATATTGACATTACGGTTATTCATGGCCAGTTAGGGTCGTTGCTGCCAGAACTTTCTGCAAACTCGAAGAATGTTTTTGTAATACCGGCGAAAGACCAGCATTTTTTAACCGTTACCCTGCGTGCGCTGGATACTTTGAACAATACTTACCCGGTTACGGTTTTCGGCCACCCCAACTGGATCAATTATCCATTTTTAAAGGCTGATCTGCTGCAGCGGCTTGATACCCATATTACCTCTGCCGAGCACGTCGACTACAAGGCCGCCGGCACCATTGCTTTTATACGTAATTACCGGCAGGCTTACCATGCTGAACCTACCGCTTACGCAATCAAGGGCTTCGACGAAGGCTTATATTTTGGCGGCCTGTTAGCCACCGATGGTCTTAAAAATCTAACAGCAACTGATTTTACAGGACTGCATAATAGCTTCAGTTTGCAGAAAAGGCAGGGCCAGGGTTGGGTAAACACCTATGTAACCGTGTATAAATATGCTAACTTTGAACTGAAAAGGGTAGAATGAAGGCAATAAACCAGCTTAAAACGTTTCAGCGTATTTTGGATGAATACCCGGCCGAAACGCCCTTAAGCAAGTTTTTACCGGGCTTCTACCGTCAGAACAAGCAAATGGGATCGACCGACAGGCGCATTGCCAGCAGGTTGATGTATAATTATTTCCGTTCGGGCAAAGCCTTACCGGGTACACCAGCAGATGAACGTCTTTTTATAGCCGAATTTTTATGCAACAGCCAGGTCAATTCTTTTTTACAGCATTTTAAGCCCGAATGGGCAGCCTGTATTGATTTTAGTATAGATGATAAGCTAAACCTCGTAAAAACCGCCTACCCCAAATTCAATTTAGATGATGTTTTTCCCTGGACAAACCAGCTTTCCGCCGGGATCGATAAAGCGGAATTTTTGCGCTCATTTTTTGTACAACCCGATCTTTTCATCCGCGTTTATAAAGGTTTCGAAACACAGGTAAAAGTCGCTTTAGCGGCAGCTGAAATTATTTTTAAGGACGAAGGCAACGGCTGTTTTTCTTTGCCTAATGGCACCCGGCTGGAAACTATCGTACCCAACCCCCATTGGTACGAGGTGCAGGACTTTTCCTCACAACAAACAGCCCAGTTTTTTAAACCCCAAAAATGGGAAAGTTGGTGGGATGCCTGCGCGGCCTCTGGCGGTAAATCGCTGCTGCTGCATGATATGGAACCAACCGTAAAGCTGGTAGTATCTGATATCCGCGAATCTATCCTGGCCAACCTTGATGAACGCTTCCAGCAAGCCGGCCTGTTGAAATACCAGAAAAAGCTCCTTGATCTTACCCAAAATAACGACCTGATATTACATGATTACGCATTTGATGGGATCATTCTCGATGCCCCATGCAGCGGTTCAGGCACTTGGGGCCGCACGCCGGAAATGATCAGCCAGTTTGATGCCCATAAGATTGTATTTTTTCAGCGTTTGCAGCAAAGTATAGTGCGGAATGTAGTTAAATACCTGAAATCCGGTAAGCCGTTAATTTATATTACCTGCTCGGTTTTTAAGGCGGAGAATGAAGGGGTGGTTGATTTTATGATGAAGGAGTTGGGATTGAAATTGGATGCGCAAATGGTTCTGAAAGGGTATGAAAATAAGGCGGATACGATGTTTGTGGCGAGGATGATTAGCCCCCGGACCGCATAATGGAAAGTTGAGGTGCAAATGAGTTTTAGAGAACGCATAAAATAATATCCATAACTAAAACAAAATGTATACCCTCAGTTGTTATGCAGTTGAACCAACCTTAAAAGTTATGGCCCAAACGATACTGGTAATTGATGATGATAAGGATATAAGGGATATGATTATTTTTGTGCTCGAAGAGGCGAAATATGAGGTGACAGCTTCGGGCGAAGCCAAAGTTCTAAACTCTATAAATGATATTAACCCCGACCTTATTTTGATGGATAATTGGCTGACCGAATGGAAAAGTGATGCCAATGGGGAGCAATTGAGCAGGGGGTTGAAATCTGATCCGGCGACGAGCCATATTCCTGTTATCATTATTTCGGCGGTGAGCAATATAAAAGAAATTGCGGAGTCCGGGCTGGCAAATGCCTACCTCAAAAAACCTTTTGACGCGGCTACGTTGCTTGCAATCGTAAAAAAACATATTAAATGAGCGATAGGGTGTCATCGGTAGCAATTTTTGTGCTCTGTTTTTCAAATGTCTTCTGAGGCCGCGAAAGCGCCCCCGGTAAACCTGTATAAAATAAAAAGCGATTCTTAAAACAAAAGGCGCTTTGTTTGTTGTTACAATGATAAGTAACCCCCGAAAGGCTATGGCCCGAAAAATATTGGTAATTGATGATGATAAAAGTGTGAGGGATATCATCGTTTATATACTTAAAAAATTCGATGTTGTTGCTTTCGAAGATTCCAAAATCCTTAAATCGCTCGATAAATGCAAGCCCGACCTGATCATCCTGGATAATTGGTTAACTGAATGGGCAAGCGACGCCACTGGCGAACAATTGAGCAGGGAGTTAAAGACAAACCCGGCAACGCGCCACATCCCGGTTATCATTATCTCGGCCGTTAGTAATGTAAAAGAAATTGCCAGCGCTGGGCTTGCGGATGCCTACCTGCATAAGCCATTTGACAGGAAAAGCCTGGTGGGCGCAGTGGAGAATTTATTAAGTGCGATGGAGTTTGATCCGGCTGTAAATTAAGTCGAATTCCCAATACTCAAATAGTAAATCTAAAATCGCAATTCGTAGACCCACCTGTTTTCCAAATACAAACTAAATATTATAATTTTAAGGGCATTTATATTAAACTAAAAATATATGAACACAAAACCCTTTAAATGGCTAATATCAGTATTGGCAATATGCCTGTTATGCCACAGCATAGGTTATGCACAATCAAAACAGACGCAATTGCAAATCAACACCAAACAGGACCTGGATGCCGGCCGTGTTAAGATCGACTCATTAGATAACCAGCTTATAAAAGTGTTAGGCGAACGCGAGAAAATTGTAAAAGCCATTGGGGTTTATAAAGCAAAAAACCATATCCCGCCGCTGCAGGAAGGCAGGTTTAAACAGGTTGTTCAAAAAGCAATAGCCGCAGGGAATAAAGTAGGCTTATCGCCCGAATTTATTATGGAACTGTTGAATGCTATCCATAAGGAAAGTTTGAGGATCGAGAACGCCGTTAAACTGGCCAGTCCCAAATAATCAGGACATTGGAGGATTTAATCTAGGAACAAATGAATTTTTAGCTGACTGGCCCGTTTAGTTAATATAAATAAATAATGTGGCGTGGTCAGGCTGTCTTACCTTTCACCTTTCACCTTTTTTTGTAACTTTAAATAAGCTTTCCTTTTTATTAAAAACCTAATCTCAACCAATTATGATACCTGGAAAAGACCTGGACGCTGGTTACTCCGGCTATACACGCAGGAGGTTTATTTACAATGTTTCCGCAGCGGTTGGCGCTGGCGTAGTGTTATCTTCGCCATTACTAAGTAAGGCGGCAGGCTTTGTTAAAACGGACGAAACCTATACAGTGAAACAGATCATGGACATGTTTATTAAAGACGTTCCCGGCGGAGTGTTAACCAGCACCGTTGATACGCTGAAGGCGGGAAGTCCTGATACCAAAGTTACAGGCATAGTTACCACCATGTTTGCTACTATCGCGGTGATCCGCGAGGCCATTGACCGGGGCGCTAATTTTATCATCGCGCACGAGCCGACGTTTTATAACCATGCTGATGATACTTCATGGCTGCAAAACGATGAGGTTTACCGCTATAAAGCTAACCTGTTAAAAGAACACGGTATTGCGGTATGGCGAAACCACGACTATATACATCGCCTTATCCCTGACGGGGTAACCATGGGTGTACTGGCAAAGCTGGAATGGCAAAAATATGCCGATGAAAAAATACCAAATCTTATTACCCTGCCCCCGGCCACTTTGAAAGCCTTGATAATGCATGCCAAAACAAAGCTGAATATTGAAAAGGTGAGATATGTTGGCAATCCTTCCCAAGTGTGTGCACGCGTATTGCTGATGCCCGGCGCAGCAGGCGGGCAAAGGCATATTCAAAGTATTGAGAAATTTAAACCGGACCTGCTGATATGCGGCGAAATACAGGAATGGGAAACTGCCGAATACGTACGCGACGCCTGCGCCAAAGGCGATAATTTATCATTAGTAGTATTGGGTCATATTGCAAGCGAGGAACCAGGCTCAGAGTATATGCTTAACTGGCTGAAGGAAAAAGTTCCGGGCGTTAAGGCAACGCATGTAACGAGCGGGAATTCTTTGTCGTTTTTGTAAATATCAGGACAACTTGTACAGAAATCTCATCTAGTTTATGCCACCAATAATATTTTTTTGACTTTGCAAACGAATTGAATACATTCGGCAGTAAAATACTTAAATTATGAAACTTAAACTTACTTTCTTATCCATTGCGCTTACATTTCTTTTGTCTTGCGACGTTAAAACGAAAACGGACGATCAATCCATTCACCTTAACGGGACATGGCAATTGATTACCCACACCGAGATCACCAAAGGCGTTAGCGCGGTTACCGACTATACAAAAGGCAAAATTTTTTTAAAGATCATTAACGACGACCATTTTGCTTTTTTAACGCACAACCTGGATGTTAAAAAGGACTCCAGCAATCATTTCGATGGCGGCGGCGGCAGCTATACCTTAGTTGGGAATAAGTACACCGAACACCTTGATTTTTATAGCGATAAGAACTGGGAAGGCAAAACTTTTGACTTTACCGTCACTATTAAGAACGATACCTTAACCCAGCAGGGATTGGAAAAACTTGAAAAGGAGGGGATTGATCGGACTATTATTGAAAAGTACGTAAAGTTGAAAGAATAATTATTAAAGGGCCTTATTCAGGTATATAAGCAATTTTCCCCGCCCTTTTTATAAGTAAAATAGCTGCCGCCAGCCACCATAACGCCTGTACGCCAGCAAATGCGGTGACCCAAAATGGCAGCACCAGGCTAAAAAGAAATATAATGCCTAAAATTGAGAAAGCCATGCCAAGCAGCACTGCCATATATCCGAATAGCCGAGGCAGGGCATCTGAGCCGATCAGCACAATCCCGAGCGGTATAAAAAAAGCCGGTGCTGCTATGATAAAATATAGATGCTGCACTGCATAAATAATATTCATACAAACCAATATACTGACCGGCGGATCTTTAAACATAACGGCGATGTAGAAAGTGATCTCTATCAGGCTGACGGTCATTAATATGACGGCTCCAAAAAAGGTCATCCAGCCCGAAAGTAGTTTTGCTGCACCTGCCAGGTGAACAAGGGCGAACGCGAAAAGTATAATAAAAAAAGGCCCTATAGCCTGCAGCCAGGCGCCCAAAAGTATTGAGTCAAAGTTTTGTTTGCCAAAGGCTGTTAGCTGGACGACCGTTGCGCCGGGAGGCGGCGCGGCATTGATGGTAAATGATATAATGATCATTAATACGCCAACAATACCGCTTGATCCGCTGAGGATGCAGAATAATCGCAGCGATATATCATGTTTTTTCATAAGTGGGTTTTATGCTATCACAACACTGAATATGAAATATTTTTACAGGTAGGTAATATTTATAGCAATAGTTTCAGGGTCTCCATTAAAACTAAATTTTGCATCAATGTATTTTGGAGGGCCAAAATGCCCTTTTGCATTATTTGAAGCGCCGACACCTTCTTTAGGGATTCCCAAAAAATTCGTATCCAATTTCTTATTATTATTTTCATCGTGAAATACCGATACAGCATACTCGCTTGCAGGCAGGTTTTCAAAAACCACCACAGCCATCTTTTTGCTTATTGGGGCGGAAAGTATTTTTAATGCTTTTTCAGGCGATTTTGGAAATCCCTTTTCCTTGTTAAATAACTCAACAACCACACTACCCCGATTGCTTTTGAAATCAGAAATGATAACTTTTAATGTTCCTGTTGACGAAAATGCTTTTGCCGGAGATTTGGCTAAAAATCCGAAGAAACCAGGAAACAGCAGGAATACCAATAAATTTCGTTTCATATTCATAGTGCCTTATATAATATAAATGATGTTTATTTGGCAAAAATATAATAATTTTGATATATATACAATACATTTAGCATAATTTTTATATTATTGTGTCATTAATCCTGTAAAGACTATGAATAAAACCGCAGAATTGGTCGTCCACTGGGCAAATTTTGAAGAGAAATATCCTGAAGTCGGGTTGGACGAGTTTTGCAGGTATTACCTGGCGTCAAAACGTGAAAAAGAATATTCCGCTAATTTATTTGATGGCGAAATACCGCCGCGGGCGGATATCGTACTGACCAAATTACTTGATAGGATATCAAGGCTGCATATGATATATGTGCAGCTTGCGCTGAAGGAAATGAAAATTAACCATTTCGAAGAATTCAGCTTATTAAGCGCCATTGCCAATCTGAAAACACCCCGGAAAACGGAGGTGATCTATCATACAATAAACGAGCTTTCAACAGGCTTGAACTTGCTGGCTGGTATGAAAAAAAACAAGTATATTACTGAACAGGATGATCCGGATGATAAACGGTCCAAACGCTTAAGGTTAACCCCCAAAGGTGAAAAAGTTTTGCAAGGCTGTTATGAGAGATTTGCTAAGATCCCCGAAATGCTGTTTATGGAGATCCCAGAAGATGATATAGAACTTTCTATCATGCTTTTGAAAAACGTCGATTTAAAATTCTCGAAATTATGGCAGCAGCATAAAATTAAACCTTTTGATCAGGTTTATAAAAGTATCATAGAAAAAAGCGCTTAATATTGCTCGTGCTTCCCGTTCTTCCATTTCCCTTTTAATGGATAAAGTATTTTAAACCCTGCTAATCTCCAACCTTCTTAACATAAAACTTACAAAAGCTAAAAACGCTATCAGCCCGGCTATTAAAACCAGGTAATTAACGTTATGGTTAATCCCGCCAAAATAGTCGGTAAATGGCACCAGCTCAACGTTTGCGTAAGTGAACATAAAAAACAATATCTCAAACAATTTCTTCCCACCGCTTAATATACCCAGGGCGACCGCAAAAAGCACAATAAAACCGCCGCCCATTACAATGCTTACCAGGGGCAAAAACTGCATCGCAACTAAATATCTTACCAAAAGCGGTGAGGCCAAAACCAATGATAAAATTATTCCCGCCATTATTTGGGCTGGCAATAACCTGGTTAAAGGTCTGTAGCTGGCATAAGTAAAATAATGGATCCGGTTAGTTTTTTCCTTTGTTGCCAGGTCCGACCAGCGCCCTACCTGCAAAAACCACAAAATAGGCAGGATGATTTGATGAGCGACAGTTAGCGGTGCAAAAGCCAGCGCTATCATTCCGCCCAGGTTGATTAGCCAAAGCCAGCGTGGGCCTTTACGGAATAACATCAGGAGCTCGGTCTTTATAAATGGAAATATACCGTATGCCGAGGTAACCGGCGGCAGTTCCGAAAGTTTTATATCTTTCAATATTACTGCCTGTGGTATGATTTTAGGGAATTTACTTTTCTTTTTTGCTTTTATTTTTTGCCTGATGTTGAACCGGTGAAAGAATTTCGAAGAGATAAAAATTAACAGCAATCCCAAACCTATCCATAAGGCCCTGCTCAAAACACTCGCTGCTGTCCAGTGTACTCCTTCAAAAATAAAAGAATGAATGGCTTTTTTGCCACCGAAATTGAAGCCCATGGATAAAGCCGTGTTTGCATCATGGTAATGGTGTAACACAGTTTCCTGCATTGCTGTTGCTACTGGTGTATTGCCAAACAGATCCAATACACCCGCGCCGCCAGCGTCCAGTGTTCCCATCGCGCAGAAGAAAAAGAAATATCCGATATTCATTAATATGGCATACCGGTATAAAAACACCTCGCCTGTAACAGCCAACGCGGCAATAAAAAATATAGTTGGTACAGTAATGACCAGGTAGGGCAAAATAAATTGCACTACCTCGAACGGATATCCGCCCGAACGGATAAAAAACAGGGCAATTCCCATTACAAATACACAGGCTGTAATGCTTAGCAATACCAAAAAATTACTCCAGGCCTTTGCTAAAAGGTAATTTAGGTTGCTGATCGGTGTAGTAGCTACTATTTCACCCACCCCTGTATCCACATCCTTTTTAATGCCGCTGTTAGTTAGGTAGAACCCTGTCATAGATAAAAATACGCTGGTCATCATTGCTGTTACATAGCCTATCCATGCAGCATTCTGTACACCGATATAATTACCGATACGAACGGTTGTATACTTAGCATCAGCAGCCGGTACAAATGAATGAGCAAAATATAAACTGATGGCAAGCGTAACCAGGAAGGCATAGCTGCGGGTTCGCTGTTTATAATCGGATATGATGATCGTATAAAAAGTCCCCATCTTAATTACTTTTATGTGTGAGGAACAGGTAAGCGTCTTCGAGCGAGGCAGGCGCAGGTACCGATCCATTTACGGGCTCGATACTTATATACCTTACCAACACTTTATCTTTTTGCCGGCTGGTATTTACAACCAGGTGCTTTGTTTTAAAATCAGGCAGGGCAGTACTTTCCAAAACTGATTCAAATACTCTGCCGTCTACCTGTTTGATGACTTCTGCCTGGGTGCCTTTGGTAATCAGCATCCCGCCCTGCATTATGGCAACTTCGTCAGCAATAGTTTCAATATCTGAAACGATATGCGATGATAAAATAATGATGCTGTTTTGCGCCAGGTCGGATATCAAATTTCTGAAGCGCATCCGTTCTTCCGGGTCAAGCCCGACGGTTGGCTCGTCAAAAATTAAAACTTTCGGGTCGTTAAGCAAAGCCTGCGCAATGCCGATACGCTGTTTCATACCGCCCGAATAAGTGCCGATGGGCGATTTTGCGCTTTCAATTAAATTTACGCCTTCTAATAGCGCTTCTACCCGTTTTCGCAGGTTTGGGCCGCCAACCCCTTTCATGGCAGCGATATATTCAAGAAATTCGTAAGCATTTAAGTTTGCATAAACCCCAAAATCCTGGGGCAGATAGCCAAGCATTTTCCGGATGTAATCAGGGTCCTGTAAAATATTATGGCCGTCCAATTCGACTGACCCTGTTGTCGGCCGGCTAATGGTGGCAATGATCTTCATCAAGGTCGATTTGCCGGCCCCGTTTGGCCCCAATAAACCAAGGATGCCGTTTTCAATGGTTAACGAATAGTCTTTTAACCCATATTTTTCCTTGTTGAACCGCTTCGATATATTTTGGATGCTGAGTTTCATGTTTAATTATGAAAAAGCGTGATTGCTAAGTAATTAGACACGGCGGGGTGCATTAGGTTACGGATGGCGGCCGATTTATTAAGGAGGACTCAATGTGCGGATATTAAATTCGAAGGATCCGGGATCTTTGGAAACTTCGCCCCATAGCCTGTGAACTTCTGTTTATAAACCCTATTTTTACGCGCCAATTATAATTACTATGAAAATTTATATCCTTACTGCAATAGTCGCACTATCTGTTTCAACATCAGCGAATGCCCAGCAAAGCAAACCCAAAACAGACACGATTTTTTTCGAAGATTTTAACGAAAAAGCGCTGGACCGCAGCAAATGGAATGTGGAGATCAGCGGCCGTGTAAACAATGACGAGCAGGAGGCTTACGTTGATTCCGCGGCGACAGCGTACCTTGTAAATGGCGCTGATGCCGAAGGCGCAATAAATGGCGCCCTGGTTATAAAGGGTATTTATAAACCGGGAACTACAAGCACGGAAAATAAAAAATACGACTTTATTTCAGCTAGGCTGAACACGGAAAATAAAATGGAGTTTTCCCACGGCACGGCATCTGCCCGTATGAAAATGGCCGGGGGCGCCGGTTTGTGGCCTGCATTTTGGACGTTGGGCAACGGCAGTTGGCCTGATTGCGGCGAAATTGACATCATGGAGACTATCGGCGATTCAAGCTGGCAAAGCAATGCGTTGCATGGCCCCGGCAATTTACCTTTGGTTAACAGGAACACCTTCCCGCCAGGAACAGATGTCACACAATGGCATATTTATTCAGTTGAACGGACGGCAAATACCATTGTTTTCAAGTTGGATGGAAAAGTAACCTATACCGCAACCCGGGCGATGGTTGAGCATTATGGGCGCTGGGCTTTTGATGATCCTGAATTTATCATCCTTAACCTGGCCTTGGGCGGTAATTATCCTGCGGGCGAAAACAAAGTAAGCGCCCCTTATTATGGCCTGCCTGAAAGTACTGTAAATAAAATAAAGGCCGGTGAAGCAAAGGTGATGGTTGATTGGGTTTTGGTCACTAAAACAGACAAGTAATAATATGAAATGTACTTTTAAGCAAAAAACCCCCGGTTATTACCGGGGGCTTTTTGTTATTATTAATGGTTAAACTTAACCATAGTAATTCCATTAATGCTGGTCGCGGTCATGTTCGTGATCATGACCCCGGTCACCGTCCTGGTGGTGCCTGTGGCCTTCACGGTATTCAACCGAGCAGCTTGATATAGCGGATGCAAATATCAGCAGCGCTATTATCCTTAACATGTACTTTTTCATAATAGTTGTTTTTTAAGATAGATATAACTGTATAGTTGCAATTAAAGTGCCAAAAAAAATTAGCCAGGATTTTTCAAATAAAAACCAGCACAATTTGTTTTTGAATTGATTGCAGGCAACGCAACTAATTATTTTCACGTACTCCTGATAACCTGTTATTTGAACAGGACATAAAGATTTAGATCATGCAGTTAGAAGTATTATCTGACAAATTTTTGATGGCAGAAAAGGATAATTTAATACTGAATTAGTGAGCAAAATATCTTAACGTTATTCAGAATATTTAATTTTATCTTGTCATCAGAAATAACCCTGGCAATTCTTTTTTACGTTTATTTATTTTTTAGCAAATGGCCGGCAATAGGTTTGTACCTGTAGTTTTTTTGATGTTATGTTTTTTTAACATCATTGCCGGTTTTAATAAACCCCACCGGCAACACTTGTCGTTTGAGCCTACCCCTCGTATCATAAGTCGCAAGTCAACAGCGGCTGCCCAGGTCATGATTAACCAGTATAATGCAGGTGGCAATCATAGTGCTGCTGCAACAAATAATCCAGTTGCCTTGCCCACTCCCCCAAATATCACTTACCAAACGCCGCAAACTTATTATGTAAACACTGCAATCACGCCATTGGCGCCCACCAATACCGGGGGTGCCGTGCCGCCAAATATTTATGGTGATGTTTCGACCTTTGCCGGCACCGGGTCTGCGGGTAATACAAACGGCGCGGTGGCAGCTGCAAGTTTTAACAGGCCCGCAGGTCTGATTTTTGATAACTCCGGCAACTTATTTGTTTCTGAAACGGCAAATAATGATATCCGGGAGATCACGCCGTCAGGTATAGTTTCAACATTTGCGGGTACCGGCATAAGCGGCGCTGTAAATGGCCCGGGCAGTACAGCAACTTTTAATTCTCCTTATCAAATTGCTTTCGATGCCTCAGGTAATATGTACGTTGCCGACGGAGGCAACATGATCATCCGGAAGATCACACTGGCTGGTATAGTTTCAACCCTTGCCGGGACAGGAACACAGGGTTCAACAGATGGCACGACATTAACGGCAACTTTTGATACGCCGTACGGGGTGGCCGTTGACGGCGCCGGCAATGTTTATGTCGCAGACCGGGGGAACAGTACGATCAGGGAGATCAGTTTAACGGGACAGGTTACTACCTATGCTGTACTTGACGGATCTGGTGTACCTTTGAATAATACTGGCCTCGGTTATTTAGTTATTGATGCTTCGGGTAATTTATATTTCGGTGACAGTAACCAGGTAAAAATAATCTTACCATCGGGACCGGTAAATGTAATTGCTGGAAGTACTACCAGCGGGTTTGCGAATGGCATTGGGGCAGCTGCAACTTTTAACAAGCCGATAGGCATTGCCGTTGATGCTTTGGGCAATATTTATCTTGGCGATGCTTTTAATAATGGCATCAGAAGGATCACGCCCGCCGGGCTTGTAACTACCGTTGCGGGGAATGGGGGTAACGGCGCTATCAATGGGGTCAGCTCAACGGCAAGTTTTAATACCCCTTTTGGAGTTACAATTGATAATACGGGAAATTTCCTGTATGTAGCTGATTGGGGTAATAATCTTATCCGTAAAGTAACGATCACCGGTTATTCGATTGATAAATCGTTACCAACCGGGATGACTTTCGACCCGACCACAGGGATAATAAGTGGCACGCCCGCTGTGGTTTCACCGCCTATAACTTATACTATAACGGCATATAATACAGGCGGGAGCAGCGCCACAACCGTTAATATCGAGGTTGATGAGCAAACTGTTACCTTCCCGCCGATACCGGTCAAAACGGTCTGTGATGCCGATTTTGATCCCGGCGCTACCAGTACCGGGACCGTTACTTATTCCAGCGCAAATTCAGCCGTTGCGACTATCGTTGCAGGCGAATTACATATAACAGGGGCGGGCACATCAGTGATAACAGCATCCGATGGAACTTCGCAGCCTACACAAACGTTGACTGTTACCGCAGCGGTGACACCGACAATTGCCATTTCGCCGGCCAATATTGATACATGCCAGGGTTCAACCGTAATTTATTCGGCTGTAATAACCAATGGTGGAACAAAACCAGTTTACCAATGGCAACTTAACGGGCAAAATATTGGTAGCAATAGCCCCACCTTTACAAGCAGCAATTTAAGCACTAATGATCAAATAGCCTGCATACTTACATCCGATGTGGTATGCACCACAAACGCGACCGCAGCATCAAACGCTGCGACTTTTACGGTTGACCAGCCGGCGCCCCCGACTATAAGCATCCTATCAACAGCCGCTGGCCCTGTTTGCCCCGGAACTGAACTTGATTTTATCGCCACCGCAGTGAGCCCCGGTAACAGCCTGATTTATCAATGGCAGGTAAACGGCCTCAATGTAGGCGCCAACAGCGCAACCTTTAACACCAGCAGTCTGGCTAACGGTGACCTGGTTACCTGCATCTTGACCAGCGTTGGCAAATGTTTGATTAATCCCACCGCATCATCCAACACCATAACCGTCAATATTAACCCGGCAAGCGCTTGTATCATAGTAATACCTAACGCATTTACGCCAAATGGCGATGGGGTTAATGACTTTTGGGATATCAGCGCGTTGCAGGGTTACCCGCAATGCACAGTGAATATTTTTAACCGTTATGGCGCGATGGTTTATAACTCGGTTGGGTATCCAAGAGCCTGGGATGGCACCTATGGGGGCAGCGCTTTGCCAGTGGGCACCTATTATTACATCATCGATCTTAAAAACGGCAGGAAAAAACTGGCCGGCCCTGTAACAATTTTGCGATAATAAATTGGATTGAGCCGTTTTATTTCAAGTTTCCCCGCAATTTGGATTAATCATAACATATAAATATTTAACTAAAAACTAATTTTAGGAAACTTCTTTGAGATTAACACGTATTAATATTATATGAGAGGTTATATCAACATTCCGGGATCGATTTACTGCAAGCTTTGTAAGGAATGCGGTGCGCGACCTGTGATCGTTCCGGTTGACGATATAGGGTATGTTGTTAAATGTTCCAAAGACGACAGGCATTACCAAACGATGCCCGGCGTGGTAGATATTGAAGACTGGAACCGTCATAACACTATAGTAACTTCGTCTTTTGAGTATAACCTGGGCCCCAGGATGGCCTGGTAAGTTGCTGCGGTTTGCTGTTTGATGTTTATTGTTTGAAGTTTCAGTAGCGGGCGCAGTGGTTTACGGATTGCAATTAGCAAACTTAGGAGCTGCAAACTTTCGTGACCCTCCACTCGCTAAATTATTTTACATTTAGTGCTTAATCAAAGGAAAATGGCCGGTCTTTCTAAATCAATCCCTTCAAAATCAAACTTTCTTAAATTAACGGTCTTACTTTTTGTGGTTGTTTTACCTTTTTCCAGCTACTCGCAAAACGTTAGTGCCGTTAACCAACCTGTTTTTAACCATGCGGCTTTGTGCGCGCGCAACCTCAAAAAGACCGCCGACTTTTACAGCACGGTATTACAGCTTAAAAAAATACACCATCCTTTTAATGATACCCTGCATGTATGGTTTAAAATTGGTGAGGGCCTCGCTTTACACGTTATACAGGGCGATTGTCCCGAAACAGTTCATGATATAGGTATTCATTTATGTTTTAGTGTTGCCTCGCTTGATGCATTTATGAAGCACCTTGACACGTTAAATGTTAAATATGGCAATTGGACCGGGGAGCCTAAAAAAGTACAGCTAAGGGCTGACGGTGTGCATCAAATCTATTTCCAGGACCCTGATAACTTTTGGATAGAGGTGAACGATGCCAAATGATTTCGTGAAAGTGATAAAAGCTGAATTTATGCTGTGGAAGAGAATAAAGAATTTTGTTGGGTTTGATGATTACCGCTTATCGTTAGAGAATAAACTTTTCAATGCTGTTTGCTTAACAGTTGGTTTTACCATGCTGCTTGGCCTGGTGGTAAATGTGCTTTTAGGTTTTCCAATAGGTTTAATTCTCGTTCAATTATTTTTAGGGGGATTATCTGCTTTTGCGTTTTATAAAAGCAGGTATAAAGGCTACAAGGAAAATATGGCGCTGGTTTATATTGCTATCGGCATAATTATGTTTATCCCAGGCTGGTTTTTAAACGGGGGGATCGAAGGGTCGACTACCCATGTGGGCGTTTTTTTTATCGTGCTAATCATGATAATGGTAAAGCGTAAACATCACCTGGTTTTTATAGGTATACTCGTGGCGGTTTTCCTGGGCTGCTATTTTTTAGAAAAGCGTTTCCCGCAATGGGTAACTCCCCCTGACAGTATTGGGCAAAAAGAAACCGATCTTATTTCTTCGGCTGTAACTTTTATACTAATAACCGGTTTATTGGTGAGTTTCCTAAAAAGGAGCCATGAAAAGGATAAAAGAGCGCTGGTTGAAAAAAGCGAGCAATTGCAGTCTTCACAAATAGCATTATCGGCGGCCAAGGACCTTGCTGAGGGGGCCACGATCGCCAAATCAAATTTTTTGGCGAATATGAGCCACGAAATACGCACACCACTAAATGGCATTATCGGCACCACCCAACTGCTCACGCACTCGGATATATCCCCCGACCAGCGGGAACTGCTGCAAACCCTGCAATCCAGCAGTAACCTGCTCATTAATATTATCAGCGATATACTTGACCTTTCGAAGATCGAAGCTGATAAACTGGTACTTTATCCAAAGCCGGTAAATATCAGGAATTGCATAAAAACTGTTTTTGAAATAACTCACCCTGGCATTGCGGTCTCGGGTAAAAACATCGCATTGAACTATACCATTGATGATGCCCTTGCAGAATATCTAAAAATGGATGAAGGCCGGGTACAGCAGATTCTGGTTAATTTGATTGGTAACGCTATTAAGTTTACCGACGAAGGTGTGGTTGAATTAAATATAGTCGCCTCAAACGAAAAAATAATATCCAGGAAGTTGTTTTTAGTGTGAAGGATACTGGAATTGGGATCAGCGAGGAAGCGTTGTCGCAGTTATTCAAGCCTTTTACACAGGTAAATACTACTGCCTTACGGAAATATGGCGGGACCGGCCTAGGGCTATCCATCTGTAAAAAGCTGGTCGAAATGATGGACGGTAAATTATGGGTTGAAAGCAAGGAAGCGGAAGGCTCCGTTTTCAATTTTAGTCTTCCATTACAAATTGCATCATCCGATGGCATCGATGAAGCTCCAGTGATCAGCAATGAAGTTTATCAATACCATCCGCTGAATATTTTGTTAGCCGAAGACAATAAGATGAACCAACTGATTGCAGGCAAAACATTTAAAAAAATAGGATATGATATTGATATAGCCGATAACGGTAAAATTGCCCTTGAAATGCTTGAGAAGAAAGCCTATGACCTTGTTTTTATGGATATCCAGATGCCCGAGATGGACGGGCTTGAGGCTGCAAGGCATATTATGGAAAAGTACAAAGATAGTGCCCCACCCATTATAGCTATGACGGCCAACGTGCTGAGCGAGGATGAACAGGAATGTAAGCTTGCCGGCATGAAGGACTTTGTAAGCAAGCCCTTTACCATTGAGCGGTTGGAAAAAGTGATCCTTAAATGGGGAGGCCAAATTGAAAAGGTATTGGACCGGGTGGATCACGATCGGGAGTAGAATCAAGAATCATTATGGCAGCAATCACGACAAAAAATAGAAACACTTTCACTTCTTTCCATCTTGATTCTTGCCTCTTGCCACCCTGGCTCTTCCCCTGGTAATCTTTGAATAGTACCACAAAATCACCAATAAATACCATCGTGATGGTAATATACTGTTTATCTTTGTATTATGTTACAAAGCGCGCCGGTATATGACATATGCGCCCTGTCTGATTTTGGGCAGGATGATATTATCGTTAGCCGCTTCGCACCCTATTTAAACCATCACAAGAATCTGAGCGCCGCCCACAGGCATACCTTTTATCATTTGTTGCTTTTTATTGAAGGAGGAGGCAGTCACACAATCGATTTTGAGCGCTTTAAAGTAAAACCATATCAAATATATTTTATGATACCCGGCCAGGTACATTCATGGAATTTTGAAGGTCTTACTGACGGCTACGTCATTAATTTTTCCAGCGCCTTTTTTCAAACATTCTTATTAAACGGCGCTTACACGGAAAATTTCCCTTTTTTCAGCGGCGATGTTAAAGACGCTGTTATTGATTTACCTGAAACCCTTCATGCTAAAATGTCGCTGTTATTTGAGGAAATTGTTACAGAGGCAGACAACAGGGCAGAACAGGGTTCAGATATGTTAAAGGTGCTGATGCTCCAGGTGTTTATCCTCATCGGCCGCTTAAACAAAGATGCCGGTACCCATGCGCATTCTTCCTACAATCAAACTTTGCTTAAAAATTTCAAGAAGCTGATTGACGCTAACTACGCACTGCTGAAACTGCCAAAAGATTATGCCGACCTGCTGTATATCACCCCTAATCATTTAAATGCAATTTGTAAAGACCTTTTAGGGATGCAGGCCGGCGAGATAATCAGGAACCGGACCTTGTTGGAAGCTAAGCGTTTGCTTACTAACCCGCAACTAAACATTGCCGGCATTGCGCTTGAACTTAATTTTAGCGATAACTCCTACTTCACTAAGTTTTTTAAAAAGACCGAAGGCATCACGCCTGAAGAATTCAGAAAAAAAATATTAAATCAAAACCACCATGAATAACCAGGAAAAAAGATTGCCTGCATGGCCTGCAGTTGTGCATGCCAGGTGCCCCAGGTGCCGCCGGGGAGCAATGTTTACCACTACTATGTATGGCTTTAGATCGCAGCAAATGAACAAAACCTGCCCTCATTGCGGGCTGGAATTTGAACGCGAACCCGGCTACTTTTATGTAGCCATGTTAATAAGCTATGCCATGTTTGTTGCCGAAATGGTAACACTTGCCGTTGCCCTGCATGTTTTAACCGGGAGTAATAATCCATGGCTGTATATAGCTGTTATTATGACAACCGGCATTATACTCTCACCGTTCAATTTCAGGTATTCAAGGGTGATCCTATTGCACTGGCTAACGCCCGGTTTGCATTATCAGCCGGAACTGAGCGGGGATTAATTAGTAGCAGGATTTAGTGGCAGTAGCGGTTATATTTAGTAGCAGGACTTTGAACTATAGTGTTGCGGCAACTGGGAACTGCCACTATGGCTTCGACTGCTACTTAAAACTGCCGCTAACAAAGGAATGTAACAATCCCGTGAAACACGCCCTTTTCATGCCAATTTCATCTGCCATCGATAAACTTGCAATAACAAATTTTTGGATGATGAAACGCGTGCCCGCTGCAAATTGGATGTCTTTTAACAATATTCTATATATTGGTGATGATGCCAAACATTGCATCGGGATCATTGAAAAGTTTAACGAGCGCCTGATCGAAATTGAGCAAAAATATTCGGGCTGGTTCATCAGCGGGAGCTACAAATATGCAGCCCACGATAAGCTTCAGCGCCATATCCATTATCACTTTGAAGGAGGTATAGCTATTTTTAAATTTAAAAATGAGGATGAGATCCCGGCTATTATCCGCAGAGAATGTGTCACAGCTTGCCGGGAACTGGCTTTTGAACAGCTTAATTACGCTTCGTAAATCCCTTCCAATCCATCTCCAATAAAAACAGTAAGGCTCTTTTTTTTATTGTCCTGAAAATCAGGCTGTAATCACGTTTTTTAAAAAAATTCTAACGTAATATTTGCAACGTACGTTTTTAATACATACCTTTGGTTTATGATGTTGTTTAACAAGGATACCGACAAAATTATAGTTCCGACAAAAACCGAAATGGATGTGTTGCAGGTACTGTGGAAGCATGGCCCGTCGACTGTTCGTTTTGTTCACGATAAGTTGAATGAGCAAAAGGAAATTGTGCAGTATACATCAACTTTAAAGCTGATGCAGGTGATGAAAGAGAAAGGGATGGTTGACAGGGATGAGACTAATATGAAACATATTTACAGCGCTACCGTGGAAGAAGATAAGATAAAAGGTAACTTGCTGGGCCGGTTTATGGATTCGATGTTTGATGGTTCGGCCAGCAACCTGATGCTCGCTCTGCTTGATAATGATAAAACATCGGCAGCGGAGTTGCAGAAAATAAAAGAGCTATTAAAAAAAATGGATACAGCTAAATAAAAAAAATGGACCAGGTTTTAATAAGCGCAGCAATAAATAAAATGATCCCGGCATTTGGCTGGATGCTGATCCATTCGTTGTGGGAGGGCTTGCTTTTTGCCATTATAACCGGCGTGGTTTTAATGCTCACCAAAAAATCAAGCGCTGCTTATCGCTATAACCTGGTGCTGCTTTTATTTGCCGGGTTCCTCCTCTCATGCGTATTTACTTTTATATTGGAATGGAATAACAACGCCGCGTCCGGGGCATTGAAACCGCTGTTGCCCGGCAATGGTGGTACTATTACACCGGCTTTGTTTTTTAGCAATGTACACGGCTTTAAACAATTGGTTAAAACATTGAGCGTATATTTTTCGGCAAATGAGCCGTTGCTGGTTCTGATCTGGTTTATTATTTTCCTGTTTAAGAGCGTAAAGATGATGGCCTGTTTGGTTTACAACCAGCAGATCAGGACCCGGCAGGTATCAGAACCCTCCGAATTTTGGGTTAAAACTGTCGCCACGTTTGCTGAGAAGTTGCAGATAAAAAAAGCTGTTAAGCTGTTACAATCGGGCTATATAAAAATGCCGGTTGTAGAGGGTCATCTAAAACCCATTATTCTAATCCCCGCTGGCATATTGGCAAGCCTGCCGGCTGAACAGGTTGAAGCGATTTTACTGCACGAGCTGGCCCACATCCGCCGCAACGATTATTTTGTTAATTTCCTTCAAAACATTGCCGAAACGGTATTTTTCTTTAATCCGGGTTTGCTGTGGATATCGTCCATATTAAGGGAAGAGCGCGAAAACTGCTGCGATGATATTGCATTGGAGCAAACCAAAAATAAAGTGGGCTTTGTACAGGCGCTGATCAGCTTTAAGGAGCATGAAATGTACGGCTCAAGTTATGCTGTTGCCTTCCCTGGTAAAAAGAATTACCTGCTGCGCAGGGTAAGCCGGATAATGAGCAATAAAAATATGAATTTCGGTCCCGGCGAAAGGATATTTTTTATCTGCAGCATACTAATACTTTCGGCCCTGATGGCGGCTGCATCGGTAGCGCAGATCAAAGAATATGCAAAAACCGGCTTTCGGAAAACCCACGCGGTTTCAGCATCCGTGGCCGGAGTTAGTCAAAAAGCAGTCGTCATAAACCGCAGCAGCACTATCAGGGCGGTAAGGGCTAAAATAAAATATGCGCAGGTAAACGCGAGGTTAGAAATGCAAAGCGGCATAGCCGACATAACGGAAAAAGCTGAACATGCGGAGGCTAGCAGGACAATAGCGCAGCCGGCAACGGAAATTGCCCTGATAAACAATCAAGAGCAGCTTTCGGAAAGGGGCCAGGCAGAAAAAGATCAGATACAAGCTGCAAAAGACCAGGCGCAGGCTAAACTCGACCAGGCGCAGGCACTTAAAGACCAGGCGCAGGCCCGGAGTGACCAGGCACAGGCCAAGGCGCAGCAGGATGAGCTAACGAGCAAAGCGCGGTTACAGGTGGATAAAAAGCAGGAACGGCTCATCGTGAACGAGCAACAAGTTCGCTTAAACCAGGAACAGGCTATACGTAACAAGGAACAAGCGCGCTTAAATCAAATACAGGAACAGAAGAACCGGGACCAGGTAGCCCGCAACCAGGAGCAGGCAAGGAAAAACCAGGAGCAGGCGTTGAGAAACCAGGAACAAGAACAGAGGAACAGGGAGCAGGCTGAGAAGAACAGAGAGCAGGCTGAGAAGAACAACGTAAGCGTACAATAATAAAATAACAAAGAATATCAAAGTATGGTAATACATGCGGCAAGCGCAACCGCATGTATAAACCCGACTGTGCTATAAATCTGAAATTTCGAGCTTTTTTAAATGCCGCTTTAAGGCGGAGTAGTAGCCTATTGTCCAATTTTTAAAACCAAAATCAATAAAATGAAAACACATTACATTAAATGCAGCCTATGGCTGGTGGCTGCTTTGCTGAGCACGTTGGCTGCTAAAGCACAAACCAGCGTATCCGGCAAAACCGCTTATGCCGGCACTTATAATAGTTATGACCGGATCCATGGGGAGAACGGCAAGCAGGTTGAAACTATACAAGCTAACCTTGATGATAAGGTCTACAAAATGGAGCTCGTTAACGATAAAATCACGGAACTATATGTGGATGGTGTAAAGATACCAGCTGCGGATTGGGATAAGTATAGCGACGCTATAGCCGCGATCCGCGAACAGATAAGGAAAAACAGGATACAGGCATTGCGCAACCAGGAACAGGCGAAGAAAAACCAGGAACAGGCTGTCCGCAACCAGCAACAGGACCAAAAGAACTAGGAACAGGCCCTCCGCAACCAGGAGCAGGCGAAGAAAAACCAGCAACAGGCTGTCCGCAACCAGCAACAGGAAGAAAAGAACAAGGAACAGGTCGCGCGGAACCAGGAACAAGCTGCCCATAACCAGGACCAGGCTATACGTAACAAGGAGCAGGCAATGCGTAACCAGGAACAGGCAAAGAAAAACCAACTGCAAGCCGAAAAAAATAGAATTCAAGCCGAAGAGAATGAGCGCCTGATGAAACAACTGGTACAAGACCTTGTAGCCGATAAAATAATACCGGATGAAAACAGCCTGCACGATTTAACCATTAATGCCGATGGAATGACAGTAAACGGTGTTAAACAGCCGGACGGAGTGTTTAAGAAGTACAAAGAAAAATACGACAATTTTTCGATGGGTGATTTTTCTTATCACAACTAAGAGAATTCTTTGGGTGTTCGTAAGTAGTGAAAGGCTTTGACCCTAACGACGTAAAACATGAAAGCATCTTATATAAAAGCAGTCACGCTGCTGATTGGAACATTAGTAATGTCGTTCGCAGTTAAGGCGCAGTCTGTTACTGACAGTTTAGATAGCCTTATGCATGCATTGCACGGCCGAGGACAATTCAACGGAAGCATTTTAGTGAGCATGGGCGGTAAGATGGTATATGAAAAGGCCTATGGCAAAGCTGATTTAAGTAGCGACGAAGATTTCACTACCGCAACGCCTTGTTACCTTGCTTCGGTTTCCAAGCAATTTACTGCCATGGGGATAATGATGCTACAGCAGAAGGGACTGTTGGATTACAGCGATCCTCTTTCAAAATATTTCCCTGAATTTCCATCGTATGCACAAACAGTTACAATCCGGCATTTATTAAACCATACATCCGGAATAGTTAACTACGAGAATCTTGGTATTGACCATTCCTGGATAACAAATAAGGATGTATTTGAAAGTTTGGTTAAACAGCCGGCTTTACGATTTAAACCAGGCGATAAATATGAATACAGCAATTCGGGCTATGTTCTTTTAGCAATGATTATTGAAAAGGTATCCGGAACGTCTTTTTCCGGATTTATGGAGAAGAACATATTTCAGCCGTTGAGCATGCATGATTCGTTCGTTTATGATAAATCAACCCCCAGGGCAAAACTAAGGGAGAAGGCTTATGGTAAATTCAACGATATAAGCCAATATGAGGGGGGCGCTGTAGGTGATGGCGGTATATTTTCCTCTGTGGATGATTTGTTTAAGTGGGATGCAGCGCTTTACGGTGAAACGCTGGTCATCCAGTCAACGTTAAGTAAAGCTTTTAGCCCGGCGATGCTGAATAATGGAACAACCTCACCATATGGTTTTGGCTGGATGTTAAAAAACGAAAATGGAGAACAAATTGTTTACCATACCGGCGGATCGGGCGGCTTCAGGACATTTATCGAACGCCAATTAACTCATCAAAACACCATCATCATTTTAACCAATATTGAAAGCTCTCCCCGCATGGAAATCAGGAACGCTATTGTAAATATCCTGGCGAACAAGCCCTACACGCTTCCTAAAATCTCTATAGCAACAGAAATGTATAAGATCAGGAACGAAAATGGGATTGACTCCGCGATAAACTTTTACAATTTCAATAAGCTGCGACATAAGGGCATTTATGATTTCGGAGAACAGGAATTAAATTTATTAGGCTATAAGCTTTGGTCAATAAATAAAATAGACGAGGCAGTTGCAATTTTCAAGTTGAACGTGGTAGCCAATCCGGCATCATCAAATGCTAACGAAAGTTTAGGAGAAGCCTATCTTGAGCGGGGTGATAAGCAATTGGCTGCGGAGAGTTTCAATAGATCGTTAAGCATTGATCCGCAGAATTCTGATGCGATCAGGATGAAAAAAAAAATAAATAAACAATAAAAATCAACAAAAAAATGAAAACAAAATTTTTAAAATATAGCCTGCTGTCATTAGCTGCTACGCTATCAGTAATTACTTTAAAAGCACAACAGACCGCTGATGATCAATCGGAACGTTACAATAATTATGACGTTACCGGGAAGGATGCCTCGGGCCGGACAGTAGAAACTTTTCACACCTTTTACAAAGACCATGAATATAAGCTTAAATCAGTAGGTGGTAAAATAACCTCTTTATATGTTGACGGGATAAAAATACAGCCCGATAAATACGCGCAGTATGAGACGGTGATCAGTCATATAAAAGAGCAGATGAGACTTGACCGTATGCTGGCGCGTAAAGACCAGGCACAAGCGCTTAAAGATGAGGCCCAGGCACGAGTTGATCAGAAGCTGGCGATGAGAGACCAGGAGCAGGCGGAAAAAGACCGCCAACAGGCGAGAAGAGAAGAACTGCAAGCTAAAAAAGACCAGGAAGATGCGTTGAAAGACCAGGCCCAGGCAAAACTCGACCAGCAGCAAGCCGTGAAAGACCGGGAGCAAGCCGAAAAAGACCAGGCTCAAGCGAAAATAGACCAGGAACAAGCACTAAAAGACCAGGCGCAAGCCAAATTGGATCAAAAACGGGCCGAAGAAGATCAAAGGATGATGAAAGAAATGATCAGTGATTTGATAAAAGATGGTATTGTGCCTGATGAAAAAAGTTTGTATAGCGTAACCCTAAGTTCGACCGGAATGACGGTAAATGATAAAAAGCAGCCCGAAGAAGTGTATAACCGCTATAAGGAAAAATACAAAAGGTGGGCTGATTATAATTTTTCTTATGGCGACGATCAACATAGTTTCAGGGGTGTGCACATGAGCAGGCGTGAGGAATAAGATTGGCTCTCCGGTTAGTTCAGTACAAATAAAGCTACTTAAAACAGGGACTTGATGGTTGGAAAAACCCATGGGTCCCCCTTTATTTTTTTAAATATTTTGGTTTTTATATCATATATGTAACCTTATGAATTTATAAACCGTAGAAAAAGGCATTATTTGATAAGTTAATTCAACCCAACCAAAATCATGGAACACAAATTAAATGCCTTTAAAGCAGACTTTTACAATGTATTTGTGAAAGGTGATGCAGATGAACTTCAGATGGCGAGAGTATTTATTATACTTGCTATTCCGTCAATGGTTTGTTTAATTGCGCTTCAGTTCATTATTATAACAGGAATTTGAAAAATACATACTTTGAATGTAACCGGATAAATCCGAGCTAAAAGTTTTTTGCAACAGCAAGACAGCTGCCGCATTTCTGCAGCAACTGTTTGCCTAACCAATTAACTAACTAACTAACTAACAAACTAAAGACTTTTTTATTTTGATTTATCATGTTTCAACATATCTGGGTATTTGCGAAACAGATCAAAGGATGTAAAATTGATATTGGGATAATAAAACAAAGTTTGTATATCAAAGTAGCCCATTATTTTTAAAGAAGATGACCTTTCCAAAAATTGCCCGACTGCGTTATTTTTGAAATCAAATTTCGAATCCGAAGCCACGGGAACGGGCCCGGCCACTTCATTTTGCTTATTTATTGCATTATTAATGTCTTTGTTATGCGGCGAATGTTGCCCGGGTATTTTATCGTTTAGGGTAAGCAGTTCAGCGCATTTTATAAAAGCGAATGCCGATCCAAAAATAAGCATGGAGTGAAGTAAAAATTGTTTCATAAGTTCAATAATTTATCCAACAAAACAATTTACTATTTGGGGTCGATGATAGATGGTTAAGTTGTGATAATTTGTAAACAATAATCCTGCCAAACCCAGCATAAAAACTGGGAATGCCATGCCATAAAAACCATTAATTGGCAGCCGTTTTACCGGTATCCCATGGCCTGCAGGTTAAACAGTTCGGCATACCGGCCGTTTTTCAGAATGAGCTCCCGGTGACTGCCAATTTCTATAAGTTCACCTTTTTCCAGCACCAGTATCCTGTCGGCCATCCTCACAGTGCTGAAACGATGCGAGATGAGCACAGCCGATTTACCTTTCGTGAGTTCGGCAAAACGTTCAAAAACCATATACTCAGCCCGGGCATCAAGGGCCGAGGTGGGTTCATCCAAAATTAATAGCTGCGCATCACGCATATATGCCCTTGCCAGGGCAACTTTTTGCCACTCGCCGCCCGACAGTTCCACACCCTGTGCAAATCGTTTCCCCAACTGTTGATCGTAAGCGCCGGGTAATTTGGCAGCTAAAGTATCGGCGAGGCTTTGTTTAGCCGACGCTTCAATCAGGGGCCGGTTAAACTGCTGGCCGATATTGCCCACCGCAATGTTTTGTGCAAAGGTCATTTGATAGCGCAGGTAATCCTGGAAAATGATACCCACATTGAGACGGAGGTCGGCAAGATCGTAGTCGCGCAGGTCGGCGCCGTCTAACGTAATGCGCCCTTCGGTAGGATCATAAAGCCGGGCCAGCAATTTTACAAGCGTAGTTTTACCTGCGCCGTTTTCGCCAACAAGCGCCAATTTTTCGCCGGGATGCAGCGTAAAACTTAAATGGCGGTTGGCCCAGCGGTCGGAGTTTGCATAGCGGAAACCAACGTCCTCAAAAGTAAAGCCATGCTGTATAATTTTCGGAAATGGCAGTGGATTAGCCGCCAGCTTTATTTTTGGCTGGATGTCGAAAAACTCAAAGAAATCGCGCAGGTAAATGGCGCCCTGCGAAACGGAAGTAAAACGGCTCAAAATGCCTTCGAGTAGTGTACGCAGCTGCCTGAATGAGCCGGCTAAAAATGCCAGTTGGCCAATCGACACGCTGCCGTCAACTGCCCTGATAATGATCACCACGTAAGCAGCGTAATAGCCAATACTGCCCAGCATGGCAAATAATGTTCCCCACAAAGATCGTTTTGTGGCAAGTTTTTTATTGTCAAGATAAAACTTAGTGGATAATTGCCTGAAGCGCTCGATAATAAAGCCTGAAAGATCAAAAATCTTTACTTCTTTGGCGGTTTCATCGCTGGCGCCGAGGTAACGGATATAATCCAGTTCGCGGCGTTCGGGCGTTTGGCCGCGGGTGAGTGCATAGCTTTGGTCATTAAAATATGATTCCCCTAAAAACGCAGGAATTATGGCGATCAGCAGCAAAATAATAAGCCAGGGGTTAAAGATCATTAATCCCGCGGCGAGGAAACCCATGGTGATCAGGTCCTGCACCTGGCTCATTACCTGTGAAAGCAGTAGGGTACGCCCGATGGTTTGCTGGCGTGCACGTTCCAGCTTATCGTAAAATTCCGCATCCTCAAACTGGTCAAGGTCAAGCGTAGCGGCATGCGCCATTATTTTCACCGAGGTGTGGTTGCTGAACAGATCACCCAGCAAAGCATCCATTAAAGTTATGGCCCTGCTAAGGGCATCAGTTAATATGGCCAACCCAAATTCAATTCCCACTAATTGCCATAAATGAAAGGTGCTTATTGTATGATTATGGCTAAGTACAATCACCTGGTCTATGATAAGTTTGCCAACATAAAGCAGTGCCACCGGCATAGCCGATCGTGCAATTCGCAAAATGGAGTTAACAACGGTAAGCCAGGGACTGGTTTGCCATACCAGTTCAAAAAAAGCCGGCAGGTTGCGCAGCGCCGCCAGTCGTTCTTTTAAAGTTAAAGGTTCGGTGCGTACATTTTTGGGCGGGCGGGTGTTCAACAGGTATCCTTCTGATTAATAATACCGTAAAATTAGGAATTTTATAGATGGATTAAACGTGAGCATGATTTTGTGAGGGAATGATGACAAAGGCATAGACTTATCCAATAGAACGGCCAGGTTTAAAAAAAAAATTTTATGTTTTTTAAAATACAGCTAAATTGCTCTGTAACAATAATTTTCAACCTGGGGTCTAAATAATGCAATTATAAACAGGCAAATAAATTAATTGCGACTGAATAGTATGCCTTACGAATCATTAAACTGAAAATAAATTGCGTTTTGAAAATGAGCCTTAAAAATCTTATCCAAAAATATCCGGTTAGCTGTTATTTTATCATGGCCTTTACCATCTCGTGGCTGGGCGCTTTTATCGTAGTTGCGCCAAAGCTACTTAGCGGGCAACCAATTCCCAAAATGGATGGAATCCTCATGTTTCCTGTCATGATCATTGGTCCGGCCGTTGCAGGCATTACTCTTACAGCAGTTACCGACGGAAAAACGGGGATCCGAAACTTAAGATCACGCATGGTAAAATGGAAAGTATCCGTTAAATGGTACTTGATAGCATTGCTTATTCCTCCATGTTTGATAATAATCGTTCTTTTATTTTTAAAGAATTTTGTCTCCGCCGCTTTTACGCCAAACCTTTTTCCGTTTGGGATACTATTTGGCGTACCTGCCGGTTTTTTTGAAGAGATCGGGTGGACCGGTTACGCAATCCCTAAAATGCTTCGGGAACAAAGTGTAATAAAAACAGGGATTTTTCTTGGATTTATATGGGGCCTGTGGCATTTGCCTGTAATTGATTTCCTGGGCGCTGCGAGCCCACATGGGCAGTATTGGTTGCCCTTCGCCGCCTCGTTTATTTTGGCAATGATAGCGGTGAGAGTTATTATTGTTTGGGTATATTCAAATACTAGCAGCATTTTACTGGCGCAATTTATCCACGTAATTTCCACCGGAAGTCTGGTTGTATTAGGGCCCAACGCAGTATCGGCGGCCCAGGAGGCTTTATGGTATTTGTTATACGCCGCCTTGCTTTGGATAATTGTTTTGATTATATGGATGACGACAGACAGAAATCAAAAAGCTGCTATTCCTCCGTTCAGACTCCAGACGGGATAACTGAATATCATACCCTTTAATGTCGTTTACTTAATCCCAATAAAAATCTCCTATTTTTGCCGCTCAGATATTAAATATGAGCGCCTCCTTAAAAGATAAATTCGACAGTATAATTTTCGATCTCGACGGTACCCTTTGGGACAGTACCGGTAACGTAGCTATTGCCTGGCAGGAGGCCGTTGAACAGGTGGACTATGTGGATGAGGTAATGACGCGCGAAAAAATACGGGCCGTTACAGGGATGGCCTATAATGTTATTTTCGATACGATGTTCGGTTACCTTGATACTGAAAAGCGGAACGAATTAATGGAGATATGCGCCAAAAGCGAGCTCGAAATGCTGAACAGCAAGGGTGGTGAGCTGTATCCTGGGCTTGACGAAACGCTGGCTTATCTTTTCGGCAAATACAAACTGTTTATTGTAAGTAATTGTCAGAATGGCTACATCGAAACATTTTTACGCATAAGCCAGATGGAGCATTATTTTATAGGGCACCAGTGCTATGGTACAAAAGGCAACCCTAAATCCGAAAATATAAAGGACATTGTAAATGATCATCATCTCGCCGCCCCGGTTTATGTGGGCGATACCATGGGTGATTTTGATGCCGCTAAAAAAGCCGGTGTCCCCTTCATTTTTGCAAATTATGGATTTGGCGAGGTAGAGGAAGGACAAATTGCGACGATAAGTGCTTTTGGTGAGTTGGTGGAATTGCTGTGATTTATATATACATGGCTGCAAATTTCAAATGAAAAGGCTGATGTTTTCTCAGCATAAATAGAGATTCCTATCATTTAACAAGGATTTTTTATTGCCCCATAAAAATCACTAATTTTATGTGATCAATTTTCCTTGTTATGCCAACAAACAAATTTTCCCGCCGCGATTTTATCAGAACCGGCACATTGACTGCAGGGGCATTGGCTTTAGGCCCTGCTTTATCTTCGCTGGCCGCATCTAAGCCCGGCAAGAGGCTGGGCATTGCTTTGGTTGGCTTAGGCTATTACAGCGCGGGGCAACTGGCCCCGGCGTTGCAGCATACGCAAAACTGCTACCTGGCCGGGATAGTGACCGGTACGCCCGCTAAGGCGGTTGATTGGGCAAAACGGTATAATATCCCGCAAAAAAATATTTATAACTATCAGAATTTTGATGAAATAGCCCTTAATCCGGACATTGACATTATTTACGTAGTGCTGCCGGTATTCCTGCATAAAGAGTTTACCATAAGGGCGGTCCAGGCGGCCAAGCATGTGATCTGCGAAAAACCGATGGCGCTCAACGCCGGTGAATGTGCAGAGATGATCGCCACCTGCAAAAAGGCAAACCGCCTGCTGTCCATAGGCTACCGCCTGCATTTTGAACCGCATAATATGGAAGTAATGCAACTGGGCCAGAAACATGCATTTGGTAAAGTAACAAAAATTGACACCGGTAACGGCTTTACATACGGAGGCGACCCAAATGCCTGGCGTTTAAAAAAGAAAATGGCCGGCGGCGGCGGACTGATGGATATGGGCATTTACAGTATACAGGGTACACGTTATACCCTTGGGCAAGAGCCGGTTGCCGTTAAAGCCACGCAGGAAAAAACAAAGCCCGACCTTTTCAGGGAGGTAGATGAAACCGTATTCTGGGAACTGGAATTCCCGGGAGGATTGAGGACTACAGGCAAATCAAGCTATAACCATGATTGGAGCTACCTGAAAGTTGAAGAAGAGCACGGCAAATTTGAACTTGGCCCGGCGTTTGGCTACAACGCAATCGACGGCAGTGTTAACGGCAAACAGATGCCTTTCCCCCAGATTATTCAGCAAGCTGCCCAGATGGATGACTTTGCGCTCTGCGTAACCCAAAACAAGCCATCCCGCGTACCCGGCGAAGAAGGTTTAAAGGATATGAAAGTGGTTGACGCTATCTACCGGAGCCTGAATTCAGGGAAATGGGAGAAAATTGTATAGTGATTAGAGGTTAGAGACTGGAGATTAGTTCTCTTTATCTAAGAAATTAGTCCCTAATCTTTTATCTTTAACCGCTATTATAACTAATCTCTAATCAACTAACCTCTAATCACTAAACCATGTTTTTCCCCGAAGATTTTCTGCATTATGTTTGGAAGTTCCGGCTGTTTGACCGGGTTAACCTGCAAACTAATGATGCCGAAGAATTGGAAATTTTATCGGCAGGGCTTCATAATTCTGATTCGGGGCCTGATTTTCATAATGCAAGGGTTAGGATAGGGGACACCGTTTGGGCGGGGAATGTGGAAGTGCATTTGTCCTCATCTGACTGGCAAAAGCATGGCCATACTACTGATAATGCTTACGACAATGTGATACTGCATGTAGTTTATCGTGATGACGAGCCCCTGGTGTTAACCAATGGCCGCCGTGTTCCTACGCTTGAACTGCAAAACCGTATTCCGGCTGATCTGTATAACCGATACCACAAGCTTATATTCGGTAACCAAACCATTATTCCCTGCGAGGCAAGCATTGGTTCAGTGGATGACATTACCCTGTATAACTGGCTCACAAGGGTATTGGTTGAAAGATTGGCAAAAAGGTCGGCGGCAGTGATCGCTGCCTTGAACAAAAACCGTGGTGATTGGGAGGAAACCTTTTACCAATTTTTAGCTGCAAATTTTGGCTTTAAAACCAACGCGCTGCCTTTTGAGCTTTTGGCAAAATCACTGCCGCAAAATATCCTGGCCAAACATAAAAATAATCCGCTTCAAATTGAGGCGTTGTTATTTGGGCAAGCAGGATTTTTGAACAATGATATGGCTGATGAGTATCCGCGAAAGCTGAAAAAGGAATATGAATTCCTCCAAAAGAAATACCAACTAACACCTATTGAGAATCATCTGTGGAAATTTATGCGCTTGCGGCCTCAAAATTTTCCCACCGTCAGGCTGGCCCAATTCGCAGCACTTGTAGTAAGATCTAACCATTTATTTTCAAAACTATTGGAGATCAAAGACGTAAAAGGGCTGAGAACCCTGTTTACGGAAATAAAGGTTAACCCCTATTGGGGAAACCATTATCGTTTTGATACAGAATCGGCCCCGTCACCGAAAAATTTAGGGCAGGCGTCGATTGATATTTTGCTGTTAAATACTTTGGCATTATTTTTATTCAGTTATGGTAAGCATAATCAAATGCAGCACTTTATTAATAGGAGCCTGCAATTGTTGGAATATTTACCGGGTGAAAACAATAAAATTGTTGCAGATTTTAGTACCTTAGGGGTGAAAATAAAAACTGCGTTCGAATCGCAGGCTTTGCTGGAGTTAAAAAATAACTACTGTAATTATAAGAAATGCCTGCAATGCGGTGTGGGCAATAAAATATTAAAACTGGGTTGATATGTTGCAAAGGATTATAACTTTTTTTGAACGATATTCATTTGGTGTATGTACCTATCTTGGCGAGAAATTTAATGTTTCCATTGCTAAGATCAGGTTGTTTTTTATTTATTCCTCCTTCCTGGCAGTAGGCTTCCCGCTTATATTTTACATATTCGCTGGGATAGTACTTGACATCCGTAATTACGTGAAACGGGTGCATACCAGGGTAACCGATTTGTGATTTCGGATGTTCGATTTCGGATTTGTTGTTTATTTCGGAATCATCGCTTTACCTATAAATTCTTCTTAAATCCGAAATCGAAATTCCGAAATCCGAAATTAAAAGGGCTTTAGTGCGGACCTGGATATAGATGCATCACCTGCCCGCCACCACTTGCCAGCAGCATGGTCATTACTGTTGATTTCGTAACGTTTTTAACCTGCTTCACCAAGTGGTTCAGGTCTGGATCAGATGACGGGGCATCACTCCAAATTTCGGCAGTATAGTTGCCTTCCGGGAGAAAATCAAATGCTTTTGTGATGGTGCGTGAATCGTGGTTGGTAATCGCGCCGATGTACCAGTCGTTGCCTTTGCGGCGGGCTATGGCAAGCCACCCGCCGGGTTTGGCATCAATTACATGGGTTTCATCCCAGGTGGTGGGCACCTTTTGTATAAATTCAAAGCCGGGCTGACCGATATAGGCCACAGGGTCGTCGCACACCATTCCCAGCGCGTTTTCAAGTACTATATACATGGCCAGCATGTGGCAGCGGGTACCCATCACAAACGGGCGTGTGTAATGTATCTTAAATTGCCCGGGCGATGCGGCCCTGAAGCCTCCTAAGTGATAATCGGTTGAGCCTGCCAGCAAACGGGTAAATGCGATGTTGATATCGGCATCGGGGGTTACCCAGTTGCTCCATTTGTCATTTTCATAGTTCAGCGTGCCCTCTCGGGTAAATTCGTTGGGCCAGGTGCGGCTTTCACCGGTTGGTTTATAGGCCCCGTGAAACTGAATATGCAAATGATGTTCCGCCGCTTTTTGCAATATTTCCTCCTGCATATTTACCATTTCCTGGTCGTCGCGGTCCATAAAATCGCACATCAGGCCTTTGATACCCCATTTTTCATATTGCGCGAATGTTTCCTCAAGTTTTGGATATAAAGCATAAAAATGCACCCATACCCTTATGCCAACGCCCTTTTTGGCTGCCGAATCGCATATTTGCTGCATATCCAAGCCTGGTACTGCTTTTGACGGATCGGCATGCGGCCCGGGCTGAAAACCGGCTCCGTCATTCACATACCATTCGTGCAGGCCATATTCAACTACAGAGTGATATTCAATGCCATATTTGGCGCAAAAATCAACATAATACATGTTGGTTACATAATTGTTGCCCGGTGCGTTGATGGTATCCGGCACCACATCACCGTTCCACCAGGGGAAAGTTGTTTTGCCGGGCTTTAACCACGATATATCTTTTATTTTACAGGGCTCGCTTAAATTGGTGAGGATATTTGATTCGATGAACGCGCCAGGCTGGTCGCTGATCATCATTACCCGCCAGGGGCTGTTATGGGGCAGGGTTGCCTTTACTTTTATTTCTGTTTGATGGGGCAGCGGTGACAGGCGGCTTTCAATTACGCCATTATGTTTCATCAGGTACATACCGGCATAATCGTGCAGGCCTGCTTCGGTAATAGCCATGTAAAGGTTGTTCGGGAATTCAAAAAGCGCAGGCATATCCATTAAGGTATCGGCTCTTAGATGGTTAAGATCAATTTTTGTATACAGTCCTTCGTGCGATGTTGTATAATTTTCGCGCAAAAGAGCGGTTACAACCGGGTTTTGGGTTAGGTTAAATGAGTCGGTTTCATCAGTCACGTTAACATTAGTGGTCCAATGGTCTTGTTTTGGGATCACATAACGGAAAGCTGCGCCATCATCAAATATACGTATTTCGATATCAAGCATCCTTGCAGGGCCGGATTGCTCTGCTACCGACACAATAATACGGTTACTTTCGCTATGTACTTTGCTCGTTTTGCCAATGATAAGGCCATAATCTTCTGTTAGTTTTTCGCGGGTGGCAGATGTAAAGATTAGATTATTGTTAAACGGCCCGCCTTCCTTAAAGCTGATGTTCATTCTTGAGGTATCAACCATCAATATTCCCTTATAAGCAACCCGGTAATACAGCCCATTATTATCAGTGCTTAGCCAGACCTTAATTTTCGTGTCGGGCGAGGTGATAAAGACAGTCTTTCTTGCAAAGGCGTTTACAGTGGTAAGCAAACACACAATGACGGTTAAGCGAAAAAAAATAGTCATATATTTAGGTTTAACAGGTAGTTAAAGCAATAAATGTAAGCTATTTATTATTCAGGCAATCATAAACGAACGATTTTTTCGATACCCGGTAGGAAATCCGATAAACGATATTACGGAGTACTTGGCTCAACCTAAAATGCAGGTCGTTGCAAGCTGACCACATATTTATTTGTCCCTCCCGTTTTAACGAAAAGGCCGCTTCGTACCCCGTAATGACGTTTTTCTAAGCCTAAAGGCTTAAGCCGGAAGCCTTAAGTAGGATTTCGTTTTGTTATATACTTAGGACCACTATCACAACAACTTCCCTGTCCTCACGGCATCTTGCAGGTTACTCACTCTGAACCGCGGTTTGTAAATACGGTTCGACAAACGTTTCACCCACTGCATATCGTACCCAAATACTGCCTTGATGATATTTACACTTGCCGAGCCGGTGGGATAACCGTATTTGTACCAGCTAAACTTCGATTGGTCGATATGGAACTGTTCAGCAAACTCTGCAATGAAAAGATCGATCTCGATATCAACTATATCCAGGTCAAGATCAATACTGGTATCCAGGCTTAAAGCGCGGGGATCGACTTCCCTGATCTTGTACCTGGTACAGTAGTCGACAATAAAATTTCTTAACTGGGGATGTATCTCTTCCATCTAAATAAATAGTGTTCGGATCATTTGTTCTATGAGACGACAATATTTCAGGAAGGTTGCACCATTTTGATGTTTTTTTTTGAAAAGCAGCAGAAAAGTTTAAACGTCCTTTTCCAGCACAATCAATTCAATCGGCCGCTTAGCCGTACCAAATTTTTTTTCCACATGAAATGGCTGGGTTTCTCCGGTTGCCTTAAAACCGCGACGCTCGTACCAACTGATCAGTTCGAGGCGGGTACTGATCACCGTCATGGTTAGGGTATGGCAGCCTATTTGTTTTGCATAAGTTGCGGCGGCCAGCAACAATTCCCTGCCCAGGCCTTTGCCCTGCAGCAGCGGCGAAACGCTGAACATCCCTATGTAAAGCTTAGGGCCGCGCACTTCCAGGTAAACACTGCCGGTAATCTGGCCGGTTTCATCCGTATTTTTAAGGATGATGATGTTGGGATCGGAAAAATAGCTGTCGAGTGTTGCTTCATCAATCCTTAAACCTTCAAGCAAATGGGCCTCGGTGGTCCAGCCTTTTTTTGAGCTTTCGCCCCGGTAAGCGGAATTTATTAACTTGTTAAGTTCGGGAACATCTGTTTGCGTAGCTTTTGTAATGGGCATAAGTGTCTGATGGAAACCACAAACTTAAACTTTTTGAAATCCAATACAAACCGGCAAAAAAAATGGCCTGGAAAGAGGGCCATTTTTTTTGACAAAAAGCTTTAGTAAAGTAGCTATTCACCGTGGCCGGACTTGTCGTGCCTTTCAAATCCATTCCAGCCGCCGCATAAAGACAGATCAGCCCTGATTTGCTCATAAATAGTGGCATTCGATGTTTTGCTGATAACTATGGTGCCATTTGTGAGCGTTGCCGCATTGAGTTCTGTCGCCGTTACGTTTGCCAGCAATTTATTTAAATGCATGGTAATGATAGTTGTCAGATCGGTTGTGCCGTTTACGACAACATTTTGGGCCTCGGCTTTAATTTCGGCGTTGTCGTTAAAATCAAATTCAATCGGGACTGCTGTGCCACCAGTGTTTGTAAAATTACCTTTTAATACCAAAGGCAGATCGGTCGTTGAAGATTTGCTTAGCTCTGCCCTGATCTCAATTTCGCTGTAGGTCCCGGTATCAAGCGTGATGCCAATTAACGAAGGGTTCAAAGCAAAAAGGTCCACATTGGTCATGTTTCTCGAAACGACCTCAATTGCAAGTCCGTGTTTTCTTGCTTCAAATTTAAAACCGCTGATATTTGCGGTGCCCGCGGTCCAGTTAATAGTGGCCGTGCTCGATGGCAACGTATCCATGGAATTTTGCGCCCTAACCCCAAAAGTCAATTGGGACGATGATGTGGCGGCGGGTGAGCTACTGTTTTTTTTACAGGAAGTAAAAAAAGTACCTGTGATAACAATAGCCATGCAGATTGTTAAAAAATTGTTTTTCATAATACTTTTAATTTAAGTGTCTGTTTATAACATTACCGTTACAACGTCTTTTCCAGTTGCTTTAGTGTTAAAGTTTTTTATTTTTTAAGTATTTATTAATCAATAAGAAATATCCCCCTTTACCCATTTATTTACTCAACATCAGCGTAATATAATTGTCGCCGCTATTTGCAACTACAATATCCCCTTTACCATCGCCGTCTAAATCGGCTATTGCCACGCCATCAGGCTTCGACCCAACTGGCACAGTGTAGCTTGATGCCAGGCCATTTTTTTTCATCATATAAACGGTAATGCTATTGCTTTTATAATTGGTAACCACAATATCCGCAATGCCATCATTATTTAAATCGCCAATAGCAACGCGGCTTGGGGCAGTCCCGGTTGTAAACGGCGAGCCAGGCATAGTGATAAACTTCCCTGTTCCGTCGCCCAACAAGATAGTTAAACCATCCAGCCCTTTATTATCCGCTGTTATACTGGGTGAATTGATGATTGCAAGGTCAGGGTTTCCATCACCGTTAATATCGCCAATAGCCACGCCAAATGGGGAATCGCCGCACGGAAATGGCGAACCTTTAGGTTCATGGAATTTTCCTTTCCCGTCGCCTAAGAGGATGCTGGTGTTATTGCCATCGAGGTTACTAGTAACAATATCCGGTTTTCCGTCCTTATTAAAATCGGCAATCCTTATCCGTTGATACGGATGCTTTCCAACATCAATATATTTTACCTGTTTATTAAACCCATGCTGGTTATTACCAAACAATATCGCCAATTGGTTATTTCCCCAGCTATCAGTTACAAGGTCTAAATTACCATCGCTATTGAAGTCGCCGGTGGCTACCCCATGCGTGTGCGGTCTTACATCCACCGCAAATGGCGAGCCTTTTAATGGTGTAAGACCACCCTTGCCATCCCCGGCTAGTACAGTAAGGTATTTGCGGTCGTGGTTAGCAAAGGCGAGGTCGGGTTTTCCGTCTTTATTAAAATCCGCTATGGCAATATCATTCGGCATATAACCTGCCGGGAAGGGTGAGCCCTTTGCCTCCCTGAAATTTCCTTTGCCGGTGCCGAGTAAAATGGTAACGCTGCTGTCTTCGGCATTAGCAATAACGAGGTCCTTAATTTTATCGCCGTTTAAATCAGCAATTTCAACGCTATAAGGCTTTTGGCGTAACTGAATCCTGCTTGTAATAAATGGCGACACACTGTCACTTGTTTTGGCATAATTATTTATACAGGCACCAATAAAGATGCAACACGCAATTAATGCGATAAACACTGATATCTTTTTCATGATAAATTGATTTTATTGACAAGATTAGCCAGTTGATCTGTCACCGCGAAATAAAGCAGACCAACAGCATTATAAGTAGACGTAGCGTGTAGTTTTTGGTGGATTGGGTTGGATTGAGTTGGGTTAGTTTGGGGATGTTACGACACAGTAATTTTTTAACTAATCAACCATTCACCTAATCAACCAACTGCAGTCATCTACTAAATCCGATGTTCGTCGATTGTATTCGTTGTTTATCTGAATTATGCCGATTTTTGATCATAACATTTCCAAACAGATCATGCAATGAAATGGAGGCTTGCAAAACGATTATTATATCTTGCTTTCTGGATAATAGTCACCCTAATATTTCTGTACGACAGGCGTTACCTTATCCAAAAGATCGGACTTGGCCATTTTGCAGAATGTACTTTGGTAAGGCTTTTCCTTATTATATCGCTGGCTTATTTGCATTTGTATTATTTGATACCCCGCTATTTTTCTGCAAGGAAATATTTCAGCTACTTCAGTTTACTGATATTATCCCTGGGTGTTTATGTTAGCCTGCAAAGCCTGTATGATATTTACCTTTACGGCTTCGTGATCGGTGCAGTTAGTTATCGCGATTTTTGGTATTCGTTCCCGTTCAACTTTATTACTACGGCTTGGTACCTGCTGCTGACGGTGGCTTTTAAGCTTAGCCTCGACTGGTACGAGCAAAGAAAAGAAGTTATAAAACTGCAGGAAGAGCTTAGCAGGGCGCCCGCATTTGTTAACACACAAAAAGATGGCGAATACCTTTTTTTAAAATCGGGTACAAAGAAATTAAAAACGCCTATTGCAACGGTTTGCTATATACAAGGTTTAAAAGATTATTCGATTATTTACACGGAAGACGGAAAGATCATCGTTAAAGGTTCGCTAAAAACTGTTGAAGAATTATTCCCCGAGAAACACTTTCTGCGCATCCACAAATCGTACCTCGTTACCAATAGTAAAATAAAACAGGTGGAGGCCAATAAAGTGGTATTAATTAATGGCGAGATCATACCGGTGGGCCGGAGCTATAAGCACCTGCTGAATTTTTTATAACCAATTGGTTGATTAAGTGAGTAGTTTATTCAGTTAACGAGTTCGAGATAAGAATTGGATGCCGTCACAATATGCCCCGATGAGGCAAAAGAATTTTCTTAAATCGAACTTGTTAAGTAAATACCTAATTAAAGCAATTTATAGTCCTCCCTGGCAGGGCTGAAAATATCGATCAGTTTACAATCGGTTATGGCAGTGCCGCTATGCCAAACATTAGGGGGTATTATCGCAAACAAGCCGGGCTCAAGTACCTGGAGTTCATCGTTAATAATAAACTCGAATTTCCCTTCAATCGCAAAAGAGCATTGCTCATTGATGTGCCGGTGGCGCTGGATGGAACTGCCCGCCTTTACGTCGATAAAATTTATCGTGTTAGTGTCGGTGTGGATTAATTTTGAAAAAAAACCGGGCGCTACCTCTTTAGTTGCTATATCGCTGAAGTGGTGAAATATAGAAGTGTCCATTTGCTGATAATTAGTTTAATTGTTGTTGTGAAGGTAAATATATTATCGAAAACTTTGACAAGCATGATGCTTTGTCGCCATTATTTTTTAGTTTTAAATACCTGCTGAAAACAATTTATTTTTGTACCATTCAAAACTAAGGAAGGCTATTAAAGTTTAATTGTATTAGCGGTTATATAACCCATTAACTATGGCATTTATTGATTACTACCAAACATTGGGCGTCGCTAAAAACGCATCAGAAAAAGATATTAAAAATGCCTACCGTAAGCTGGCCCGCAAATATCATCCTGATTTAAACCCCAACGATACAGAAGCCAATAAAAAGTTCCAGCAACTGAACGAAGCCAATGAAGTTTTAAGCGATCCCGAAAAGCGGAAAAAGTACGACCAATACGGCGAAAACTGGCAACGCGGGGAGGAATATGCGGAGTATGAGCGGCAGCAAAACCAAAACAGGCAGCAGCATGGGGCGTATACCGGCAGCCATGCATCAAGTTTTGAGGGTTTTGGGGGCGATGATTTCTCCGATTTCTTTCAGTCTATGTTCGGGCAAAAGGGCGGGGGCGGATCAGCACGCGGCGGCCAGCCAAAATACCGCGGGCAGGATTATAACGCCGAGCTGCACCTTAACCTGAAAGATGTTGCCGAAACCCACAAACAAACGCTTACCGTTAACGGTAAAAACATCAGGTTAACGATTCCTGCAGGTGTTGAAAACGGCCAGACCATTAAAATCGCAGGCCACGGTGGCCCTGGCGTAAATGGCGGTCCCGGTGGCGATCTTTACATAGCTTTTTCAATAACCGACGACCCGCGTTTTAAAAGGGACGGCAGCGACCTTTACGCAACAGTAAAACTCGACCTGTACACCGCTGTACTTGGCGGCGAGGTAACCATTGAAACGCTAAACGGCAAAGTGAAAATAAAAGTAAAGCCGGAAACCCAAAACGGCACCAGGGTTAAGCTGAAAGGCAAAGGCTTGCCCCTTTATAAAAAAGAAAACCAGTTTGGCGATTTTTATATTACTTATGATATACAGATCCCTGTTAACCTCACGGAAAAACAGAAGAAGCTTTTTGAGGAGCTTTCGGGAGGAGGTTAAAGGTGAAAGGCGAAAGGTGGAAAAGCCGCTACTCACCAATGAACTAATGAACTAATGAACTAATGAACGAATGAACCAATGACTAACATGATAGCAACAACAGATATTTGTACTTACCACGAGGTGGAGTACACCTTCATCAGCTCATTAAGCGAGGCTGGGCTGGTGAAGTTAAAGGTGGTTAACAAAACCACCTATATAACCGAAAGCGAACTGCAAAAACTGGAGCGGATGATCCGTTTGCACAATGAGCTGGAAATTAATGTAGCCGGTATTGAAGCCATTACCCATTTACTGGAGCGCGTGGAGCAAATGCAGGAAGAGATGCGGCGATTGAGGAATAAGATAACAGGCGGCTAAACAACAATTACTCAAGGGTGTAGGAGAACTTCATTTTAGACAATATTTCCGTTTCAAACCTCTTTTCTATGCGACTTTCTTCTGAACGGGTTAAATCACGCTCAGAATGCCACAAATGTCCATCGAATACTGCCACTAATGCAAGCGTTGTTTTATCCTTGTATTCTGATTGATCATCATAATTGTTAAAACCAACACGATACAATTCTTTAGGCCCATTCTTGAAATAAATAAATATGTCTTCCAGGTTGTCTTTTCCGTCTTCATAATGGTTCCAGTGTGCAGGGGCCGTATATTCTCCATTAAAATTAATAACCCTGATTAATTCCTGTTTTACGTCCGTTTTTGATGGGATGAAATTGTAAAATTGTACATGACCAACTCCTCCACACGAACCGAGGATTAGTATTATTATTGAAATTGTAAATTTCTTTGTATGACCCATGTTAATTTATCAAAGCTATCAGCTACCTGTATTCTTTAATCCACTGTTATTTTGAGAACAATTTATTAAAAGTAACCTAAACAAAGGTATAAACCTAAAATCACAGCAAATACTTCCGCTTCAACTCCTCGCTCACAATGTATGCATCCTCTACCACCGATTCAGGATAACCAATTGTTTCCAAAATAGCAATACCGTTTTTGTTTTTTAACACACCTGTTTTCATTTTATAATCAAATACCAGGCGGGTATCGTTTACTGTTTCTTCGAAAGAGTAAACGGCGTAATCATTATCAAGCAATTCGGCAAGCTCAAGGTCGTGGGTGGAGACAAAGACAAAATTTTTGTTATCGGTTAAATAGGTCAGTACTGATTTGGCTGCGGCAATACGTTCAATTGTATTGGTTCCGCGGAATATCTCATCAATAATAACCAAACTCTTAACCGGTTCATCGCCGCCGGCCTGGTTGATAATATTAAGTATAGATAGGGCTTCGGCCTGGAAATAACTCTTATTTTCCCCGAGATTATCTGCCGTGCGGATACTGGTTTGAATTTTAAGCAGCGGCGCCTTGTATTCCTTGGTACAGGTGGTAAATATGGTTTGTGCTAAAAGTGCATTAATGGCAATTGACCGTATAAAAGTAGTTTTGCCCGACATGTTCGAGCCTGTGATCAAAACCCCTTCGTCAGTGCGGGTACGTATGGAGTTTGGCACACAATTATAAATGAGCGGGTGGTACATATCCACCAGGTCCATCTGCAGGTTTTCGGTATAAAATACCGGTTTGCTGTAGTGTGTAAGCCCTGCCCTGAATGACTGGATGGAGATCAGCGTATCAATTTCAGCAACATAATTAAAGATCACTTCAATATCCCCCCGGTATTTATTAACGCGCTTTACCGAAGTGATAAACATCAAAGGTTCCAGCAGGAAAAGCAGTTTTATAAACTTATAAACTGCGTAACTCAAATTCTCGGGGTTGCCTGCCAGCTTGCTTTCAAAGCTGACCAGGTTTAACGAACGATTTAGTCCCGACAAATTATTTAAGCTGCTTTTTACCAATTCGTCCTGCTCGAAATGTAGTTTTTTTAATAATTTCCGGGCAACGCTATGCAAAATGATCAGCTGCGGCAATGACCTGGCGTATGACGATATTTTGTTCTTTGTGCCATAGTGTAGAGCGATATTGCCGGCCAGCAAGGCTATCAAAACCACAAAACATACCTGGGTGGGCACAATAAACAAAGATATTATTAAGCCTATGATAGCTATTCCCGAAATTCTGGTGTAAAAGCTAATCAGGCCTCCCAGCAAATAGTCGTGCCTTTTCAAAAATAATTCGGCCAGGTAGTAGGCATCACCACTACTTAGTTTCGACAGCTCTAACTCAATGCTTTCCTGGTCGGGCCTGGGCATATTCAGCGCCTCAACTTTTTTGTCGAATTTAAGCAGCCTTTCAAATGAGGTTTCGGGGGTAAAAAGTTTTTTGTACAGGTATTGCTTTCCGGGTTTCGAGTTGGTGCGGTCGATATAATCAAAAATTTCATTAAGGTCCAGGTCTTCAGCGGTTGCAGTTGACACTTTGAAAGGTTCGTCGCCGGCGTTTAAATATGCGCCTATTAATTTAAAATTGCGCCTGGTATTTACCGGACGGCCCCATTTGCTTCGTATTTTTTCTAAATTTTTCTTAATTGTCTGGCGCCTGTTGTAGTAGTTGTATATATAAATTACCACAAGAAAAGAAGCCAATAATGCAACTGTAAAAAACCAATAAAACATAGGATAAATGTAATAGCAACCGTTAAAAAAACCGTCAAAAATACGCCGCAAAGCTATTTAGCTGTCTACGTATAATCAACCGCCATAGATACGAATAAAAGTAAAATAAATGCGGCTGAATAGAATTATAAACGCACGAGCGGCTTTTTTTGTTTTTTATGAGGCAGGTTTGAGATGAAAACCGGTACCAACGTAAAAGGCCTTCTTTCGATAATCCAATTTCAATGGCCGGGATTTTTTTACGGGTATCGACCTTTAAAGGCTGGGATCAGATACATCGTCGGACAGTTCAACTATCACTTCGTCCAAACGTTCAAGTACCCCCTTTATATATTCAAGTATTTTGTCATTCGATGGGTCAATTTCAAGCATGTCAATTGATCCTTTTAAAGTCGCCAAAGGCCCCCGTATGAGGTGCGACTGTTTCCAGGCCGTTTCCTTGACATTGTTAATATGCTCCTGTATACGCATATTGGCATTTTTTAAGCTTTCCTCAGAATTTTTTGTGACGGTTATATCCGACAGCGCCATCATTAATCCAAATATTTCGTTTTTATCGTTTGTTATCGGGAATAACCTGGCATTATACCAGTGTACTGAACCATCCGGTTTCGGGAAATTCATTTCGTAGCTGATATTACCGCCTTTTAGTACAGCTTGCGTGTACATGATAAACTTGGGGTATCTTTCTTTTGGAAAATAATCGGCAAGCAGCGCTCCTTTTACCGGAACATGCTTAAACTGATCGGTTAGAAATTTAACAGCACTAGGATTAAATGTCATTACCTTAAGTTGCCTGTCCATTAAAACATAAGCAGTATCTGTTGTATCCATAATGATCTTTAAGTTGGCCTCTGATCTTATTAAGACATTTTCAGCCTTTTTTCGCTCTGTAATGTCGCGGGCAATAACAAGCATCTGGTTATCTGCAATCGTTTTCAAATTTACTTCCACATCAAACAGTTGTCCGTTTTTGTGTACCAGCTGCCTTTGTTTTATTATTGATTTGCCAATGCCAAGGGCCCCAAGCAGCAGCGGGTCCGTTTTTAATTGCTCAGGTTCAATAAGGTCGATGATGTTTAATTTCATTAATTCTTTACGGCTATAGCCGGTCATTTTGCACATACTGGCATTCACGTCGGTAAAAACACCTTTAAAATCGTGAACATATACAGCATCAGACGCCTGTTCAATTAAAGAGCGGTAATTTTCTTCACTTTTTTTAAGTTCCTCTACGGAAGCAAGCAGTTCGGCGGTACGGTCTTCTACCCGCTTTTCAAGCTGTTCATTCATTACCTTTATTTCTTCCTCGGCTTCGTGTCTTTTTTTGTCGATCCTGTTTAACCAGTTGGCCGTTTGCAATATAACGCCGATACCCGCCAGGAAGCAGCAGATCACAAGCAGGGAAACAGTTACGTCGAGTGAAAAGAATTGAAAACGCCTGGATTCGACCCGGAAAACGCCGAAAAGGATGATCATTAATACGATCAATACCGAAAGGCGGCGCACCACTGTGGCTCCTATCAGTTCACCCGTAAACAAACCGGTAATGCCAATGGTAGGATTTATTAGCGTTGCTATTACAGATATTAAAAAAAACAAGATCATTGCCGGCACAGCTAAATTAAGAACATAGAGATTATTAAATGAAGCTAAGCCGTACAGGTAACCAATTGCTGCAATAAAAGTTATTCCGGTAACGGCATGCAGCATGTATTGGGAAATAATACGTGTAAGCTGGCTTTTAGCGACAATGCCAAAAAAAGCAAGCCCAAGAAGAACAAAACAAACAGCGGTAATACCCGACATGCGGCCGGGAAACGGATATTTATGGGCTATCGCGACCAGGTCGATCATAAATAATTGATCGAACCCCATATTAAAGTGAAACAGGTCCTGCGATAGGGATAGCGCCCCTGTCAGGAAGATCAGTAAGGCCAATGCCCGCAAAACTATGGTGTTATATTTTTTAACCTGAAATTGTGTAAACACCAGTGCTATCCCCAATAAACAAAACCCCAACGCCGTGTTAAACATTACTAAAACATAGTTCAATTTTTCGCTGTAAAAAGGCAATAGGTGAAGGGCCCAGCCAATCAGCACCAAAATACCAATTGACAGGCTCACCAGCGCTATAATAGTGACAGCTTTTACTTTAGGAAGAACATACATAAGAACCATTTTAATGTTATTTATAAGCATTTTATAAATCGAAGGCCTGGTTTGTTTTAGCCTGTGTAAAATGCTTATTGATAAGGTGATAATGCCTGGTTAAGTGTAACTGGGATAGCGCAGGAAATTTATATTGATTTAAAATTCAATCGCCATTACCAGGGTGATCAACAAATACATTTACTTAACTATGTGAAATTGAATATGTTTTGATGATGAGTAATAAAGTGTGTTTAAAAAAAATATTATATTAGTAAGAAATAATAAACAGTTCTAAGAAAAATTTGAGACATATTAGCCAGGTTCCGGGGTGTTATTGAGTAGTTGGTGTGTCAGCCATTCAAAGATCGTGGTTCGATGCGTCTTCAGCCATTTCAATAATGATGGCATCCATCCGGTCAAGCTCATTCTGGATATAGTCGAGTACCTCGTTATCCGAGGGGTCTTCTTTCAGCATAGCCGCTAATCCTTTCAGATTGGCCAACGGGCTGCGTATGAGGTGCGATTGTTTCCAGGCCATATCTTTTATACTGTTGATATGGCTACGTATCCTATCGTAAGCAGTTTTTAAATCATGTTCGGCATTTTTTCTTTCGGTAATGTCATACAGGGCCATCATCATGCCTAATATCTCCTTATTGTCGTTTGTTATCGGAAACAAGCTTACATAATACCAGACCACAGCGCCATCAGCCTGGGGATAGTCAATTTCATAATTGATATGGTTTCCTTTCAATACAGCCTTTGTGAAATTAATAAACTGGGGAAACCTGTCGAGCGGGAAGAAATCAACAAGACGGTCGCCCTTTTTGGGCAAATGATAATACTCATGCTTAACAAATTCAATAGCTTTCTGGTTAAACGCCTGGGCTTTAAGCTCCAGGTCAAATAAAACATAGGCTGTTTCGGTCGTTTTTAAAATGGCTTGCAGGTTGGCTTCTGATTTCTTAAGCGATTCTTCAGCCTTAAGCCGCTCTGTAATATCGTTTGTCAGAGAAAGCCTTACCGGCCTTCCCTCGAAAATAATATCCTGTGCAATAGTCTGCACAAAGATCACAGTTCCGTCTTTCTTAAGGTGCCGTACCACGGGGTAGCCGGTTGTGCCGTCCAACTCTGTATTGTACCCTTCCAGTTGCTGATCCAAATCTTCAGCTGGCCTGAACGCGGTCACACTCATATTTAAAAGCTCATCTTTTGAATAGCCGTAAAGGCTGGCGGCAGCCTCATTGACGTCAATAACAGACATGTTATCTTTCGCTATCATCCACAACGGCGACGGGTTGCTTTCAAACAGCAATTTATACTTTTGTTCAGATGATCTTAAATCTTCTTCGGCCTGTATCCGCGATGAAATATCAAACCCAGTTCCTAATAGGCACTGTTCGTTTTCGTAGATAATTGAAGCTGCACTAAACAGGAAAGGGATATTGTTACCATCTTTTGTTATTGCTTTTGCTTCGACCATTGAATATCCATCCGAAAACACCTTTTCAATGCTTTTCTTTGTTTTTTCCCGGTCTTCTTTCACTATCATGTCCCCCGCGTTTAGCTTTGTTATTTCCTCTGCGTTGTAGCCGGATATGATCTCAAAGTTTCTATTCCACCTAAGAAATTCCCCGCCGGCATTACGCAAGTAAAATAATCCGGGCAGGCTATTTATGATGGCATCCGAAAGCGTTTTTTCTCTTGAAGTAAGCTCTTCAGCCCGCTTACGGTCCGAAATATCTATCATCGTCCCAATAATGGATGGTTCACCTGCAATTATTACAGCGCTGCCAAAAATCTCTACCTGGTTCTGCTTCCCATCTTTTTTTTGCCCTGCAAATTCATAGTGGATATTATCTATTTCTCCTGTAAAACGGGCCTCGTTATTTCTTCTCACCAATGCCTGGTCTTCTTTGCTTACGATTATTTCAATAATACTGCCCGGGGTATCGATCAGCTCGTGCTGGCCGTACCCAAAAATCTCTGCAAACCGCGGGTTTATGTATAAAAGTTTTTCCTTTTGGATTATATAGATACCCACCATCGATTTTTCGGCCAACGTCCTGAATTTTATTTCCGCTTCCCGAAGCTCAGCTTCCATCCGTTTTCGATCGGTAATATCACGGGCAATCACCAGCATCTTATTGTCAGCAAGCTTTTTCACGTTTATTTCAACTTCAAATATCGTCCCATCCTTTCGTACCAGGCGGCGCTCTCTGATTAATGACCTGTTGGGAAGATGGTAGCCGTGAATCACCGGATCCGTTTTTAATTGTTCAGGGTCAATAATCTGCTCTATGTTTAGTTCCAACAAATCCGCCCTGGAATACCCGGTCATTTTACACATGCTTTCGTTTACCTCCGTGAAATTACCTTTATCGTTAACCAGGTAAATGGCGTCAGATGCATTTTCAAGCAACGAACGGTATTTCATATCACTTTCTTTAATGATGCTGCCGCTTCTCAATCTATCCTTGATCATATCTTTGATATTCCTGATAATATAGATGGAAAGGGAAAGGGCGACGGCTAGCGAAAGCAGAATTAAAAGAATGAATTTTTTTGAAGTACCCTGGTATATTTCCTGGTTAGCATTAAATATTTTCTTTGCTACCTGCACTTGTAATTCCATCAACCGGCTCAACCTGGTTATGATAAGAGCAAAGCCATTAACGGAACCACTTTGAATGAACTTATCGAGTGCCCGGGTATGTTGCTTTGATAGTATGGAATCCAGGGTTTCGGTTACCTTATCGGCCTGATTTTTTATTATATCTGTTTGCCCGACCAGCCTATTCTCTTCGGGAGTGAAATAGGTCAGTTTGTAATTATGCCAATTAATATTAATGGTTTCCCGGGCTTTTTGTACGCGCTTTCGTGCCTCCCTAAAGGCAATTACTTGGTTTTTAACATTTAAAGCTATCGGAACGATTTCCGAGACGTATTCAAAACGCACATTTGCCAATTGCTGCATGCATACCACACGGTCGGCATAAAGAGACCGGGTGTTTTCATTCATTTTTTCAAGGTCATCAATACCATAAAGGCCTAATACTATTAAGCTGGCAGCCGTAATAAATATCAGCATGTATAATTTCGCCGAAGCACTGAACTTATTTAACATCGTATTTTCAACAAGCATTTTTATACCCCTGGACCTCAATAATGCATTGTGCTGCTAATAAAGTATTTGTTAATAAAGTTATGATAAAAATATAATTATCAACTTTTTTTACCTAAGAAGCCCAGCAAAGACTGCTGTGTAAATTCAGACAACACCAGTTCGCCGCTGATGGCTGCTCGGTGGGCCAACAATTCGTCCCAATCGGCCGTGCCTTCCCATAAAATTTCTTTTAATCCTTTAAGCGCTTCGGGGTGGTACGATGCTAATTTTGGGGCAAGCGCATTCAACCCGATATCCATGGATGCGATATCAGGGTAAACTTCGTTATACAAGCCTTTGTCTTTTGCCCATTGCGCCGTCTGGAAATCAACGGCACGTATGGTGAGTTGTGAAAAAGCCGGCAAACCAACTTTGCGAATTACAGCAGGCGATATTACGAATGGGCCGATCCCGATAGCAAGTTCGCTTAGTTTTATTGAGGCGGCTTCGGTTGCAAGGCAATAGTCGGCTGCGGCAGCCAGGCCAACCCCGCCGCCGACAGCTTTGCCCTGTATGCGGGCAATAATAATTTTTGGTGATTTTCGGCAGGCGTTGATCACCCTGGCGAAGCCCAAAAAAAATTCCGCGCCAGCTTCTTTATCTTTTATCTGCAACAGCTCGTCAAAACTGGCGCCAGCGCAAAATGTACGTTCGCCTTCGCTTTTTAAAATAATGACCCTTGTTTGCGTATCGTTACCGGCCTGTATTATCTTATTCGTCAAATCATCCAGTAAAGCAGCGGGCAATGAATTTTGTGCCGGGTGATAAAAGCTGATAGTGGCAATACCGATTTGACTGGCGAGGGTTACGTTTCCGGTTAATGACATAAGATGTTTGGCTGAATAGAATAAGATTTTCAAATTTAAACTAAATTGTTTGCTATGCGTCATGAGCACTAATTTTTACCACGGAGAGCACAAAGATTTCACAATGCTCACAAAAAAAATACACCGGCTTCGTGAACTTCGTGTTCTCACTTCGTGGTAAACAATAAACATTGATTTGAAATTGATCAGTAAAATCGGCATCTTTAGCTATGCAAATGGAACGTAAATAACTTAATATAGCTCAACCTACCTAATTCAACTTAATCAACCAATATGTTCAACTTTCAAAATATTTACCTGTTTTTCATCGCCTCGTTATTATTAAACTTAACGCCGGGTAATGATATGCTGTACGTAGCATCGCGCAGTGTTTCACAAGGGATAAGAGCCGGGATAGCTTCGGCAGCCGGGATATTTGTAGGCTGTTTTGTACATATTTCGGCTGCAGTGCTGGGGCTCTCTATTATTATTTCAAAATCGGCGTGGCTTTTTCAGATGATCAAGTTTGCCGGGGCGGGTTATTTAATCTATCTCGGCATTAAGACCCTGTTATCCAAACCTGCGGTTAATACGACTGATGAGAAACCTGCAAAAGCCAATTATTGGAAGCTATTTAAACAGGGGATACTCACAAATGCTTTAAACCCAAAGGTCGCGGTTTTCTTTTTGTCATTTCTTCCCCAGTTTATCAACCCTTCATCTTCGTTCTTTAAAATCCAGCTTTTTATTCTCGGGATTTGGTTTGCTGTGCAGGGAACCCTGGTATTGATCATAGTTGCATGTATACTGGGTAAAACGAAAGATTTCTTCAGGAGGAACCCCAAAGTATGGATGATACAGGAAAAAGTAACCGGCCTGATCTTAATTGGCTTAGGCATAAGAATTGCGCTTGCTTCAAAAAAATAGTAAGATCATGGTGGATTTAGAAACAGCCAGGCAGATGGCATTATCGTTCACGTGGAGCGAAGAAAAAGGCCATTTTGGCATTCCCTCATTCAGGGTAAAGAATAAAATTTTTGTAACACTGTGGGTAAAAGAAAACCGCATGATGCTGAAACTGCCGCAAATCCATCAATCTGTTTTCCACTCATTTGATCCGGCCATTTTTTACCCGGTCCCCAATAAATGGGGCCACAAAGGCGCAACTTTTGTTGAGTTAAGCAAAGTGCCGCCGGCTATGTTGCAGGACGCATTGAATATAGCATACCTGGCTGGCGCCGCCGGTAAGAAGTGAGAGATGAGAAGTGAGAAAATCTATAGAATAATTCCATTCACTACTCACTTTTCACCATTCAGCCTTTGTTCTATCCAATAGAATAATTAACTTTGAGCATCATGAAGCTGCTTTCATTATTACTTATCGTATTGATAATAGGTACGGGTTTCGTCCAACAGCCGGCTATGCGTATGAAAATAAGTGCGGCTAATATGCAAATGATGAAGCTCCACCCGCACAAAGGCGATTGCTGCAATAAAAACAAGAAAAATGCAGGTAGCACTTTTTGCAATTTCTGTGTACTGTGTGTCGCTTTTGTTGTCCCGGTTAAACCCGGGGTTCAAAGAAATTTTGTACCTGTCAGTGCGGAGTACCCCGAGATGGTGCAAAGTAAATTAACAGATTATAATTCCTCCCAGTGGCGACCGCCCAACGCTTAAATTATTAACACAGTCTGCTTGTGAATTACATTCATATTAACAGAATTAATAATTTAAGAAAAATTTAAGATCATGAAAAAATTCATAGGGTTCGCTGCTGCGATAATGTTAACCGTATCAGTATTTGCAAAACCCGGCGATTGCAAAAAATGTACAAAAAAAATCTGTACAACCGAATGCAAAGCCAAATGCACAAAAACTAAATGTGCAGCAGGTTTATGTAACTAAATAACGAACGCCTCCCGATTATGCCGGGGGGCGTTTTTTTATCATATCCCTTACAATATTTACAAATTAGCACATCCGAATTTCTGCACATCCACATATTTGTACATCTGCAAATTCGCACATCACCTCACAATCTGTCCCAAAACAGCTTCCCGCAAATATTTACTCACCGGTATCTGGTGCTTTTGGATATGTAATGTATTCCCCTCAATGGTATCGACTTTGTTTATCGCTGCGATATATGATTTATGTGTTTGTATAAATTGTCCCAAAGGTAATTTTTCTAACAAGCCCTTAATGGTAGTATGGATGATCAGTTTTTTATTTTCGAAATAAATCGACACATAGTTTTCCATTCCCTCGATAAACAATATCTCGTCAAAATTGATCTTTTCGAGCTTGCCGTTTGATTTGGCGAACATGTATGGAATAGCGGTGCTTTCTTTTTCCTCGCGCAAAGCAAAATAATCGCGAGCCTTCCAGGCCGCTTTTAAAAACCGTTCGTAGGATATGGGTTTGAGTAAATAATCTATAACATCCAGTTCAAATCCCTGTAAGGCGTATTGTTCAAACGCGGTTGTGAATATCACTTTCGGAGGTCGGGGAAATGCTTTGATAAATTCGATCCCTGTAATATGCGGCATTTGTATATCGAGAAAAAGCAAGTCGACCGGCTGTCGCTGCAACATGTCGCTTAGTTGCAGGGCATCTTCGCAAACGCCTTTAAGATCAAGGAAGCTGATCTTTTCGATATAACCCTGCAGGCCTTTGCGGGCGAAGGGCTCGTCGTCGGTGATGATGCAGGTGATATTATTCATAATCAAATTTTAATTCAGCGACAAACGTGCCATTTTCTTTTTTTGTGCACAGCGAATATTTGCCTGGATACAGCAGATCGAGCCTGCGTTTCAAATTTTCCAGGCCGATGCCGCCTTTGCGGGTTGCTGGCGGCTCAAACTCAGCGACTGAATTTTCTACCCGGAAAACTATCTGTTTATCAGCCAATGCTGCGCTGATGCTGAGCCTATAATCCCCCCCGATAAATTTAAAGGCATTTTCAACAAAAGGCAAAAACAGTAGGGGATAAACCAGTTGCCCATTTAAATTTATATCAAGATCAACCTTCATTTTTAGTTTACTACTGCTGCGCACCTTTTGCAGGTCAATAAAGCTTTGAAGGTATTCCAACTCGTTAGCCACCGGCACCTGCTGCTGCTGATCGTATAATTGGTACCGTAGCAGTTCCGAAAATTTTTCGATACTTTTTTTAGCGCCAGGCAAGTCCTCATCCATCTGGAAGTAGATTGTATTCAGGGCATTGAATAAAAAATGCGGGTGGTACTGCGATTTTAGAAACTTAAGCTCGGTTTGCAAGTGGTCGTTGGTTACTTTTTCAAGCAATACCCTGTTATCCACATACGCCATCATATAGGTACGGGCGCGGGCAATGCCATAATAAACGATGGCATAAAGCGTAGGGATCATGCAAATATCTGCCAGGTCATCCCAGTAAAGCTGGCCATTAAGGAAAATAACCCAGGGCGTGAAAACAAGGTTTACCAAAATTAAGTTAAGGCCAACCATTACTGAAAGCTCGCGCACTAAATTCTGGTAGCAAAACTGTAAAGGCCAGCGGTTATCATAATACCTAAATAACCGCTTAAACAGGTATACCCCCGCATAGCCTACCAACACGCTCAGCACAATTTCGATCGCATTTATCGACCAGGCCCTTGTCCAAAAACGGAGCCTTATATCGGTATCGTGCAGCAGCCTGATGGTAAAATATACCAGCAGGCCGTACAATGCAGGGAAAACATATTTTCTGAAAAGTTTCATCGGTTTAAATTACAAATTTCGGGCAGAAAGCATTACAACCTTACTTATCTTTTCAGTTTCCTGAACAACAGCCGGTTTATTTTGGGTCTTAGGTTTCATTCCGAATAAGAACCTTGTCAATGCAAACGGACGCACCAGCAGGTGATAGATACCAATGGTTACAAAAAACGTCATACACACCGTATAGATATATTTGGATAAGATACTTTCATTTTGCGTTTGCACGATGTAATAAACCAGTACAACAATAACCGTTTGGTGAAGGATATAAAAAGGATAAACGGCCTGGTTCAAATAGTCGAGGACTTTGTGTTTGCGGTTCAAATACTTTTTGCCATAACCAACCAGGGCTAATACCCAGCTCCATGCCACTATCGCCCTCAGCGCTAAAAATAACACTGCAAAAGAACTACCCGCAAATGGCCATCCAGCATATCCGGGTTCAATTTTGTTCCACCTTAGATAGTGTAAAAACACCAGGCTTAAAAAAGCTATCCTTAATGCAAAGCGGCGGTTAAGTTCAAGGCTGTCCATCAGTTTTGGCTGTGTAATGCAGATAAACCCGACTAAAAGGAAAAACAGCCAGTAAACAAGGTAACAGAAATCGTGGGTGAGGTCGTTTGTTTCGGGATATTTTTGGCTTAATAACGCGTACCAAATGATGCCTGGCAGCATCATTAAATAAATCCATTTACCGTTAGCCAATGCAGCCAGCTTGTTTTTAAAGCCAATGCTTTTTGGCGAGGCCATCCAGGCAAATAAGGGCGCGAACAAAATATCGTACAAAAATAGATAAGCAATAAACCAAAGGTGGTGCCAGCTAAAACTACCTTTTGGATACGGCACAAAATTAAATACCGTTTTATAAAACTGCCAATAGCTGCCGGTAAAGCCATTGTTTAAACGCTCCATATAAATTTGCGGCGGCACGATGATCAGCATGCCCACCAGCAGGGGGATAAACAGCCTGCGGAACCTTAACCCGATAAAGCTAAGGCTGCTGCGGCGCTGCATCATAAAATAACTTACCGTGCCCGAGATAAAGAAAAGCAGCGGCATGCGGAACAGGTGCAGAAAATAGTTCGATTCCATCATCAGGTTACTGGTTTCGTGGTTTTTTATATGCCACCCGTCTTCGGCCACATAAGGCATAGCCGAATGAAAGAATAATACACCCAGGATGGACAATATCCGTAGCCAGTCCAGATAAGTTTGACGTTGCGAGGTTTCCATGGTTTCTTTTTTTATATAAAGGAACCTTACCAACGTTGCTCACAGAAACTTTTTTGACCATTGGGCGGTTTTTGGTGACGTGCGGATAAAAAACCTTCGTTAAAACGATGGCGAGTTTTTACCACTAAGGCCACAACGGATTCACTAAGGGCACAAAGTTTTTTGAATAAAGAAAGTGTAACGTAAACAAAAGCCTGCATACACGGCCAAGCCAGTGTAAATAGTAAAGCCGGTTAATTCCTGGCTAAAACTTATAAGTTACCCCCGCGCCAAATATTTGTTTCACCTGCAACAGCGAATGATATTCCGTTACGCCATTGTTCATTACAGCTATTTTGGCGAGTGGGTCCGAAATTAATTCAAGCCCGGCATTTACGGTAACGATCTTACTTACCTTCATAAAAAGGTTGGCCGTATAATCCATGTAGATGTTCTGCGGCTGGGAAATGTAGTTTGAATAGAGTTTCAAAATATTCTCGAAGGCAATATTTTTCGAAAAGTTTATTTTATAATAAGCATCTAATGAAGCGCCAAATTCAAAAAGGCTTTTGCTGCCTGGCGTTACACCAAATGCCCCCTGGTTTGAAAGCGAATCGTTTTGCACAATGGTAATACGGGCCGCCAGCGGCGAAAAATTGATCCTGAAATTATCCGACTGCTTATAAGCAAAGCCTGGCCCGAATGTAAGGTAAGCAGGCGCAAACAATGCCGATATCAGGGTACCCTGGTTAGCCACGTTGTACGAATACCCGTTGGTTAGCTGTGTTTGAAAATTCATGTAAAATGTGTACAGCCAGAATTTAGCGGCTTTATAACCCAGTAAGCTGTTTAAAATTATCCGGTCGTCATTCTTGCGCCAGCCGAGGCCGGTCTGATCACTCAAACCATAGCCGAAGATTGCTTTGTTATCCCAACTCCAGTCTCCTTTTTTATAATCAAAATCATAATCTAAAACCAAATTGGCGGAAAAGGAATTTACTCCCCCTGCGGCCCAGTTTGAAAAAGAACTCTGACTGATCAAAAATGTGTTTTGGCCATGGATCTTCCATGAAGTGTCTTTATGTGCGCTGTCTACAGGTGCAGTTGTTTGCGCAAAGCCGGTAAGGCTTATAAATAAAAACAACAAAAATAGGGGTAAGGTTTGTTTCATAAGGGTTAAATCTGAGAGTTCATTAAACCGCAAATTTACGATTCGTAGCAAACAGAAGCAAATGCAATGATTATCCCCAAACCACCACTGACCACTCACTTTTCACGACTCACCCCTCATTTCAAAATAGTATAAAACATCGCTATCGCCGCTGCAGCCATCGCAATAAAAGTTATCCAGAGTATGGTTTTGGATAACCATTTGCTTTTAAACTCGCCCATTATTTTTTCGTCGCTTGCAATTTTAAGGATCAAAAACAAAAGCGGTACTGCTGCTACTCCATTTAAAACAGCTGCAAAAACTAAAGCCTTTAGCGGGTCGACACCAATAAAATTCAGGATCAATCCTACAACCGATGCCGCAATGATAACACCGTAAAAACCGGGCGCTTTCTTCAATTTTAAATTCAGGCTGGCTTTCCAGCCAAAAGCTTCGGATACAGAATAAGCTGCCGAGCCTGAAAGCACTGGAATGGCTAGCAAACCAAGACCGATAATGCCGATGGAAAATATGAGTTTCGACAAAAAGCCGGCATGCGGGAAACTGTGTACCAGTGGTTCCAGCGCTTTTGCTGCATCAGCGGCGGTTTTAACATCGTGTACGCCGCTATTGTGCAAAACGGTGGCAGCCACCACGATGATGCTCCAGGTTGCAAACTCCGAGAATATCATCCCAAAGGTATTGTCCAGGCGCATTTTGTGCACGCTCATCCAGCTTATGAGCGGTTTGCCTTCCGTTAACAGGTGTTTTTCCTTGTCCTCCTCTACCTCCTGCGACGCTTCCCAAAAAAACATATACGGCGAAATGGTAGTCCCCAATACTCCGGTGATGATAAAAAGGAAGGCAAACGAAAATTCAACATGCGGTATAACGGAAGCCTTAAAAATTGTCGCCCAGGGCTGATGGACTATAAACAGGGTGATGGGATAAGCCATTAGCGTGACGGCCAGCCATTTTAAAATTTTTGAGTAAACCTTGTAATTGGTAAATACCTCCAGCAATAATATGACAGTAGTAAACAGAAGCGTTAATACGATAAAGGGCGCATTTACAAGTAACTGGGCGGCGGAGGCCATAGCGCCAAGGTCGGCGCCGATGTTAATGGTATTGGCAATAACAACCAGCCCTACCACACAGTACAACACGACGCCGCTGTAACGCTCCTTAACAATGGTGGTAATGCCTTTGCCGGTGACCAAACCAATCCTGGCACAAGCTTCCTGCACGGCGGTCATTAAAGGCAGCATGTAAAGGGCTGTCCAAAGTTGTCCATACCCAAACTGCGCCCCCGTTTGCGAATATGTAGCAATGCCCGACGGATCATCATCCGCAGCGCCGGTTACCAGTCCGGGGCCCAGTATGCGCCAAAAACCTTTGATTTTTGCAATAGTCTCAGTGCGTATTTTCATAGGATAATATAAGTTCGTGAAGGTAAGTAGCTAATATGATCATAATATTAATATTTTCAACAAACCTTTCCTATAATCAAATTTTGCACCGTAATGTTTAGGTATTTTAATTTTTTTTTTTGGTTCTGCAAATTCCCGGGCATTTTTTGGGTCTATATCTCTACACCTTCAATTAAAATTACTTTCTCAACTGAGTCGTTTTTAATTGCCATAAAGCTTAACCGTTTGGGGTCGTTTTTGTAATGTTCAAAATCGGTCTTACTGTCAAAGGTCACCAGATGAATTTCGTAGGGTAATTCGCGGCTGCTTTCGATTATGCTGTCCTGGTTTGGCCTGACTCGATACACAAGTTCGCCGTTATGATCTTTCAGCAGCGGGAGCACTTTGTCCTCAAATAAATTAAAAGCATCTTCGGAACCTTGTTTTACGAAGATGAGTTGTGTATAATAAACCATGGTAATAATTAGAAATCAGCCGTCAAGATACAAGAAATCACAATAAGAAGTTTGGGATCCGGCCAGTAAAATTTACGCACACTTCTGAAGTTTAAAGCTGTTTTACACTGCAGCAATCAGTTCATGCCAGGCCTTAGCAGGCCTTTCTACTGGATAACCGTTCCGGGCGCGGTAAGCTTTTCTCTCCGTTGTAAAATCCCACCAATTTTTATTGCTGCCGCGATGGTGTGCATGATGTACTGCGAGGCGAAACTGGTCTTCTACGCAGGGATCGGTCCAAAAGCCTTGTTTACGTTCCAGTTCATCAAACAGGATTCCCGCGTCTTTATCAAGCAGGTCGTCAATGGAGTAGTACCCCAACGAGATCAGGTCATGCGCAAATTTTGGCCCGATGGATGGGATAGTTTGAAAAGTTATGAGGGCAGAAATTTCATTAGCCCTATGTTTACTTATGTTTAACAAAACGCTTATTTCATCGGCGGCAAATTCATTAAGCCTGCCGATAGCAAGCCTGTTTTTTTTGAGTTGCTGTTTCTCCGCTGAAGAAAGATCCAGTTTGAAAGTTTTCATAGTATAAATTTAAATAAAACTTAACGAGAAAAGATTTGACAACTTTTTATAAGTTGTCAAATCTAACCCTCATTTTTAATTAAACTCCGTTTCATCCGCGCTTGGCCCGTAGCTGCCCGGTATCGGCACATCCAGCAACCGAAGGAATACACCCAATTGCGCCCGGTGGTGTACCGTCTGGCAAAAAGCCATACGTACTACTTCTTCCTTTGTGTAAACATTAAAAATTTGGTCGCCGTTGCGCAGGGTCCAGTTTTTTAACAGCTCGTTTTCATTTGTTTTTGAAAGATATTCCCTGCCATCAGTATACGATTTTTCAAAATAATCCAGCAATTCTGCGTTGTTATTAATAACTACCGGTTTATAATCACCCTTCGCAAAATCAAGCTCATCGGTGGTAAAAGTCATTTTAATCCAGCCGGGCAATTCGGCTATGTGCGTGGCCAGCCTTCCGAGGGTCATGCTTTTTTTGTGCGGCTGCCAGTCGTATTTATCTTCGGGTATGCGTTGCAGCATTTTGCGGGTGGTTTGAGCTTCCTGCTCCATTTCTTTTAATAACATCGGGATAATGTCCATGATCTTGTTTTTTTAATTGTTTATACAAATAAAACAAGCGGTAGTGACAGCCCTATGTCAGCAGGGTTTTTTATTGTTGGAAGGTTGTAATGTTGGAAAGTTGAAATGTTGTAAAAAAGGTTGTAAATGTTGTAGAGGTTGTAAGAGTTAAAATGGGAATCCGATAAAACTTCGTAAGTTTCTCCCCGATATCTACAACCCCATAAAATAATCCGTCAGGGATTTAAAATCATCAAACTTCAAATCATAGTCATCTGTATTGCCGAAGCCATAGCTCACAAAAACAAAGGGAATGCCTGCCTGGCGGCTCTCTGCGCCGTCGCCGGCGGTATCACCAATATAGACCGGATTTTTAAGGCTGTGTTTTTCAATCAGTAATTTAATGTTATGATGTTTGGGCATAAAGTTTATGCCGTGGGCTATTTCGTCCTGTATATGCTCGTCAATACCGGCCCAGTCAATAAATAGGCGGATAATACCTTTGGCGCAGTTGCTTAATATAAATAGCGTGTATTTTCCGGCAAGCTGTTCTAGCCCTTTTTTAACGCCATCGTATAAAACACCACCTTGTTGGGGCAGTATTTCCCGTCGTTTCTCGTTAACAAGGTTGTATATTTCCAGCCGTTTTTCATCGTCAAAATCAGGCATTATTGTACCGGTAACCTTTCTGCCCTCCAGGCCCACCAGTTGGGCCAATAGTTCGCGGCTTACGGTAATGTCGATACCTAATTCTTTAAATACTAAATTCCAAGATCCGGCATAAGTGTCAATGGCATCCCAAAGGGTACCATCCATGTCGAATATCAGGCCGTCGGGTTTTTGCATAATTGTTTTAATTGAGTGTATCCCGATAGGTACCAGGGGCCGGGCTTTTATAAATATCAAGCGCCATTTTTAAAATTGTATCAATCGTTTTAACGGGGACATCCTCCCCTGCATCAAGCTTCATAATTTTCATGCGTGAACGCTTTTCGATGATCAACAGGGGGTGTTCTATCTTTCGCCCTTCCACGATCCCGATATAAGGCTGCTTTGTTTTCTTATCGACCCACAAATAACAAAACATTTTCCCCTTATAGCAATAAAAAGGCATTTTATATTTCCAGGCCTCGGTTATGTTTTTGTCGTAGGCAAGTATAAATTCACGCAGAAAAAGCAGGCAGCCTTTAACGGGTTCGTTCTTTTCCAGGAAGAAAGTATCTATTTCGCGGAGCATGTGGTGTTGAGTTCATGGTTCATAGTTCATAGCCGGGAGGAATTAGTTCAATAGTTTATGGCTCATGGCAAAAACTAACATTGCAGCTCCCATGAACTATTAACCATAAACTATCCAGCCACCAACTGGCTCTTCACCTCTTTATCAAAATTTTCCATTACCAATACGGATGCGCCGATCAGTTCGGCATCAAACCCAAGCTGGGATATCAACAGTTCGGTGCCCCTTGAAAGGCGGGGGATGCAGTATTTATGCAGCGCCTGCTGTATTGGGGCTAATAGTATTTTGCCAACCTTTGCCCCGCGACCGCTCAGTACAATGGCCTCCGGGTTCATGATGTGGATGAGTATGGCCAGCGCTTTGCCTATTTTATAGCCGGCATCGGAGAATAGTTCAATGGCAAACTGGTCGCCTTTGTTGGCGGCTTCCATTATAGCATCGCCCATTTGTTTGGAGTGGGCCTCATCGATCTGTTTTAAGCTGGTAACACGGCCCTGCTCAATTCCTTCAATGGCCCGTTTTGACACCACGAGCATAGATGCTTCGGCTTCCAGGCATCCCCGTTTGCCGCAGGCGCATAGTGCCCCGTCTTCAGATAATGGGATATGACTGAACTCACCCGCAAAACCATTGCGCCCCCTGAAAATTTCACCGTTAACGATCATCCCCAGGCCAATTCCCCAACCCAGATTGATCACCATTACTTCTTTTTGCGATTTGGCGATACCGAATTTTTGCTCTGCAAGGGCAATCAAACTTGAGTCGTTATCAATGTACGTTGGCAGCCCTGTTTCATCCGAAATATATTGGGTAAGAGATTTATTTCCGGCATCGAGATAAGTATAATTAATGCCACGAATCGGGTTTATAAAGCCAGGCATACCAATACCTATGCCGGTAATTTTATCTTTAGAAACCCCAGAATTACTGATGTATTGATTGATATTTTCAACCAGTTTATCAAGGGCTTCGCCGTTGTTTAACAGCTTCAATTCAAACATCACGAAATCAGATACCGGCTGGTTAAGCAGGTCGACCAGTTGAATACGGGTGGAAAGCTGGTCCATTGCAATGGCCAGGATATACATGGCGCTGGCATTAATGGCATACATCAGCGGGCGCCGGCCACCGCTTGAAGGCGCGTATCCCTGCTCGATCACAAAGCCTTCCTCGATTAATTCATTAACCGCCTTGGCAATAGAAGGGATACTTTTATCAAACAACTCGCTCAGTTCAGCGCAGGACATTGCCTTATCAAAATAAAGGCATTTGATGATCATGTTTTTTAAATGGGTGCTTTTTACACTCTTCGTTTTAATTTCCATTTAGTAAATTTATTAAGCGATGGTCGCGCTTGTAGTACGGATTGTATTTGATCTTCTAAAAATAGAAAAAGTCCGGCAAAAATACACACTAATAGGAGATTAGGGATTAAGTTAGTATTAATAATTTTGAGAAAGGGGTTGGCGTGGCAGAAAAGCGATGGATCGCGTCTCCTAACGAAAGATCACCGGCGTTCGCGTTCACTTCGTACCAACACACGCGATTTATTTACCGTGAATACCTGACAATCAATGTGTTGATTTTTTTAAATATTGAAAATGTGCAAATCGAACATTCCGTGCCAATACCTTGCCGAGACAGTAAAAACGACATTTTTTACCTTTTCCCTTTCACCTTTAACCAGCGTTCGCGTTCACTTCGCAATAACACACGAAATTTTAATCAGGTGAACGCCTGATAATCAACAAGTTCATTTTTGAAGAATTTGAAAAAGTTATCTTTTTATTTATCGTCCCTGACAAAAGTGACATGATGTTTCACGTCTTGTTCTGTAAAATTTAGGGAAACAGAGTCCCCGGCTGCCACGTATTTCCCGTCAACCGGTATAACATTCCCGTCCGGGTCCTTAACATTGAACGAAAAATTATCGCCGGTGATTTTGCCGTCATTGATCGCTAAAGGATCGCCTTCGGCCTGGGCTGTACCATTGAGTGCTTCTCCATTAACATTAAAAACAAGATGGAGCGGATGATCGTTGCCATCAGGATCTTTTAACGAACCTTTCCATTTACCCGCTAAGCCGGCAACGGCCGCCAGGCAAACTGCAAAACAGGCTATCAGTGTTGCCGTAATGAATATTTTTCTTTTCATAATTTGAGTTTTTGATAAGACACATAAATTTAAAGAAACGTTACGGGAAATATGAAAAGGCTGGTAATTTTCCATGGCAGTCTTGAGTCCGTAGGGTCTCCGTTTCTTGCGCGAGAAAAAGACGCTGTTATTTTTTTATTAAATTCATGAGTGTGCCAGGCACTAAATCAATTTTGTTATTGATAGAAGTTAGCATAACAAGATATAAGTTGTTTTTACGCTCAAGAAACATTATTTCAATAGGAATTGTCACATTGTCATCTACACTATCTTTCACACTTCCAAAAAAATCCACGGCACCGTTACTTTTATATTTGATAGAAAAATTCTTAAACCTTGAATAATAATAAGCTAAAGTGTCGTTTTTTTTGATGATCTGTGTTTGTAGCCCTCGGATATTTAAATATACTTTTGATGCTTTATCTTGTGTTCCTCTTTTAAATAAAAAATCAAATTGATCAAATTCGCCAAAGCGACCATAAATAAAATGATGTGTTAGATTATCGTCAGCATGAGAATCAATAATGCAGGTATCAAGTGACATGTGAGTCACTGAATTAACTCTGTAAACAAACATTCGAAATTTGTCATTATAAGCAAATATTGCAATAGGATTTCTTGTTTTACTTATATCGGTTTCATCAAATACTAAGTTTTTATTTTCGTTGAATAGTTTTAGATAACCTTCAGGATATTTATTTATTGCTTCAACGGCGTCTGTTTTAGTGGCCTCATCCATCGATTTCTCAATCCCTGCGATATGATAAATAAACCCACCAATTAAACAATAATTACCAAAATCACTATAATGCTTTTTTTCATGGTTTATTTTAGTTTGGGTTTAAATGTAAACTAAAAATCTCGCTTCAAGCGCGATGCAGCGCAAAGGCCAAAAAGAGGTGTCCTCAATTGAGAGACACACCAGACTTGCGAAGTTTTCAAAACTTCGCAAATCTTTCAACTTTCAATCAATATTAACTTCTTTAATAACCACAAAAATGTCAGGTTCGTCCATAGAGTATTTTATAAGGTAAGACTGGCCGGCACGATACCTATTGTTAACATCACCGATTTCTTGTTGAATTATACCGGTAGCTGTATAATATTTTAAGGTTGCATAATTGGCGTGGCCGTGAAAACTACTTTCTTCCCTGGTGGTAAGTACTGTAGCAACAGTAGTTTTTGAAGGATGATATTTTAAAATATAAGCAACCCTGTTATCAGCTAAAGCAGAAAACAACCAAATGCTGCCTAAAAAAAGGCCTATGAATATAATTTTTAATGTAGTTGCGTTTTTTATCCTTAACAAGTAGTCCCCTATAATTTTATAAGTGATAAAGCCCCATCCAAACAGAAGAAACCCGTATGCTACAAAGGTTATTGTAGTATCGTATTTAAATGAAAAGAAGCAAATGTAAATCGCTCCCACGCCAAGTAACAACAGCCCGATTAGTGCATATTTAACAGTGGGGTTCATTTAATAAATATATAAATTAAGATTTTAACTTCTAATTTTCTTCACTTCCGCAACATAGCTATCGGGTCGGCATTCCGATTTCCGACTTCACTTCTCCACCTCAAACTCCCTCGTCAACTTAATATCCTCCGACGAACTCCCTATCATCATCATAAATTTCCCGGGCTCAACGGTCCAGTTCATGTTTTTATCGAGGATGGCCAGGTCATCGGGGTGCAGGGTGAAGGTAATGGTTTTCTTTTCGCCGGGGTCGAGGGGTACGCGTTCAAAGCCGCGCAGGTCGTATTCGTAAGTGGTTACATCGCTTACTTCCTGTTTCAGGTAAAGCTGCACCACGTCATCGCCTTTGCGCTGGCCGGTATTGGTTACGTCAACGGTTACGGTTATATCGCCCTGCTGGTGTTCCTTTTCGGGCGATACCTGCAGGTTGCCGTAAGCAAAAGTGGTATAGCTAAGGCCATAGCCAAAGGGGTACAGCGCACCGTTCACGCTGGTTTTGCCCCAGCTGTTTTTACCACCCTGCGGCAGCTGCGAACCTTGTTTAAACGGGAAATTAAACTCAATTTGCCCTACAGTTTTCGGGAAGGTGATAGAGAGTTTGCCGCCGGGGTTATTATCGCCAAACAGCGTTTCGGCTATTACCTGCCCGCTTTCCGGGCCGGGGAACCAGGCTTCCAGTATGGCGGGCACATATTTGTTTTCCCAGTTTACGGTAAGCGGCTGGCCGTTTATCATTACCATCACCACCGGCTTGCCGGTAGCCTGCAAGGCCTGTATCAGCTTTAACTGGCGGCCCGGTAAATTAAGCCCGGTGCGGGATAAGCTTTCGCCAACCCTGTCCACATCCTCGCCAACCGCAGCGATGATCACATCCGCATTTTTTGCAAGCGCTACAGCTGAATCAATGGAGGCCCGTTCCTGTGTTGTAAGCGGCGTTTCAATGATCTCGCTTTCGGGCCAGGTGGCATCGACGATATTGCAGCCCTTTGCATAATTTACGGTGGCGCCGCTGCCCATGTAGTTTTTTATCCCGTCGAGTACGCTGGTCACCGGGTTATGTGAAGGGCCGTACCGGCTGATGGCATAATTGGTTTCCATAGCCAGCGGACCGGTCACGAGTATATTTTTTATGGCTGCTTTATTCAATGGCAGTGTGTTGTTATCATTTTTCAGCAGCACCATCGACTCGCGGTTCATTTTCAGCCCCATGGCGGTTGCTTCGGCATTGTGCACCAGCTTATCGGCTGCTTTCGGGTCTTCCACGTAAGGATGGTCGAACAAGCCCAGCTTAAACTTTACCCTCAGCACATCGCCGGTTCGCGAGTCAAGGGTTTTAATAGATATTTTGCCCTCCTTGTACAATTGCCGAAGCGGCATAATATACGTTTGCGGCATGGTAAAATTGGTGCGCACATTAAGCCCGGCTTCAAAAGCCTGCCTCACCGCTTCTTCGGGACTATCGGCCACATGATGCTTGCTGTATAAATACTCAACCGCCTCGCTGTCCGACACCACATAGCCGTTAAAGCCAAACTTTTGCCGAAGCAGCTCGGTCAGGAAGAAATAGCTGCCGGTAACGGGCTCGCCGTTCCAGTCGTTATAGCTGCTCATTACCCCCAGGGGGTGCGCTTCCTGTATCACCCGGCGGAAAGGGTACAGGTACATCTGGTACAATTCGCGCGGCGCCACATGCGGATCGGTGCGGTCGGCGCCGTCACGACCGCCCTTTGGCACGCTATAAACCGCAAAATGTTTTAAGGTTGATGCTACGCCTTCTTCCTGCACGCCCAAACACATTTGTTTGCCCAGCTCTGCAATTAAAAAGGGGTTTTCGCCATAAGTTTCCACCACGCGGCCCCAGCGCTGGTCGCGGCTAACATCCAGTATCGGCGTGTAAATATTGGTATAGCCCAATGCCTTGCCTTCGCGGCCGACCACCTGTCCCGCAAGGCGCACTAAATTTCTATCCCAGGTGCTGCCGATACCGATGGGGGCGGGGAGGGATGTGGCCCTGTCGTGGTTAAGGCCGTGTATGCCTTCGTTGGTAAAATCAACCGGCACACCCATGCGCGTTTGTTCCACAAACCATTTCTGGATGGTATTTATGGCAGCCGCGTGTTTGCTGAAAGGGTAGGAGTACTGTGTTGGCGCGGCATCGGTATGCGAGGTTAAGTTATTCAGTTCCTCATCAATATTGGCTATGCCGTCCTTCCAAACCTCGTTCTTCCACGAGTCGGTCGGCATTTCCTCTTTCAAAACCCGTTTATAGCCATAAAGCGTAGCCAGCTGGCAGGTTTTTTCCTCAACGGTCATCTGGCTCAGCAGGTCGGCAACACGTTTTTCAATGGGCTGTGATGGGTCTTCAAAAACATCCATTTTGCCGTTCTTATTAAAATCAATCCAGCCTTTGTGGTAAATGCTTTTATCCTGGGCAGGTGAATGTAAAGTTATGAGCAGCAGTGGCAGTAGCAGCGGCAGTTTTTTCATTGGGGCGAAATATAGGTTTGATCAAATATAGGTTTGATTTTAAAATATGGGAGCCAGCCCTCGGAATTGTTACGCTGTTTTCGATTTAAGGGCATACTAAATTCCGGTGCGTTATTCAAGCCATGGCATTGCGGTTTGTTGGAGAAAACTCCAACAAAGGCGGAGAGGCGAGAGCTGCTATTTTTTAAGTCCCAAAAGACACATTTTTATACTGGTGCTGATCTGATAACCCCGATTCAGCATAGTCAAGTATCCCTTCCTTTTCCAGTTCATCCAGCTTACGCTTGATAGGAATATAATTGGCGCGGGCAGGAATTTCAAGCGCGAAATAATTATGATTAAGCTGTTCAGTTCTGCATCCCATATACCTGAAAATTTTGCAGACTTCATCAATATCGTATGCATCATCCATTATAATGGCATGGATAATTGAATTACCCGAATGCTGAATTGTTTTGCGATAGGTTAGCATCCCTTCGGCATCGATGTATTCTGCCCAAACAATGTCGCCCGAAGCAATTTTAGGGGTATAAAAAGGCAGATCGATTATTTTATAATAGCCAAATTCATTGTTCTCGACCTCAGCAAACAGCGTTTCCGTGGTTTCTTCCTCGAGAATGTCGCTGTAAAAGCGAAAAAATATTTCTACTGATTTGTCTACCGGTATGTCCATTTTTTAAATGAATGATTTTTTATTAAAAACTTATCAAATCTTTTAATGATCAAACTTATTCCGTATTCCCAGCCTTTATCCTCCGCTCCATTACCTCCCGCCATGTTGTTAAAATAAAACCGTTTTTCTTTAAGAATTCTTTCAGACGCGGGTCGGTCATCGCCAGCATATCGCCTTTTCGTTTATTGCCCTCTTTACAAATATTTTTAAAATTGGCCGATGGGTTGGTGCAATGCATGATCACCATCGTTAAACCGGGGCTTAACCTGCCGATGCTTTCAATGTAATGGTCGGTATACCATTGCTGGATTTCCGCATCTGTTTTATTATCAACATCGGGCATATTCCAGTCGTAGCTGGAGTTATGCAGGTCATCAAGTACCGGCAAGCCATTTTTCCATAGCATTTCGCCTACCTCCCTGGCTTTACCTAAAGCCGCCGCCTCGGGAATTACCATACCTTCTTTATATTTTCCCTGCTTTTTAAGGTCTGCTATTGTTGCTGCCTTTGCTTCAGAACGGTAGAAAATATCGTCCCCGCCGGGGAACATAACCGGGATCTGTTTTTCAATACCCAGCTTCAAATATTTTTCCATAAAGGCGTCTTTCGCAAACAAGGTGCCCATATGCGAATCGAGGTGCGTAGGCTTAAAACCCATGCTCACCGCGCGCTCGAACTGCGCCCTTATTTCTTTATCGATCTCATCAGGCGTTGCATGAAAATACACAGCGGCTACCGACTGATACAAACAGCCCTGTTTATCAACTAACCCTGGTACAGCAGCTTTACCGGCCAGCGGCCCCCAGCGGTAATTATCCCATTCGGAAGTGAGGGTTAAGTGCAAACCGGCATCCATATCCGGGTGTTCCTTTATGTATTTTACGATCTCGGGCACCCAGGGACATGGCATCATTACACTGGTTGAGGTTGATACCCCCTGCCCGATAGCCGTTTCAACACCTTCATCCGATTCATGCGACATCCCGGCATCATCCACATGCAATATCAGCACCCTGGCCCCTTTGGGCCAGCCAAGCCGCTCGGCAAAAGTTTTTGTTTGCTGGGCGAATCCTGCAATGGAAAGGCTAATCAGCAGCGATAAAAGGCACAGTTTTTTCATTCTTATGATGTAATACACTAAAACAAGGTGTTTTGTCAAACTAAATAAATCCGAAATCGAAAATCGTAAATCCGAAATAATAACTACACCCTGATGTATACCTTATTCTTATCCAATATCTTACCAAATACCCAGCAAACCAGCATATAATAAATAGCAAATAATAACGAGCCTATAGCGCCGGCCGAGATAACCTGGAAAACTTTTTCGCTCATCATCTCATTAAAATTCATCTTATCAAAATGGTACCAGCCAACCACGGCCCCGAAGAAATCGCCGAAAATATAAATGGCCAGTGGGTTTCTGCCAAAAGTTTCAAAAAACGAGGTCCAGTTGCCCTTGTTCCAGGCACGCATCTCGACAACATATATCAAAGCGGAGATCAATACCAAATCGATGCCGACTGTTAGCAGTACAAATGAACTTGTCCACAATTTTTTTGCGATGGGGAACGACATGTTCCAGCAAAGCGCAAGGAAAATAAATATAAAGCCGAATAACAAAAGCTTCGATATCGTTTCATAAGTTTTGCCCTTTTCCTGGATAAACTTGCCTGCATAATAACCGCAGATGACGTTTACAATGGAAGGCAGCGTGCTCAAAATGCCTTCCGGGTCAAAGGCGACGCCTTCGCCGTGGTACAGGTGGGCATCGCCCATTACCCATTTATCAAGGTAAGTACCCGCGTTGGTGAGCATGCCGTAGGGATCGTTCGGATCGCCGAAAATAAGCAGTACTACCTGGTAGCCCACTAAAAGCAATATGCTGATAATAATAATGGCGTTGTTTGATTTGATGAAATAGACCATCAAAGCGGCAAACAGGTAACAAAGCGCTATGCGGGGCAGCACCCCTAATATACGCATGTGGCTTAACGTACCAATTGACCAGCTGCCGTCCAGATGATGCTGAATAGACCCCAGCCACTCCAGGCCAACGAACACCAAATAGATCAATACCGACCGTTTAACAATTTTTAAAATAACCGATGTGTCGCTTAGCCCGGCAAATTTTTTCATCGCGAAACTCATCGCGTTCCCCATGGCGAACAGGAAGGACGGGAATACAAGATCAGTGGGTGTAAATCCGAACCATTTGGCATGGTCCAACGGGGCAAAAGATATATCGCTGCCCGGGTTATTTACGATGATCATAAAACAAATGGTCATCCCGCGAAATACATCGAGTGAAATAAACCGGTTGGTATTTTGTTCCATACTTTAATTAAAATGTTATACCCTTATGTATATCTTATTCTTATCCAGTATTTTCCCGAAGAGCCAGCAAACCAGCATATAACAGATGGCAAATAACAACGAGCCTATTGCGCCCGGCGCTATAGCCTGGAAAAAGTTATGGTTTATCCAGCCTGAAGAGTCGGTGTTACTGATATAGATCCAGCTAAGTACAACCACAAAAAGTTCGGAAAATAAATAGATCGGCAGCGGGTTTTTTCCAACCGTAGTAAAAAAGGCAGTCCAGTTTCCTTTGTTCCACAGCTTTATCTCCACCAAATAAACCAGGGCCGATATCAGCACCATGTCTATCCCAACAGTTAATAATACGAATGGGCTTGTCCATAATTTTTTAGAGATAGGGAATGTCATATTCCAGCAAAGGGCAATAAAAATGAACAGGAACCCCCACAGCATCAATTTTGAAATAGTTTCGTAGGTTTTGCCTTTTTCCTGGATAAACTTGCCGGCATAATAACCGCAGATCACGTTTACGATTGCAGGCAGGGTGCTTAAAATCCCTTCAGGGTCAAAAGCTATCCCCCGCTCGCCATGGTATAAATGCGCGTCACCCAAAAGAAATTTATCCAGGTAGGTGCCCGCGTTGGTCAGCATACCATAAGGCGCCGAATGGTCGCCAAAAATGAGCAGTATGAACCAGTAGCCAAACAGTAATAAAAGACTGATAATGATTACGGCAGTTGTAGAAGAAATAAAATAGATGATGAGCGATGCAAAAAGATAACAAAGCGCGATCCGCTGCAGAACACCAAAAATTCGTGTGTTGCCGATAGAGGATATAGACCACCCGCCGTTTATGTTATGCTGGATATCGCCAAACCAGTACATAAGGTAGCCAAGCAGGAAAATAATGGCCGCCCTTTTAAATATCCGGAAAACCACGGCGCCTGTGCTTAAATCAGCAAATTTTTTCATTGCAAAGCTCATGGCATTGCCCACAGCGAACAGGAATGATGGAAAAACGAGATCAGTTGGTGTAAACCCGAACCACCTGGCATGCTCCAATGGGGCAAAAGCGGTAGCGCCGCTCCCCGGGTTGTTTACGATGATCATAAAAACAATAGTCATTCCGCGAAAAACATCAAGCGAAAGAAACCGGTTAGGGGTTTTGTCCATTTCAACAAACAGGTTTTAAATTAATTTCGGGGGAAATAAAATACAATGTAGCAATAGTTATTTATTTAATTCAAATATAATCTTACATCGCGCATTTCCAAAACCTGTGGTAAGTTTTTAAAATTATTTATAAAGTCTGTTGTAGAGATTAGCGACTGGAGATTTGAGATTAGTTAGAAAGGGATAAGTTTAACTTTGAATTCACCCTCCTGCCATGAACCATGATCTATGAACCATGAACTTTCTCAAATCTCATATCTCAAATCTCAGATCTAACATCTATTTTTGACAATCAATGCTCACCATCACCAATCATACACTCGAAAAGCTGGAAATGCTACTGAAAACCACCGGTTACCGGGTGCGGTACGAAAAAGGCAATTTTAAAACCGGGGCCTGCTTATTGTTAAACAGCAAGGTAGTGGTGGTGAATAAGTTTTCGGGGCTGGAAAGCAAGATATTGGCCATCAGTGAACTGGCGCGCGACCTTGATATGGATTATAGTTTGCTGGATGAAAAGCAGGTCGCGTTTTTGCAGCAAATAAAACAAACAAAACTGGAATTTTGACAATCACTTTTTTAGGAACCGGAACCTCGCAGGGTGTGCCTGTTATCGCCTGCAACTGCGAGGTTTGCACTTCGGATGATCCGCGGGATAAGCGATTGCGTACTTCCATTTTGATTGAAGGCGCAGGCAAAGTGATCGTTATTGATTCGGGGCCCGATTTCAGGTACCAGATGCTGCGGGCAAAAGTGCAGCACCTGGATGCTATTGTGTTTACGCACGAGCACAAAGACCACATTGCCGGGCTGGACGATATCAGGGCATTTAATTATAAACAACAGGGGCCAATTGATGTATATGCCGATTTGCGTGTGCAGGCCGCCCTCAAACGCGAATTCTATTATATTTTCGAGGACTTTAAATACCCCGGTATCCCGCAGATAACGTTGCATACCATAGGGCTTGCGCCATTTAACATCGGCAAAATACATTTTATCCCGATTGAAGTTATGCATTATATGTTGCCTGTGCTTGGTTTCAGAATAAAGGATTTTACCTATATTACTGATGCAAAAACGGTTTCGGAAGAAGAAAAAGAAAAAATAAAAGGGTCGAAAATATTAGTGATCAATGCCCTGCAAAAGCAAAACCATATATCGCATTTTACCCTGGATGAGGCGATAGCTTTCGCCGAAGAAATGGGCGCCGAAAAAACGTATTTTACACATATAAGCCACCGTTTGGGAAAACATGCTATTGTTTCGAAAATGCTGCCATCGCATGTTGAATTGGCTTATGATGGGTTGAAGCTGACTGTCTGAACCGTTGATTTAGATGATTTTTATGATTTCACAGAAAAGGATCAGCAAAAGCATAAAAATCAGTTAAATCAACGGTTCAGACTACATCGCCACAAAACTCACCCTGTCTATTGTTCCCTTATAGCTCCCCAAATGGCCCTTGTGGCGAACGTCAATTTTCCCGCGTATGGTGATGCTTTTATTATTTAATTGGGTGAATTTGCCATCGTTATATTCAAAAATACCCTTGTGGGTGCCCGTTAAATAGAGGGGGCAATCCTGACTGAAATTTACCCAGATGGCATGTTCGCTGGAGTGGTCGACGAACGTACTGTCGTTAACCAGTGCGGATTCTTCTTTACCCTCCTCGTAGGTGCCGTAAACCTCGACATATTGCTGGTCGTAATTATCGATACTATCTATTAGTTGGGTAAACCCTACCCGTTTGAAGCTGATACCGTCATCGCAATTACTCTGGTATATCTTTTTTTTATCGCTTTTACAGGATTGCAAAACACAAGCGATAAACAGTAAGTGAAAAATTGCCGCTTTGCAGGCTGAAGACAGGGGGATACGCGCACGAGTAAATGCCATAACATTGATCATGAATAAATGAAAATACCCCCGGTGTTAAGTCAAAAGTCGTCCCGATAGCTATCGGGAATGGAAAGTCGATTTCGTTACTTTCGACTAAGCATTAATTTACGATGACAATACCAGTAAGGCTGTTACTCAATACCCCTATTGAAAACACCTTTTTTTGACCACTTGCCAGGCAAATGGTTTAATGCGTAATTTAGGAAAAATTAAGCCTTTTTACAATTTAAAAAGAATATTACATTTAAATAAAATTACCAATTATGAACAAAAGAATAATTACCGCGTTTTTGCTGTTTTTTGCGATGGGCGCAAGGGCACAGCAAAAAGTAATTCAATTGTATGAAGGCGCAGGTGCAGGCTCCGAAAACTGGAATTATAATGAAAAAGAATTTGTAAACAATGCCCGGCACGATACCCTGGCCTACAATATTTCGCACCCAACCTTAACTGTTTACCCTGCGGACCCACAGATCGCTACCGGCACAGCCGTAATTGTTTGCCCCGGTGGCGGTTTCTATATTTTGAGTATGAACAGTGAAGGCACCGATGTAGCGCATTGGCTTAACCGGAAAGGCGTAACTGTTTTTATTTTGAAATACCGGTTGGGCCAAAGTCTAACTGATGACCCTGGCAAAGAGCTGGGCGAAAATATGAGAAAAAGCGATTTCATTAATAAAATAACCCCCATCATCCCGCTTTCTGTAGCTGATGGCCACGCGGCTATTAAATATGTTCGCGCACACGCTGCCGACTATGGAATTTCCCCGTCGCGCATAGGGATCATTGGGTTTTCTGCCGGGGGGACTGTGGCTGCCTCATCGGCGTTTAATTATGATGCGAATGACCGGCCGGATTTTGTGGCGCCAATTTATGCTTTCATGCCACCAACATTACAAGGGCCTATAGTTCCAGACGAGCCGCCGATATTCCTGGCAGCGGCTACCGATGACCAGTTAGGGCTGGCTGCTCACAGTGTCGACCTATACTCCAAATGGCTGGCCTCAAAACACAAGGCCGAATTACATATTTATACAAAAGGGGGCCATGGTTTTGGTATGAACAAACAACACATTCCTACTGATACATGGATCGACCGTTACGGGGATTGGCTGGATATGCTCGGCTTTTTAAAACCGATAGATCCCAAAGTGGTGGCAAACCTGGAACAAATGGAGAAAAACAGGAAGTTCTTCGCCGACCTGCCTCACAAAGACTGGGCCTTTATCCAAAAATATGAGCAGCAAAACGCTGCAGCGCCCCCGCCCGCTCCCGGCGAAAAGCGGGTGGTGTTTATGGGAAATTCGATTACCGAGGGGTGGCGAAATATGGATTCGTCTTTTTTCGTCGGCCATAATTATTATGGCCGCGGCATCAGCGGGCAAACTACCGGGCAAATGCTGGTGCGTTTTCGCGAGGATGTGATCAATTTACAGCCAAAGGTGGTTGTAATATTGGCCGGGATCAATGACATCGCCCAAAATAACGGCCCTTCAAAAATTGAAGACATTTTCGGAAACATTAAATCCATGGCTGAGCTGGCGCGGCTGGCACACATCAAAGTGGTGATCTCGTCTATATTACCTGCTTCTGTAATCCCCTGGCGGCCTGCTATCGACCCAAAACCAGGCGTAACACAGCTGAATAAATTACTGAAGGATTATTGTGAACAAAACCATATCGTTTACCTCGATTATTATTCAAAAATGGTGGATGACCGGCAGGGCTTACCCGCAAATCTATCGCATGATGGCGTTCACCCTACCCTTGAGGGCTATAAAGTGATGGAGCCGCTGGCCGAAAAAGCGATAGATGAAGCTTTGAAAAGGAAAGAGTAATAAAAAAGACAGTCATGCTGTCCGCCAACTGGTCGGATCAGCACCTCAAAGATAGGTAGTTCGTTTGTTGCCAACTTGCATTTTGTACACAGGCATGATTTTTAATTAGCATGTGGGGGCTGAAACAAGTTCAGTATGACGTTTTGTTCGTCACCAGGTTATCCCGTTAATCACTTCACCACCGGCAAAACCAATTTCGATTGATCATCAAATACGTTAATGGTTTCCTTTAAAAAGTCATCATCCTTGGCGTGGTAAATATCAATAAATTGCTGTGGGTTGCGGTCGACAAGCGGGAACCAGCTGCTTTGCACCTGCACCATAATGCGATGGCCTTTTTTAAAGGTATGGGCAACATCGGGCATGGTGTATTTTACTTCTGTTGGCTTGCCGGGCACAAAGGCTTCGGGGTTTGCGTAACTGTTACGGTACCTGCCCCGCATAATTTCGGCGCGGACCAGCATCTGGTAGCCGCCCATAGGGTATTTTAAAACCGGGTCGTTTTCGGCGTAAATATCTACATCATTATAGCTGCCATTATCAGGAAAAACATCTATCAGTTTCACCACGAAATCAGCATCAGTGTTGGATATACTTACCATTAAGTCGGTAATTACAGGACCGGCAAGCGTAACATCGTTGGTTAAAATATCTGTTTGATAGGTCAAAACATCGGTACGGCGGGAGGCAAAGCGCTGGTCGTCGGTCATGTAATTGCGGGTGCGGTTAAAGTGTACGTCCTGGGTATAAGGCACCGGTTTGGCAGGGTCGCTGATATAGGTATCGAAGGGTGGCTTATCGGAACTTGAAGCGCTAAACGATAGTTTGCCTTTTTGCTGTAAATAAATATCAGTGGGCTGTACATCAGCAGGCGGCCATTGCGGCAGTTGGCGCCATTTGTTTTCACCGGTAAAAAAAACGGTGGCTTTGCTGATGCTATCAACCGAACCAACACCACGCAGGTAATAATCAAAAAATGGGATCTCGATATGGTTGGCATACCACTCACTGGTATTGCTGCCCCATTGCACATTGCCCAAATGCGTGCCATCATTGTTTCGCCATTCCTCGTGGTACCATGGACCCATTACAAGGCGGTTATTAGTGGCAGGGCTTTGCTTGTCAATAGCTTTATAAACATTCCATGCACCGAAGCAGTCCTCAGCATCAAACTCCCCTCCTACCACCAGCATGGCGGGTTTAACATCTTTAATACCAACCCTGGCGTTGCGGGCCATCCACCAGGCATCGCGGTTGGGGTGGTTCATCATTTCGTTCCAGAACTTGAGGCTGTCGCCCGCCAATTTGGTAAGGTTTGGCAAAGCGCCTTCGCTTAAATAGAACTGGTAATTATCATGTATCGGCGGGTCGTAAGTCGGCGCGGCCACGGAAGTCGGGTGGGGGTGCGGCTGTCCAAAGCCAAACCCCTTATAAAAAGCAAAAGCATCCATCTGGAAAAAAGCGCCATTGTGGTGGAAATCATCGCCCACAAACCAGTCGGTTACAGGCGCCTCGGGACTAACCGCCTTTAACGCCGGGTGACCGCTCAGCGAAGCCATCGTCGAATAAAAACCGGGATACGAGATGCCGAAAACGCCAACATTGCCATTATTATTCTCCAGGTTTTTCACCAACCAGTCGATCGTATCATAGGTATCGCTGGCCTCGTCAATATCCTTATTGGTTTTCTTGTTAAAATTAAAAGGGCGCACATCGGCAAACTCACCTTCGCTCATCCATCGTCCCCGTACATCGGCTATCACCATGATAAACCCTTTGCGGCAATATTTTATGAGGTGGTTTATCCAGAATTCCCGGTACTTATCTTTACCATAGGGCGCGCAGGAATATGGCGTACGCTCCATCAGGATAGGATGTTTTTCCGAATTATCTTTAGGCAGGTAAGCCGATATAAACAATTTAACGCCATCGCGCATTGGGATGCTTACTTCTTTTTTGATGTAGTTATTTACGAACCAAACGGAATCGGCGCTTTGGGCAAATGATAAAAAGGGGAACAGGAAAAACACGAGGGTGTATAATTTTTTCATGATGATAATTTAGCTAGGTTGAAAGGTAAAGATGGGGAATTTTTGAGAAGAATGGAAATGGTGCTGCAGATGTGCAGACTTACGAAGTTTTATAAACTTCGTAAGTCTCGGGACTACTTCCCATAATAATCCCACGCAACCTTTGCAATTTTAGCAATGGTGCCCTCGCGGGTTGCTTCATCATTGGTTGAGTTACACACAAAAACCGAAATCGCCAGGTGTTTGCCATTGGGCAGGGTAATTATGCCAACGTCATTGGTTGCGGGTGTTAAACCTTCCGCATTAGTGCCTGATGTGCCTGTTTTATGTGCCACGACGGCATCGGCCGGTAAAAGGCCCCTCAATCTTTTCGGGCCGGTGGATGTTTCAATCATTATTTTATACAGGAAATCGGTGTTGCTTTTTGTAAGTATCTTACCATTATAAAACTGGTCGAGCAGTACGGTCATTTCTTTTGGCTTGCACCAGTTTACGTATTGCAGTTCCCATAACGAGGCCATATCAGTTTCAGAGGCCCGTATCGCTATCCCCCGGATGCCCAGCTGAAGCATGTAGGCCTGCACGCGCGGTGTACCGCCGATCAGTTTTAACAGGATATCACAGGCGCTGTTGTCACTTTGCGATACCATATAGCTTAACAATTCGCTGACAGGCAAATCAACATTGCCTTCCGGGTATTTTTCGCGTAGGGGGCTGTACAAATTCTTCGGCATATCCCGTTTTTTTATGTGCACGGGTTGGTCCAGCTTAAGTTTCCCGGTATCAACCAGGTGCAAAACGGTAAGCGCTATCGGGAACTTAAATACGCTGTGCATAACAAGCCTCGCGTTGCCGTTAATTGATAAAGTATCCCTGCTTTCGATACCCAAAATTGAAACACCAACTATACCCTTTACCGGCTTTGTAATTTCTTCTATTTGTGCCCTTAATGTGTTTTGCTGGGCGTATAATCCATGCGGAATTAAAAAAATGCAACATAAACCGATAGCAATGCTAAACTTTTTCATACCCACTAATAACGCAATTATTTTGTATGAAGTTTAATCCATGTGCAAATAATATTCATAGCCACCGGCGACATAGTTTCCGGAATGGTTTCATATTCCGAAACATCGCCCGTATTTGCGGTTTGTAGTAAATGGTTTAAACCGGGTATGGCCTTTACTTCAAAATCTTTATTGCCGCTTTTGGTAAGAACCTCTTTTATCCGGCCTAAATTTTCGCCTGCAAGTACCTGCATATCCTTTTCGCCGTTTATGGCCAGCACCGGGCACTTTACTTTACTTAAAGCAACTTCCGGGTTATAGCTGATGAAAAACCGGAGCCAGCCTGAATTGTACATTGCGTTATAGGTTTTGAATGCATTCTGCAGCGCGTCATCCCGGATATTTAATGCATCAAGCAATGCATCCAACGTTTTTTGGGGTTGGGCTTTTTTCCATTCCTCAAAAACCGTTTGGATTTTCTGGTCCAGTTCTGCATCCGTTTTCGACCCTGCAAACAAATCTAATATCTGCAGTTGCAAAGTTTTAAAGGCCTGGATGGAAGTGCTGTCGAGCCCGTTTTTTTTCAATTCAAAGGCTGATTGCCCGGTTAGTATTTGTGCGCCGCTAATGCCTGGCCCTCCCCATAATACAATAAAGGCCACATCTTTCCGCCTTGCGGCAACCATCGGCGCAATAATACCGCCCTCGCTATGGCCGATCAATCCCACGTGCTTTTTGTCAACGTCGGCCCTTGTTTCGAGGTAGTTTAGGCTTGCCTCCACATCGTATGAAAAATCGAGGCTTGTTTTGCTGTTTATATCATCGCCCAGTGAGCTTTTGCCTGCTCCCCTGTCGTCCACCCTTAAAACTGCGATCCCGTTTTTTGTAAGATAATCGGCAAGCACCCAGTATGGTTTATGGCCCATCATGGTTCCATCCCTGTCCTGGGTCCCGCTGCCGCTGATAATTATTACAGCAGGGTATTTCCCGCTGCCTTCCGGCCTGGTAAACGTAGCGCCGTAATGCAGGCTTTTGCCGGTGTTGTCATATCCTACCTCTTCACTATAATAGCCATAGGGCGGTTTTGGTGTTTGCAGCCTTACCGGGTCTTTCGCTAACTCTGTTTTTCCGGCATCGGTTATGCGTTTCAGGTTCAGGCTTATTTTACCGCCTCCTTGTTTGTAGGTCCCACTTATGCTGTCCTTCCCATCCCAAACGCCTTTATAACCGCCGCCTATAAGCGCAATACCAATAAATAAACTGTCGGCTTTTTTATAAGTACTGCTGCATGCAATACCGAAGGCATTTTGATCGGGACTATCAAAGGTGGATGTATAGCTTGTATCCGATTTTTTTTTAATATTAAAAACCAAATGAAGCTTTGTACCGCCTGCCGGTATTAAACCTACCCAGCTACCCGTGATATCCTGCGCATTTAGCTGGAAAATAAAGCAGAATGTTAAAACCGCAACAAATATTTTTTTCATAAATTTTGATTAAAATGGTGTTTCCTGAAATAGGTATAGGAGAAAATAAACGGGATAAGAACAAGTAGCGACATGATGCAGATAAAAACGATCCCGCCCGCCTCTGCCGGCAGCAACAGCGTGCTTATGGTGATCGCAATCCCTCCGAAAAACCATACTTTGCTGGCAAAGCGGTGGGTGGCCCGCCAGTTATCTTCATTTTCGAGCGCCCATGGCGTTTTAAAGCCGGCAAAATAGTTTGGTTTAATGCTGTTCATTATATTGCCCATAAAAACAAATAGCAACCCGACAAGGGGATATAACAGCTTGTCGATTTTAAATCCCTGGTGTACCGCCGAAAAAAGGATAACAATATTTAAAGCTGAGAGAAATAGGACAATTCCAAATGCCAGTTTTTGAAACGTGCTCTCGCCATATTTTACCTGTTTTTTTGGGTCGATGAACGGCAGGAATTTTAACAATAGGTACGCAAAAGCAGGCGCGCCCATCATTATGCATTCTATCGTCAAAAACTCAGTTTTGCTGCCGTATCCATTTACATTGCCAAGCAGGTCGTAATGTATGGGTACTGATTGTGGCAATGCGGAATATATAAAAAACAGGTAAACAGCAGGCAGTAGCCATATTACCACGGCCGTGCCATCCAATAAGCTAAACTTCTTCATTGTGATCATGATTTATTTTTTTGTGATTGTAAGTTTATTATCCATTTCAGCATCTCGTCCATTACGGTTGTGTTTAAAGAGTAGAATATATACTGCCCTTCTTTTACTGACACAACCAAGCCGGCCTGCCGCAGCAGGTCGAGGTGGTGCGAAATGCTGGGTTTTGAAATGCTGAACTGGTCGGCTATTTCGCCTGCGGTAAGGTCTTTTTCCTTTAGCAGTTCCAGTATTTCTCTCCGTGTTGGGTCGTTAAGCGCTTTGAATAGAGTGTTCAAATCATCCTCCATTTATATATTTAGACAAATATCTAAATACTTTTTGAAATTCCAAATAGAAAATTTAAAATGCTCCTGTTCAAAGAAATAATGTATTAAAATATTGCGACTGGCGGCAACCTTAAACCCTGGTAGTTGCGTACCTAGGGCAGGCTATTAAACAATAAAATTATGTTTGGACATTAATTTTTTGTTATTTGTAGCTCCTAATCAAAACCCGACCATGCACAGAAGAAATTTTCTAAAAACAGGCTCAATAGCCGGTTTAACCTTAACTACCCTGGCCGCAGCCTCCTGTAACCCGGCTTCTCCTGATAAGAAACAGGATGATGCGGCAGCTGGCGAGAAAGCCGATGACTTTGTCCTGAATGAAGTAACTATTGATGCGCTGCAGCAAAAAATGCAAAGCAAGGAATATACATCGCGCTCAATTACTGAATTGTATTTAAAACGGATAGACGCGATCGATAAAAATGGCCCGAAGCTGAATGCGGTGATCGAACTTAACCCTGATGCCCTCAGTTTTGCAGATGCTATGGATAAAGAACGCGCAGCAGGAAAGGTGCGGGGGCCCTTGCATGGTATACCGATTTTGATAAAAGACAATATCAATTCGGGCGACAAGATGCTTACCACAGCGGGCGCGCTGGCTATCGGCGATAATTATGCCAAACAGGATGCATTCATCGTACACAAATTAAGGGAAGCGGGCGGGGTGCTGCTGGGCAAAACCAATTTAAGTGAGTGGGCCAATTTTCGATCCACGCGTTCCACGAGCGCCTGGAGTAGCCGCGGCGGGCAAACTAAATGTCCCTATATTTTAGACCGCAATCCCAGTGGGTCGAGTGCGGGATCGGGGTCTGCCGCATCTGCCAATTTATGTGCGATTGCCATCGGGACGGAGACTGATGGCTCTGTTGTTTCGCCGTCATCGGTAAACGGGCTGGTAGGCATTAAACCAACGGTTGGCTTGTGGAGCAGGACGGGCATTATTCCGATTTCAAAAACCCAGGATACCGCCGGACCAATGGCGCGTACCGTAAGGGATGCCGCTATTTTATTAGGCGCCCTGGCCGGCGAAGACCCGCAGGACAGTTATACGGCGGCAAGCAAAGGTAAGGCCGAGGCTGATTACACCAAATTCCTTGATTTAAACGGCCTGCAGGGCAAACGCATCGGTATTGAAAAAACCGGCATGAAAGTTAACCCCGATATGGACCCTATTTTTCAGCAGGCTATTGACCTCCTGAAAAGCAAGGGCGCCGTTATTGTTGAAGTGGAATTGGATAAACAATTGAAACCAATAGGAACAGCTGATTTTACCGTATTGCTTTATGAATTTAAAGATGGGCTGAATAAATATTTAAGCACAGCAAATTCAAAAATGAAGTCGCTCACCGATGTCATAGCCTTTAATAAACAAAACGAGGCGAAAGCAATGCCGTTTTTTAAACAGGAAATTTTGGAACAGGCTGACAAGAAAGGCGGCCTGGATGAAAAAGAATACCTCGATGCCATTGCAAAAACCACCGGCATTACCCGTAAAGCTATCGATAGCCTGATGGCCGAAAACAAGCTCGACGCCATTGCCGCCCCAACCAATGGCTTTGCTGTTTGTATTGACCTGGTTAACGGCGATTATGATAACGGATTTGGTTTCTCGACGCCCGCCGCCATGGCTGGGTACCCGCATATCACGGTGCCTATGGGCTTTGCACATGGACTGCCTGTTGGATTGTCATTTATTAGTACACCCTATAAAGAAGGCGATATCATTAAGCTGGGCTATGCCTATGAGCAGGCCTCGAAAAAAAGAGTACCTCCGAAGTTTAAGGTTGATTTATTGGGATGAGATCGGTGAGTAGTGAATGGTGAACAGTGAGTCGTTAATAGTGAGTAGTTGGAACCAAAGGTGAAATTTCAAGTTTTCTTCTCAATATCCTGCAGTATTTCTATCATGATCTTGTTTTGATATTCAAGATGTGATAAAATAGTTTCTATCTCAAATTCAGCTTTGGTATTGATTTTCAGGTCTGCTTCGGCCCGCAGGTCGGCATGTCTGGATTGCACGTTCTGGCCGATCATAATCAGGGGCAGCAAGAAAAGTTGTATCATATTCGAAATAAAGAGCCATAGCACAAATGCCGGGTAGGGATCAAACCTTGCTGCCTTTGGTGCAAACATATTCCATCCCAACCACCCGGCTGTCCATATAAAAATGATCATGAAAAACCCCATGCTGCCCACGTGGTTAGTTATCCATACGGCAACCTTGTCAAGCGTCGATGGTTTAATATCTTTTATAACCGGCTTCATTGCATTTCTCTTCTTTTTAAACTCTTCAAGAGAAATCGGGGCTTTTACTTCTTCCATGGTTTATGATAATTTATTTATTGTTTGTATTTTGTGGTTTACCGGTATGCGGGCTTAACAAATATATGTTATCAAACAATTTCAATCAACGATTTAAAGAAAGCGTGGCTGATTTTTTTTCGACGGAGGGCGCTTCCTACTTAACAAAATACCCATACAAATAAACAGCCAGTACAATAAAGATGTATATGTCCGAAACCATGGCGATAACCTCATTGGGGCTAACCGGTTTTTTGATGATGTGATAAACGCCTGCAATACCCATATATAAGCCGCCGACAAAAGCCGCAGCGGGCCGCCATTCAGAAATCAAAATGGAGAGTACGCTTGTTATTCCGAAACAAATGTTGGCAAAACCCAGTTCCCTCACGATAACTTCGCTTTCCTTGTTTTTTATGTGAAAGATCTCCTGCAAGGTAAACGCCGGTTTTGCCGCCTGCCTTACCCCGGCTAACAACAACCTGACGCCAACTGCCCAGAATACAAACCATTTGCCGGCTAATGCAATTAAGTCGTGATCCTGATGATACCGACTGTCAATCACAATTGATATTATAGGTAATATCAGCATTAATAAAAGAATACTGGAAAGATATATCTTGCTGATTTTTAAGTCCATTTGATTTTCCCTTTTCAAGACATGGATTTACGAAGCAATTTAATGAAAATAATAAATCGCTAAAAATATGCATTCAAACAATCAACAACACTATCAACTTCAATTTCACAATTAAACCGAAAATTGCAATCTGCAAACAGAAACCTGTTTTTTTTGTAGATTTACCCTCACTGCGAACTTAAAACCGCAAACTGAAAAACTATGGAATTTGGCCGCGTAACACAAGAGGAATTATTTGAAGTGGATTTCACCCTTCCGCCCGACCCTGCATTGACTATCAAAACATTAAGCGAATCCAAAAGCGGTAAACCTTTGGAAGTCCATGTGGGCTGCGCCAAATGGGGCCGAAAGGAATGGATCGGCCAGATCTATCCCCTCAAAACCAAAGAGGCCAACTTTTTGGACGAATACGTAAAGCATTTTGACTGCATTGAACTTAATGCCACATTTTATAACATTTACGGCCCCGAAACCATTACGAAATGGAGGGACAAGGCCGCGACAAACCCGGGCTTTAAGTTTTGCCCCAAGTTTGCACAAAATATTACGCATATCCGGCGGTTAAAAAATGCGGAGGAGATCACTACCAAATATTACGAAGGCATTATGGCTTTCGGCGATAACCTTGGGCCCTTGTTTTTGCAGGTGGGTGATAATTTTACACCAAAAAGCCTGCCCGATCTGAAAGCATACCTCGAAAAACTACCAAAAGATGTTCCCGTATTTTTGGAATTGCGTCATAAAGAATGGTTTGCCGTGCCTGAGCATCGTAACGCGATCTTTAACCTGCTGCATCAACTCAACATCGGTGCGGTAATAACTGATGCATCGGGCCGCAGGGATGTAGTGCATATGGAACTACCAACTCCGCACGCCTTTATCCGTTTTGTGGGGAATGGCCTGCACCCTACCGACTATACCCGTATTGATGAATGGGTGGCACGTATAAAAGAATGGCAGCAAATGGGACTGCAGTCGGTTTGGTTTTTGATGCACCAGCATGAAGAAGAATTTTCGCCAAGGCTGGCCGATTATGTTGTTAAGCAAATCAATAAGGAATTAGGCTTAAACATTAAACGGCCCATGTTTTTGGATGATAGTAAAGGGTAGTTTGAATGGTCAGGCTATCCATCTCAAAAATCCGTAAAATCCTATAAAATCCCGGTTCAGACAATTATTGCGATACCATTCCTGATACCACATTAATACTTAATGCCAGGATGGCCGTGTTAAAAGCAAATGACAGCAGCGCGTGCATAATGCAAACCCGGCGTATCCTGCGCGAGGTGATATTAACGTCCGACACCTGGAACGTCATTCCCACTATAAAGGAAAAATAAACAAAATCAAGGTAATCCGGCTGTTGCCTGCCGGGAAATTGTAGTCCGCCGATAGCTTTGGTTTCGCCGTCGATATCGGTATTCGGGTCATAATATAAATGAGCGTACCTTAAAGTATAAATGGTATGCAGCAAAAACCAGGAAATAATAACTGCGCCGATCGCCAGCAAAATATGTTCGTTTTTGGCCACATCACCGAGCCCTTTTGTTGATTTTAATAAGTAAACAATGGCGCCTAAACTTACAACCGATGCCGTTGTAATAAATGCGAAAAGAAATGCGCGGCTGGAGTCCTGCAGTTTTGCGATCTTCCTTACTTCCAGCGGGTGTGATGAAATTATAATGATCCAGTTCAATAAGATTACGGTTAGCGCGCACCCGATCCAAACTACCAAAATTAATGCGGGCGTTGTTACCTTTCCGTTCAGGCACAAAAAAACAATAGCGCTAACTGCCAATGCCATCATTAACCGGTAGTGCGCATCTAAGCGGTAAAAAAATCTTTTATCAGTTTTTATTTGGTTCATGGGTGGTTGTTATTGTTGTCCATAGTCGATAGTCCATGGATCATCGCAAATTTGGTTATATTTTAGTTATCAGTTACTGTATCAATGTAGCATATCTGGTCATAAATCTATGGACTATCGACCATGGACCATGGACTAAGCTATCTCAACAACACGCCCCACCTGCCCGTCTTCCAGTCTGACTTTTATGCCACGCGAGTGGAACGCAGAGCTGGTTAACAGGTCTTTTACAATGCCGCGCGTTTTTTTGCCGGAGCGCTGATCTTTTTTAAGAATAATGTCGACTTCCAGGCCGGGGTAAATATCGCTTCTGTTTTGTCCGCTCATTTTTTATGATATTTATTTCAACCGGTTGTTTCTAAGTTCAAAAAGGTCATTTGTTGTAATTATATTAACAAACCCTTTTGCCTTCAACCCTTTAAATAGCTTTTTATCCCCCGACCATATTTTACATTTGAATTGCCTTGCATAGGCTACGTATTGGATGTCTTTTGTATCAATATCGTTAACCAGATCGTATGCCTCTTTCCAAAATTTTTGACCGATCTGTTCTTCAGATATGAAAGTAACATCTTTGCAAACCTGGTACTCCGCCTCCATTATTTGCTCAATACTTATACCAGCAATCGACCGAAGCTTTGAGTACTTGTCTTTGATCTCATACCGTAAAAATTCGGGGGCGATGAAATTGAAGTGGTTTTTTGAATTGATTAACAAATCCCCAATTTTGCCATTGGAGTTTAAAATGCCGCTGAATACAATATTGGCATCGACTATTATTTTCACTTGATAAACCGCGATTTATTTGCTTCCCACCATGAGGAATTAACCTCATCGGCAAGCTTGTCGACGTCTGATTGCTTAGCTTTCGATTTTGATGTCGCTTCCAGGTATTTCAAGTAATCTATAAGGCGTTGCAAGCCAAACCGGTCAACCGAAGACGATACCGTTATAGTGATCTTGTTGTTATCCGCATTTTCAATCATCATATACAAATATAATAAATTATTTAGGCAATATTTATGACTGTTTACTTTAGTAAACTTTCAATGGCTGAAGCGACCTTTTCAAAATTAAAACTCTTCAATATTTTATCCACAGCCGCGGTTATTTCCTTGTTCCCTAAATTGCCGATACTGCCTTCATGGGTGTGTTTTACTTGTTTACCGGGTTTAAACTCGCCTTTTTCAATAGCTGAGCCAACCTGTTTGTAAGCATCACGGAATGGCGTGCCGTTTAATACCAGGCGATTAACTTCTTCAACGCTGAACAGGTAAGTATATTTAGGATCGCTCAAAATATCCATGTTGACGGTTACATTTTGCAGCATAAAGGATGCCATGTGCAGGCAATTTTTCAGGTCGGTAAACGCCGGGAACAATAGTTCTTTTAATAACTGCAATTCGCGGTGATAGCCGGATGGCAGGTTAGTGGTCATCATGGCCACATCGTTCGGCAGGGCCTGCAGGCGGTTGCATTTGCCGCGCATTATTTCCCAAACGTCAGGGTTCTTTTTGTGGGGCATAATGCTGCTGCCGGTGGTCAGGGTATCCGGGTAGCTTACAAAAGCAAAATTCTGGCTTAAATAAAGGGCCTGATCCATGGCCATTTTTGCGAGTGTGGCCGCTATTGATGACAAGGCCTGTGCTATCACCCGCTCAGTTTTACCACGACCCATTTGCGCATAAACCACGTTATAATTCAGGCTATCGAAACCCAATAATTTTGTAGTTAATGTACGGTTTAGCGGGAATGATGACCCATAACCCGCCGCCGATCCCAGCGGATTTTTATTGGTGATCTTCCAGGCTGCCAAAACCATTTCGAGGTCGTCCGCCAAACTTTCAGCATAAGCGCCAAACCACAAACCGAATGAGGATGGCATGGCCACCTGTAAATGGGTATAGCCCGGAAGCAGTACGTCTTTATGTTTTTCGCTTAGCGCGATCAGCTGGCGGAAGAGTTTTTCAGTTTCTTCGACCACCTGCTGTAATTCATGCCTGAAAAATAGTTTCAAGTCAACCAAAACCTGGTCATTACGCGAGCGGCCGCTGTGTATTTTTTTACCGGCATCGCCTATGCGGTGGGTAAGCAGCAACTCAACTTGCGAGTGAACGTCTTCCACGTCTGGTGCAATTGTAAAGTTGCCGGCCTTAATTTCCCGGTATATTTTTTTCAATTCGTGCCGAACCAGATCTAAGTCTGCCGCGCTCATCAAACCAACACTTTCAAGCATAATCGTGTGGGCGAGTGAGCCCAACACATCAAAAGCCGCCATTTGTTCGTCAAATTCCCGGTCGCTCCCCACAGTGAAGTTTTCGACCAAAGCATTCACATCGGTAGATTTTTGCCAAAGCTTGCTCATGGGTACAAATATGAACAAAATGAAACAAAATCATTGTCGTTAATTAAACGAGTGTTTAATAATTCATGACTACGTAATTTAAATAAAGAGTATTAAATTTGAAGAGGGTCAATCTAAACCTATTAATTGCATGCAAAACCAATTACCTCGATTTCTTAAATTTAAAGAGAGACCTTACGAACTTTTAGGATTAATTGGATTTTTGCTGGTAATTTTCTCGTTTATCCCAATAAGTCATGGTTCATACCTTGATATTAGTCTTCACGATACTTACTATGTAGTTGCCAACTTTAATTTATATCGCTTTTTTGGCATATTTCTTTTGTTTTTTTGGTCGGCATATTTGATTACCAAACGTTTTTTGTTGTCGCAATTGCTAATATGGATACACGTTCTGTTAACTCTTTTGCCATTGATAATAGTGTGTATGGTTTCAATTATTCACCCTTCTTTAGAGGGAGTTCCCAGAAGATATTATGCATTTACTGATTTCCAAAAAATGCAGTCTTCCTATTTTAATTTAGAGAAGCTTTATTTGTTTGTGTTTTTGCTATTTTGTTTTGGCCAGGCCATTTTCTTAATTAATATTTCTGGAGGCTTAATTAAACGAATGCTGCGGTGAGTTCTTTTAATTAAATAATCCTTTCCAGCATTTTAATATAAAGTTCAATTCCCTCTCTTATTTCATCCACATAAACATACTCATCCGCAATATGCGACCTTGCTGAATCACCGGGACCAACTTTAACGGTGGGAATATCCAACAGCGCCTGGTCAGATGTTGTGGGCGAACCGTAAGTTGTTCTTCCTAAAGCAATGCCTGCCTTTACTATCGGATGGTCCACATCAATTTTCGACGACTTTAACCTGGTTGAACGCGGCGTTACATCACAATCTACATGTTGCCGGATAATTTCCAGCACTTCGTCGTTACGATAAGCGTCAGTTACCCTCACGTCAACAGTAAACTTACATTCTGCCGGAACTACATTGTGCTGCGAACCGGCGCTTATGATGGTGACTGACATTTTCACCGGCCCAAAAACTTCCGATTCTTTTGGAAAGCGAAATTCGCGGAACCATTCAATATCCGGCAAGGCCCTATAAATAGCGTTATCGCCTTCTTCGCGCGCAGCATGCCCGGCTTTGCCCCGGGCAACGCAATCCAATACCATCAGTCCCTTTTCGGCAATGGCAAGATGCATTTGGGTAGGCTCGCCCACAATGCCGAAATCCAGTTTACCAAGTTCAGGGATGATGAGTTCAAGGCCGTTAACACCCGAAATTTCTTCTTCGGCAGTTGCAGCCAAACAAAAATTATATTTTAGTTCCTCCTTGTCGCAAAAATAAAGAAAAACAGCAATCAGTGATACCAAACAGCCCCCGGCATCATTACTGCCCAGACCAAAAAGTTTGCCATCCTCTATCATTGCATCAAAAGGATGACGGGTATAGCCCGAATTGGGTTTTACCGTATCGTGGTGCGAATTAAGCAGGATGGTTGGTTTTGAGGCATCAAAATATTTATTACGGGCCCAAATATTGTTCAATTTGCGATGCGTTTTTACACCATTTGCTTGCAGGAAATGTTCTATAATAGCTGCCGTCCCGTCTTCTTCCCTGCTAAATGATGGGATAGCTATTAATTGCTGTAAAAGTTCAACAGCCTGCTGGGATAATGTTTTTATGTCGGTCATAAATATAGGGCAAAAATAGGGAAGAATGTTGGAAGGTTGAAATGTTGGAAGGTTGCAACAATAATCATTCAATCTTCGAGTACTTCCGCGTATCGTTCATCGTAATATAAAGCACGAGCGATAATGCAATGCAAATGCTCAGGTACCAGTAAAACCATTCCTGGTGGTGATTATTTTTAAAATCGAGCGCGATATATTCTGCAGTACCGCCGAATAAGGATACAGCTATGGCGTACGGAAACCCAACACCTAATGCGCGGACGTTAGCAGGGAAAAGCTCGGCCTTTACCACGGCGTTTATGGATGTGTAGCCACTCACGATAATTAATGCACACATAATTAATGCAAAAGCTATCCATTCATCTTTTGTGCTACTCAAAGCCGTCATGATAGGGACGGTAGTTAATGTGCCGAGTATTCCAAAACCGATCAGTAAAGGCTTACGACCGATCCTGTCGGATATAAAGCCGAAAAGCGGCTGCAAGAACATGAAAACAAGCAGGGTAAGGGACGAGATCAGTGTCGCTGTATTTTTAGAAAACCCCGAAGTGTTCACCAAAAACTTTTGCATATAAGTGGTGAAAGTATAAAAGGCCACTGTACCGCCAACGGTTAGCCCTATAACTGTTAGCACAGCTTTCGGGTGCTGGAATAAAGCCTTTAAGGTACCGCGGGAAGCCATTTGTTTTGCATCCTTTTCTTCCAATCCAACAGATTCCTGCAAACCACGTCTCAAATACATAACCGTTACTGCCAAAACGGCTCCGATGCCAAAAGGGATGCGCCAGCCCCATTGGTGCAATTGCTGGTCGGTTAAAAAAACACGCTGCAATAAAACCAGCACTGCCAGGGCGATCAGCTGGCCCATAATAAGCGTTACGTATTGGAAGCTGGAATAAAAGCCCCGGTGCTTTTTTGTCGCCATCTCGCTCAGGTAGGTGGCGCTGGTGCCATATTCCCCGCCAACACTCAATCCCTGTATTATGCGGGCAATAACCAGCAGTACGGGCGCCGCCACGCCGATCTGTTTATACCCCGGCACCACAGCTATGATGAGTGAACCAACACTCATCAATAATACAGATAATGTAAGCGCGGTTTTCCGCCCTTTTCTATCCGCGAAAGCGCCCATTACCCAGCCGCCTATGGGGCGCATTAAAAAACCGATGGCAAAAATACCCGCTGTATTTAATAGCTGGACAGTTTGATTTTCTTTTGGAAAAAATGCGCCTGAAAAATAAAGTGTGAATGCCGAATAAACATACCAGTCATACCACTCGACCAGGTTGCCGAGCGAACCACCTATTATCGACCGTATCCTCTGGTTTTTTGTTTGCGGTAATGGCGCACCGGTTTGATTTAACATAAATTTAATAAATGAAAATTAAAGATATATATTTATTGCCAACTGTAAGGGAATGCGAGGGTTACAAATCGGATTATCGTTAACATGCGATTATTTGTTTGTTATTTAAACCTTAATTATTTTTAACAGTCCCATAATGTGCGACGGCAGCGATAACGCAATTAAGTGCCTTTTAGCTTCGGCGAACGGCCTGCCAATAAACAGGGTTTTGGTCAAATTCCGTTAATGGGAATTATTTTAGATGGGTTCGGAGTTAATAAAAAAATTAATTTGCTGCAACTTGAATACTGATTAAGCAAATCAAATGCCCTGACTGCCCGAAAAATAAATCCGGTTTCGGTGCGTTCCAATAAAACGTATTTTGAAAACGCAAAGATTGAATTATAGTTGCCAGTGTATAAAATATAGGAGAGATCAAAGCCAACCGAACCATCATGAAGAAAATAATACCCCTATTAATTGCCCTCCAGGTAGTTACAATGCTCTGTTACAGCCAGGTATCATCCATCCCATATGGCAAAAATCCATATACCGGAAGATATTATAAAATTCGTGGTTTTAAAATATACTGCGAGGTTTATGGCGAGGGAACACCCGTGCTAATGATCCACGGTAATGGGGGAAGCATTGCGGCCTTTAGTCAAACCATCCCTTACTTCGAGGAAAAATATATGGTAATTGCTGTTGACAGCCGCGCCCAGGGAAACTCAATTGACAAAAGTGATACCCTTACTTTTGAAATGATGGCCGATGATTTTAATGTATTGCTGGATAGTCTGCATATTAAAAAGACTTACGTGATCGGGTGGAGCGATGGGGGCATCTGCGCATTGTTACTGGCCATACGGCATCCAGACAAGGTAATTAAGCTTGCATCAACGGGCGCCAATTTATGGCCAAATTTTGAGCCGATCAGCGCATCCGAATGGAAAAGTATGCAGCGGCAATACAAGGGGCAACTGAGAAGGACATGGCCGACGGCCGTGGAGAAAAACGATTGGAAAATAACTAAGCTCGACGAGTTCCAGCCAAATATTCCCCTGGCGGCCTTGCGAAAAATTCAGTGCCCGTCGCTAATAATTTGCGGCGATCATGATGTGATCCCCGTAAAACATACTGTTTTGATCTCAAAAAATATCCCAAAAGGGCATTTGTGGATCGTGGCCAACTCGGGGCATGCCACCCTCATGGAACACAGCGACGAATTTAATGAAAAGGTCGATGATTTTTTTTCGCATTAATCAGGCTTATCCGCTTCATAAATCCTGCTATATCGGGATGACTAGAGCCTTGGCGTTCATACCACTTGTTCGCAATGGCCATCTATCGCCGACCCGATTTCGGCTAAGGGAAGAAATGCGGCCCCAAAACGGTGTTCGACCGCTTTCCAGGCGCCATTATTATCTTTTTTTATGATATGACAGGTTTTGTGGTTGAATACTGTATAGGAACTATTATCAGCATTGTCATGTACAATTACATATATTTCGGCCTTAACTTTTATTTCAAATGATTCCATAATCTTTACTTAATACAAATCTAATAGTTAAACTATACCGCGTTGCATTTCAAAGGGGGGTGTTTTCACGGTATTTTTTGGGTGTTTTCACCGGGTGTTTTTTGAAAAATTATATTATGCTATCATAAGAAGTTTGCCTGATATTTAATTATGGCGGGTGAAACAACCACCAAATAATTTTGTTTAGATAACTTAGGGGTGCTATATGATTTTTGTGAATATTGATTTGGCTCAGCCTAAATGGTCGAGCTTTAATTAATAGCATAGAGAATAAACAACGTGTGGGTTTAACGGGCAGATCAACACATCTTGCTCTTTTGTGGCGACGTTGTGCCAGCTAAAGTAAACACTGCGGGATGCGGCACCAATTGGTAAATATCAATGTCTTAATTATTAGGTTATGAGCGGAATAGAGCGGAATGATGCGGGGATTGAATATTCTAATATTTTAGCTGACATAACTATCGGGAAAAATTTTGCCGAACATTACCGCACCGTTACCCACAGAATCGAAGCATTCAACCGTTCCATCGACAGCAAAAACAAATCACATGAAGACTGTAATTTTATAGTCGGCATTTGCTACCATTATTACCGTCTGCAGGAATTGATCAGGGTGGGGTATAAAGTTGGGTTGTAAAGGTTATAATAAGTTGTAGAGGTTAAAAGGGTTGTAAAGGTTAAAAGGGTTGTAATCTGTATAACTTATTACAACTTTTACAACTTATTACAACTCATTACAACCACCACTCAATTATTCACCAGCTTCAAGGCGCCTTCGCCGTAACGCATCCCTGTGTTGGGGTATTTGCTGATTATGCCTTGTATTTCGCGCAGATCATCACTGGATAGTTCAATATCAACAGAAGCCGCATTTTCCCGAAGGTATTTCGTTTTTTTGGTGCCCGGAATTGGTATCACATCCTTGCCCTGTGCCAGCACCCATGCTAAGGCCAACTGCGCGGGGGTGCAGTTTTTTTTGCCGGCAAATACTGCGAATGCACTTGCAAGCTGCTCGTTATTTTCTTTGTAATCGCTACTAAAACGAGGCAATGTTTTGCGGAAATCGTTGCTGGCCAGATCATCAATATGAACGGTATTGGTTATCAAACCGCGCGAAAGCGGGCTGAAAGGTACAAGGGATATGCCCAGCTCGCGGCAAACAGGCAAAATTTCGCCTTCAACATCGCGGGTAAGCAGCGAGTATTCGCTTTGCAAAGCGGCGATGGGATGTACGGCATGCGCCCTGCGGATCGACGCAGCCGATGCCTCGGACAAGCCAATGTAACGCACTTTGCCCTCTTTAACCAACCCGGCCATAGCGCCTACCATCTCTTCGACCGGGACGTTAGGATCGATTCGGTGCGCGTAGTAAAGGTCGATCGTATCAATGTTTAAGCGTTTCAGACTTTTTTCAACGGCTGTTTTAACATAGGCCGGCGAACCATCAAAAAAGCTGCCCGGCATACCCGGAAACGAACTGTCATTTTCTTTTTGCCTAAAACCAAATTTTGTGGCAATAAAAACCTTATCGCGGTTGGGGGCCAGCACTTTGGCTACAAGTTCCTCATTGCGGCCGTTGGCGTAAACATCGGCAGTGTCCCAAAAGTTGATTCCCAGGTCCAGCGCCAGGTTTAGAGTCGCGATAGATTCTTCATCGTTAAATGTGCCGTAACCGTGGTTCATGCCCATGCAGCCCAGGCCGGTGGCCGACAGCATTTCGCCGGTTTTTCCAAGTTCCCTGAATTTCATTAGAATTTGTTTTTTACAAATATAGGAAGCCCATGGCTTGGGAACAGCATGGTTGATTTTTTTAACACCAAGATCACAAAGAAAATTGTCAGAACAGGGATTAATCAGATTTTACGGATTTATTTGATGGATGTATATTAAATCCGAAATAGAACATCCGAAATCCGAAATCAAATCCTGCTAAATGTCATCGTTTTGCCGATGAATTTAAAGTGCCAGTAGCCTTTTACTTTTAATGATCCGTTTTTGTCTATACAAACTGAGGCATTCCACTCCCTGCCGTTTTTGGATTCATATATGATGCCGTTTTCCCAGGAGTTGGTTTCAGGTTGGTACGTTAAATCACGCAGAACACTCATCCCTAAAATTTTCCGGCTACGCAGTGCCGGATCAGGGTTGCGTTTATCTGTCCAGTAATCCATGGGCTTGCCGCCGGTATCGGTGTACCATATTACTTTTGCCTTAAATTTTTGATCCTCACAATAAACCTGCACAATAAGGTTTTTTTCCGAGGATTCCCATTTGCCGCAAATCTGTTCGGCTGCGATCGCATTATTTGCCGGATGTTTAACACCCGTAAAGAAACTTAGCGACAAAAAAATAAACAAAAACTTAATTTGCATGATGTATCTCCCGGTTAATTTTATTAAAAAAAATCATGATGACGCTGGCAGGAATTGATACGTTTTTCTGTTGCCTAAAGTTTAGTAATATGGTAAAAATCTTTCGTGCCCATACGTTATTTGGGAAGATGGACATTTCTAAGCTTTAAAATTGTCTGAACAGGGATTGTGCAGACTTTACGGATTTCTTTGATGCTTCTGCATTAAATCGTAAGTCGGAAATGCGCTCTACACTCTGTGAAATGTCATGGTTTTGCCAATGAATTTAAAATGCCAGTAGCCTTTTACTTTTAAAAATCCATTTTTATCTATATACACCGAAGCATTCCATTCCTTGCCATTTTTCGATTCGTAAATGATGCCATCTTCCCAGGAATTGGAAGACGGCTGGTAGGACAGGTCGCGTAAAACACTCATGCCCAATATTTTGCGGCTACGAAGCGCCGGGTCAGGGTTGCGCTTGTCCGTTCCGAAATCCATGGGCTTGCCGCCAGTATCGCTGTACCATATTATTTTCCCCTGGAATTTATTGTCCTTCATATAAACCAACACGATCAGGTTGTTTTCTGTTGTTTCCCATTTGCCGCAAATTTGTTCGGCCGGAGGTATGCTATTTGCTTTTGAAATATTAAAAGTCAGAAGGGTCAGTACAAGAAAATTAAACGAAAATTTAGCGCGCATAGAAAACATCACATTTATTATATAAATACCAGCCCCGAAGCCAATTGTTTGAAGTAGTGAACATTTTTTGTTCTTTAAAATAAGTTACAATAATTATGGCAGCATTCATAATGTTGATCTACAACCTCCAATCTCTACCTAAGGTCCACCACCTCAACCCCCTTATGCATTTTGGGGTCAAATATGAACGTATTATCAGGCACTTGTATGTTTGGCACAAAACTGCGCAGCGTATAAGTATATTTATTCCCGTTCTTGTCGAAGATCGTGGCACGGTAAATTTGCTTTTTTACTTTATCGATCCATAACCGGACCTTGAAAAATGGTTTATTGATATCTTCGGGCGAAAGGTCAATTTCCTGGTAAGCTTTCCCGGCGATCTTTGTATCGCCATTATAAATGTATTTAAAGCCGTGCTCATAAATGGTAAACACCCGTGCCGGGTTAAGGCCTTCGCCGCTGTTATCCGGGTTATTCACCTGCACTTCATTGTCTTTTTTAAGATAGGTCCATTGGGTTTTGCCATCGCTTATGATCTCCTGTGCGACGTCCTGTTTAGCGGATACATCGGGGCTGTAGATGGTTACCTTGAACTTGTTGGTTTTTGATTTGGCGATCAGCATGCCGCTCTGGGTTTCTTTAACACCAGCCTGCGGATTATCAAGGGTAAAATCAAAATCGGTTTTTACAACATCATAGGTACGGTACATAGCGCCAACCTTGTCTAAAATTGCTTTGGCCGAGGCGTCTTTTTCGGCACCTTTTTGCGCGAAAGAATAAGTGGTGATTAGTATTAAAAAGGAAAATATGAGTAGTTTCTTCATTTTTTTAAGATTTCACCGATTTAAATTTGATTTCACCGATTTATTATAAAATGCCGGTCAAAATTCTTAAATCTTTGATCCAGACAATGGCACAGGGTTTAATTGTTACTTTGTTTTGCGAGCACTTTCAGGTGCCTTTCAAGGCTGTATTCCTCGCTGTATAGTACTTTACGGGCTTTGCTGCCCTCAAACGGGCCTACAATGCCTGCGGCTTCTAACTGGTCAATGATCCGGCCGGCCCGGTTATAGCCTAATTTCATCTTTCGCTGAATCAGCGAGGTTGAGCCCTGCTGGTACATCACAATCAGGCGGGCGGCTTCCTCAAACATCGGGTCGCGGTTATCCGAAATAAATTTCTTCGAACTGCTATCTATTTGAACTGATGAAGGAAAACTTTTTTCTATTGAAAAAATCTTTTCAAGATATATGTCAAAGTCTTTATGCTTTATTTTTATAGAGTCTAATACAGAAAAATAATTGTGTTTTTTAATTTTGGTTTCCAAGTCACTTTTCATTTGTTCAAAAATAGTCTGATTTTTGTTATTTTCTTCTTCGACTAATCTTACATGGTTGTTATATTGATTATCATACCACTCAATTTCCGATTTATTAAAACCAAATAATGATTTTTTAGGTGGCTTATAATCATACGGTTTTAAAAGTATAGGGATTGTAAGTTTACTCAGTTTATCATTCAAACTTAATAGATCGGCAAATAAATCATCTATGATATTTAGATCAGAATTATTATAATCGAGTAAATTATTTTCAATATTCTCTTTTAATTTAGAAATCTCTGTAAAGCAGGCTCTACAAAATACTTTATCATTTATTTCCTCTAAATTATTTTGACAAAATGTGAGATTATCTTCTATACTGAGAATATATTTTTTTAATAAATATATCCTCAAATATTCATCTTTTGATTGTGCAATTAAATTCAATATTTCACTTAATTGGAATGCAAATTTTTTTAAAAACTTATTTTTTTCCCTTGTCTTAATTTCCTCAATTTGAAGTTCCAGAAATTTACTTTGTAAAGCATTTGAATGTTCAACTTGAATGTTTAATTCACGTAATTCTATATTTTGATAATAAACCTGATTTAGAATTTCTTGATTTAACTTCCTGTTTATCGCAGTATTGAAAGTCTGGTGAAGAAGTACCGCTCTATCAAAATTATTCCAAGACATATCAATTCTTATTTTGTAATGAATGGAAATATTGCTCTAATGAATTTACGTCTTGATACAGTACTTCCCGTGCTTTACTGCCCTCAAACGGACCAACTATACCAGCAGCTTCTAATTGATCTATAATGCGCCCCGAACGATTATATCCTAGTTTAAGTTTGCGTTGTATTAATGAGGTTGAACCCTGTTGATGCACTACAATGAGGCGGGCAGCTTCTTCAAACATGGGATCACGGTTATCAGGGTCAAATTCTTTTGAGCTGCTGCTTTCGCCTTCACCAACATATTCGGGCAGTATCATAGCAGTGTCATAACCCTTCTGACTTCCTATAAAGTCGGATATTCGTTCCACCTCGTGGGTATCCACAAATGCGCATTGCAGGCGGATCAGGTCGCTGCCGGTTGATAACAGCATATCTCCCCGGCCTATCAGCTGGTCGGCCCCGCCTGTATCGAGTATGGTACGTGAATCTATTTTCGATAGTACCCGGAACGCCAGTCGCGAAGGGAAGTTAGCTTTAATAGTGCCGGTAATAATATTAACCGATGGCCTTTGCGTTGCAATTACCAGGTGTATCCCCACCGCACGCGCCAGCTGCGCAATACGGGCAATAGGCATCTCCACTTCTTTGCCGGCTGTCATCATCAGATCGGCAAATTCGTCAATAACAAGCACGATAAATGGCAGGTAGCGATGGATTTCCGGATTTGGTATTTTACGGTTTACAAATTTCTGGTTGTATTCTTTAAGGTTGCGCACCTGGGCGTCCTTCAACAGGTCGTATCGCTGATCCATTTCAATACAAAGAGAGTTCAGCGTATTTACCACCTTTTTGGTATCGGTTATTATAGCATCGGCTTCATCGGGCAATTTTGCCAGGAAATGCCGCTCTATCTTGCGGAAAAGGGTAAGCTCCACCTTTTTAGGGTCGACTAAGACAAATTTCAACTCGGCCGGGTGCTTTTTATACAGCAGCGATACCAATATCGCATTAATACCGACCGATTTACCCTGCCCGGTAGCCCCGGCAACCAGTAAGTGGGGCATTTTGGCCAGGTCGGCAATAAATACTTCATTGCTTATAGTTTTGCCAAGCGCGATCGGCAGGTCCATGTTTGAATTTTTCCATTTTTCGCTCTCCAGCATCGAGCGCATCGACACCATTTCGGGGTTTTGGTTTGGCACCTCGATACCTATTGTGCCTTTGCCCGGCATTGGCGCGATGATACGGATACCCAACGCGGCCAAACTTAGGGCGATATCATCCTCCAGGTTCTTGATCTTCGAAATTCTTACACCCGGCGCAGGGATAATTTCATATAAAGTTACCGTAGGGCCGATGGTGGCTTTTATCTTATCAATCTCAATATTATAATGGTTCAGGGTTTCAACTATCTTGTTTTTATTTGCCCCCAGTTCGTCGGAATTTACATTTATTTTGTTCGAACCGTAATTTTCCAGGAGGTCAAGCGGTGGGTATTTATAGGAAGCCAGTTCCAGGGTATGGTCGTAAGTGCCAAACTGTTCAACAAGGCTTTTGGCTTTTTGGTCGTCTTCTTTTTCGATGTTTAAAACAGGCGTTGGCCTGGTAACACCAACGGTGAGGGGGATCCCGGATCCATCATCCTCGTGCGAATCAGGGGTCAATACTATGGGTTCATGAAATATGGGGTTTTGCACCAGCGGCTGTTGCTTTAATGGGGAAGGACGTGCGGTATTTTCGCCATTGTCCTTATTTGCGCGGCCGGGCCATTCATGGGGCAGCGCAATTTCATCATCATCATCCAGGTCAACAGGTTCAGGCACAAAATCGCCAACCTGCACCGGCGAAACGGTTTTGGCACTTCGCGACGGTAACTTAAAATCAACATTATAGGCAACAACCAATAAGGTAAGGGCTGCAAAAATTAGCATGCCCCCGGTACCGGTTTGGCCTAACTGCGCATCAAGCAAACGGTTGCTCCAATAGCCAAATTCGCCTTCAAGGTAATTTGGGGTATCAGCTACAAAAGCATGGGCAAACCCTAAGGCTATAGAAATAAATACGATACAAAATATAGAATAAGCAAGCGCTTTCCCGATAGAATACAATCGTACCTTAAACAGCAAACGGTACCCGATCACAAAAAAAGTGAAAATAAACAGGAAGGAAGCCACCCCAAACCACTCATAGATAAACTGGTTCGATAGGAGTGCGCCAAATTTGCCAAGCCAGTTTTCAACAACCGGGCTTTTAACGCCGTTCTCCATCAGCTCCTGCGTGGTTTTAAACAGGTTGCCCCAGCCGCCGTTTGCCTTTGAAACATAACTCTGGTCTTCCTGCCACGTAAACAGGTACGATGTAAAAGCGACAAGAAAATATACAGATAACAACAGCGAAAACAGCCCGAGTATTTTAGCAAAACGGCTGCCTACGAAGTCGGTTGGCTGCCGGTTTTCCTGCCTTTGCTTCGCGGGCCGGTCCTTTTCAGGCTTCGAAGAGTGACCGGACTGGTTCTCTTGTTTGAAACTATTTGATTTAAACTGATTTCCTTTTACCGGCATCCTGATGTTACCCTGATATTTTGCAAATATAAAGTTAATAGATTAAACATATATTTAGTTGATATTTTAATTTTTTAGTAATATTGAAACAAGTAATAAGCAAACGAAATAAACGGCAATAAAATTGTAACTATATTAGCCTTAACTTAAGCTGACAAAGAATTTTATATGATAGAACGATTGGAGCTCTACATTGCCAATACCGATCTGAGCGGCCTGGATGCCTTGCTGAAGGAAGACGCTACGCTGGCAAAGGCCCGCACCAGTCACCACGTTTCGCCGCTTATGCTTTCGTGCTATTACAAAAAGCCTGCGGTTACCGAGTTGCTGTTGAGGTACCTTGATGAGATCAACCTGTTCGAGGCGTCGGCGGCCGGGAAGTTCGACGTGGTGGCCAACCTGGTTTATGCCCATCCCGAAGCGATAAATTATTATGCCGAAGATGGGTTTACTCCACTTGGGCTGGCTTGTTATTTTGGCCACTATGAAATTGCCCGCTACCTGGTATTAAAAGGCGCCGACGTGAATTTACCTTCTAACAACGGCTTCAGGGTATTCCCCTTACATTCTGCCGTTGCCGGTAATTATACGCAGATCGCGCGGATGCTGATAGAAAACAATGCTAAGGTAAATGTGAAACAGCAAGCGGGTGCGACCGCTCTGCATTCTGCCGCACAAAATGGCAATATCGACCTGCTGATCATGCTTTTAGAGCATGGCGCCGACGTAAATATCCGTATGGAAGGCGGTAAACTACCCGCCGACCTGGCCCGCGAGAAAGGTTTCGAAGAAATTGCGGAAGCGCTTGTGTGATTTCGGAAGTATCATTATGTTAAGCTGCCGCAGCGAAATCCTTTAATCATAAAAATCAGCGGTCAAATCCGAAATAAAAATGGCCAGGAATCTCTTCCCGGCCATCCAAACTTAATCCTTATTAACTATTAAACCAAAAAACTACAAGTTGTTTATTTATACGGTATTGGTAATGTAAAAGTTATGCGTACATTCGTAAATAAAAAATTCCCCATGCCTCGCGCCGGGGAATTTTTCGATTTGATAAATTATTGATGAGCAGGGCGCTCAATGAAGGCTTTTATACGAACGAAGTTTTTTTAAGTTGCGATTTTTTTTAAATTTTTTAAAAGATATCGTCCTTAAAACTAATTAGGTTCAAATGTATTTTGGCAAATTATTGTTAAGAATGTCACCCCGCCGGACCATCAGGCCCCGGGATCTCCAAGTGGCGTTCCGACCGCTCCCAAGCAATCAGCCGAAGCAATTCGGCTGATTTGTTTATAGCAAATGGCGCCCGTTTAAAGTATTGGAATTTAATTTATCGATCCCTGGGGTTGCCACCAATAGTTGAACTACTTTCGCCTCAATTCCTCATCGCCCTTCAAATATCACCCCCGAGGTTGGAGTCTCTTTAAGTTCGATCCTTATTAATGCAGGCAGCAAAGGCTTTATCTGCTTCCATAACCACGTCGACAGGATTTCGGCGGTAGGGTTTTCCAATCCGGGGATATTATTCAAAAGCTTGTGGTCAATGACGTCAATTATCGGGTTAACCACTTTTTTAAGATCGGAAAAGTCCAAAACCCATCCCTCCTTTTCCAGCAATTCGCCTTCAGCATAAATGGTAAGATGATAGGTATGTCCGTGCAGATCTTTGCACTTATGGCCAATGGGAACGTTTGGCAGAAAATGTGCTGAATCAAATGAAAACTGTTTATATATGATCATAAATTCAAGTTAATTTTAAACTGATTTAGTCAAACTGCAAATAATGAAAAATTGCCGCAGTTAAAATATGATATGGGTCATTTATCCCGAATATCCTGCCGGTCCAAAAATGGTTCGGGATATAAAATGACATACGACCGCTGAAATAAAGGTAGTTTATGAGCGATCATAATCATTTAACTATTCAGTATGTTTAACCCATTGAATAGTTATTACATTTGGATTTGAAACTATAAAAAACAATGGGGCTGTTATCAACCGTAAAAACCAATCCGCGATTAAAAAAATTTATTCATAAAATGATCGTAGGCAATGCGCGCCCACGCTGGTGGGTGAGGTGGTTTGTAACGCCCTTCATACATCACCGGGGTAAAGGTTCGGTGATTCGCTGGGGCTCGCGGGCTGATATATTTCCTTTTAATAGTTTTTCGCTCGGCGCAAATTCAACCATTGAAGATTTTTGTACGGTTAATAATGGGGTCGGCGATGTAATGATTGGTGATAACTGCCGTATTGGCCTTGGCAGCGTAATAATAGGCCCGGTTACTATTGGTAAACAAGTTATTTTAGCGCAAAATATTGTAGTAAGCGGCTTAAATCATACTTATGCAGATATAAGCATACCTATCAGGCTCCAAAAAGTAACCACCGGCCTTATTGTTATCGAGGATGAAGTTTGGGTCGGCGCTAACGTGGTTGTAACGGCGGGGGTTACAATTGGTAAACACAGTGTGGTAGCCGGCGGTTCAGTAGTAACAAAAAATATCCCTCCATATAGCGTGGCTGTTGGCAATCCTGCAAGGGTTATTAAGCAATATAATTTTGAAAAAGGGGAGTGGGTTAAAGTTTAGTTAGAAAGTCAGTAATGTCTGAAAGTCAAAAAGGGGCTGCAAATGGCGTTTCTGCAAAAACAACTTATTTATTTTCAATATTTTTTTTATCCTGATCAAATTGAAGTTTAACCCGGCGGGCCCTTTTCCCTATCTTTGTTAAAAGGTGATTTCCGCCTTTGGTGTTTTACCTTTTGTAAGTATATTTGCGACGATTATTTCTTTTTTAACCTTATGATAAAACTTTTTGTGGGGGGCTTTCCCATGGACATCACGGAGCTGGAGCTCGTTATGATTATCAGTCCGCATGGGGATGTGAGCACTATCAAAATCGTCCGCGATAAGAAAACCGGGAATTGCAAAGGCTATGCTTTTATAGAAATGGTGGACAAGGATGGCGCCGAACGTGCCGTGGAAGCACTGGACGGCACATTTATTGGCGACCGGATGTTAAGCGTGAAAATGACAGATGACAAACAAGCCCCGGCTAAGAAGCCATTTTCCAAATTTGGCGGCAATTTCTCGTCCAAGCCATCGTATCACAGAGTGGAAAGAAAAGATGAAGAAGCAAGAAAGAAACGCCCGAGGAAGCAGTTTTAACCACTTCTCATACCGCTTTACCGCTCGTTACTGCTTCGCATTTTTCAATAAACCAGGAGATTTTGGGTCAATCGCCAAACTATCAAGGTAAGCTTTTAATTGCGTCCTGGCGCGTGCTGATCCGCTTGCCCTTGTAACAGAGATTGATGATGGCGTAGTTTCGTCGGGGTCAGCCGGGAGAAAATTCACCGGGAAAGGTCGTATTATGTCGTTTTTATCCTGTACAAGCTCTAAATAAGCGCTTATTGTTTTAACCGTTTTGAATTTAGCATTCGCTGCCCAAACAAGCGTATCGCTGCGGCCTGCGGTAAGCCGGTTGTAAACTTTATTTTCTTTTGTAAAAGATGCCAATAGAACCAGCAATGGTAACAACATAAATACGAAAGTGGACTTCGTCACATTTATTGCGCTGTTTTTTTTGTTAACTGTGATCATATAAGTTGATTTTGTTGTTATTAACCAAACAACCTACATGCCATTTTATTAACCATCTGTAAATCAATTATATATAATAATTTTGATTTCCTTAACCGGGAAATTTTTTCTAATGCCCGGAACGATTATTGGGGTGGGGAGACCCCAATTGTTTAAGTTGAGTTATAAGATAACCCTGTTTTATTTAGCACTACCCGCCATCGCTTATCCTGGTAAGGGTCTAAACTCCTGTTAATTTTTCTTATATTTATCAATAAGAATAACTGACATCCGGTTTTTATACAATCATCGCATTTTACCACAAAACATAAAATATGAAGATAAGGATACCCCGTCAAATTAGGACTGCAGGTTATATTGTTTATAAAGAAACATTAATTGATCCGAAAGAACATTTATGGTCTTTTCTTGGGTCGTTTACAGGTATAGGTTTAATAGGCTTGCTGGATAGCAAATATTTTAGTCCCCTGGATAATATATTTTTGATAGGCTCTTTCGGCGCCTCGGCGGTTCTGATCTATGGAATTGTTAACAGCCCGTACGCCCAGCCCCGTAACCTCATCGGCGGGCATGTGATATCTGCACTTGTTGGTGTAACTATGTACAAATTAATCCCACACGAGGTGTGGTTATCTTCAGCGCTGTCTGTTTCACTGTCGATCGTACTGATGCAGGTAACTAAAACCCTCCATCCTCCCGGGGGCGCCACTGCCTTAATAGCTAACGTAGGTTCCGCGAGGGTTTTAGCATTGGGATATATGTATGTACTCAGCCCTGTTTTATCCGGTGTAATTATATTGCTGCTGGTAGCCCTTCTTTTTAACAACATAGGCCACCGAAGCTATCCAAATAACAAAAACTGGTACCAGGTCTGGAGGAGGTTTAAACAAAGTTAAAATTAGATAACATTTCTCTACCAAGACGTTGTCCCCAACGGGATATTTTTCGGGTGGTGCGATAGCTGTTGATTTATTTTTATAATGTTTGTCACCTGCACGCAAATCTTCATAGTTATATTTAACCACCGATATTTGAGCAATGTTTAAAAAAATAAAAATTTTCTGCAGCGTCGTATCCTTTAGTCTGCTGATTCTTATCCAGCCTGCCACCGCACAGCAATTACCAGCAAAACCCTCATGGATCAGGCCCGAAAATGCGAAATCGCCACCGGTTTGGGGTATTCATGAAGGCATAGTAGTGGGGCTATGGCCAGCATCGTTGGAAGGTACGATACCCAACACGGAAGGCGGCCCGCGCGGCTTGCTGCGGATCGGTTATGAATTTAAAGGGGTGGTTTACCTAATAAATTATATTGCCGTTGAGCCTGTGGTGGATGGCGATATGGAATTTAGCGAAGTGCGGCCATCCGTGGTCGACGGTAAATTAGGAAAATTGTTCTGGGCTTCGGATTCGGATAGTACAGGCAGTTTTTCGCCTTATGCATCCACACCGGGTGTCATTACACATCCTGATGCAGCGCAGCCAAACGTTGAGGAACTTTCCCTGTATATTTTGATGGAGAAATTTATCGATGGTGCGCACCCATACCTGAAACTAACCATCAGGAGCGACAAGCCGGGAGAGTTGGGTCTTCAAATATTTAATTACAAAAACAGCGCCGTTATGGAACGCTGCGCGCTCACAGCTACCATGGGGAATTATTCGAGGCTAAGGCTGCTATACCTTAAAGATAAAGTAGTTGATTCGAGGAAATTATTCGGCGCTTATAACGATATTGAATTTGACGAGAAGGAACCCTACCCGGTTGGCCAGATGCTGAAAACTAAAAACGGCGACCCTATTGTCGTTGCTGAATCAAACGAGCCTTTTAACGAGCTCGCTTACTGGCCGCAAGACCCAGCTTACCTGGCTCATTGGCATTGGCACTACCGCCCTTTTTATAAGCTTACCCAATATTGGCGCGTGGATGCCGGCGATTACGACAAATCGCTGCAGGTAAGGGTTAACGGCAGGGCAAAGTACTGGAGCGGCGCAAGCCAGGATAAAAACAACTATATAGAGATACCCGGTGGCCCGGCCTTTGAAAATTTTGAACTGCGGGAGAAATATCATAACGGGCAGAAATTTTATTTTGGGCTTAGTATGAAAACGGCAAAGGAACTGGTTGATGGGTTTTGATTTGGCGTAAAAATTTTGTAATAAACAGAATAAGCCCTCCATTCAATTCGTGGAACCCGCAGAAAATGATGCCCGGCAACAAGCCTTTTCGGGTCATCAGTCCCGGCCTGTTAAGGCCGAGCGCGCTTATTTTACCAATAGTCAGTTGGCAGGCAGTGCACCAATTTGCTGCAGTAGTCCAAGTAAATCGGGTTGTCCGAATTCTTCAACTATTTGACCGCCGGAAAAACGATAAAAATTTATTGCCCCTACCTCAATTAAATTTCCTGTGGGCGGCACGCCAAAGAACGTTCCCCGATGTGTTCCGCGCATTGAAAACCGGGCTGCTATCCGGTCATTTTCGGCCACCATGTCGTCCGGAGTCCATTGGATATCCGGAAAGCCCGAACGCATCATATAAATTATTTCCAAATAGCCTTTGGGGCCACGCATTGGTTCGGGCCGTCCCGGTACATAAAATATAGCATCCGGCGAAATTAGTTTCTCAGCCAATGATTCACTGGCGGTATTGATGAACTCTACAAAACGGTTCATCGTCTGTTTGTTGTTTTCTGCTGACATTTCAAATATTATTTACGAAAGCAAAACTCAGCAGTTTTCGATAGATCAGCCAATAAGGTATCTTAAGAAATACCCTTAAAGTAATTTAAGGGTCAGCCTTTGTAAGCAAGGCTTTTGCGGATGGTACTCAGAAATTCAGGGGTAATTCCAAGATAGGAGGCAATTTGCGTATTGGGCAACCGGTTAGCAAGGTTGGGATATTGTTTCAGGAATGACTCGTATCGTTCTTCAGCCGACGAGCTGATAGCTTGCAACACCCTGTTTTGTAGCTCAATATATTTTTGTTCTATGATGACCCGAAAATTGTGGTCGAATTTGTGATAGCCGGTATATAAGTGTAAAAGATCGTCATGTTTGATTTGCAGTAAAATCGTCGGCTCGACCGCTTCTATACACAGCTGACTTGGCTTTTCAGCGTAAAAGCTGCTTAGATCAGTGCTCCAGTCATTCTCCGCGGCGAATTGAATATTATGTTCTTTACCGTTTTTATCAATGGCATACATCTTAAGGCAACCTGAAACAACGAAGGAAAAGTGACGGCACACATCGCCCTGTTGTAAAATAAAATGGCGGCGTTTAACCTTGCGTTCGGTGAAGCGCAACATCAATTCATCACATTCTGCGTTATCGAGCGGAAAGTAATTATTAAAATATTTTGCTAACGGTTGTATGGATGTATTTTCGCTATTCAAGGGCTTTTGGGAATAAAGTTTAATGACTGGCGAAACGGTTTGTTGTAACATATCCGCTGTTTTGATAAAGATAGTAAAAACAGAAAATTAAATAACGGTTTTAAGATGTTCAATAACCGGAGTCACTGAATTAATAAAGCCGCTGCTCTTTCTCATCCGCCCTTCGTCGGTTTTTAACCCCCGTCCATCTATGTTTTAACCGCGTCAGTCTATTACTGCTTTTATTGTATTGCCCTAATTCTATATTTGAAATTCATTATTGAATAAAGCGTGATCAACATATTCAAAGACATTTTTAACAATTAAATTTCAAAATTTTAAACAAGAAACTATGAAAAAATTTATTTATCCTATCGCAGCGCTGGCGCTGCTGGCAACATCGGCATTTACCATAGTTAAATCACAGGACTGGAAGATCAGTGACAGTTATGCCGTAAAATTTGATGGCGGCGACCCATCAGGCGAATTCAAAGGCTTAAAAGGCACCATAAACTTTGATCCGAATAACCTGGCCGCCTCAAAATTTGATGCAAGTATTGATGTGGCAACTATCAACACCGGTAACGGAATGAAAAATGTGCACGCCAAAAGCGACAAATGGTTTGATGCTGACAAATATCCCCTTATTAAATTTACGTCGTCATCAATTGCCAAAACAGCAACCGGCTATACAGCTACCGGCACACTGGAGATGCATGGGGTACAAAAGCCGTTTACCATTCCCTTCACTTTTGATAACAATGTTTTTGCAGGGAGCTTTGCGATAAATCGTCTGGATTTTAATATCAATACTGCCGAGCCTGAACACGGCAGCTCAAAATTCAAAGTGGAAATTACTGTTCCCGTTACAAAATAAAAGGAAATGTTTAAAAAGATCTTTTTTCATGGGCTCGTTGCAGCGGCACTTGCCGCGATAGCAGCGATCATTTACGACCACATTTACTTTTTTGCAACTGAAGCCGATTTTTCCAAAGTGCTGAACATTGGGAGCATGATCGGCTTCAGCTTTGCAATTTGTATGGTGGCGGCATTTATCAATTACGGTTTAACAAAGTGGCTTAAAAAGAAAGGGGAAATAGTATTCAACCTTTTGTTTTCAATCATTTCTTTCGCCTGTGTGATGATCCCTATTTCAATCTCGCTGCCATTGGACGTAAAAACACCAGAGCTTTTTCCGGGCCTCGCCGTGCCGATGATCTTTTTTCCGGCTGTAGCATGGTTTACCGTAAAGCCGTTGTTTTCAGCGAGGGAAACATAGTAAATGAGGTGGACTTTAAAGTTTGGGCCGCGCGGTTCCCTCTTTTGCGAGGGGTGGAGGGGTGTGTTAACGAGCATGCCTGTTAACACACCCCCGCCACTTCGCATCCCAGCGCGCCCCCTCTCAAGAGGAGAGTTGTTATAACGATCACATTTTCAATAACTTGTCGCTTTTTGTTTGGCATACCCGGTTGTTGAAGACGTAATTATTCACCCCCATAAAAAAGTCAGGGCAGCCAAATAGCCGCCCTAACTTTAAAAAAATCAACAATTATAATTAGCATATATCGTTAAAAAATAATGCAGCCTTACCTGAACGAAATAGGACTCCCGGCTCAAGACTTTTGACTTACTTAACCCTTGATAACACAAATGAGATGGGATCACCGCCATTCATGCCGGGCATAGTAAGTGTTATTTTATCGTCCTTAATTTTGCCGGTAACTTTTGTATCATTGCCCATCATAGCAAACGTGAAGGACAGGTCGTCGCCCTTAATAACACCGTTTTGCAGCGTAATAGGGGTTCCATCAGGGCCCGAGGTTGCGCCGGTAAGTTTTTCACCATCAACTTTAAAGTCGTAGGTGACGTCAAACTGGTCCATAACTTTACCGGCCCACTTCCCGGTGATATCCTGGGCATGGCTGAAAGTTATAAATGCCAGTACTAAAAATGCGGAGGTTAATGCTTTTTTGATCATCGTAGTAAAATTTAAATTGGGTTAAAAATTGGGTTAATTGAATTTAGCATAATGGCCCGGGAGTATTTGATCCAATGGCCATTATCTTTATGTTTAATTGTTAGTTCGTGGTTTTTAATTCGGTAATAGCCACCTGCGGTGTCAACGCCTTTTCATCTTTTTCAACAACCATTTCTTTGCCGAGCGTGAACTTTGCTGTTTGTTTAATGTCTTTTGACGAAGCGCCTATGCTAATGGTATAATTCCCGCTTTCGGCTACCCATTGTTCATTTTGGGTATCGTATGAAGCCAGGTCTTTCGGAACTATTTCAAAACTTAACGTTTGCGATTCACCGGACTGTAACATATGGGTTTTAGCAAAGCCCTTTAATTCTACAGCGGGCTTATCCATTTTTGCAGCGGGTGCGCTTAAATACAATTCAACAACTTCTTTGCCGGCCACTTTACCGCTATTGGTGATAGTAACGGTCGCCTTTATTTTTCCTTTAAATGCCGGGGCACTTAATTTTATGTCCGAGTAATTGAAGGTGGTATAGGACGAGCCATAACCAAACTCATAAGCCGGATCCACTTTAAAAGTATTGTAATAACGGTAACCTACATAAATGCCGTCCTCGTAAGTAACCTCGGCAGGCATTTGCCTCCTGAACCCTTCGCCGGTAGCCTGGTCGGGAAATTCTTTGCCGGGGAAGGTTTTGGCTGATGGCACGTCTTTATAATCTACCGGGAAAGTTGTTGCCAGCTTGCCTGAAGGGTCGACCTTGCCGCTTAAAACATCGGTGATGGCATTGCCTGCTTCCAGGCCCGGCTGCCAGGCCAGTAAAATGCCATCAACTTCGTCCCGCCAGCTTGCAACTTCAATCACCCCGCCAATATTTAAAACCATCACTACCTTTTTGCCTTTGGCATGAAAAGCATCCGACACACTCTTGATCAGGTCTTTCTCTGCCGATGATAGGTAATAATCATTTTCCAGTTTACGGTCAGCGCCTTCACCGGCGTTGCGGCCTATGGTGATCACGGCTATATCAGCGTCAGCAGCCTGTTGGTCCAGGTCCGCTGGCGCGATAACCAATTCAGGTATCGGCGGCGGGCTTTGGAAAAAGTTGCGCTGTTTTGGCCTTTTCGATTTAACATCCGCGATATATGCCGGGTACGATTTTAATAAGGCATCACTAACCTGTAGCCCTCCATTTTGCAGCCCCTGTGCCAGCGAGATGGTATAGGCCTTGTTTACATCGCCGCTGCCTGTTCCGCCGGCAATAATGTCGTAAGAAGTATTACCAAACAGGGCGACCTTTTTAATGCCGTTAAAGGGTAAAGCATTTCCGGTATTTTTTAACAGCACCATCCCTTCGGCTGCAGCCATACGCGAAATGCCTGCATCCTTCTTTAAGTCCGGCGCATTTGAGAATTTATAATTTTTAAACGTTGGCGATTCAACAATAAGGTTAAGCATACGCTCCACGTTAGCATTCAGCACGCTTTCATCTAATTGCTTATTGTTTACGGCATCTATAATTGTTTTAACCTGGGTTGGATTACCCGGCATCAGCAGGTCGTTACCGGCTTTCATTTGCGCGATGGGATCCCGGCCGCCGCCCCAGTCGGTCATTACCAGGCCTTTAAATCCCCATTCGTTGCGTAAAATGGTTGACAGCAGGTCAGCGCGCTCGGAGGTATAGGTGCCATCTAATTTATTATAGGAGGTCATCACTGTCCAGGGCTGGGCATCTTTAACTGCAATTTCGAATCCGCGCAGGTAAATTTCCCGCATGGCCCGCTCACTTACAATAGTGTTTATCGTATTCCGGTGTGTCTCCTGGTTGTTTGCCGTAAAGTGTTTTATGGATGTACCGACGCCGTTTGATTGAATGCCTTCAACTATTGCTGCCGCCATCTTACCAGTAACCAATGGGTCTTCCGAATAATATTCAAAATTACGGCCCCCAAGCGGGTTGCGGTGAATATTCATACCGGGCCCTAATAAAACATCTACACCGTATTCGTGAACTTCATAACCAAAAGCCATTCCCACCTGTTTAACTAGGTCGACATCCCATGACGAAGCCAGCAAGGTGCCCACCGGGAAGGCGGTTGCATAATATGTTTTGGTACTGTCGCCTTTACGTATCGGGCTGATCCGCAACCCGGCCGGGCCGTCTGAAACTACAATGGATGGAATACCCAAACGCGGTATTGCATAGGTATTTCCGGCTGCTCCGGGCACCTTTTGTTCGGTGTTGCCGATCATTGGTCCAGGGGCTGGGGGAGGGGTGGGCGGTTTGGCGGTGCTGTCTTTTTTACCCGTTGCAGGGGCGGCAGGCGGTGGGCCGAAACCCCTGCCGGCGCCAACCAGCAGCTTCGCTTTTTCTTCCAGCGTCATCGCGGCAATTACCTGTTTAATGGAAGCCTTGCCTAATTGGGGCGGGTTGCCGCCCGGTGTTTGTGCCATGCAATACGATTGCAGCAAACAGCAAAACGTAAAGAGCAAAGCAAGTTTCCGGAGATGAGTAAGATTTTTCATAACATAAGTTTTAATTGATTTGGTTAGTGTGGAAATATACATTTCGCGTTACTAATAAAACTTAATTACGCGGTAACTAAAAACAAAATAGACAGACGGCAGACAAACATAGACGAAACTGCGATTTAACTCTATGGTAAATTTAGCAAAGGTGTAAAATGCTTCAAGGCTTTCGAAACCTTTTCAATTTCACGCGAAAAAAAAAGTGTGAATTTAACTAATTGTTAAACCATCAATGCTTTTCGCTCTTATTATCTTAGCTTTGCCGGCGTTCGAAAAGTGATCAATAACTTTTCACAAATCAAAATGAAAAAGATCCTGACCCTTATCCCGCTTCTATTAGCGACGTCCCTTACTTTCAGCTACGCTCAAAACAAAAAAGTAGCCGTTGTTACCTTTTATGTTGTCAAACAAATTGGTTTAGGCGACTTTGGTGGGGCAGCCCAGGCAGCATCGATGAAGCTTAGCGACGATCCGAATTTTAATATGGTGCCTTTATTAAAAAGCTTTCACGGCCAATTCTTTGACGATTATTCAAAAAAATTCCCTTTCGACCTTTTACCCGAAGACCAGGTGATCAATAATGATGCTTATAAGGCTTACGTTCCCGTGGGTACTGCGACCAGCGGCCCGTTTAAGGATATGAATTACAATATTCCAATTGATGGGTATAAAGTGGTTTTGCCGTTAATGGGCCACGAAAACGAAAGAAATCTGCTTAAAATATTTAACCAATGCGATGGCGTGATGAAGGTATATATTGATTTTGACCTGGTTAAGATAGGATTTGGCGGAATGGGTGTGGTTAAAGTGAATGCCCACGCCAACATTGCCTTATTTAACAAGGACGGCGATAAAGTATTTTCTATAAAGGAAGATGCAAAATCGAAAAGCGTGAGCCCACTGGTTGGCGGCGTGCCGGTAATGACTGTCGATAAAATACAGCCGATGTGTGAAAGCGCGATGGATGAGCTGATGACAGAACTACAAAAGGATTTGCCCAAAATGATTAAAAAAGCCGACGCAAAATTGTAATCAGACCTCACGGCGTTTACCGCAACATTTCGGATAAAAATAAAAGGCCTTAAGCACTTTTTTAGGTAGATAGTTGTTGTATCAATTACGTGCATACAGGTGTTTCGAAACCGTACACTCTCTCCTATTTTTTGGATTTAAGCAATTGAATATCAATGTGTTTTATCATTGGAATATTTTTTGTGGCAATAAAAACATCCTTATTTATTTTCCTCAGAATCCTAAGAAAATATCAATGATAAAAGCTACTAATCTCGAGAAACATTACTGTATCGATGAGATGGAAATAATTGCCTTACGCGATTTGTCCATCGAAGTTGAACAAGGCGAATTTGTGGCCATTATGGGCCCGTCGGGCTGCGGGAAGTCGACCCTGCTTAATATTTTAGGCATGCTTGACGAGCCCGATGAGGGAAGTTATTTCTTCAATGGTGCTGAAGTTACCCATATTAAAGAACGTAACCGCGCTACCCTGCGCAAGGACAATATTGGCTTTTTATTCCAGAATTTTAACCTGATTGATGATCTGACGGTATTTGAAAATGTGGAACTGCCAATGATCTACAAGGGTTTGCCGGGTTCGGAACGGGTAAAACGGACCGACGAATTGCTGGACAGGATGCAGATCAATGAACGCCGTAAAAGTTATCCGCAGCAATTATCAGGCGGCCAGCAGCAGCGTGTGGCGCTGGCCAGGGCCGTAGTAAATAACCCCGGGCTGATACTTGCGGACGAACCAACGGCAAACCTTGATGCCGACAACAGTAAAGCCGTTATGGACCTGCTGACCGAGCTGAACAAACAGGGGACCACCATCATCATGGTAACCCATTTGGAGCGCGATGCCAATTACAGCCACCGTGTTATCCGCCTGCCCGATCCTCAAAAAATCGCTCGGACCAACTGATGTCTTCCATAAATCTCTTGAACCTTTTTTAATTAAATTTGTTTCCTGTGTAATAAAAATACGTTGGAAGCGAAAAACACAACCGATAGCGAAACCGGGATAGTTTTTGGTGCACCGGGCACCCCGCCAACTTACTGGCTCACCCGCTTCATGATCCTCCGCCTGCTGGGTGTGGTTTACGCCGTAGCTTTCCTGGTAGCCATTAACCAGATCGTCCCTTTGATAGGCGATAACGGGCTCCTCCCGCTGGGGAACTATTTAACGCTGGTGAGTGCTTCGCTGGGTTCAGCCGGGGCAGGCTTTGTGCGGTTACCTTCGGTTTTTTGGTTATGGCATTCGGATACGGCGCTTCTGGTGTTCGCCTGGATTGGGTTTATACTTTCCCTCGTTGTCGTTGCAGGCTTTGCCAACGCGCCGATACTTGGCGTACTGTGGTTCCTGTACATGTCATTCAACCACGCGGGACAGGATTGGTACGGTTACGGCTGGGAGATACAGCTTACAGAAACCGGGTTTCTGGCAATCTTCTTGTGCCCGTTGCTTGATATGCGGCCGTTTCCGCGCCGGGCGCCGCCATTTCCCATTATTGTTTTGTTCCGATGGCTCATTTTTCGTATCATGATCGGTTCGGCGATGATCAAGTTACGCGGGGATAAAATCTGGCGTAACGGCACCGCCCTCTATTACCATTTCGAAACACAGCCCATACCCGGCCCGCTGAGCAGGTGGTTCCATTTTCTGCCACGCATCATGCTGCAAATGGGGGTTTGGTTCAATTGGCTGGCCGAGCTTGTAGCGCCCTGGTTTATGTTCTGGCCACGGATAGGGCGCCATATTGCCGGGGTGATCATCGTGTTATTGCAGATCGTGCTTATCCTCAGCGGCAACCTTTCTTTTTTAAACTGGCTCACTATTATCCCTGCGCTGGCGTGTTTTGATGATGGCTTCTGGGCCAGGCTGCTGCCGCGCAGGCTTGTGCGTGCGGCAGAAACTGCCGCGAGTAATGGCGAACCATCCAAACCCATGATCACCACCTCATGGGTGGTTACCGGGCTTGTGGCGCTACTAAGCATACAACCCACGTTGAATATCTTGTCACCGGGACAGGTGATGAACAGTTCCTTCGATCCCCTTGACCTGGTAAACACCTACGGCGCTTTCGGCACCGTAGGACAGGAACGCGCCAATGTAATTTTTGAGGGCACCGTGGACGATACCACGGGCGGCAAAGCAAACTGGAAGCCCTATATCTACAAGGGCTTGCCCGTGCTGCTTAACCAGTCGCCGCCGCAAATAGCCCCTTACCAGCTGCGTTTAGACTGGCAGATGTGGTTCGCTTCCATGGCCACACCAAATGAATATCTGTGGACATATAACCTGGTGTGGAAGCTTCTGCATAATGACGCCGGTGCTGTAAGTTTATTTGCCGACAACCCGTTCCCTGGCCGACCACCGCGATTTATCAGGGCTGTATTATATACCTACAAGTTTGCAAAACCAGGCAACCCGCAGGGGCTATTTTGGACGCGCGAGCGCATTGGGGAATGGATACCTGTGCTTTCGGCGGATGATATGAGGTTGAGGAAGGTTTTGGAGAGCGAGGGGTGGGGGAGGTGATACTATAGCCACAAACTACGGGCATAGCTATCTAAAATCATAGAAATCGGATAGCGGCATACATCCTATAAGCCGTAAATTCGATTTGCCTGGCTTTTGGTTAAAACACCGTTTAGACGATGCATTTCGCGAATTGAAATATCAATGGTTGCAGCACTTTTACTGCCAAGATAAAAACTATAATTGTTTGCAAGCTCTTCGGTTATCAAGAACTCGAAGGATTCGCAAATAGCAGGCTTCACTGAAGATTTCGTCCAGACCAAAAGATTCATAACATACTGTCCGCTGTCAATAGTTAATTTGTCGTCATTGGATGGATTCCAAATGAAAAGGATTGTCTTGGTTAATGAACTGTTAGGAGGCAACGCAATGGGTTGGGCGAATCCTCCATTACCCATTCTCCTTTCATTCTGGAGCATTTCGGAGAATTCACTCCAGCCGATATCAAAAATTTCATTTGGGTTGTCAGCTTTGGCAACGGTAATCCTGCATTCGAGAACGGATCCTCCATTGGGACTCCAATTAAAAAAGGTCGTCGGTATTAAGATACCCACTCCACCCCATATTATTCCTTCCGGAGCTTGAAATGGCACATTATACATTGATATTTGGGATGCGATCAGGACGCCTGGCTTAGATTTCTTAAAATTTGAGAAATATGCTACTGCCAAAGTGGCCCCTAAGCTTATTAGCGAAATTGTTAAAGGAAGCGAAGATGAATCGGAAATAACTGCAAGATAAGCCATGAGATCAAATTTTCTAAATTTACGTTTCTATACTCTGCCTCTGTCGTGATAGTCCTTAACTTCAGCTGCAATGCTTCTTCTAATTTAAACGGTACGTTTGGACCGACAGCTAAGCCTCCCTATAAATTAAAATGCAATTTTATTAAATTAGTAATTCCGCCGGCGACTATTTGCAGGCCCACGCAAAAAATTAAAAAAGCCATAAACCGGTTAATTATTTGTTCGCTGCGCTCGCCGATAAAGCTGATGAGCCGGTTGGTGTTTAGATAAAAAATAAAGATGAGTATGCATATACCGATAATGGAGACCAGCAACGCACAAATATTGACCAGGTAAACAGAGCGGTCGGTATTTGCTCCCTGGGCGCTCAGCGTAAACAGCACGGCTATTGTGCCTGCACCGGTGGTGATGGGGAAAGTGATGGGATAAAAAAGCTTAGTTTCGGCAGAAGTGTCATGTTCTTTTTCTGCTTTTTCGGCCGCACTTTTTTCGGGCATTTTTTTATCATCAGCAGAAAGAAATTCCCAGCCGATCTTACAGATCATGATGCCACCGGCTAACTGTATAACGGGGATCGACAAACCAAACAGCTCTAAGATCCAGTGCCCCACCAATACGGTGATCGCACAAATAATGAAACTGTAAAATGTAATCCTCTTTACAAATTTTAGCCTTTCCTTACGGGATATATCTGCAAAATAAGGACTCACAATAAAAGCCGACCCAATAGGGTTAACCACCGGGAAGAGGGCAACAAAGCCTATAAAAACTAAATGAATAAAAGTGTTAAATTGCTGCGGCATATAATGTTGGACAAGGCAAAATTAGCACTAATTAATCAAATCAATGTGCTGCAAAATAATTGTGCTGTCGGGCGAACCGGTGGTCAATATTAAGCCCGCTGGTTTATTAGCTTTGCGGTATGCCCGACAGCATCAATATTTATTTCCCTGAAGATGGTGGCGCGGCCGGAGCTCCTGGCGGAGGGCCGCCGGGACCCCTGTGCTCTTCAGGTATTTTTGGATCAGGGTGCGCAGTGCCGCGGTGGCAGGTATTACAATTAACACCCGATGCTATAACCATTCCGAGGGTATCTTTCGTAGCACCAAAAAATTTCTTGTTAATCTTTGCTGTCATCTGGAACATGTGGCGCGCTGCGGTCTTTTCGGGTTTTGCATCGCTCGCAAAATCCATTTTACCGGTTTGGTCATTGCGGGCATGGCAAAAATTGCAACGTACACCCAACGATGCGGACCAGATATCCATCTCGTGATCAAGCACGCGAAAGGGAATATTTTTTGGGAACACTTTAATGTTTACCAGTTTTGGCGGCTCCTGCTGCTGGGGTAATGTTGCGGCAACGCTTACCGCAACTACAGCAAACAGGCCAATAGCTACTGCGAGTTGTTTTTTGAAATGCATAGGTCTTAGTTTTTTATAAGGCCTAATATAAAAACGCGCATACAAAGTTTTTTTATCAATCTACTTGCACCGTGAATTTACCGACCAATGGGGCTTTTTCATCGACGACAAATTGCAAATAAATTCGACTTAACCTTTTACAGATTGGGCGGGCAGGAAGGGATATGAGTCCGGCGGTAAAAAATTCCAATACTAAAATAAGATGCACCTTTTTTTAGATAAGTAAATTAAGAAAACAATTAAAACAGGCATATACATTAACCGGGCTACTATAAAAGCTTTCAACCAAAATTCATATATCGGTTAAATATGGCGGTAAATACGGATATATTTATTGTATTGTAACAGGCGGGAAGTATTCAGGTCTTAATACCAGGTACCCATTTATGAAAAAAGCAATCGTCGTAGGCGCTACATCCGGGATCGGCAAGGAACTGGCCATTATTCTGGCTAACCACAATTACAAAGTAGGTATCACCGGCAGGCGCAACCAGTTGTTATTAACCCTGCAGGCGTCAAAACCAGAAAACTTCATTATTTCCGTTTTTGACGTGAGTGAGATTGATGATGTCCCGCAAGCTTTACAGAAGCTTACCGATGAATTAGGCGGATTGGACCTGCTGGTGTTAAGCTCGGGAACCGGCAAAATTAACCCGGAACTTGATACCGCCATCGAGCAGCAAACCAATGCGGTCAATGTCACCGGCTTTACAGCAGTAGCTAATTGGGCCTTTAATTTTTTTGAGCGGCAGGGTTCCGGGCATTTTGCGGCAATAACTTCGGTAGCCGCCATTCGCGGCAGCAGGCAGGCCCCGGCTTACGGTGCGTCAAAAGCTTACCAGGTAAACTACCTGGAGGGTTTAAGACAAAAAGCAACAAAGCTAAAAATGCCGGTTTACGTTACCGATATTCGCCCGGGCTTTGTAGATACTCCCATGGCCCAGGCTGAAAATATGTTTTGGGTAGCGCCTGTTGAAAAAGCTGCAAAGCAAATTTTTAAGGCTATTGAAAATAAAAGGGATGTTGTTTACATCACCAGGCGGTGGCGGTTGGTTGCTTTTATTTTCAGGATGGTACCCGGGTTTTTGTATAAGCGACTGTACTGAGTAATTGCTAATCAACCCATCAAGTTTGCTTGAACAGGTGCGGACATTTGGAATAACTGATTTTTCCAAAAAATGCTGTAACATATTTTAGTCAACAATAATCAAAGCGTTGTTAACCTGAGTTTTAACCTAATTATTGTAAATCGTATCATTTAACATTCCTAAGCAATTATAAAATGCTCAGACCTATATGGCAAAAATTATTTAAGTTTAATTGGATACTTGGACTTGCGCTGGTTTTATTACTGGGCATACCAAGGTTTATAATTGTTTTAAATGCCAATGTTTCGGGCAACTATAGTAGGATTGCTGTAATTTTTATTTTGATGTGGTTTACACCACTAATCTTCCTAACTAAAGACGGCAGAAGGTCTATTGGAATTAAAAACCCCGTTAATTACTCCTGGTTATTGTATTCTTTTTTAGCGGGCATAGCAATTTGTACAATCATGTATTTTGTGGGTATAGGGCTATTTAAACTTAGTTACAATAATTGGTTTGTGTATATCTCCAAATCATACCATGCCAGCGGTGCAGTTTTTAACGATAAGCAAAGGCTTACAAATTTTTTGATTTATTCTTTTACAGGGATGACCTTTAGCCCGGTTGGCGAAGAATTATTTTATCGGGGGATTGTGCATGGTAGTTTTGCCGTTACGTTCGGAGAGAAAAAAGCGTCAATTGCAGATAGTACAGCTTTTGCATTGACACATTTAGCTCATTTTGGCATTGTTTATATTTTTGGTGTGTGGCAATTCTTATTTATCCCCGCTTTATTATGGGTGTTTTTTATGTTTTTGTCCAGTATATTATTTTTCCAGTGCAAAAAGAAGACGGGTTCTATACTTGGCGCCATTATTTGCCACGCAGGTTTCAACCTTGCCATGATGTATTTTATATTTTACCATATTTTAAAGTAAAACATTTTTACAAATCGCAGCCTGTTCAAGCCTGGTCAATTTGAACGTGGGGCTCAAATCAAAACCTATACCCCAAACTAAAATGCCCGCCTGAACCAGTGAGTTCGCCAACCATAAAATACCTCCTTATCTGCATAAAGTAGGCTAGTGCACCGGCCGTCCTCGAAATATCACTGTAGAGCGAATTTACATAACTGCCATCCGTCCGACCTATAAACAAACGTAGGCCATATTGCCATGACAGGTCCCGGCCGTACCAGGCAACCTCGGTGCTGCCGCCGATGGTAAACAAGTTGGTGCGCGTATTGGTGTAAAAGTCAGGCACAGTTGCCACTTGTTGCCTGTAATCGGCATAGGCGCCAAATTCATGACTATAAGCAGCTTCGATGCCTATGATACGAATATCAACATGACCCGATGTGATATAATAATTAACCGAGGCTCTGACACCCACTAAGCCAACAAACTTATTATTAAAATAGTATGGCGCACCTCCCCCGATCGTCGCGTTATTAAAACCTCCCGCTGCGCCAAATGCCCCGTAAGCAAAGTTGAAATGTTTCACGGTGTATGCCATTCCCAGGTTTAGCTGGCCCGCGGTAAGCGCGTCATTTTGATTGGCGCCCTGCCCGTTAATTATTGATGCAGAAATGTAAGAGGCATGATGTATTGTGTCGGCCGAGATCGGTTTGGGCTGGTACGAAATGTCATTATTATAAAATGCCGGCCCGTTTAAACTGATAACTTCTTTAGTCATTCTACAAGAACATAAGATAAATGCAATGCAGCACAACAGGAAAGTAACTTTAAAGTTTTCCATAAGGCCCGGTCGTAATTTGAATAATAATCAGGTGGGATTGTGGAGTTTAAAGCCTATACGTTAAAAAGTTAAGGGATGCGACAAAGATTGACTGCTAATTTTTAGGTTTGGCACTACAAGGCAACCCACTCCACTTAATACGCTGAACGCACTCGCTGAGGCAAACAGTTTTTCTCCAAATACTTGTAATAATGTACAATTATCCACACTTTTAGTTGTTTAAACTAAATTGCGAAACCATGGGACCCAAACTTTTATTACGAATTTCTGCTGTTTTAATATTTATTCATGCCGCACTTCACACGGTGGGGCACTTGCAATGGAAGAATGTAACCAGCCCGGCCTATGGGGAAGTAGTAAAGCAAATGACCGAACCGAAATTCCCATTCATGGGAGCTGTGCATAGTATAGGCGACTATTACGATGGCTACGGATACCTTATTACTCTTGTATTAATATTGATAGGGGCCTTACTTTGGGCCCTGGGCGACCTTGCTGTAAAATATCCGCCTGTGGGTTTAAAATTGCTGATCCCACTTACTATTTTCATCATACTGTTGTTTTTCGACACCATTATTTTCTTTTTCCCGTTTGCGGCAGTTTTTAGCGGGTTGTCGGGCATTCTTTGCTCTGTTGCCATTGTTAAATTACACGACGGTCATTTAGCTGAAGTTACGGGAACGGTAAAATAACCTGTTTTGCTTCACCCCGGCCCTCTCCAACGGAGAGGGGGTAAAAAAAGAATTCTTAACAAAGAGCGCAGCTAAAGTCCTGTCCTTAGAAGAGGATTATTCACGTGTTCGTTATTTTCAATAGCGTTTATGATCGCTTTAAAGTTTAGACAAGGTTTTTATTGTAAAATAAACACTTATTTGTTTTATAAATAATAACAATTGCTTTATTTTACAGGATTAATGCCAGTTTGTAAATCTAATTAGCCTGAATGAGTAAAGACCAGTTTGTTATGGGTGTCGACTATGGCACCGATTCTGTGCGTTCCGTAATTGTGGATACCCGCAATGGCCGGGAATTAGCGTCTTCTGTTTTTTTATACCCGCGCTGGCAGCAGGGTTTGTATTGCGATGCCGGTCAGAATCAATTCAGGCAGCATCCGCTGGATTATATTGAAGGGTTGGAATACACCATAAAAGACTGTATAAAAAAGGCTGGTGGCACTTCAGTTGCTTCATCAATAAAAGCCATATCGGTTGATACTACAGGCTCAACGCCGGTTGGGGTTAATGAGCAGGGCGTTCCGCTGGCACTGGTGCCGGGGTTTGAAAATAACCCTAACGCCATGTTTGTTTTGTGGAAGGACCACACGGGGGTAAAAGAAGCCGCCGAAATAAACTATCATGCCACAAAATTTAATATCAATTACCTGCAATATGTTGGCGGCATTTACTCGTCCGAATGGTTTTGGGCCAAGCTCCTGCATGTTTTAAGGGAAGACGAAAAAGTGCGCTCAGAATGCTACTCCTGGGTGGAGCATTGCGATTGGGTGCCGTTTTTATTAAGCGGCGGTAAACATATAAAAGATATGAAACGCGGACGCTGCTCTGCAGGCCATAAAGCATTGTGGGCAGCGGAGTATGGTGGCTTGCCGCCTGATGAGTTTTTCTCATCCCTCGATCCGCTTTTAACAGGATTTACCGGAAGGCTTTATAAAGACACCTATACGTCCGACCATGCCGCCGGAACATTGAGCGAAGAATGGGCAACCCGTTTAGGATTAAGTACTGACGTGATCATTGGTGTTGGCGCTTTCGATGCGCACATGGGCGCCGTTGGCGGCCAAATTGAGCCTTACCATTTAAGCAAGGTAATGGGCACCTCTACCTGCGATATGCTCGTAGCGCCCAATGCCGATATGCAGGGCAAGCTGATAAAAGGCATCTGCGGGCAGGTAGACGGCTCGGTGATCCCCGGGATGGTGGGGCTTGAGGCCGGGCAATCGGCTTTTGGCGATACGTACGCATGGTTCAAAAACCTGCTCTCCTGGTCGTTGAATAATTTGCTGGGCCAGTCATCATTAATAGATGAGAAAACGTTGGAGACTTTAAAAAGCGCAATTTCCGGAATGATGATCCCTGAACTTAGCCGCCAGGCCGCTTTATTGCCGCTGGGTGAAAACGCCGAGCTATCCGTGGATTGGCTGAATGGCCGCCGCACGCCTGATGCTAACCAGTTATTAAAGAGCGCAATTACCGGCTTAAATTTGGGAAGCGATGCGCCGCATATCTTCAGGGCATTGGCGGAAGGCACCTGTTTTGGCGCTAAAAGCATTGTCGACCGTTTTAATAACGAAGGTGTACCGGTAAAAGGTTTGATCGGGATAGGCGGGGTTGCCAAAAAATCGCCCTACATTATGCAAATGATGGCCGATGTGCTGCAAATGCCTATCCGCATACACCAGTTTGAGCACACCTGCGCCCTCGGGGCAGCCATGTTTGCTGCTACTGCGGCAGGTATCTATCCTGATGTGGAAGAAGCAATGGCAGCTATGGGCGGAGGGTTTGATATAGAATACAGCCCAAATAAACAAAATGCCGCACTTTATAAAAGACGTTATCTCCAATATGCAGCATTAGGAAAATTTGTTGAAAGCCATACCAAAAGTGATTAAATAAGCAATGAGCAAATATCAGCATATACAAAAGCAAGCCTATAACGCCAATATCGAATTGCCCAAACTTGGCCTGGTACTGTTTACATTCGGCAACGTTAGCGCCGCCGACAGGGATTTGGGCGTATTCGCCATAAAGCCAAGCGGCGTGCCTTATGATAAATTGACCCCGGATGACATGGTGATCGTTGATTTTGACGGCAAGCTGGTTAGGGGCGGCCTGCGGCCATCATCAGATACAAAAACTCATGCCGTTTTGTATAAGGAATGCCCTGAAATTGGGGGCATTTGTCATACCCATTCCACCTATGCCACGGCCTGGGCGCAGTCGCAAAGGGATATTCCCATTTACGGCACCACGCACGCTGACCATAAAACGGTTGATATTCCCTGCGCGCCGCCAATGGATGATGATATGATCCAGGGCGATTATGAGTACCAAACCGGTTTCCAGATATTAAATTGTTTAAAAGAAAAAAACCTGAGCTATAAAGAAGTTGAGATGATTTTGGTAGGTAACCATGCCCCATTTACCTGGGGAAAAACAGCAGAGAAAGCCGTTTATAACAGCGCGGTCCTTGAGTCGATAGCGCAAATGGCATACCTTACCGAACAGATCAACCCCAAAGCTGAAAGGCTAAAGGATTCGCTCATAAAAAAACACTTTGAACGCAAGCATGGACCCGACAGCTATTACGGACAGGTTTAGGTGAAAGGTAAAAGGCGAAAGGTATATTATCAAGACAGTCAATCACTAATTAAAATATCTCACATCTCAAATCTCATATCTCACATCTATGATAGATCTAAAAGCATTCGAAATCTGGTTCGTTACCGGCAGCCAGCATTTATATGGGGAAGAAACCTTGTTGAAAGTTGCCGAACACTCGCAGCAGATTGCGCAATCATTTGATGCCGATAAGCAGATACCGGTGCGTGTTGTTTTTAAACCGACCGTAAAGTCGCCGGAAGAAATATACGCGGTTTGCCAGGAGGCCAATACCGCAAAAAACTGCATCGGTATAATCGCCTGGATGCACACTTTTTCGCCGGCTAAGATGTGGATCGGCGGCCTGAAAATATTGCAGAAGCCTTTAATGCACCTGCATACGCAGTTTAACCGCGATATTCCCTGGGATAGTATCGACATGGATTTTATGAACCTTAACCAAAGCGCTCATGGCGACAGGGAGTTTGGTTTCATCATGTCACGGATGCGTTTAAACAGGAAAGTGGTGGTCGGCCATTGGGAGGACCAGGATGTTTTGAACCAAATTGGCGCATGGAGCCGGGTTGCTGCCGCATGGAACGACTGGCAGGGCGCAAGGTTCGTGCGCTTTGGCGACAATATGCGCTTTGTGGCTGTTACCGATGGCGACAAAGTGGAAGCTGAAATAAAATTCGGCTATTCGGTAAATACACACGGCATTGGCGATTTGGTGAAGGTCATCAACGAAATAAGCGACGCAGAAACTAACAAGCTTATCGCCGAATATGAACAAAAATATGCGGTAGCGCCTGCCTTACACAAAGGCGGCGCGCATTACAGCTCCATGCAGGCTGCAGCTAAAATTGAGCTGGGATTAGCAGCCTTTTTAAAGGATGGCAACTATAAAGGCTTCACCGATACCTTCGAAGACCTGCACGGCCTGGCGCAATTGCCCGGCATAGCCGCCCAGCGTTTAATGGGCCAGGGCTTTGGCTTCGCCGCCGAGGGTGACTGGAAAACCGCCGCCCTGGTGCGCGCCATGAAAGTGATGGGCAGCGGGTTAAAAGGCGGCAACTCCTTCATGGAAGATTATACTTATCATTTTAATCCCGAAAATCAAATGGTTTTAGGCTCGCACATGCTGGAGATCTGCGAATCAATAGCCGATGGAAAAGCGAGCTGCGAAATTCACCCCTTAGGTATAGGCGGCAAAGGCGATCCTGTACGGCTGGTGTTTAACGTAGCCGGCGGCCCTGCCTTGAATGCTTCGATAGTTGATATGGGCAACCGTTTCCGTTTGCTGGTGAACGAGGTGGAGGCAGTTACCCCGGAACACAACCTGCCCAAGTTACCTGTCGCCCGCGTACTATGGAAACCGCAGCCCGATATGAAAACCGGCTGTGCCGCATGGATATTGGCAGGCGGTGCTCATCACACCTGCTACAGTCAAAACTTAACATCGTCACAGCTGGAGGATTTTGCTGAATTGGCCGGTATTGAATACGTGCTGATCGGTAAAGATACCCGCCTGCACCAATTGAAAAAGGAGTTGCAGTGGAATGAGGTTTATTATAAGTAAGTGCTAATTCGATTTATTATCCTATTAATTTTATTTATGCCTAAGTTTATGAAATGGAGATTGAAAAACTGATAAATGAGATCATTCCACCGAGCGATTACGAACATAGAGCAGAATTCAACAATGAGCCTATACTAGACAAACTAACAGCGAACGAGAAGAGATTAGTTGAGGATGAACTTATTTGTTTGCTTTTGAATGAAGCTGATGGGAATATTGATACTTTAATGGTTGAAACTCTGGCTTATTTAAAGTCCGAAAAATCTTTACCGGTTTTAAAAAGTTTGTTAAAGGATGGTATTGGCGATATGACAATGCTAATCATTGCATCATCAATATTTGAAATAAGCGGAGACAATAAAATGGTTGACATCGCTATTTCCTCCTTTAAGAATATCAGTCGAAGAAAAGATAGTTATTATATTTATGGCTTGATACCTGCTTTTTATTATTTGGCAAAATTCAAAAATCCCGAAATAAACAAGATTATTGAAGAATATACTAATCACAAAGAATATTTAGTTTCATATAATGCCAAAAGATATTTAGATCTTTTTAAATAATTCTAATAGTTTATCAGCCCAGTTACAAACTCGTCCCTAAAATCTTCCGCAAAATGTATCACATTCTGCAGACCTTCAAATTCTTCCCGTTGATGGGTGGTAGTAATGATTACAGCTTGCATCCCTGCATTAGCAGCTGCCTCGGCGCCTTTGGGTACATCTTCAAACACCAGGCAATCTGTTGGGGCAACGTTTAACAGCTGTGCGGCTTTTAAAAACGTTTCGGGATTGGGTTTGCTCAACAGCACATCATCGGCGCTTACAATCGCTTTAAAATAATGCCTGATATGCAGGTTATCCAGCACAAAATCAATATTAAAAGGTATCGCCGCCGAACCGATGGCCATCGGGATACCTTGTTGCCAGGCACCCTCCAGGAAATTATGCAGGCCGGGTAAAAGTTCAAGGTATGGCAGAAATTCCTCCTGATATTTTTTTTCTTTTTCAAGAGACAAACGGTCCATTTCGTCACTGGTAAAACGGCCGGGGCCAAACATTCGCACCAATACCTCCTGGTTTTTTCCGTACATCTGTGGTTTCACCTCATCCCAGGTAAAATTGCCGCCAAGCTGGTTGTTTAAAAGATTTTGCCATGCTTTGGTATGATAGGGCATATCATTGATCATAGTACCGTTAAGGTCGAAAATAAAAGCCTTCATTTATATATATATATTCTATAGGGCCTGCAAAGCCGCACGCTGCATTTGCGGCAAAAGTAGCTTAATGAAATGTTAATAAAAAAAATAAAACCGTACTGTATCACATAACGTAAATCCATCGTAATAATCATTATAACGATAGCGACATCTTGTGGCCCTGCAGATACCTGTGAAAAAAATATTTAAGAAGTGGCTAAATAATTAAGGATCGTGCGATGGGGTGGTTGGTGCGATTAATTTTTTTTAGCGAAAGCCCGGTTAGCAGATGCTGAAGGGCTTTTTTGTTTTTGGTTGATTGGGTGTTTAGTGGAACATAAGACTTACGAAGTTTCTAAAACTTCGCAAGTCTCGTTGCCCCTTTCCTTCATCAATAACCATCTTATTTTCACCTAATTTTCACAAATATTTACTCTTAATTAAAATATTAAATAAATATGATTGTTGTATGTCAATTATTATCCCTATCTTGCCGCCCTTAAAATAAAAATAATAAAATAATGCAAAAAGAAGGAACAGTAAAATTTTTTAATGAAACAAAAGGTTTTGGCTTTATTACACCAAGTGCTGGTGGCCAGGACGTATTTGTTCATTCGACAGGCCTGATCGATGAGATCCGCGAAAATGACAAAGTAGAATTTGAAGTTGAAAACGGTAGAAAAGGCTTAAATGCGGTAAATGTAAAGGTTATTTAATTATAATATAATCATTAAACGTACCAGGCATCCACCCAAAAAGTGGATGCCTTTTTTTATGTCAGATTTTTCACTGTATAATTAATTAATTTTTTAATGGAGTTCAAGATGGCTTTGCCGTCTCGAATTAACTTCGTTGAGGCTTCGCCGTTTTCGATTTCGGATTTTGACTAAGATTGCCCCACGTAGTTTCGTTTTATCTATAAATTGACACATACCCGAAGAAAGAAACGAAATTCGATTTTGACTTCCGACTTAAGACTTTTGACTTAAGACTTTTGACTTAACAATACCCACCTTTGGCATTGTTATTGTACCTTTACACTATTCTATTAAAAACAAAAGAACATGAAAGATAAATCAAGAGTTGTAGCTGCCCTTTTAATAGGCGCGGCGGCAGGGGCTGCATTAGGATTATTGTTAGCACCTGAAAAAGGCGAAAAAGTTAGGGGCGATATAGCGGATTTTGTAACCGATTTGTTGGATGCTGCAAAAAACAAGGCGCAAGTGGCAGCAAATGAGGCAAAAGGATATGGCAGCAATGTTTACGACAGGGCCAGGTCAAAATTCAGGGGCGCCGTTAACGATGTGTCCGATTATAGAGACGATGCTGTAGATGCAGTGAATGCCAAAATAGAAAATATTAAAGACGGCGCCCGCGCCCATTATAACGGTGCTAAGTCAAAAGTTAAAAGCAACGCCGACGATGTGAACGATTCCATCCAGAAATCATAACTGATTAAACCATAAAAACAACGAAACCCGGCTATAAACCGGGTTTCGTTATTTTGTGGCTGTTTATACAGAGACGTAATACTTCACGTCTGAACCACTTACTGTGCGGTCCATTTATTATTGCTCTCATCGGCATCCATAAATATCCCGCCATCCAGTACCACTGATTTAATAGCTTTCCCGGTTTTAACAGGTACCAAAATTTCTTTTTGGTTTTGCTCCCAAACAATTGGTGTTTGATGGAAAGTTTCTGTAGTGCCATCGGCATAGGTAACATTGATATCAAACGGCACCGCAAAACCGCCTATGTTCTTGATTGAAAGGTCATAACCTCCTTTAGCTTTTTTTACATCTTGCAGATCAAGGTCGATATAGTAATTGGTGAAGAACCAGTTGTTAAAAAACCAGTTCAGGTTTTTGCCCGATGCGCTGTTCATGGAGTTAAAATAGTCCCATGGGATAGGGTGTTTTCCATTCCAGTTGTCCATATAAGTATGCAATGCCTTTTTAAACAGGTCATCGCCCAACATATCCTTCAAGGCAAAGTAACTTAATGATGGTTTGCCATACGAGTTATTACCGTAACCGCCACGTTGTTCACTGGATGGGGTGATGATGGGAAGGTCCTCGGCAGTTGCCCGGTCATGGATCCAGCCGTTGATCCTGAATTGCTTGTATAGCGTTTCAGCCTTCTCTTTGCCCACTTCCGCAGTTCCGATCAGCAGCTCAAAAGTTGTTGCCCAGCCTTCGTCCATAAATGCATAGCGGCTTTCGTTTATGCCCATATAAAATGGAAAATAGGTGTGTGCAATTTCATGGTCCTGTACAAGCTGGGCAAAACGGAGATCATTTTGATGGCTATCGTTCACCATCATCGGGTATTCCATATCGGCAAAGCCCTGGAAAGATGTCATTTTCGGGAAAGGGTAGGGCACACCTGGCCAGTTATGGGAAAGCCAGCTCAATGAGTTACGCCCTGCCTGCACCGCATTATGAAAATCTTTTGAATTATCTGCAAAGGCCGATTGCATGCTGGCCCGGCGCCCTGCGGCATCGTCAACCACAGTGCTGGCAGCGTCCCAGTCATAATGGTCACTTATGCCTACCGCCATGTCGCTTATGTTAGTTGCTTTCCAAATCCATGTATTTACCTCATTCTGCGCGGTGACTTTCTTCCCCGCCCAATCTTCAGCTGTAGCAACATGTATCGTTGAATCGCTTGTGAAAGATTGCTGCAGCCTCTTGGCGTATTCCGGTTGTAAAACCTGGTCGGGGTTTTGCAGCGTCCCGGTAGCCCAAACGATATAATTTTTTGGCGCGGTTACTTTCAGGGTGTAATCATTAAAGTCATTATAAAACTCCTGTGCATCAAGAAAAGGCAGGGTATCCCAGCCGTTATAATCATCATAAACAGATACCCTGGGATAAAAATAAGCCAGGTAATAAGTGGTTGAATCTATCATCCCTTCGCGCCCGCTTTGTTTGGAAACCTGGAAATGCCAGGTAATGTTTAGCTTAACCGAATCATGAGGAAAGAGCGGCTGCGGTAAAGCGATTATTTGGTTGGTTTGCGACGCTGTAGCATTATTCCAGTTTTTCTTAGTGCCATTAACCAGGAAGGTGTCAATTTGTACACCCGGCGTTAAATAATCGGCGTTGGCATTGCCAAACCTGGCGGCTCCGGGGCGGTGTATATTTAATATCAGTTTCATGTTCAGCCTTTTCAGCGTATCCGGACTATTATTAAAGTAGGTGATCTGTTCAACACCTTTTACCGTACGGTCGGGAGGTAAGGCGGTGATAGAAATTGTGTAGCGGCCGTGGTTTTCCCAATAGTTTTTACCGGGTTTGCCATCTGGCGACCTGGTTTCTTTTTTAAAAGCGCGTTGTATATCGCGCGGCATGTAAAGGTTTTGGGCCTGGGCCTGGAATAGGAAAAAAAAGGAAAATACGGACAAAATAATTGACTTATACATGTGATTGGAATTTACAGGCAAGGTAAAAACATTTTTTTCAAAATGGAGAAATAACCCACAATCTGCCCCGTTTTTTAAACGGTGGGCAGTTTATTTTCAATTCTTTCTGCCTGAAAAAAAAGTAATTGCAACAATAGTGCAAAAAAAAGTTAATAACTATTTGCAGTCCGGCAATTTATTTTTTACTTTGCAACAGTTATTTTAATAGGGGTATTAAATAACTAATTTGTAGCCACCTGCCTTAGGGCGGGTGGTTTTTTCTTTTTTGGGGATTGTACCGATTATTGGACGATTACACAGATTGCGATGAGATTGCACCGATTTTAAGATGATTTAGCGCGATTTTAGAATCACCGACGAATTGTAGTTATACTCATCAGGTTTTTTAGAAGCCAGGTTGGTCATTATTCTGCGTAAATTTGCTATCTTAATGTCCCTTCAAAATCGGTAAAATCAAATAATAATCGGTGAAATCATAGCATAAAATGAAATATAAATTAGGGGATTTTGTTCGGTTTGTTGATGAGAAAATGGAAGGGTTTGTCACACGGATAATCGACGAACAAATGATAGGTGTTACCGGCGAGGATGATTTCGAGATACCGGTACTGGCCAGTAAGGTAACTACAGTACACGGCTATGAGCCGCCCGTAACAGTTAAAAACAGTTTCGATGAAGCGGAAACAGCAATTGCAGGAGAATTTAAGACAAAGGGTGTTTACGTTGCAGTGATCAGCGACGCGAAAGCTAATTCGGTAGTGCATTTTTACCTGGTAAATGACACTTCTTTCCAGTTATCCGCAACATTAACCACTGAAAACAAGCAACACTTTAAGGGCGAATACATCGGGATAGTCGCGCCTAAATCATCAGCTAAAATTTATTCCGCCCAATTGGCAGAATTGCAGCTGTGGCCAAAATTTATTTTCAATGTGCTTTTTTATACACCACAAAATATAGAGCCGCCGGTACCGCTGGTGCATATTGAAAAGTTTAAAGCCAAGGATTTTTCAGGTACAAAAAAGCAAGTCCCAATATTAAACCAGAACGGCTGGTTGATCCAGCTGGACAGCCCCGATATAATTATTGATGCCCAAAAACTGAAAGAAAGTTTTTTTAATACGGCTGAAGAGAAAGCTGCGATTGAAAAGCCGGCAGCTGAAATTGACCTGCACATTGAGAAACTCCGTACCGATTACCAGTTTATAAATAGCGCTGAAATATTGAACATCCAGCTGGCGAATTTCCACAAAACTTTGGACGCGGCCATTGTGCACCAGTTACCTGAGATCATCTTTATTCATGGCGCTGGAAATGGTATATTAAGACACGAACTGCATAAAATATTAAGCAAGCATCAAAAAATTCAAACCTTTATGGATGCCCGGAAAGAGAAATATGGTTACGGCGCCACCCGGGTTATTTTAAAGTGAGTTGCATTACTTAGCCTCGTCTTTTTCATGCTGCCAGGTTCTTAAAATGATATTATTCAAAGTTTCCTGTGCCTCCTCCAGCTTTTTAACCAATTGAAATTGCGCTTTTGCCCGTTGCAAATTGTGCCAGGGCGAATGGATCTTGAAATAAATATCACCGTTCAAATAGTCCGTTAAAAACCGCACCCCCTGCATATAAGGCAAAAGCATCGCCCCGTTTAAAAGCGAGTTTAGCTCGGCTTCGGTCAAAAAACCGGCGGTTTGTTTCAAATAACCTTTTACGTAACCGGTAAACAAAGGAATGTTGAGCTTGATCAAAACAAGCTCAGGTTCATCCTCGGGCGCAGTATTGATAATCGTGCGTACGGCATCGCCAAAATCGTAAGCTACATAGCCTGGCATAACCGTATCAAGGTCGATGACACATTGCGCATGATCGTGTTCGTCCAGTAAAACATTATTGAATTTAGTATCGTTATGAATGATCCTTTCGGGCAATAGCCCGGCGCGGCCCATTGCCAAAATTTGGCACATGGCGTCTCGTCGTTGATTGATGAACTCAATTTCGGGAGACAATTTGATTAGCCTGTGGGCCGAATCGGCCGCTATTGCTTTGGCCAGGTTCGCTAATCTGGATTCTATATTATGAAAATTGGGAATGGTATCCACAATAAGCCCGGTATCCATATCGGCAAGCAGAGCCTGGAATAGTCCAAATGCCTTGCCGCCTTCAAAAGCCTGTTTTTCGGTTAACACCTGGTCGTAGCTTTTTGTATTATTCAGGAATAAAAAAACGCGCCAGTAATTGCCCCCGGCATCTTCAAAATAATAGCCATTATCATTAGTTTCCACTAATGTTAACACCTGTTTTTCTGGATCAGCGCCGGGTACGGCCGTCAGTTTTCCCTTTAAATGCCGGGTAACGTTCACCAGGTTGTTCATCAGGCCGGGCACATCCTTAAATACAAAATGATTGATTTTTTGCAGCAGATAACTGTTACCTGTATCGGTTATCACCCGGTAAGTATCATTAATATGCCCCGAACCAAATGTCCTCGCGGTAATTAGCTTGCCTTCCAACCGGAACTTCGAAACAATATCTTCTATGGCTTTATCAGTCAACGTGGTTTTATTTAGGCGGTAAATATCGTATTTTAAAAAACACATTTGTTTTATGGTTATCAAAAACACCCAACAGTGCCTAAATTTGCCTTGATAAAACCCGTGCACTTATGACTGCCTTTACCATCCAAACGAAAGCAAATGAAGTTATCCGCTTTAGGTTTTATAATGAGGCGGCACCCGTAACCGTTAAAGCATTTATAGAAATATTGCCATTCAAGCGGGCATTTATGCATGCCCGGGTTTCTGGGCAGGAAATCTGGATAGATAATGCCATACCACTAGACATCATCCAGGAAAATGCTTCCGTATTTACCGAGCCCGGCGAAATGGTTTACGGCCCTTTAAAACCTTTACGTGCAAAAACCTCAAATTGTATGGGCATTTATTACGGCGAAGGTCGCGGATTGGATTGCTGTAATATTTTTGCGAAAGTTTTTGATGAGGATATGGCCTTACTAAAACGATTGGGCGAAGACATTTGGAAAAAGGGCGAACAGGAGTTGATATTTGAAAAACTTGATGAGGAATAGAATTAAATGAACATTGAAACAATCAGGAATATTTGTAATGGACTGCCTTCGGTTACCGAAGATATTAAATGGGGCAACGACCTTTGTTTTATGATAGCCGGAAAAATGTTTTGCGTTGTCCCGATGGATAAACCGTTAAAAGTTTCGGTTAAAGTGACGGACGAAGAATTTGGCGAGCTAACCGACCGCCCCGGAATAATAGCCGCGCCCTACGTTGCCAGGTATAAATGGATATTAGTAGAGGATGTAAGCGTATTTAACCATCAGCAGTGGGAACATTACATCACGCAATCATATAACCTCGTAAAGTCAAAATTGTCCAAAAAAGAATTAGCGGGCTTGGCTGGTTGATTGAATAGTTGATTAAGTGAGTGAGTCGCACCTAACTTAATCAACCACTCACTTAATCCAACTCACTCAACTTACTTCACCAACTTATCTACCCGGTCGTAAAATTCGTTTTGCAACTGAATGGTTTTTGTATCGGATTTAACCACTTTCAGGGCTTTAACAAACGATGCTATTTCGTGGTCGGTTATAAATTTACCAAACTCGGCGGTTGCTTTTGCGCCTTCGCCGGCATAATGGTTTGGAAAGTTTGCATACCACCAGATAGGAGTATACAGGTCGGATAAAGGCAACCTGGCCTGGTTTGCCCCGCTTTGATCGGTTGCCCTGTCCATGCGCATCAGGTCGGGCCGGTAATAAAGTAGGATCGACGTTTCCGATTCGCCCGCATGTTCATCGCCTGCCATGTCAGATTTATGCATTTTACGGTATTCGGTAGCATATGCTTTATCATTTTCGGGCTCGTAAAGATAAACAGCGTAATTGTGCCGCTTATTTAACAGCGATTGCATAAAAAAGTGCAAAAACTCCGGATTGCCGCCATGACCGTTAAGGATAATTATTTTATCAAAACCATTACGGGCTATTTCATCGCAGGTCGCTTCCAGCAGGTCCCACAGTACTTTACTTGGCAAGGCAAAAGTGCCCGGCTGATGCCTGGCTTCGTTGATCTGCCCGTAAAAATAGTCAGGGAAAACAACGGCGTACTCTTCCTTTACGGCAAGGGCCGCCCATTCGCGCACGTGGATCAGGTCGGTACCAATAGGGGAGTGTGGACCGTGTTTTTCAAGTATCCCGATAGGAAGGATGCACGTTTTTGATGATTTTTCCAAAGCCTTCGGGAAATCGGAAGCAACAAGCTCATCCCAGCGTGCGGGAATGTCCTGGGCATATGTATAGCCCGAAAAAAGTATCGCAAAAAGTAATAACAGGTAAGGTTTCATATCCGTATAAATTAGGTTTATAAACAAGTTGGTTGAGAAGGGGAATTTACAAATATTTTTGTCTGATTTTTAAATCAGTGCAATCAAAAAATCAGCAAAAATCTGTGATTAGTTCTTCTCCAAAATAAAGGTAATATTCGTCCAGGTTGCTGACGAAATTACGTTATGGATAGTTTCCTTGATCACCCAGCCATCATCAAGGTATTTGTTCACATAATTGATCTCGTAAGCGGAGTGCCGGTTTGTCACACTTTGTTCATAAACATTAATATTTACTGTAATTACTTTCTGTGCCATGATGTTTATTTTGTGCCGCTAAGGTAAATATTAATAAAGCTATATTGCTGATCATAATACGCGTAAATTTATCCAAAGCAGGAGAAAAATAAAACCAATGCACGAAAGTTTAAAGAGCAGTTTGGCCGGTAAAATAAAATTATCCGATGAACAATGGACATTTGTTTTCAGCCTTTTTAAACCAAAAACAACCAAACGGAATGAGCTATTGCTGGAAAAAGGTAAAGTCAGTCAGTATTTGCTCTTTGTGGTTAAAGGTTGCTTAAGGGTGTTTTTGATCGATGACAACGGGAACGAATCGACCCGGTTTTTAATATTCGAGGGAAGATTCGGAACAGCCTTCCCGAGTTTCACTTTAAGGCAGCCATCCGCAGCTGCTATCCAAAGTATTGAAGCATCGGAAATACTGATGATCAGTTATCATGACTACCAAACCTTGCTGGATATTGTACCCGGCTGGGAAAGAATGACTCGTATTGGCCTGGAAATGGATTACATTGATTCAATTGTCCGTATAGAAAGTCTTATCAGCATGGATGCAAAACAGCGCTACAATATCCTCATGGAGAAAAATCCTAAGTTGATACAAAGATTGCCCAATAAAATTGTAGCCGATTATCTTGGTATTTCGCAGGAAACACTGAGCCGGTTGAAGAGTAGTACGCAAGTCCGGAAGTCCGCAAGTCCGGAAGACGGAAAGCGCTGATCCACCCTAAGAAGCTTTCCGACTTCCGACATTCGGACTGCTTTTATTGACTTTTGTCAACGTCATTGATGAAGATTATGGATTGCTTTGCATTGTATTAAACAACGGAACATGAACAGATCAATTTCTATAGTTACAGCAATTATTCTCTTTCAATTGTCTTCATTTGTACAATATGTCGCGGCACAAAAAATAGGCGAGCGGACTTTTCATTTTAAAGACACAGCCCGTAACCGACCGGTCATTACCGAGGTTTGGTATCCAACAACTGACGCGCTAATACAAAAACCAGGCGGCAATTACCCTTTTATTCATATTCCAACGGTAAGAAACGGGACAGTTCCCGGCAGAAAATTTCCATTGATATTAATATCACACGGCACCGGCGGTGGCCGTATGACGCTTGAATGGCTTGTTGATAAACTGGTGCAACGCGGGTTTATAGTAGCGGCCGTTGATCATTATGGTAATACGTATGACAACAAAATTGCTGAGGATTTTATTGAGGCATGGCGGAGGCCGCTGGATATAAGTTATGCGTTGACAGCATTGTTAAAGGACACAACATTTGGCGCCAGGATTGACACCGCCAGGATAGGTGCCGCCGGTTTTTCGATCGGCGGTTATACCGTTATCGCCCTTGCAGGAGGGGAACTTGACCTGGATGCCATACAGGCCTATTTTAATACAGCAAGCGGCAAAAAAGAAGCGGCAATACCCGAGTTCCCAAACCTGATGGGTAGTGTCGATAGCAATGCCGTTGTTAAATCATTTAAAAACAGCCCGCCTTTAAAAGATAGCCGGATAAAGGCGTTTTTTGCCATTTGCCCGGCAATAGGGCAGGGATTTACCAAAAAAAGCCAGTTTGCCACTATACATAACCCGCTTTATATTGTTGGCGCCCAAAGTGACAGTATTGCACCCGTAAAAACAAATGCGCTGCATTATCATGACCTCATAAACGGGTCGAAATTAACGGTTATTGAAGGCAAGGTCGGCCATTATGTATTTCTGAACGAGGCGACAGATGAAGTTAAAAAACAGGCTCCATTTATATTTACCGATGACCCGTCAGTAAACAGGCAGGAGGTACATGAAAGAGTTGGTCAACTGGCGGTTGATTTCTTCATGGATAATTTGAAATGAGGCATAGCCTAAATCTGCAATATGTTTTTAGCTGTTGACACACTGTTGTCATTAACTGTTGTTACTTTGTTGTTAAACTTATTATCCTGGATATGACCCACCTGGAAATTGCGCGGGAGCGTTTATATAACCAATGTATTTCGGGCCCCAAATTTAAAAGGCCTGTTGATATTGTAAGATATATGGGCGCAATCCAGGCCCAGGACTATGCAGGCGCCAAGTGGGCTCTTGGCCTTCGCCTGCAAAAAAGCAGCGACGCGGCTATTGATAAGGCGCTTGCAAAAGGCAGCATTATTCGCACACACGTACTGCGGCCAACCTGGCATTTTATTGTGCCCGCCGATGCGAAGTGGATGATTGAGCTTACGGCTCCCCGGATCAATGCGTTCAATGCTTCGATGTACCGGCAGCTTCAGTTGGACAGTACGGTGTTTGCAAACAGTAATGATGCACTTGCAAAAGCTTTGGAAGGCGGTAAACAGCTAAACCGGGCAGCAATGATGCAGGCATTACAACAAGCCGGTGTGGCCACAAACGACCTCCGGTTCATCCACCTGCTGATGCGTGCAGAACTCGACATGGTTATCTGCAGTGGCGGCAGGGAGGGTAAACAATTTACTTATGCACTTTTTGATGACAGGGTGCCTGCTGGCAATACACTACCAAAAGAAGAAGCTTTAGCTGAATTGGCAAAACGATATTTCATGAGCCACGGCCCGGCGACAATACAGGATTTTACCTGGTGGAGCGGTCTTTCGGGCATCGATGCAAGGAAAGGCCTGGAAATGGTAAAATCCGAATTAATAAATACAAATATTGATAGTCGGGCGTATTGGATGGGCCGCCACCAGGCCGAAGTTAGGGGTAAGGCCCCAATTGCCCACTTATTACCCGCTTTTGATGAGTTTGCAGTGGCCTATAAGGACCGGACTGCAGCTGTAAACCCTAAATATTTAAAGCAGGCATTGCATGTAATTTTTAACCCTTCAATTATCGTAAATAGTCAGGTGGTCAGCACCTGGCAGCGCACCATACATAAAAATATTGTTGACATTACCCTCAACCCCTTTGGAAAACTTAATAAAATTCATGAAAAAGCAGTAGAAGCGGCTGCAGAAAGGTACCGGAAATTTCTCAGGCAGGGCAATTGAGCAATGAAGTGTCACAGCCGTCGGGCTTGCCTTTCACCACTCACCTCCCTGCTAATTCCCTTATTTTAGGCGTCTTAATATCATTACTATCCTGGGATAATTTAAAGCATACAGAAAATATGGTTCCTGATCCGGGTATGCTTTCAAATGCTATTTTTCCATGTTGCAATTCAGTAAATTCTTTGCATAGTACCAACCCTAAACCTACGCCTTTCTCATTTTTTGTCCCGAAAGTTGAATTTGCTTTTAACGAGAAAATGTCTTTCTGTTGTTCATACGGAATACCTATTCCATTATCCTTTATCATAATACAACAATCGTCGCCAATAACGTCTGCCGAAACAATGATCTCGCCGCCCGGTTCTGTAAATTTTATGGCGTTATTTATCAAATTGCGTATGATCAGTTCAAACATATCCACATCAGCAATAATCGAAACAGAATTTTTCAACTGATCGGTAAGCTGAATGCCTTTTTCGGCCGCTGCGGTATATTGTATTTGCAATGTAGTTTGTAAAACTTTCTTAACTTTTACTTTAACCAGGTTTACGGTTACGCCCTCCATTTGCGACTTGCTCCAAAAAAGTAAATTTGAAAGTAGTTGTTGGGTGTTTTGCGTCGAATTTAACAGGGCATTATTTATGGACAACCTTTCGTCTTCGTCCAGTTTAACTTCCGACAGTATTTCTAAATAATTTTGTACAGACGCCAGCGGCGACCGCAGGTCATGTGCCAGGATAGAGAACAACTTATTTTTTGTGTCATTTGCCTGCTCCAGTTCGGCCGCTTTTACTTCAACTAATTTCCGCTCGATATAATAGCTTTTCCTTATGAATGTTGTAACCAGGAAAATAAACACCACAAGAAAAACATAAGTACAGCCGAGGTCAATAAAGCGGCTTTTGTCGTCAGCATAGGTATTAATTATTTGCCCGGGATATCTGTATTCGATGGTAAGCAGTGCGCCAACAATCAGGAGGTTAAGCGATATCCAAAACCAATATTGTTTTTGGGGAACAATTGAAATGGTAAGAAAAAACGACAGTAAAAAAATTATAAGCGTTGGCCCATCAATGCCCGAATTGTATTTGAAGTTTATGATCAGCAGCATATTGATTGCGATCATATAAGCAAAGACGCAGCTCTCCAGCTTCATTTTAAACCGCGAGTAATAATAGCACAGTCCGGTAACAGCTAATATTGCGACCATTAAAATAACCAATTCCGGTATCCCAAGCAGGAAGTTTAAAAAAATTGTTAAAAATACGCTAAGTGCAGATGTAAGGCAGACAGCGTTAAATATCCGCGCCTCCAAAGAGAAAACGGGGGGCTGGCCAATAGCTTTTGCCCAAAACGATCGTATCATTTTACGTTTTTCAAGATAAATATCTCGGCGCAGTCCCTGGTATTTGTTGTTGGTATAAATGAATGTTTCAGCAGTTTTAAAGGTATGATTATTTAACCGCTGTATTGTAAGAGGGCGACCTTTACATTATACGGAATTTGGCCGAAAATGTTTGCCGGTAACGGGTATATTCTTAAATCGGTTATGTAAATCCGTTTACTTATTTTCTATATTCGATAATTAATATAGCCGTTTATAAACCTCTCCAATTAATTGACATACAATATCCCTGATGAAAAGACTCACTTTGCTTCTCTTGTTTTCGAGCGCTGTGGTGGTACAGGCGCAGCCGAAAATAGCGTGGCCCCATCATAAAAAGGCGCTTATAGTGTTAACATATGACGATGCACTGAATTCGCAGCTAGACGTTGCCGTTCCGCAGCTTGATTCGGCGCATTTAACGGCCACCTTTTTTCTGATAGGAGATATTACCAGCCAAACCACTTCCCGCTGGCGGGCCTTAAGCAAAAAAGGTTATGAACTGGCGAACCATACCGTTTATCACCCCTGCATAAGTACAAACGATAATCCCACAGCTTCAGAGAATTATACGGTTTTTACAATTCTCAGGGAGATTGGTAGTATGAATATGCTGTTAAATGCCGTCGACGGAAAAACCACCCGCACCTACGCTTATCCCTGTACCGAAACATCAGTAGGGGGGAAGTACTACGTTGATTCTCTGCGGAAATCGGGTTTAATAAAATATGCGCGTATTGGCGGTGATGGCAATGCCATTATCACCGATTTTAAAAACCTCGACCCCTTGCTGGTGCCTTCCTACGGTTTGGAAGGAAAAAATACAGCTGATGAACTGATTGCTTTTGTAAAAAAGGTGGAACAAAGCGGGGGCATGGGTGTTTTTATGTTTCATGGCGTAGGCGGCGATTATATAACCACCCCGGCGGAGGCACATAAAAAATTGCTGGGATATCTTGATAAAAACAGGAAAGATATTTGGGTAACCACCTTTCAACAGGCGATGGATTACGTTACGCAGGCAAATAAAACAAAGTAAAAATGGAGCGCAGAGATATTGTTGGTTATAAGGTATGCTAAAAAAAATCAGAAGCATATTTATTGGGATAGGGCTTTTTTTCGACTTTGAGTACGATAACATTCACCGTTTTATAGCCGGGATGCCGCGATTAAAGCGGAGCCAGATAACAGGGCATCTTTTTTTAGGCAGCCAGTATAATTCGCTCGGATTAAAAAAGCTAAAGGAACTGGGCGTAACCGCCATAGTAAACATGCGCGTGCATAAAACCTACAGCAGTGCTAAACATGCGGGGATCAAATACCTGCATTTACCTACGGTTGATAACACCCCGCCGCCATTGGAAGTATTGATAAAAGGAGCCAATTTTATTGATGAAGAGATAAAGCATAATGGCATAGTTTACGTGCATTGCCGCCAGGGACTGGGCCGCGGGCCAACAATGGCGATGGCCTACCTGATAAAAACCGGCATGACCTACGACGACGCTTATAACATGATAAAACTGGTTCGTGTGTTTATAAACCCGCGCCCCGGGCAGATCAAAAGGCTTAAAGAACTGGAGGCTTACTATAAGGGTTTAAGCCAATAAACCCCGTCGGTAACGAAGGCTTTGAAAAGCATGAAAAAAATATCCTATTTTTAAAAAAACTTTAACCTCACATATGCCGCCTGCCAAACCTGAAAATATCGACTGGATAAACAATTTAAGGTTTATAGCCCTTTATGCCGTTATTATGGTGCATTCCACCTCGCCGCTGCTGATGCCAGATGCCAAAGCATCAGTAAACGATTGGTGGACTGCCGATATTTTTAATGCGGCATTTCGCTTTCCGGTGCCGGTTTTTGTGATGATAACAGGGGCCTTGCTGCTGCACAGGGACTATGAAATTGGCAGCTTCCTCAAAAAGCGTTTAACAAGGGTAGTGGTGCCATTCCTGTTCTGGAGCTTGGTTTATGTGTGGTATTTGTGGTATAACGAAGAAATAACCTTTGGGAATGATGCCTGGGCAAACATAAAACTGGTGCTGCACTTTCTGAAAAATGGCAGCTCGTACCATTTATGGTACGTTTATATGCTGATCGGGCTTTATTTTTTTATACCGGTTCTCAGCAAGTTTGTACGCAATGCTTCCGAAAAAGAAATACTATATTTCCTGGCTGTATGGTTTGGCGTCATGCTGATCACACAGCCATATCTTTCCCGCTATAATCCATCCGTTGATATGCATTATTTTACTGGCTTTGCAGGTTATCTTGTTTTGGGCCATTACCTCGCTTTTAAAGATTTTAATGTAAAACACCTGCGTTTATGGATGGCGGCCTTGTGTGTTTTTAGCGTAGCGCTGATCGCGATAGGCAGCTGGTGGCTCATTTCGTACCCAAAATGGCCGGGCACGATGTTTTACGAACCTGTAAACCCTGTAATTATACTTTTGGCGGCAAGTATTTTTATGATGGCTAAACTTTCAACGTCTAAATTTCCGCCAATTATCACCCGCATTCGCGACTTCGCCGGTGAATATAGTTATGGCGTTTACCTGGGCCATGCATTGGTTTTGTACTTCCTTGAAGATCCGTTTGGGGTAAATTATAAGCTTTGCGCGCCGGTTATCAGTATCCCGCTAACGGCATTGATCTGTTTCATATTATCTGTGCCGCTGGTATGGCTGATCAATAAGATACCTTTTGTTGGTAAATGGATTTCGGGGTAAAAATAAAAATTCGCCTTTGCATTTAGCGCCATTTTGGCTAAAGCCCTTACTCCATTGTACAAGCACCGTCCGCTAAAGCAGACGGCAATGACCTGATATATTGCTTGTTACATTCATTGCCGTTGGCTTCAGCCAACGTATAAAAATAACTAACAAAAGGGCTTTAGCCAAATTTCTGTGAGCATGTTAGCCAAGCCAACAGCAATACATCTAATCATACGGCTTTTATCCTTGCCGGGAGGATCAAATTTAAGATTATCCTATCGATCATAGAACCATAAATTGCTTCCATCAAAAAGCACAAATAATTCATAAATTTTTTTGGAGATTTGTGCCCTTACAATCTGCAACTACCCCAATGAAGAAACTAACGGAAGGCAATGCGGCCCGTTTCTCGGCCATACTCATTATCATAACTTTTGTGCTGCGTTGCTTTATTGCTGCTTATACCGGTTTGGGTAACGGCGAGTCCTACTATTTCAGGGGGGCGCTTCATCTTAATTTAAGTTATTTTGATCAGCCGCCTTTGTTTTTTTGGCTGGGCGCCTTGAGCATAAAGTTGTTTGGGCTCACAAATTTCGGTATCAGGTTCGCCTCGGTATTGTTGTTTGCCGGCACAAGCTGGCTGTTGTTTTTGGTCACCAAAAAGCTATTTACAGCCAAAGCCGGATTTTGGGCGGTAGTGTTGATGAATCTGAGCGCGGTATTTACGGTTGCCATTGCCTGCTGGTACCAACCGGATGCTCCGCTGATGTTCTTCTGGTTGCTGGCCACCTATTTTATTATTCAGCTGATGGTTGCGCCCGGTACCGAAAGCTCCGAATCCACCCGGAACAGTCGTAAAACCTGGCTATTATGGCTCACCGTCGGCATAAGTATGGGGTTGGCTACATTGAGTAAATATCACGTATTGTTTTTGTTCGCCGGTGTTTTTATGTTTATCGCCACTAATAAAAGTCAGCGCCACTGGCTGCGCCACCCGGGGCCTTACATCGCCATTTTGATCACCATACTTATGGCCATGCCTATATTGTGGTGGAACTATCACAACAACTGGGTATCGTTCGTTTTCCAGGGTTCAAGGGCCGGGGTAAAGGGCGAAAAATTCCAGTTGCATGTAGACTGGTTTTTACGCAGCATTGCCGGGCAGGCTGCATTCCTTTTGCCGTGGATATGGTTCCCCACGATAAGACAGCTTTTTATTTCGTATAAACTGCGTTCGCAATTGCAGGCTTATAGCTTTATTTTCTGGATGGCTATTTTACCTATAGTGTTTTTTACATTAGTTACCTTATGGGCCGACCTGCAATTTCATTTTCACTGGCAGGCGCCTGGGTATATGATGCTTTTTATACCCTTAGGTTTTGCAATTGATAGGTGCTTGAGCGGTGAGGAAAAAGGAAGGCGACTAACCCGCAGATGGCTTAATTTTTCCATATTTTTTACTGTTATTACTATCGGGGTGCTGACGCTTCACATGGTTAGTGGCTTCTGGACATCTTACGGCCCCAAATGGGTAGTACATTATTTCCATGGCGATAACTTAGACCCCACCATACAGGGCGTTGATTATAACGATATAAATACCCGTTTTGAGAAAGAGGGCTGGCTGCAAAATCCCAATATATTTACCGGCAGTGCCCGCTGGTGGCTGACAGGTAAGATAGATTGGGCGCTGAAAGGAAAAAAGGACATTATCGTTTTTGACCCGGATCCCCGGAACCTGGCTTTTCTGGTTGATCCTAAAACCCTTATTGGTAAAGATGCTATTATTATTGGCGATCATCACGAGCCTTTTATTGATATGAATGTTAAACCGTTTTTCGACAGCGTAACACAATTACCTGATGTACAGATCATCCGGAATGGCCCTGAATATAAGCTGCAGGTTTATTATTGTAAAAATTTCCATATCTCGGCCCAAAAACGCATGGACCTGCCACTTTACAGGCAGTTGATAGGGCTGCCGCCGTTCGGAAAGTAAACAAGCACTAATTGTCATGAATTTATTCGGATGACACGAATTGATTTCTCATGAATTTTAGTAGGTTTATGGCACCCATTAATTTAATTGATTAAGCACTTATAACAGGCATTTTTTTGGCACAAATAATACAAAGTCTACCCGTTAACCATTTATGTAATTCAAATGAAGCCGGAAAATTTGTTCCGGTTGATTCCCGTTCGTGTAATCCGGATAAATTCGTGAAATTCGCGGCTATCTTTTTGTTGTTGCCGCTTTTTCTTTCTGCTCAAAGTATCAATATCATTCCGCTTCCCAAATCATTTGTAAAAGCTGACGGGCAGTTCCAGCTAAATGCCAACACAATTATCGGGACGAATGATACTTCATTATTGCCCCAGGCCAATTACCTGCAAACAGAATTGCGTAAGGCAAATGGCTGGACCATCGCCCTCGATCAAAATGAGGCATTGGCTGCCATCGACCTTCAATTGACTGATAAAAAGCAAAGGCCGGGGTTCTATAGTTTAAAAATTGAGCCGAAGAAAATAACTATTCAATCGTCGGGCAACGAAGGTGTTTTTTATGGAATAGTTTCCCTGCTGCAATTCATCAGGAGCCAGCCTGGCGGAAACACTATAAGTATATCGGCAGTCGAAATAACAGACGAGCCAAGGTATCAGTGGCGGGGTTTTATGCTCGATGAATCCCGGCATTTTTTTGGAAAGGAAAAGGTTGAACAGTTGCTGGATTGGATGGCCTTTTACAAGCTCAACAAGTTTCACTGGCATTTAACAGATGTAAACGGCTGGCGGATAGAAATAAAAAAATACCCGTTGTTGACAACCGTTGGCGGGATCGGTAATCACTCCGATTCGCTAGCAGCAGCAAAATACTATACGCAGGATGATATTAAGGGTATAGTAGCCTATGCGCAGGAGAGATTCATCACGGTTATCCCCGAAATTGACATGCCTGGTCACGCTACAGCAGCCAACAAGGCCTATCCGGAATTTAGCGGCGGCAGTATACCAAAATATCACAACTTTACTTTTGATCCATCCAATGAAAAGACATACCAGTTCTTAGCTGATATTCTTAAAGAAACCAATACACTCTTCCCATCGCACATGATGCACCTCGGGGGCGATGAAGTGGCCTTAGGTATACAGGCCTGGGCCGGCAGGCCCGCCATCACAGATATGCTGGCAAAAAACAATTTCACTTCGCTTGCCGACCTTGAACATTATTTTTTTCGACGAATGGCTGATACTGTGATCGCTATGAACGACAAGATCCTTTGCTGGGATGAAGCGGCGGAAACCGATCTGCCTGCCGATAAAACCATTATTTTCTGGTGGCGCCAGAATGTTCCCTCCCAATTAACATTGGCGCTCCAAAAAAAATACCAGGTGGTGCTTTGTCCCCGCCTTCCCCTGTATTTTGATTTTGTACAGGATAAGGGTCACATCTCGGGGCGTAAATGGGACGGCACATTTTTTAACAACGAAAACGATATTTACAATTTCCCTGATAAAGTTATCCCATCGGATGAATTGGGATCGACACAAGTACTAGGCATACAGGCAAATATCTGGACAGAAACCATCGGATCCGAAAAGAGGCTTGATTTTATGACCTACCCGCGCCTGGCGGCCTTAGCTGAATCGGCCTGGACGGATGCGTCGGCAAAAGATGAAAACTCCTTCAATGAACGACTTAAATCAAATCTTCTGCTTTATGATAAAGCCGGGATATATTATTACAACCCGTTTGATCCTTTAATGCATGCCGAAGCTATTGATTTCGCGCCGCATATTGCGAAGCCGATGTCAAAAAATAAACATCACCATGGACGCGGATCGAAAAAGTCTCATCATCATCCGGAAAGCGGTCGTTCAAAACATGGCCAGAAACATCATCATTCGGAATCCAAAAAGAAACATAAACGATAATCACACCAAAGCGCTGTATTTACCCGTTGTAATATTTTCACTGCCTGTTAAGTATTACAGCATAATTAAAGCTAATTTTAGGTTCGAAAATTAGTCTATTTAACTTTATAAATAAACAATCAATTATTTTGAGACGCAATCATATCAGCCACAAAAAACATGTCTTCAGAAGCGTATTAGCCTGTTTAATATCATTGTTTATATTCGTAAACGAAGCCTATAGCCAGGCCGAAGTAGAGCCCTGGGGCAATATAACCGGCGTCCGTAAAAATGGGCAGCTTTTCAATTTTGAGTCAAGTATTAAGGTAATAAGCGGTAATTGGAAGAATTTTGTTTCCACTGGTAAAGAAAGACAGCGGCCGCATTATAAACGCAACGGGGATGAACAGGAAATAACTACCAGCATCGATAGCTTGTTTTTTAAGGAAACTATAAAGGACGTCGGCAGCGGGAAGATAAAAGTGACGTTGAATTTAAACGCCCATGCGGATGCTACTTTTGATGGTGTTTTTTTTTGTATTACCATGCCCGGCGATGATTATACCCCGGGCCGCTTGCGGTTGTTGGGGGTTAACGACGCCTTGAAGAATTACTCAGGCATAGGAAAAAATTACGACGACACTGCTAAAGGATTTGAACTTAATTCGCCCGCCCGCGGTTTCAAAATTGAGTTTGACGAACCTGCCGTTATCAGGTACCGAACAGATACCAGTTATCGCAAAAATGACTTGCAGCTTTATGTCGGATTCAAATTAAATGGCGTGCACGAAGGCGATACCTTACAAAGGACTTATACTATCAAAACTTCGGGCGACATTGATAATGCCCCTGTCAATTTAGATTTAAATACCTCGCAGCCGGGTCGCGAATTTGACGGGCTTGGCGGTAATTTCCGTCTTCAAAACGCTAGAACCGACCCCCAGGTTATTGATTATTGCCTGCAAAACCTGCGCGTGGCTTACAGCCGTGTCGAAATGCCCTGGCGGTTTTGGCAACCCAATAAAGATATTGACCCAACGGCCAGCGCCGACTCCGGGAAACTGCCCCCTGCAGTTAAAAAGGCAATGCAAATGGCGCACAGGCTGGATAGCATGGGTATCCCGATTATACTTTCGGCCTGGTTCCCTCCAAATTGGGCAGTGAAGGGTAACGTTAATTTCCGGCCGGTTAACGGTGTTTGGGGCAACCCGCTCAATAAAGATAATATGGATGCCATTTACAAATCCATTGCCGATTATATCCTTTATTTGAAAAATAAATACGGCACCGAAGTAAAGTTTTTTTCGTTCAATGAATCAGATCTCGGTATAAATATTCGCTTAACACCGCAGGACCATGATGATTTCATCAAAGGCTGCGGGGCATATTTTGCAACACACGGCCTTAAAACTAAAATGCTGCTTGGCGATAACTCCGATGCCACAACATACAAATTTATTTACCCCGCAATGGACGATCCCGGCGCAAAGCCATACATCGGCGCTATTTCTTTCCACTCATGGCGGGGCTGGGACACGGATATCCTTCACAAATGGGCCGATGCTGCTACCCGTCTTAATGTTCCGCTGCTCGTTGGCGAGGGCAGTATTGATGCCGCCGCCTGGAACTACCCGGATATTTTCCAGGAGCAAACTTATGCATTAAAGGAGATAAACCTGTATACCCGCCTGCTGGCTATTTGTCAGCCCCTATCCATATTGCAATGGCAGCTAACAGCCGATTATTCACCACTGATAGGCGGTGGTATATTTGGCAATAACGAGCCGCTGCATCCCGGCCAAAGGTTTTGGAATTTGAAGCAATTGTCGATAACGCCCAAGGGCCTTTTTGCCATGCCTATATCGTGTGACAGGCCTAATATATCAGTAGCTGCTTTGGGCGATAATACAAAAAGCGTATATGCTGTTCATTTGGTTAATAATGGCACCGGGCGCAAAGTAACATTAACAGGTTTACCTTTAGATGTAAAGCAATTACAAATTTACACCACCACTACAGCATTAAATATGAAGGAAAGCGGGCCGGTTAAAGTAAAGGCTGGCATAGCAAAGTTTAAATTGCCCGCCACAAGTTACATCACCCTGATAAGCCAAAAATAAGGGCCGAGTGCTTAATTTACCACCATGAAGAACGACCCTTTAAGCCTTCCCCTTTTTGAAATGCGCCTGGAAGAAATACACCGGGCTGACCCATGGCTGCGTTATGAAATTTCTATCCGGGAATTTATTGCATTGTTCCCTGTCCGATACAAAAACGGCTTACCTATAAAACCGGAACACCCCGCGATCTATGGCGTAGACCGCGAGGTGTTTTTGAAAGTATTGGTAGCGTTTAAACAGTGCTTTAACTAACATTGTTCGTGCGATGGGCTATACCCATCGCAGACATATTTCGCCCTTTCAGGGCTTCGTATCCTCAATTTAGCCCTGAAAGGGCGAAATATGTCAGCACAGGGCGTAGTCCTGTGGGGAATGTTAAATGTGGTTGCGTTTACGGTTTTTCCACCGTAACATCCTGCGCCAGTACCGCATCATCAGGTGTTATTGCCAAATCCCTGTCAAGCGTATACAACGCATCATGTCCTGCTTTTTCACCCCCGGCAACTTTTATTTTTGAAAGCAGATCCATAGCCAGCGTTTCTTCTTCTGTCTGTTCTTTTACAAACCATTGCATAAAATTCCAGGTTGCCCAGTCTTTTTCTGCCATACTCATGTTCACTATTTCGTAAATAGATGTGGTGTTTTCTACCTCCGACTTAAATATCTTTTCAAAGCAATCATTTACGCTCACAGGGTCAGCGCCGGGGCCAGGTATAGCTGTTACAACCACCTTGCCGCCCCTTTTTAAAATATATTCCAATATTTTCATCATGTGGTTACGCTCTTCATTTGAGTGACGGAACAGAAAATTGGAAATACCATCATATCCCTTTTCGTTTGCCCACGAGGCGTAGGCAAGATAGATCTGCGCATTGTGCGCTTCATTGGTCATCTGATCATTTAACGCTTTTGCCAGCGTTTTTGAAAGCCTGTTAGTATCCATAAATAAATATTTAAAATCTAAACTAAAAGTAGGAGAAAAAGTTTAATTTATTTATAGATGCCGGTGAAAATGATATTTCATCCGGCCCAAATGCCTGCAATTCTTCGATTACGCATGACTGAATGACAATAAAAGCAAAGCATTCCGGCTCAGGAGGCAGATCGCGAGGGGTTCCTCGGAGTACCTGTTACTTAGGGCGGCGGTTCGATTGAATACTTAAACCTGTTTATAGGCAGATAAGTGGCTGGTTTTTATACTCAGGACAAATGATTTGCCAACACTTATTTTAACGCTCTTATCCTGCAGCATCGCTTTTATTGCATCATCGGATTTTAACGCCTCATATAAGTCGCGCGCGACAGGCGATCCGCTGATGTTGGTGATCACGCGGCCGTTCTCCATAGTTATACTAAAGGAATAGCCCGATTTTCCACGATCTCCTGCTGATTCAAAATCTTGTATGTTTAATTTAAACTGCTGATCTTCGTTAAGGCTCTTTTTTATATGCAAGCGGATAACTGGCAGGTACCTTTTCCAGGTAGTTAAATATTGTCTATCTTCCATTAAGGCGATAAAGGTAAGATAATATAAACAGCAATCGCGTAAATAAGTTAAATGGAATAATTAATATCCCCACACGCAGGCAAATCAGTCTCTTTGAAATGAGAAATAAATCAATGCCCCTGCTTTTTGGTTGTTAAAAAAATGTCGCTACATGCATATTAAATTGACATTATCGCCGTTTTTTAGTAATTTAATCCAGGTAAATTTATATATAACATAAAGACATACCCAAAAAGCCATCGGGGGAAACTTAATTACACCAAATAAAAATTAAGATATGTTTAAAGACATCAAAGCAGTTAGCAGTTTTTCAGTAAACGACCTGCAAAAAGCAAAAGATTTTTACCATGGTAAGCTTGGCCTGGAAGTATCGGAAGGGACAATGGGGGTTTTAACATTGCACACAAATGGCGGCGGCACAGTTCTCATTTATCCTAAACCAAACCATGAACCAGCTACCTTTACCGTTTTAAATTTCCCGGTACCTGACATCGGGGAAGCAGTAGATGAGCTCATAAGTCGCGGCATCACCTTTGAACAATACGGCGCGCCAATTAAAACAGACGAAAAAGGCATTTTTAGAGGCGATGGTCGCGGCCCGGATATTGCCTGGTTTAAAGACCCGGCCGGGAATATTTTGTCGGTACTGAAGGGGATGTAATTCCTGCTATTTTATTACCTGGCCAACAAACATCAACGTTTTGGTGTGCGGGATAATAATGTGAAATTCCCGCATGCCATAGTCACGGTCAAAAGGTGGCTTTACCTTTGTGTTTTCCAGTTTATCCTTAATGGTTTCCCAGAGACTGTCGATATCATCAACCTCCAGGTAGAATTCCATTTCACCGATGTCTGTTCCGGCATTTAAAATATGGATCAGATGGTTGTCTTTATAAACAATTACGTAGTTGCCATCGTCCCGGGCAACTTTAAAACTAAAAAGTTCCACAAAAAAACTTAAAGTTTCCCTTACATTATATGAAGGGACCATCGGGCTCAAATAAAGTGCTTTGTACATAATGTGCTTTCAAACTACGAATAAATATAGGATATATTTGATAGGTTTATATTCTTAAACAAAACAGAAAATGCAAATCTTATTTTTTTGCCCGCGATGGGGACAGGAGCAAATAGCATGGGACATTTTTTTGAAGAATGTAAAGCACGCGGGATATAATGGTGTTGAAGCCAGCTTGCCAATTGACGAAAAGGGGAAGGCGTTAATACTGAACAGTTTGGAAAAACATGGCCTTAAATTTATCGCGCAGCATTACGAAACCACGGAAAAGGATTTCGGCGAGCATTGCCGGCAATATGAACAAAGGCTACGGAACCTTGCATCGGCTAAACCCTTATTCATAAACACCCAAACCGGGAAAGACTATTATACGTTCGACCAAAACAAAAAGCTTATTGACCTGGCAAGAAATATTTCGACAGCTACTGGTGTAAAAGTTTTGCACGAAACCCACCGGGGCAAGTTTAGTTTTGCCGCGCACATAACCAGCCAGTACTTACACAAAATCGATGACCTGCGTATTACACTCGATATTTCACATTGGTGCAATACGGCTGAAAGCTTTTTGCATGATCAGCAGGAAGCTGTTAACCTGGCAATCTCCCGTACCGACCATATCCATTCGCGGGTTGGTTATCCCGAAGGCCCGCAGGTATCAGACCCAAGGGCGCCTGAATGGCAGGAGGCCGTTGATTTTCACCTGCAATGCTGGGACAAAGTGTATGCATTAAAACAAAAAGAAAATGCAGCGTGCTTGACCATCACATCCGAGTTTGGGGCGCCGCCCTATTTACCTTTGCTGCCTTATACCAAACAGCCTGTTGTGAGCCAGTGGGATATTAATGTTTTTATGATGAATTTACTGAAGGAACGATATAAGTGATTTAGGCGAATCGGGAATCAAATTGAAATTTAATTATAGCTCATTTTTATTTATTAGCCAATTTAATTATACTTTTTACAATTCCGGCATCTGTTTCCTGGAAAACATACTCATCGCCCAGGTTATCGCCCATTATAATATGGTCGTTTTTATAATTCATTTTGCTTTTTATACGCGCCCTTGCTGATGAGTGCACTTCAACAGCGTTTGTAAACCGCACAAGGTCGGTAACATTATTTTTATCAATGCCGCTTCCCGGCATTATAGCAATGCGCCCGGCGGCTTTTTTTACTAAACCTGCTATTACCCCCGCGCCCTCTATTGCAGTGCTTTTGCCCCCCGAAGTTAAGATACGCTCACAGCCTATTTCAATTATATCCTCCAACGCCTGCTCCATATCTGCGCACACGTCAAATGCCCGGTGAAAAGTAACCCCAAGTCCCAATGTTTTTGCGATTTGCACCAGTTGTGCACATCGTTCTTTATCTATTGTTCCATCGGCATTCAGTATGCCTATAACAACGCCATCACATCCTGCTTCTGCGCAATACATTACATCGGCCGCCATTACTTCAAATTCCAGGTCTGAATATAAAAAATCACCGCCCCTTGGCCTTATCAGCACATATAATTTGATATGCAGATGTTTTCGGGCCAACAGTATTTCTCCATGCGAGGGCGTTGTACCCCCTTCGTATAAATTTTCGCAAAGCTCCACACGTGCGGCACCACCCTCCTGTGCTGCCAATGCTGACGTGACTGAATTGGCGCAAACTTCAAGTAGTACGGGATGGTTCATGTGTTATTTTTTTGTTCATAGTTCATGGTAAAAGTCCATGGACCACAGTCGATAGTCCCTAGTCAAAACGTGTATTTTTTGCTAAAACGTTACAAAAGCAAGTTGGTTTTGGTACAAATTAATCCATTTAATAATTACAATAGTCCATGGACTTTCGCCCATCGACAAACTTATGAACTATTAACCATAAACTATTTAATAAATGCTTTTTCCTGGGATCAAAAGGTCTTGCTTTTCGGCATTACACACAGCGAATGAAAAGCCCGGCTGTATAGCATAAGCGCCGTACTCGCCCTTTTTGTTGATGGCTAAAAAACCAACCTGTATATCCTTAGCAGTTTGCGGCTTCTTTTTAATGATGCGTTTCACTGCTTCTTTACAAGCATCCTCGGGCGAGTGGCCCTGGCGCATTAATTCGACCACCAGGAAACTGCCAACATTGCGTATTACTTCTTCACCAACCCCGGTTGACGTTGCGCCGCCGACTTCGTTATCAACATAAAGACCCGCACCAATGATCGGGCTGTCGCCAACACGGCCATGCAGTTTAAAGGCCATGCCGCTGGTGGTGCATGCCCCGGATATATTTCCCTTTGCGTCGATGGCCAGCATGCCTATGGTATCATGGTTATATTGGTTGCCCGGCGCATGCTGTTTGTTTTCGATATTGATAACCGGCGAATATTTTGCAGTTTTAAGCCATTCTTTCCAGGCCTTTTCAGATTCGGGCGTGAGCAGCTTTTCTCTTTTAAAGCCTTGTTCCACTGCAAACTGGGTGGCGCCATCGCCAACGAGCATTACATGCGGGGTCTTTTCCATTACCAGGCGGGCGACCGATATAGGGTGGGCAATATTTTCGATTGCCGCCACAGAACCGCAGTTACCGAATTCGTCCATGATGCAGGCATCCAGGGTGACGTGGCCATCGCGATCGGGGTAGCCAGCCCTGCCAACGGTATGGTTGTTCATATCTGCTTCGGGAATTTTTACGCCGGCTTCAACCGCATCCAGGGCCCGGCCGCCGCTTGACAATGTTTTCCAGGCCTCCTTGTTAGCGACTATACCAAAATCCCATGTTGAAATAACTATCGGCAAAGCAGGGGGCGGCTTTAATATAGTCGACCTGGCAAATGCAGAGGAAGATAAAGCCGCCAGCGAGGCGCCAGCGGCCGATATTTTTATAAACTTACGGCGGTTGTACATAACCGCTAATATAGAGATTAGGTTTACAAATCTGTATATTAGTATCCGTTTTTCAAGTTAATATTACTCAATCAACAACTCACTAAATCAACCAACCCTTATTCAAATTCCCGCTGGCAGTTATTGCAGCGCCAGTTCATTTGGGTTTGGAACGGGTTTGCAAGGTTTAAAATTGAGCTCAAAACAGGCCATTCGCCTTTGTTTAAATCTTCCGCAATATTGCTCACATTGGTCGAAGCGCAATAGGGGCACACCACGTAAGTATTGGAGTCGTTATCAATTTCAAAGTGGTCCTTTTCGTGCAGGTCGCCTTCTGTTGCCAAAATTTCACGGCACCTTTCTAAATCACGCTCGAATATCTTGATCTTTACACCACCAACCGCCTGGTTATAGAGGGGATTCGCGCCGATAGTGTTTTCATCGGCAACAAAACAGGCGACGCCATTTGCCTCAAGCCTGGTTCGTATAATATGCGCCAGCATCGGGTCATAGTAAGATGCAAAGGTTATTATCTTATCGTCGGTGTTCATCAACAGCAAATTAAAAAAATTTAATTAAGATTCCTTCTTTTTTTATGTAATTTGGGTGATATGAACCGCATCGACAGGGTTTCGGCTATTTTAATTCAATTGCAATCGCGCAGGGTGGTAAAAGCCATGGATATTGCTGAACGTTTTAATATTAGTTTGCGTACCGTTTACCGGGATGTAAAAACGCTGGAAGAAGCGGGTATCCCGATTATCGGCGAGGCGGGCGTGGGATATTCTATTATGGATGGCTACCGTTTACCACCGGTAATGTTTACCCGAGAAGAAGCCACAGCTTTTTTAACCGCTGAGAAATTTGTTGAAAAAATGACTGATGTGTCCACAGCAGAGCATCATAAGTCGGCCATGTATAAGATCAGGGCGATATTAAAGACGTCCGAAAAAATTTTACTGGAAGATATTGACGGAAAAATAGAGGTTTTGAAAAGCCACAGCCAGCTAAACGTGGATAATAAGGATCACATCCAGCCGCTTTTAGCCAGCATAGTCCAGCGAAAAGTTTTAACCATTGACTATTTTGCTAATCATAGCCAGGAACATACTAAGAGGGACATCGAACCGATAGGTATTTTTTTTAAGGATAACTACTGGCACCTAATAGCCTTCTGCAGGATGCGAAAGGATTACCGCGATTTCAGGATAGACAGGATCAACAAGGTACTTGTTACAGATAAAATTTTCGACAACAAGCACCCTACATTAAAGGCCTACATAGCACAAACCGCGAAAGAACAGGAGCTGGACCTGGTAATAATGAGGGTTGATAAATCAATTTACGGGCACCTTGAATATCAGAAATATTACAGCGGTTTTGTGTCCGAAAAAACTATTGGCAACCAGGTCGAAATGACATTTCTCACCGGTTCATTGGAAGGGTTTGCCCGCTGGTTTATGATGTTTGGGGATGTGGCCGAAATTGTAAGTCCCGATAGTTTAAAAGAGCGGGTTGGGAACATAGCGGCGGCCATCGCCCAAAAAAATCTTCAATTGTCAAATTCCTACTGACATAGGGTTGTCACTCGCCTGTTTTTAATTTGCGGAAACAATTTGTTGGTTGATTGAGTTGATTAGGTGAGTGGTTGATTAAGTTTAACGTATTCCCAACTACTTACTAAATCAACCACTCACCTAATCAACTCAATCAACTCAGTCAACTAATTATGGACACACTAACATTAAAAACAACCATTACTTTTAACGCCCCGGTCGCAAAAGTATGGCAGGGCATTACCGCCCCGGAAATTGTAAAACAATACTTTTTTGGCACAAATTTAAAGTCCGACTGGAAGATTGGCAGCCGCATTACCTTTAGCGGCGAGTGGGAAGGACATAAATATGAAGATGGAGGTACGATCCTTGACATCGCCCCGCCGAAATTATTGAAATATAGCTATTGGAGCAGCATGTCGGGCACCGAAGATAAACCTGAAAACTACAACAATATTACCCAGGAGCTCAGTGAAAAGGATGGTATTACTACATTGGTGATTACGCAGGAAGGCGTTAAAAACCAGCAGGCGAAGGATCATTCTGAACAAAACTGGAAATCGGTATTTGATGGATTGAAAAAGATTATAGAATAGCCCGAAAGTCAGTAAAGTCCGGAAGTCCGGCCGCGTGCCGCCTAGGCTTTAGCGGTGGCGCAAAGAAGCTGCTACTGACGTTTCTACCAGAAATAACTCAAATTGTAAAGAAGTGATAACAAAAATCGAAATAGTTGAACAGCCTGCATTTTACCTCGCGGGAGTATCAGTGCGGACAACCAACCAAAACGGGCAGTCGCAAAAAGATATCGGCGCGTTATGGTCGCGTATCATGAAAGATGATTTGCTCCAAAAAATTAAAGACAAAGCATCGGACGATACTTATTGCGTTTATACTGATTATGAAACCGATCATACCGGCTATTATATCGCTTTAATAGGATGTAAAATAAACTCCCTTGCAAATATCACGGAAGGATTTATCGGTATGATCATCCCGGCAAGTAAATACCAGGTTTACACTTTATCGGGTAAGTTTCCCGAAAATGTTCACGAAGCATGGCAGGAAATATGGGCCAGCGACGTTGAAAGAAAATATTCTGCTGATTTTGACCTTTACGGCGCCAATGCCAAAAGTTTTGAGGAAACAGGGGTGAAAATTTACCTGGCAGTAAAATGAGATTATCCGGATGTAGTGGGTAATTTACCGTTCAAAACTTAACCTTTTGCCGTTACTGCCCTCAATTAATCTATCCTTATCCCATACAATGTCGCCTGAAACTATCGTCGTAACTATTTTTGATTGAAAAGTAACCCCCTCGAACGGGCTCCATTTACATTTATACAGGATATTATCTGTATTTACTTTCCAGGGATTATTTAAATTAACCAGCACCAGATCGGCCCAATAGCCTTCGCGGATAAAACCGCGCTTTTCTATTTGAAAACAGGTTGCCACATTGTGGGCCATTTTTTCAGCAATTTGTTCAAGGCTTATTTTGCCCTGGTGGTACAACTCCAGCATGGCCGGTAAAGCATGCTGCACCAACGGCCCGCCGGATGGAGCCTTCAAATAAGATTGGGACTTTTCTTCCAGGGTATGCGGTGCATGGTCGGTAGCGATCACATCAATGCGGCCATTAAGTACAGCTTTCAAAATGGCATCCCTGTCATTTTTGGTTTTTACTGCCGGGTTCCACTTGATCAGGTTGCCTTTGGTTTCGTAATCCTTATCAGTGAACCAAAGGTGATGAATACAGGCCTCCGCAGTGATCCGTTTGTCCTTTAAAGGGATCGTATTATCAAAAAGATAGGTTTCCTTTTCGGTGGATATGTGTAAAATATGCAGCCGGGTGTTGTGTTTTTTTGCAAGATCAACTGCCATTGACGATGAAAGATAACAAGCTTCTTCGCTGCGGATCTTCGGGTGCAGCCTTACCGGTATATTTTCGCCCAGCAGTTGCTTGTAGTGTTCCAGGTTGCTTTTTATGGTGGCCTCATCCTCGCAATGGGTAGCTACCAGCATAGGCGATTGTGCAAAAATGTTTTCGAGGGTAGTAGGATTATCCACCAGCATATTCCCTGTGGAGGAGCCCATAAACACCTTTATCCCGCAAACATTAGCTGTATCGGTACGCAATACCTCATCCAAATTATCATTGGAAGCGCCCATGTAAAAAGAGTAATTGGCCGGCGAAGTTTGGGATGCGATCTGGTATTTATCTTCGAGCAGTTGTTTTGTTAGCGTATTTGGGACCGTGTTTGGCATTTCCATAAAGGAGGTAATACCTCCGGCCACGGCTGCTCTTGATTCCGTATAAATAGTAGCCTTATGAGTTAATCCTGGCTCGCGGAAATGCACCTGGTCATCAATACATCCCGGAAACAGGTACAGTCCTTCTGCATTGATCTCTATATCGGCTTTTATATCAATTCGTTTATCTATCCGTTCAACAAACCCATCCTTCACCAAAGCATCCGCAACAAATTGCTTATTTTCATTAACTATAGTGGCCGATTTGATGAGAATGGAAGACATGATGCAAATATAGTCGTATGGGCCGGATTTTTGATAATTACCCGCTTTTCTTGAGTTTAGCCATTCCATCTGAAAAAACAACTAAAAAATAAGTGATCCGGTTAACGGTAACCGGCATAAATACGCTAATCAGGTGTATGATTGTCCTTTAATATGAAGCGGCCGAAACAAAATAATACAAATGGTGTTTTAAAAGTGATGCGCTTTTACCTCAACAAATTGCTTCCGTTTTTACCCTGTAGAGGCCTGGGAAATATTTTCCCGGGAAATGCGGGAATTTTAGTAAAGGGACTATTACTTCGTAATCTCCAGGGTGCTCAATGGTGTTATAAAAAGTGTTTTAATATCGATTTACGCTGCTGTTCAATATCCTTACCCGTCGTTTGAGAAATGATAATGAAATTTAAATCCAAAAATGTTAAAATCATCCCTGCTGAAAGGCTTCGTTAAACAAACTTCGGAGCAAAGCAGCAAAAAGGCTGCTGATGATTTGACGGTTGCCAATAAAGAGATAGCTTTTCAAAACGAAGAGAAGGAAAATCGGGCAGCAGAGCTGATGATTGCCAACAAAGAGCTTATTTATCAAAATGCCGAAAAAGGGAAACGTGCAGCAGAACTGGCCATTGCAAACGAAGAGCTTTTGTTTCAAAACAACGAAAAAGAAAAACGGGCTGCTGAGTTAGTGATTGCGAATAAAGAACTTTCGTTTCAAAGCGAAGAAAAGGAGCAACGCGCTGCTGAATTAGTCATCGCAAACGAAGAGCTTTTATTTCAGAATGATGAGAAAGAAAAGCGCGCCGCAGAATTAGCAATCGCAAATCAGGAACTCTTATTTCAAAACTCGGAAAAAGAAAAACGCGCCGCAGAATTAGCTATCGCAAACGAAGAGCTTTTATTTCAAAACTCGGAAAAAGAAAAACGCGCCGCAGAATTGGTTATCGCAAACCTGGAGCTTTTATTTCAGAGTAACGAAAAAGAAAAGCGTGCCCAGGAACTCGCTGTTGCAAACAAGGAACTTTTATTTCAAAATAATGAAAAAGAAAAACGTGCGGCGGAGTTAATCATTGCAAATAAGGAACTTGCTTTTCAGAACCTGGAGAAGGAAAAGCGTGCTGCAGAGGTGATTATTGCCGGCAAAGAACTCATTGTCCAAAACGAAGAGAAAGCGAAGCGCGTTACTGAGTTAAATAAGGCAAGCCATCTGTACGCCTTCATCAGCCAGATAAAACAGGATATTTTATATGTAAAAGATGAAGAAGCGCTTTTCCACAATGCATGCCAGATAGCGATCGAATTCGGCAAGTTCAAAATAGCATGGATAGGCCTGTACGACAAAGAAAACGAAACTGTCACACTGGTTGAACAGATAGGAATAATTGCAGAGGATATTAAAAGATTCAACGATATACCCTTAAGGGCCACATCTGCGCAACACTACATATTACACACGGGCAATTATCATATCTGTAATGATATTTTGAACAGTCCTGAAATGGAAAGCTGGAGATCGGTAGCCGTTAAACAAGGTGTATGTTCAAGTATGGTTCTGGCTATAAAAAAAGCTGGCAGCATTATCGGCACTTTTAATTTGTATGCCGCAGAATCTAATTTTTTCAGCACAGAAGAAATTGAATTGCTGACAGAACTGGCCGCAGATATTTCTTTTGCGCTTGATATTTTTGAAAAAGAAAAAGCACTTAAGCGCGCCCAGGAATTAATGGTTCAAAATGAACGGCGTTTTCGGGTACTGATAGAGAAAAGCGCCGATATGATAACGCTTTCTACTATTGGTGGAAAGTTCATATACGGAAGCAATTCAATAATGAAAGGCCTGGGATATTCGGAGGAAGAACTGTTTAAAATATCAGTTTTCGATATCATTCATCCGGATGAAATTTCTGAAACTGTAAAAAACAGGGATAAGATACTGCGAAATCACGGTGGGTCATTTTACTACCAACAGCGGAGGCGGCATAAAAACGGTAGCTGGATTTGGTGCGAAGGCACCCTTACCAATATGCTCCACGAGCCGGGTATCAACGCCCTGGTCTCCAATTTCCGGAATATTACAGAGAAAAAGCTGGCTGAAGAGGGACTGTTGTTAACCCAGTTTGCAATTGACAACGCCGGGGATGCCATTTTTTGGATGACACCTGATGCCAGGATATTTAACGTTAATGAAGCGGCATGTGTGATGCTTGGCTACAGCCGGCCAGAAATGGTTGAACTTTCCGTTCCGGATATTGATCCTCACTATAATGCTAATAAATGGCATATTCATTTTTCGGAGCTTCGTCAAAAAGGTTCACTTTTTTTTGAAACCGTTCAACAGGCAAAGAACGGGCGGTTAATCCCTGTGGAGATCAGGGCCAATTACATAAAATTTGGGGATGCAGAATTTAACTGTGCTTTTAGTCGCGATATTTCAGAAAGGAAAATTGCAGAGGGAAATTTGATAAAAAGCGAGACGAAACTAAAAGAAGCGCAGGCGATTGCCCATATAGGCAATTTTGAAATTGATTTAGAGAATTTTTCAGAAGTTTGGTCGGACCAGATGTACAATATTTTAGGGGTGGAAAAGAAGGTTGCGCCGTCGGACAAATTATTCTCGTCATTTATTCACCCGGATGATATAAAATTATGCAGGGACGCTTTCTTGTCTTGCCAGGATGCATCCATGGATTATCGGCTGATACGAAAAGATGGCGTGGTAAGGTACGCCAACAGCGAATGGCGGTTTGAATTTGACAACAACAGCAAACCTGTCAGGCTTTATGGTGTGTTGCAGGATATAACAGATAGAAAACTGGCCGAGATAGAGCGTATCAAAATGGTCAACGACCTGGTACTGCGCAATACGGAGCTGGAACAATTTGGTTATATTATTTCCCATAATCTTAGATCTCCCGTGGCCAATATCATTGGTGCAGTAAGTGTATTAAATGACCCGGATTTAAACACAGAAGACAAAGAAGTATTAAGTAAAGGTATCAGCGACTCCGTTAAAAAACTTGACAACGTTGTGCAGGACCTAAACAATATTTTACAGGTAAAAGGCGAAATTAGCAACAATAAAGAGATAGTACATTTTTCGGAACTGGTTGACGATATAAAGACGAGCATCAAAAATTTGATCGACAAAAATAGTATAACAATAAAACATGATTTTTCGGAGATAAATGGCTTGTTAACCATAAAATCTTATATGTACAGTGTATTTTACAATCTCATCTCAAACAGTATCAAATACCGAAGGCAGCATATTCCAAGCTTTATAGTAATTGAAAGCCGGCTGGAAAAAAATAAAATGGAATTGATTTTTGCCGACAATGGCATGGGGATCAACCTTAATAAAAATGGCGGAGATGTATTTGGTCTGTACAAACGGTTTCACAACCATATAGAAGGCAAAGGCATGGGCTTGTTTATGGTAAAAACGCAGGTTGAAACACTCGGTGGAAAAATCAGTATAAAAAGCACAGAAAATAAAGGGACTGAATTTAAGATTGAATTTGAGGTGTGAGTCGGGAGGAAGTCGGAAGCCCCGAATGTAAACAAAATCACAAAGTTCGACTTAAGACTTCGGACTCAAGCCTTTTGACTTAGCAGCGGCTTCTACGGATTAAATATCCAGGGATAATTGTCAATTATTGCCTGGATAAGTTGAGGATCGCTTTTGTTTTTTTTTAAATACCTGGCCATATTTTTAAAATAAACGGTAACACTGTTCCCTGGTAAATAATAATAGTTCTCTGCGGCTATAATTTTGAACGTTCCAAAATACAGTTTGCCGGCATCCTTGCCGATTTGGAAATTGGTTTTTTTTATATAGCTCAAAACGTTATTATACGATCTTTCGTCGGTTACTATCGACTTTGCAGGTAAGGTATCGATCACCCGTTCATCTGAATCTTTGGGGACCTCACCATCTTCAAAACTTATATTAAGCGTAGGCACAGGTACGAGATTTTCGCCAATATGAAAAAACTTTATATAATGCAACGTGGTATTTTGCCCGTAACTATTCATCGCACAGAAAAAAACTATTACCAATAGCAATGGGGTCCTCATATTAATTTTTCTCATTATTATTTCAGCATATTTTTCTAGAACGGATTTAAGGGGATAACTAATACAAATAATATATTGAAATAAATTACCAGCTAATTTATAAGAAAAGCCAAATATAGCTTTTGCTTTAAAAACCCTGCAAATTACAGTACCAAACTTTCGGACTTTACCGACTTTCGGACTTTCGGACTTCAAAAAACCTATCTTTGCCGGATGGGTGTAACCTTTGAGGATTTTAAGTTTAACAGGCAAATTTTAAATGCAATTGGCGATGCCGGTTATACCGAAGCAACGCCTATCCAGCAAAAAGCGATCCCGCCGATATTAAACGGGCAGGATGTAATGGGCATAGCGCAAACCGGTACGGGAAAAACAGCGGCCTACGTATTGCCGATCCTGATGAAGCTGAAATATGCCCAGGGCGACCATGCACGTGCGCTTATTATTTCGCCAACGCGCGAGCTGGCCATGCAGATTGAAGAAAATGTAAAAACATTTGCCGCCAATACCGATCTGCGTGTGGTGGTTTTATACGGCGGGCTCGGCCCTAAAACGCAGATCGGGCAGTTAAATAATGGAACAGATATTATTGTGGCCACCCCCGGCCGTTTTATGGACCTGTACCTGGCAGGCCATGTTGTGACTAAAACATTACAGGTTTTAGTACTTGACGAAGCCGATAAAATGATGGATATGGGCTTTATGCCGCAAATCAACCGCATTTTAGAAGTTGTGCCTGTAAAACGGCAGAATCTGCTTTTTTCGGCTACCATGTCTGATAAGATTCACGAGCTTTCCAATAATTTTCTGGAGTTCCCCACCATTATCGAGGTAACGCCGCAGGCAACCCCGGCGCAAACCGTTGATCAGCAATTATATTACGTACCCAATGTTAAAACAAAAATAAACCTGCTCAAAAAGCTGCTGGAAAAAGAAGATGATATAAAAAAGCTCATGATCTTCTGCAAAACCCGCATTGCAGCAGAGGATGTGTATAAATTTCTGTTGCGAAAATTTGGCGAAAAGGAAGTTAAGGTGTTACATGCTAATAAGGGGCAAAATACGCGTATTAATGCCATTAACGCATTTAAGAACGACGAAGTTAAAATTTTGGTGGCAACAGATGTAGCCTCGCGGGGCATTGACGTAAGTGATGTAAGCCACGTGATAAACTTTGATGTTCCGGTGGTGATAGAAGACTATGTTCACCGCATAGGCCGTACAGGACGCGCATACCAGTTAGGGGTGGCCGTTACTTTTTGCAACCCTGCCGAAGAATATTATACCCGTAAAATTGAAAAGCTGATCAGGCAATCTATCCCTGTAAAGACAATTCCTGATGGTGTATTTATAGAAACGACAGCTTATGAAGAAAAGCAGGAACAGGACAAAGAGATCGACATGCAAAAGCGCAGGGAAGACCCTGATTTTAAAGGAGCATTTCACGAAAAGAAAACCCTGAACCAGCGGAAGAAATTTGATGACGCCAAATCAAAAACGTCCCGTAATCCAAAAGCAAAAAGAACGAAATCACCAAAATCGTACAGAAAGAAGCATTAATAAAATGAAATTCAGAATTACCCCCCTAAACTTTGCGAGCGCATTTTTTTTGTTCATAGCTGTTTACAGCTGGATATACGGCCTGAAAATTTCGGGCCACCAGTTTAAAAACATGAGCGGCCCCATTGGCTGGATATTTTTACTTTTTGCATTCGTAGTATCATTTATGGATATTATGTTCCGTAATTTTTTCTCCGAAACTAAAAAAATATGGATTGTAGAGCTAAGCTTTATAACTTTGGCGGCTATTATATTTTTACTTCTTAAATAAATGAAAACAGCCGAAATTAAACTTACAATAAACCTCGACGATAATAATGTACCTGAAAGTATTCTTTGGGAATCAACGGATGCGCAGAATAAAGAGGCGCTGCCCGTAAAATCAATCATGCTTGCCCTATGGGACCAGAATTATAAAAACACCCTGCGTATTGACCTTTGGACCAAAGATATGCCTGTGGACGAAATGAAACGCTTTTTTTATGAAACCCTGCAAACTATGGGTGACAGCTTTCTGCGCGCCACCGGCGAAACAAATATTGTAGAGGACCTGCGCGATTACTGCGCCCATTTTGCCGATAAAATGGAAATAAGCCCCAAGTAAAATGCGCCTCAATACCTTACTATCTTTCGCCGGCTTTGTGATACTTATTGCGGGTACTTATTGCCCGATTGTTAAACCAATTATTGGCAGCTGGGATGTTTACGATGGGAACAAACCCTATGGTATTGTGATATTACTGGTTGCGGTGGTTGGTATAATCGGAACGGTTTTTAATGAGAAGAAAATTATCAGGCTTTCGGCTTGGTTATCACTTATTTTGGTGATTCTTTTTTATTTCCTGGCGATTTTAAAGGTACGGATGTCATTCAATTTCATTCCTTTGCATTTTGTGGCAAAATACCTTACCTCAAAATTAAAATTTAAATGGGGCTGGTATTTATTGTTCGGAGGACCCTTGCTGGCAATAGCGGGCATGTTGCTAAAAAACAAAGCTTTAAATAATTTCGTCCCCGGTGAAACAAAATCTTAAAAAATTGTTGTTATGTCAAATGTCTGTTACGTCGGTAGTAAATTTAAGGCACTTTTTTAACATATTTGTATCAGCCTAAGACAAAACAATGCCAAAATTCTCCTTTCGCCTGCAGGTTTTAATTGGTTTTATACTATCTGTCACACTCGTCCTAACTGTCGGGATATTATCTTATCAAAGCATTAATAAATTAGAAGATGATACCGTTGCCGTTGAACATACGCAAAAGGTTATAAAAACATCCACCGACTTATTGCAGCTGATGACCGATGCTGAAACGGGTATGCGCGGATTCGGTGCGACAAACGAAAAGCTTTTTCTTGATCCGTATACTTCCGCACTTCCCGGCATCAGCACTGATCTCGGACAATTAAAAGATCTTGTGCAGGATAACCCTGTGCAGGTAAAAAGGGTAGATTCTATCAATTTTTATACTTCTGCTCAGTTGGCTATTCTAAGGGAAAATATTGACACACGGCCGGTTAAAGGACTTGATTACATGGTGCAAAACAATATGTTTCTTAACGGGAAGCATAACATGGACCAGATACGTGCACTAAATGACCACCTTATAACAACTGAAAACCAGTTACTTGCCGCCCGCAAATCAAACTCCCAGGCATCTTCATCAAGGGTGCTTTACATTATTATCGGTGGCTCCGCTGTTTTTATGTTCATTATTATCGTATTGTTCTTTTATATACAGGGCTCTTTTGAGCGGCAAAAGCAGATTGAAAATGATATAAAAATTACCAATGCCGAACTTGAAACTGTTCTGGCCGAAAATACCGCTAAAAACTGGCTCCTTACCGGTGCCGGCCTGCTCAATGAAAAAATGCAGGGGCAGCAAAGCGAGGCAACGCTCGCAGAGAACATATTAACAGAAGTATGCAGCTATACCGAAGCATTGGCAGGCACATTTTATTTATATAACGAAGATAATGAATTACTTAACTTATGTGCTTCTTATGCTTTTAACGATCCCGCTGCCTTAAAAAAGACAATTAAATTAAATGAAGGATGGCTGGGGCAGGCGGCAAAAAATAAAAAGGCAGCCGTCGTAAAAGGTAAAATAAATGATAAGCTTGAGCTTGGTTCGTCTGTAATTCTCCAGGATTTAACAGAAAGCTTTATTGTACCATTCTTTTTCGATAAAAAACTAAAGGGGGTAATGGAGGTAGCTTTCGATAAAAAATTGGAAAAGGGCAGTAGTGAATATGTCTTAAATGTAACAGAGGATATAGGGATCGCCGTAAATACTGCACAGGCCCGGTCAATAATGCACGACCTGTTATCGCAAGTGCAGCAGCAGGCTGAAGAATTGGAGACCCAGCAGGAAGAAATGCGGGTTACCAACGAAGAGTTGCTGAGCAAAACAGAAATGCTGCAGGAATCAGAAGAGGAGTTAAAATCGCAGCAGGCAGAATTGCGGAATACAAATGCTGATCTGGAAGAAAAAGCCAATTTACTCGAAGAAAAAAACCAGGCGATCGAAGAAGTGCGCCAATCTATTGATCTCAAGGTAAAAGAACTTGAAGCTACCGGAAAATTCAAGTCGGAGTTTTTGGCCAACATGAGCCATGAGTTAAGGACGCCTTTAAACAGTATTTTGGTTTTAGCGCAAATACTCAAAGACAATAAACCAGCCAATCTTTCAGAAGACCAGGTTAAATATGCTGGCGTAATATTTAATGCCGGGAATGACCTGCTTGCGCTGATCAATGATATCCTTGATCTGTCAAAAATAGAATCCGGTAAACTGGAAATGCAAAATGAGCTGGTAAATATTACCGAAGTTTTACATGACATGGAAATGTTGTTTACCGAGGTTGCCAGGAACAAAAAGATCAAATACAAATTACAGTCTGCTAAAGATTTGCCTGAAAACATAATTACCGATAAAATGCGGGTTGAACAGATTTTAAAAAACCTGCTTTCGAATGCATTCAAGTTTACAGCAGCCAATGGTTCGGTAACCGTAAATGCACAACGGGGTAACGATGATCAAACCATAAGTTTCAGTATTAAAGATACCGGCGTTGGTATCCCTCACGATAAACAGAAAATAATATTTGAGGCATTTCAGCAGGCTGACGGTTCAACCAGCCGCAGGTATGGTGGTACAGGTTTAGGCTTGTCAATAAGCCGCGAACTTGTAGGATTACTTGGCGGCGATATTTCTTTAACAAGTGAACCAGGCAAGGGGAGCGAATTTGTTTTAACAATACCTGTAAATCCCAAAATAACTGAAAAAGCAGCTGAAAACATTGCAACGGCAGAAACTTATGAACCTGAAGCCGGATTTTTGAAGCCTGCCAAACAAGTAGTTGCACAAAATAACCGGGAACCACTTGTGATAATCGTTGAGGATGACAAAAACTTCGCCGATATTTTGCATGATTACGCTATTGATCATGGGTACAAATCAATAATTATAAACGAGGGTACAAACGCCGTCGAAATTATTAAAGAAAACCAGCCCGATGCGGTAGTGCTGGATATTATGCTGCCAGGTAAAGATGGGTGGCAGATATTAAAAGAACTAAAGCAGGATGAAAGAACAGCGCATATCCCGGTTCACCTGATGTCGGCCGGCAATGTTGCGGGTAATCGTGTGAACGTTGAAGGCGCGATCAGTTTTCTTAAAAAACCAATACCGGCTGGTGCGCTGGATAAATTATTTAATGATATTATTGAGCATAGCGGCGTAAAATTTAAACAGATATTACTGATTGAGGACAATAAAGTACAAAGCCATGCTTTACACCACCTGATGCAAAGCCAGGGCATAACTATTGACCAGGCTTTTGATGGCGCGTCGGCATTCAGGATGCTCAATGAAAATGAATATCAATGCGTGATCCTTGACCTTAACCTGCCCGACATAGCCGGGCTGGACCTTTTGGATAAGATCAAAGCAATTGAGCGTTTCAAAACGCTCCCCGTTATCATAAACACAGCTATGGAACTGGACAAAATTTCGGTTAGCAGGCTGATGAATTATGCCAATGCGATGGTGATAAAAACCCATAAATCTGCCGACAGGCTTATTGACGAGGTCAACTTATTTTTAAATAAGGTTCGTGAGTCAGGGGGGACACGAAGGGGGGGGGCAATTAATATCCGGGAATAAAATTATTACCAAAAGCAGGGATGCCATAAAAGGAAAAAGAATATTGATAGTTGATGACGATATGCGCAATATTTTTGCATTAAGCAGCGCCCTGGAAAACTATGAAATGATGGTTGAAATAGCCACCAACGGTCAGGAAGCTATAAAAAAGCTGGAAGAGATTGCGGATATTGACATGGTGCTAATGGATATAATGATGCCTGTTATGGACGGGTATGAGGCGTCGAGGTATATCCGGAAACAAAGCAAATGGGCCAAACTGCCTGTGATAGCTTTAACCGCCAAGGCCATGATGAATGATCGGGAAAAGTGTATAGAAGCCGGGGCAAACGATTATATTACCAAGCCCGTTGATATGGACAGGTTAATTTCATTAATGCAGCTCTGGCTTGAAATTTAAATATGAACGCTTTACCGGAAAGCTTAACCACCGAGCAAATTGCCGAACTTATTGACCTGGTAAAAAGGGTCCACGGTTTTGATTTTTCGGATTATACAAAGGCATCATTAAAAAGAAGGATCACCCGGATAATGATGATAAAAAAAATAGGGTTTTATGACCTAAAGCACCTGTTAGTTAACAACCCTTCATTTTTTCAGGAATTTTTAGAAGAAATTACGGTAAATGTTACTGAGATGTTTCGCGACCCTGGTTTCTACAAAGCTTTAAGCCGCCTGGTTTTACCCTATCTTTCTACCTATCAGCAAATAAAAATATGGTCAGCCGGATGTTCGTCCGGGGAAGAACCTTACTCACTTGCAATTTTACTGAACGAGGCGCGTTTGAAAGAAAGGGCCTTTATTTACGGTACCGATATTAATACGGTAGTGCTAAAAGAAGCCCGCAAAGGGATTTACAGTTTTAGAAATATAAAAAACTATGCGGAGAACTATACTTTATCGGGTCTTCGCGGATCTTTAACTGATCATTTTACAACCATGTACGATGCAGCGGCGATTCATAATGAGTTAAAAACAAACACCTTGTTTACGGTTCATAATTTGATTTCCGACACCGCCTTTAACGAATTTCAACTAATTTGCTGCAGAAATGTTTTCATTTATTTTGAGACGCCGCTTCAGGAGAAAATACTAAACCTTTTTTACAATAGTTTATGTCCGCATGGTTTTTTATGCCTCGGAAGTAAGGAAACAATCCGTTCTGATCTATTTAAAATGAAATTTAAGGTCATTGATCAAAAAGAAAATATATACCAGAAAATTGGATTTTGACGAAAACATATCAGGCCGCTGGCACAACTCTGATGTATTATTGTTGGGCGGCTCTGCGGGCTCATTTAACCTGATTTTCCAGGTCGTGAAAAATTTACCGCCTGATTTGAACAAAACTGTGATCATTGTTATCCACCGGAAAAAAAATTTTCAGAGTGATATAGAAAGAATGTTTTCCGAAAACAGCAGGATGCCTCTAAAGGAGATCAGTGACAAGGACAAAATAAATAAAAACACTATCTACGTAGCCCCGGCAAACTATCATACTTTAATTGAAAAAGGAGGTTATTTTGGTTTAGATGTTTCGGACGCGGTGTGGTTCTCGAAGCCATCAATTGATATAACGTTTGAAAGTGCTGCTGAAGCTTTCGGGGAACGCTGTACGGCTATATTGTTTTCGGGGGCAAACAAGGACGGTGCCCAGGGGATGCTAAAACTAAAAAATGCAGGCTCATTAACCATCGTCCAGGACCCATCAGAGGCCGAAATGCCCGAAATGCCTGATGCAGCGATAAACATTAATGCGGTAGATTACGTATTAGGTACAAATGAGATTTTTGAACTTTTAAAGACATCGTTGCTGTAGCTGTGGGACAGGTTTTATTGACTTTAAAAACTATCTTATTCAAACAAAAAAGGACATTATCTATTTTATCCGAAATGATTCCAATTAACATTCTTATTGTTGACGACAAAGAAGAAAATATCATCGCACTCGACGCTCTGCTCAATCGTGATGATATCAGGATTTTTTCTACCAGATCTCCAAACGACGCCCTTAAAATTGCCTGGGAAAACCCGATCGCTATTGCTTTGATAGATGTTCAAATGCCCGGAATGGATGGTTTTGAATTGGCAGAAACGCTGAAGTCAAACCAGCGCACCAAAGACATTCTGATTATTTTCGTAACCGCAATATCAAAGGAAGTTAAGTATGCCGTTAAGGGTTTTGGAACGGGGGCAATAGACTACCTTTATAAACCACTGGATGTTAATGTAACATTAGCAAAAGTCGACTCATTTATTCAATTGGCCCGTCAGCAAGCCGACATTAAACAGAAAAATGTTGAACTTCAAAATTTTGCTGTCGTAGTAAAAAACTCGGCCGATATTATTTGTTCTGTCGATGCAAAAAATTTTGTTATACAGGATATCAACCCCGCAGTTAAAAAAATTATAGGTTATAGCCAGGAGGATGTCCTGGGTAAATGCATTATTGATTTTGCAGTTGAAGGTCAAAGGGATGCATTTCGTAAAAAACTTGAAACAGTAAAAGACAGTTTAGGCACTACAGTCTTCGATTTTCAGTTTAACACCTTTAATAAGAACGTAATTTGGGTGGAATGCCGTGCCGCGTGGCAAAACAAAACTATCTTTTTAAATATCAGCGATATTTCCGCGCAAAAAAGCTATCAAAACCAACTCATTACATCAAAGGAAACGGCTGAACATGGAAAAAAGGTAAAAGAAATATTTTTAGCTAACATGAGCCATGAGCTGCGCACGCCTGTTAACGGAATTATCGGCTTGACCAACTTGTTACGCAAAACGCACCTTGATGAACAGCAGAACAGCATGGTTGACCTGCTTGAAGTATCATCCGAATCACTATTGGGTGTAATTAATGATGTGCTGGATATTGCGAAGATGGAGGCCGGCAAATTTAGTATTGTAAGGTCGTCAAATAATGTTCATGACCTGCTCAGGTCAGTATATGGTTTATTAAAGTTTAAAGCCGACGAAAATAATATTGAATTTATATTGACGATCGCTCCTGATGTTCCTGTAAATTTAGTGGTCGACTCGCTGCGTTTAAACCAGATTTTAATGAATTTATTGAGCAATGCCATTAAATTTACGGAACGTGGTTATGTAAGGTTAGAGGTTTTGGTATTGGAAAAAAATGAAGAACGTGTGCAATTAAAGTTCACCGTTGAAGATACCGGGATTGGGATACCCGAAGGCCGGTTGGCCAGTGTTTTTGATTCGTTTGAGCAGGCTGAAGAAGATACGGCCGCTAAATACGGCGGAACAGGTTTAGGGCTTGCCATTGTAAAAAAGCTGGTTGAATTAAAAGGAGGGGAGCTTGTAGTAGCAAGCAAGCAAGGTAAAGGCAGCACATTTAGTTTTATTAATTGGTACGCTATAGCCGTGAAGCCCAAAGAAAAAACCGCCTTTAAAACCGGGCAGGTACTCGAACAATTTGAAAACGTCCGTCTGTTAGTAGCCGAAGACAACCTGGTTAACCAGTTTATATTGTCAAAAATGCTTAAAGATTGGAACATTGAAGTTGAAATGGTTGATAACGGGCAAACAGTGCTTGATAAACTACAGGCTAACCACTACGACCTGGTATTAATGGATACCCACATGCCCGAGATGAACGGTTACCAGGCAGCTAAAGCGATACGAAAGAATTTTTCGGAGCCCAAAAGAAGTATCCCTATCATCTCACTGTCGGCGGCATCGTTTGACTATGAACAGGAAGAGGCACTTTTATCGGGAATGAATGATGTATTGTCGAAGCCATTTCAACCGCAGGAACTTCACCGGAAGATCAAACGCTTGTTAAAGATAGGAGAGATGGTTAAAGTGCAAGTTTAGTTTGTCCGGTACCCATTACGCGCGCTTCGTGTTCAAGCAACCATTTTTTACGCCAAATACCGCATCCAAAACCGGTTAAGCTGCCATCTGACCCTATAACACGGTGACAGGGAACAACAATTATCAAATGATTTTTGCCATTTGCCGATGCAATTGCCCTTATGCCCAATGGGTTATTCATAAATTTTGATTGCTGCATATAGCTGATGGTATGGCCGAAATCTATTTTAAGCAGTTGATCCCAAACCTTTTGCTGAAAAGGTGAACCAATCTGTTTGATGGGCAGATCAAATACCTTACGCTCACCGGCAAAATATTCGTCTAATTGTTGAACAGCTTTTTTTAATAAGGGTGTTTCGGGAGGCGTTGCCTCAAACTCCTCATCAAGCATGTAAATGGAGGTGATGCAATCATCTTCTTCGGTGATCCTCGCAAAACCAATGGGTGTTTTGTAATAGCAAAGTGGCATGGGTGCATATTGTATTGGTCGCTAAATTATATCAAATTAAAATCATATTCAACCCTATTGTTTCGATGGTTTATACCAGTCGCTGACATATTGCGTCCTTTCAAGACTTTTTCTGTTTTAGCCACAAAAGGGCGAAATATTCCAAACGCGGGATGAAGTCTTGCGCATTAACATAAAGTCATGTGACTAATAGCTATCTTTACCCCATGCAACTCTTCAACCAAACCTGGGTCCTTTTCAAAAAGGAAATTGTGCTGGAATGGCGTTCAAAATACGCCTTTAACGGTGTGTTGCTGTATGTAGTGTCAACTGTGTTTATTTGCTACATCTCGTTCAACTTAAATCCCGGCTTTAGCGGAAGCAAAAGTTATCCTGTTGTTTGGAATGTTTTGTTCTGGATAATTATGTTATTTGCGTCGGTTAACGCCATCGCCAAAAGCTTTATGCAGGAGAGTAAAAGCCGTTTGCTCTATTATTATTCCATAGCCAGTCCGCAGGCTATCATACTTTCAAAAACAATTTATAACATCCTGTTAATGTCCCTGCTCAGTATCCTGGCATTGCTGGTTTACCTGCTTTTTTTTACCAATACTATTGGCGACCCGTTATTTTATTTTTTAACCGTATTGCTGGGAAGTATCAGCTTTTCTACTGTTTTCACTATGATCTCTGCTATTGCCTCAAAAGCGGGAAACAATGGCACGTTAATGGCCATTTTGAGTTTCCCGGTTATTATCCCCGTTATTTTATTGCTGATAAGGCTCAGTAAAAACGCGATGGATGGCATTGAACGTAGTTTTAGCTACAGTAACATGGGTGTGCTTTTGGCGATTAATGTTATTGTGATAGCCACGGCCCTGTTGCTTTTCCCTTTTTTATGGCGCGATTGAGGTTGAGTCGGAAAGTCCGAAAGAAGCAGCAGCTAAATACCTCCCCTGCCGGCGGAAATTATTCACATTATTATTGTCATTTAAAGGTGTTGATGAAGGCTACACCATTTAGAGGGCGCTAAAATGATTCCCCAACCCGCCCGTTAATCTAAAAAAATCTTTCGGACTTTCGGACTTTCGGACTTTCGGACTATCTTAGCATTTTGAAAATAAACTATAATTTTACCCGATGCGATTCCCCTGGCTCATCTTAATTTGTGTATTTTTCCCGTTTGCTGTTTTTGCCCAAAACGGCATTATCAGCGGTACCGTAACCAATGCCGACAGTAAAAAACCATTACCGCGGGCGAGCGTTTTTTTAAGTAATTCCGCAATTGGGTCTGCGACCAACGAGGACGGCAAGTACCTCCTCAGCGGTATAAGGCCCGGCCAATATACATTGGTAGTAAGCATATTGGGGTACGAAGAATATTCAAAAACTATCCTGGTTGGTCGCGAACCCATAAAACTTGATATTGAACTGGCACAAAAGCCGCTGCAGCTCAGAGAGGTAGTAATTTCATCAAGCGCCGACTGGAAAAAAAATTATGAGGCATTCAGAAAGGAGTTTATCGGCACAGATGAAAATGCTAAATATTGCGAGGTTATTAACCCGCATATCCTCAATTTAACTTATAATCCATCAAAACAATTATTACATGCAGACGCCGATGAGTTTTTGGTTGTTGAGAATAAGGCGCTGGGTTACCGCGTAAAATTTTTGCTCAATGATTTTAAAATTGATAAAATAGCGGGGCTGATTTCCAGGGAAGGACAGCAGGTTTTTGAAGAACTCCCAGGCAGCGAAGCGCAGAAAAAAAGGTGGCACGAGAAACGCGAAGAAGCTTATTATGGTTCTGCTATGCATTTTTACCGTTCGTTATACGCCGATAAATTAGCCGAACAGGGTTTTCAGATATACAGGTTATCCCGTTATCTTAATCCCGAAAGGCCCGAAGAGGAAGTGATCAGGCGTAAGATAAAATACTTTACCGAAATAAGGAGGGCAGATTCTGCAAATTACTGGATAAGCCTGGCAAATAAATCAAAATATTACCGCGATAATTTAATTAAACCGGCACTATTTACGTTTGAAATCCTGAACCGGGATGAGCAGCAGGGATTATTCGATATACATTTTCAAAATTATTTATATGTGGTCTATACTAAAAAAACGGATGATGTATACAATAAGGATTTGTACAGGCCAATGGACATGCCAAATTACGCGGTAAGTGTTGTTACGTTAATGGCGCCCTATGCAATATTTGACATGAATGGAATTATAGTAGCAAATGCGCCGATTTATGAAGGGACATGGTCGAGAGACAGGCTTTCGGATATGTTGCCGGTTGATTATGTGCCTGATCAGAAGTGAACCAATGAACCAATGAACAAAAACAGTACCTTTACCGCGTAAAAAAGTATGAAATTTATATATCAAACCTGGTGGAAAGTATTGGCGGTCCTGATCATTCTTTACACTTTAATCGCAGGGTTTTTGTTTGGCGTGCCAACCCTTCCGATATTGCACGAAACAATCAGGAACACTTATTTCCACGTGCCTATGTGGATAGCCATGTTCACTGTTTTTACCATATCGGTAGTTTATAGTGTCCTGTATTTGAATACGGGCAAGGAGGAATACGACCTGGTGGCCGTTGAATGCGTTAATACCGGTACCTTTTTTTATGTTTTAGGTTTAATTACCGGGATGATGTGGGCAAAATTTACCTGGGGTGCATTTTGGAGTAATGATCCCAAACAAAATAGTGCAGCAATTGCTTTTTTACTTTATTGCGCTTATGCCGTATTGCGGAATTCGATCGATGAAGAACAGAAACGGGCCAAAATATCCGCCATATACAATATTTTCGCATTCCCGATAATGGTTGTGCTGATCATGGTTTTGCCGCGAATGACTGATTCCCTGCACCCCGGCAACGGTGGAAACCCCGCCTTTGGCAAGCTCGACATGGATAACCGCATGCGAGTGGTATTATACCCCGCTTTTATTGCCTGGAGCGCCATTGCCGTTTGGATAGCGTCGCTCCGCTATCGCATCCGCTTAATTGAGTATAAAAGGAACGAAATAAATTAACATGAAGAAAATATCTGTTTTAGCATCTTTGCTGTTTGCGTATGCCGCTGCCTTTGCCCAGCAAAGCGCACCAGTTGAAATGGCTGATGAAATGCGTAGTTCGGGCAAAATATACGTCGTAATTGCAACTATAGTTATCATTTTTACCGGTTTGGCGATCTATTTATTTTCGATTGACAGAAGGTTAAAAAAAATCGAGAAGGAAAAGTAGTTCAAAAGTTCGTCCCATACTGTCTAAACATACATCGTAATGTAAGATTAAGCAGGTGGCAATAAACTGGCAACAATATATTTGCGATTTTCGTAAAAAAAGTATCATTTTTGTGCACTTTTTTAACGATTTAATAATTACTAAATAATATTTATGACTACAAATAATTCGGTTGCTGATGACGATACCCACTTTTTTGGTGACGTTTGCAAGAATTTTGATTATGCAGCACAATTTACGAAACATGATGCCGGTTTACTCGACCAGATAAAATCATGTAACAGCGTTTACAGGTTTCGCTTCCCCATCCGCAGGGGAAATGGTTTCGAAGTGATAGATGCCTGGCGTGTTGAACATTCACAGCATCAGTCGCCAACAAAGGGTGGTATCCGCTACAGCGAAATGGTTAATGAGGATGAAGTAATGGCCCTCGCAGCGCTTATGACTTATAAGTGCGCTATAGTAAATGTGCCTTTTGGCGGGGCCAAAGGCGGTATAAAGATCAATCCTAAAAACTATAACCTCCAGGAACTGGAAAATATTACCCGCAGGTATACTGTTGAGCTGATCAAGAAAAACTTTATCGGCCCGAGCATTGATGTACCGGCGCCTGATTATGGATCGGGTGAGCGTGAAATGAGCTGGATAGCCGATACCTATGCCACGATGAACCCAGGCCAGTTAGACGCGATGGGCGCCGTAACGGGTAAACCAATTGCGTTACAGGGCATTGCCGGCCGGCGTGAGGCAACCGGAAGGGGAGTTGCCATTGCCATACGCGAATGTGTGAGTGTGGGCGAGGATATGAAAAGAATTGGCCTGCTGCCGGGAATATCGGGCAAAAAGGTAATTGTGCAGGGCCTGGGTAATGTGGGTTATTATTCGGCTAAGTTCCTTTCTGAGTTTGGCGCACTTATCGTTGGTTTGTGCGAGTTTGAAGGGGCCATTTATAATGCCGATGGCCTCGATATTGAGGCTGTTTTTCAGCACCGCAAAGCAACCGGGACTATTTTAGGTTATCCCGGATCTAAAAAGGAATTCAAAAATTCAGCAGAAGGGTTAGAACAGCCTTGTGATATTTTAGTCCCCGCAGCGTTGGAAAACCAGATCACCGAATCAAATGTTAAGAATATAAAAGCAAAGATAATAGCAGAGGGAGCTAACGGGCCCACTTCTCCGGAAGCGGAAGCTATTTTTTATAAAAACGGCGGTATCATCATTCCTGATATGTATGTAAACGCCGGCGGTGTAACTGTATCTTACTTTGAGTGGCTTAAAAACCTTTCGCACGTGGCATTTGGCCGTATTAACCGCCGGTTCGAAGAAAATACCAATCTTAACATGGTAAACATGGTCGAAGGTATAACCGGCGTAGCTTTAACCCCGATACAGCGCTCAACCATTATAAAAGGGGCAACAGAGCTTGAACTTGTAAATTCAGGGCTTGAGGATACAATGATCCGCTCGTACCACGAAATACGCGAAACCTATAAAGCCAACGAAAAAATTGACACTCTCCGTACAGCTGCTTTTGTAGGCGCTATTAATAAGATAGCAGTATCTTACCAAAACCTTGGTGTTTGGCCTTGATTTTTGCTCGTAACGGCCTTTGTAATTCTTTGTGAACTTAGTGATAAATTTTTAACACGAAGGACACAAAGAATTGCACAGAGGTCACAAAGAGCCTGTTTCTTTTAGAAAATAGATGGACTTTAAATTTTATAATTCAATTTCAAAACAGCCATTTTATTTCAACATTTGCTTGCAATTTCTTCAACTTTATTATGTTCAATTAATTAGTTAAAGTTCTTACTTTTATCCTGTTGACCAGGATGAAACCATTTCTCAAATTGCTTGTCGTTTTCTTAGTCATGAGCATCAAGGCCATGGCCCAATCCAACACGCCAAATATTGGTTTTGAAGAAGGTACGTTTAATCACTGGGAATGTTATACAGGTCTGGTTGACTCCCTGGGTAATGTTTCAGTATACCCGTCATCTCCAACTTTTGACAGGCAAACCATCTATGGTAAAGAGTCGACCAAGGTACTCGACAAGTATGGTCTTTTTCCGGTTCTTTGCCCTAATGGCAGCAATTATTCAATTCAATTAGGCAGTAAAGACACCAGCAGAGAGGCTGAACGCGTTACCTATACCTTTACTGTACCTAAGGGTAACGCTTACAGTATAATTTTTAATTACGCCGTTGTTTTAGAAAATCCCAATCATTTATCCTTCCAGCAGCCCAAATTTACGGCACAGGTTTTTGATGTTACAGACAACAAGTACATTGATTGCCCTTCATTTGATTTTGTAGCATCATCCGTTCTGCCCGGCTTTAAACTATCCGAGGTGAAAGGAGCAAGGGGCGCATCAATTTTCTATAAAGATTGGTCGACAGCAACAATTGATTTGCGTGGGTATCTCGGAAAAACCATTCGTTTAGAATTTACGGCCAATGATTGCACTTTAGGCGGCCACTTTGGCTACGCATACCTCGACTTGGATGAAAATGTTGGCTCCTCCATCAGTGGAAATGCTTATTGCGCGGGGCAAAAGTCGATAACTTTATATGCCCCGAACGGTTTTGCAGCCTACGACTGGTATAATGCCGATTTTTCAAAACAAATTGGCACTGGCCAAAGCATAACCATATCTCCGCCGCCGCCTGACCTGACAACCTATGCCATTAAGATTTTACCATATCCCGGGCTTGGCTGTGTGGATACTGTTTATACCGTTATTTACAAAAATGATGAGAGTTTTAAGTTAAATGTTTTGGATACCATATACGGATGCCCGGCGGCAGGGGTCGACCTTACTGCCGCGGCGGTAACCGCAGGCAGCAGCCCCGGAATGGCACTAAGCTATTTTACCGACTCCCTGGCCACAAGCTATTTGTATAACCCTAACGCGGTTACAACCACCGGTGTGTATTATATTCAAGGGATAAATAAGGAAGGATGTATGAATGTATTGCCTGTGCACGTTATCGTGACCTTGCCGGATATTAATGTTACCGATCCAACGCCGGTCATTTTCCCTGCCACGGTTGATCTGTCAAAAACCTATGCGCCTCAGCCCGACGTAACCTATAGTTATTACACTAATTCAGAGGCTACCACGCCAGTAGCGGATTATACCGCAATCCAATATAGCGGGAAGTTCTATATTAAAGCAACAAACAGCCATGGCTGCACTAATGTGGCGCCTGTAAACGTAGTTGTAAACCCTCCGCTTCCTTACACCATAGTAGCGCCGAATGTTTTTACCCCAAATAACGATGGCGTAAATGATTATTTTAACGTTACTATAAAGGGCATTGCAAGTTTTGAAAGCGTAAAGATATACAACAGGTATGGCCAGCTTATATTCAGCACTACGTCGCCAACCGAGTATTGGGACGGAACTTATAACGGCCGCATTATGCCGGTTGGCACATACTATTGGGTATTTGATGGAAGGGACGATTATTATCATACCAAAATTACCCGCGCAGCGGCGATTACGTTGCTGCGGTAGTCATTGAGTCATTAGTCATTAGTCATTAGGTCATTGGTCGTTTTTTTCTTCTTTCGGACTTTCGGACTCTTCTCCCACTCACCACTCACAATAATGATTCTAAATAACATTAATCCTTTATAATAAAAATTATTAGCTTTGCGTTTTGTATTTTTGTGCTGATAACTATCGGGATACAGAAGATTAGAGATAAACCACTGATGAAGAAAAGTTCTATTTTAGGTTTGGTTACCATTGCCGTCGCGATAGCGGTTATCATCTCTCTTTATTCAAAAACAAGTTCTTACGGTTCATTCAGCGATGCAAAAAAAACTGCAGCCGAATTGCGCGTTGTGGGCCATCTTGATAAACAAAAAGAGCTTTACTATGATGCCGCAAAAGATGCCAACTATTTCTCTTTTTATGTGAAAGACAAACAAGGCGAGGAATGTAAAGTAGTATTCCCCGGTACCAAACCGCAGGATTTTGAGCGGTCGGAACAAATTGTACTTACCGGCCAGATGGTAGGAAATGAATTTCATGCCTCTGATATCCTGATGAAATGCCCATCCAAGTACACCCAGGATAAGATTGACGTTACGGAGGCCAAAGCTAAATCGGCCAATATATAAATTATTTAATGAACAAAGCTTTTCAAGGCGAACACCTTTTACCGGGACATCTCGGGCAGATATTTATTATTTTCTCATTCGGCGCAGCCCTTTTATCAACCATTAGTTACTATTTTGCCACAACCACTACCAATAAACTGGATACTTCATGGGCACGTATCGGGCGTTTTGCATTTTACGGCAATTCAATTTCCATTCTCGGAGTAGTTGTCTGCCTCTTTTACATTGTTTACAATCACTATTTCGAATATCATTACGCCTGGTCGTATACTTCCCGGTCATTGCCTGTTTATTACCTTGTTTCAGGTTTTTGGAACGGGCAGGAAGGAGGCTTCCTTTTATGGACGTTCTGGCAGGCAGTTTTGGGTAATATATTGATATGGAAGTCAAAATCATGGGAAAAACCTGTGATGACGGTTGTGGCATTTTCGCAGCTCTGGCTGGCCTCTATGCTTTTGGGTATCGAGTTTTTTGGCGCGAGGATAGGCAGCTCGCCGTTTTTACTTTTGAGAAATGCCATCGAAGCCCCAATATTTTCACAACCCAATTATCTTTCCTTTATAAAAGACGGGCAAGGGATGAACCCCCTGCTTCAAAATTACTGGATGGTGATACATCCGCCAACCTTGTTCCTCGGCCTTGCTTCGGTTGTAGTGCCGTTTGCGTACGCGATAGCCGGACTTTGGCAGAAACGGTATAAAGAATGGGTAACCCAGGCAATCCCTTATACGCTTTTTTCGGCGATGATATTGGGAACCGGGGTTATAATGGGTTCGTTATGGGCTTATGAATCCCTAAATTTTGGTGGTTTTTGGGCATGGGACCCCGTAGAGAACGCGTCTATTTTTCCATGGCTTACGATGGTAGGGGGGCTGCACGTATTGATTGTTTATAAAAATACCGGGCATTCTTATTTTACAGCTACTGTATTGATACTATTGAGTTTCATAATGGTGCTATATTCCTCATTCCTGGCCCGAAGCGGCATACTGGGCGAAACATCGGTACATTCCTTTACAGACCTCGGCATGTTTTGGCAATTGGTTTCGTTCACGCTGATATTTTTATTCGTCGCAATTTATTTTTTGGCAGCAAGAAGGAAAGAATTGCCTGTTACTAAAAAAGATGAAGAAACCTATTCGCGCGAATTCTGGATGTTTGTGGGCGCTATATTTTTGGCCTTATCCTGTTTTCACCTCGTACTGGTAACCTCTATCCCGGTGTGGAACAGGATGTTTGGTACTAAAGTGGCGCCGCCGACTGACCTGGTGGGCCATTACAATATTATACAGGCCTCGTTTGCCATGGTTATAACCTTGTTAACAGGTTTCACCCAGTTTTTAAAATATAAAAAAACAGATATTACAAGGTTTTTTATCTCCACATTAATGTATTTTCTCCTTTCGGCCTTAATAACAGCGCTGATAGTATATACAACCGGTTTGTACAAGCTGCAATTTGTTTTCCTGCTGGTAATGCTGGGTTCCGTTTACTCCCTTTTGGTTAATGGAAAAGTTTTGGTTGATGCTTTAAAAGGTAAGTTTAAACTTGCCGGATCGGCGGTGGCGCATATTGGATTTGCTTTGATGTTGGTTGGGGGGCTGATAGCCGCCGGTACAAGGGGCGTGGTATCAAAAAATGATACAGGCACCCTCAATTTAGGCAATTTTGATAAAGCAGCCGGGGACGTGAAAGAGAATATCATGATCTACAAAAATGATCCTGTTAAAATGGGCGACTATATCGTAACATATATTGGCGATTCTGTATCCCAACCAAACCATTATTATAAAGTTGATTATAAAAAATTCGACGAGAAGGGAAAACTAACCGAAGAGTTTCTATTAAAGCCAAATGTGCAGATAAATGCGCAAATGGGTTTAACGCCTTCACCGGATACCAAACATTATTTATTGCACGACCTTTATACACATATAACTGCATTGCCTCAATCGGCCGCTGCCCCGCAGGCAGCAGACGCGGCGCACGGTGAGGCGAATGATGATAAAAATTATGACCCGCCTGTAGTACATGAAGTTGCAGTGGGGGATACCATACGCTTCAGGGAGGGGTACATTATTTTAAAATCATTGAAAAAAGAAGCTAAAGTGCAAAATATTCCGCTTACGGATAGTGACGTCGCCATCGGCGCTAAGCTTGAAATAGTTTCAAATGGAAAAACCTACCAGGCCGAGCCGGTTTATATGATAAAAAGTAAAAGCGTTTTTGATTTTGCACGTACCGTTGATGACGCCGGTTTAAAACTGCGACTGACCAAAATCCTACCCGAGAAAAGCAAAGTGGAGATCACTGTTTTCCAGCAGCCTCAAAATAAAAAGCCATGGATAGTGATGCGCGCGCTTGATTTCCCTTATATCAATTTCCTGTGGTCGGGCACTATCATTATGATCATCGGGTTTTTGCTGTCGATATTCAGAAGGAATAAGGAGTTGAAGGTAGTGTAACCGAGCCAGCTTCCATCGATAAATTAATTGTAATATGCGCATCAGTGTAATTGGTTCAGGCAATGTGGCTACGCACCTGGCCGCGGCGTTCAAAAATGCAGGCCACCGCATAGTGCAGGTTTACAGCAGGGATATACATAACGCGACATTGCTGGCCTATCATGTGAAGGCGGAAGCCATTGATAATTTAAAACAAATCAATCCTGAAACCGACCTGTTCCTGATCTCTGTTAAAGATGATGCAATTACTTCCATTGCACAGAGCCTGTCTAAATTTGAAAAACTAACTGTACATACCTCCGGCGGAACAGATATGGTGACCTTATCAGCCATCAATCCAAAGGCGGGTGTTTTTTATCCGCTGCAAACTTTCAGCAAAAATAAGGAAATAGATTTTTTTACTGTCCCCCTTTGCATGGAAGGCGCGGATGAGGGAATAACGGCAGAATTAGAGCGCCTTGCTCAAACCATCAGCAATCATGTTTACCGGGTGGACTCCCCCCAACGGAAAATATTACACCTGGCCGCAGTTTTTGCCTGTAACTTTCCCAATTACCTCTATGAGGTTGCACAGCAACTGCTGGCGAAGCACCAGATGAATTTTGAAATGCTTCGCCCATTGATATTAGAGACGGCTCAAAAAGTGCAGGACCATCTCCCGGCAGAAGTTCAAACGGGGCCGGCTGTCCGTAATGATGAAATCACCATGACTGCCCATTTGCAGATGTTAGGTGACGAGCCGGCATTGAAATTAATATATACGCTGTTAAGTCAGGGGATTATCAAAAACGAGAATGCCGGGCACGGTACATAAGTAATTTTGTTACTTTTGCTGAAATGAACATTTTTAAAGTTAAGATAAACTTTGAGGCAAAGGGGCTTGAAACTGTTGAGCTGCCTGTGGCCGAAGGTGAGTCGGTATTAGACGTTTGCCTTGAGAATGGTATTGAACTTCAGCATAACTGCGGCGGGGTATGTGGTTGCAGTACCTGCCAGGTTTACGTAAATAAGGGGATGGACAATATCCAGGAAATTTCGGACAAAGAAGAGGATTTTATTGACCGGGCTGTTAACCCCCGCATTAATTCGCGCCTGGGTTGCCAGTGTATTTTGATTGATGGCGACATAGAAATAACTTTGCCAGATCAATCGAATTTTTTAGGCCATTAATAGGTGATTTCACCGATTATTGGAGGATTACACCGATTATAAAAAGATTTCACCGACTAACGATTGATTGCACAGTTTATAATAGGATTGCACAGATCAAACGTACTACCTATCAAATAAAAAAATGACAGAGCATAAATTTGCATTACCTATTCACTGGAAAGATCATGAAGATATTGCCATTGAACTTTATGAGAAGTTTGGTGATGATTTTGATGAATCGAAAATATACCGCATCCGGTTCACTGATCTTTTGGAATGGGTGCTTTCCCTCCCGAATTTTGCCGGCACCCGCGAGGAATCAAACGAAGGACACCTGGAACAAATACAATCAGCCTGGGTTTATGAGTGGCGGGATAACCAGTAGGGGGAGTAGGCAGTTTTGAGTTGGCAGTTGGCAGTTTGAATCGGTGAAATCGTATCAAAATCGGTGAAATCAAAAAATGGAATCATTCCTAAATAAACTAAAAGACATAACCACTTTCATTTTTGATGTGGATGGGGTACTTACCGATGGTTCTGTTTTTGTTTCTGAAGAAGGGGTGCAAAGCCGTGCCTTTAATATCAAGGATGGATATGCGTTACAATTGGCCGTTAAATGCGGTTATAATGTTTGCACAGTATCGGGCAGCCGTTCAAAAAGCGCTGTTTACCGGTTAAACAGCCTGGGTATAAAGGATGTTTATATGGGCATCCATACAAAAAAAGAAAAAGTAAAAATTTATTTCGAAGAAAAGCACATCAGTCCTGAAAAGGTGATCTATATGGGCGATGATATCCCCGACCTGGAGGCAATGAAACTTGCCGGTTTGCCGGTTTGTCCTGCCGATGCCGTGGAAGAGATAAAAGCCATCAGCAAATATGTTTCCCCCTTCCCCGGCGGCCGGGGCGCCGCACGTGATATCATTGAAAAAGTACTAAAGATACAAGGCAAGTGGCTGACGGAAGACGCGTATAGCTGGTGAGTTTTAGTTCATGGTTCATGGATCATAGTTCATGGTTTTGTCCATAGTCGATAGTCAATGGACCATAGTAAATTATGGAAATGAATTAGATACCACGTTAACAAGAGCCAGGTACATCTTACCAAAACATCAACTTTTTGCTATGGACTGTCGACCATGGTCCATGGACTGTTTACCAATGAACTAATGAACCAATGAACCAATGAACAAACTCATCCTCGCATCCAAATCCCCGCGCCGGCAGGAGCTGTTAAGGCTGATGGATATTGATTTCCGCATTGTTTTAAAGGAAGTGGATGAATCGTACCCGGATGATTTAACGCCTGAGGAAGTAGCGGTTTATATTGCTGAAAAAAAGGCTTATGCTTTTGATGAAATTGTTGGCGATGAGATCGTGCTAACGGCCGATACCATTGTTTGTATTGATGAACAAATATTGGGTAAGCCGGAAAACGAAGCCCATGCCATAGAAATGCTAAAACAATTGTCCGGCAGGATGCATAGGGTGATCACCGGCGTTTGTTTATTTTATAAACATAAGTATCACAGCTTTTATGATGTTTCGGAAGTGTATTTTGGCAAGCTAACTGACGAAGAGATCATCAGCTATGTAGAAAAATACCAGCCTTTTGATAAAGCAGGCTCCTATGGTATCCAGGAACGCATCGGCCTCATTGGCATTGAAAGAATAAATGGCTCCTACACCAATGTGGTTGGTTTGCCTACGGAAAAACTGTATAGGGAATTGACCACGATTAAACAGATTTAGGGATTTAAGGATTTTCCGCTTCCGATCCAGTAAATCAGAAAAATCACTAAATCCAAGTGATTTTTAATCCGGGAAATCCTGTAAATCCGTTTAATCCCGGTCTATTTTACAACCATCGTATTATTCTTCCTGTTCATATCCGGCAACACAGCATCCGGGTCAACCGTAACGCTTTCGGCTTCTGTGGTTGTTGACATTGTGAAAGTTATCGACCTGTTTTGCAGCCATGTTTCCACAGGCAATTTTATACGCTGTTTGCTGCCGTCTTTTAGCTTAACTTCAACCGTAAATGGCATGGCCATTTGCTCCTTATTGGAAACAGTTACCTGTATGCCATTTTTGGGGTCTTTGTTTACATATTTTGCATCAATAATTGCCAAATCAAGCGACCAGTTGTTATAAAACCAGCCCTTCCAGAACCACGACAGATCTTCACCGCCGCCATTTTCCATCGACCTGAAAAAATCATCAGGCTGCGGGTGTTTATAGGCCCAGTTATGAATATAGTGCCTGAAAGCATAATCAAACCTGTCGGGACCCAAAATTTGCTCGCGCAATAAAACCAAACCGAAGGCAGGTTTAAAGTAAACAAGAGGGTGCCTGTATTTTTCGGATATGGCGTCAGCGGCAGTCATAATTACGGGCGCATTAGGGTCGTTGACGATCGGGACTATCTCGTCCGCCGGGTTACCTTTTCCTGGGGCGTATTCCCCATCACGTTTCGGACCATATTCGCCGTGGTTGAATTCGTCTGCGGCATAAATATCAATAAACGTGTTAAAGCCTTCATCCATCCAGCCATGGCGGCGTTCATCACTGCCTACGATCATCGGAAACCAGTTATGGCCGATCTCGTGCGCGGTAACCCAATATAATTCGCCGGCCTTATCATTAATGCCATCGAAAACAATACCGGGGTATTCCATCCCGCCCGCAATACCGGCTTCGTTAACCGCTACTGGGTAGGGGTACACAAACCATTTTGCGGAGAAATACTCAATCGACTTCTTTAAATATTCTGTCGCCCTTCCCCAACCGTCATTGCCGGCGCTTTCAACCGGGTAAACCGACATTGATAATGATTTTTTGCCGCCCGGCAAATTAACCCTTGCGGCATCCCACATATAAGCTTTTGATGCGCCGAAAGCTACGTCGCGGGTATTCAGCATTTTAAAATGCCAGGTGAGCGTCCCTTTTTGCTTTGGGCGCGATGACAGGCTGTTCACCTCATCAGCAGTCCTGATCATAATGGTTTTATCACTGTTACGGGCCTCGTTAAGCCTTGTTATTTGTTGGGTGGTCAATACTTCCTGGGGGTTCAACAATTCGCCCGAGCCTGCTACGATCATATTTGAAGGAACGGTTATACTATAATCGATATCCCCGTACTCAAGATAGAACTCGCCCGCGCCTAAAAACGGCAGCGTATCCCATCCCCGGGTATCATCGTATACGCACATGCGCGGGAACCACTGGGCTATTTCATAAATCTTGCCGTTTTTGGTGTCAAAAAAGTCGTTGCGACCGCCAAAATTTCCCGGGATGACATATTTATATTTTATAACAAGGTTTAGTACCCCGCCATTCGGTAAAACGGCCTTTGGCAGGCGCACCTGCATGCGGGTATCAGTAATAATAAAATCTGCTTTTTGTAAAACATCGCCATGACTGATGGAGACTGATTCGATATTGTACCCGTCGGTATGTTGGTTAGGCCCGGGCGAATAAGCTGTTGCAAAGTTTGACCGTGCGTCTTTTTTGTAGGTGTTCTGATCAAGTTGCAGCCACAAAAACTGCAAAGCATCGGGACTATTGTTTGTATAACTGATCTTTTCGGTTGCTGTAAGTGTTTTAGCGACGGTGTCGATAGCAGCGTTTATCACGTAATCCACCCGGTTTTGCCAGTATTTAGCGCCCGGGGCGCCATTGGCCGAATGATGTTCATTACCTTTTTCGCTATAAAATAAAGGGGAAAATAATTCCGATGGCTGATAGTTGGAGGATATAGTATCGTTGGTGTTTGGTGCTCTTCGTCTTCTTTGGGCCTGGGTTGAAACAGCTAAAATTGATAACAGGATAAAGGTTGTAAATTTTAATTTCATGTGGTTTTTAATAGGATAGCAATATACAAAGGTTGGCGGAAATTTTGCTTCGTGTTTGAATGATATGTGATCACCCCATCATTTCTGCTAACACCCCCTCTTTCAATGAATTTGTCGACATCACTACCTTGTTAATCCCCAGCTTTTCAATTACAAAACGCGCCAGCAACGATGCCGTAACGATCATATCAACACGTATAGATATGATTGCTGTATTATTCAGACGTTCCTGGTGCGTGGACAGGACTATTTTTTCTATCAAAGCCAAAAGTTCATCCTGGTCAAATGTATAGTGCTTTATCTTTTTCAGATCGAAAGGATTTCCTTTCGTCCATTCAATAATTTCGGCATAACTTTCAAATACGCCGGAAGAGCCGATGATATCATCAATAGTATAAGCGGAGGCGGCCGCAATAAGGTCTTTTAAACAATCTTCGAGGTGCAAATTTAATGCGGCAATGGATTCCGGCGGGATAGGGTCAGTCCGGTGAAACCTGTCCATCAACCGGGCAGCGCCGATCTCAAAGCTTTGTTTCCATAAAACTTCATCAACGTTGCAGATAATAAATTCAGCGCTTCCGCCGCCAATATCAACAATAAGGCTATTGCGTTTGGATAATACATTCGTAGCTTTAATGCCTTTGTATATAAAAGCTGCTTCCATATCGCCATTTATAATTTCAATGGCGATACTCGTTTCGTTTTTAACTTCTTCAATAAAATCCTGGCCGTTGGTTGCGTTTCGGAGTGCTGAGGTGGCTATCGCCCTAACCTGCTTAACATTGTGTTTTTCAATGAGCTCGTGAAACCGTTGCATGGTCCTGATGCCCCGCTCAAAAGCGGCCGGCTGTATCATGCCCTTGTTGATACCACCCTCGCCTAATTTGACAGCATCTTGCTCGCGAACGATCTCTATAAAATCCGAAGAAGAACCTTCAGCGATCAGCAGGTGAAAGGTATTTGTGCCAAGATCCATTACGGCCACGCGTTTATCCATGCAGCTAAAATAAGCAAACTTCCATTAGTCGCCTTAGCCCCTTCTAAATCTCCCCCGGTAGGGGAGACTTGAGCTGCAAACCACTTGTTTTCTCACTAACTCCAAAAAATTCACAAATCCGACATCGAACATCCCAATTCCGAAATCCTGCCACTCATTCTTTATAAAAGAACCACTTCACCAACTCTTTATAGCTTGCCTTTTTACCATACATCAAAATTCCGACACGATATATACGCGCCGCTACATACGTGGTGAAAAGGAATGCAACGATCATTAGCGACATGGAAACAGCCAGCTGCCATCCCGGTACACCAAAAGGTAAGCGCAGCATCATGGCAACCGGGGCCGTAAAAGGAATTATAGACAGCCAGACGGCTAAAGGACTATCGGGTGCACGAAACAAAATTGTAACTGATAGCAAATAGGTAAATAATAACGGCATGGTTATCGGGAACATAAATTGCTGCGTTTCGGTTTCGCTGTCGACCGCCGAGCCGACTGCTGCAAATAAAGCGCTGTACAAAAGATATCCCGTAAGAAAATAGAAAAGGAAAAACATTAAAACAGATCCGAACGGAATTGTTTGTAAGACTGACAATGCGCCCATCAATCCGCCCTGCGGAGATGAGAATGCATGGCCAACAATTTTTGTTGAAATAATGGATAATATTATCCAGGCGCTAAACTGGGTTAAGCCAACCAAACCAACACCGATAATTTTACCGAGCATCAGCTGGAATGGTTTTACCGACGATATGATGACTTCAATAATACGGCTTGTTTTTTCTTCAATAACCCCGCGCATAACCTGTGCGCCATATATAAATAAGCACAGGTAAATTAAAATTGCACAGGCAATACCGACCGCGATATTTGCGCCGAGGTCGGTTTTAGCATCACCGGTATCCGTTATTTCAATTGAATTAAGCGAAATATCGCTTTTTACAGAATGAAGCAAGGCGGTATCGATATGGTTTTTTAACATGCCATTATTAATGGCTATATCATTCATTTCACTTTCGATTTTAACGGTTAATGTGATACCGGGTTTCTTTCTTGAATATATTTTTATGGCATCCTTTTGTTTATAATCAACAGGTATTTGCAGGGCCGACATGTTGTCGTCTTTTTTTAGGTCGGTCTTTACCTGGGCCAGGCTTTGCTGCGTGGTTTCGAACTTCAGGTTTTGCTGATCTTTAAATTTTCCGGCAAACACACCGCTTTCATCTATCACTTTAACAACCTGTGCATCAGTTAGCTGGTCGCTGTTTTTGGCCACGAGCGTAATAACACCGCCCATCGCCAGAATCAACAAAGGCACCGCGAATATCATAATAATGAAAGCCTTTTTCCTGACACGGGTAAGGTACTCGCGTTGTATAATGAGTAAAACTTTGTTCATGGTTATGCTATTTTGTTTACTTTTTCAATAAATATCTCGTTCATGCTGGGTACAACTTCCTGCAGCATATTGATGTGCGTTTTAGGGATAAGGTACTGCAACACCTCGTTTGAAGTAGCCCCGGCTTTTAGTTTTATCCTGATGGTATAACTATCGTCGTCTCCGGCAGTCTCGTCAACCACGTCAAAAGGCTGGGCGCCGTTAAAGCTGAGTTGATCCCCCGTATATTCCACAAGATAAATATCATTTCGATAGGTTTTCTTAATGTCTTTGATCTTGCCATCCAATATTTTTTTGGACCTGTCGAGCAAGGCAATCGCATCGCACAACTGCTCCACCGATTCCATCCTGTGGGTCGAAAACAAAATAGTAGCGCCTTTACGGTTCAGCTCCAATATTTCTTCTTTAATAACTTCGGCATTTACCGGGTCGAAACCGCTGAAGGGCTCATCCAAAATGATCAGGTCGGGCTCATGCAATACAGTAGCCACAAACTGTGCCTTTTGCTGCATGCCTTTTGATAGTTCCTCTATCTTCATTTTCCACCAGGTTTCCATGCCCAGCTTTTCGAACCATACTTTTAATCGTTTTACGGCTTCATCCCGGCTCAGGCCTTTTAACCGGGCCAGGTAAATCATCTGCTCGCCGATCTCCATTTTTTTGTAAAGGCCGCGTTCCTCGGGCAAATAGCCGATCTTTTCAATATGCGATTGATTGAGTTTGTCGCCGTTAAAATAAACTTCGCCTGAATCGGGTGCGGTAATTTGATTGATGATGCGGATAAGTGAAGTTTTGCCGGCGCCGTTCGGCCCTAAAAGGCCAAATATTTGCCCGCGCTCAACTTCTAAACTAACGCCGCTTAGGGCAGTGTGCCCGGCGTACTGTTTTACAATGTTGCGGATGCTTAACATATTAGATAAGGGATATATTTAGTTAACAGTTACGAATTAGATACAGGGGATGCGTTAAAGTTACATTTTTTGTTGAATTAGTGGGTAGTTGATTCAGTTGATTAAGTTGATTGGGTTGAATTGATGTTCGCGTTCACTTTGCACCAACACGAACAATTTTAAATGTGTGAGCGCTTGAAAATCAACTAGTTGATTTTTACAAATATCCAAAATATGTAAAAACGAATATTTCGCGAAACCATCGTTGCGGCGCCAAAAAATGGATAACATTTCGCCTTTTTCGGACTAACCTCTAATTACTGATCTCCAATATCTTCTATATAACGAACAGTTTAAAAAATTTAACGCAGAGACACAAAGGAGGCGCGGAGCACGCTAAGCCTTATTAGTGCTCAATTTTTATTTTTCCGTGTACTTTGTGTGTTCTCTGTTTCTCTGTGTTAAAAATATCAACCATGCTTCCTTAAACAAGTTATTTTTTGCCGAACATCAAGGCTTTATTTTAGACTAATCACTAACACAGCGTTCACTTCGCAGTAACACACGCAATTTTAAATATGTGAGCGCCTGAAAATCAATTAGTTGATTTTTTCAAATATTCAAAATGTGCAAAAAGAGAAAATTGCTAACCTAATCCAACTTAATCAACTCAATCCAATTCAATCAACCCAATCAACTTTTAACCAATATAAATTAGGGATAATTGTGCGGGATGACTATGTTTGATTTACCATTTATTCAATCTAAAACACAACATGATCCGCAAAGTCTTTACCCTTCTTCTAATCTTTTGCTGCGCGGCAAGCGCTTTTGCCCAAAAACCTGTAAACATCATTTTCGACAGCGACATGGGCCCCGATTATGATGACGTCGGCGCGATCACCATCCTGCATGCCCTGGCCGACAAAGGAGAAGCCAAAATTTTAGCCACGATGGCCAGCACAAAATACGAAGGTGTTGCCGGGGTTTTGAATGTATTCAACACTTATTTTAAACGCCCGGATATCCCCGTTGGTGTGCCCAAAGGGTACGCCCTTGAACTGCGCGACTGGCAGCACTGGACAGATACCCTGCTGGCCAAATATCCCCATAAAATTAAAACCAATGATGAGGCCGAAGACGCCGTAAAGCTATACCGCAAAATACTGGCCGCCCAGCCTGATCATAGTGTAACCATTGTAACTGTTGGGTTTTTAACCAACCTTTCAAACTTGTTAAATACAAAAGCTGATGCATATTCTACTCTTTCGGGAAAGGAGCTTATCAAAAAGAAGGTGAAGCTATTGGTATGTATGGCCGGCAAATTCCCGTCAGGGTTTGAATTTAATGTAATGAAAGATGCGCCCGCCTCACAAAACGTGTACGATAACTGGGGAACCCCTATCATCTTGAGCGGTTTTGAAATTGGCGAAAAAATCAAAGTGGGCTTACCGCTGATCCATAACCAAGACATTAAAAACGACCCGACGAAAGATGTATTCCGCATTTCTATCCCGCAGGACAAACAAGATTCCCTTGGCCGTATGAGTTGGGATGAAACAGCGGTTCTGGTTGCTATAAAAGGATATGGTGATTGGTACACCTTACACAAAGGCAGGATAAAAGTTGCTGCCGATGGCAGCGATAAATGGGATGACAACGGCACTGGTCAGGCTTATTTGGTAGAGAAAGTGGATTATCACAAAGTGCAGGATTTGATCAATGAGTTAATTCAGCATCAGCCGGCTGGGCAGTGATTATGCGGCGTACCGAACAAACTTGTGAAGTTTAACTCGATATTGTTTATTTTTAAAGGGCTCGTTGAAGGCTTTGCCGTTTTGAAACTTCGCAAGTTTCACGCATCAAAAAAGCCCGAAATCCTAAAATCCCAAGCTTTAAGTATTAACCTCTAATCTCCAGTCTCTAATCTCTAAAACCTATTCAAAATACTCCTTCATCCTCTCAAAAAAGCTCTTCTCATTCTTACCCGGATTGGGCTTAAAGTTTGGTGAGCTTTGCAGTTTTTCAAGTAACTCGCGTTCTTCACGACTAAGCGCCTTTGGCGTCCAGATGTTTATATGCACCAGTTGGTCGCCGCGGTGATAAGAGTTTACTTCGGGAACGCCTTTGCTTTTCAGTCGCAGTATTTTGCCCCCCTGGGTGCCTGGGTCTATTTTTATTTTAACCTTGCCATCGATGGTAGGCACTTCAACACTGGTGCCTATGGCCGCGTCAACAAAGTTGATATGCAGGTCGTAGATCACGTTGTTGCCATCGCGTTTCAATGTTTCGTGCGGTATTTCTTCAATTAAAATGATCAGGTCGCCGGGCAGGCCGCCGCGCGGGGCCGCATTGCCTTTGCCGCTCATGCTGAGCTGCATGCCTTCGCTTACACCTGCGGGGATATTTATGCTTATGGTTTCCTCGCCGCGTACCACACCATCGCCATGACAAACTGTACATTTGGAAGTTATAGTTGAGCCTTCGCCGTTACAGGTAGGGCAGGTGCTGGTAGTTTGCATCTGGCCCAGTATGGTATTGGTTACCCTGCGCACCGCGCCCGAGCCGCCACAAGTCTTACAGGTTTGTACGGATGATCGATCCTTAGCGCCGGTACCGTCGCAGGTTTTACAAACTATTTGCTTGTTTACTTTTATCTTTTTCTCGGTGCCGTTGGCTATTTCTTCCAGGGTTAACCTTACTTTAATGCGCAGGTTACTGCCACGGGTTACCCTGCGGCCGCCGGCACTGCCACCTTGTCTGCCACCGCCAAAAAAACCTTCGAACGGACTGCCGCCGCCAAATATATCGCCGAACTGGCTGAATATGTCGTCCATATTCATGCCTCCGCCGCCGTAACCGCCGCCATTGGCAGAATGTGCATTGGCAGCATGGCCAAACTGGTCGTACCGCTGTCGTTTTTCGGGACTACTCAATACCTCGTATGCTTCAGCAGCTTCCTTAAACTTATCTTCAGCAGCTTTATCACCCTCGTTTTTATCGGGGTGGTATTTAATAGCCATCTTACGGTAAGCTTTCTTTATCTCGTCAGCATCAGCGCCCTTCGCCACCCCAAGCACATCGTAGTAATCTCTTTTAGCCATATTGTTTTTATTTCGGATTTCGGATGTTCGTCCCGATAGCTATCGGGATCGGATTTGGTATTTATTTCGGGTTAATTGTTATTTCGGATTTGGTTGTTATTTATAAGATATTGAATTTCAATTTTTTAATTCCGAAATCCGAAATCACTCAAGCTCCCACTATTACTTTAGCAAAACGCACTACCTTATCGTTCAGGTAATAGCCTTTTTCCATTTCGTCAATCACTTTGCCTTTCCATTCTTCGGTTGGGGCAGGTATGTTGGTGATCGCTTCATGCAGCTCAGGATCAAATGTCTCGCCTATGGATTCCATCCCTTTTAACCCTTTTTGTGCCAGTGTATTTTTTAATTTATTTTGTATCAGTTCGACGCCTTCCTTAACGGGAACAACGTCTGTCGAATTTTCCATCGACCTTAATGCTCGTTCAAAATCATCCAGAACAGGCAGAAGGGATACGATTACATCCTTTCCTTCCATTTTCCTGGCTTCTTCGCGTTCCTTTATCGTACGCCTTCTGAAATTATCAAATTCAGCGTATAACCTCAGGTATTTATCGTTGGCAAGGGCCAGCTCCTGTTTAAATAGTTCTGCGGCCGAGGTCGTATTTTCTTGTTCGGCAGTTTGCTCTTGGCCGTCTTCGTTAATTATCTCATTCATAACACCGGGGTTATCCGGATCCTCTTTCTTTTTTTTCTTCAGCATATCGTTAAAATTCATAACCAATAGTGCCAATCAAGTATCCTGCCATTGGTATAAAGGCGACATCGTGTCAGCGGTTTATGTTTTTTTGTGTAAATAGTGGCACTTTTTAAGTAGCAGTGGCAGTTTTTAATTGTTCATTAGTTCATTGGTTCATTAGTTCATTGGTGGGTTGGTCGCTAAGGCTTTTGGATTTTGAGAAACGAACTCATGTATTCAGTAATAAAAAATAAATCCGAAATAAATACCAAATCCGATCCCGATAGCTATCGGGACGAACATCCGACATCCGAAATCAGGCAATTTTCACGTCTTCCAAAACCTTCCCGTTATCGCATTTAATAATACGCGAAGGGAAAGTACGGATAATATGATAATCGTGCGTGGCAATGAGTACCGCGGTGCCTGATTGGCTGATCTGCTTCAGTAGCAATACAATCTCTTCGGAAGTATCCGGGTCAAGGTTGCCGGTGGGTTCGTCTGCCAGGATAATTTCAGGATCGTTTAACAGGGCGCGGGCTATTACTACGCGCTGCTGTTCGCCACCTGAGAGCTCATGCGGCATCTTTTTTAATTTGGAGCGTAGGCCTACTTTGTCCAATACATCAATAGCCCTGTTCTCGATCAATTTTTTATCTGTCCAGCCGGTAGCGCGCATTACAAACTGCAGGTTTTTCTCAACAGAACGGTCGGTAAGCAACTGAAAATCCTGGAAAACGATGCCCAGTTTACGGCGCAAAAAAGGAATATCCTTGCTCTTGATATTTTTAAGCTCATATCCGCAGGCATAGCCCTCGCCGTTTGAAATATTAAGGTCGCCATAAATGATCTTTAGCAGGCTGCTTTTGCCCGAGCCGGTTTGCCCGATAAGCCAAACAAAATCGCCCTTGTCAATATGCAGGTTTACATCCGACAACACAAGGTGTTTCTGTTGAAAAACATCGATGTTCCGTAGCCTTATTATGGAATTTCCTGTCATCATCTTAAAGCTCTAATTTAAGGATCTGTCCAAAAGGCAGGTCCTTGATAATATTCATAATATATTCCGTTTTGTCATGCAGCCCCGCCTTGTCCAGCGATTTCTCCGGCCTGTCAACCCTAAAATACGCCAACAGTGTAAATTTATCGTCCCTAAGCTGTACATAGTCGGGTATTTTGGCAACGCCTTTTACTTTAATTATATGATAGTTCATTGGTTCATTGGTTCACTTGTTCATTGGTAAATAGTTCAATACCTGTTTAAAAATAATGAAGCAGACTAATTAACCCAAGAACAATCTACACATTGCTGGTTCATTTGTTCATTAGTAAATAGTTCAATACCTCCATAAAATTAACAGAGCAGACCAATGAACTAATGAACCAGTGAACCAATAAACAATCTACAGCGCCAACACTTCCTTCACCCGCTCGGCTGCTTCTTTCAGCAATATGGCCGAATAAACTTTTAAACCCGAATTATCGATCAGTTGTTTTGCCTCTACCGCATTTGTTCCCTGTAAACGAACGATGATCGGGACAGGGATATTGCCAATCTCATTATAAGCGTCAATGACACCTTGTGCCACACGGTCGCAGCGAACAATACCGCCGAATATATTGATCAGTATGGCTTTAACATGCGGGTCTTTTAATATGATGTTGAAGGCAGCTTTCACCGTTTCGGCATTGGCTGTGCCGCCCACATCCAAAAAGTTGGCAGGTTCACCGCCGGCAATTTTAATGATGTCCATAGTTGCCATAGCCAAACCCGCTCCGTTAACCATACAGCCAACGTTTCCGTCGAGCTTTACATAATTAAGGTTTGATTTGCTGGCTTCCACTTCCATCGGGTCTTCCTCATTGATATCGCGCAAAGCGGCAAAATCAGGATGGCGGAATAAGGCGTTATCATCCAAATTTACCTTTGCATCAACAGCCAATATTTTATTATCCGATGTTTTTAATACCGGGTTGATCTCGAATTGCGACGAATCGGTAGCATCGTAGGCTTTATATAAAGCGGTGATGAATTTCACCATATCCTTAAAAGCATCGCCCGAAAGGCCAAGGTTAAAGGCAATTTTGCGCGCCTGGAAAGCCTGTAGCCCCACTTTTGGGTCAATTTCTTCTTTGTGGATGAGCTCCGGCGTGGAATGTGCCACTTCTTCGATATCCATACCACCCTCGGTAGAATACATGATAATATTCCGGCCTTTGGCACGATCAAGCAATACGCTGATGTAAAACTCTTTTGTCGGACTATCGCCTGGATAATATACATCCTGGGCAACCAATACTTTACGCACTAATTTGCCCTCGGGGCCTGTTTGCGGGGTGATCAGTTGCATACCAAGGATATTCCCGGTTTTTTCTTTAACCTCGTCAATGTTCTTTGCTAGTTTAACACCGCCACCTTTGCCGCGGCCACCGGCGTGGATCTGCGCTTTTATAACAACCCAGTCTGATCCGTAATCTTCCTTTAATTTTCGCGCAGCTTCAACCGCCTGGTCAACATTATCGGCAACAATGCCTTCCTGTACCCTAACGCCAAAGCTTTTTAATATGGCTTTTCCCTGATATTCGTGAATATTCATCTGTTTTGAAGAATTTGCCGTAAAGCTAATAAATAAGTCGGAAAGTCAGGAAGTCCGAAAGTCCGGAAGAAAAATATTATTGAAGTCGGGAAGTCCGAAAGTCCGAAAGAAAAAGCAGGGAGTTTTATTTACTCCGTCCACACTGCGGCCTTTTAACTGTAGCTTCTCTGGTAGGGGAGACTTTAGCTGCAGCTCTATTTAGACTTTTCACTACAGCTTCTTTCGGACTTTCGGACTTTCCGGACTTTCGGACTAAAAAAGTTCCCTGCTATTCTCTACATTTGCCCATGCTCAAAGCAAAAAATATCCATAAATCATACGGACAGCTTCAAATTTTAAAAGGCGTTGATCTTGAGGTAGAAAAAGGTGAGATAGTAACCATCGTCGGTGCATCGGGCGCGGGCAAAAGTACGCTGCTGAATATATTAGGTACTTTAGACAGGCCAGACTCCGGACAATTGTTTATCAACGATAGAGAATTGAGCAAGTTAAATAATACAGACCTGAGCGATTTCAGGAACCGGAAGATCGGGTTTATATTTCAATTCCATCACCTGCTCGGCGAATTTGATGCGATTGAAAATGTGTGCATGCCGGCATTTATCGCGCATACCTCAAAAAAAGAAGCTGAAAAACGGGCTACGGAATTACTGGAACTGCTGGGTTTGGCCGACAGGCTGAAGCATAAACCCAACGAATTATCAGGCGGCGAGCAGCAAAGGGTAGCTGTAGCACGCGCGTTGATCAATAATCCATGGCTGATATTTGCCGATGAACCCTCGGGGAACCTTGATTCGGCCAATGCACTTGAGCTGCACGAATTGTTTATAAAGCTGCGTAAGGAGTTTAACCAAACATTCGTAATTGTGACCCATAACCAGGAACTGGCCGACCTTTCAGACCGCACAGTTTTTATGAAGGATGGTTTGATCATTCATTGATAGATTTCAGATTTCGGATTTTCGTCCCGATAGCTATCAGGTTCGGATTTATTTAATGCTGAGCAAAATGAAATTTGCTTTAGAAAACGATGTTGATTCATTAATTACAGCAAAAGTGTACATACTGATAACCGCAGCAAATTCGGCAGAAGCCTACAAATTAAAAAATGCGCTAAATTCGGAAAATGTTATTTTGGGTGATTACCTTGATCTGCCTGCTTTTATGATAAGTTCGGGCAAGATGATCCGCCTTCCCAACCCTGAGTCCATTGCCTATACCAGCGAAATGTTAACTTTGTGCCTTGATAGGGAAATTGATACAATTTATCCAATAAGGGATGATGAAATAACACTTTTAAACCAGGCTGAACTGTTGTTTAGTGAATATAGAATAAAAATAGTTCATAGTTGGTAGTTCATAGTTCATAGCCGAAATTATAAATTTGTTGCCGATCCGTTAAAGCTAACTTTCTGGCCATGAACTATGAACAAAAAAAATAAACCAGTGAACTAATGAACCTCCACACAATCGATACCGGCTTTTTTAAATTAGATGGCGGCGCCATGTTTGGCGTTGTGCCTAAAACTATCTGGAACAAGACCAATCCAGCCGACGAAAATAATTTATGCACCTGGGCCCTTCGTTGTTTGTTGATTGAAGATGAGGGCCGGCTAATATTAGTTGACACAGGTATCGGCAACAAACAGGATGAAAGGTTTTTCAGCCATTATTATTTGCATGGAAATGCAACCTTGAATGGTTCATTGGCCGCGCTTGGTTTTAGCCCAGAGGATATTACCGATGTGTTTTTAACCCACCTGCATTTTGATCATGTTGGCGGCGCGGTCCTAAGGGAAAATGGGGAATTGACCCTAGCATTTAAAAACGCAACTTATTGGAGCAACAAACAGCATTGGGATTGGGCGTTAAACCCTAATGAACGCGAAAAAGCGTCTTTTTTAAAAGAAAATATATTGCCAATACAGGAAAGCGGCCAATTGCAGTTTGTGCCGGTAGAAGACGGCATTTTTTTTAGCAATAACATTCATGCCCGTTTTGTATACGGTCATACCGATGCGATGATGCTCCCGCTTATTAATTATAAAGGCAAGCATATTTTATACATGGCTGATATGCTGCCATCCGTAGGCCACATACCGCTGCCCTATATCATGGCATATGATATGTTTCCCCTAAAAACGCTTACGGAGAAAAAGGCCTTGCTGGCTGAGATCGTTGAAAAAGAGTACATCCTGTTTTTTGAGCACGACCCTGTAAATGAATGTTGTACCCTGCAGCAAACTGAAAAGGGGATAAGGCTGAAGGAAACATTCAAATTAAGCGACCTGGATTAGCCAGAAAGTGGCAGGAACAACATTAATTGTCAGGCTACCGGTTTAACAAGAGTTGGCCGTTTACCGTACCCGGTTTGCAGCAAATCGTTGAAGAACAATGCCAACCGCCCAATGAAATAACGAACTTACAGCCAGTTACTACGCACAATTTTAGCACTCAAGCTATCGTATAATCTTTTTGTAAATATCTTATTTGGTTTAAATATTTAATAACAATTTTATACCTTTGCACGTTCTGTTCTAAAGATAGAACCGAGGTTAATAAAATAGATGAGACAACTCAAAATAACCCAATCCATAACCAACCGTGAGTCACAGTCCCTTGACAAATATCTTCACGAAATTGGTAAAGTTGACCTGATAACTGCCGAAGAAGAAGTAATATTAGCTCAAAAGATAAGGGAAGGTGACCAGGCCGCCCTGGAACGTTTAACAAAAACAAACCTTCGTTTCGTGGTTTCCGTAGCTAAGCAATACCAAAACCAGGGCTTAACGTTGGGTGATTTAATAAATGAGGGAAATTTAGGTTTGATAAAGGCGGCAAAACGCTTCGACGAAACTAAGGGGTTTAAATTTATATCGTATGCCGTTTGGTGGATCCGACAGTCCATTTTGCAGGCCATCGCCGAGCAATCGCGCATCGTTCGTTTACCATTAAACCAGGTCGGCTCACTAAGCAAGATCAGCAAGGCATTTTCAAAACTTGAACAGGAATTTGAACGCGAGCCTTCACCCGAAGAGCTTGCTGATATGCTGGAAACTACGGTAGACAAAATTTCCGATACCTTAAGCAACTCCGGCCGCCATGTATCCATGGACGCACCTTTTGTACAGGGTGAAGAAAATACACTGTTGGACGTACTGGAGAACCAGGAACCCAATACGGATTCGATATTAATAAACGAATCCTTATCTGAAGAAATAAAAAGGTCGCTTTCAACCCTTACCGAACGCGAGCGCGAAATTATAGTGTTATTTTTCGGTTTGGGAACAAATCACCCGCTCTCATTGGAAGAGATCGGCGAAAAATTTAACCTGACACGCGAGCGTGTACGCCAGATTAAAGATAAAGCGCTGCAACGCCTCCGCCATACTTCAAGGAGCAAAATATTGAAATCATATTTGGGGTAGAGAGAATCAAGATATAAGAGTCAAAACCAAGACAGAAGGATCAAGAACCAGGACTAAAGTATTTTATAGTACTTGATCCTGGCTTTTTATGTTTTATACAAGTCTTGATTCTTTTTTTCTTGGCTCTTGATTCTTTTTTCTGCAACTTCTGCCTGCAAAACATAGTCTATTAAGCAATAATAACTATGTGATGCACAAACTCTATATTTTATTGCTTTTTATAATATGCTGCTACAGCAGTGTATCCGGCAATAATAGAGTGACTGTTGGCAATATCACCTTTAAGAATGCTGTCAACGATCCCGACCCTGCCCCAAACGCCGACTTCAAAACCCTGGTGGTTCCTATAAAAAGGGCCGGGAATTTAATTGTTATTGAGGCTACTGTCGATTCGCTCGAAGGCAATTTTGTGTTAGATACAGGGGCACCGGACCTGGTTTTAAATGAAACTTATTTCAGGGACTACACGCATATCGAAGATAATGAAGCAACAGGGATTACCGGGGGACTAACGGGCTCTTTTTCCACGGTGGTGCACAATTTTACAATTCTTGATCTGCAATACAGCAGGCTTACCGCGCAGGTTACTGATCTTTCTTTCATGGAGAACAGCAGGAAGATAAAAATACTCGGCTTACTTGGCAACCGGCTGTTCTCGAACTTCGCCCTAACTGTTGATCTTTTCCGCAATTTGCTTTACATTCAGAAACTTGATAAGGATGGCAATATTCCCGAAACGGAACGCGTTTATTGCGACCGTTTTTTGGTAAGCCCGTTTCGTTATTCAAATGATATTATTTTTTTCAAAGGCAGCGTTAACAACTATCCATTATTGTTTGCTTTTGACACGGCTGCTGAAACCAACCTTTTGGACTATGATAAGATCAAGAAAATAACCACAGCCATGCAGGTAACAGGCCGCTCAAAATTAACCGGCGTTGGTGGCTCAGATTTTGAGGTTATTTATGCGAAATATGATGGTTTGATTATCGGGGACCGCATGTTTATGCTAAACCGCGTGCTATTGACCAATCTCGACAAAATGGGCTCCTCTTATGGGTATAGTATTGATGGCGTTTTGGGGTATGATTTTTTCGTGCGTGGGATATTTACTATCAACTACGTAAAAAAAGAATTTGAAATGTACATTTACACTTATCAGCAATGATGAAGGGGCCAGGATTTATGGTGGTTATATTGGTATTGCTTTTAAGCAGTATAGAAACCGCTGTTGCCCAAAAACGAAATACACTTACCATCGCTGATGATCACCTTGTTTTGCGGATCGATCTGAAATCATCCAGGAAGGAGTTGGATAGCATCATGGAAGTTGCGGGCATCAGCAAGCCAACCGCCGCCAAGCTATTAAGGGGGGATTTTACCGCAATAGGTCTTGAAGGTTGGAGTATTTCAGAACGGCAGCTGGACATTATCCAGTTTGAAAGGCCCCTTACTGATTTAAATAATAATCCCCAAAGCAGCCCCTACCTGATCACAACAAAGTTGGAGCAAACCGCGGGGAGGCCGGGATACCCCGAAAATATTATATACGGCATTAACAAATTCGCGAAGGTCACCGTTTATGAGCTGCCGACAGGATTAACCCGGTTCATACTTCCCGGGCATGAAAATGCCAAACGGGTATTTTTATCGGGCAATTTTAATAGCTGGAGCACTTTGAAAGGACTGATGAAAAAAACCGATGGCGGCTGGATGCTCGACATTAGGCTTGCCCCCGGCGCTTATGAGTATAAATATATTGTTAATAGCGGCTGGCGGACTGACCCTAACAACCTGCTGCAAATGGATGACGGCGCCGGAAACATAAATTCAGTTTATTATAAATACAACCATACGTTTAAGCTGGCGGATTATACATCAGCGACGCGGGTAACAATAGCCGGCGATTTCAACAAGTGGGACGGCAATGAGCTGGTGATGGAGAAAAAGGGAAATAACTGGGTACTGCAAATGTATTTAATTGACGGAAAGCATTTATACCGTTTTCTGGTCGACGGAAAATGGATAACAGACCCGGCCGATCCCGCTACGGAAAATGATGAGAGCGGCACACCAAGCTCTGTTTTAAATTTGGGTGAAACACTAAATTTTAAACTATCAGGGCATTTAAGTGCAAAGAAAATGATGCTGGCCGGCAATTTTAATCATTGGAACCCAAATGAGTTATACATGAAAAAAACAGTGAATGGCTGGGTATTGCCTCTGACACTGGTTGCCGGTAATTACAATTATAAGTTTATAGCCGACGGTAGTTGGTTGACGGACCCTGTTAACCCTTATTATGCTGTTGAAGATGGGGTAACCAATTCATTTGTGCCGGTAAAACCTAATTTTACCTTTAAACTAAAGGGCTTTAGCAATGCACGAAACGTAAAACTGATCGGCACGTTTAGCAAGTGGGAAAACGGCGAATATACTTTAGCCCATAACAACGATGAATGGTCGATAGCTTTATACTTAAAGCCTGGAAAATATATCTATGAATTTGTAGTTGACGGGCGGCGGATCAAGGACCCCGCCAATAAACTTTGGGAACCAGGCCAAGACGATTCGAGTAATTCAGTTTTATGGATTGAATAGGAGTTAAAAGGTGAAAGGGCATTATGTTAAGCAATATTGCACTTTTAGAAAATGGCAAAAAGCATGAAAATTTCAAAGAAAAACATTTTATCTTTAACTTAAAAAATAACAGAGGCATGGAGATATTAAGGTAAACAAAAAACCCTTTTACCTTTCGCCTTTTACCTTTCACCTATAAAAAAAAGCTATGACAATCCCCATTTACCAGGCTGATGCATTTACCGATAAGCTATTTGGAGGCAACCCTGCTGCTATTTGTCCATTGGCCGAATGGCTATCTGACAAAATTATGCAAAAAATCGCGGTAGAGAATAATCTCGCTGAAACTGCATTTTTTGTTAAAAATGAAAACGGCTACGACTTAAGATGGTTTACCCCTGAATATGAGATTGACCTTTGTGGTCATGCTACCCTTGCTTCAGCCCATATATTATTCACCGAGTTGGGCCATAAAGAGGATACTATAAATTTTGAAACTGTGAAAGCCGGAACACTGTCTGTAAAAAGGGATGGGGACAAATATACCATGGACTTTCCGTCCAGGCCGGCAATACATATTGAGCCGCCTATCGGACTGGCCGAAGCATTGGGCGAAAAGCAGCCTTTGGAAGTTTTGAGATCGCGGGACTATTTTTTGGTTTACAAATCGGAAAATGATATAAAAGAAATAGCCCCTGATTTTTTTGCTTTATCAAAAATGGATACCGTTGGTGTGATTGTAACCGCACCCGGCAAAGACGTTGATTTCGTTTCCCGTTTTTTTGCCCCCGGCGCCGGCATCCCCGAAGACCCGGTGACAGGCTCGGCGCACTGCAACCTGATACCGTACTGGGCCGGAAAACTCGGCAAAAACAAGCTGCACGCCTACCAGCTTTCCGCCCGCAAAGGCGAACTTTGGTGCGAGCTAAAAGGCGACCGCGTTTTAATGAGCGGCAAAGCAGTTACTTATTTAAAAGGGGAGATTTTTATTTGATTTTCGATTTCGGAATTACGATTTCGGATTTATTTATTGTTCAAATTTGAAAATTATAGCATCCAGACATTCTAAATTCTTCAATTCCGAAATCGAAAATCCGAAATCCTCCCTCAATATCCTACTGTAAACTGCTCCCTTACATGCCGGGGATCCAATATTTCATCAACAATTGCGACCGCGAAATCCTCCATTGTAATAAAGCTTTTGCCATCTTCGCCGGTTAGTAGCATGTTGGTGCCTGTACGGAAATTGCCGGTGCGTTCTCCGGGCCCAATTTCGGCGGCGGGGCTAACGTAGGTCCACTCCAGTTCCTTTTCCTGCTTGTAAATTTTTAATGCTTCGCGCTGGGCCAGTGCGGAAGGTTTATAAGCTTCGGGAAAACCAGGCGTGTCTACAAGTTGTACTCCGGGAGATACTTCAAGGCTGCCGGCCCCACCAAGTATGATCAACCGCTTTACGTGCGCCGCTTTCAGGCCGTTGATCAACGGAATGGCAACTTCGGTGATGGTTGATGGGGGTGTCCCTTGTGTGTAATTGTAGGCAGATACTACAACGTCATGATTAAAGGCACCAGTTTCCACATCCTGTGTTTTAAACATATCTGCTTTGGCAACTTTTAAATGCGGATGAATAACGGTGTAATTTTCGGGATGGCGGACTAAGGCGGTAACATCAAATCCGCGGTTCAATGCCTCGGTAACTATGCGGCTTCCAATGCGGCCGCCGGCTCCAAATATTGCTATTTTCATATTTTAAAGGTGAAAGGACAAAGGTAAAAGGCAAAAGGTTTGGTATTTGTTTTAATTAACTTTTTACACTAAAAAGACCTTTAACCGTTTGCCTTTTTCCTTTCACCTAACCGAAAAATATTGTTTAATAAATGATTTTTTTATGATTACTTTGAAGGTTCTAAATTATCAGGACGAGTACACCATAAATGCAGCTTACACGGTTAGAAATCAAAGGCTTTAAGAGCTTTGGCGATAAGATCAACATTAATTTTAATGAGGGTGTTACTGCCATTGTGGGGCCGAACGGTTGCGGAAAATCGAATGTGGTTGATGCCATCCGCTGGGTGCTTGGTGAACAAAGCACCAGGATGCTTCGCTCTGAAAAAATGGATAATGTGATCTTTAATGGAACGAAAAGCCGTAAAGCTGCAAACCTGGCCGAAGTTTCGCTCACATTTGATAATACAAAAAATATTCTGCCAACCGATTTTTCGCAGGTTACGTTAACACGCAGGCTCTACCGCACCGGCGAGAGTGAATACCGCTTAAACGACGTGCAATGCCGGTTAAAGGACATCACCGACCTGTTTTTGGATACCGGCATCGGCGCAGATTCATATTCTATCATCGAGTTAAAGATGATCGATGAGATCATCACCAACAAGGAAGGCTCGCGAAGAAATTTATTTGAGGAGGCGTCGGGCATATCGAAATATAAGCTGCGAAAAAAGCAAACATTCAGTAAATTAAAAGATACCGAAGCCGATTTGGAGAGGGTGGAGGACCTGCTTTTCGAGATCGAAAAGAACCTGAAAACACTGGAGAACCAGGCAAAGAAAACTGAGCGTTATTACCGGATAAAAGAACAATACAAATCGCTTAGCATAATGCTGGCGTCATTCAGGATAGCTTCGTTCAGCGAATCTTTAAGCAGGATCGAGGAGCGCGAACAAAAACACAGGGTTGAGAAATCGGACATCGTAACACAAATAGATACTTTCGAAGCCATTTTACAACAACAAAAGCTCGATAGTCTCACGAAAGAGAAAAACCTCGCTGTGCAGCAAAAAACCACCAACGAGTTTGTATTGAAAATAAGGGCTTATGAGAGTGAAAAAAAGATTAAAAATGAGCAGCTAAAGTTTCAACAGGATAAGGAATTAAGTTTAACAGGCGAACTGGAGCGGGACAAGACGCAATTAAACCATGTGCTGTATAACTTAAAGCGCCTTGCTGAAGAAAAAGTACAGGAAGACGAAACCCTGCAATCCGTACAGCTGCAATTAGCTGAGCTGAAGGCTGCGGTTGACGAATTGCGTTTGAAACAATCCGGAGCAAGGAATGAATTGAACGAATTGACAGGCGTCAATACAAGGCTCCAAAACCAGGCCTATAAGGTAGAAAAGGACCTTGATATTTTGCAAATCCAACAGCAGTCCCTTGAACAGGAAAGCGAGCGGAACATGGAAGATGCCACGAATAAGGAGGTTGAGCTATCGCATTTTAACGAGGTCGTAGCCGGCCTGGAAAGTCGTGTGCAAATTGCCGAGACAGATTACCAGTTGATGGTTGAATTTGAGGAGAAGCTACAGGAACAAATGATAGGTACGGAAACTGAACTTAACACGCTTCAGGAAACTATCATCCGCGAAAGCCGTAAGCTCGATGCAAAGCAAAACGAGTATAATCTGACCAAAAGCATGGTTGATAACCTGGAAGGCTTTCCCGAATCTATCCGTTTTTTAAAGAAAAATACCGAATGGGCCAAAAACGCCCCGCTATTTAGTGACATATTGTTTTGCCGCGAAGAATACCGCGTTGCCATCGAAAACTACCTGGAACCGCTGATGAACCATTACGTGGTAGATACTTACAATGAAGCCATCAGGGCCATTAATTTATTAAGCAGTTCGGCGCAGGGGAGGGCGCAGTTTTTTGTTCTAAATGGTTATGAAAGTCAGTCGCCCGTAGTCAACGTTAATATAGATGGCGCTATCCCTGCTCTAATAGTGGTTGAGGTTGACAAACATTACCAGCCCTTGTGCGATCACCTGCTAAAAAATGTTTATTTGGTTGATGACAACAATGGGCAAGCCCTTAATAATGCCGATATCCCGGCCGGCGTGGTTTTAATTGGTAAAAGCGGAAAATTCAATAAATCAAAATATGCCATGGCTGGCGGGTCGGTTGGCCTGTTTGAAGGGAAGCGCATCGGCAGGGCAAAAAACCTGGATAATCTTTTAAAAGTAGTTAAACTGATCGATATAGAAGTTGCAGAGTTTAAAAACCGGTTCGAAGGTTTGCAGCATAAGCTCTCGGCCTTAAAAGCCTCAGGCAAAGCCGTAGAACTAAAACAAAAACAACAGGACCTGAACCTGCTGAATACCGAATTAATAACTGTTAAAACACGCAGGGAGCAGTACCAGGCATTTATCGAAAATAGCCTTAACCGCAAAGCAGATATCGCCGACAAAATAAGCAGCATTAAGGCTGAAATGCTGGCTTTACGGCCCCAACTTGAAGAGTTAAAGACGCAAACGCAAACCCAAAGCGAGTTATTGGCTGATAAACAAGCTGCGTTTAACGAGGTTAATGAACAGGTAACAGTTCAATCAAATGCCTATAACCAGGAAAACATCCGCTTTCACCAGCAGCAAAACAAAGTATCGGGTTTGGTAAAGGATTTGGATTACCGGCAGACACAGCAGGAAAGCCTGGATGGCCGGATAAAGCAAAACAGTGCAGAATTGGAGAAAGTGAAGCTGGCCATACAGGAAAATTTGCAGCAGGCAGATAACTCGGACGATGACCTGCTGGCAATGTACGCGCAAAAGGAGGAACTTGAAAAAGCCACGCAGGATGCCGAACAGGAATATTACGAATGGCGTGGTAAAATAACCGCAACGGAAAATGAGATCGGCGATTTAAGACGAAAAAAGGAAAATGCTGAGCTGATTGAAAATGACCTGAAAGATGAGCGGAATAATCTTAAACTTGAATTAAATGCTTTAAAAGAACGATTATCGGTTGAGTTTAACGTAGATATCCAGGAATTGCCGGAAACAGAAGTGGCGCCAGATGAAAGTGAATTTGACATTCGCGAAAAGACGGAGAAACTTAAAAAACAACTGGATGACTTCGGCGCCATTAACCCGCTGGCTGTTGAGGCTTATAACGAAATGAATGAGCGTTATAACTTTATACAGGCGCAAAAAAAGGATTTAAGTGAAGCGAGGGCCTCGTTATTGGCGACTATCCAGGAGATTGACGACACAGCGAAGGAAAAATTTATGTCGTCATTTACTTCGGTCAGGGAGAATTTTATAAAAGTTTTCCGCTCTTTATTTAACGAGGAAGATTCGTGCGACCTGGTACTAACTGATCCTGAACATCCACTGGAATCAGATATCGATATTATTGCAAAACCAAAGGGTAAAAGGCCGTTATCAATTAACCAGCTATCCGGCGGTGAAAAAACGCTGACAGCGATAGCCATCCTTTTTTCGCTTTACCTGTTAAAGCCTGCCCCGTTTTGTATTTTCGATGAGGTCGATGCCCCACTTGACGACACCAACATCGATAAATTCAACAGCATCATCCGCGAATTTTCAAAAGAATCGCAGTTCATTATCATATCCCATAATAAAAGGACGATTGCCAGCACCGATATTATCTATGGCGTAACAATGGTTGAACAAGGTATATCGCGGGTTGTTCCTGTGGATTTAAGGGAACTGGTGGATTGAAGTTCATAGTTGATAGTTCGTAGTAAAAAAGAAGGCGAAAGATAAAAGCTTTTCGCCTTTAACCTTTCGCCTTTTTCCTTTAACCTATTTCCTTATTTCTTCTTCAGATTCAGTGGTTTATTTTGTATCATACCTATAAACTTAGGGCTTTTGCCATGCAATGCCAGTCCATGTGCAGTGCCCAGCTTAAGTGCCCTGACAGCCGGATCTATGCTTTGAATAACTTGCGGGTGTACCGAATAAGTGCCTGTATTTACGTATTTTAAAATATCCGCAAGTAAGGTTTCAGCAGGATCGCCAAAATTCTTTGTCAGGTCATCAATATCATCAACTCCAGGGTACCCGGTTGCACCAGGTGTAAACCCGTCGTAATACCCACCCTGGCCGGCCGAGTTTTGTACGGAGAATTCCGGTGTGTACATGATATATTTGTTGATGTTGATGCCAAAAAAGCCAACAGGTTTTCCATAGCTTTTGCTTCCAACAAACTGAACGTCCATTTCGGGGCGCAGGTTATTTATGGTTAATTCACTTGCCGATGCTGTTTGGCCAGTGATGATAAAGAATACCCGTGGAACATTTAAAGTACCCTGTTTTCCGAAATTTTTAGCGTTGCCTGCTACCGAAAAATCATTCACCCCATACTGGCTAATCAGTAAGGGGTCTTTTCCGCTAACCAGGTTACTGTTATAAAAAGTATTGTACATTAACGTGCCACTTTTTGCAACCGGAACAATTAAGTTATCAAGATGTTCAGCAGTTGACACGTAGCCGCCGCCGTTATAACGAAGGTCAACCACAAGGTCGGTTATACCTTGCGCAGCAAAATTAGCAAAAACTGGATCTAACTGAGGGTTAGCGGCCGCATCAGAAACAAAGCTATTAAAAACAATATAACCGACTTTATGGGAGTTTGCTGCAGTAAATATGGTATCTTTTAATACTGGGTTTACACTGTAGCTCGCTGTGGTCAGGTTCACTGTTTTTGTCGCGCCGCTAAGCGTTGTCACGGTCATTGCAATAGTTCCGCTATTATAAATGGCATTGCTTACAAAATTTAAATTTGTACCGGTACCGGTGCCATAGGTGACACCATTGGAAACACCATCATATGATATACTGGTGCTGCCATTTATGCTGGTGATCTGGCACCCACGTGTTAACCCAGCGAGGCCTGCTGGTGAGCCCGGATAAACATATTCAATGCGGAGGTCGTTTACCAGGTTGTAATTCGCATCAAAGCCAAAATCGCCTTTTGTCCCGTTCAGCGCATTCGTTTCGGTGCCATCATCTATAAAAGAGTATTTGGCTTCGCCGGGAGAATTGGAATAATACTCGTAGGGCTTACTTGTTGCCGGGTTAATGGCGTACTGCGAAAGTGCGTTGAGTTCGTTCTGTAAGGCCGTTTTATCATCGGGGTTCGTAAATGAACGCGGTTGAAAAGCGGCGTACGTCGGCAATTGATCAAACCATAGATAATCCTCATCAGTATACAAGTAAACTGAATCTTGTATCAGCTGGAGCGTAGTGCCTACTTTAGATGGGCCGGTAAGATTGTGGTTGTTGTTACTATTCCCTTTTTTACAGGCCGTTATTAAGCCCATAGAAAGTATAATTGCTAAGTAAAATATTTTTTTCATATCAATCAATATTGTTTGTTTCTTAATCAGACTTTTTAAACGTAAATAAAGTCAGGATGTTATTTTTTATAGAGTTTTATAAAAATTCATTCACACTAATATAGTCAATTCCGCAAACTTCGGCGCAAAACCTGTCATTTTCGGAATTTTCTATCATCAATATTTCCCGTCTTTGTAGCTGATGGTCTTTCATCAACAAGTCGATCGCATCGGGTTCTGGCTTTGCAAAAGTTTCTTCAGCAAAATAAACCCTTAAGTATTGATCCAGACCGTGCCATTCCGTTTGTTTAATTTTATTTAATTGCTGCGCCGGGTTGCCGTTAGTTACAATGAACACTTTTTTTCTGTCGATAACTATTTCCTGGAGCAGTTTAAGCATGTTTTTATAAAGCAATAGCTTTAACGGGAGCTTAGCGGTTATTAACAGGGCGTCCAAATTATTCCGAAACTTCTCGTTAACGCTCAACTTTTCTTTCAAACGATCAAAGACAACTTCCTTGCCTTCTGCTATATACGTATTTATCATCAAATTGGTTGTTTCTTTTGCATCAATAAACTCTGTATACTCCAATAATGCGGCAAATAGATAATAAACCTGGTATAAATAGTCCTTTTCCGGATAGAGCACGTCATCCAGCTCAAATACAAATGCGTTTTTTCGTTTATCGATGTTTTGGTAGTTCATGGTTCATAGTAGCCGCGCCGAATGTGTTGATGTTATATAGCTACTGCCGGTGCAATTTATTTTTTTTTGTTGAATGTAAAACTGTTAATTTTGATAAACGCGCTCCTGATACGCACAAAACCGACTTTTTATCATGAACCATGAACCATCAACAATAAACCAACCCAGCCCTGTTGCAAAAAAACTGCAAATTAAGCCAGGTAAAAGCTGGCTGTTTTACAAGGCGCCTGAAAATTATCTTGCAACCCTGGAGCCATTGCCCGAAGGTGCTAAGGCCGTATTTACACCGAAAGGCGATTTTGACGGTATACAATTGTTTGTAATAAACCGCACTGACCTTGCTGCCAGTTTGAAGATCATTGCGCCGATGTTAAAGCCCGACACCATTTTTTGGATCACCTATCCTAAAAAGAGCTCGGGTATTTCATCAGACCTGGAGATGACGGGAAGTTGGGATGAACTGGTAGTTTACCGCCTAAGGCCGGTCGCAACGGCAGCCATCAATGAAACCTGGACAGCCATACGTGCCAGGTTTAACGAGCAAACACAAGTTTCCGAATTTTGTAATGAGGAAATAAAAAAGAATGAACATTCGGCTTATATTGACCTGGATAACAGGCAGATCACAGTGCCTCCCGATATGAAACATATTCTGGAACAATCGCCAAATGCGCTGGCTTTTTACGAGGGTTTGTCGTTTACCAATAAAAAGGAATATGTAGTTTGGATACTCTCAGCCAAACAGGAAAAAACCAGGACAGAGCGATTGTTCAAAACTGTTGAAAAGCTGTTGGAAAGGAAGAAAAACCCGTCGGAGAAATAGTTTTTGGTTGATTAAGTGAGTGATTGATGGGGGAATAAAAAATCATAAAACATTATGAAAACTGAACCTTTTGTAATTGAAAGAATATATAACGCCCCAGCGTCGGAAGTATGGCAGGCAATCACTGATAAAGACAGAATGAAACAGTGGTATTTCGACCTGGCGGAGTTTAAACCGGAGGTTGGTTTTGAGTTTAGGTTTGATGGTGGATCGGAGGATCAGCAATACCATCATATTTGTAGAATAACCGAAGTTGAACCAGTCAGGAAACTCAGACATAGCTGGCAATATGAAGGCTACCCTGGCGAATCCTTTGTGACTTTTGAATTGTTCGCCGAAGGCGATAAAACACTGTTACTATTAACCCATGCCGGTTTAGAAACCTTCCCTCAAAACAACAAAGACTTCGCGCGAGAAAGCTTTTCTGCCGGATGGACCTATATTATCGGTACATCGCTCAAGGAATATCTCGAAAAGCGTTAAAGAATATTTTTTGGAAACAATTCATCATAGGAGACGCGATGCATCGCGTCTCTATCAAACGTTTCCGATTTATGTTATTTTTGTTGAATTATGCAGCAACAAACCAATAACCCGCTTCATGGCAAAACCCTGGAGATGATACTTAATGCCCTGGTAGCCCATTACGGCTGGCAGGAATTGGGCGAGCGCATCCGGATCAACTGCTTTATCAGCGATCCAAGCATAAAATCAAGCCTTAAATTTCTTCGAAAAACAGAATGGGCTAGAAAAAAAGTAGAAGAGTTGTATATATCAACACCTTATTTGCTGAATATTGAAAAACAAGATTAACTAATCTTCTATATAACTTAGTTTTTTATCGAAACTTCAGTGGCAGCTTCGTTTCGGACTTTGCTGACTTTCAGACTAATCGCTAATCACCAATCACTGCCCTAATGCTTTTTCTTATTATTCATCTTAGCCTTCATGCCGGCGCTGAAATTCTTAGTTTTTAAATTGCCCGCTTTTTTCTCATGAAAAGCCTCGCCAGTCACGGGAATAGCTGCATTTTTCTTCACAGGTAGCTTTTCGTCCGTATCAATATGTTTTTTGTCCTTTTCGATAACAAGCAGCTCGGGTAATTCGCCAACGGGTATTTTTTGACCAATAGCCTGCTCAATCTTTTTTACCAGGGTAAGTTCCAGGTCAGTAGTAAAAGTAAGGGCCAGCGTTTCTTCTTCGTTACCCGGTTTATTGCTTACTATCCGTTCAATAAAGGACTCTTTATCTGCAGGTAATTCAAAATGTATAAGAAATGGAATATCCTTCAATTCCTTTGCTTCAATATTTTCATCGGCGATAATCAAAACCCTGATTTGCTCCAACGCCCTAAACGCGTCAATTGCAGCCAAACTATTAAACTCAACCGACCACGAGCTAAGCAAAGCAACCGAACCCTTTAACCTGCTATGCAGGCTTTTATAAACTTTTTCGGCAGTTTGGCGGTTATTTACAAAAATCACTGTTTTGGTAAACAGTTCCTCATCCTGCATAAACAAATTCAGCAGGTTTAATTTTGTTCCAAAATTCGGCACATGGTATAATACCTGTGGAAGTGTTTCAATCTTAAGTTCCCCCAATTCCTCTACCTCGACGGTAGCCGGGTTTTTCATGAACGGGGCAATCATTTTGTTCAGTTTATCATGTATTACCGATGTAAAAACCAGGTGCTGGCATTTGGTGATACTGTTGGCCAATTCAGCAACAGGCAATTGAAGGCCCTGTTTAACTATTTGTTCGGCGTCATCAACAATAAACAGATCGATCTTATTCAGGTTTAGCCCAAGTTTTAAATAGATGGCACGGGCCCTGTCAGGAGTTGCCACTACAATATCGGCGCCATCGGCCAGGGCGTTCATCTGGGCTTCGATGCCAGGGGCCGCATACAAACCTACGAACAATACCGATTTGTTTTTATTCAGCAGCTCAAATTGGCTGATAACTTCCAATACTCTTTCTTTATCGGGAACAAGGATCAACACGAGTGGAACCCCCTCTGAAGTGTGCTTTAACCGGTTTAGTACCGCTAATACATAGGTGCTTGTTTTGCCGCAGCCATCAGGTCCGACGGCGATAACATCCTGCCCGCCAATTATCCGCGACAAAGTTTTCATCTGAATTTCTTTAGGGGCCAAATAACCAGCTTCAGCTACCGACCGCAACAATTGTTTATTCAGCTTCAATTTTTCTGACCACGTCATCCGTTTATTTTTACATTCCCCAAAGGGAGCGCAAAATTACCCTTTTTACAGCGCAGTTCAGCTATAAGGTTTGATTCATTTTCCTTACACGCCATGCCAGTCAATATCCATGCTGTTCTGAAGGATAGATGTAAATAGCGACCGCGGGGGAATATCAAGGTACGGATAAGTAACTTTTGAAAGGTAAAGCCCCTGCGGGTATGCAGGAATAATAACTTTTGGCGTTTCTTTACTGATGAGGTGATGTTCAAATTCATCAATACTCATTTCCCCCCGGCCAATCTCCAGCAGCCTGCCTACGATGATCCTGATCATTTTGCTTAAAAAACGGTTGGCCGAGATATGGAAACGCAATTTATCGCCATTGATGTCTGTAAATAGCGCGGCCGATGAAACATAGCATAGCGTATGATCGATCCTGTCAGGACCTTTGCAAAGCCCCCGGTAGTCATTGTAAAGCGGGAGAAGGGCGATGGCGGCTTTCATTTTATCAAGATCGAGATTATGTTCGGGATATAGCGAACTGTAGTTGCCGAGGAACGGGTCTTTATAGGTATGGATAAAATAATCATACGCCCGTTGTATGGCGTCAAAACGGGCATGGGGTCGGCCGTTCATCGAGATAATGTCAAATATCGCGATATCATCCGGCAATATTTTATTAAGCCTGAAGAATAGGTCGAAATCCCATTCCTCATCAATATCCACATGAAAAAAGAACTGGCTGGCATGTACCCCGGCATCCGTGCGGCCGCAGCCAACAATGGCAACCGGTTTTTTAAGCACCCTGCCGATGGCGGTTTCCAAAACTTCCTGCACATTCAATATCCTTGGATGCTTTTGCCAGCCGCTGTATCTGGTTCCATGATAGGCTATGTGAAAGAAATATCGCAATGGGTTTCGGGCTTATATATCAATTTGGCCAAACTTACCTTTTTAAATGGCGAAGCCTTCAATGAGGCCTTAAAAAAACAAATATTATCTGAATTAAACTTCGTAAGTTTCTGAGGGATCCGTAAATCTAAAATCGTAAATCACATCACCCCTGCCTTTTCTTCTTTGCTTTTGCCTGATCCTGCTGCACCCTGAACCTTACAATTCTGCTGACCAGGTCGAGCGGCATTGGTTTGCCTATCGGGAATTGTATGGCGCCCTTTGAGCATTTATAAGCTGATAACTCTTCTTTGAAAATTTCAATGGGTGATGAAGTGGGATAAAAACCAATATGCTCTGTATGAGCCGCGTAGTAAACCAATATTCCGTGCATTTTAAAGGCGGGCATATTGTAGCTGATAACTTCGACCGCATCCGGTGCCGCCTGTTTGATGGTATTTCTAATCTGCGCCAGGATATTTTTTGTATCTGCGGATAAAGTGGAAAAATATTCATCCACTGTTTTAAATTTTATGCCTGTTTCCATTTTTAGGGAGTTTATTTTAATTGCAGCCGGATATTTTATTTAATGACGTAAAAATACCTTAAGTTTTTTAAAGCGAAGATGTGAAATAATGACAAAATGTGGGGTAATTTGTGCCGGAATTGTTATTTTGGGATAACATAAAGCCCGATTGATAGGATTACAATAAAAATTCAAGCATGGCAAGTTTTAGCGATGATACCATCAGCACTGCACGTTTAATATCGTTTAGCGATGGTGTATTTGCCATCGCTGTTACGTTGCTGGTGTTTAACCTGAAAGTACCGCAAATCCCTGCGGCCGATGTGCACGTATTGTTGCCCGGAATGATAACCGCCATGCTGCCCCATTTTACCACCTACGTGGTAACGTTTCTGATCGTTGCCGTGTACTGGACCTTCCATCACCGGATGCTGAACCTAGTAACACGGGCGGATACCCCCTTTTTATGGATGAATATTTGTTACCTGCTAATGATCTCATTTATCCCCTTTCCATCCATGTTATTTGGGACCTATCCAAATGAAACATTCGGATTTATCTTTTACATCTGCAGCATGATATTGGTAGGTATTTTGTCAATGCTCATGCTAGGGTATGCCTCCTATAAATACCGCCTGATAAATAAAGAGCTCCCCATTGCAATAGTAAAATACCTATTTTTCCGTCAGTTTACTACTATTTTGGTTCTTTTGCTGGCCATTCCATTGGCCCTTTACCGGTTACAATGGGCGCTGTATTACCTGTTTATTCTTTTCCCCATCCATGGGCTTACACGGAGTTATTTTAAAAAGCAAGCTGCGGGCTGAGCTGCTCATCCCAATTAAAATACAGAAATAGATATTTCAAATAAGCTGTTGGCTATTAGATTTACTTAAATGCCAAACGCGGTACCCTATCCGGGATCCCGCGTTTGACTTTAAGCAATCTGTTATCAATTAGATATTAGAGTGCAAACCCATCCGGTTTCCTTCTGAATCGATAAAATGCGCAATGAAACCGAATTCCCCGTTGGCCCCGTTTTTTGTCTTTGGAAGAAGGATTTTCCCTCCCGCCCCTTCAACCTTTGAAAGCGGAAGGCTCAGGTCATCGCCACGGTCCATGTAAACAATTGCACCTTTGTCTGTAGGTTCGTATCCGTCGCCTTCAACAATTGCCCCGCCAGCTCCCTGCCCTTCCATATTAAGCGGAAAGATGGCATATTTACCCCTTGGTATAGGCACTAAATTCATTGTTACATCAAAAATAGTTTCATAAAAATTTTTTGCCCTCTCGAAATTTTTTGCCGGAATTTCAACCCAGTACATTGTGTTTCTCATGATCTTTAATTTTTATCGCCTGCCTGTCGGCCGGCGGGTGAATAATTATTTGTTTATACCCCAATAGGAACTGAGAAACTTGAAATTGGACAAACAGGATAAAATATATTTATTTTGATAGCAGGCTGTCGATTTTAGCCTGGAGGATTTGCTTTTCAGTATCAGTTTGGGCCAGGGCATGGGCCCTCCTAAAATTAAATACTGCCTTGTTGGCGTCAAGGTCTTTGTAAAGCTCTCCAAGCAGGATAAAATAAAAATGGCTGTTCTCCAGTTTTAGCTTTTCTGCTTCTATCAAGGCAGCTTGGCGCCCATTAGCCTTGTATAAGGCAAAAGTGCGGTTAAGGGCAACGCCTGGTGAATAGTTAACCAATAACAGCTGGTTGTATAAGTGTAAAATATCATTCCATTTTTCGTTTGTATCTTCTTTCACGCAATGCCAGCCGGCAATTTTTGCTTCTATGTGATAGGAACTTACTTCGTCACCTTGCGCTGAAAGGTTTAAGAAAAAATAGCCCTTTTTTATTAGCGGTAAATCCCATAATTCCTGGTTTTGTTGTTCAAACAACACGACCGGATCTGCATTAGTCTGCCTGGCTCCAAACCGGGAAGCGTGAAAGCACATCAGCGCCAGTAAGGCATTTGTTTTAGGGCGGTTTGTCTTTTCGTATTCAGTAAGCATAGTGCCTAGGCGCAGCGCGTCTGTGCACAAATCTTTTCGCAGGATCTGATTTTGTGTTTTGGAGTAATAGCCCTCGTTAAACAACAAGTAGATAATGTGCAGGACATTGTCGAGCCTCTTGTCGACCTCGTTTTCCGGCGGCAGCTCCATTTTTACTTTTTCTGCCCGTAATTTCTCCTTAGCCCTGAACAACCTTTTATTGATAGTTTCTTTGTTTGATAAAAAAGCTTCAACAATTTCGTCGATACCAAAGCCGCAAAGGATACGCAAGGCTAGCCCGATCTGTGCTTCGCTTGCAATTGCAGGGTTACAAATGGCGAAAAGCATTTGCAACTGGCTGTCTTTGATGTTTTGTTGGGAAAAATCTAATTCTGAGATCTCAGAACTCTTTTCCTGGTTTGAGGTTAGCTCCGGAATTATTTTATCTTCCAGTATCTTATTTCTTCTAAAATGATATAAAGTTTTTCGTTTGGCTGCTTTGTAAAGCCAGGCGGTCGGATTGGGGGGCATGCCTTTTACGGCCCAAGCCTCCAGTGCCAATAAAAATGTCTCACTTACAATATCTTCCGCGATCTCAATATGGTGCAACCCAAATTGCCTGCTAATAACAGCAACCATTTTAGAAAACTCTTTTTGGAATAAAGCTTTTAAAGCATCTCTTTCCTGTTCCATTTTAAATTTTCATAAGGCGCTCTTACCCGAAAGCAGATTATATTCCCGCTGTTCGTTCATAAAAAAGGGCCTGATCTCAACGGTACCATTGATATCCAATATCGGGCAGCCATGCGCTAAAGTAATGGCGTCTTCTAAATTTTCAGCTTTAACAACTATGAACCCATTTAGCCGCTCTCTTATTTCAACGAAGGGCCCGTCGGTAATAACACCGCCTGCTTTAAGCACTTTGCCCTGTGAATTAAGACGGATGCCCATATTGTTTAGTTTTCCCTGGGCCGCCACGCCGCCAAACCAATCGTCCCATTTTTTAAAGATCGCTTTCATTTCAGTTGCCGAAACCTGGCTATCATCAGAGTCAGGTTGCCGGAATAATAATACGAAGTCTTCCATTTTGTTAATTTTTAATGAATATATGAATTACGTTCCATAAGAACCGACACCGGTAAAATTGGACATCTTTGGAAAATTTTTTTTATTGCTCCCGAAATGACCCTGTTCAGCACAAACCACCGGGGAGCCCCAAAAAAGCAATTTTTTCAATTTATTTGCAAACCTCTTATTTAACTAAAAGTTAAATAGTTAAACCTGTTTTCATTTATAACATGGTTGCCAGATGGGTTGTTTATGAAATTGGTGGGCAATATTCATCAGATAAAAGCGTCTTAGTTGTGTAAAAAGTGGCTAATGGAATTTATTTTAATCTGTTTGAACAGGGTAATAAAACACCATTTAAATATTAACTGTAAGTTACAAAAAAGGCATTTTTATTGATAAATTAAATGGCAGATCAGCCATCGGTTCCAGGGGAACTATTTTATTTAAGCCGGTTAGGCCCGGCGTTGAATGCATATAAGCTTTTTTTATGTGCCCTAAATACGCAGTACTATAAATTTTATATAAACTCTAAAAATCAGATTATGGAAACACAAACAATGAAAGCAACAAATTTAAAACTCAAGGAGTTTTTTGTTGACCAGTTAAAGGATATCTATTGGGCTGAAAAGAAACTGGCAAAAACATTGCCTAAATTGCAGGATGCAGCAACAACACCTGAATTGAAGGACGCCTTTGGCCAGCACCGCCACCAGGCACAAACACATGTTGAGCGGCTGGAGCAGGTATTTGGCATGGTTAACGAAAAAGTCGACTCGACTAAATGCTCAGCAATAGCCGACATTGTTGACGAGGGCCAGGATATTATTGAAGAAACAAACAAAGGCACCGCGCAACGGGATACAGGCCTTATTTTTGCCGGTCAGAAGGCCGGGCACTATAAAATTGCCACCTATAATGGGTTGGTTAACCTGGCTAAAAACATCGGCTTTAATAATGCGGCAGACGTTTTAAGGAAGACGCTTGCCGAGGATAGAGAAGCAGATTCCGTACTGACGAGGATCGCCGAAAACAATGTAAATTACCAGTTAAATTAGAATATTAAGTCACATTAGTTTATTCTAGTTTAATCTGCAAAGCCAGTATTCTTTAATGGATACTGGCTTTTTCTTTGTTGCACATGTGGTCGGCGTTAGAAAATTATTATTTAACCTTCCCGTTGCGCTAAAGCTTTTTAACCACGAAAAGGTACTGGGGTTTATTGTTAAGTTGAGACAGAACGATAGACATTGAATACTTCGAATTGGCATATTTAGTCACTCCCTCTGCTTTTGTCACCAATTCACGGGGAGTGTACTTGTATTTATTTAGCGAGGCCTTAATAGCTTCATAATTATAAGCGGATGAAGTTGAGAAAGTGGCTTGATTTTCATTAACATATTTTATTACATAGGCAGCAATATCATTATTGATAAAATTGTATTTGTTTGTCAGGTAGTCGGATTCACCGTCAACCCGGAATTGTTTCGATGTTAGAAGGGCCTTTGCAGCTTTTGCGCTATAAGCGCTAAGCTGCTGCAACTGTGGTAATGTTAACAAGCCTGCCGCTGCACGCGGAATTGGCGTTATATTTTCTTTGGCCTTTTCAGGAACTACCACTGAATTATGGGTTGCCGCTATGTTTTCTTTTGCCTTGTCCGGAGCTGCTCCCGGATGAGGGGCTGGCGCTATATTGTCTTTTGCCTTCCCCGGGACGGCCGTCGAACGAGGGGTTAACGCTATATTATCTTTGGTCTTTCCCGGTAAGCCCGCTGAATTAGGGGCAGGTGCTTTATTGTTTTTGGCCTTTTGAGGAGCTGCCACCGAACGAGGCGTTGGCGCTATTTTATCTTTGGGCTTTTCCAAGGCAACCCCTGAATTCGGGATTGGCGCTACATTGTCTTTGGGCCTTGGCGCTATATTATCTTTGGCCTTTTCCGGGACTGGCCGGTTAACAATTTGATGCCCGTCGTTAGCTTTTGAACCTGTTACCGTTACTTTAACTAAAAACCCGCCCCTGTTACGAAACGGATCATTATCGTTTACCATTAGTTTCAGGTACCCTGCCTGGTCAGCCGTTAACGGATTATCGGGGTCTGCCATAACCCAATCATCATTACCTACTTTATACAGTAAGGCGCCATAAGGAAAAACAGGGTCCATGCAACGATCAGGAAAGCCTTCCATACCGTCCGGCCCTGCCGAACCGGTAATTCCGTGGAAAACCATTTTTCCTGATGCTGTAACCTGTACTACATCACCAATCTTTATTTTCACGTAAGTTTTTTTGAGACGTGTGCTTACACTAAATGTGTAGCGGCTTTTTACGAAACTGTTTTGAGCGTTGCAGGTAATTGAATAGACAGAGAGTAATAAAATTGCAAGAATATATTTCCGTACCTTATTTTGTGCCCTGTTCATATTATAGCTTAAGTATTTGAATATCTAAATATATAAATATACTTAAATAATTCACATAGAATTTAAAGCAAATCAGTTGATTTCCTCGCTTTGGAAACGAGTGAGAAATTCTCGGGGACTTGGTATTTAATTTACACCGGTAAAAAAGCAACTGAAATTTGCAGTCCGAAGTTCAGCTATACCCGGCTAGCATTTATTGGTTAGTGAAAGTGCCTGGTTGAAGGGAGCTACTTTCCGACAAATAATTACGCCTCCGCAATTGGTCTCAAAAGAGCTCCTGCGAAGGCGTAAGTAACAAATAATGCGGTAAACAACGACTTACAAAGTAGCCATGTCAATTACAAAACGGTAACGGACATCACCTTTCACCATACGGTCGTAGGCGTTTTGTATGTCTTTGATGTCAATCATCTCAATATCCGAAACGATGTTATTAGCGGCGCAATAGTCCAGCATTTCCTGGGTTTCTTTAATGCCGCCAATGCCCGAACCCGCCAGGCTTTTCCGGCCGTCGAGTAAGCTAAATGCTTTTATTTCAGCTGCATTCGGCGGAACGCCAACGCAAATATGTGTCCCGTTGGTTCTCAATAACGATAGGTACATATTGAAATCGTGTTCAGCCGAAACGGTATCTAAAATAAAATCAAAAGTTCCTTTGGCTGCTTTTACCTGCGCTTTGTCGGTTGTAACTACAAAGTGATGTGCGCCCAGCCTTTTAGCGTCCGCTTCTTTTTTTGGTGATGTACTTAATACAGTTACCTCTGCCCCAAAGGCCACGCCGAATTTAACAGCCATGTGCCCTAGGCCGCCGAGGCCAAGTACAGCCAGTTTATGGCCTTTGCCAACTTTCCAATATCTTAAAGGCGAGTAGGTGGTGATACCTGCGCACAATAAAGGCGCAACAGCAGCAAGGTCTGCATCTTTTGAAATGTGCAGTACAAAGTCTTCGTTAACCACGATGGTGTTTGAATACCCGCCATAGGTAGGTGTTTTATGGTCCTGCTCCAAACCATTATAGGTTTGCGAGCTGCCTTTGAGACAGTATTGCTCCAGATCCTGTTTACAGTTTTCGCAAACACGGCATGAATCGACCATACAGCCTGTGCCTGCCAGGTCGCCGACTTTGAATTTTTTAACGTGGTCGCCCACTTTTATTACGCGGCCGACAATTTCGTGGCCGGGCACCATAGGAAATATACCCGGGAACCAGTCGTTTTTTATCTGGTGAAGATCAGAGTGGCAAACGCCGCAAAATAAAATGTCGAATTGCACATCATGCGCGCCAACCTCACGCCGTTCAAATGTCCAGGGCGCGAGGGGCGTTTTTTCGTCCTGCGCTGCATAAGCTTTTGTTTCAATCATGGTAGTGTGAATTTTGTTTTTGCGAATATAGCAATGAGGTGGTTGATTGAAAGGATGGGGGCAAGAAGTTACATTTTGGTGATGAAATTGAACCAGGAGTTTAACGCTAAGTCAACGAACAAACTTCAGCAAAGTGGCTATCCTCATTTTTTACCGTGCCAGTCCGGCTGATTTAAAATACCGTTAAAATACCCCTTTTTCAAGTGCATGTTTTTTGCTAAATTTAAGCAAAACTAAAACCTTATGAACTCATGGTATACAACCGAAGGCGCACCTTTCCCGATGGGTGTTTCTTATATACAGGCTGAGGATGCCTATAATTTCGCGCTCTACTCAAAAAATGCCGGGCAGGTAAACCTGCTATTGTACAACAGCGCGTCATTTACCGTTCCGGTAGTCACAAAACTGCTCGATTTTAATGTGAATAAATCCCAACGCATCTGGCATTGCCGTATGCCAGCCGCACAGCTTAACGATGCTATTTATTATGCTTACCAGGTTTTCGGCAACCTTGATATTCCCGATGAACCTGCTTATTGGCAGCATTTCGACCCGGATAAGATTCTACTCGACCCATATGCCCGCGAAGTATTTTTCCCGCCTTGTTTTGATCCGGTTGCAGCCTGCCAGCCCGGTAGTAATGCCGGCAAAGCGCCTTTAGGGTTTATTCCGGCCGCGACTAACGTTTTCGACTGGCAAAATGATGATATTGTAAAGCATGAAGGCGACCTGGTGATCTACGAAATGCACGTCCGGGGCTTTACTATGGGTGCGGGTAGCGGTATAGACCCGGAGATACAGGGAACGTATGCCGGTGTTACCGCGAAAATCCCCTACTTAAAATCTCTTGGCATTACCGCTGTTGAGCTTATACCCTCGCACCAGTTCGATCCTTCCGGCGATAATTACTGGGGTTATAATACGCTCAATTTCTTCGCGCCTCACCAGGAATATGCCTCGGATAAAACTCCGGGCGGCCAGATCAGTGAATTTAAAACGATGGTTCGCGAACTGCACAAGGCAGGTATCGAAGTAATAATGGATGTGGTCTTTAACCATACAACCGAAGGTGATATTAACGGCCCGGTTTATAGCTTTAAAGGGATCGACAACAGCACCTATTATCTGTTGAGTGATAATACAAGTAATCCTTATGATAATTATTCGGGTACAGGTAACACCATGCGTACGGGTCATCCCGTAGTACAAAAACTGATTGTCGATAGCCTGCTGTATTGGGTAAAAGAAATGCATGTCGATGGTTTCCGCTTCGACCTGGCTTCCATCTTTTCGCGCACTTCTGAACCCACCTCGGCCGAACCTCCTATTTTCGCCCAATTAAATGCTGATGAAGATTTTCAGCAGGTACGCTTAATTGCCGAACCATGGGACGCAGGGGGCACTTACCAGCTCGGGCGTGGCTTTCCGGGCAACAGCTGGGCGCAGTGGAACGGCCAGTACCGCGACGATATCCGCAGCTTTGCAAAAAGTGATGCTGGCATGTTGGGCACCGCCATTACCCGTATTTATGGCAGCGACGATATTTTCCCCGGCGACCTGATGAATGCTTATCATCCGTACCAGAGCATTAATTTTATCAACTGTCATGATGGGTTTACCCTTTACGACCTGGTTGCCTATAACGACAAACATAACGAAGCCAACGGACAGAACAATACCGACGGCAGCGACGATAACCACAGCTGGAACTGCGGCTGGGAAGGAGACAGCAATGTTCCGCCCGATGTAATGGTTTTGCGTTACCGGCAGGCCAAAAACCTGTTGACCCTACTGATGCTGAGCAATGGCACCCCCATGTTTGTGGCGGGTGATGAATTTTTGCATACCCAGTTCGGCAATAACAACCCCTACAATCAAAACAATGCCAACAGCTGGCTCGACTGGACGCGGCTAAACACTATGCTGGAGCATTATGATTTTACAGTGCAGCTCATCAAATTTCGCAAAACCTATACCCTCATCAGCCGCAGCCGCTATTGGCGCAGTGACTTTGTTACCTATGGTTTCGATGGAAATGCCATCGATTACAGCGATCCAACGCTGTTTTATTTTGCTTACCACCTCACTGACAGCACCGGCAGCGACAACGAATTGTATGTAATGATAAATGTCGGCTGGAACCCGCAAAACTTTACCATAGCCATCCCTGGCCCATGGAAACAACTGATCAATACCTACCTTGGCGCCGGGCAGGATATTACGCTGGATAACCCTCTGGTGATAAGTCAGACGGGTTATTTGGTAGGGGAGCGGTCGGTGGTGGTGCTGGGGAGGTAAATATGGCGGGGGAACTGTAGAATCTACTCCCACAAAAAATCGGGCAACTCTCGTCACCCGGCCCCATTATAGTTGATTGATTTAGTTGTTTTTTTAGTTTTGAAGTCGGAAAAGTCCGAAGCTTTTTGAAAGTTGGCAAATCTCCCGGATTCAATAATGCCTTGACCTCCCGGGACGTAATAGTTCGGGCGGAGTAACTTCAACCAGGATATCCATTAATTTTTCTTTAAGCGCCGGATCGAAATAATCAGATACAATATAGGCCTCCTTTTCTTTATCCTTTACGAGAAACATCTTATCACCTAAAGCCCTGGTAAACATCGATGGATTGCCGGTTTTACGAATTTTCAATTCATTTATCTTAAATTCTAAATGATCTGACTGAGTTTTATCGCTAAAAGGCAGATTGTATGTAAAAGGTGTAACTGATATTTTATCATCTGTTATTGACACCCGATTTGCAATTGTTAATATAATTGACTGCGTCATCTTAACATTATAATGAAATACCCAGGATGCAAACAACACGAAGATAATTTCAGTCAATACAAAACCAAGATTTACAACATGCCCGGATATGCGAAAGAATGTCATTGAATATAATATAGTGGCGCACAATAAAAGGAAAATTTTGTTTACTAATTGCCCTTTTATTTTAGCAATTATATTGTGCAGCATGGCTGATGCTTCAAAACTCAAGCACCCGTTATAATGTAAAACAGGTTTAAATTCCATGTTTGGCGATTGGTTCAATGGTAAAGTATCTTTTGTTTGCCCAGATATTTTCTTAAATCTGCACCGGATAGTTTTTTAATATCGAAACTTATTTTATCCTTAATTCCAGCTAATTACCGGATGACAGTTTTTCCTGATTTAGTTCTTAAAAATTTGAATGTGAATATTCGAAAGTATGCAATTAAATTGGTTTTGTCCCCGGCATGGACACCCCGAAAGTATGAAAAATAGTTGCCTGCAGTTTTATGATAAGTTTTGGGATAATTAAAAAAACCGGGCAACTCTCGTCACCCGGCCCCATTATAGTTGATTGATTTAGTTGCTTATTTTACAATGGTTTATGGACTATCGACCATGGACTCTCCACTATGATTATGAACCATGGACTCTCCTTAAAAACACTGCTCAAATTGGTTCACTGCATCTTTGCTTTCCAGCACCGACCGGCCCATCAAAAACTCGTCCACTTTACGGGCTGCTTCGCGCCCTTCGGAGATGGCCCACACTACAAGGGATTGCCCCCTCCGCATATCGCCTGCGGCGAAAACTTTGCTCACGTTGGTACGGTAAAGGCCTTCTTTGGCTTTTACATTTTTACGGTCATCAAGCGCCACACCCATGCTCTCCACCATCCCTTCATGCTGCGGGAATAAAAATCCCATTGCGAGGAAAACTCTCTGGCAAGCAATTTCGCGTTCAGATCCTTCTACCTTTTGAAATTTAATAGGGCGGTTCATCACGTCAAGTTCCCAGGTTACATCAGTTACCCTGATAGCGCGCAGGTTGCCGTCTTTATCACCCAAAAACTCTTCGGTATTTATGCCCCAAAAACGGTCAACGCCTTCTTCGTGGCTGCTGGTTGTTTTCAGGATCATAGGATAGGTTGGCCATGGCATGTGAGTGGTGCGTTGCTCGGGCGGCTGCATCATTACCTCAAATTGTTTAATAGAGTTTGCACCCTGGCGGTTTGACGTGCCTACACAATCAGAGCCGGTATCACCGCCACCTATCACCACTACATCCTTGCCGGTAGCTAAAATATCCTCTCCATCAAATTCTATATCGCTAACGCGTTTGTTTTGCTGCTTCAAAAAATCCATCGCGAAATGGATGCCTTTTAATTCCCTGCCGGGAATAGGGAGGTTACGTGGAATAGTTGATCCGCCCGCCAACACTACCGCATCATTTGTGCGGACTATTTCGTCGGCGGCAATATCTTTGCCTACTTCGGTGTTGCATTTAAAAACCACACCATCTTTTTGCATTATTTCAATACGGCGTTCAACTACCCATTTCTCAAGTTTAAAATCGGGTATACCATAACGCAGTAAGCCACCGGGACGGTCGTCACGCTCGTAAACGGTTACTGCATGACCCGCTTTGCTCAATTGCGCAGCAGCAGCCAGCCCAGCTGGGCCTGACCCAACCACAGCAACCTTTTTGCCTGTTTTGATCAATGGCGCTACCGGTTTAACCAGGTTTTTTGAATAAGCTATCTCGATAATATGTTTCTCAATTTCTTCAATAGCTACCGCTGGTTTATTGATCCCAAGCACGCAGGCCGACTCACAGGGAGCGGGGCATATCCTCCCGGTAAACTCAGGGAAGTTATTAGTGGACGAAAGAATATGGTAAGCTTCTTCCCAGTTTTTACGATAAACTGCATCGTTAAATTCAGGGATGATATTACCCAGCGGGCATCCCGAATGACAAAAAGGTATGCCGCAATTCATACAGCGCGCCGATTGCTGGTTTAGCTTTTCGTCGGTGTATAAATGAACAAATTCGTTATAATTCTTTACGCGTTCTGCAACGGGCGCCTTTTCAGGAAGCTCCCTGCCAAACTCCTTAAATCCTGTCGCTTTTCCCATTAACCTACAGTTTGATATTGTAATTTTTCTAAAACCTTTTTGTATTCTTTCGGATATACCTTAACAAAATGGCCCGAAGCCTTGCGCCAGTTGGCCAGTAGTTGTTTTGCCACTTCGCTGCCTGTCAAATGTATGTGCTTGTGCAGTAAAGTGGTAATCTGTTCTTCATCCTGTATTGATAAAGGATCAAGGTCGACCATTTCCATATTGCAGTTTTCGCTAAAGGTACTGTTGGGGTTATACACCCAAGCAATACCTCCGCTCATCCCGGCTGCAAAGTTGCGGCCTGTTTCACCCAATATAAGGGCGCGGCCGCCGGTCATATATTCGCAGCCATGATCGCCAATACCTTCCACAACAGTGGTAGCGCCAGAGTTACGTACGGCAAAACGTTCGCCTGCCATACCGCGGATAAATACTTCGCCGGCAGTTGCGCCGTAAAGTGCTACGTTGCCTATAATAATATTGTCTTCAGGCGTGAAAGTTGCCCTCTCTGATGGATAAATAGCTAACTGCGCTCCCGATAAACCTTTGCCAACGTAATCATTAGCTTCGCCTTCCAGTTCGAAAGATATCCCTTTGGTAGCAAAAGCCCCAAAGCTTTGCCCGGCTGAACCTTTAAATTTAAAGTTGATGGTATTATCAGGCAGCCCCAATGAACCATATTGTTTCGAAATCTCATTGGATAATAAAGTACCAATCGTACGGTCAACATTCCTCACATCGAATGTGGCAAATACCGGCGTTTTATCCATCAAGGCGGGTTGCGCGGCCTCCAAAAGTCTCCAGTCGATGATATGATCCATGCCATGGTCCTGTTGTTCGCTGTTATAAAGTGTAACATCTTTCGGGTTATTTACCGGGTGTAATATGCCCGACAAATCGATTTTTTTAGCCTTCCAACTCGTGAGGTTTTCCTTAACTTTTAAAAACTGTACGCGCCCAACCATTTCGTTAACGGTGCGGAAACCAAGCTCAGCCATGATCTCCCGCATTTCTTCAGCCAAGAAGCGGAAGAGATTTACGATATGTTCGGGTTTGCCCGAGAATAATTTTCTTAATTCCGGATCCTGTGTTGCAACGCCGACCGGGCAGGTATTCATGTGGCATTTGCGCATCATGATGCAGCCGCCTGCAACAAGGGCAGCGGTAGCAACGCCCCATTCTTCGGCGCCCATTAAACAGGCTATGGCTAAATCGCGACCGGTTTTTAACTGCCCGTCTGTTTGCAAAACCACACGGCTGCGCAGTTTATTGCGTACCAGTGTTTGATGGGCTTCGGTTAAACCAAGTTCCCATGGCAGGCCTGCATGTTTTATAGAGCTGATAGGCGATGCGCCTGTACCACCATCGTAACCAGCAATAAGTATAACATCCGCATGCGCTTTGGCCACACCAGCAGCAATGGTACCTACGCCGGCTTTTGAAACCAGTTTTACATTGATTCGTGCAGCACGATTGGCATTTTTAAGATCGAATATGAGCTGCGCTAAATCCTCTATCGAATAAATATCATGGTGCGGCGGTGGGGAGATCAAACCAACACCGGGGGTAGAGTGTCGGGTTTTTGCGATCCAGTCGTCCACCTTATGGCCTGGCAATTGGCCCCCCTCGCCGGGTTTTGCACCTTGCGCCATCTTTATTTGCAGTTCATCGGCGTTAGTAAGATAGTTCGAGGTAACCCCGAAACGTGCCGAGGCAACCTGCTTTATTGCTGAGCGCATAGAATCGCCGTTTGGCAATACTTTGTACCGCATTTCGTCCTCGCCGCCTTCGCCGGTATTGCTTTTGCCGCCAATACGGTTCATGGCAATGGCAATGGTACTGTGTGCCTCGTGAGAAATGGAACCAAATGACATGGCGCCCGTCGCAAAGCGTTTCATGATATTTTCCGCAGGCTCAACCTCCTCTATCCTGATGGATTCGCGGTGATGGGCAAAATCGAGTAATCCCCTTATGGTGAAATGCTTTTCGGTTTGCTCATTTATTTCTCTGGCGTAGTTTTTATAAACGGAGTAATTATTTGTGCGTGTTGCATGCTGAAGCAAGTGTACAGTAGTCGGGTTAAACAAATGCGATTCACCGCGGCGTTTCCATTGGTAAATACCGCCATCGGGCAGTAAATGGTCGGCACTTTTTGCGCTAAAACCTACTTTGTGTTTGCAAAGCGATTCGCGCGCTATTTCATCCAGCCCCAAGCCGCCAATGCGGGTTACTGCGCCAGCAAAATATTTGTCGACTACCGATTGGTTAAGCCCTAATATTTCGAAAACCTGTGAGCCATGGTACGATTGAAGCGTTGAAATACCCATCTTCGAGAATATCTTCAGCAAGCCGTCATTTACCGATTTAACATAGTTTTTGTACAGCGTTTTTATATCCAGGTCGGTTTCTAAATTGCCGTTATTTTTAAGCGTCTCGATCGTAGATAAGGCGAGGTATGGGTTAATAGCTGTTGCCCCAAACGCGAGCAAACACGCAAAATGGTGTACTTCCCAGGTATCGCCGGTTTCAACAACCAAACCAACAGCCCCGCGGCGTCCGCTCCTGATCAAATGATGATGGACAGCCGAAACTGCCAGGAGCGATGGGATCGGAGCATGCTCCGAATCAATAGCGCGGTCGGATAATATCAATACTTCAAAACCATCATCAACGGCATCTTCGGCATAGCGGCAAAGCCTTGCTATCCCTTTTTCTATTGATCCCGGCATGCCGTCAGCGTTATAATAGGTCTGCAAGGTTTTGGCATGGAACATTCCGGTATCAATACTCCGCAGCTTTTCTAGCTGGTGGTTTTTTAGTATCGGGTGCTTTAAAACCACGCAATGGCAATGCATTTTATCTTCGTCGAGCAGGTTGCCATTGTTACCGATAAAGGTAGAAAGGCTCATCACCAAACGTTCGCGTATCGGGTCAATAGGCGGATTGGTTACCTGCGCAAAAAACTGTTTAAAATAGCTCGTGAGGTGCTGCGGTTTATCGGATAATATAGCCAGCGGCACATCGGTACCCATCGAACCTACCGGTTCTTTGCCGTCAAGCGCCATCGGCTTAATAATAGTGTCGATATCTTCCCGACTGTAACCAAATACCTGCTGGTAACGATAAACAGAAGCTTCGGACAAGCTGGCAAATGCCAAACGCGGCTCGGCAAGCTCCCCAAGCTGAATTTTATAATTTTCCAGCCAGCGGCCATAAGGCTGACGGGATGCGATCTGGTGTTTTATTTCATCATCCGTAATGATCTTTCCCTTTTCAGTGTCTATCAGCAGCATTTTGCCCGGCTGTAAACGGCCTTTTCGCAATACCAGTTTTTCGTCCAGGTTAAGCACCCCGGCTTCCGAAGCGGCGATAACACGGCCGTCTTTGGTAACCACAAAACGCAGGGGGCGCAGGCCATTCCTGTCTAACAGCGCGCCGATAAACTTTCCATCAGTAAAAGTTATCGCAGCAGGGCCGTCCCAGGGTTCCATTAGAGCCGCATGGAACTCGTAAAAAGCTTTCTTAAGCGGGTCCATTTGCTCATTGCCATCCCATGCTTCGGGGATCAGCATCATCATTACATGCGGTAATGAGCGGCCGCTGTGCAAAAGTATCTCGATGATATTATCCAGGCAGGCCGAATCGCTTTGGTTATTGTCAATCACCGGCAGCAGCATCTCCATCTCTTCCTGCGTGAAATAAGATGAAGCATAAGATTTCAGGCCGGAATAAAACCAGTTTAAATTGCCTGTTAAAGTATTGATCTCGCCATTGTGTGCTATCAGGCGGAACGGCTGCGCCAGTTTCCATGATGGGAAAGTATTGGTCGAGAAGCGCGAATGGATCATGGCAAAGCCCGAAACTAAACGCGGATCGGTGAGGTCGGTAAAATACTGGCGCAGCTGGTAAGTGGTTACCTGCCCCTTGTAAACAATTGTTTTACAGGATAATGACGTAAAATAAAAATGCTCGGCAGCTGCGGGAAGCGTTTCTGTTATAGTTTTATTGATGTACCGTCTTAATATATAAAGCTTGCGTTCAAAATCGTCGGTGTTTGTAAGGTGATGGGGGCGCTGAACAAAAAGCTGCTCCACATCCGGTTCGGCCTTGCGGGCAGTTTCGCCAACAACTGATGATTTGACCGATATTTTACGATAACCTAATTTATGTAAGCCTAATTTCTCTATAGCATTGCCAATAACAATCCGGCAAGCCTTTTTCAATGATGATTCCTTTGGAAAAAATATCATACCCACGCCGTACTCGCCCGGTTCGGGTAAGCTGATCTCCAGGTCCGAGCATTCTTCCATCAAAAATTCATGGGGAAGCTGGATAAGTATACCTGCGCCGTCGCCGGTTTCGGGGTCACAGCCACACGCGCCGCGATGCTCCATGTTTTCGAGCATGGTAAGCGCGTCATCAATTATCTGGTTAGTTTTATGCCCGTTAATATTGGTTATAAAACCGGTTCCGCACGAATCGTGCTCAAATTCCGGCCTGTAAAGGCCCTGTTCGCATTCAGTTTGATCCATTGTAAATTATACAGTTTATATAATGGTGCAAGCACGAAGTTACTAATTGTCAGTTTTAATTAAAAATATCTTAAAAGTTTTATATTAATCTAAAAAATATAACATTAATTCGGCGTAAAATTATCAAATTATTAATATTTTACCAATATTTATTAAAATATGGCAAATGGGATATGTTTTGGCGGTGCTTGTGTTCAATTTTAACCTATACTTAATGTGCCGGTGACAAGAAATACAGGATACGAGTGATACTGATTTTGAATTTTTTAGCTTTGTTTAATAATTGCTTTTTGAGTAACTAACATTTCATGCCCGCAAAAGTATTCATAGAAACACCCCGCCTGATATTAAGGCAATGGAAAGCCTCTGATCATGAACCTTATATCCAATTGAACCAGGATAGCGAGGTAATGGAGTTTTTCCCTTCCCTTTTGACAAGAGATGAAAGCCTGGCGCACATAGACAGGTTTACCAAGCACATTGATCAGTATGGCTACGGATTTTTTGCCCTCGAACGAAAAGATACCGGGCAGTTTATTGGGTTTACAGGCTTATCTCATCCACGATTCGAAGCGCCCTTTACCCCTTGTGTTGAAATAGGTTGGCGTTTAAGCAAAGCTCACTGGGGGGAGGGTTTCGCCACCGAGGCGGCTTTAGCCACTCTGGATTTCGGATTCGGCAGCATTGGGCTTGATGAAATCTATGCTTTTACATCTGTTCACAATAAAAAATCGGAGCAAGTGATGCTAAAGGCCGGGATGTTAAAGCAGGGGGAGTTTGAACACCCGCAGATTGAGGCCGGCCATTTTTTAAAACAGCATGTTTTGTATAGGATCAGCCGTCCCCCAAAGATTTAACCAATAATAAAAAACCTTTGCAATTGTTTGATATATTTGAACCAAAAGATTTGAACCGCTATTTTTAATTTTACGACCAGGTTTTAAGTTATGAAAAGGCCAATCCTCATTTTTAACTTTATTATAGCTTTCGCACTTTGTTTTTCATTGTTTGCCTTTAGGTTTGATGAGCACAAAACCCTCGAAATTGGTGCGAGCGCCCCCGATTTTAGTTTGCCCGGGGTGGATGGCAAAACCTATACCCTAGAGTCATTTAAAGACGCCAAAATACTGGCCGTTGTTTTTATGTGCAACCATTGCCCAACCTCGCAGGCTTACGAAGACAGGGTAATAAAACTTACCAGCGATTATGCGGCCAAAGGTGTAAGCGTCGTAGCGATCAACCCCAATAACCCTGCTTCATTGCGCTTGGATGAGCTGGGTTACAGCGATGTGGGCGATTCTTACGAGGAAATGAAGATACGCGCTAAGGACGCACATTTCAATTTCCCTTATCTGTATGATGGCGAAACAGAAATAGCCTCAAATAAATATGGCCCTGTTTGCACCCCACATATTTTCATTTTTGACAAAGATCGGAAACTGCGTTATCAAGGCCGGATAGATGATACAGAAAACCCAAAGAAAACGCCTCATAGCGAGGATGCACGCAACGCTATTGATGCTTTGCTAAGCGCTCAGCCAGTTCCTGTAACAACTACTAAAGTTTTTGGCTGCTCGATAAAATGGGCGGAGAAGAGTGTCTGGATAGATAAAGCTAAAATTCAATGGGCAAAGGAGCCCGTGACGCTCGACACCATTGATGCCAAAGGCTTGGCCGAGCTTGTAAAAAACCATTCGGATAAGTTGAGGCTCATTAACGTATGGGCCACATGGTGTGGGCCATGCGTGGAAGAATTTGCTGATTTTGTCACGATGAACCGGATGTACCGCGACCGTGGTTTCGAATTTGTGAGCATCAGTGCCGACGACCCTGATCATAAAGATAAAGCCCTGAAGTTTTTGCAGCGTAACCAGGCATCCGGCCCTAATTATATTTTTAATATTGACGATAAATATAAGCTGATAGAAGCGATAGACCCTAAATGGGAGGGAGCTTTACCTTATACTATTTTGGTGGAACCCGAAGGCAAAGTTGTTTACGCACACCAGGGAATAATTGATCCCGATCAGCTTAAGCTGATTATTTTTAATGACCCGATGATAGGAAGAATTTATAAAGAAGACCCAAAATGATCGCAATAACTGAAATCGCACATCGCCTGACATCGCTTTGCTCCGAACAAAAATTTGTGGAGGCTTATGCCGAATTGTTTTCGGACCATGTCGAAAGTATCGATCCTATATATAAAAACGAGCCTTTAAAGGGCTTGGCACATTTGATGGAGAGGGAAAGGCAGTTTCTTTCAACTGCTGAAATTCATGATGTAAAAGTATCAGAAGCTTTATTTGCGGGGAATTATTTTACCGTGATAATTGCAATGGATTTTACCGTTAAGGGCCAGGAAAGAAAAAGAATGGAAGAAATTGGTGTTTATAAGGTTGAATACGGGAAGATAATAAGCCAGCAGTTTTTTATTGGTTGATTTTTTGGTGATTTCACCGATTATTGGATGATTTCACCGATTATTATTGAATGATCCCGATAGCTATCGGGACACCTATTATCTTTGCTATTGAAAATATATCCTATCATAACATGCGATCTTTCTTTTTTTCAATATGCTTTTTTGGGATAATACTGTTTGCTTGTACAAACTCATCCGCGCAGGATATTCGTGGTGCGGTTTCATTTCATATTTATTCAATACATACCTCATTCCCTGATACTGCCCGTGCAAAAGGGCATCTGTATGACAATAAACTTTATACCCCCGGTGAACATTACCGCGACAGCACGGTATTGATCATCGCACCCAAAAATCTTGATGCGAAAAAAAAAGTTGATCTTGTTTTTTGGTTCCACGGCTGGGGAAATCATGTCGACAGCGCAGCGGTCAGGTACGAGCTAACCAAACAATTTATTGCGTCTAAACGCAATGCGGTATTGGTTTTGGCCGAAACGGCTTATAATGCGCCCGACAGTTATGGCGGAAAGCTGGAAAACCCAGGCGACTTTAAAGCCCTCGTCACTGATGTGTTAAATGGATTAAGAGCGCAAAAAATTATCCCGGAAAATTGCAGCTACGGACATATTTTGCTCGGCGGGCATAGTGGCGCATACCGCGTAATGGCCCGGATCATTAAAAACGGCCAGCTGCCCATTGATGAGGCCATGCTTTTTGATGCGCTGTACGCCGAAACCGATATATTTATGGATTGGATAAAGGCCGATCCGCAACATCGGTTTATCCATTTATTTACTGACCACGGCGGTACTTTTGACGAGAGCAAGGCTATGGTTAAATTGGTGGACGAGGCGCATATCAACAACTTTGAAGTTGAAGAAACAGCGCTTGAGCCGGCTCAGCTTCGCACGTATCCGATTATTTTTGTCCACAGCCTAAAACAGCATAATGATATTGTTAACCCTGATAATTTCAGGCTGATGCTGGAGAATTCGCCGTTTTTAAAAAAATTGTAGAGGCGCGATACTTTCAGACTTACGAAGTTTTTAAACGGCAGAGCCCTCAACGAGGCCTATAAAAAACAAATTTACGACGAGTTAAACTTCGTAAGTCTCATTTAATCAAAATTTCACCCTCGCAGCAATTGTTGGATACGTCTCAAAAAGATTTTCAGTCGTGATCACATGATAATATAAAATGATCTTTGACCCCACCGACAAGCTTTTACGTATTTTGAACCACACCTGCGGCTCGCCGAAAAAGGAAACAGTTTTTCCTTTCAAATTATTTGTAAGGCCATCGCCTGTATTTTTGTTTAACGTGTAAAGTTCAAAATCGCCATCAAATTCCACTTTATAATTCCAGAAGCCTTTCCCCCAATAAAAAGATAACATTACATCATTACTTGGCTTTGGCAGCATATTATAAGTATAGTATACAGCGGTACTGAAATAAGCGCCTTTCCATTGAAATGAATAGGACGGCCCTAATGAGAGGCCGTTGTAAATATAATAGCTGTATTGCTTCGGCTCCGTCACACCCAGCCCGCCGCTGTATTGCAGGCTTAAATAGATCTTTGGCTTCCAAAACCTGAATGTTTGCGAGGTTTGAATAAAAGCCTTCCCAATATTATTATTTGCGCCCTGAAGGTCATCTTCCACTTTTAAAAAGAAAGCCCCAGGCTTTATAAATGACGAGGTATCGTTTTGCGATTTAAAATATTCAAAATAAAGGGTCGGAAAATTTTGAGAATTATGGGCGGGATCGATGGTGTGCCTGAGATCATAGTGCAGCTGCAGGTTCTGTGGAAATAATTTGTCCGAAGAAATGGTCAGCAAAAACAGCAACGCGTATTTCATGATTTATTTTTTTTGATTGTTAAAAACATCGCCTTTGTGGCTTATTTGTAAATATCTTTGAAGGGACGATGGCAGGGCGTAATTGCAGCGGAAACCTTGCGTAATTCTACAGTTTAAAATGTATGTTATTGCATAACAGTGTTTTATGGACGATCTGGACTTTTTGGTATTTACCCATTTATTTAAAGAAGCGTATGAAAAATGCTTTGGGCATGCCATAAAAAATCCGATGACAGAAACCGAAAGCAAAATATTCTGCAACAAAATATTGGAGAGAACCGGCTTATCCATTGGCTGGAAAAGTGTCAAGAACTATTCTTTTGTTATTACAGATGCGACTTCCGGGAAACAGGAAAACCCTTCTGTGGCAACACTCGACACGCTGGCCCGTTATGTTTTAGACGCACCTTATACTACTGAAATTCAAAGGAAGGACAACGAAAGCCATTACCCTTACTGGTTTTTATACCGGGAAAAGTTTCCGAAGCCCACCAATAAACAAGCGCATTTTAAATGGGTATTGGGCTTCGGGGTAATTGTGGCAGGCATTGTCATTATTATTATTTCCATCATTTATTTTAAGTTTATTGTTACTCCAAAATCCAGTCAATTCACTGATGACTTTACACATACAGATGAAACTTCGATAGCTAATAATGGTTGGTTGATCAGATCAAAAGATACAAGCTATTGGAAAAGGCGCGGTGAAACGCCGGGCCAGCTTACTTTATTCACTTTGAAAGGGGATAACTGGCCCGACCCAACCTGGAAACCCAATATTAAAAATCTATTGCTTCGACAGGTAACCTCGGATTGCTTCACAGCCGAGGTGCACATAAAAAATTTTATACCTCAACAAGAATGGCAGCAGGCGGGTATATTGTTGCTGGAGGATACCGGCTTTACCGGGAAAAGTATCCGGATGTCGTTGGCGTTTAATGATAACTTCGGCGGCAATAAAATGCCAAGCGAGATTTATGTGCAGGTTATTACTGCCTTAGGCAACGGTTTTGGTAAACCTGAAGAGTTAGCACATAAACCGCTTTTTTCCCCTGATTCTATCAGGATTAACCCGCAACAAATGAAAAACCTGCAAAACTCCGCGCTCCGGATCGAAAAACATGGGAATAAATTCAGGTTTCTTTATTCGGGCGGTATAAATGACAACGGCGCCTTTAGAGAAGTAGTTACCCGGGAGTTTGATATGAAACCCAGGTATATAGGCATTTTCGCCATAAAAGGGTTTACCAATTCGGATAATGTGCCTGTAAGGTTCAAGTTCTTTAGGATAACAAACGATGCCTGTGAATAGTGAGCTTCTTGTCGCCGGGGATTACGTGGCTTACACCAACCTCGCCCGCGCAAAAATCACGTAGTTTTACGTATCAATTACGGTGGAAACACGATGGCGGCGACAATAGTTTTGATTTAATTTTACGTCACCCGGGAAATTAAATACTATTGAGATGGCTGTACGTATAATTTGCATCAAGAAAGATGAAGGGAAATATGAGAACCCCTATATGGCAATTGACTATTTTGAATGGATCAATGAGCGGATAAACGTAAAAGGAATAACCGATAGAGCGAAAATTCATGATTGGATAAAAGAAGAGGAGGGTGACGCTTATATTATCGATGAAAATGGGAATAAAATCCGCCTGATCCCCGCGGTGAGCCCGCAGGGTCACAAATATGTTAAAACCGTGAGTGACGAAACTGCAACGGATTGTCTTTTGCTTTTGCCTTTGTGCGATTGATTTGGAGAAAAGTTTGCAGTCCTCAGTTTGCAATAAATAATGCTAAACTGCCAATTGCAAACTGAGGACTCACCACTTTTTAAAGGGATGTATCGAAAGATTTGAATTATAATATCTCGCATCATCGCTCACTTCCATAGTTAACCAGCCAGGTTTTTTAAATTCTTCCGTTTCGTTTTTCAATTCGATCTCTGCCATAATCAGCCCTTCATTATCGCCCAAAAACTTATCTACTTCCCATAATTTGCCGGCAAAGTCAATACGGTAACGTATTTTTTCCACTTCTGACAGGGCAAAACCATCTAACAGTTCGTTGCCATCCGCAACAGGTATTTTATATTCGTATTCTTTACGTGTAATGCCGGAAGTCGCACCTTTAATAGTGATGAAGCCTTGCTGATCAGTAACCCTCACCCTGATTGTCCTCCGGTCGTCATTCAATAAATATCCCTGCCTGTAATGTGTTCCGGCCGGTTTTATTACTTGGCGCCATTTTTCATGGTCAACCAAAAACTTTCGCTCTATTTCAAGGCCCATTCAGTAATGAATTTATTCAAATTTTGGGATCCGCTGTCTCAACTGTTGTCGCTTTGTTCAAAAAATCATCAGCCAGCGAAGTAATGGTGTGTTTTATACCGGCATTTTTCCGGTTTATTTTAGCTACAATGGGTTTGTCATCCAATTCGGGCGATGAAAACAATTGGGCGGCAACAACATTATCATGCCATTTGCCAATGGTATCCTGCAGTTTGTCGAGGTACTTGGTGTTGAAAGATAAGGAGCCATTAAGGGCTTTTTCAGCCAATTTATGATTGTAAACTAATATTTTTATCAGTTTGCGGCTGGTGTGCATATCTTCAGTAAAGCCCGATACTGCCAGGTTGGTGGAAATTTGCTGCAGCTGATTTTTATAATAATCAGCTATCGAATGGTTCTGAACGCCGGGAAGCTGCTTTATAAGATGCTTGTAGACATCCCTTATATTTTTGGTAAACTTTTTGCCGCTATCACGAAATTCAATGGTGCCCTCATCGATTATTCTTTGCTGGCCCGATTCAAAGGCTTCATTTTTAAGATGGTAAAGTTCACCCAGCTGCAGGTTGATGTGTGCTTCGCGAATGAGCCCTGCGGTTTTAAATATTTTCCTTACCGGCTTAAATCCCTTCAATAAGCCGGGCTGTTTTGAAGTGTCCTCAAAAAAACTCAGCATTGCCCTCAGTTTTTTTATTTGCACCCTAAACCTGTGCAATGCCTCCTGGTCGCCCGTTTCTATGAAGCTTTTTAAATGCAGGTTCATTTCCTTCCATTCTTTCTCAAGGTATTTAGCTTCTTCTTTTTTCTTCATGACGGGGCATATTGTTAAACTTTTCAGCCGTGGTTCAATCGGGTAAAGGATTGTTTTTACTTTTCGCTAAACCCAATACCTCAGAACCAAAACCGTACGGGATTATAAATATAGGAAATGTTTTCGTGATTGACGACTAAGTAAAAATATTGTTAAAGGAATAATGCAGGCACAGTCATGTGGGCTTAAATGAATATATTAGCCGCCTTTGATTAACGCTAAAATATCCGGATGGGTTTAAAGAAATTTGCGCTTATAATATTTTTGCTGGCGATAGCCATCTTACCAGCTTTTGCCCAGCGCGACAGCATTGGCCTGACTACAATTGTTGCCAAAACCGAGAAGCTTGCCACCGAACATCCCTTTGAGAAAGTCTACCTCCATTTCGACAAACCCTATTATGCAGTGGGCGACACGATATGGTTTAAAGCTTATTTAACAATCGGCCCTATACATCAGCCATCTGACTTGAGCAGCATCATCTACGTCGATGTGATCAGTCCCCGGGATTCTATCGTAAAATCGTTGAAATTGCCAACCGTGAACGGTGTGGGCTTTGGCGATGTGACGCTTTCGCCGAAGTTTTTCAGCGAGGGGAATTATCATATACGGGCGTACACCAACTGGATGCGTAATTTTGGCCCCGATTATTTTTTTAATAAAACGATAACAATCGGGGATGTTTATAATAACTCCGGCGCTCCTAAAATTTCCTTTACAAAAACCAAAAAAAACAAAGACCTGCTGATTAACGCCAGGTTGCTTTTTAAGAACCGTGATGGAAATGCCAATGCTGAAAAGAAAGTGAGCTGGACCGTTCAAAATGCCGGCGAAACGATGGCTAAAGGAAAAGGTACAACCGACAAGAGCGGCGCAATAACGATCAATTTTCCGGGTGGCCAGCTTAATGCTTCAGACGAAGCAAGCCTGGTAACAGTTATTGAACCAGACGATAAAAATGCAGTTACAAACACATTTCCGTTGAAATCATTATTTGCCACAACAGATGTTCAATTTTTCCCGGAAGGAGGTGAGCTTATAAGGGGTGTCCGGTCGAAGGTTGCCTTTAAGGCGGTTAACCCTGGTGGGTTGGGGGTTAATGTTTCCGGCTCGGTTGTGGATAATCTAGGAAATGAAGTTGCAACTTTTGAATCGCAGCATGCAGGGATGGGTATATTTCCGCTGTTGCCCGACAGTGATAAAACATACAAGGCTATAGTGACGTTTCCGGATGGATCAAAAAACACCTGTGATTTACCCAATGTAAGGCCCGACGGCATAAACCTGGCTGTAAATAATAACGACCCGGATAACCTGAATATTAAAGTAGCCACAAATGCAGTGTACTTTAAGGAGTACCGGAATAAAGGATTTTATATTGTAGCGCAAAGCGGGGGCACTATCTGCTACACCGGCCTTGCTACCTTACAGGGGCTGGTTTATACAGGCTCGATCCCAAAAAGCAAGTTCCCGACAGGGGTTTTGCAGGTGACACTTTTTGCAGCCAACGGTGAGCCGTTGAGCGAACGCATAGTATTTATACAGCATAACGATGCTTTGGATATCTCCCTAAATACCGATCTATCCGCGTACAAAACAAGGCAGCTTGTGAAAATGACCGTTACCGCAAAAAGCAAAACATTGCCTGTGCAGGGTAGTTTTTCGGTAGCTGTAATTGATGAGACAAAAGTGCCGGTTGAGGAAGATGCCGAAACTACAATATTAAGCTGCCTGCTGCTTACATCCGACTTGCGGGGTTTCATCGAACAGCCTAACTATTATTTTAATCATGCTGACGCCAAAAAGCTTGCTGACCTTGATATACTGATGTTGACCCAGGGTTACCGGCGCTTTTCATATACCAATATATTGGCAGACAAATATCCTCCGCTCACGTTTTTGCCTGAGAAAGGGATAGACATTTCGGGGACGCTGCGCACAGGTACAGGCATGCCGGTTTTCAGGGGAAACGTGAACCTGCGTATGCCCATCAAGCATTTGTCGGAAAATGCCACAACCGATGCAAACGGGCAATTTAAATTTTCAAACATTTTTCTTCCTGATTCGACGAAGGTAATACTGACAGGCAAAAGTATTTCGGGCAATAATGACCTGATGATCCTGCCCGACGCTGCACTTTTTCAGCCGCTCGCTAAGAGTTATAACAATACCGGCGAGATCACTAATATCGACAGCGCGCTCAGTATTTACCTGGAAAACAGCAAAAAACAGCGGGAAAGCTCGCACGTGCTGAAGGAAGTCGTGATCAGGAGCACGGCGAAGCCTAAAATAGTGCACGTAAGTTATGGCTCGCTGGCGGGATTAAGCCCGGTGCCCGACCAGGTTTTAGGCCCTGAAACGTTAAAAGACTGCGGGATTGATTTTGAAGGCTGCGTATTGCCTAAAGTGTTTGGCTTGTGGCATGTTGGTAATAAATACTATATTAAAAGGGATTACGATAAGGGAAACAAAACGCCGCTTATGGTTTTTGTTGATGGCCGGGCAATTGATGATTATTCCGTGTCACAAATAAGACCAGCCGACATTGCATCAATAGAAGTGTATTTAAAAGACGGTGTTAGCGGGACGATGCGTTTTTACGATTGCAATGGCATTATATCGGTAACTACCAAAACAAATAGTTTTGATCCCAAAGATATGCAGGCTGTTGATGTAAATACTTTGATATCCCAAAGCAGCTCGGTGACCCTAATGCCAAAGGGCTTTTATAAAGCGCGGATGTTTTATACCCCAAAATATGTCAACCAGGAAAGTATTTCAGAACAGGGAGGCGATCTGCGCAGTACCATCCATTGGGAGCCAAATATCCTGACCGATAAAAACGGCAATGCTTCATTCGACTATTATAATGCCGATGGCAAAGGTTCCTATCGAGCTGTGATAGAAGGTATTGATAGCGATGGAAATATCGGGAGGTATGTTTTGCGTTACCAGGTGAGGTAGTGAATTGTAAATAGTGAATAGTTAGTAGCAGTAGCAGGTACAAAAGACAGGCCGTGGTGGCAGGCATCCGCCATTTACTTACCGTTGACCACGCACCACTCACCATTTTGGATTTAAATAAATATCAGCTACATTTATTCAAACTTAAATTCTTAAACCAATGGATTTTTCACACATCAATTGGCTGGCAGCGGTAGCGGCCGGCTTATCCGCATTTTTGGTCGGTGGTATCTGGTATTCAAAAGCTTTATTTGGAAGCGCCTGGATGACTGACAGCAACCTCACAACAGAACAAATACAAGCGGGGAACAAAGGGAAAATTTTTGGCTTTACCGCTGTTTTCTCCTTAATAATGGCTGCAAACCTTGCCATTTTCCTATCAGGCGCCAAAACCGATGTTGCCTGGGGCGCCGAAGCAGGTTTCCTGGCCGGTATCTGGACATTCAGCGCCATTGCTATCCATAGCCTGTTTGAACTTAAAAGCTGGCGATTGATATTTATAAATGGCGGTTACAGCATCGTTTCATTAACCCTGATGGGCGCTATTATTGGATTGTGGCGTTAGGTGAGTGGTGAGTAGTGAACGGTGAATAGTAAGTTGTAAGTAGTATATGCCCGATCACCACTTCTGACCACTGACTTCTCACAAAAATTATTTCATGACAATAAATAAGTTTGATTAAACTTATTTGTCTTGCCGCAGTCATAATTATATGAAAATATTATATACTTATTAAACCGATCTCGTCATGAAAAAAATACTTTACCTGGCAATAATGGCCCCGGTTTTATTAGCCGGATGCTCGCCAGTCATCTATACAAATTCAACACCCCAACCAGTTTATAACGATCAGCAGCAACAGGCTAATAACGACCAACCCCAGATCAGCCAGGAGTTTTATGATCAGCTTAGCCCCTATGGTAACTGGATAGATTATCCTGATTACGGCTACGTATGGCAGCCAAACGTCGATGCCAACTTCAGGCCCTATGTTACCGATGGCAACTGGGTTTATACTGATTATGGCTGGACCTGGGCGTCAAACTTTAGCTGGGGATGGGCGCCGTTCCACTATGGTAACTGGTTTTATGACGATAGCTATGGGTGGCTTTGGGAACCCGGCCAGCAATGGGCGCCTGCATGGGTTACCTGGGGCCAGTCCGGCGATTATTATGGCTGGGCGCCTGTTCCGCCACGCGGATACAGGGGATATCGGGGTGGCGATTGGAGGCCAAGAGACCAGGACTGGAATTATGTGCCCGCCCGTAATATTGGAGAGTCACATGTTAATAATTATGTGGTAAGGAATAATACTACAGTTATAAATAACACCACCATAATAAATAATGTAAATACCAATAGCTTCACGGTAAACAGGCACACTACTACACCTGTATACAACCGGGGGCCGCAAGTAAACGATGTTGAAAATATGACCCATACTAAATTTCAGCATCTTACCATAAATGTAAATAACAGGCCTGGGCAAACAACGGTTAATAACAACCAGCTCAATATATATCAGCCCGTTGCAAAACCAAATGCGGCCCAGGGTAATTTTAAACCTGCGCCTCAAAAGGTAATAACTTACAGGCAGGGCAATAATCCAAATCCGAATAACAATCAAAATCAACAGAACCGTGGCCAGGATAGAACCCCCGGTATGGGCAAAAACCCGAATGCACCCCTGATGAACCGGCCGGAAACTGTCCAGCCTAATCAGCAGCCAAATCAGCAGAACCCAAGACAAGGTAACGGACAGGGCAATACCCAAAACCCCAACCAGCAGCCGAATCAGCAGTCTCCAAGGCAGGGTAATGGCCAAGGCAATATCCAAAACCCTAACCAGCAGCCGAACCCAAGGCAGGGTAATGGGCAAGGCAATGGCCAAAATCCTAACCAGCAGCCGAGTCAGCAGGTAATAAAACAGGGCAACGGACAGGCCGTTAACCCCAATACCACCCTGCAACAACCCCAGCAGCCGCCAAAGCAATTTAACGGGCAGGGCAATTTGCAGAATCCCAATAGGCAGCAGAACCAACCGGTAATAAAACAAGGGAATGGGCACGGTAATAACCCGAATCCAAACCTCCAGCAGAACCCGCAGGGCGCAAGACAAGGTAACGGCCAGGGCGATAACCCCAATCAGAACCAGCTGAAGAAGAACTTAATAATGAATCAAAATCCCGGCCAGCAGCCGGCAAAGCCACAACAACAACAGGCAAGGCCGCCGCAACAGCAACCGGCAACGCCACCACAGCAGCAACCGGCAGGGCCCCCACAGCAGCAAGTAAAGCCGCCGCCGCCACAGCCGAAACCCGTACAGCCACAGCCAAAGCCGCCCGTACCTGCTGACCCGCAACCAAAAAAGCAGCCGGACCCGCCGGTTAAGCAATAGAATTGGTTGTACCTAAAGAAGTAAAAACCAAGAGCCAGGTATAAATTTTATCCTGGCTTTTTTACCTTTATGAAGATACCTTGCCCTTGAAAACTGGGTAAAAACGTTCATGTTCGCGTTCACTTCGCAATAGCACGCGCATTTGTTTTAACGTGAACGCCTGAAAATCAATGGTTTGAATTTTGCAAATATTCAAAATTTGCATAAATCTGCATTTTGCAATTTCTTCTCATCTTCTTGCGGAAAATGCGGCGCGAAGGTTTAAAGAGGTGGCGTAAAACTGGAATGTTTCCTGGTCACGAGAAACCATGGCGCACAAACCTACGGGTTATTGCGTCAGAAAAGATTTTTATCTTGATTCCTGCCTCTTGATTCTTGCTTCTTACCCTACGCCCTATGATGATCCGCTTTCCAGTTCCTGATTGCTTTCTTTATTTCCACGGGTGAAAGGTTTTCATTCACGGTGCGGTCAACCAGCTCAAGGAATTCTTCGTCGGGTGCGAAGCGTAAAGCAACGATCTGGCCCATGGTGATTTTGCGGTCGAGTTGTTTACTTGTGAGAATAAAGTACCGGAGGTTTTCTTCGGCACGGATGGCCCTGTCCTGTGCCTTTATGGCGAATTGGCGTGAGTACCAAAAAAGCTGCAGGCCGCAGATAAAGAGCAGCGCCATTAATACCGGGCCAAAAATATCTTCTTTCGCAGACCACTGCTCCCACACATATACAAAAGAACTGAGGATCCCTATAATCAACAATGAGCCTAAAAGGAAGTGAAACCCCTTTACGTAACGGGCATGATTGGCATAGTTTTGTTCGTTCATGATCTGGTTGGTTTTTAATGCAATATACCTATAATTTGAGTTATTGGGGGTATTTAAAAACAACATTAAACAGAAAGTAAAAGAACAATTTATTAAAAATAACGTTAATAATTTAATCAAAAAGAAATTAACTATGAACAACACAGCAATTTCAATCGGGAAAACGTTGACGCTGGGAGACGATCTCACCGTTAACAGGTTGGGTTATGGCGCTATGCGGATAACAGGCAAAGGTATTTGGGGGTCCCCAAAAGATGAAGACGAGGCTATAGGTGTTTTACAACGCGCGGTTGAGCTTGGCGTAAATTTTATTGATACGGCGGATAGTTACGGGCCTCATGTTTCGGAAGAATTAATTGCCGAAGCGCTGTACCCGTATCCTGAAGACCTGGTAATTGCCACCAAAGGTGGTTTACTGCGTACCGGCCCTGATCAATGGCCAATAAATGCACATCCCGATCACCTGCAAAAAGCGCTGGAAGGCAGTTTAAAACGTTTAAAGCTGGACCAAATAGACCTTTACCAATTGCACCGGGTTGACCCGATAGTGCCTGCTGAACAAAGTTTTGAGTTTTTAAAAAAGGCACAGCAGGAGGGGATGATCAAACACATCGGCCTGTCGGAAGTGGACATCGACATGATAAAAAAAGCCCAGGAATTTTTCGAAGTGGCGTCGGTACAAAATATGTACAGCGTTGATAACCGTAAATGGGAACCGGTACTGCAATATTGCAAAGCGCACGATATTGTATTTATACCATGGTTCCCGCTTGGTGGCGGCAATGTAACAAGCCCGTATAAACTAAAGGAAATAGCCGATAAACACCAGGCGACAATTCACCAGGTGGCGTTAAACTGGCTGCTTAACCATTCGGATAATATTTTATTGATACCCGGTACTTCAAGTATAGCCCACCTGGAAGAAAATATGGAGTCCATTTCGCTTGAACTAAGCGACGAAGATATACGGGAGTTGAATAGTATATCGCCGCAGTAGGTTGTGAGGGTTGAAAATGTTGTAATAAGTTGTAAAAGTTGAAAATTGTAACCTTTCGGGACTAAAATTACAACCTCTACAACTCTTACAACCCTTATAACTTCTTGCAACAAATTTTTACAAACCCCATTAAACCATTTATAATTTAAACTATCAAAGCAACATCGCCTCCTGGTAAAACTTAATATATTTATGAAAAAAATTCAATTATCCTTTATTGCTATGTTACTGCTCGGAGCGGTAGCATGTCAAAAAAACGGCAGCTCGCCGTCTATGTCGTCAAATGTTTCGAACGCCGAGGCCGCCGACATCGCAGCTGGGTCCATATCCCGAAATTCAAATGGCGTAGCCAATGTTTCGGATGACGCTACTGCCAATGCATCCCTTGTGGTATCAACCCATACAGCATGCGGAACCATAAGGTCCGATACCATTTCGAGGAAAAGCCCTGCAGGGTCACCGGTTACTTACAGCTACAACTTAACTTATAATTTCACTGTAAATTGCAGCAACAATGTGCCCGACAATCTTGCAAGCAGCCTGATCTATAGTGGCAGTTTTAGCGGGCCTCACGTTTCATCATCAAATTCCGGAAGTTCAATTTTTACTGTCACCGGCTTATTACCCGCAGCAACCACATTTGTTTTAAATGGCGAATACAAACGCGCCGGCACGTTTCAGTCAAAAATTGATACCACCAACCACGGTAACAGTAATGTTGATATTGTAGTTACTGCGCTTACAGTTACAAAATCTACGCATACAATTGCCAGCGGCAACGCTTCAATTTCGGTAACAGGCAGCGTGCCTAAAAAAGGAAGTTTCAGTTATACCGGCACATTAGTGTTTAATGGCGACGGCACAGCCACTTTAACCCTTAACGGAACTGTATACACTATAAACCTGGCCGATGGCACAAGGATAAGGGTGTAGTGTCAAGTCGAAAGTCTTAAGTTGGAAGTCCCAGGTAAAAAAAGCACAACTTCAACGTAAGACTTTCGACTAAAAAATTAAATACCTGTAAAAACAAAAACGCCCGGTTAAATCCTTAGCCGGGTTTTTTGTGTAGTTATCTTTTCTTATCTAAAATTAAAGGTGCCTTTGTATCCTTGAAAGCAGCTGGTGCGGCTGAAATGGCTTCACTATGCAATCATTGAAACCGCTGGCCAGCAGGTCTTCAAACATTTGCTGATCGACCAGCGAGGCGGTCAGGGCAATAACGGGGATGTGGGGATATAGCTTTTTCATCTCATAAATCGCTGTATATCCATTCATCCCCGGCATTTCAAGATCCAGTAAAACCACCTGGAAATCGGGATTAGCAGCCATGTTATCGAGCGCTTCCTTGCCGTCATAGGCGCAGTCGACGATGGCCTTAAAACCGATCAGTATTTTTTTGGCCACTATCATGTTGATCTTATTATCCTCCACCAGCAATACCCTTATATCCGTCAGATCGCCGGCGGTCCTGATATCAATATCAGGGGTGAGTACAGGCTTCCCGGAATAATCCAATGTCAGGTCGAAACTGAATTTGCTTCCCTTTCCTTTTTCACTTTCCAGTGTAAGCGCGCTGCCCATTAAATGTAATAAGCTGGTGCAAATGGTGAGGCCCAGGCCGGTGCCAGTTAATTGTTTGGTGCTTTCGTCATATACCTGCCAAAAACTTTCAAAAATCATTTCCTGGTCGGCTTTATCAATGCCTATCCCGGTGTCTTCTACGCTAAAATTAACGGTTATGTAGCGCTTGTACCTTTTTTTGCAGATTGCCTTTATTTTTATATGGCCCTCGGTAGTAAATTTTACCGCATTTGACAAAAGGTTGTTAAATACCTGCACCAGCCGCATGTCATCCACGAAAACCCAGGCGTCAACTTCGGGGCCCAATTCAACCAGGAGATCCAGGTTTTTTCCCTTGCATAAGACGATAAAGGGTTTGCTGGTATTTATAAGTAAGGCCCGAAGGTTGAATTCCACGAGGTGGAGTTCAAGTTTGCCGGCTTCCATCTTATTAAAATCGAGTATGTCGTTTACTTGTTGCAGCATGTGTTCCGAGCAATACTTTATGATCTGCACATACTCTTCCTGCTTCACAGCGTCCGGTTCATCTTTTATCAGGTTAACAACACCGATAATGCCATTGAGGGGCGTACGGAGTTCGTGGCCCATGGTAGCCAGGAATTGTGTTTTTGCATTGATAAAGCTATTGCTTTGTTCTACTAATTCTTCGATGTATTTCTTTTCAAACAGAGTGTACAGCGCCGCGAAAACAATGGTTGAACAAATGGCAGTGATCCGGTTAGCCAGGGCAAGCCTGGTGATCTGGGTTATGCTAAAGTCCTCCATGGGCCTTACATACCTGCCTATTAAAATGCATATAATAAATGAAAGAATAATAATGGATACAAAAAGAAATGATCGCCGGTATTTTGTTTGTTTAAGGTCGACAAGCAAGGGCACTGCTATCAGTAACGGAAAAAAATACAAATACTGTTCGGATTGCAAGCCCTCAAGACAAGCGGAAAAGATAAGTAACGCGCAGACCATACAAATGATGGATACGGTCAGGTCTTTGATATTCCCAAAGTATTTTAACAGCATGAACATCAGCACCGAAAAGCAAAAGCATGCTACAAGGAAGGACGAGACATAAAGGCCTATGGCGGCGTCGTAAAAGGAAAGGGTGATACCCGTGAATAATGCGGCAATGCCAAGCTGATAGGTTCTTTTCGGAATTTCCTTTATGTCAAAAAGCGGGTTCAGATGCTTTCGGTCTTGCTGGATCGGCTTGTGGTATTTATCAGTAATCTTTTCCATGCCGGTGGTAAGTGGGTTGAACGCCTCTTCCCTGTTATACTTACTATCAGGGTTAGCGTACAAATATATAAATAACTTATATACAACAAACCGTTTATTGCGGGCCCTTTAAAGCACAAACCGGGTTAATAAAGACCCCGGATCGTCAGGATACATAAAACACGGAATTTACAATTGTGAATTATCAAAATCAGACTAAAATATTATTTTCCTATAATGGCAAAATAATAACAAACTCCGTAAACTCGCCTTCTTTTGTATTTACCTCAATTTTTCCGCCATGCCCCTTTACCACCATATCATAAGTTAAAGATAAACCCAATCCCGTACCCTCGCCCGTAGGTTTGGTTGTAAAAAACGGCTGCATAATTTTATCTTTAATAGCATCAGGAATACCGCTGCCGTTATCTTTTACTTTGACAACTACCTGCCCATTTTCTGCTGACGTGGTTACCGATACTTCCGGTTTGTAACCCGCCCCGGCGATTTTCAATTTCTGGTTCACCGCATAAAAAGCATTGTTAAACAAGTTGAGCAATACCTTACCTATATCCTGCGGTATTACTTTAATTTTTCGTAGGTCGGCATCAAAATGGGTGACCATTCCGGCGCTGAAGTTTTTGTCTTTTGCCTGCAGCCCTTGATAAGCCAGCCTTAGGTAATCATCAGCCAGCACGTTAATATCGGTCGCCTCTTTTGTCCCGGTGCCGCTTTGGCTGTGCTGTAACATTCCTTTCACAATCGCATCCGCGCGTTTGCCGTGGAGGTTTATTTTTTGCTCATTGCCTATTACGTCATCTGCGATGGCGCTTACTTCCTCATAATTTTTTGCTGAAATTTCCTGCTTTAGCTCGGCAAGCAACTCGGTATTTACTTCGGAGAAGTTATTAACGAAGTTGAGCGGGTTCTGTATTTCATGAGCGATGCCTGCGGTAAGTTCACCCAGCGAAGCCATTTTTTCGGACTGAATAAGCTGCGTTTGAGTAGCTTTCAGGTCACTAAGTGTATTTTCCAGGTTATCACGCTGCGATTCTATCTCCTCCTTTTGCTGAGACAAAATATTGTTCACTTTTTGCTTTTGCCGGTTGTTGCGGTAAAATATCCCGGCCAATAACAATAATACTGCAATACCCGCTAACAATGCATAAGTTCTGATCTTTGTTTGAATGGCAGCTTTTTCTTTTTCCAGTTCCTGCGCGTGGATCTGCGCCTGGAATGACAGTTTTTGAAAATCGCCCAGGCTTTTTACCGTGGCTTTAAAGCTGCTGTCTTTGGCGATCAGCGCGAGGCCCTGGTATTTGTAGGCGCTGTCCGTTCTTCCGGTCAATCGATAGGCCTTATAAAGGTTTTCGTAGGTATTGCCCAGGTCTTTAGACCTCATTGTTGTTAAATCTTCAAGCTTTTTTTTTGCGTAGTACAGGCTGGAGTCCTTTTGTTTTTCAGCAAGATAATAGTCCGTTAAGGCATCATAGCAATAAGCGGCACTATTGTAGTTTTGTTGTTCGACATCCGCATTTATTCCTTTATGAAAATATTGGATTGCGAGGGCTTTATTGCCCTTTTTTAAATAAATAGCGCCAAGGTTTTCGTAAACAGCACCAAGGTATTTTTTAACGCCGGTCTGGTTGAATAGCCGTTCCGCATTTTGTTCCATTACCAAAGCCGAATCTAACCTGTTGAGCTTAGCGTAAACACGGCCGAGGTTCATATTCACAAAACCAGGACCCACTTTGTTACCGGCTTCCTCTGCAAGCCTTTCAGTTTCCCTGTATTGAAATATTTGCTGATCAATATTGTTTGTAACGCCCATCAAATGGCCAAAATCATGATGAATATTTGAAAGAATTTGAAGGCGATTTTTATGCGGTGTAAAATTTTTTAATTCTGTAAAGTTTACGGTCCACGTTTTATTTTCGTTTTCGGGATCTTCGGCAAGTTTAAGTGCTTGCTGAAAACAGCCAAGTGATTCAGGGTATTTACCTAACTGCATCAATCCATAACCTTTATGATCTAAAGTTGTCGCTTCTTCCAGGGCTTTATTGTTTTTTATGGCGATGGAAAGAGCCTTTTCACTATAATGAATTGAGCTGTCCCTGTTATTCTCAATATAATAATATACAAGACCGGATAATATTGAATAACGGGCGGAATCGGTACGAGCGGTTTTAAGGGCCTTTTTTAAACTGTCGATCTGGTTTTGCTGTGCCATACTAAAGGCAGGAATCAGCATTAGTAATACTATTTTTAAATACGCTTTTTTCATGCTTTTTTTATTAGCTAATTGGTAAACTGATAATAAACTCCGAACCTTCCCCTTCAATACTGTTAACCTGTATACTTCCTCCATGCCCTTTCACCACCATATCATAAGTTAAACTCAAGCCCAAACCGGTACCTTCGCCGGTAGGTTTAGTAGTAAAAAACGGCTGCATAATTTTTTCTTTTATTGCATCAGGGATGCCAATACCATTATCTTTTACCGTGATACACACCCTTCCTTTTTCAGCAGAAGTAGTGACGGAAACTTCCGGTTTGTAACTTGCTTCCGCCGTTCTTTTCTTTTGATTTACCGCGTAAAAGGCATTATTGAATAAATTGAGTATTACCCTGCCAATATCCTGTCCCACCACGTTTATTTTGGGCAGGTCAGGGTCAAAATTGGTTACCATTTCGGCATTGAACACTTTATCCTTTGCCCTTAAACCATGATAGGAAAGGCGCATAAATTCATCGGCAAGCGCATTGATGTTGATAGGCTGCTTCTCCCCGCCGCCGGTGCGCGAGTGTTCGAGCATGCCTTTTACTATGCCGTCGGCACGTTTGCCGTGGTGGTTTATCTTTTGTTCGTTTTGTTTAATATCCGCGATGATGACTAACGCCTCTTCAATATTGCCGGCGTTGAGTTCCTCCTCCAGCTCTTCGATCATCTCCTGGTTCACTTCCGAGAAATTGTTCACAAAGTTCAGCGGGTTTTGGATCTCGTGCGCAATGCCTGCCGTCAATTCGCCCAGCGAGGCCATTTTTTCGGACTGCACGAGCTTGGTTTGGGCAAGTTTCAAATCGGATAAAGTGTTTTCCACTTGCTGTTTGGCTAATTCAAGGCGGTTAAAATCTTCATAACGGGCATAAGCGGTGGAGAAAGCATCTGCCAGCGATTGCACCAGGTCCTTGTCTTCATCCGAGAGCGGTTCCGTATTTCCGGCATACAGCATCCCTTGTGTGAAGGGGAAGAAATGCAGGTCGAGGCCGGCGGGCGGATGTTCGGTAAGATAACCTTCTTCCGAGGCAATTTCGCCCTGCTCCATTAGACTGTGCGAGAAGGTCCTGAATTCTTCTTCGGTCCAATGAAGGGTGACCGCCTGTTTTTGCCGCCAGCCTTGCAGGGCGACCCCGTTAACCCCATTGCCGGTGTCGGCATTAAAATGGAGTTGAAATGCGGCGATGGCCTTGCCATCCGGCGTGGAAAGATAGGTGTGGATCAGTTGCTGCGGCTCGTCCATAATAAATACTCCGCAGCGGATAAACGGCACGCCCAAAGTGGTCAGTTCATTCCATATCAATGGGGTGATCCTGTCCAGGTCGCCGGTGGTGCGCATGGAAGCTATTTCGGCGCGTACGCGGTCGAGCGACGATTGCCTGATGGCCTCGCGGGCGTTAGCTTCTGATTTCTGCAATTCGATGTACCGCCTGAAAGTGAGGTCGATAATACTTTTGAAGCGGTTCAGGATATTGATTTCGATCTCAGAAAATGGCCGCCCCGCCCACGAAAATAAAAATCCCTCCGAGAACGCAAGATAGTAGCCAAACTCCTCGTGGTAGGTATGGTCGTAGGGAACCGGCAGCATGGAGTAAATTAATTCTTTATAGGATTTTAGTTCCTCACCCTTCAGCACGGTAAAATAATCTTCATTCTTTAACCACGATTCGTATTGCTTTTCAAGCGATGGATGCCCTGAAAGCTCGATAGCGCCGACCAGGTCGAGCGAATCCGTATCTAAAGTAGTAGTGGCGACATACAATTGTGTATGCCGGGAATTTTTTGAAAGCAGGGCCACACCGCAGCGTTTTGAATTGACGCCCAGTTTCCGCAACTCTGTAAATACCAGGCTGGCTGTGGACGAAAGATCTTTACTATTGTACATAGCCAGGGCCTTTCCGCGCACCCGTTCCAGCGAAGCTTCTATCTGTGCCTCGCGGGCCTGGGTTTCTGCCCTTTGCAGATCGAGATAACGGCGATAGGTTTGGCCGAACACCCCGGCGAATTTTTTAAATATCTGCGTAATTTCTATTGACAAAGGCTGCAGCGAAAAAATAAAAATGGCGCCCTCGGGAAAAATAAATGAATTGTGTTCCTGTCGTTTTGGTAAGTTATCCAGGTTAAACTGTGAAGGGTAATCGGGCGAATTATTTATGGCGCGGTAATAAGCCTTCATATCTTCGCCCGCCAGGAGATAGCTGAACATGGTTTCTTTATTTTTCCATGCTGCGTGCAATGCCTGTAGTATGGGGTGTATCGTCATATCCAGCCGGCCAATACGCATGGAAGTTTTACCCTGGGCATCTGCAGAAGCTGTCCACACTTCCATGTGGCTGGTGTTATCAACAATAAGGATCCCTAAGCGGGAAGTGGTCTCAACCCCCAGTTTCACCAGTTCATCAAACATCACGGCTACTGTTTCGCCAACGTCATTACTGTTGTGCATGGCCATTGTTTTGCTGCGTAGCCGCTCTAACGATGCTTCGATCTTGGCGTCCCTTGCCTGCGCCTCGGCTTTTTGCAGGTCGCGGAAACGGGTATAGGTGAGGTTGAATACCCCGGCGAAACGTTCGAGCAGGTTGGTTGTGGCTTCGGGCTGCGGTTCGGGCGAGGCCATGCCGATAAAACCCTGCGAGAAATAAGCAATGAGCTGTACCCGCCGTTTTTGCGAAAGGCCAAGTTTAAACGGAACTTTTAGCTCGTCTTTTAAATAACTGAAATACTCTTTCAGTTCCTTTCCTTTCATATCAATCGTGATCGATCGTTTCTGCGCCTTCCACCCGGCATGCATTTTTTTAACCGACCCGTTCCGGTTGATATTGCCTGTGAATTTTGTGCTGATCTGTGTCCCGTCTTCATTAGTGGCCCATAGCTCAATATCGCCGCTGTCATCGTTAATAATGCCAATGAACAAACGGTTGGGTTGAATGCCCAGGCCGATCAATTGTTTAAATACCTCCACCGATGTGCCGGCCAATTCATCGCTTTTGAACATCGCCATTGTTCGGCTGCGGACACGTTCAAGAGCAGCTTCTATTTTTGCTTCCCTGGCCTGCCCTTCAGCCTTTTGAAGGTCGAGAAAACGGGTATAAGTGAGGTTGAACACACCTGCAAAGCGCTCCAGGATATTAATGATCCCCGGCGGCGGAATCTCTGCCGTTGTGAAACCAATAAGTCCATTCGAGAAAAATGCAACATTTTGGACCCTTTTGGCGTGCACAAGCCCTGGTTTAAAAGGAAGGCCGAGCTCACGACTGAAATAATTAATATAATCTTCCAGTTCTTTGCCGGTTTGCACAAGAGAAAATGATTTTTCCTGTGCTTTCCAAACGCCATAAATTTTAGCAAAACTTGGTTGTTGTAATTTACCAATGAAGCGGGTGTTTATTTGATGGCCCACCTGGTCGGTTGCCCAACATTCCATCTCCCCGGTTTCCTCCATAAAAATACCGATAAACACCCTATCGGGCGATATGCCTAAAACAGCCAGTTGCTGAAAAAGGATGACGGCAGTTTCTGCCAGTTCATCACTTTTAAACATGGCCATGGTACGGCTGCGCACTCTTTCGAGCGCTGTTTCTATCTTTGCTTCGCGGGCCTGGGCTTCCGCGCGGGCAATGTCCGAATACCGTTGGTAGGAAAGGTTAAATACATTTCTGAAGCGCTTTAGTATGTTAAGCTCCTCATCGCTAATGGATCGGAACGTTGAAACGCCTAAGGCGCCGGAACCAATTGAGTAGAGATAATAGTGCAATTCCGTAGCTTTTTGCAGTTTTTTATCCAGTTTTTGTTTTATAGATTTTTTTAAATAAGCTTTCCAGTTTTTCAGTTCTTCCCCTGCTATGTCGTGTTCAACAAACGCTTCGCTGGTGTTTTGAATTGCGTCAAAGAGCCGCCTTGTGCGGGGGTGGCTGTCATAGCCCACTCTTACTACTTCGGCGCCATGATAATCGGAAAAAGAATAATTCATAAATTCCCTTTGCTCATCGTACCTTATGTAGATCTGGGCATCGCGTATGTTGGTAAAACCAAGCTCATTCAATTGTATATATATCGATTCACACACACCAACCAATTCATCCGACCGCATCATACTCATGGCCACGGCACGCACCCTTTCCAGCGCCGTTTCAATTTTGGCTTCTCGGGCCTGTTCTTCTGCTTTTTGCAGATCGAGGAAGCGGGTATAGGTACCATCGAAAACCCCGGCGAACCGCCGCAAAATATCAAGTGTTTCCTTTGATTGTGTGTCCGGCGTTACAATCATGAGCAGGCCCTTCGAGAAAAATGCATTGTATAATATCCGCTGCTTCTGCACTAACCTGATCAACAGGGGCATATGTAAAACGTTACGGACATAATTGACGTGCTCATCGAGGTTTTTACCTTCTAAGATCACTGTAAGCTCACTTCTTTTCCCCCGCCAGGCTTTATATATCTCCCTGAATGCATAAGTCGCGTCCGCTTCATATTCAAACCTCATGCTCATTTGATTGCCGCCCTGCTCGGTTCCCCATAATTCGATTTTGCGCGTATCGTCGTTAGGCATACCAATAAAGGTTCTTTCGGAACTTATGCCCAGGTCAAGCAACTGCTGGAAAAGGACACTCGCCGTTTCGGCCAGTTCCTCGCTCTTTTGCATTGCCATTGTGCGTGCGCGTACCCGTTCTAAAGCCAATTGAATTTGAGCTTCCCTGGCTTGAGCCTCCGCTTTTTGAAGATCGAGGAAACGGGTATAGGTGGCATCGAAAACCCCGGCGAAGCGCTGCAAAATATCGAGTGTTTCTTTTGACTGTGTGTCCGGGGTTACAATCTCGAGCCAGCCCTTTGAGAAAAATGCATTGTATAGCATCCGCTGCTTCTGCACTAACCCGGCCAACAGCGGCACATGTAAAACGTTGCGGACATAGTTGACATGCTCTTCGAGGTTTTTACCTTTTAAGATCACTGTAAGCTCATTCCTTTTCTCCTGCCAGGCCTTATATATCTCCCTGAAGGCGTAAGTTGCGTTGGCTTCATATTCAAACCTCGTGTTTATTTGATTGCCGCCCTGCTCGGTACCCCAAAATTCGATTTTGCCCGTCTCGTCCTTCGGTATGCCAATAATTGTTCTTTCGGAGCGTATGCCCAGGTTAAGCAACTGCTGGAAAAGGACACTCGCCGTTTCGGCCAACTCCTCGCTTTTCTGCATCGCCATCGTACGTGCGCGTACCCGCTCCAACGCCAGTTGAATTTGCGATTCCCTGGCCTGCTCTTCGGCCTGTTCCAAATCCTTAAAACGGGTGTAGGTTTGGGCGAAAACTTTACCAAAGCGCATGATCACAGCCTCCTCTGCTTCCGTATAGGCATAGCCCGAGTAATTAACGATGCTAAGCGATACAGCTTTCATTATTGCGGTATAGTTGTAATATCCGCGCGAATTATAAATACGGTCACGGATTTCAGGCGGGAATTCGGGCAGCGGAGAGGTGTTTTTGAAAAAATGGCCCCAAAATTGTTTCGTTTCGTCGGTTGTTAAGTTGCAAATAGCATGATCTGCACCGGATTCTTTTGCTTCAATTAAAATATTAAATGCAGGGTGATCGAAATGGGGTACAGACCACCTGGCAGGATAGGTTAAATTTGCCGATGCCACCCAAATGGTATATTCATTTTTGACTGCCAGAAAATCCGTGCTAAAATTAGCGGCGTTGATATTGAAATTTAAAAGGACGAACTGGTCGAATATCACCTGTATCACTTCAGCCAGTTCCTCACTTTTTTGCATGGCCATGGTGCGGCTGCGCACGCGCTCCAGGGCGGCTTCTATTTGCGATTCGCGGGCTTGTGCTTCGGCTTTTTGCAGTTCGAGGAAACGGACGTAGGCTTGCTCAAAAACCCTGGCAAAACGTTTTAGTATATCATTTTCCTGTTCTGAGAACAGTTTTCCGTTATAATTAGGGATAAGAATTGCGGAGTTTTTTGCCAATGCTACTGAATTGGAATAGCTTTCACAGCCCAGGATCGCCTTCTTTGCATCATCAGGAAAGAATTTATATTCAGAAAGTTCAAAAGCAGCTTTAAAAAAGACATTTTTTTCTTTGAATGAATAAACTTTAGCAAAAAAATCCTTTCCGCGTTCCTTGGCCCGCCAAAGATCAGCAGGTATAGGATGATCAATAAAAGGGGTAACGAATCGATTGGCTATTGATTGGCCGGGACTGGCTATCCATTGAACTACATCTTTTGAGCCTTCGGTAAATGTAAAGATGATAGCTCCGGCTTCCATTACAAATTCCAGTTCCTGCAATTTTTCAAACACAACAGACACTACCTCCTGTAGCTCTTCGGTTTTATGCATGCCTAACGACTGGGAGCGAACTTTTTCCAGGGCCGCTTCTATTTTTGCTTCCCTGGCTTGTGCTTCTGCTTTTTGCAGGTCGCTAAAACGGGTATAAGTTTGGTCAAATACTTTCGAGAACCGGCCAAGGATGTCGATATTATCTTCAGACAAAGGCTCCGTCCCATCAACCTGCAAGCCGCCGAAATTTGCAAATGAGAAGGAAATAACAGCGTGGTCAACCGCCCTCATTGCCGCTTTTACCACTTCCGGGGTGTTTTTTAATGCCGGCAGGTTAAGCACAATATCATCCAGAGCACGTTTTTCTTCGCCCTTCAGCTCATACGCCCATTTGGGCTTTCTTGCTTTCCAGGCTTTAATGATCCCTTTGTAATAAGGATGGTCGAAATACTGCATCTGGTATGATGCGGCTTCCACACCCGGGTTTGCCATCCAGGTTGTAGCAGACAACGTTTCGGCATCAATGATCCAGATAAGGCAGCGGGCAAGCGTAAAATGAAGTTTTGACAATTCGTTAAATAAGGTAGTAACCAGCTCTGCCAGTTCATCTGAGTTTTGCATGGCCATGGCCCGTGCGCGGACACGTTCAAGGCCTAATTCAATCTGTGCTTCGCGGGCTTGTGCCTCTGCCTTTTTCAGATCGGTAAAACGGCAGTAGGCCAGGTCGAAAACCGAAGCTGCACGCCGCAAAAGGGATTTCACTTCTTCGGACGGCGGCTGGTACGAGACCGTTACGAGGGTGCCCCCGCGAAAGTCGGAAAAATGAAAGTAAGTAGTTTCCGGGAACGAGGCTTCATTGGTGACAGCATATTTGACAATTTCGGGCGCGGCTTTTTGTAACACTTCAAACCATTCCTGCCGCTTGGCGCCACTGGCTTCCAGTGTATAATCTGTCACCGGGGACCGGTACATGGCCAACATTTCGCGGACAAGTTCACATGAACCTATTGGAAACGTGGTAGATGCGCTGATACTTTTGCCTTCGGGGCCGTATGAAGGGCGAAAAGCATAAAGGGATTCAAAAATGTTTGAATTATCATCATACAGATGGACCGCGGTAGTTTCCAGGTCGGGCTGGCCAAGCAGGCCCATCTGCTCGCGCAAAACATCAGCCACTTCTACCAATTCGCCGGACGTATGCATGGCCATGGCCCGGGCGCGTATCCTGTCCATCGCGGCTTCAATTTCCAGTTCCTTTTCCAGTTCGGCGATCCGTGATTCGGGGCTTTGTTGCTGTTGACGCTTCATGTTGTTTAAATAATTGTTTATAACCAACGGATTAAAATCCGTCCGCCAGCTGGCGGATATTTGCCGAGGCTACGCCTTTGGGATTTTACAATTAACTAATTGGTAATTTAATAATAAATTCCGAACCCTCACCCTCTACACTTTCAACCTGAATACTGCCGCCATGCCCCTTTACCACCATATCATAAGTTAGCGACAGGCCCAAACCCGTTCCCTCTCCTGTGGGTTTGGTAGTAAAAAACGGCTGCATTATCTTTTCTTTTATCGCATCGGGTATCCCGATACCGTTATCTTTCACGCTGATGATGACCTGCCCGTTCGCAGATGATGTAACTACTGTTATTTCGGGTTTGTAACCCGCACCGGCAGTTTTCTGCTTTTTATTGACCGCGTAAAAGGCGTTGTTAAACAGGTTGAGCAGGACCCGGCCTGTATCCTGCGGGATTACATTTATTTTTGGCAGTGCAGGATCAAAATGGGTATGCATTTCGGCATTGAATGATTTATCCTTCGCGCGCAAACCATGATAAGCCAGCCGCATGTATTCGTCGGCAACGGAATTGATATTGGTTGGTTCTTTTACCCCGCTGCCGGACTGGCTGTGTTGCAGCATGCCTTTTACAATACCGTCCGCCCGTTTGCCGTGTTGATTTATCTTTTTCGAGTTTTCTTCAATATCTAAAGCAAGGGCTTTTATCTCCTCGAGGTCGCCCTTTTCAATTTCGGCCTTCATTTCTTCTATCAGTTCTGCATTTACTTCCGAAAAGTTATTGACAAAATTGAGCGGGTTTTGTATCTCGTGGGCAATACCTGCGGTAAGCTCGCCCAGCGAGGCCATTTTTTCGGTTTGGATGAGTTGTGTCTGTGCAGATTTGAGGTCGGTTAGCGTTTTATCCACCTGCTGTTTGGCTGCTTCCAGTTTATTAAAATCCTCGTAACGGGCATAAGCAGTTGAGAAGGCTTCGGCCAGGGATTGCACCAGGTCCTTTGCATCGTCATTCAGTGTCTCAATATTCCCAACATATAACATCCCCTGTAAAAAGGGAAAGAAGTGCAGGTCGAGGCTGGTATCGGGGTGCTCCGTTACAAACCTTTCCCGCGCCTCTACCGCTCCCCGTTCGACCTGGCTCTTTGTATTGGCGGCAAATTCTTCCGCCGTCCAATGAATAACAGCACTTTGTTTTTTACGCCATGCCGGTAACACATTCTGGCCGATGCCTTCAGAATCAAACGGTAAATCAAATGCAGCCAGGGCTTTGCCATCGGGCGTTGATAAGTGGGTATGCATAAGCTCAGCCGCTTCATCTACAATAAACACCCCGCAGCGGATAAAAGGTATGCGCAGTATGGTCAGTTCATCCCAAATTAAGGGGGTTATCCGTTCCAGGTCGCCGGTAGTGCGCATGGAGGCGATCTCGGCGCGCACACGGTCGAGGGAGGCCTGTTTAACAGCTTCTCTTGCCTGTTCTTCAGCCCGGGCGATATCCGCGTAGCGCTGGTACGACAGGTTAAATACATTCCGGAACCTTTCCAGTATTTTAGTTTGATCGTTGTTTATTGGATTGAACGAGGAAATACTTAAACCACCCAACCCTATCGAATAAGAATAATAATAAACCTCCTTAGCCTCGTCCAGTTTCGGGTCGGGCAGGTACCCTATTTCCTCCCGGTATTTGCGCCAGGCGGCTATTTCATCTTCCGGTATTACCATTCCGGCAAAAGCATCATTTGCCTTTCGCATTTCGTTTGCCCATGCCTTTACAGTTGGATGCTCATTAAAAAACACCTCGATAATACCGGTGACGCCATAATCCGAATAATAATAGCTCAACACCGATGCCTTTTCGTCGCTGTTGATGATGATCTCGGTATTTCTCAGGTCGGCAAAGTCAAGTGCTTTTAACTGCGTGAAAATGGTTTGGCTGATCTCCAGTAACTCGCCGGGCTTGCGCATGCTCATGGCCACGGCACGTACCCGTTCCAACGCCATTTCTATTTGCGCTTCCCGTGTTTGCGCTTCTGCTCTTTGCAGATCAAGATAGCGCCGGTAGGTCTGCCCAAAAACGCTCGCAAACCGCTTTAATATAAGTGGGGCTTCTGTATGCAATGGTTCGGCAGTCCATGCCAAAATGCCCCCGTCGGCAAAAAAGAATGTATTCAGGAATTGCCTTGCCGGCATGGATGCTAATTCGTAGTTGACAGGATACCCGGCATATTCATTAAGCGCCGTTAAGTACCTGGCCTGATCATCGCCCGCTAACTCATAAAAAAAGTCCGGCTCGTGTGCTTCCCATGCGCCATGCATCGCGCCCAGCATTGGGTGCAGGCCCGTATCCAAATGCCCGATTACAAGCTCAGCCTTCCCGTTTTCCCCGGGCTTTGCTGTCCATATTTCCATCATACGGGTGTCATTCATTATATCAATACTGCACCTCAGCGTTGCAAAGCCCAGCCTGGTTAATTCATCAAAAAAAGTGGTAATGGTATCGCCAACGTCCTGGCTGTTGTGCATGGACATGGTACGGCTGCGTACCCGTTCCAGGGCGGCTTCAATTTGGCCCTCGCGTGCCTGTGCTTCCGCTTTTTGCAGGTCGAGGAAACGTGTATAGGTTTGCTGAAATACCTTTCCAAAGCGCATGAGCGTTGCATTCTCATCATCTGTATAAGGTGTGCCTGCAAAATTCTCGATGTACAGGCCAACATTCTCCAGCAATACCGTGGATATAGCGAGGCCCGGGCAACTAAAATAATATTCCTTTGTTTCGTCCGTTACCTCGAGGGTCAGCTTAAACAGATCCTGGTAAAACTTGTTTTTTTCTTCAAAAGTGCTGCAGATGGCAAAGAAATTCAAGCCTTTTTCTTTTGCTTCATTAAATCCGTTCCAATGCGGAGAATCAAAATAAGGTACGGTGATCTCTGCGGGAGCATAGTGCTTGTCGGCAAGCCAGATATGCATGTCGTCCCTTGTATTATAATCCATAATAAAACCAGCATGCTCAACAGCGATACTTAAGTGGACGAGTTGCTCATACACCACTTTGATAATCTCCTGCAGCTCGTCGCTTTTTTGCATGGCCATGGTACGCGCACGCACCCGTTCCAGGCCAAGCTCGATTTCGGCTTCGCGGGCCTGTGCTTCTGCTTTTTTCAGATCGAGGAAACGGGTGTAAGTACGCTCAAATTCAATTGCCATCCGACCGAGGATCTTTTCTTCATCTTCAGTTAACTGGCTTTCAACCATTACACCAAAGCATCCATATTTCATAAAAGCTTCCACATAATACAGGCCACCTTGAAAATATTCCGGTTTTAGCTGTTCAACCCCATCTATTAATTCCTGCCAGGCAGCAAAATAATTTTCCACACCCTCAGGCGGCACACGATAGGAAACCACGGGATCATTACCCTTCCAATCAACCAAACATTGGGCTGTGGCAGGTTCATTCCTGTCGAGCGGATAATCTATAGCTTTGCTTTTAAAAGTTTTTGAAGCATTTTCGGCCCATGCTGCCCAAAATATGTGGCGGTCTTTTTCCTCATCAGGCAGCCATAAGAATGAAAACGCGGAATCGATACCGAGGTGTAAGATCTGTTCATGAAAAACGCGTAACGTATCGTCCAGTTCGCCGGAATGCTGCATGATCATGCTTTGTGTACGGGTGCGTTCCAATGCCGCTTCTATTTTTGCATCGCGGGCTTGTTCTTCGGCATGTTTCAGATCGAGGAAACGGGTATAGGTTTGTTCGAAAACTGCCGCAAAACGTTTAAAAATATCATGTGCTTCCGGCACGGGCTCAAAGGTGATAAATAACAGGTAGCCGAATTTGAAATAAACTACATGATCTATTTGATGCGCAGGGAACGACCAGCCGTTCTCATGCATTTTCTTAAGTTCTTCACCGAGAGAAGGAAGTGTACACAAATATTCGTAGTGAGCTTTACAAGCGTCGCCGGCAAACTCTTCGATACATAATGATTCTCCCCGCTGGCCGGCTTCGTAATAACGCAGAAATGCTTCTTCCCGCGGTGTTTTATAGACCAAAGTGCCTGTTTCAGTGCCGAACCATTCAGTTGATTCATTTTCACCATAAATATTAAAGGCACATCCTCTTGTGCTGATACCTAAGGCCCGAACCTGGCTATCCAATAAATAAGATGCCTCTGTGAGTTCATCACTTCGCTGCATAGCCATAGTTCTTGCCCTGACTCTTTCCATGGCCAATTGAATTTGTCCTTCCCTCGCCTGGGCCTCGGCTTTTTTAAGATCGAGGAAGCGGGTGTAGGATTGCTGAAAGACAGCGCCGAAGCGTTTAAATACGTCATGATATTCGGGCAGCGCCTCTTTGGTGATGATAAACAGGCAGCCCTGCGAAAAGAACAGCACATGGTTAAAAATTTCTTTAGCCTGCTGGGGTAAAATAACGTCCCTGGTAGGGACATTAGTACCCTTCGCCAGGTAACCTAAATGTTCTTTTAGCGCTTTGCCTTCAAGGTGGATTACCATAAACTTTTCCCCGTCTTTCCAGCCTTTGTAAATTGATTTATAGGCAGGTGCTTCGTTATAAGGCACCATGAAGGATTGCGGGATGATGTCGCCGTTGGTTTCGGTGATCCATTGCTCGCCTATCGGCTCAATACCTTTAAAAGTAACGATGCCGCAGGTCCGTATTTGTTCGGTCCGGATGCCGAGGGCAAGTAATTGTTTAAAAACAAGGGAAACGGTTTCGGCCAGTTCATCACTTTTTTGCATGGCCATTGTGCGGGCCCTTATTCGTTCCAATGCCAATTGAATTTGCGACTCTCTTGCCTGAGCCTCCGCTTTTTGCAGGTCAAGGAAACGGGTATAGGTTTGTTCAAATACTGCGGCAAAACGTTTAAAAATGTCATGCGCTGCGGGCACAGGTTCGTAGGATATAAATAACAGGAACCCATGGGTGAAATAAGCCAGGTGGAATATCTGGAAGGATGGAAGCGGATGGCCGGCATTAATAATGGAATCTAAGACCTCACCTACAACCGGGAGGGTACGCATGTATTCATAATGCTTTACCAACGCCTCCCCGCCCACTTCTTCTACGTAAAATGTTTCACCCCGTTCAGCGGCCTCACGCATATGAATGCACGAAGGGTCTTCTGTTGTCGGCATACTAAACGGCGGTTGCAAGACCCCTTCGCTGCTCATCCAAAAGGTGATCGCCTTTTTATTGTCCGCCCAGTTACAATAGCCTGCACTCCATGCGGGCATGCCTAATTCTTGCACCTGCTTAAATAATAAGTTCGCAGTTTCCGGTAATTCATCGCTTCGCTGCATGGCCATCGTTCGGGCTCTAACCCTTTCCAGCGCCAGTTGAATTTGCGACTCACGTGCCTGGGCCTCTGCACGTTGCAGGTCGAGGAAACGACTGAATGTGAGGTTTAATACCGACGCAAATCTTCTCATTATCGACTTCGCGTCATCAGGGAAGGGGCTTTCCCTAAACGCATATAAATTGCCGGTTTTAAAGGTCGGCGTATAATAATACTGTTTCCCGTCATGATTTTCATCGGTCAGCGATTGCGATTCCGGCAGCATAAAATTGTTTCCGGCAACTGCCAGGTAATAGGCATCCAAGTCGTCGCCTTTCAGCTCGTATAAAAAATCGGTTTGATTTAACCATGCATCATACGTTCCCTGCAACAGCGGGTGAATGTTCATGGGCGCGTTGCCGGACACCTGTATCGACGATTTCCCATCCAGCTTCACCGTTGTCCAGATGTCGTCGACCTGATTTTCTCTGTCAATAATACCGATACCGCATCTTAATATGTCAAAATTCAGTTTTTCCAGTTCCTCAAAAACCGCCAGCACCGCGTTGTTAATATCCCGGCTCTGGTGCATTGCCATTGCGCTGGCGCGCACTTTTTCCAGTGCGGCTTCTATTTTAGCTTCCCGCGCCTGTGCCTCAGCTTTTTGCAGATCGAGGAAACGGGTATAGGTGCTGTCAAAAACCTTTGCAAACCGTTCAAGCAGCAGGGCAGCTTCCTTAGTTGGTTCTTTGGAGGATGAAAATGATAATATGCCCCTGGAAAAACTGGCGCAGCAAACGATCCAGCGGTCATCCGCCCCGGCGTTTTCGTTATAATAATTTTGCCCGCCCAATTGGTTGCGCAAAATGTTGTACTGTCGCAATTGTTCGCCGCCCAGTTCAACAACAAATGATCTTTTGTGGGCCTTCCAGTTTTTATAGACCTTGCCCATTACAAATGGATCGTCAATTTTGGGTTGAAAGACACGGACCATTTGCGTTCCGTGAAGTGTTGCAAACAGATCAAACACCCCTTCTTCTTCCTTTACGACGGCGATACCGATCTGGTCTGCCGTTTCGCCCAGATCCCTTAGCTGCTGAAAAACCACCTGCGATGTTTCCAGCAGTTCATCGCTATGCTGCATCGCCATAGTTTTGGCGCGCACACGTTCCAGGGCAAGCTCTATTTGTGCTTCGCGGGCCTGGGCCTCTGCTTTTTTAAGGTCGAGGAAGCGGGTGTAGGTGCCTTCAAATACATTCGCAAACCTTTCAAGCAGTCGCAGGCTTTCCTCTGACCGTTCAACGGTAGATTGCACATTAATGAGCCCTTTTGAGAAAAAAGCCACATTTATTACCCGGCGTTTTTCATGAGGATTATAACCTGCGCCGCCCATACTTTCCCTGAACTTGGAAAAATCATAAAGCGCCTGCCCGCCCAGGTCTATCACCAGCGATTTTTCCTGCGCCTTCCACGCTTTATAAATTTTGTTGGTAACATTCGGTTCCTCTATCGGGAATTTAAAAACTCTATTGGTTTGGTTGCCATAAATGGTGACCCAATACTCAATTACACCTTCGGCTTCGTTGATAATGCCTATCGTAGCCTGGTCGGGGTTTTCACCCAGCTCCCTGAACTGCTGGAACAGGATATAGGCCGTTTCGGACAGTTCATCGCTATGCTGCATAGCCATTGTGCGGGCGCGGACACGTTCCAGCGCCAATTCAACCAGTGATTCCCTCGCTTGCATCTCTGCCTTTTTAAGGTCGAGAAAGCGGGTATAAGTGCCCTCAAATACGCCTGAAAATCGTTCCAATACAAGGATAGTTTCAATAGGCCGCGGCGCCGGGGCCGAAATGGTTATGAAACCCCTGGAGAAAAAAGCAGCGTTAATAACACGCCGGGTTTCCCGATTTTCATTGTTGGCCGGCGTTCCACCAAGGCTTGCCCTGTAGGTAAGGTAATCGTTTAGTTCTTGCCCGCTTAGGTCTATTACAATCGATCTTTTTTGTTCTTTCCACCCTGTAAACAATTTATACATAAGGGTAGGCTCATCGATCGAAGCCTTAAACGTAAGGTTCGTTTGATTACCATGCAGCGTTATCCAGAATTCAATTACCCTTTCCGCTTCATTCATTATACCTATCGTGATCTGATCTGGATCTTCTCCCAGCTCCATAAATTGCCTGAACAGGATATAGGCCGTTTCGGACAGTTCATCGCTATGCTGCATAGCCATTGTGCGGGCGCGGACACGTTCAAGCGCCAGCTCTATTCTCCCTTCATGGGCTTGTTCTTCCGCTTTTTTAATATCAAGAAAACGGGTATAAGTCAGCTCAAATACTTTGGTAAAACGGATCAGGATGTCGATATCCGCAGCAGGCAATGGCACCCCGCCAACCAGGAATAAATAACCCTGTTTAAAGTTTAGCGAGTAAATATGTATCCTTTCCGGTGAAACGAACAGGAAGCCTTCCACCGTAAATTCGAGTGCAACGCCCTTGGCCGCAAAGGCTGAAGCCATCAGTTTCCCGATATAGGTTTGATGCACTACAGAAGCTTCCGGATCAAGCGCTATAAAACAAACCGGTTCCTGTTTCAGCCAACTCGCCCATAGCGCCCTCATCTCCTTAGTTTCGGTATGGGGCGCAATCATAGGGATCGACATCATTTTGCCGTCGACAGGGTTGATACCGTAATATGCGCCCGTTTTGTCCTGTTCGTTAACCAGCACATAGCAAACCGAAAGACTGTCTATACCCAAGCCGATAAGCTCTTTGTACAATAATTCCGCCGCATCGCCCAGTTCATTCGTTTTGTGCATGGCCATTGCACGGGAACGGACCCGCTCCAGCGCACCTTCTATCAGCGCTTCCCTTGCCTGGGCCTCTGCCTTTTTCAGGTCGAGGAAACGGGTATAGGTTTGCTCAAATACTTTGGCAAAACGTTTAAATATATCCCATGATTCGGGTACCGGTTTGTACGTAATAAACAGGAGGGACCCTTGCGAAAAATAGGCATTGTGATTTACCTGGAATTCGGGCAAGTGAAACCCGCCGGCTGAAATATCAGCCATTCTGTCGGAGGAGCCCGGAAGCGCAAGCATGTATTTGTAATGAGCAGCTAAGGCATCGCCTCCAAGTTCCTCCACATAAAATTGGTCACCCCTAACGGCGGCTTCGTATGCCCGATTTAGAAACGGTTCCGGAGGATGAGGTATGTCAAACGGAACGCGTATGGTCCCGTCGGGAAGGGTCATGTAGGCAACCGTAGTACCAGGTTCGTCCGGTTTCCAGATTTGAAAACCACACGTCCATACTTCCACGCTTAGATCCTTTACTTGCTTAAATAATATTGCGGCGGCATCCACCAGTTCGTCGCTGTGCTGCATGGCCATGGTTCGGGCACGGACGCGTTCCAGGGCCAGTTCAATTTGTGCTTCGCGGGCCTGTTCTTCCGCCTGTTTTAAATCGTTAAAACGGGTGTAGGTAAGATCGAAAACTTTGCCGAAACGGCTTAGGATATCGAGGCTGGCATCAGGTAAAGGTGCGTCGCCCACCGTTTGCAGACCACCAAAATTGCTAAAGCTGAACGAAGCCACATACCTTTCAGTGGCGCGCATCCCCGCTTTTACGGTTTCGGGGAGCCTGCTAAATTCCGTTTGATTAAATAAATATTCATCATATATCCGTTTTTCCTCCCCTTCGATGGTATAAACATATTTCGCGTTCCTTTCTTTCCATTCCCTCCACATGGCATCATGAAAAGGATAGCCTTCAAACTTCATGTGGAAGCTTTCGGGCGCGCCGCCGGCATCGGCATTTTTGGCCCAAACCGTGTTGGACAGCGCAGGGCCGTCGATAATATTGATCATGCACCACGATAGCGCAAAATCGAGTTTTGCCAGTTCGTTAAACAAGGTTGTAACAAGGTCTGCAAGTTCACCGGAGCTCTGCATGGCCATGGCCCTTGCGCGGACACGCTCAAGACCTAATTCTATTTGGGCTTCGCGGGCCTGGGCTTCGGCCTGGGCCACATCGGCATACCTGCGGTAGGCAAGTTCGCATACATTTTTAAACCTCTTCAGCGTCTCTAACTGGTCTGTCGTAATAGCATCATAGGTTGAGATACCCAGCATGCCCATGCCAATGGAATATAAATAGAAGCACATGGCATTGGCCCGCATTACCCGCTCATCTGTTAACAAACCGATTTGTTTTCTCCAGGCGCGCCAGTCGTCCAGTTCCTGCCCCGTGATCTGTTTTTGAAAAAGCGCTTCCATTGAACGTTTTACTTCGATCTCAATTTCCTGCAATAATTTATGGGTGTCATACGATGCCTCCTTCACATTTGCGCCATAATCGGCATATTCAAAAGCGGAGTAAGTTTGCCGTTCGTCGTTATTAATGGCGATCTGCGCATTGCGGATGTTGGTAAAGCCTAAACCTAAAAGTTCTTTATAAAGCGTTTCGCATACATTGATCAGTTCTTCCGATTGCCTCATGCTCATGGCTACCGCCCTCACCCGCTCCAGCGATGCTTCGATCTGTGCCTCTTTTGCTTGTGCCGATGCCTTTTCAATGTCGGTATAGCGGCGATAGGCCAGGTCAAACACGTTGCGAAAACGTTTAAGCACATTCAATTGTTCCGGGTTTGCGGCGCTGAAGGTGGAGATGCCGACGGCGCCTGTTCCGATGGAATAGAAATAGTAATACAAGGCATCAATGTTTTCAATTCTCGGGTCATCCGCCTCGCCATTTTGTTTTCTGAATATTCTCCATTCGTCCAGTGCTTTGCCCGAATAAACCATTTCGGTAAATGCCTCACTCGATTGTTTGGCGTGGTAAATAAGATTATCAACTATCGGGTGCGAATTGTATTTGAAAGTTGTAATTGTTTTACCGGTATTGTCTGAATAATCATAATTTAACAAGTATGCCTTCGCTTCGTAATGAATATCGATCATTGCGTTTCTCAGGTCATCAAAACCCAATTTTTTAAGTTCATGAAACATAGTTTCGCAGATGCTCAACAGATCATCCGACTGATTCATGCCCATTGCAACCGCCCGCACCCGCTCCAGGGACGCCTCAATTTCCAGGTCGCGGTTTTTGCGCGAAAGCTCGCTGGTGATTGCGGCCAACTCTTTTTTTAGTTCATTAGTTGATGGACTGGCGCTTGTTTCTTTTTTTGAATTCATGCTCTATTTAATGATCTGAACTGCTATTATTAAATCTTGAACTTGCTCAACTTTGCAGACTTACGAAGTTTTCGAAACTTCGTAAGTCTTTTCTGGTCTCACCTAAAGGGTAAGAAAATAATAAACTCCGAACCCTCACCCTCAACACTGTTAACCTGTATACCTGAAACCTGGTAATATGCAAATTACTTATAAGCAATTGCCGCGCTTGATGGCCCTGTCAGCGGGAGGATAGCGGTTGACTTGAAACCGACTTTCTTTGCCCAGGTGTTAAAGTCGGCAAATGTATAGTCAAACCCTTTTCCCGTTTCAATAAGCATATTCAAACTCATCATCAATCCGAAAGCATTTTTCTTCCGCTCATCATCAATAATACCTTCAATAGCTACAAAAGCGCCCCCTTCCGGGATTGCGTCAAAGGCCTTTTTCATCAGCATCAGCTTAGTTTCTTCGTCCCAATCATGAAGGATATTGCCCATTACCACAACGTCGGCAGGCGGTACCGGGGACTCAAAAAAATCCCCGGCGGCAGTTTTCACGCGGTCGGAAAGTTTAAAATGCTGAATGGTATTATTGGCAATTGGTTCAACCGGCGGCAGGTCAAAACTGGTACAATTCATGTGCGGCTGATGCGTGGCAACCATCAAACAGAGTAAGCCTGCAGCCCCGCCTACATCAGTTAATGTTTTATAGCGCGAGAAATCAAATTGCTGCGCGAAAGCCATGAAGTTCCCCATTTGAATACCAGTCATAGCATTTACAAATTCATGCAGCTTGTCCGGGTCCGCGTATAATTCCGAAAATAAATCTCCTCCGTATTTTGCTTCATTTTGCGGCAGGCCGGTAATCAAACCTTCTTCAAGGTTTCCCCAGAAACCGTACAGGCGGTTATTCATCATTTCGAGCATACCCCCGATATAGCTTGGTTTCTTTTTATCAAGAAAAAAGTCGGTATCAATGCTGTTTGAATAAACCGCCGTTTCCAACATTCCTGCCCGTGATAAAAACCCGAATGTGGTTAAGGCGTCAAGGAAGTCATAAACATTCCGGTCGGTACATTTGAGGTTCAGCATCGTTTTTATCGCTGCTGCCTGCATGCCCGGCTTCTCAGCCAGTTTGGTGAATAATTGAAATTTTACTGCAGTCAAAAGAATTTTTGAGGCCCAAAAACCAGTACCGATCTGCATGATACTTTCGGGAGTTGGATGATTGTTTTGCTGTTCCATTTTGTTTTGTTTGATTTATAAGTAATTACGTGGTGCTATGCTCAACCTAAATTGGTAAACTGATAATAAACTCCGAACCCTCACCAACCTTGCTGTTAACCTGGATACTCCCCCCATGCCCCTTTACCACCATGTCGTACGTAAGTGACAGGCCAAGACCTGTTCCTTCACCTGTCGGCTTGGTGGTAAAAAATGGCTGCATTATTTTTTCTTTAATAGAATCAGGGATGCCGGTGCCGTTATCTTTGACCTTTATCACGACTTGTCTATTTTCGGATGCGGTGCTCACTGATACCTCCGGCCTGTAATCAGCAGCTGCTGCTTTCAGCTTTTGGTTTACGGCGTAAAATGCGTTGTTGAACAGGTTAAGCAATACCCTGCTGATGTCCTGGGGCACAGCCATTATTTGGGGCAGGGCAGGGTCGGGGCGTGTTATTATTTCAGCTTCAAAATCTTTGTCTTTTGCCTTCAGGTTGTTGTAGGCCAGTTTCAGGTAATCATCGGCCAGTTTGTTGATGTCGGTTGGCTCCTTCACATTGCTGCCGGCCTGGCTGTGTTGCAGCATGCCTTTTACAATGCCGTCGGCCCGCTTACCGTGATGGTGTATTTTTTCCAGGTTTTGGGTAAGGTCGCCGGCAATGGCAATTACGTCTTCCTTATTGCCCGCTTCGGCTTCCTGCTTTAGTTCGTCCAGCAATTCAATGCTTACTTCCGAGAAGTTATTCACGAAGTTGAGCGGGTTTTGTATCTCGTGGGCTATTCCTGCCGTCAGCTCGCCCAGGGATGCCATTTTTTCGGATTGGATTAGCTGGTTTTGAGTGGATTTAAGATGGGTAAGTGTACTTTGAAGTAGGTTATTGGCTTTTCTTTTTTGCCGGTTATTACCGTAAAGCAAAAAGCCTATCAACAGAAATATCACCAGCCCGGCCAGCAAACTGTATTGTTTTATTTTATTTGTTTCTGTTTCAATTTCGTATTGGCGCTCCTGCTCATCAAACGCCGTTATGTTTTTAAATGCGTACGTTTTTTCGTAGTTGTATAAACTGTCATTTGCCGAAATAGCCAATTTACTGTAAATAAGCGCCTTTTGTGCATCCGGCTTTTCATAAAATTGCATCAAAAAATTGCTTGCATTAGTAGTGCCCTTGTAATCCTTGTCTGCCTGGGCATCATTTAATGATTTCGTGGCATAATAAATACACGAATCGGGCCTGTTTAATTTTTGATATATCCTGGCTATTTCAATGCTGTATGCAGGGCCTAGCAAACGAATATTATTTTTGTTATTGAAAATAATACAGGCTTTAAAATAGTTCAAAGCCAGTTGAAGGTTGCCTTGTTTACTTTGAATCATACCAAAAGTGTACAATATAAGCCCCCGCCACCACTCTGTTTTATATTTAATTAACCCATTGTAAGCCGATTGGTTATAGTACAATGCAGAGTCCAGTTGATTCATTTCTAAAAAGACACCCGCTATTCCGAAATTCACGCTTATGGGCATCGTCTTGTCGCCGGCCGAATTAAATAATATTAAACTCTTTTTAAAATAGCCCAACGATTTCCGATAATTGTTCATTCCGTCATAAACAACGCCCAATTTATCAAAGGCGTTCGCCTGTTCATCCACAAGGTTATTTCTTTCGGCTATTTGTTCGGCGTTCAGCAGCACTTTTACCGCCTCCGAAAAATTGTTCACCAGCACCTGATTAATCCCGATCTCGATCAATGCATTCGCTTCGCCTTTTGAGTAGCCGATATTCCGTGCCAGATATAAAGCCCGTTGGCCATAATAGAGAGACGAATCCCTGTTTATATATTCAAAATTAATACACCTGTTTATTAATGCCTTTACACCATCGGTATCTTGTTTGCTGATGGATAAATCGGGCCTGGCGAAAGGGAGCGCGCTCTTTGCCGTATCCTTTTGACGGTTCCGGGAAAGTCCGGGGATAAACATAACTACCAGCAGCAGTAATAAACTAATTGGCTTCATTGTGTTTTTTTAAACGGGTAATGCAATAATAAACTCAGATCCCACGCCTTCCCCACTATTAACCTGAATAGTCCCACCGTGCCCCTTCACCACCATATCATAAGTTAATGACAGGCCTAAACCCGTTCCTTCACCCGTAGGCTTGGTGGTAAAGAAAGGCTGCATAATTTTTTCTTTGATGGCGTCGGGTATACCTATGCCATTGTCTTTTACTTTTATAACAACTTGCCCATTTTCGGCGGAGGTCGAGACCGATACTTCGGGCTTATAATCTGCCCCCGCTGTTTTCTGCTTCTGATTGACTGCATAAAAAGCATTATTAAAAAGATTGACCAATACGCGGCCTATATCCTGCTGTACGATTTCTATGGGAGGCAGGTTCTTATCAAATTTTGTGACCAGGTCGGCATTAAAACTTTTGTCTTTTGCGCGCAGGCCATGGTAAGCAAGCTTGAAAAACTCGTCGGCCAACACGTTAATGTTGGTTGGCTGCCGTTCGCCGGTGCCGGTGCGGCTGTGCTGCAGCATGCCTTTTACAATGAAGTCGGCCCGTTTGCCGTGGTGGTTTATTTTTTCCAGGTTTTGCGTCAGGTCGCCGGCGAGTGCCATTACATCTTCGGTATTCCCGGCCTTTTCTTCTTCCTTCAGTTCGCCCAACAATTCAATACTGACTTCCGAGAAATTATTCACAAAGTTCAAAGGGTTTTGTATCTCATGGGCTATGCCGGCAGTGAGTTCGCCAAGCGAGGCCATTTTTTCGGACTGGATGAGTTGTCGTTGCGTTTTGCGCAGGGAGAGAAGGGTCTTTCTATTGATTTGTAGCTGCCGGTAAATAAATACCGAAAGCCCTGATATTAGCAGCAGGACAACCAATGAACCCCAAAGTAAAGAATTACGCCGGCTGATCTGGTAGTCCTGCAAAACTTTCTCCTGTTTAAGCTGGTTAATGTGTTCCTGCTGCTGCTGGTCTTTCGTATCGATCTCAAACTGGGCTACCTTAAATTTATCCTGTTCATCTTCATTTTCCTGCTGAATTTTAAAATAGGTGTCTAAATAGGCTGCTGTTAAAGCAGGCTTATTGTTTTGTTTGTAGAACGTGCACAACTCCTTTAAATATCTTAATTGAAGCTGTATGTTTTTTTCCGCGATCACCTCCTTATAGGCGGCGAGCAAATATTTTTCGGCCAAAGTTGGGTCGCGCAAACTTTGGTAATACTGGTAAAATGCATAGTCTACCTCGAGGTTCCCATTCGTGTTAAAAACTTTAAACCCGGCGGAATCCGCAACGATTTTCGCCCGGTTTAGCAA
>CAIPFE010000029.1 GCA_903864275.1 uncultured Mucilaginibacter sp.
CGGCTATGTTCCAGCATGCCTTTTACAATGGCATCAGCGCGTTTGCCGTGGTGGTTTATTTTTTCAAGGTTTTGTTCAAGGTCACCGGCAATAAGCTTCACTTCATCGGTATCACCCTTGTCAATTTCTTCTTTCAGCTCGCCCACCAGCTCCCGGCTAACTTCCGAAAAATTATTTATAAAATTCAAGGGGTTTTGTATCTCATGCGCAATACCGGCAGTAAGCTCGCCAAGCGAGGCCATCTTTTCGGACTGGATGAGCTGTTTCTGCGTTGCTTTTAATTCGACAAGCGTTTTTTCAAGCCCGTCCCGCTGGGTCTCTATTTCCTCTTTTTGCTGCAATACTTCTTCCGTGCGGGCCTGCACTCTTTCTTCCAAAATTCGATTTTCCTTTAACAGTTGCAACGAGCGGTAATAAATAAAGGCCCATATAGCTCCTATCAGCAATATCACGAAAATTATATAAGCCCATAAAGTTTTGTACCATGCCTGCGATATCGTTAAAACTATTTGTTTCTGCGATACCAGCCCATTCCCGTTAATGCCCTTCACTTTAAAAACATAATTGCCCGGCGGCACATTATAGTAATTTGCAGTCTCATTCTCAGTTTGCATCCGCCATTTATTATCGTAATTTTCCAGCATATAAAAAGTTTGCTTACTATCTTCTTCACTTGCAAAATCTATATTGGTAAAACCAAAGGAGAAATTGGTTTGGTTATGGTTTAAGCTGATTTTACTGGTATTATTAACCGGCTCGCTCAATACGCCGTCCACCGTGGGCAATACTGGTACATCAGCCAGGTAAAAGCTGTTAATAACAATGATAGTGGCAGGTGTGTTGTGTAATATTTTATCAGGGTAAAACGCAAAATATCCTGTATTATCCCCTGCCAATATTTCGCCATTATGCAACGTATACCCGAAAGCAATGTCGTTGGTGACCCCCTGGTCTTTTCCATAAATATTTGTTTCCAGGGTTCGTACATTAAGCTTAACTAAACCGTAATTGGTATATAGCCAGAGGTTATTCTCATGATCTTCGGATATCCAGAAAACAGCCGTTCGGTACCTGCCGAAATTTACAAAGTTATCCGTTTTTTCATCATACTTATAAAGGCCCTGGTCCGTGCCGGCCCATAAATTGTCATGGCTGTCAAATAATAAATGCCGGGTAGGCATATTCATCAGGTACCGCTTAAAATGCATCGTTTTTTTATCCAACTTGTTTACCCCGTTATCTGTAGAAACCCAAACGGTGCCATTTTTACTAATAGCAATACATTGAATTAAGCTATTACTGATCGTGGTGGTATCTTTTGGGTCATTTGTGAAATTTTTGAACGTCCCGTTTTTAGTATCCATTAGCTGTAATCCTTGTAATGTGCCCACCCACATTTTATTTGCACCGGCGTTTTCGAGATGCATTACGCCCCTATTAATTAAACTGTTCCTATTCCCATCTTGAGGGTAGTATGGAATGAACGATTTGTTCGCGCGATCAAATTTGTACAAACCCTGCCAGTTGGTGACCCATAAATTATTTTCAGCATCCTTTTCAATGAAGAACAGCATATTCATCCATTGTCGGGCATTAACCGGCTTAGGCACCCACGGCGGGGCACCGGCGATGCGAAATGTGTCGACAATATTATCTTTTCTTTTATGAAGCAGCCCCTTGCCGGTTGTCATCCATATAGTATTATCACTATCCTCCGCAAAAGCCCTTGCATAGGTACCTATATCATGATGTGGTAACTTGTTATTATACGGAATGACCTTATAGAACTCCGTGCCATGGAACGCGGCTATCCACATGACCCCGTCGCGGCTCCTGAAGGCATTTATGAATTCATTCCTGGCAATTTTTATATTGCTTTTAGGGTCGGTGCCGTACCAAACTGTTTTCTGTGTTGCCGGGTCATAAACGTTTATACCGTTTTCAATAGTCCCTATCCATATTTTTCCCGAAATATCCTCATTGATGAAAGTGATACGGTCGTCCGTGTAATCAAGTACATTTTTTAAAGGCGGCCGCCTAAGGTTTGCAGGATGTGCCGGATCGTACAAGTGCCGCTCAAAAGTGCCCTTTTTCCGGTCCATGGTATGCAAACCATCCCCTGCCGTACCTACCCAGAATATACCCCGGCTGTCTTCGAAAATTGCGTCAACACGGTTATCTATCAAACTGTGCAAATCATTGGTATCGTGCCTGTAAACGGTGAATTTACCAGTTTTCCTGTTTAACCTATTAAGGCCTCCCTGGTCCTTATCTGCTTCCTTCGGAAAAACACTCCCCGTCCCGACCCATATAGTTCCTTGTTTGTCTTCGTATATTATTCTTGTCCAATTGCAGCTTAGGCTGTGCGGGTCTTTATTATTATGGATAAAATGTGTAAAACTACCTGTTTTAGGCTCAAATTTATCCAGGCCGTTTTCTGTCCCAACCCATAATACTCCTTCATGATCTCTGATTATGGTTTCGACACCGTCATTCGCCAAGCTGGCGGCATTTTTCGGCCGATGACGATAATGCGTAAACTTACTGGTTATCGGATCGAAATGATCCAAGCCGGCACCTACTGTACCAAACCAAATCGTACCATCATTGTCAGCAAAAAATGAAGCAACCAGATTTGAAGCGATGGAATTGGGGTTCGATACATCATGCTGATAAAGGGTAAATTGAAGTCCATCATATTTGTACACACCTTCTGAGGTACGGATCCATAAATAGCCTTGTTGGTCCTGTGTTATTCCGTATATATCTGTCCAGGGCTGTTCTTTCGGCGGCGCAACCAAAGTAAAATGAACATCCTGGGTAAGCCCCCGGTAATGGCATAGCAAACCAAGCAGGATAAATACAACTACTTTCGGGCGCATTCTCATTGGGAATGATCAGGTCAATATATAAAAGTATTACAAGGTAGCAAATCATTTTAAAGTAGTTTAAATCAATTCTTTAATAATTTAAAACACAGCGTGTTTACAAACCCGGAAATCAAATTATTTGTATAATTTTTTCACTTATTATCCCCGATTAAATATTTACATTTATGCTTTAAGTGAAATCAAAAGCCTGTTTTCAGTAAACAATATCACGAAGGGGAATAACGCCCCCCCCAATCGGACAAAAAAGCAAATGAGAAAAAACTACTCAAAGTATATACTTCTTTGCGCATTGCTGTTATTTTCAGTTATTGTTTCCGCTCAAACAGGTGGTATAAGAGGCAAAGTGACTGACGAAAACAGGCAACCATTGCCGGGGGCTTCGGTTAGTATAGTTGGAACAACGCTGGGTTCAACTACCGACGCAAACGGCGATTTTATTATTTTATCCCTGAAACCGGGAACCTACACAGCAAAAGTAAACTACGTCGGATATAAAAGTCAAACCACAACGGTAACCACAAAAAATGCAGTAATTACCCTTAATTTTTTATTAGCGCTTCAAAATACAAACTTGAATGAGGTGGTAGTAATTGGCTATGGCAGCCAGCGCAAAAGTGATTTGACGGGATCGGTTGTGGCTGTTTCTTCAAAAGATTTTAACCCCGGCCCGGTTACCACCTTCGACGAATTAATTACCGGCAAGGTTCCCGGAGTTTTGGTCACGTCGAACGGCGGTATGCCCAATTCAGGAAGCACTATACGTATACGCGGCGGTGCGTCACTGTATGCGAGCAATGATCCGCTTATCGTTATCGATGATGTACCTATAGACAACACGGGAGTACCCGGGGTGGCTGATCCTTTCGGCATGTTTAACCCGAACGATATCGAATCGATCACTATTTTGAAGGATGCCTCCGCCACAGCTATTTATGGGTCGCGCGCCTCAAACGGGGTAATAATTATTACAACCAAAAAAGGTAAGGGCAGTGATAAACTAAACATAAACTTCAACACGGTAAATTCACTTTCTCAAATAACAAAAGAGTACCCAGTCCTCACATCCGCACAGTTCCGCGACGTTGTGCGGGCTCAATATCCTGACCTGGCGCCGTTTTTGGGTAATGCCAACACGAACTGGCAAGATCAAATTTACCACACTGCCTTTTCCTCCGACAATAATTTGAGCTTTACCGGCGGGATAAAAGGACTGCCTTACCGCTTATCAATTGGTTACCTAGACCAGGATGGTATTTTACGAAACGACAATATGCAAAGAACATCGGTTACTTTGAATGTAAACCATGATTTTTTTAATAAAAGTTTAAAAGCAAATCTCAATTTAAAAGGTACCCATACCGATACCTATTTCGGTAATACCCAAAACGGGATAGGCGCAGCAGTAACTTTCGATCCTACGCAGCCTGTTTATTCGGGCAACAGCAAATACGGTGGATATTTTGAATGGCTCGATTCGCAGGGTAATGCATTACCCCTTGGGTCATTTAACCCGCTTGGGCTCTTACAGGAGCCGGCTAACATCGGTACTGCTAAAAGGACTGTCGGTGACCTGACTTTAAATTATGAATTTCCATTTTTGAAAGGGCTGCAGGCTAATGTCACCTTTGGCGGTGATATAGCCGATGGCCAGGGACATGTCAAGATTCCGGCCACAGCGGCCTCTGCTTTTAATTTAACCGGTAATATATTGGGGACATACTTCCGGTACTTCGGCGAAAATTATAGCTACAATACCGATTATTATTTAAAATATGCAAAGGACCTGAAATCGATCAATAGCCATTTCGACGTGCAGGCCGGTTATTCGTACCAGTATTTTAACAATTATAACAGGAGCATACAAATGTATTCATCTGATGGTTTAACGCCGTTTGACGCGCCGATACCTGCTTTTACCGGGCAATATTACATCGAATCGCCTTTTGGCCGAATGAATTTCGACCTGGACAATAAGTATTTGTTCACTGCCTCTATCCGCGACGACCGTTCATCACGTTTTGGCCCTGCTAACCGCAACGGTTATTTTCCTTCCGCGGCATTTGCATGGCGTATAAAGGAAGAACCATTTCTGAAAGATGCGAGGGTATTATCAGACCTGAAATTAAGAGTAAGCTATGGTATAACCGGCCAGCAGGACATCAGTAGTATCAGTTCGGGCAACAGCGCTTATTTCCCGTACGTCGCTTTTTACGAACCTGGCAATGCAGGAGCGGGTTACCAGTTTGGCAGTACATTTACAACTACTTTACGTGCCGACGCATATAACCCCGACCTGAAATGGGAAACAACCGCAACCACAAACATTGGCCTGGATTACGGTTTCATGGACGGAAAAATAAACGGAAGCATTGATGCTTATTACAAAAGCACCGATAACCTGTTAACCCAAACACCGGTGCCTGCAGGGGCTAATTTAAATAACTTAATAGTTGCGAACATCGGCAGCCTGGTTACCAAAGGTGTTGATTTTAACATCAAAGTGATTGCGCTTAGCAATAAAGATGTAAACTGGACAATTGCCTACAATGTTTCCTATAATAATATAAAGCTAACCAATATTTCATTGACGAAAGATCCTGACCTTGCAATACCAACCGGATATTTTGGCGGTTTTGGGAATACTATCCAGGTGAATAAGGCCGGGTACGCGCCTAACTCGTTTTATGTTTTACAACAGGTTTACGATAAAAATGGAAAGCCGCTCGAAGGAATGTATGCAGACAGAAACGGCGACGGCAACCCGTATGACGACGCTTATATCGACAAGCAGCCTAACCCGGCCTGGTTTATAGGTCTCAGTTCCAACCTCGGTTACAAAAAGTGGAACTGCTCATTTACCCTACGGTCCGACTTAGGTAACTATGTCTACAATGCCGTAGCAGCTGCGGGCGGTTATGTAAATATTGCCGGGGGAGGTTTTTTAAGTAATTTACCTTCCAGCGTGTTAAAAACTAATTTCCAGTACCCGCAGCAGTACTCTGATTATTTTATTGAAAACGGCTCATTCCTGCGTATGGATAACATTGCACTGGGTTATAATTTTGGTAAATTACCTAACCTGGGGACGCTGAAGGCCACCATAAACGTGCAAAATGTATTTGTAATTACTAAATATACGGGCCTTGACCCGGAGATACAAAATGGTATAGATAATAGTTTATACCCGCGCCCCCGGGTTTATTCAGTTGGGCTTAACCTGGGTCTATAGCAATTAAAAAATTAATACCGTCAATATCATGAAAATAGGACATTTAAAAAAAACCGCGGCCAATTTATCGCTGGCATTGGTTGTAACTATATGTTCCTGCAAAAAGGATCTTAGCCCCATCCGGGTGTTGTCTACAACAAGTGTCTACGCGAATTTTAACAATTATCTGCCGGTACTGGCAAAATCGTATGATGCTTTTGCCATAACGGGCCAGGTGGGCGGTGCCGGCAACGCTGATATTGGCGGTATTGATGAGGGTACGGGTAATTATTTGCGCTTGCTGGTTAATTTGCAGGAAACACCTACCGACGATGTTACCAACCTATCGTACGGCGATCCTTCGCTCCAGAATTTACACGATATGAACTGGGATTCGCAGAATGGCTACATATCAGCGATGTTCGACCGTATTTACTATGAAATATCATTGGATAACGAGTTCCTGCGCAACACCACCCCGGCCGAGTTAGCCGCCAACCGGATCACGGGGAACGATCTTGTTTTGACGATGCAATACCGCGCCGAGGCCCGGTTTTTAAGGGCGCTTAGTTACTGGCACGCTATTGATCTTTTTGGAAACGTGCCCTTTGTAGCTGAAAACGACCCGGTAGGCTTGTTTGCGCCGCTACAAAAATCAAGTGCTGATGTATTTAATTATATCGAAAGTGAACTGAAGGCCATTGATGGGGACCTGGGCGCACCCCGGTTTTCATATGGCCATGCTGATAAAGGAGCCGCATGGGCCTTGCTAGCAAAACTGTATTTGAATGCAAAGGTGTACACCGGCGCCGATCGCAGCACCGACGCCATTACTTATGCAAATAAGGTGATGGGGGCGGGTTATACTTTGGAGCCGCATTTTAAAAACCTGTTTACCGCCGATAACAATAAATCAAACGAGATCATTTTCCCGATTGAGTCGGACGGCGTTCATACGCAGGGTTATGGCGGCACAACTTATATCATTCACGCTGAAGTAGGCGGCAATATGAACCCTGCCGACTTTGGTATCAATGGCGGATGGGACGGCTTTCGCACCACCCCGCAATATGTATCATTATTTACCGACCCCAGCGGAAATACCGATAAACGGGCCATGTTTTTTACTGACGGACAAACATTGGAAATTGCCGATGAGCAAAATATTAATGACGGGTACCTGATAACAAAATTCACCAATCTCACCTCAACCGGCGTGCCGGGCAGCGACCCCAGCGGCCTGTTTGTAGATACCGATTTCCCTATGTTCCGCCTGGCTGATATTTATCTTACGTATGCCGAAGCTGTTTTACGCGGGGGATCCGGCGGCGACATGGGCACTGCCTTATCTTACGTTAATATGGTTCGCACCAGGGCTTATGATGGCAGCACCGCCGGTAACATTTTCTCCGCTCAATTAAACTTGCCCTTCATTTTAGATGAACGCGGCAGGGAGTTCCTTTTTGAGATGCACCGCCGGACAGATTTGATCCGTTTTGGTAAATTCACGAATGCGAGTTATTTGTGGGCCTGGAAAGGCGGTGTAGAAAACGGGGGAGGTGTTTCACCTAATCTTAACTTAATGCCGATTCCGGCAAACCAACTTGCTATTAATCCTAATTTGAAACAAAATAAAGGGTATTGAATAAAGATTCTAAAAGGGGGGTGATAGCCTCAATTAAACCGGCATCGAAATTATAAATTTGGTACCTTCGCCTTCCTTGGTATCTACCTTTATGTCACCTTCGTGTGCTGCAATTATATCATAACTTAAACTCAATCCTAATCCTGTACCCTGCCCGGTGGGTTTGGTCGTAAAAAAAGGCTGAAAAATTTTGTCTGTTATGTTTTTAGGAATGCCATTGCCGTTATCGCAAACTATGATGATAACCTTACCATCTTTCCTTTTAGTGGTTATAGCAACAGTTGGCTGATAACCGGCGCCTGCTGTTTTAGCTTTTTCGGTTACCGCATAAAAAGCATTATTAAAAAGATTCAGCAATACCCGCCCTATATCCTGGGCTATGATGTTTATTTTGCCGGCTTTATCATCAAAATCAGTTTCCCTGGCAGCACTGAACGTTTTGTCTTTTGCACGCATGCCATGGTAAGCAAGCCGCAAGTATTCATCACCCAATGCGTTAATGTCTGTAAGCTCTTTATGACCACTGCTTTTGCGGCTATGTTCCAGCATGCCTTTTACAATGGCATCAGCGCGTTTGCCGTGGTGGTTTATTTTTTCAAGGTTTTGTTCAAGGTCACCGGCAATAAGCTTCACTTCATCGGTATCACCCTTGTCA
>CAIPFE010000030.1 GCA_903864275.1 uncultured Mucilaginibacter sp.
GGGACGTGGTTAATTGTTTTGAAATTGACTTGTTCTTCATTATCATAGGTGATTATGTGGCGGGGACATGCCAGCATCTTCACAATGATAACGAGAAAATTAAGATATTGTGGTGTCTATATGCGGACAGTCATTAAATATATTGCAAACACGTTTCCCCGAGGTTGAAAAAGTAGCGCGCCTCATCGATAAAAACGGTTTGTTTCTTTCCCCGCAAAAATTTTATGTAAAAAAGAACAACGGGGATATCCTGGAAAAGAATATCGTTTTCACCGAATCGTCGCTGTTTGATGTTTTTACACTGCCTATGGTCGACGGCAGCCCATCGACGGCATTGGATGAACCGAATACAGCCGTAATAACTGAAAGTACGGCAAAAAAGTATTTTAACAAAATTAATGTTGTTGGGCAAACACTTACCATAAATGATAGCAGCACCTACAAGATCACAGGCGTAATTAAAGATATACCCGCACAATCGCAGTTTAATTACGATTTCTTTTTGTCCTTTTCATCGAGGCCTGAAAGCAAATCAACATCATGGGGCTATGCCGGTTTACACAACTATTTATTGCTTAAACCAGGGACGGACCTAAAGAAACTTGAAAAGGCAATTACGTATATAGAAACAAAAAGTTCATTCAATCCCTCCACCTGGACCACCGGGGATAACCACCTTCGTATGGTGTTAAAACCGTTGCTTGAGATTCATCTCCGCGACGCGGACAGTCAATACCCCCTGGCTAAGGGCGGTAATATTCAATACGTGTACATATTTTCGCTTGTGGCTGTGTTTATTTTACTGATAGCCTGCGTTAATTTCATGAACCTGTCCACCGCCAGGTCTTCTAACCGGGCTAAAGAGGTAGGGGTACGCAAGGTGTTGGGCTCTGCCCGTAAATATCTAATAGCCCAATTTTTAACAGAATCGGTAATGGTAACCCTTACCTCGGCTATCATCGCGGTATTTTTGGCCTGGATGCTGTTGCCGGTATTTAATCAAACGGCGGGTAAACAGCTGGCTATTACATCGCATACCTTAGCATGGTTATTGCCCGCATTACTGGTAATAGTTTTGGTGGTCGGTTTCCTGGCGGGTTCATATCCTGCATTTTATCTTTCGGCCTTTCAGCCGATAGAAGTATTAAAAGGTAGGATAGCGGCCGGGTTTAAAGGGAGCTTCCTGAGAAGTTTTTTAGTGGTTTTCCAGTTCTCCATCTCTATTTTCCTTATTATCGGCACACTTGTCATCTATAATCAGTTGAGCTTCATTCACAATAAAAATCTCGGTTTTAACCGCGACCAGGTACTGGTGATTAAAAATGCAAACGTGCTTGGCAAAGACGCAAAGATCTTAAAAAATAACCTGAAACAATTACCCGGTGTGGTGAGTGCGACCATGTCGTCCTACCAGCCGACCGGCGATGAAGACCTTAAAACAGGATTGTTCCCGCACCAGAAAATCGACATCAAAGAAGATATACTGACCGAATTCTGGTCGGTCGATGAAGATTACATCAATACCATGGGCTTGAAGCTGACAGATGGCCGCAATTTTTCAAAAGACATATCGTCCGATACGGCAGCGATGATTGTAAACGAGGCGTTTGTAAGGAAATTGGGACAAAAAGACCCCCTTAACAAAAATGTGTACAGGTATAGTTATGGCTTGCAGCAATACCACATTATCGGCGTAGTGAAGGACTTTAATTTCGCATCCCTTAAAGACAATATCGGGCCACTCGCGATGATCTATGACACCGACAACGGTGCCATCAGCGTAAAGATGCAAACAGCCAACCTTACAGGCCTGATGTCGCAAATAAAAGGCAGATGGAAGGAGCTGTCGCCTAACCAGCCGTTTACCTACTCATTTATGAATGAGGATTTTGATGCCACCTATCGTGTCGAAGAGCGATTTGGCACTATGTTCATCTCCTTCAGCACCCTTGCCATCGTAATAGCCTGTCTTGGCCTATTTGGCCTTGCCGCTTATGCCGCCGAGCAACGTAATAAAGAAATCGGCATCCGCAAAGTATTGGGGGCAAGCGTTTCAGGTATAGTAGGCATGTTATCAATGGATTTCATCAAACTAGTGCTCATATCCATATTTATTGCCACACCAGTCGCCTGGTGGGCCATGAACAAATGGCTGCAGGATTTTGCGTACCGCGTTAATATACAATGGTACACCCTCGCTTTGGCAGGTGTAGTAGCGATATTGATAGCTTTTGTTACGATAAGCTTTCAGTCTATCCGGGCGGCATTAAGCAACCCGGTAGATAGTTTGCGTTCGGAATAGTCATTAGTCATTGGCCCTTAGTCATTTGTGCGTGGCGTACAATCCTAATAACCAATGACTAATGACCAATACACTAATTCAATAACTCAGTAATTCACTAATTGATCCCATGATAAAGAATTATATCAAAATAGCCTTCAGAAATCTTTGGAGGCATAAAAGCTTTTCCCTGATCAATATTACAGGATTGGCTGTCGGAATGACGGCCTGCTTCCTGATATTTATGTATGTAAATTTCGAATTAAGCTATGACAAGTTTAACACAAACTTCAGTAATATCTACAGGCTGAATACGGATATTAAATCGCCAAACGAAGTGCTGCACTGGAGTAGTGCATCCCCGCCGATGGGACCGTCACTCCAGGAGGATTTTCCCGAGGTAAAGGCTAATGTCCGCATTTTCGGGGCGAGCTACCTGGTGGAAAGTAAAAATGAAAAATTTCAGGAAAATAATATAAGTTTTACTGATCCATCCATATTTAAAATATTCACTTTCCCATTTATACAGGGCGATGCCGCCACCGCACTTACAGCACCTTTTTCGGCTGTATTAACTGAAACTATGGCCAAAAAATATTTTGGCAACGCTGGTGCGCTTGGCAAAACCCTGCTGCTTGATGGCAAGCACCCCGTTGCAATTACAGGGGTGATCAAGGATGTTCCGCTGAATTCACATTTTACTTTTGACATGCTTATTTCCGCGTCAACAATGGAAAGGTTAAAGCTGATAAATATGCAGGAGTGGGGCAATTTCAGCAATTTCACCTACTTGCTGCTGCCCGACGGATATGATGCCAGTAAATTGCAGGCAAAACTCCCTGCTTTTCTGAGAAAGCATATCAGCGAGGACAAGCGTAAAAAAGGTTATAATTATGAATTATTCATTGAACCTTTAAAGGCAGTTTATATGGATACATTCAGAGGAGCGCCGGTGAATGGCAGCCTTTCAAATGTTTATATATTTTCTATCATCGCCGTATTTATACTGCTTATTGCCTGTATAAACTTTATAAATCTTACAACCGCAAGGGCAACAGAAATGGCAAAGGAAGTGGGGATCCGCAAGGTAGTTGGGGCCGGTAAAAACCAACTCACAACACAGTTTTTAGGCGAATCTGTTATCATTTGTTTAATCGCATTTATCTTTTCGGTTGTGCTCAGTATGGTGCTGCTGCCAATGTTTAACCAGCTTGCCGGAAAAATTATCAGTCATAATATACTTGAACATGGGTATATTTTTATACTTTTTGCCATAGCCGTAGCAATTGGCTTTATCGCGGGTATTTACCCAGCCCTCGTGCTTACCAATTTTAGTATCACATCTGTACTTAAAGGGCGCTTTACTTCTTCCGTTAAAGGGATATTGCTACGAAAAGGCCTTGTTGTTGTGCAGTTTACCATATCTATAGTGTTAATTGTTGGGACCATCATCGTATATAATCAATTAAATTATATGCGGAACCAGTCGCTTGGTTTTAAAAAGGATCAAATGGTGGTGATTGATTTTAGCGGAGACTCGGTGGTTCAAAGCCAATTTCAAAGTATTAAGAATGAACTGAAACAAATTCGCGGGGTGCTTGATGTTTCTGCCTCTTCAACAACGCCCGGGAATGGAAACCCGGTAGCTTATACAGAGGCTGAAACACGTTCGGGTGCCCTGATGCCCATGAATATGAACATGTATGATGTCGATTTCGACTTTATCACGCAGTACGGAATGAAAATAATTGCAGGACGTGCATTTTCACCCGCGTTTGCTACCGATTCAACAAAGGCATTTATAATAAATGAAACAACCGTGAAAGACCTGGGCTATGCCTCCGCAAAAGATGCAGTAGGCAAACGTTTTAATCAGTGGGGTCGTACAGGCCAAATAGTCGGCGTTATCCAGGATTTTCATTTCGAATCATTAAAGGAAAATGTAAAACCGTTAAACCTGCGGATAAATCCTAAAAATATCGGTGTATTTACGCTTACCATTAAAGGCGGCGATATTCCAAACACTATCGCGGCCATACAAAATAAGTGGAAGGCACTGGTGCCCCAGCGGCCTTTTAGTTATACGTTTTTAGATGAAAGCTTTAATAAGCAATATTTAACTGAAGACAGGTTTGGAAAACTGTTTATGTATTTCGCCGTACTTGCCATCATGATCTCGTGCCTCGGCCTATTGGGACTGGCATCGTACAGCACGCTGCAGCGCACACGTGAAATAGGCATCAGGAAAGTATTGGGAGCCACGATCCCCGGAATTGTGAACATGCTTTCAAAAGAATTTATGCTATTGGTATTAATTGCAGCTGTAATTGCTTTTCCACTGGCATGGTTCGGAATGCATAGCTGGTTAAAAGATTTTGCGTACCGCATAAACATTGGTTTATGGGTATTTGCAGTAGCAGGGATACTTGCATTTACCATTGCTATTACTACGGTAAGCTTCCAGGCAATAAGAGCCGCGCTGGCTAACCCGGTTAAGAGTTTACGGAGTGAGTAGTGAATAGTGAATGGTGAGTAAAGAACGAGTTGTCCTGTCACTTACTATTCACCACTCACCACTCACAAATGTGTATCATAACCGTACACTTGCTGTTACGCATACGAACATATTCGTATGTTGTGTTTGAAGATAACTTATTGACTGTTAACAAATTAAAAAATTGGTATGTATTTTAGGGTTAATGTTCAACGGGCTTTTTCCAATTCACTAACTCAGTAATTCACTAACTCATTAATTAGCCATGATACGAAATTACCTTAAAACTGCTTTCAGAAACCTTTGGAGGACAAAGGCTTTTTCTGTTATTAACATTGTCGGGCTCAGTGTCGCGCTGGCCTGCTGCATGCTCATCCTGTTATATACCATGGATGAAGTTAGTTACGACCGGTTCAATGCGAATAAAGATAATATTTACCGTATTGTGGTGAATTCCACCAGCCCGACCGGGACAACAAATAAATATGCGAGCACCGGTATGATGCAGGGCCCTTCATTTAAACGACAAATACCGGAGATCGAAAGTTTTGTGCGGATACAGGGCGCCAATTATACCGTGAAGCGCGGTAACGAAGTTTTTGATGAAGAAGCATTATATGCCGACAGCAACTTCTTTTCGGTATTCACGTTCCCCTTGCTTGGCGGCGACCCAAAGACCGCGCTTAAGGATCCGCACTCAGTTGTGCTGTCGGAAGATTTGGCCAAAAAATATTTTGGCGGTCAGAACGCCGTGGGTAAAATACTCCAACTTAAAATAGGCGAAAAGTTTCAGCCATTTTTAGTTACGGCAGTGGCAAAAAAATCCCCTCAAAATTCATCAGTAAAATTTAAAATGCTGCTGCCTTTAAAAGCTTCCGATAGTTATGCTGATACCCAATGGATCAATTCTTTCCTGAACACATTTATAACTGTAACGCCTGGCGCAAACATAAAAGTTGTTGAAGAAAAGATGGCCACTGTATATAATAAAGATGCAGCAGAGCAGATGAAGGACGCGGCCCAAAAGTTTGGCTTTAAGGATAAAATTCATTATGTATTGCAGCCCTTCCTGAAGATGCATACCAGTACGGAGTACCCTGCTGATAACGGCTTGACTGATGCCAGCAGCCCGGTATACACCTATATTTTAACAGGTATTGCGTTGTTTATTTTTCTTATTGCCTGTATCAATTTTGTAAACCTTACGGTGGCGCAATCGCTCAAGCGGTCTAAGGAGATCGGCATACGTAAAGTGGTTGGCGGCGAGCGCAGGCAATTGATCATCCAGTTCCTGGGCGAATCGTATATTTTAAGTTTTATTGCATTTATATTCGGGTTAGTTCTGGCACAATTGGCGCTGCCCATTTTTAACCAGCTGGCTAATAAAGCGCTCGCTTTTTCGTACCTGCTGAGTGCAAAACTTGTTATCGGTTACGTCTCAATATTCCTTTTCACCGGCTTGCTTGCGGGATTTTACCCGGCATTGGTGCTCTCTGGCTTTAACCCCGTGCAATCGTTGTATAACAAACAGCATTTCGCAGGCAAAAATTACCTGGCAAAAAGCCTGGTGATATTGCAGTTTACCCTGGCTACCTTCTTTATCATCTCCACCATTACCATTTATTCGCAGTTTGATTACCTGATGCATTTCGACCTCGGATATAATGATAAAAACGTGGTATCGATAAATGCCGGTGATGCCGATAAACAAAAGCTGGCCTTGTTCAAAACCGAATTATTAAAAAGCCCGTCCATTAAAAGTATTTCGGCTGACCAGGGCGGAAGATGGGGAACAATTGCCCATATCAACAACGGGCAGCAAACAGAGTTTGATATAAAACATATTGATGAAGATTACCTGCCGCTTTTTGAAGTACCTGTTATTAAAGGCCGGGATTTTTCAAAGGCTATGATTAGTGACAGCTCGGCTTCGGTACTGGTAAATGAAACTTTTGTTAAACAGGCTGGTTGGAAAAACCCTATAGGGCAGGTTGTGGATTTCTATTACGATCATAAAAAGTACAATGTTATTGGTGTTGTAAAAGATTATCATTTTTTGTCCTTAACGGAAAAAATGTCGCCCCAGCTTTTTTCAATGAAACCATCTTATCCTTTTTCGAATATCTTTATAAAAATAAGCGGCCAGAATAAAGCGGCATCATTGAATTATATAGAAAAAATATTCAGGCAGCTATTTCCTTTCAAACCATACCAGTACATTTTTAAAGACGCACAAAATGCCGAACAATACGACAAGGAAGCCAAGTGGAAACAAATAGTTACTGCCAGCGCTGTACTTACCATTTTTATTTCATGCATCGGCCTTTTCGGCCTCGCAACCTTGTCGGCCGAACGCCGCAAAAAGGAAATAGGCATTCGCAAAGTACTGGGCGCCTCAGTTGATCTTATTGTAAGAAAACTTTCAGCCGATTTCCTGAAACTGGTTGCACTTTCGGCGCTGATCGCATCGCCTGCTGCGTGGTGGGCTATGCATAAATGGCTGGAGAATTACCCGTACCGGATAGCCATCAATAGCTGGATATTTTTATTTGCCGCTGTACTTGTGTTGTTGGTAGCGCTTTTAACGGTTTGTTTCCATGCGATTAAGGCGGCTACGGCTAACCCGGTAAATAGTTTACGGAGCGAATAGGGGGAAGTGGCAGTGGGCAGTAGCAGTAAAAAATGATTAATTCAATAACTCACTAATTCAGTAATTGCACAGCCCCATGATAAAGAACTACATCATCATCGCATTTCGCAACATCAGGCGTAACTTTAGTTATGCCTTTTTGAATGTTTTCGGGCTTACCTTGGGGATCGCCTCCTGCCTGGTTATCTTTTTGATTGTTAGGAACGAGCTTACTTACGATAACTTTGCCAAAGCCGACCGTACTTACCGGGTAACCCTAAACGCTATCGACTTTAATTCAAATGTGTCGCTGGCCGTGGCGCCGGCCATGCGGACCGATTTCCCTGAACTGACGGTATCACAGGTGATGTATAGCCAGGAAGTAATGGTAAAGGTGAATAACAACCGTTTCCGGGAAAATGGTTTTGCGTTTGCTGATGAACATTTTACCAGCATATTCAATTATGACTGGATCGCCGGCGACCCTAAAACTGCCCTTAACGAGCCAAATGGAATTGTCTTAACGGAAAGCCTTGCGAAAAAATATTATGGTGACAAAAGCCCCATGGGGCAGGTGATCAATGTGGAGAACCAGTTGAATGTGAAGGTTACCGGTGTAATCAAAGATGTACCGGGCAACAGGAGTTTACCTATCCAGATGCTGGTATCGTTTGAATCCATCAAAAACCAGGTAAAAAATAGCATGGGCAATTTTTGGAACATCGGCGGCGGCTTTTTTACATTTATTTTGCTTCCGCAGCATACATCTGTTCAGCAGATACAAACGCGGATACCCGCATTCCTGCACAAAAATTGGGGGCTCAATCCAAAGGAAGTACGCTTACCGTTACAGCCGTTAAAGGATATTCATTTCGATCAGCGTTATATCAATAATGTAATTACACCAACATCAAAGGACACCTATTACGCTTTGTTTGGTGTGGCCTTGCTGATCATTATTACTGCGTGTATTAATTTTATAAATCTTGCAACGGCACAAGCTGTAAAAAGGTCGAAAGAGGTTGGTGTACGTAAGGTTTTGGGCGCACAAAGATCGCAGCTGGTAAAACAGTTTTTGGGCGAAACTACAGTATTGGTACTGATGGCTTTGGTGATAGGGGTGGGCTTGGCCGCTTTGTTTTTATCACAGGCAGGCGCCTGGCTCAATATCAAAATTGATGCAGGCCAGTTAGCCGAGCCAGTTGTTATCGGGTGGATAGGCTGTTTAACTATCCTTGTTATTTTGGTTGCAGGTTTATACCCTGCGTTTGTACTGTCTGCATTCCAGCCGGTTGATTCGTTGAAGAATAAAACCGGAAATTTTGTACGCGGATTTACCCTGCGCAAGGGGCTTGTGGTAGCGCAGTTTGCTATTTCGCAGATACTTATTGTCGGCACATTGGTGGTGGCCCATCAAATGGATTATTTCGAAAACGAGGATCTTGGATTTAACAAAGACGCCATTGTCTCGATTACCGTTCCCGATAGTGCAAAAGGTGTAATTTTAAAGCAGGAACTTGTAAATAATCCCGGCGTAAAACAGGTGAGCTTTTCATCCGGCGCGCCATCATACAACAATAATTTTACCAACCTCTCAGCACCTGAATTCGGGATCATAAAGGATGATGTAACCGAAATAAAATTTATTGATGAAAATTATATAGATATGTTTGGCCTGAAAATGCTGGCAGGAGAAAAGATCAGTAAAGTAGACGTTAAGGATACCGCTCAGAATGTTGTTGTCAATGAAACGCTGATCCATAAAATGAGTATCATGGATCCCCGCAACGCAGTTGGGAAACGCATACATGTAAATGGGCAAATGGCAACCATTATCGGCGTGGTGCAGGATTTTCAAAGCGAATCAAAACACAAAAAACGCCGCGCTTGTGTGTTGGAATACCGTTCACAGCGTTTCTTTATGGCAAGCGTAAAAATACAGCCCATTGGGATGACCCGCACGATTGATAACATCAATAAATCGTGGTCGGCCCTTTTTCCAAACGACCTGTTTAAATACCAGTTCCTTGATGAGCACATTGCAAGCTTTTACACCCAGGAACAAAGGGTTTACACAGCCTTCAAGCTATTCTCATTCATCGCTATATTGATCGGCTGCCTTGGACTATATGGTTTAATATCTTTTGCCGCATCGCAGCGCACCAAAGAGATAGGTATCCGTAAAGTGTTAGGTGCACCGACGATGAGCATCGTCGGGTTATTCTCAAAAGAATTTATCCTGCTGATCTCCCTCGCGTTTGTCATAGCAGCGCCGGTAGGCTACTACGCAATGAAAAACTGGCTGCAAAACTATGCGTATCATATCAACATAGGGGCGGGGATATTTATCATCGCCATCGCGGCATCAATTATTATAGCGGCAATAACTATATCTTACCAGGCTATTAAGGCGGCCCTGGTAAATCCGATCAAGAGTTTGAGATCGGAGTAGTAGCGGTTGGCCGTTAACATATTATTATTCATTAATGCACTGAATCACTAATTCAATAATTTCATGATATTCAACTACATAAAAATCGCATGGCGCAACTTAACAAAGCAAAAGCTGTATAGCCTCATCAACATATCAGGCCTGGCGGTGGGCTTAGCCGTTTGTATGATGATAATGATGTATGTGGCCCACGAGATGAGCTACGACCGTTTTCATAAAAATGCTGACCGCATTTTCGTGACGCAGGCTGCCATAAAACAAGGCGGTAATACCATGAATATGGAATTCATGAGCTATGCTTCCGGGCCCCTGATCAAACAAAACCAGCCGACTGTTGAGGATTACATGCGTACGCTGTCTTATTTTAACCAGAACCCGCTAGTGGTTAGTGATCCGTCGTCGCCCGGAAAGAAGTTTGCCGGGGATAAATTGCTGTTTGCCGACCCCGGGTTCTTCAATTTCTTTTCGTTTAAGTTATCATCCGGTTCGGCCGGCGATGTATTAAAGAGGCCGTTTACGGTCGTTATATCAAGGGATATGGCTAAAAAATATTTTGGCACACACGATCCCGTCGGTAAAACATTAGTTATAAAAACCGACAGTACCTATACTTACCAGGTTACGGGGGTTGCAGAAAACGTGCCATCAAATTCATCCATCGCCTTTGATTTTGTCACTTCGAACGAAAGCTTACTGGTGATGAAGGAAGCCCCCCGGTATGTGGGCGCACCGCAAATAAGTTATGGCGCATTTAATGTTTATGTGCTGCTAAAGAACGCCGCCGATACAACCCGGCTGGCCCATGGCCTGAACCTGGCGGTAAAAAAAGAAAAAACTTTTGATGCTATTAAGTTCTCATTTTCTCCCCTTACAGACAGCCATTTAAAGGGATATAATGGCGATTCAAACACGAAATACCTGAAGATATTCCCGCTGGTGGCCATATTGATTTTGTTGCTGGCGATGGTAAATTATATGAGCCTTTCAACCGCAAGAGCTACTTTACGGGCTAAAGAAGTGGGCGTGCGAAAAGTATCGGGTGCAAGCCGTAAAGCAATTGCAGCCCAATTTTATGTGGAATCGGCACTGTTTACGCTCATATCGTTTGTGCTGGGCTACTTATTGTGCTATGTGGCAACCCCGTGGTTTTTAAATGTGCTGCAGCTTAAAATCGACAACTCATTTTTATATAGCCCGCAGGTGTTAGTTTATTTATTTATCCTACTGGGTATAACTATTATTATATCAGGCAGTTATCCATCATTGGTTTTATCACGCTTTAATCCTGTGGTAACGCTAAAAGGCAAAATGAGCAAACAGACGGGCGGGGTTACCGTTCGTAAAATATTTACAACCCTTCAATTCGCCATATCAGTAGGACTAATCATCTGCGGAATAGTCATTGACAGGCAGCTATATTATTTCAGGCATGCCGATACGGGTATTAATAAAGATAATGTTGTGATGATACCCATAGGAAACAGTGTCGGGAAAAACTACCCCACGTTAAAACAGGAGGTACGATCGTTGGCCGGGATAAGCAGCGTAGCTACCTCACATTATGCCATGTTTGAAAGCTACGATATGAATTTTTTCGACGGTAAAACAAAGGGGGCGAGCGTAGGCGTTGCATTTATCGTGGCTGATAAAAGCTTTATGTCAACGCTTGGTCTAAAATGGAAATACCCACCTGCGGCTAACGCTGTGCTGGAAAGCCGTACCAAGACCATAATTAACGAGGAAACAATAGCGCAGCTGCAACTTCCTGCTAACCCGGTCGGCACCTTTATTAAATCGGGCGGTCAAAAAATAGAAATTGTTGGTGTATTAAAAAACTTCAACTTTACCACGATGGCATATGCGGTAAAGCCCCTGTCGTTATATGTTGTAAAAGACACCGACAGCTATTTTAACAGGTTCGGCTGCAATATGTTCGCCAGAATCAGTCCGCATACCAACCTGCCTGCGCTATTAGGTAAAATCGAAGCCATTTATAAGAAATACGACCAGGACACTCCGTTCAATTATACTTTTATGGATGATGCCTTTAACGCACAATACAAAGCTGAAGACCGGCTGGCATCCATCTTCAGCATATTTACTTATATCACCATTATACTGGCAGCAATGGGCTTGTTTGGGCTTGCAGCTTTTACCATCGAGCAGCGCTCAAAGGAGATTGGAATACGCAAAGTATTGGGCGCAAGCCTGGCCTCAATAAACACTTTGCTGTCCCGCGATTTTTTAAAACTGGTAGTGCTTGCAATAGTAATTGCCTCGCCGGTGGCATGGTGGGCCATGCACAAGTGGCTACAAAACTTTGCCTACCGTATAAATATATCCTGGTGGATGTTTGCCGTGGCAGGGGCATTGGCAGTGATAACGGCAATTATAACCGTAAGTTACCATGCCATCAGAGCGGGGATTGTCAACCCGGTGGAGAGTTTGAGATCGGAGTAGGGAGAAGCAGTTGGCAGTGAAACTAATTCAATAATTCAGTAATTCACCAAATCATTAATTCACTAATTATCCATACCATGATAAAGAATTATATAAAAATCGCATGGCGGAACCTTACTAGGAATAAAGGCTTTGCCATAACCAACCTTTTGGGTTTGACCATAGGTATTACATGCACCATTTTTATTTTTTTATGGGTGAATGATGAACTGACGTATGATAAGTTCAACACAAATTACAAAACCATTTACCAGGTAATGGCCAACCGTGACTTTAAAAATAACATTTTCACGGATCCTAACATGGTTTTCCCGCTACAAAAGGCCCTCGAAACCGGTTATCCGCAGATAAAAAATGTAGTGATGTCATCGTATTCGGGGCAGCATTTGTTTGCCTACGGAAATTCGAAACTAAAGAAAAACATGGTAACCGTCGGCGGCCGCTATTTTGACATGTTTACCTGTAAATTTATAAAGGGCAATCCTGCCTCGGCGCTTTCTGAACCAAACAGCATTGTTTTAACGCAATCGACCGCATTATCTTTTTTTGGCAATGCCGACCCAATAAACAAGGTACTAAAACTAGATAACAGTCAGCAGGTTAAAGTTACCGCCGTTATTGCAGACATGCCCGGAAATTCAACCCGCCAGTTTGATTGTATTAATGCCTGCAATTTCTCGGACCCGCAGTCTCAAAGCGCAATGAAGGAATGGCGCAATTCATCGTGGATGGTGTATATACAAACCACAACTGCGCCAAATATACCGCAACTGGAAAAGGCGATCACCAACGTTATGTTTCAGCACAACAGCGACAAGATAAGCACTTATTTTACCTTCCCGATGAGTAAGTGGCATTTGTACAGCGATTTTAAGGACGGAAAAAATGTTGGCGGACAAATTGAATATGTCCGGTTGTTTACTATTATCGCTATCATCATTCTTTTGATAGCCTGTGTTAATTTCATGAACCTTTCCACAGCGCGTTCCGAAAAAAGGGCAAAAGAAGTAGGCATAAGGAAAACACTTGGATCGGACAAAAAACAGTTGGTACTTCAATTCTTTTTCGAATCGATGATACTGGTATTAACGGCATTTGTTTTTTCAATCATAGCGGTTTATTTGTTGATACCGGCATTTAATTTACTTGTAAATAAGCAATTGACTTTAAATATTACTGATCCTTTTTTCTGGACAGGCTCACTCGTGATCATCGTATTCACCGGGGCTGTGGCCGGAAGCTATCCAGCATTGTACCTGTCGTCATTTAATCCTGTAAAGGTACTAAAAGGCACATTTCAAGTTGGTAAAAGTGCAGAGCTGCCACGGCGGATTTTGGTAGTTGGCCAATTTGTGATCTCTATTTTACTCATTTCGGCCACTATTATCGTTTATAAGCAGATTCAGCACGTAAAAGACAGGGACCTGGGCTATAACCCGGATAACCTCATCATGTTTCCTTCAACTCCGTCTACCGATAAAAGCTACGTCGCCATTAAGGATGAATTAATTAAATCAGGTTTGATAAAGTCCGTCGTCCGCAGTTCTTCGCCCATTACTGAGATTTGGTGGAGGTCGCCGGCGCCGGCATGGGACGGCATGCCTTCGGGCACCCAAATCATTATGTCGGGCATTGCAACCGATGTTGATTTTACAAAAACAATGGGTATTAAAGTTTTAAAAGGCCGGGATTTTTCAGGCACACCCGCTGATTCATCTTCCATGATACTAAATAAGGCAGCGGTGGATGCGATGCAGTTAAAAAACCCGGTCGGCACACTGATGCACTACGGGCCCCATACACGAACAGTAATTGGCGTAATAGATAATGTGGTCATCACATCACCCTATGCGCCTGTTGACCCTTTAATGGTTTTTTATAACAATAATGGTTCAAACGAGATAACTATCCGGCTAAATAGTGGCATTCAGCCGCAAAAAGCAATAGCGTTAATAAAAAATATCTATTCAAGATACAGCCCTGCCGATATTTTTGAATACCAATTTGTAGACCAGGAGTTCGGTAGAAAATTTGTTGCTGAAGAACTCATCGGCCATCTCACTAATATTTTTGCAGGTTTGGCCATATTTATCTGTTGCATAGGCTTAGCCGGACTGGCATCATTTACCATCGAAAAGCGTTTCCGCGAGATCGGTATCCGTAAAGTTTTAGGTGCAACAGTGAGTCAATTATTGCTTCTCATAGCAAAGGAGTTTTTAAGGCTGGTTCTTGTAGCATTTGTAGTGGCGGTGCCATTAACATGGTGGCTGATGTATAAATGGCTGCAGAATTATGCCTACCACATAAACATCAGTATTTGGCTTTTTGGCGCTGTTGGCGTAGTTATTTTATTGCTGACGACGGTGGTGGTAAGCCTCAATACCATGAGCGCCGCAATGGCTAACCCGGTGAAGAGTTTGAGGTCGGAGTAGAGATTAGAGGCTGGAGATCAGAGATTAGTTGAAGTAGAAGTCGATTAAAAAAAAACGAATCAAAAGTCTCCCCAACCGGGGGAGATTTAGAGGGGGCTAAACCGGCGGGCAGTAGGAAGTTGGCCAAAAAACTGCAAACTACCCACTGTAAACCGCCAACTTTTTTACAAACACGTGCAACCTCAAATATCAAAACCGCGTCTATTACAAAGAAATAGACTATCAAGCTAAAACCCCGCATCATGATAAAAAGTTACTTAAAAATTGCATGGCGCAACCTTATCAAAAACCGCCTGTATAGTATGATTAATATCGGCGGCCTTGCTGTTGGGATGGCAGTAAGTTTTATGCTGCTATTGTATGTTTACAACGAATTAGGTTTCGACAAATTCAACAAAAACAGCGACCGCCTGTATCAGGTGGAGCGAAACCAGCCGAGTAATGGTGAGCTGATGACCGGGAATGCTACACCTATCCCGCTTGCGCCTGCGTTGATAAAAGATTTTCCAGAAATAGATAAAGTGGCCCGCACCAACTGGGGTTATGATATATTGATGAATTACCAGGACAAGGTGGTAAAAGTCACCACCATGGCTGCTGATGCGGATTTGCTAAGCATGTTCAGCTTTGATTTTATTTCGGGAAATAAACAGGCCTTGTCAGATCTATCATCCATAGTATTGACCCAGTCAGGCGCGAAAGCACTTTTTGGGGATGCAAACCCAATCGGGAAGGTTATAAAGCTAAATAACCAATATCCTTTAAAGGTCACCGCGGTTATAAAGGATAACCCGGTAAATTCGTCCTTCTACTTTAAAGCCCTAATCTCATGGGCACAGCTCTCCGCGGAGCAGCAATGGATGAAAACATCAGGCTGGGGGAATTACTCTTTTCAAACCTATGTGCTGTTGAAACCAGGTACTTCGCTTGCTTCAGTAAATTCAAAAATTAAGTATATAATTAAACGCTACGATCCCAACAATAAGGAAAACACCATATTTCTTTATCCCTACACCCGGCTCCATTTATACAGCGATTTTAAAAACGGGATAAATACCGGCGGCGCCATTGATACGGTAAAGTTATTTTTATATCTCGCGATTGGCATACTCGTTATCGCCTGTATCAACTTTATGAATTTGTCAACCGCCCGCTCCGAACGCCGTGCAAGGGAGGTTGGTGTACGAAAGGCTGTCGGTGCCCGCCGCTTTGCCCTGGTACAGCAATTTATGGGTGAATCGCTGGTAATGGCATTTATGGCTTTCATTATAGCTCTGGTATTGGTTGTAGTATTGATACCGTTTTTTAATAACATTATTAATTTACAATTGTCTTTGCCTTACGACAATGTATGGGCATGGGGAGCGGCTTTAGCGGTTACCATATTTACGGGTCTTGTTGCCGGCAGTTACCCGGCGCTGTTCCTTTCTTCCTTTAAACCCGTCAAAGTGCTCAAAGGTCAGGTAATTACCACAAAGGGCACCGTGCGCCCGCGCCAGGTGTTGGTTATTGTACAGTTTACTTTTGCCGTTTGCCTCATATTGTCGAGCATTTTTATTTACAAGCAAATCAATTATATTAAGGACCGCCCGGTTGGATATGATCGTAACGGGTTGGTGGATTTGCCCGATGACGGCGCTATGGATACCAAGTTTGAAAGCTTCCGGCTTGATGCTATAAATGCCGGCGCCATTACCGATGGGGCTTTAACTTCAGGCAGTATCACCAACGACCAAAGCAGTTCATGGGGTATCACCTGGCAAGGCCAGCTGCCAGGGGAAGATAAATTACCTATCGACCAAATGGCAGTTACCTATCATTTTGTTAGTACCTACGGTTTAAAACTTATCGAAGGCCGGGACTTTTCAATCGCGTACCCTTCGGACTCTTCCGCTATCATTCTTAACCAGGCCGCTGTAAAGCTGATGCGCTTTAAGGAGCCTTTAGGACAGATAGTTAAATACCAGGGGAAAAATTGTAAAGTGGTGGGTGTAGTTGAAAATTTTGTTTGGAGTTCACCCTACGAGCCCGTTAAACCGGCAATAGTAGGCTTTATTAAAGGATGGACAGGCAACGTAGCTTTACGGCTAAACCCCGCAAAGTCGGTATCGGCAAGCCTTGCTATTTTGCAGAACATTTATAAAAAATATAACCCCGAATACCCGTTTGAATATAAGTTTACTGACGAAAAATTCAACCGGAAATTTAGTTCAGAAAGGCTGCTGGGAACCATGTCGACCGGCTTTACCTGCCTCGCGATTATTATCTCCAGCCTCGGCCTGTTTGGCTTGGCCTCATTTTCTGCTGAGCAACGAAAAAAAGAGATCGGTATACGCAAGGTATTGGGCGCAACAATTGGCAGCCTGTGGTTTAACTTATCACGTGAATTTGTATGGCTGGTTAGTCTCTCCTTTATTTTAGGTTCGGCCATCAGCTGGTACATCGTTCACCAACATTTCACAAAATACACCTATCACACCTCAATAAGTATCTGGGTATTTATTCTGACGATGTTTTTCAGCTTAGCCATTTGTTTACTTACTGTAAGCTGGCAGGCCATTAAGGCAGCATTATCAAACCCGGTACATAGCTTGAGGAGCGAATGAAGGAGAAAGTTGGCAGTTTGCAGTAGCAGTTGGCAGTTAAGAAGGTGAAAGCAGGAAGGTAAAAGGCGAAAGGCGGAAAGGAATTTGGCCCGAAAAACCGCTTCGGGAGGGGGCTTAACCCGCCATACCAATGAACTAATGAACAGTTGAACCAATGAACCAATAATGATAAAAAACTATTTCAAAACCGCCTGGCGCAATTTGCTGAACAACAAGTTCTACAGCGCTATAAACATTATCGGCCTGACTGTTGGTTTGACTGTGGGTTTACTCATCTTGCTTTGGGTAAACGATGAATTGAGCTTTGACAAGTTCAACAAAAAAGCCGGTCAGCTTTACCAGATGGATGCCCAGATCGGTACCGGCAGCAGTAAACAACTGTGGGCCGGCGTGCAGGGCCCAGTGGCCACCTACGCACTTAAGGAGGTGCCCGGCGTGCAGAATGCTGTACGACTTGTTTATAATTATGATTATTCAGTATTCAGGTACAAAGACAAATTATTAGGCACAGGCGATAACGGCAATTGGTATGTCGACCCGTCTTTTTTTAAGATATTCGATTTCAAGCTCATAAAAGGGAATATTAATGCACCTTTTCCAAACGACAAATCGATTATTATAACAGAAAGTACGGCAAAGCGCTTTTTTGGCAATGCCGAACCCATCGGTAAAACATTATTGGCAGATAACAAAGATAACTATGTGGTAGCCGGCTTAATGGCTGATGCGCCCGAGAATTCGTCCATCAAATTCGATATGCTTTTTTCCATCGAAGTAAGGAAAAAACAATACAACCCTAAAGATTTCTGGAAATCAATGGATGAAGATTGGGGCGATTATTACACCAATACTTTTTTACAGCTTCAGCCCGGTACGTCTATTCAAGCCGTGGCTGATAAATTGACCAAAATACATATTCAGCACCAGCCGGGGCCCGATGCCGCAAAGGTTAAATATCAAATGCAGTCTTTTACGCAAATACACCTGTATAACCCCGATGGAAGTGCTTCGGGAATGCAAACGGTAAGGATATTTTTAATTGTGGCTATTTTTATATTGCTGATCGCCTGTATTAATTATGTAAACCTTTCAACGGCCCGCGCTATTCTGCGCTCAAAGGAAGTAAGCATCCGTAAAATAATCGGTGCTGAAAAAAAGCAGTTATTTGCGCAATTTGTCATAGAAACTGTATTGTTTTTTTCAGTGGCCCTCGTATTGGCATTCGGTGCAATTGAGCTACTAATGCCTTTATACAATAGCGTTTCGGGCAAGCGGATGGAGTTTAACCTGTTTGACGCGGGAATCTGGAAGGTAATAGCGCTTACAGTTTTAGGAACATTAACAATCTCAAGCATTTACCCAGCCTTGTTATTGTCGTCATTTAAGCCGATCAGTGCATTAAAGGGCAAAATATCATTAGGCGTTGGGAACGTCGCGTTTCGTAAAATATTGGTTGTCACCCAGTTTGTTTTTTCTATAGGGCTAATCATTGGTACAATAATTATTAACAGCCAGTTGAGCTACATCAGGGAAAAAGAGTTGGGATATGATAAATCCCATGTTTTTTCATTTGGGATGCGGGATATAAAAAAGAATTACGAGGCTGTTCGCGCTGAACTGCTCACTCAGCCGGGGATATTGGGTGTCGCCAGCTCCGGAGACAACATTATAAGTATCGGCAATAATACGGGCGATACCGATTGGGATGGGAAGGAGCCGAATTCCCTGTTTTTGATACATCCCATAAACATTGATAAATATTATCTCGGCTTTTTTAAAGTGAAACTGGCTGCCGGGAAGGGATTTGCCGGCTTTAAAACGGATACTGCCAACTTTATCTTAAATGAAACTGCGGTGCGTGCAACCGGTATAAAAAAACCTATCGGTAAAAGATTCAAACTTCATGATATTAACGGAACCATTATCGGCGTAGCTAAAGATTTTCATTTCGCATCGCTTAAACAAAAAATTGAACCAGCCATTTTTGCCTACAGGCCGGATAACGATTGGAGAATGTCGGTCCGCACCACCGGGAAGGACGCATCAAAAGCTATCGCGGCAGTAAGCAAAATATGGAAACAGTATAACGCTGCTTTCCCTTTTGATTATTCGTTTTTAGACGATGACTACAACGATCTGTACAAAGCCGATGAGCGCTCGGGAACCCTTTTTACCGCCTTTGCCGGCATTGCCATATTTATTTCGTGCCTTGGTTTGTTTGGGCTTGCAACCTATACTGCCCAGGTAAAAGTGAAAGAAATAGGCATACGTAAGGTATTAGGCGCAACGGTAATTAATATTACCACAATGCTTTCAAAAGATTTTTTGGTGCTTGTTGTTATTTCATTAGTAATAGCCAGCCCTATCGCATGGTTCGCAATGACCAAGTGGCTGCAGGACTATGCCTACCGCGTCAGTATCCAGTGGTGGGTATTCGCCGTTGCGGGGATAACAGCCGTAGTTATTGCATTTATAACCATGAGTTTCCAGGCCGTAAAAGCGGCTTTGGCAAACCCGGTGAAGAGCCTGCGGTCGGAGTAGGCAGTTAGCAGTAGCGGTTGGCAGTTAAAGAAAAGGAGAAAGGAGAAAGGCAAAAGCTGAAAGGTAAAAAATTCGCGCCCGATAACGAAGCAGACTAATGAACAAGTGAACCAATGAACTAATCATGATAAAAAACTATTTAAAAATCGCCTGGCGAAATTTGTGGAGGAATAAGTTTTTTTCCACGATCAACATACTCGGCCTGGCGTTGGGCATGGCTTGCAGTATACTTATTTTGTTGTGGGTACAAAATGAGTTGAGTGTCGATTCATTTCACGCTAACGGTCAGCGCTTATACCAGGTAATTGAGCGGCAGTATTATGATAATAAGGAAGTTGGTCAATACGCCGTTCCTGGCGTATTGGCTAACGAAATGAAGAAGGTGTTGCCCGAAGTTGAATATGCCACAAATTTTGGTTTTAATAACGATGCCACTTTCCAGGTGGGCAACAAGATATTGAAGCTGACAGGCTCATCGGCCGATTCGGATTATTTTAAAATGTTCAGTTATCCTTTGTTGCAGGGTACAGCAAAATCAGCACTGAATACGCCGGTAAGTATAGCCATTTCGCGCAAAATGGCCGTAGATTTTTTTGGAAGCCCGCAGGCGGCAATGGGTAAGAGCATACGGTATCAAAATAATAAAAATTTTACGATTACAGCTGTTTTTGAAGATCTGCCGAAAAATGTGTCTACAAAATTTGATTACCTTATAAACTGGGCCAATTTTTTGAAAGAAAATGATTGGGCCAAACAATGGGGTAACAACGGGCCAACGGCTTTTGTGATGTTGAGGGCCGATGCCAACCCGGCGCTGGTCGACAAAAAGATTACACGCTTTTTGGATCTTTATAATAAAGAACAAAGCAAAGCCTTCCGCGAGGAGTTAGCCCTACAGAGATTCGGTGATGTTTACCTGCATGGCGATCTGAAAGATGGAAAAATAGGCGAAGGTCGTATCGAGTATGTGAACCTGTTCAGTATAGTTGCGGTTTTTATATTGCTTATAGCCTGCATCAATTTCATGAATTTAACAACGGCCCGTTCGGTTAAGCGTGCCAGGGAAATTGGTGTGCGCAAGGTAGTCGGCGCGGTGCGAGGGGTACTGATAAGACAATTTATTGGCGAGGCCTTAATGCTCACTTTGGTTGCCGTTGTGATATCCATTATATTGGTTTTGGTATTGCTGCCTGTTTTTAATATGGTTACGCAAAAGGAAATTTCTTATCCTTTCGGCCATCTTTCTTTTTGGTGTTGGTTACTTGCGTTAACCTTTATAACAGGTTTTTTATCAGGTAGTTATCCGGCCTTATTTTTATCCTCTTTTAGCCCGGTTAAAGTATTAAAAGGCACGGTAAAGCTTAGTACTGGTTCTGCATGGTTTCGTAAGGGGCTGGTTGTAATCCAGTTTGTGTTGTCAGCTTTTCTCATCATAGGAACAGTAGTTATTTCAAAACAGGTGGATTACATCCAGACCAAGAATTTAGGGTACGATCGCGAAAACCTCATCTACATCCCATTAGAGGGCGACCTGCCCGCCAAGTACGAAATATTTAAATCGGAAGCGTTAAGGATGCCCGGCATTCAACAGGTTACCCGCATGTCCGATCCCCCGATAAACTTTGGGAGCAGCACAGGCGGTGTTAACTGGGACGGCAAGGACCCTAATGTGAATATAGAGTTTACCCAGGTTTCGGTAGGGTATGATTTTACAAAAACCATGAAACTGAAAATGGCTTATGGCCGCGATTTCTCCAAAGATTTTGCAACAGACTCCTCGGGCTATATGATCAATGAAAGCGCGTTGAAAAGAATTAAATATACCGACCCAATAGGAAAGCCTTTTACTATGTGGGGAAAAAAAGGAACTATAGTGGGGGTGCTGAAAGACTTTCATTTCAATTCGCTTCACGATCCTATTCAACCGCTCATCATCAGGCTACGCGAGAAGGAGGTTTACGGAAATATTTTGATCAGGACACAAGCCGGCCAAACAAAACAGGCCATAGCTACAATGGAAAAACTCTGTAAAGAACTAAACCCCAATTTCACCTTTACATATGCCTTTACCGACGAAGAATATCAGAAGCTATATAACAACGAGCAAGTAGTAAGCAAGGTTTTCAAAGCCTTTGCATTCCTTGCAATTTTTATCTCCTGCCTGGGTCTTTTGGGCCTTGCAATGTTCACTGCCGAACAACGTATAAAGGAAATCGGCATCCGAAAAGTCCTTGGCGCAAGTATGGCATCGTTATTTACTTTACTGTCAAAGGAATTTTTGATATTGGTAGTTATCGCCCTGTTAATTGCCTCGCCCATTGCATGGATCGTTATGAATATATGGCTTAAAGGCTACACTTACCACACCAGTCTTGATTGGTGGGTATTTGCATTATCGGGTGTATTATCCATACTAATAGCACTGGTAACTGTTAGTTTCCAATCAATAAAGGCTGCTTTAATGAACCCGGTGAAGAGCCTTCGGAGCGAGTAGGCAGTTAGGAGGAGGAGTTGGCAGTTAAGAAGGTAAAAGGCGAAAGGTTGCGCGCGAGATTTAGTCTGAACGGTTCCCTTAGAGGGAACTTAACCCGCCGATAGCAATGAACAAGTGAACTAATGAACTAACATCATGATAAAAAACTATTTCAAAATCGCCTGGAGGAACCTAAGGAAGGACCGGCTGTATGCATTTATAAATATCCTTGGCCTAACCGTGGGAATCGTTAGCTGCCTGATGATTGGTATTTATATAAAGCACGAATTAAGTTACGACCGTTTTAATGCGAATGCCGACAAGACAGTACGGGTAACTATGGATTATAATTTTGGCGGCGAAACCCAAAAAATAGCGGTTACCGGCACAAAGATAGGCCCGCAATTTAAAAGAGTATTTCCGCAAGTCGTCGATTTTGTAAGGACTTATAAAAGAACGCGGATAGTTAGCTACAATAGCCAATTATTCGAAGAACAGAACTTCTTTTATGCCGAGCCTTCTTTTTTCGAAATATTTTCGTTTAACCTGGTCAGGGGAGATGCTGGAAATGCTTTAAGTACCGATGATAAAGTAGTGATCACCGAAAGCACAGCTAAAAAATATTTTGGCCAGGAGGACCCTATCGGGAAAGTTTTAAAAGTGGGTGATAAAAACTTTATGGTTTCGGCTATCGCGGCGGATGCCCCTTCAAACTCGCAGGTACAATTTGATTTTATCGCTCCCTTTAATGTGCTTGATGCTGCCAAAACAGAGGATTGGACTTCTGCAAACTATATCACCTACCTGCTACTTAGAAGCAAAGAAGATGTACAGCCATTGGCAAAACAAATCATCGGCTACATGAAAGTGGTGGACAAGAACGAACTTAAAACCACGGGCAGCCAACACTTAACCTTTCATCTTGAACCGTTAACCAGCGTGCATCTACATTCAAATCTTCCGGATAGTTTTGAGCCAAACGGGAGTATAACGTATATTTATATACTGATCGTGGTTGCTGTGCTCATATTAGTGATAGCAGGTGTAAATTACGTTAACCTTTCTATCGCCCAATCAGCCGGACGTGGCGCTGAAATTGGCATACGCAAAGTGCTTGGCGCCGCCAAGCAGCAACTTTTTAAACAGTTTATCGGAGAATCAGTTTTGGTGACAGCCATTGCAGCGATATTATCCGTGGCGTTTGCATTTGTCATGCTGCCGTTCTTTAACAACTTGTCGGGGATACAATTCCACTTTAGCGCTTTGTTTGACCCCGTTATCCTGCTTTGCTTGATAACCCTGGCTATTGTCATAGGCTTTCTAGCGGGTGCTTATCCTGCTTTATTATTGTCTAATGTTAAACTGGCCAAAATACTTAAATCGGGTTTTTCGTTTACCTCAGGGCAAAGCGTACGTCGATCATTGATCATCTTCCAGTTCATCATTTCCATTTTCCTGATTATCTCTACAGTGGTCATACTGCAGCAGTTATCGTATATCCGTAACAAGGACGTCGGCTACAATAAAAGTAACGTAGCGGTTTTGCCCGTCGACTATAAAATGGTGCCGCAGGTTGATGCATTGAAAAAAGTGATAAGTGGCATTCCCGGGGTTGAGAGTGTCGCCTCCGCAAACAACGAGCCCGTGGATGTGAAATGGGGCGACGCTATACAAACAAAGGATGGTAAAAGTCTGACTGTAAACGCCCTGCCGATGGATGAGGATTTTATAAAAACCATGCAGCTGAAAATTGTAGCAGGCAGCGATTTTAGCCATACCGACGTTTTGGAGGTGGATACTACCCATCAATACAAAAATTTCCGCTATACTTTTATGCTGAACGAATCCGCCGCAAAAGCATTAGGGTGGACGCCTGAACAGGCCATAGGTAAAGAAATTTCGAAAAACTATCCCGGCAGGATAAAAGCGGTGGTTAAAGATTTTAATTTTAAATCATTTCACGATCCGATTGGTCCGCTGCTGATATTTTTGGATCATGATCAAACAGGTGACATATTTGTCAGAGTAAACGCTAATAACACCGCCTCAGTTATTCCCGCGATAGCAAAGCTTTGGAAGGAGCGTGTACCATCCCACCCATTTGAATACAAGTTTTTAGACGAGGATTATGATGCCTTATACCGCACCGAACAGCGTACCGCTGGTGTGTTCACAACATTTTCTGCGCTCGCCATAGTGCTGGCTTGCCTTGGGCTGTTTGCTGTTACCGCCTTTGCGGTAATGCAGCGCACAAAAGAGATCGGCATCCGGAAAGTTTTAGGGGCGACGATAGCAAATATTATATTGCTCATTTCAAAAGATTTTTTGTGGTTGGTTATTATTGCAACAGCAATTGCCTCACCCATCGCGTGGTTTACATCCCACAAATGGCTGGAGGACTTCGCTTACCGCATAGCTATTCATTGGTGGATATTTATCGCCGCCGGCGCAGCTTCATTAATAGTAGCGGGCGTAACTGTAAGTGTACAGGCGTTAAGAGCAGCCCTGGCAAACCCGGTGAAAAGTTTGAGGAGCGAGTAGGGAGGAATTAGCAGTAAGTTAATTTTGCCACCGCCACTCCTAGCTGCCACTATTTAACTATTTTTAAAGGACATGCAACGTATCGGAATAAAAGATTGTCTATTATAAAAACTAATAGAAAAGAAATGAAAACTTACTTACTTGTATTATTTATGGTGTGCCTGGGTTGCTCTGCCTTTGCGCAGGATATCTGGAATAAAACGCCATACGAAACTAAATCACTTGCCAATGATGGCATAAAAGAGGTGTATGTTGAAACTTCAGGTGGCAGCATAAGTGTTAGCGGGGCCTCGGGAGAGGCTGCGCGGGTTGAAGTTTATGTGCACGGGAATGGCATGGGAGAGCTTTCAAGGGAGGAGATTAAAAAGCGGCTCGATAACGACTATGACGTGTTGGTTACCGTAAGCAACCACGAATTGCATGCCAAAGCAAAAAGAAAACATGAAAACGGCATAAATTGGGACTGGAGAAGACAATTGAGCATTTCCTTTAAAATATTTGTGCCAAAACAAGTTAACACTAACCTGGAAACCAGCGGCGGCAGCATCCACCTGGATAATCTATCGGGTAATGAAAAGTTTGGCACCAGCGGCGGCAGCCTTCACGTTGACGCCTTGACCGGTACTATCAAAGGCGAAACATCGGGTGGTAGTATCGAAGTATCCAATTCCGGCGACAATATCAACCTGGAAACCAGCGGCGGCAGCATTCATGCCAGTAATTGCAATGGCAAAATACATTTGGAAACGTCAGGCGGTTCATTACACCTGCAGGATCTGAAAGGCTCAATTAATGCCAATACCAGCGGCGGCAGTGTGCAGGCCAGCAGTATTGAAGGCGAGCTGATCACCGGAACATCGGGTGGCAGCGTGAATTTAACACAATTGTCATGCGCACTCGAAGCATCCACCAGCGGCGGCAGTATGAATGTTGAAATGAACCATGTTGGTAAATATATTAAACTTGACGATAGCGGCGGCCATATCGACCTGAGGTTGCCTGCTAAACAAGGTTACGACCTTAACCTGAGCGCCAACAGGATAAGCCCATCCTCCAGCGTGAGCGATTTTACTGGCGAATGGGACAAAGACCATGTAAAAGGCAGCATGAACGGCGGAGGCATACCCGTAAATGTAGACGCCAGCGGACATCTTAACATCAGCTTTAATTAAAAGAATAAATTTGTTATAACAGGCGGCCCTGTGCATTACTTAAATGCATATAAGGGCCGCTTTTTTGTTATACGATCACTAAATTTTTGTCAATGGAACAGGCACAAATCCTATCGACCAAAAAAATCCGAAATCGAACATCTGAAATCGAAAATCAGACTGTATCATAACCGTACACTATGTGTTACGCCTGCGAACAGTAAGGATCATGCGCTAAAAATAAGAAATTGAATATCAGATACTTATATGTTTGGTATATTTTTAAACCTATCATATAAAAATTCCGATCATGATCAAAAACTTCGTTGTTACCGCGTGGCGTAACCTTAAAAGTAACAAGGCATTTTCCTTTATCAATATTTTTGGTTTGTCGGTAGGGCTTACCTGCTGTATGCTTATAGGCGCATATTTATTCCAGGAATTAACCTACGATACTTACCCGGCAGAGGCGAAACAAATTTACCGCGTGGGCCTGCATTCAAACGGGAACAATGCTGCTGAAGATTTCCCGAGCGTTGACGTGGCGGTAGGGCAGGGAATTAAAACAGCGTTCCCTGAAGTACTGGGTTCTACCCGATTAACGAACCGGGGCCCCGTTTTTGTAAAATATAATAACCAGCAATTCAAAGAAAGCAAAATCGTACTTATAGATTCAAATTTCTTTCAACTATTCTCAATTCCTTTGATCGAGGGCGATGTTAAAACCGCGCTTACCGAACCAAAGAGTATTGTTATCACCAAGGCATTCGCAACAAAATATTTTGGCAATTCGCCGGCACTCGGCAAAGCCCTGACCGTCGGGCCCGACCTGTTGAAGGTAACGGGCGTTATTGACAAAGTGCCGGAAAACTCGCATTTCCATGCCGATGCCTTTATGAGCATGGTAACCTTTGTTACGCCGAAAGCGAAGCAAACCTGGAGCAATGTTGGCTACTATACCTACATTTTGCTGGATAAAAATGCCGATCCTAAAAAATTGGAAGCTGGGTTCAAGCAATTGGTTGCAAAGTTTGTAGTGCCCGAAGTACAGCACGATATGGGCGTAAGCCTGGCCGAGGCACAGAAATCGGTAAATTCTTTCCTTTTCTTTTTAGAGCCGATAACCGATATTCATTTGCATTCAGCAACGAAATACGAATTTGAGCCAAACGGCGATATTCATTACGTGTACATATTTGGCGCCTTAGCTATATTTATTTTATTGCTTGCCTGCATTAATTTCACCAACCTGGCAACCGCCAGCGCCACCAAACGCTCAAAGGAAATTGGTATCCGCAAGGTCCTCGGCTCAGCGAAAAGCAAGCTGATCTCTCAGTTTCTGATCGAGTCGGTTATGCTTACTTTTTTGGCCATGCTTTTTGCAATTGGCCTTGTTTACCTGTTGCTGCCATATTTTAATGACCTTGCAGGCAAAGAGATTACCATCGGCTTCTTTTTAAACTATAAAGCCCTAATCGTAGAAATTGCATTAACATTATTGGTTGGTTTAGTTGCGGGCGTCTACCCGGCATTTTTCTTGTCATCATTCCAGATCATCGCCATATTAAAGGGAAGCAGTGGCGCCCAGCAAGCAGGCCGCGGCGGTTTGCGTAGCAGCCTCATAGTTTTCCAGTTTGCTATATCAACCGCATTGATCATTGCCACCTTTACAGTTTTTCAGCAACTGCATTTTATGCAGAATAAAAAGCTGGGGTACGATAAAAACCAGGTGCTGGTAATAAACGATGCAGTTACCCTTGGCAACAATATCAAAGCCTTTAAACAGCAGCTTTTAAGCGACAACCGCGTTGTAAATGCCACTATATCAGGTAATATACCCGGGTATGAAGGTATGGGCGGCACAGAAATTTATGCCAAGGAGGTTGCAGACAAAGGTACCAATACCACCATCTCGACCTATATCTACTGGATTGAAAACTCATATATTCCTACACTGGGTATGCAGCTTGCAAAGGGCAGGAATTTTTACCCCGCCGGGCCTGCGGATTCGGCATCGGTTATTCTTAATGAAGCGGCTGTACGCGACCTCGGTTTTGGAAATTCCGACCCCATAGGTAAAACCATTATCCGTTCTGGACAGCGCCATTACAACATTATTGGTGTGGTCAGAGACTTCAATTATACATCCGCCAAACAGCGGGTTGCACCGTTAATGATGCTGGCGACCCAGTATAATGCAGGATCATTGATAGTAAGGATAAAAACTACAGACGTCCATCAATTAATAAATGATATAAAAAACAAATGGGATAGATATAACGGTGGTGCGCCCTTCAGCTATTCATTTCTTGACGACCAGTTCGCTTCTTTATACAGTTCAGAGCAGCGTACGGGCCGGATATTTACATCGTTCTCCATCATCGCTATTATCATCGCAAGCCTTGGCCTGTTTGGTTTGGTTGCCTTTATGGTACGTCAGCGGGTGAAAGAAATTGGTATCCGTAAAGTATTAGGCGCGTCGACCGGCAGCATCACTGCGATGCTATCAAAAGAATTTTTGCAACTGATTTTAATTGCTGCATTAATATCGTACCCGGTAACGTGGTTCGCTATGCACAAATGGCTCCAGGATTTTGCGTACCGCATCAACATCCAATGGTGGGTATTTGTGCTGGCAGGTGTAATTGCATTATTGGTGGCGGCAATTACTATCAGTTTTCAATCCATCAAAGCAGCATTGGCAAACCCGGTGAAGAGCCTTCGGTCGGAGTAGCGTCTGAACCCGGATTAAGCAGATTTTGCTGATTTCTCGGATTTTTGAGATCAAAAAAATCGCTGAAATCTGCTTAATCCGGGTTCAGACCCTAACACCAAATAACTAATGAACAAGTGAACCAATGAACTGACATTATGATAAAAAACTATTTAAGGAGCGCTTTTCGTAATATCAAAAGGCATCCGTTTATTTCATTCATCAACATATTTGGTTTAACTGTTGGGTTAACCTGCTGCCTGCTCATATTAACTTATGTTTTAAATGAAAAGAGCTATGATAAATTCAATAAAGATGGCGACGATATTTATAGGGTTACCACATCACTTTATTCCAGTGAGGGCGCTGAAATTTTTCATCTGGCATCAATAGCAGCCCCCTTTGCCCCGCTTTTACAAAACGAATTTCCTGATATTAAGAAAACCACAAGGCTGTTGTCAAACGGAACTACTATACTGCGCTATAAGGATAAACTTTTTAATGAACAGAAAGCATATTATGCGGATGAAAACTTTTTCTACTTTTTTAATACCCAGGTTATTGCAGGTGCTGCCCGCACTGCATTGGCAGAACCCAGCAGTATAATGATAACGGAAGGGCTGGCGAAGAAATATTTTGGCAACACCGATCCGATGAATAAAATAATCATGCTGGATGCCCATAAACGTCCATTTAAAGTTACCGGCATTTTTAAGGAATTCCCAGCCAATTCGCATTTGCATCCTGAGATATTACTCTCATTTAATACCTTGAAAGACAGTTTAATTTTTGGAGAAAAGGCCTTGCATGCCGATTATTACGATAATAATTTTTTTACCTATCTCTTATTTCCGAAAAACTATAATACAAATAGAATTGAAGCTCAATTGCCAAATTTCCTGGATAAGTATGTCCCGGTCCCACCCGGAGCCCCGGTTAATTTCAAAACTCACAAAACCACTAAACTTGAATTGCAGAAGCTTTCTGACATTCACCTGCGCTCGCATCTTGATAATGAAATTGAAGAAAACGGGGATATTGAACGCGTTTATACATTTTCGGCCGTTGCCCTTTTTATTTTATTAATAGCCAGTATCAATTACATGAACTTGTCGACTGCCCGCTCTGTGTTAAGGGCCAGGGAAATAGGGATAAGGAAGGTTATTGGTGCGGAACGGAAAGAAATTATCCACCAGTTCCTAAGCGAATCAGTGTTAATTACGTGGGTGGCATTTGCGCTGGCCGTAGTACTGACAATTATTTTGCTGCCGTTTGTAAACAGGTTCTCCAGCAACCATTTGTCCGTCACCAGCTTACTTCACTGGCAAATACTGCTGCCGGCATTTTCAGTACCATTTGTTATCGGCCTGGTCAGCGGCATCTACCCGGCAATCTTTATGTCGTCGTTCGCGCCGGTAAAGGTTTTAAAAGGGGTATTAAAGGTTGGCTCCGGCAATCTTTCATTCCGAAAAGTGTTGGTGGTGATACAATTCTCTATTTCAATTATTTTAATTGTAGCCACAACTATAGTTTACCGGCAGTTGAAATATATGCAAAACAAGGATTTAGGCTTTAATAAAGACAATATTATTGTAATGAAGTATCCGCCTGCATTAAACAAGCGATATAACACATTGAAGTATGACCTGTTAAAATATTCTTCAATAAAAGATGTAGCCGAGTCCTCGAATATCCCAACCGAGCGGTTGTTGAATGATGACATTGCCTCGATTGCTGAAGCAGGTTCGAATCGTCCAGCCAAAATTGAATTGAAATATATAAATGTGGACTACGGATTTATTCCGGCATATGGGATGGCTTTGGCTGCCGGCCGTAACTTTTCGAAAGACTTCAGCACTGATACCAGCAGTTTTATAATTAATGAAGCAGCGGTACAGGCGCTTGGGTGGAAAAATCCGCAAAGTGCCATCGGCAGAAATTTAATATATGGTACTGTCAGGGGGAAGATTGTGGGTGTTATAAAGGATTTTCAGTTCGAATCTTTACATCAAAAAGTTACGCCTTTACTTTTCCAGCTGCCACCTCCGCGCAATAGTTTTTACGACAGGGTTTCTCTAAAGATCAGCGGCGAAAACGTTTCGTCGACTATAAATGCCATTCAAAGTGCCTGGAGTAAAGATATGCCCGACACACCCTTCGAATTTACTTTTTTAGATCAAAAACTTCAGCAATTATACCTTAGCGAACAACAACAGGGCGTATTGTTTACTATTTTTTCGGGCATTGCAATTTTTATAGCCTGTTTGGGTTTATTCGGTTTGTCGGCATTTACAATAACCCAGCGGGTTAAAGAAATTGGTGTACGTAAGGTGCTGGGAGCCAGCATTTCACAGATAGTGGTTGAATTGTCCGGGAGCTTCCTGCGATTGATTTTATTCTCCACAATAATTGCATTCCCAATAGCCTGGTATCTAATGAATAAGTGGTTGGTTAGTTTTGCTTTTCGCGTGGGGATCAGTTGGTGGATATTTTTGATTGCAGGGACGATGGCGATGCTAATAGCCTTTGCTACTATCAGCTTTCAATCTATCAAAGCGGCATTGGCTAACCCGGTGAAGAGCCTTCGGTCGGAGTAGGCAGTTGGCAGTAGCAGTTAAGAAGGTGGAAGCTGAAAGGTAAAAGGCGAAAGGTTGACGGGTACGAGCCTCTTGGGACAGGAGTTTAACTCGCCAGCACAAATGAACTAGTGAACAAATGAAGTAACAATGATAAAAAACTATTTCAAAACGGCGTGGCGAAGTTTAATTCGCAACAAAAGCTACACTGCGATAAACGTTGCCGGTTTATCTGTAGGTATAGCAGCATGCCTGCTCATCTACCTGGTCATTCATTTTGAAACCGGCTTTGATACCTTTCATAAAAAGAAAGACCGTATTTTCAGGATTGTCACCGCCGCCAAAACCCCGCAGGGGATTAGTTACCTGGGGGGCGTTTCAATGCCAACAGCCGCAGAGTTACGCGTTGAATACCCTAAGTTATTGGTTACGTCAATTTTAAAAACAGATGACATATTGAGTGTATCTGAAAATGGTGCGAAAGCTGTAAAAACGTTTGATGAAGATGGCGTTTACTTTGTTGAACCCCAGTTTTTTAAGGTGTTTGATTATGATTGGCTTTCCGGCGATGAAAACACAGCATTAAATGAGCCAAATACCGTTGTTTTAACTCAAAGTGCTGCTGAAAAATATTTTGGCAGCTGGCAAAATGCTATTGGCAAAACAATAAAATATGAGAATGCGAATGACCTTAAAGTTACCGGCATCTTAAAAAATATGCCGGTAAATACCGATCTCGACCTGCGGGTAGTGATCTCCTATTCAACCTTGCCGTACACACATTTTAAAAATGCCCTTAACGATGCAGGTGGCATTATTGGCTCGCACTATTGCTTTATGGTGTTGCCTGATAACACTACTCCAAATAATTTTAACAATAACCTTTTGGCTTTTGCAAAAAAGTATAAGCCGGAAAACCACGCCAATGACGGGCTGATACTGCAGCCGTTGACTGAAATGCATTACGACGGCAGGTTTGGAGTTTTTAGCGGAAAAACTTTCAGCAAAGAATTAATAAAAGCCTTAAGCCTGATCGGATTGTTCCTGCTTATAATTGCTTGTGTTAATTTTATTAATATGGCCACCGCGCAGGCAGTTAACCGCTCAAGGGAAGTGGGCATCCGTAAAGTACTGGGCAGCAATCGCACGCGGCTGGTGTTTCAATTCATAAGTGAAACATTTATTGTTACCCTCTTTGCCGTGGTTATAGCGGTTTTTTTATCCTCATTAGCCGTACCGCAGTTGAACCAATTGCTTGGGACACAAATAAACCAGGCATTTTTAACGGAAAAACCGGTATTTATTTTCCTAAGCGGGCTAACCTTGGGAGTTACTTTTTTATCAGGCTTCTACCCGGCGATTGTTCTTTCAGGTTTTAATCCAATAGCAGCATTAAAAAATAAGATCAGCACAGGGCCTTCAAAGGGAATTTCGCTGAGGCGCGGCCTGGTTGTTTTGCAGTTTTGTATAGCCCAGGTACTGGTAATTGGTACATTGGTTATTATAAGCCAGATGAATTATTTTAGAAATTACCCGCTGGGCTTTGATAAAGATGCTGTTATTAATTTACCAATACCAGGTGACAGCATCAGCCACTCACGGTTAGGTGCGCTGCAAAATAATCTTTTACAGCAACCCGGTATAAAAGATGTAAGCTTTAGCCATTCGAGCCCATCAGACGATTTCTATACCGATAATTACTTTAAATACAATAATTCAACAAAGAGGACGGATTTTCTCACACATCTTAAGTGGGCCGATGCAGAATATTTTAAGCTGTATAAACTGAAATTCATCGCCGGGCGGCCCTATGAAAATAGCGACCAGGTACATGGATATGTAGTAAACGAAACCCTGCTTAAAAAGCTGGGTGTGCGCAACGCCAGTGATGCCATCGGCAAAAACATCATCATTTGGGACGACAAAACAAAACTGGCCCCGATAGTAGGCGTTGTTAAAGATTTCAACGTTTCATCCCTTCGCGAAGAAATTCCGCCTGTTTTGCTGGCCTCATGGAAAGATGCATATCAAACAATAAATATAAAACTGCAGCCCGGCAGCGATAATGTAAAGCGATCATTGGCTTCAATTGAAAAACTATGGAGCGCTGCTTTCCCAAATGACATATACCAGTACCAGTTCCTTGATGAAAAAATAGCTAATTTTTATAAAAGCGAGGATGAATTATCAACGTTATATAAAGTATTTGCCGGCATAGCCATTTTTATATCGTGCCTGGGTTTATACGGCCTGGTTTCGTTTATGGCTGTGCAGCGTACAAAAGAAGTCGGGATCCGCAAAACACTCGGGGCTACCGTTGGCCATATCGTTTACCTGTTTTCAAAAGAATTTACCATCCTTATTTTAGTTGCGTTTACCATTTCGGCGCCGCTTGGCTGGTGTTTTATGAATAAATGGCTGCAAGGTTTCACTTATAAAATAATTCCGGGGCCGGGAATATTTATATTGGCTATTGCAGCATCTGTATTAATTGCCTGGATAACCGTTGGTTATAAGGCTATTGGGGCTGCCCTGGCTAACCCGGTGAATAGCCTTAGGAGAGAGTAAAAAAGTACGCAGTTTGAAGATCCTTAACCCGCTGGCACCAATGAACAAATGAACTAATAAACTAATGAACTAACACTATGATAAAAAATTATTTAAGGAGCGCTTTTCGTAATATCAAGAGGCACCCGTTTATTTCATTCATCAACATATTTGGTTTAACCGTTGGGTTAACCTGCTGCCTGCTGATAGTTACATATGTGATCAATGAACGCAGCTATGATAAGTTCAATAAAAATGCGAATGACATTTATCGCGTTACGCGCATATTTTACTCGGCGCCAAATGTAGAAAGCCTGCATTTAAGTTCAGTTGCCCCTCCGTTTGGGCCTTTGCTGCAATCGGCATTTTCGGATATTAAAAAAATGACCCGTGTATTGCCAAACGGATCCGCCACTTTAAGGTATAAAGACAAATTATTTAATGAGCAAAATGCAGCTTTTGCCGATGAGAATTTCTTTGATTTTTTCACAGTACCTGTGACCAAAGGCGACCCGCATAAAGGTTTACTGGAGCCGTACAGTATTATGCTGACCAAAACCATCGCAAAAAAATATTTTAGCGATGCCGACCCCATGAATAAGACAATTATGCTGGATAACGGTAAGCATGAATTTAGGGTAACCGGAATTTTTGATGCGTTCCCCGCTAATTCGCACATGCACCCGGATATATTGATGTCGTTTAATACTTTAAAGGATACGGCGGTTTATGGTGAAAAGCAATTGGAGACAAATTTTGGCAATAATTCTTTTTATACCTACCTGATGTTTCCGAAAAATTACAATGTTGACCGTGTGCGGGCACAAATGCCGTACTTTCTCGATAAGTATGTGAATTTCAAGGGAATGCCCGGTAATTTAAAAACCCACCAGGTAACCTCCCTCACGCTTCAAAAGCTTACTGACATCCACCTAACCTCGCACCTGGACGATGAAATTGAAGAGAACGGCAGCGCGACCCGCGTGTATATATTTTCAGCTATTGCCTTGTTTATCCTGCTGATAGCTTGTATAAATTACATGAACCTTTCAACCGCACGCTCAACCTTACGCGCCAAAGAGATCGGGATCAGGAAAGTTGTTGGCGCACAGCGAAAGGAGATCATCGCCCAGTTTTTAAGCGAATCTGTTTTAATAACTTATTTGTCACTCTTCATAGCATTTGTTTTGACTGCGTTGCTGTTGCCTGCGGTAAATAACATGTCGAATCTGCAACTTCATATCAACACTCTGTTACACTGGCAGGTTTTACTGCCCGTTTTGTTGCTTCCTTTTGCAATCGGGTTGATAAGCGGTATTTACCCCGCGCTGTTTATGTCTTCGTTTATCCCCGTAAAGGTGCTCAAAGGCATCCTGAAAGTAAATACCGGCACATTTTCTTTCCGGAAGATATTGGTGGTGCTGCAATTTTCAATATCTATCGTACTGATCGTTGCTACTATTGTGGTTTTCAGGCAACTCCAGTATATACAGGATAAAGACCTCGGTTTTAATAAAGACCATATTTTAACCATGCGTTATGACGGATCGCTGGGCAATAAATATGAGGCATTCCGCGCCGACCTGCTAAAAAATGATGGTGTCAAACAAATTGGCCGCTCATCGCGCATTCCGTCGGGCCGGTTACTGGATGACCAGAATGCCTCGGTTTTGGAAGGTGGTTCATTCCAGCCGCTAAAAGTAGACTTGAAGCAAATAGTTGCCGACGATGGCTTCATCCCCACTTACGGCATAAAAATGGCATCCGGCAGAAATTTCTCAAAGGACATAAAAACCGACTCGAATAAATTTATCATCAACGAAACCACAGTGAAAACACTGGGATGGAAGACTCCTGAAAACGCCTTGAATAAGCAGATAAAATATGGAAGCGTGACGGGCAATGTCATCGGTGTGATGAAAGATTTCCATTTCGAATCCCTTCATCAGCCAATTATCCCGATGATCTTTATAACCAGTCCATATTATAACCGGCTGTCGATAAAGATCGACGGGCATAATATACAATCCTCAGTAGCCACCATTCGGGAAACCTGGCAAAAGTATTTGCCCAATACACCATTCGATTTTACATTTCTTGATGAAAAGTTCAACCAGCTTTACAACAGCGAACAACAACAGGGTACCCTGTTTACCATTTTTGCCTGCATTGCCATATTTATTGCTTGCCTTGGCTTGTTCGGATTATCGGCTTTCACCATAACCCAGCGTGTTAAGGAAATAGGTGTGCGCAAGGTGTTGGGCGCCAGTATACCGCAAATTGTTACCGAACTATCAAAGGACTTTTTGAAACTGGTTTTGATAGCAGCAGTGGTTGCATTACCGGCAGCCTGGTTCTCGATGAACAAATGGCTGGCGGATTTTGCATCACGCATCGATATCAGCTGGTGGATACTGGCGGCAGCCGGTGTTATCGCGCTGATCATTGCATTTGCTACGATAAGTTTTCAATCCATCAAAGCGGCATTGGCAAACCCAGTGAAGAGCCTTAGGAGTGAGTGAGAAATGTCATTGGTCATTGGTCATTAGTGCAAGGCGGCCAATTTAATGATCAAATGATACTAAGCAACCGGCCAATGACTAATGACTAATGACTAATGACCAACACCATGATAAAAAATTATTTTAAAATTGCATTCCGGGGCTTTTGGCGGCATAAGCTGTTCACCCTTATCAACATTATCGGCTTATCCATTGGCATAAGTGCGGCGCTGGTGATTTATTTGATTGTGCATTTCGATTTCACCTTCGATAAATTTCATAAGAATGGCGACCGCATTTACCGCGTGGTGAGTAACTTTTCGTTCCAGGGTAACCGCGGTTATAACGGCGGTGTTTGCGGGCCTTTGGCGGCTGCCGTTAAAAGCCAGGTACCAGGGGTTGAAGTTACTGCACCGACTTTCTCCCTTTCCCCATCAAATGAGTTCATTCCCCATGCCGGGTTACGGGCTGCTGGTGAGGTGAGCACCCCTGTTAAATTCAAAAACAAGTACACCGTACTGCTGGCCGGCGACGAATATTTTAAAATTTTTGATTACAAATGGCTGGCAGGTTCGCCTAAAAATGCCCTGGCTGCGCCAAACCAGGTTGTGCTGACATCGGAACAGGCGAAGAAATATTTCCCGTCCACACCATATAGCCAGATGATCGGCAGGACAGTTATCTACGATACGCTGAAAACAACCGTTACCGGAATAGTGCAAACCCTGACGGAAAACACCGATTTTACTTTCCGTGATTTTGTATCCTACAGCACGGCAACTATTAACGCAAATAAAGCTGTTGGTGACCAGTTGCAGCTATCTGAATGGGAAAGCACTAACTCATCCCAGCAGTTGTTTATAAAATTGGCGCAGGGCGCGGACGCTTCCCGTATCCAAAAACAGTTAAACGCTATCCTGAAAAAAAATAGTCCGCCTAAACCCGAATATAAAGGCAATACCCATTCGTTTAGCCTGCAGCCCTTAAGCGACCTGCACTTTAACGACCATTACGATGTTGTAAACGACGGACATATAGCAAGTAAAACCACCTTATACGGTTTGCTGGCTATTGCTGCGTTCCTTTTACTGCTCGGCTGCATCAACTTCATTAATTTAACCACCGCCCAGGCAACTCAAAGAGCCAAAGAGATCGGCGTCCGCAAAACAATGGGCAGCAGCCGCGAGCAGCTGATAATTCAATTTTTAAGCGAGACCTTTCTTATTACATTGATCGCCGTTATTATTTCAGTTATGCTGGCACCTGTTATATTAAAGCTATTTGCCGATTTTATCGACCCGGGTATCAAGGCAACGCTGTTTCAGCCATACCTTATCATGTTTCTTTTAGTGTTGACCATTGCTGTGAGCCTTGCCTCCGGTTTTTACCCGGCAATTATGCTATCGGGCTACAAACCAGCATTGGTTTTGAAGAACCAGTCGCAATCAGGCGGCAGTCAAACCCGTAACGCGTGGCTGCGTAAATCGTTAACTGTTACGCAATTCATTATCGCCCAGTTTTTTATCATGGCGACCATATTGGTGAGTAAGCAAATTTATTATGCCCTGCATAAAGACCTTGGCTTTAAAAAGGAGGCTATCTTAATCATCAACTCACCCTGGAAGAACAGGACAACAGCTCGTAACCAGGTATTTTTAAACAAGCTGCATTCCATGCCACAGGTCGAAATGGTTAGTATTGGTAACGCACCGCCTTCATCCGGTAGTACCAACTCAACCGAGGTTACCTATAACGACGGTAAGAAAGAGATCAAAACCGAGGTGTTTCTGAAATTTGGAGATGAGAACTATATCCCGCTTTATAAAATTAAATTTCTTGCAGGCCGCAACCTGCAGCGTGGGGATAGTGCAAAATCGGTAATGATTAATAATACCTACGCAAAAATATTGGGCTTCCGCAACCCTAACGACGCAATCGGCAAAACGCTTAAAAATTTTAACGGTGTAAAAACCCTCCAGGTTGCCGGGGTTGTTGCTGATTTTTACCAGTCGTCGCTGCATGCACCCATTAAACCTATGGCCATTTACTTTGGCACCGATAGCTGGCAGACCGGCACTTTCCACATCGCCCTAAAACCGCAAACAGTCGGCGGTAACGAATGGAAAACAGCAATTGCCGCCATGGGGGAATCGTGGAAGGGAATATACCCTGACGACGACTTCGAATACGATTTTTTCGATGCAAGCATCGCTAAATTTTATGATACGGAACAGCACACATCAACCCTGCTTGCGTGGGCAACAGGCTTGTCCATATTCATCAGTTGCCTTGGTCTTTTAGGCCTTGCTATTTACACTACCACCCAACGCACCAAAGAGATCGGTGTTCGCAAGGTACTTGGCGCCACTGTAGCACAAATAGTAACACTGTTGTCGACAGAATTGGTATTGCTCATTGTGCTGGCATTTATAATAGTAACCCCGGCAGCCTGGTGGGCCATGAACAAATGGATGCAAACCTTTGCCGACCGCACCACCATCAGCTGGTGGATATTTGCGGCAAGCGGGGCAGGCATGCTGCTGGCAGCCGTATTTACGTCAAGTTTTCAAACCATAAAGGCGGCAATTGCAAACCCGGTGAAGAGCCTGAGGAGCGAGTAGCAGTTGGTTAGTAGCAGTTGCCAGTATGATAAGCGTAATGAAATCGGTGAAATCATCGCATAATCGGTGTAATAAAAAAAAATAATCGGTGTAATCACGAAAAAATGATAAAGAACTATTTTAAAATCGCATGGCGTAATTTATGGCGGCATAAACGGATGACGATGATCAACGTGGCCGGGCTTGGTATAGGTATGGCCGCCACCGTGCTCATTGTTTTGTGGGTACAAAACGAATTGAGTTTTGATAAAGGTCAGCCGGATGTGCAAAATATCTACCGCGTTAAAACGAGCCTGGCCGTAACAAAAAACGAAACCTGGCTTTGGGAAACCTCGCCCTATGTATTAAGCAATGTTGCCTCGAAACAAATACCCGGGATAGAAGACATAACCCACCTGAAGCCGAATATTTATTCGGACCTGATCCTCCATTATAACAACAAGTTAATACCCGAAAAGAAGTCGGCGTACGTGGATGATCAATGGTTTAAAATATTCCATTACGATTTTATTGAGGGCTCGCCGGATGCTTTTAACAAAAACCCGTTTAGCCTTATCCTTACCGCTTCGGCCGCTAAAAAATATTTCGGCGAACAGGACGCGGTCGGAAAGCTCTTACGGATCGATACGGTTAATTACCAGGTACAGGCAATTGTGCGAGACAATCCTGCTAATTCCAGCTTTCAATATGATGTGCTTATTCCGATCGCAGCCGAGTTAACCAATCCGGATTCGAAAAAAAATGAGCTGGAGTGGGGGAACTTTAACTATCTAACCTTCGTGAAGCTCAAACAAGGGGAAAACCCGGTATCAGTTTCCGCTAAGCTGACTGCAATACTGCTTAAGAACCGAAAAAAGGACAATACTACAAAAACGCTTTTGACCCTGGTGAACCTAAAAGATATGCATTTTGAAAACGACCTGCAGAGTTCATCAATGATACATGGAAACCGCAGCATGGTAAATGTGTTTATGGTACTTGGCGCCTTATTACTGGTTACCGCATGTATCAACTATGTAAACCTTACAACGGCGCGCGCCAGCATGCGTTCAAAAGAAGTGAGTGTACGTAAAATTGTCGGGGCCGGCCGTGCGCACCTGTTCGGGCAGTTTATGTCGGAGTCGCTTCTGGTTAGTTTTTTAGCCCTCGGCTTTTCCCTGCTCTTAGTAGAAGCGGCTTTGCCGTGGTTTAAAACCTTTACCGGCAAAGCGCTTGAAAATCCGTTTGCATCGCCCGTTATATTGCTTATTTTAGGATTAACCCTGCTCGTTTCATTTTTGTTGAACGGCCTTTACCCGGCTGCGGTGCTTTCCTCTTTCCAGCCTTTAAATGTATTCAGGGGAAAAGCCATACTCAATTTTAAGGACGCGGCCCTTCGCCGTGTACTTGTGGTGGCGCAATTCACCATATCAGTGGTGCTTATTGTGGGCACATTGGTTATTTACACACAGCTGCAGTATATCCAAAAAATGGATCCCGGCTATAACCGGTCCCAGGTATTGAGTTTTTCATTCCCTTACTGGACGATCCCGCACTTTGATTTTAAAAATTCAGATGCGGCACTGAATACGGTCAAACAACAGTTGAAGGACCAAACCGCTACCTCAAACGTCGCCGTGGCCGGCAGCGGGCTGGTTAATTTTGGCAACTCGAGCTCAGGAAGCTTCGATTGGGCGGGCAGGCCTAAAGATTTTAACCCGTCATTTGCACCGCTGAGCGCCGATGTTGATTTTCAAAGACTGATGGAGATAAAAATTAAGGAAGGCCGGTGGTTTACCAATAATATCGCCGACAAAAAGGGTGTACTACTTAATGAAACTGCAGTTCAGCTGACAGGCCTTCGTGAACCGGTAGTGGGCCAGCGCTTCATTCACCAAGGTGATACCGGCGTAATTATCGGCGTGGTTAAGGATTTTCATTACAAAAGCCTGCACGATAAAATAGGCCCTATGTGTATCTCAAACCACACTGGCGAAGGGTTCTATATCAAAGCCTCGCCCGGTAGTACAGCAGCGGCAATTGCCGCTGCCGGGAAGGTATGGAAACAATATTTCCCAGACTCGCCCTTTGTTTACGACTTTTTGGATGAAACATACAACAGCCTTTACAAAGAAGAGCAGCAATCGTCGCTGCTCATCACACTGTTTGCCGTAATAGCGATCTTTATATCCGCATTGGGTTTGCTTGGCCTTGCGGCATTCGCAGCCGAGCAGAAAGTTAAAGAAATAGGGATCAGGAAGGTATTGGGCGCCAGCATGCAGCATATTGTGCGGCTGCTTTCTGTAGATTTCATAAAGATGGTTTGTATCGCTTGCGTCGCAGCTTTCCCGCTGGCATGGTGGGCCATGAATAAATGGCTGCAAACCTTCGCCTACCGTATAAGCCTTTCATGGTGGATATTTATCGGCGCTGCCGGTATAGCGTTATTGATAGCCCTGGTAACAGTAAGTTTTCAGGCCGTAAAGGCAGCGATTGCTAACCCGGTGAATAGTCTGCGTTCGGAGTAGTTAGCAGTTTTGAGTTGGCAGTTTGCACTGTTTTAATAGAATATGCCGGTTATAACCCTTATAAAATCCAACTGCAAACTGCCAACTCAAAACTGCCAACTTTCCTCAAGACTGTATCATAACCGTACACTCGCTGTCTCACTTACGAACACATTCGTATATGTTATTTAAAAGTAATAATTTGATTATTAACTATTTAAGTATTTGGTATGTGTTTTAAGCACTAGGTCATGAATAAGTGCTATGATAAAAAACTATTTTAAGATCGCCTGGCGCAATATTATCCGTCACAAAGGGTACTCGGCCATAAATGTTTCGGGGTTAACGGTTGGTATTGCGGCGTGCCTGCTTATATTTGTAGTGGTACAGTACGAATTAAGTTTCGATACCTTCCAGCCCGGCTATAATACCACTTACCGGGTTACCACCCAAACAAACCGCGATGCCGGCATTGAACGTACCCCAGGCGTATCAGCCCCGGCAACAGATGCTTTGCGTTTGTATTTTCCACAGGCAAAGGTTACCGGCATTGAATCCAGCTATGGCAGCCAGGTTACCGTGCCTGCTTCCACAGGAAATCCTGCAAACGATAAAAAGTTTATTGAGAACATGGGGGTGATGTTTATTGAGCCGCAATTTTTTGATATGTTCAAATCAAGCTGGCTTGCCGGGCGGCCATCGGTATTAAAAAATCCCGACATGGTTGTTATCGATAAAAGCAGCGCTACAAAATATTTTGGCGACTGGAAAAACGCCATGGGCAAAACGCTGAAGATGGATAACGTTTTAACGCTAAAAGTGGCCGGGGTTATAAATGACGTGCCGTCAAATTCAGACCTTCCGCTAAAAGTGATCATATCCTATATTACGTGGAAAAAACATCCTAAGGAATACATTTACCGCGATAACTGGAACATGACCAGCAGCAACCACCAGATCTTTGTGGACTTTCCAACCAACGTTAACGCACAAACCGTTGAACGGCAATTTGCCAATTTTTCGGCTAAGCAGTTCAAAAACAGGACAAACGGTAAAAGAGCTTTGGTGGCCCAGCCGCTTGCAACACTTCATTTTGATACCCGTTATGGCAATACGCTGGGCGACCACCAAACCAGCGTGGCCACGTTGCGCACGCTTTCGTTCATTGCTGTACTCATTATCATCATGGCGTCTATCAATTTTATTAATCTCTCTACGGCACAGTCGGTAGGCAGGTCAAAAGAAGTGGGTATCCGCAAGGTGCTGGGCAGCAGCCGCGGGCAACTGATCGTCCAGGTGATAGGGGAAACAGCCATTATTGTATCACTTTCCGTCGTACTTGCGGTTGCCGTAGCCGAAATCGCGCTGCCGTACCTTAAAAACATTGCAAATGTGCCTGATAATATCGGCCTTTTTAACGGAGGCACAATTGTGTTCCTCGCCGCATTAACCGTTACAATTGTTATACTATCCGGCATTTATCCGGCCCTGGTAGTTTCGGGCTTTAAACCGGTCATCGCATTAAAAAACAAGATCAGTGCGGCGTCTATCGGTGGCATACCATTGCGCAGGACATTGGTTGTCGCCCAGTTTGCTATATCACAGCTGCTTATCATCGGTACGGTTATCGCTGTGAAGCAAATGAATTTTGTTAACAATGCTGATCTTGGTTTTGATAAAGAGGCGGTCTTGATCGCGCCCGGCTCAAACGACAGCGTTAGCTTGCGCAAAATGCAGGCCTTTAAACATCAGCTGCTGCAGTTGCCCGGCGTTTTATCAGCCAGCTTCTCGTCTGACGCCCCATCGTCCGACAACAACAGCTCAACCAACTTTTACTTCGAACATTCAAAAAAAGATCCCGGCTTCGACCTCTTCCTGAAAGTAGCGGACGCCGACTATTTTAAAACCTTTGGGCTGCATTTTGTTGCCGGAAAGGGCTATGAGCAGGCCGACACCATGCGGCAGGCGGTGATCAATCAGACACTAATGCAAAAACTGGGCATCAAGCGGCCCGAAGATGCCTTAGGTAAAACTATAAGCCTTGGGGGCGGCTCATGGGCTTCGATCACCGGCGTGGTGGAAGATTTTAAAACAAACTCCTTGCGGGAAACCGTGAAACCGATAGTTATTTATCCCCAAAAAGCGTTTGAGTCAAACGTAGCCGTAAAAATTCAAACCAAAAGTTTATCTGAAACAGCCGCAGCAGTGCAAAAGCTTTGGGAGAGCACCTATCCTGAATATGCCTACAGCGGCTATTTCCTGGACGACAATATCGCTAAATTTTACAGCCAGGAAAACCAGCTGGCCCTGGTTTACAAAATATTTGCCATGATCGCCATTTTTATATCCTGCCTTGGTTTATATGGACTGGTAAGCTTTATGGCCGTGCAAAGAACAAAAGAAGTAGGCATCCGCAAAGTGCTAGGCGCTTCGGTAAGCAGCATCGTATTTTTGTTTTCAAAAGAGTTTATGGTATTGATAGCCATATCCTTTGTAATAGCTATGCCCGCAGCCTGGTATATTATGAACGGCTGGCTGCAAAATTTCGCGTATCGCATAACCATCAGCGCCTGGATATTTTTAGTAGCTATTGCGATGTCTATTATAATTGCCTGGTTAACCGTTGGCTATAAAGCCATAAGGGCGGCTTTGGTTAACCCGGTGAAGAGTCTTAGAAGTGAGTAGGCAGTAATAGTGGCAGTAGCAGTAAAAGTAGTAGCAGTTAGAAGGAACATAATCAATAATTCAATAATTCAATAATTCGCTAATTCACCAATTCAATAATTACTCCATGATAAAGAACTACATTAAAACCACCCTCCGCAGCCTGTTAAAAAACAGGAGCTACAGCTTTTTAAATATTGCCGGGCTGGCAATTGGCATCACCTGCGCGTCGCTCATATTTTTATGGGTGCAGGATGAGTTGACCTACAACCACAACTTTGCCAAGCGCGATGTGCTGTATAAGGTTTATGAAAACCAAACCTATAATGGCAAAACCAGCACCTTTTTCGGTACGCCGGGGCCGATGGCCAAGGCGATGAAAGCTGAAATACCCGGCATAAAAAATGTGGCCAGGCTGACCGGTGACGGCGATCAGGCCTTGTTTGCGCTGGGAGAGAAGGCAATAACCGAAAAAGGAAACTGGGCCGATCCTGAAGTATTTTCGATGCTGCAACTGCCGTTCGAAAAGGGCAAGCCCTCAAACGCTTTCGCGCAGCTTAAGTCGGTAGTGATCAGCGAAAAAATGGCCCAAAAGTTTTTCGGCGATGCTGACCCCATAGGCAAAACGCTGAAGATGAATAATACTGAAGACTATACGGTTTCGGGCGTTTTTAAAGACCTGCCTCAGAACTCTACCTACCAGTTCCAGTGGCTCATCCCGATGGCAAATATCGACCATAAACAACCCTGGATGACCATTTGGGGTGCTAACTGGTGCCGCACACTTGTTGAGCTTGAACCAAATGCTGATTTAGCGGCCATTAACCAAAAATTGGCTAAGTATATCGCCTCGAAAACAAAGGCCACAAATACAACCCAATGTTTCCTTTTCGCAATGAACGACTGGAACCTGCACAACAGTTTCACTGATGGAAAAATGGCTGGCGGCAGGATACAATATGTAAAGATCTTCTCTTTTATCGCCTGGATCATCCTGCTGATTGCCTGTATCAACTTTATGAACTTGTCAACCGCCCGGTCTGAACAGCGGGCCAAAGAGGTAGGTGTGCGCAAAGTAATGGGCGCAGGCAAAGGCAAGTTGATAGGGCAGTTTATCGGCGAGGCGGTGATTATGTCGTTCATATCGGTTTTAGTAGCTGTGGGATTGATTTACCTGGCCATGCCATCGTTTAATAACCTCGTGCAAAAGGAGCTTTCGGTCGATATTTTTGACCCTTCACACCTTTTATATTTAATTTCAATAAGTCTTGTAACAGGTTTATTAGCAGGTAGTTATCCTGCATTTTATTTATCTTCGTTTAACCCGATAAGTGTTCTTAAAAACATCAAAATAAAATCAAGCGCAGGTTCGGGCTTCATCAGGCAAAGTTTGGTGGTAATGCAATTTTCGGTGTCCATTATCCTCATCATCGGCACGGTTATCATTTACCAGCAAATTCAACACATAAAAAACCGTGGTCTCGGCTATGATAAGGACAACCTGGTTTATCTGAATTTACAGGGCGACCAGGCCGACCATTTTACACCGGTTTATAACGACCTGATGCGATCAGGATTGGTCGAAAATGCTGCTTTAAGCGATAATACGGTATTGGGGATAGGCAGCAATAACGACAATTACTCATGGGATGGTAAGGATGCTTCAAAAAACCCGCTCATCTCCTGGCAAAATGTAAGTCCGCAGTTTGTTTCCACAATGGGCTTAAAGCTTGCCGCCGGGCACGATTTTAATACGGATTCGAAGATTGACAGCTCCAATGTGATCATCAACGAGGCGTTCGCCAAACAAATGGGCAAAGAAGGCAGGGTTGGCGGGATCCTTCGCGAGGGCGGTACAAGGCCCTTGCAGGTGATCGGTATCCTGAAAGATTATTTATATAATGATATGTACGGTATGGCGGCGCCACTGGTGTTATACAACCATCCCTCGGGAACCGGTGTTTTAACCATCCGCTTTAAACCGGGTGCAGATATCCAGGACGCGCTTACCAAAGCGGGCGCCATCTTTAAAACAGACTACCCGGGTTACCCGTTTGAATACCAATTTATCGACACGGACTTCGAGCAAATATTTAAAACAGAAATCCTAACAGGCACATTAGCAGGCGTTTTTGCATCGCTCGCCATTTTTATATCCTGTTTAGGATTATTCGGATTAGCCGCATATACCGCTGAACGCCGGATAAAAGAGATAGGTATCCGCAAGGTGCTTGGCGCATCTGTATCCGGGCTTGCCGGTTTATTATCAAAGGACTTTCTAAAACTGGTTGGCATATCGTGCCTCATAGCTTTTCCTTTTGCATTTTGGGGTGTAAATAACTGGCTGCAAAGCTACCAGTACAGGGTATCTATCAATTGGTGGGTATTTGCTTTAGCAGGCATAACTGCGTTGGTAATTGCGCTTGCTACCGTAAGTTTCCAGGCAATAAAAGCAGCGTTGATGAACCCGGTGAAAAGTTTGAGAAGCGAGTAGAGCCCCCACCTAAATCCTCCCCCGGTTGGGGAGGACTTAAGAAGGAAGATCGTTTAGCCTAATGGACTATCAAAAGTCTCCCCAACCGGGGGAGATTTAGAGGGGGCTTAACCCGCCGATACCAATGAACTAATGAATCAGTGAACTAATGAACACTATCAAAACCACCTTCCGGAGCTTGTTAAAAAACAAGTCGTACGGTTTTCTGAATATTGGCGGCTTAGCTATTGGCATAGCCTGCGCGGGCCTTATTTTCTTATGGGTCGGCGATGAGATGACATACGACGGTAGCAACGTCAAAAAAGACAGGCTTTGTTCGGTGCAGGTGAATGTCGGTTACGGTGGAAATCTTTTCACGATGGGTTCAACGCCTCGTATAATGGCAGCCACTATAAAATCCGAAATACCTGGCATTGTAAATACCTGCCGGGTATCTGTTGAGGGTGACAACACTTTGTGCGGTTTTGGTGGAAAATTGATGTATGCATCAGGCAAATATGCCGACCCCTCTATATTCAACATGTTTACTATGCCTTTCATTCAAGGCAATGCCGCCAATGCCTTCTCTCAGCTGCGTAGCATTGTCCTTACAGAGAAAACAGCTGATAAATTTTTTGGCAACAGTCACGACGGTTATCATGATGTGATTGGTAAGATAGTAAGATTAGATAACAAGCAGGATTATGTAGTTACAGGAATTTTACAGGATCTGCCCGAAAACTCCACTTTACAATTTGAATGGTTAGCTCCTTACGATGCTTATATGCAGGAACATATCAAGGTATATGGAAAAGGAGACCTGACCAGTTGGGAAAGTTTCGGGCCTGCAACCTATGTTGAATTAGCATCATCGGCTGATCCCGTTGCCGTCAATAAAGAACTCTACAATTTTATTCATCTTAAAGATACAAAGGAAGCAAATACGGCATTCCTGTTCCCAATGCGCGACTGGCACCTTTACAGCGAATTTGCCAATGGTAAACAAACCGGTGGCGGACAGATCAAGCAAGTGCATTTACTTTCGCTGATAGCATGGATCATTTTGTTTATAGCATGTATCAACTTTATGAACCTGGCTACTGCACGCAGTGAAAAGCGGGCAAAGGAGATCGGCGTTCGAAAAGTACTTGGCGCCCGGAGGCAGAAACTTATTATCCAATTTATTGGCGAAGCTTTGTTGCTGTCGGCGGTCGCCGGTGTTTTTGCAATAGTTCTCATATTTTTTTCTTTGCCTGCATTTAACGCACTTGTTCATAAAGATCTTTCGGTGCAATTGAATAACCCTGTTCAAATTTCAGGGTTGTTGGCTATTATCCTGATATGTGGTTTGGTTGCCGGCAGTTACCCTGCACTTTATTTATCGTCGTTTAGCCCGGTTAAAGTACTAAAAGGGCTAAGGATAAAAACCGGCAGCGCGACGGCGATCAGGAAGGGATTGGTAGTGCTGCAGTTTACCGTTTCTGTGGTATTTATTATCAGCACTACCGTTATTTATATGCAGGTACAGCATGTTAAAAGCAGGAACATTGGGTTTAACAAGGATAACCTGGTGGAAATAAATATGCAGCACGGTATTGTAAAGGATTTCCCTGCGATAAAGGAGGACCTCATAAGAACAGGCGTAGTTGAAAACGCGGCCCTGGCAGACCATACAACGATATACGACGGAAATACTGATGACAGGTTCACATGGCAGGGAAAGTTGCCGGATAGTAAGGTCGGGATTGCTGAGAGGGCCGTGAGCCCGGAATTCATTTCTACTTATGGGCTGCATATTATAAAGGGCCGCGATTTTATCGGAAACTCTTTTGCCGATAGTTCCAATATCATTATTACCCGATCGCTCGCAAAACTGATCAGCAAAGACAGCCCGATAGGGCAGGTGATAACTTTGCCTGATCAGACCGCAAAGAATTTTACCGTGACAGGAGTTGTCAACGATTATACCTATGGCGACGCGTACCGCACACCGGGTCCGGTGATATTCTTTTGCAGGCCGCCCCTGGCATTTGATGATAATTTAATATATGTGCGTATCAAAGCAGGCCATAACTCACAGCAAACCCTATCAGTAATAGGGGATGTGATTAAGAAGGATAATCCAGCCTTTCCTTTTCAGTATAAATTTGTCGACGAGCAATTCAACGCCATGTTCTCCGGCGAAGTGCTGATGAGTAAATTATCAACCTTGTTTGCCGTGCTGGCGGTATTTATTTCCTGCCTCGGGTTGTTCAGCCTGGCGGCATACACTGCCGAAAGACGAATTAAAGAAATAGGTATACGTAAAGTGCTTGGCGCAAGCGTGCCGGGCCTTGCCGGTTTATTATCAAAGGAATTCCTTCAATTGGTTGGTATTTCATGCCTGGTGGCATTTCCCTCGGCGTGGTGGATGATGCATAACTGGCTGCAAAGCTATGAGTACCGGGTAAGCATTCACTGGTGGATATTTGCTTTAGCAGGCATAACCGCACTATTTATTGCTGTTGCCACAATCAGCTTCCAGGCAATAAAAGCTGCGTTGATGAACCCGGTTAAAAGTTTGAGGTCGGAGTAGCAGTGGCAGTTTGTAGTAGCAGAGGGTACTGGCAGTTAGTAATAAAGAAGTGTTAAATCATTAATTCACTGATTCAATAATTAAAATGATACGAAACTATTTCATTACCGCGTGGCGTAGCATCAGGAGTAACAAGGTTTACACATTTATCAATGTTCTTGGGCTTTCGCTTGGGGTTTGTGCCTGCCTGATCATTTACCTGATCACAAGCTTTGAATTAAGCTATGATACTTTGCACCCTGATAAAGAGCGGATTTACCGGATTGTATCGCATCTTCAATTTCCCGAGGGAGGAAATGCTGCCGTAGCCGGGACGTTAGGTCCTTTACCTGCGAACGCCAGGCGCGAGATAAGCGGCCTCGAGGCGATAACCGGTTTCGATAACTATTTCGCAAAGGTGACCATCAACATGAACGGACGCATGTTCAAAAAATTTGCGGCACCAAAAGAAGGTGAGCAAAAGTCGCCCATTATTGTAACCGAGCCTCAATATTTTGCAATTTTTAAGTATCAGTGGCTCCAGGGAAATCCGTCGACCGCATTAAATGAACCGTTTAAGGTGGTGCTGTCAGAGCAGGAAGTACATCATTATTTTGGTGCGATACCCCTTGAAAACGCAATAGGCAGGGAAGTTATTTATAATGATTCCCTGCGTGTTACCGTTTCGGGCATTGTGAAGGATTGGAATAAGAACACCGATTTTGGGTTCAAGGATTTTATCTCGTTCGCAACGATTCAAAATAGTTTTATAAAAAACGACATCGATTTGAAAAACTGGGCAATGTGGAACTTTAACTTCCAGGCCTATGTTAAGCTGGCAAACAATGTAAGCCCCACGCAAGTAGAAAAACAATTTGCCGGGCTTGAAAAGGAACATTCACCAATTGGTTTTAAGGCCAAATTCTCACTACAACCATTATCCGACATACACTTCAATAATACATACCAGGATGCCTATTCCCGCCAGGCGCATTTGCCTACGCTTTACGCCCTGATGGCTATTGCAGCTTTTATATTAATAATTGCCGCGATTAATTTTATTAACCTGTCTACTGCACAATCTTTGCGTCGCGCCAAAGAGGTGGGTGTGCGCAAGGTATTGGGCGGCAGTAAGGCAAGTTTAACCATTCAATTTTTGATCGAAACGTTTATCGTAACATCGTTGGCAGTTGTAATTGCCGTTGTAGTTACCAATCCCATCCTTTCTTCTTTCAAGTCTATCGTGCCGAACGGTGTGGAGCTGCATTTATTTACGCCAGCCGTGCTTGGATTTTTGGTTTTGACCGTTATTGTAACTTCTTTACTTGCAGGTCTTTATCCTGCCCGGGTTTTATCTTCGTATTTGCCGGCACTAAGTTTAAAAGGTCAGGGCTCGCAGCAACTTAACCGTAAAAGCTACCTGCGAAAAACGCTCATTGTATTTCAGTTCACAGTTTCCCTGGTCTTCATCATCGGTACTATCGTTATCGGCAATCAAATACACTTCATCTTAAACAAGGACCTTGGCTTTAACAAGGACGCTATTGTTACCATACCTACCGATTATAATAACACTGCCGGACGAATGAAGGTTTTTGCAACGAAGATCAATGAGATACCGGGAATAAACTTAATAAGCCGCCACCAGCAAACGCCTGCATCAAAAGACCATTCGGGCACTATTGTCATTTACAAGGGTGCAACCGTTCAGAAGATTAAAGCATCGTTTGACCTCTGCGACGAAAACTATGTGCGCCTGTTTGGCCTGAAATTAGTAGCGGGGCGAAATATCGTACATTCAGATACGCTAACGGAGTTTTTGATAAATGAAACCTGTGCAAAGGCACTCGGATTCAAAAAGCCGGAAGACGCTATAGGAAAGATGTTAACGACGGGTGTGGGGGGCGCAACCTGTCCCGTAGTTGGAGTGATACGGGATTTTCATTCGCAATCACTGCATGACCCTATTGTTCCGTTTTTTATGGGCTCCCGTACGAGCGATGAACGGAGCATCAGCGTAAAACTGGCTACGCAGCGAAAAGAGGCCGATGTTTTTAAAAAAACAATAGCGCAGGTGGAGCGTGCCTGGAATCAAGTTTACCCGGACGATAAATTTGAATATCATTTTTTTGACCAAACGATCGCCGCTTTTTATGATAAGGAGCAAAAAACCGCGCAGCTAATGAACACCGCAATGCTCATCGCCATTTTCATTTCCTGTATGGGCCTATTTGGTTTAGCAACCTTTACAGCCCAGCAGCGCATAAAAGAGATAGGCATCCGTAAAGTTTTAGGTGCAAGCGTTACAAATATAGTAGCAATGCTGAGCAGAGATTTTTTGATGCTGGTTATCATTTCCATGCTGATAGCCTCGCCCATTGCTTATTATTTTATGCACCAATGGCTGCAGGATTTTGCGTACCGTGTTAATATCAGTTGGTGGGTATTCCTGGCATCAGGTTCTGCGGCTATAGTTATCGCTTTGTTAACCATAAGCTTTCAATCAATTAAAGCGGCGCTGATGAACCCGGTTAAAAGTTTACGGTCGGAGTAGAGATTAGAGACCGGTGAATAGAGATTAGGCAGGCAACTGATCTCTATTCTCTAACCACTAATCACCAGCCAAACTGTATCATTTCCGTACACCGTGTGTTACGGTTTCGCACATATGTTTAAAATGGATAAGTATATGTTATTGATAATCAGTTGATTATTTTTCGGTACGCAAATTACTACTAATGAATTAGTAGGTGTTAAATTTAATGGTTCGCCTACAGGGCAACTGGCAGCAGCGCCAATAATCAAATCAATAATTCACTAATTCAGTAATTACTTCGATGATAAAGAACTATTTAAAAATCGCCTGGCGCAACATGCTGAACAATAAAGGTTACAGCGCGCTTAATATTGTTGGCCTTGCTGCCGGTATGGCCGTTGCTTTGTTGATTGCCCTGTGGGTGGTTAATGAATATTCGTATGATAAATTCTTGCCGGGCTATAAATCCTTATACCAGGTGGAGTTAAATTTTACCGACCCGCACGAAGGCGAGCATACCCAGCAGGCTGTTTCCCTGCCGATAGCTGATGTATTGAGGAAAGAGTATCCCGAGGTAAAATATGTTGCTGAAACTGACTGGATGGGGCAGCATGGCCTGCTTGTTGGCACAAAGAAGCTATACATGAACGGGGCAGCTATCGGGTCAGATTTTTTGAAAATGTTCCAATACCCGTTGATAAAAGGAAATAAGAATGATGTTTTAAAGGACCCCTTTTCTATTGTTTTAACCGAATCAACCGCGAAAGCCTTATTTGGCGCCACCGATCCAGTGGGGAAGTTGGTAAAAATAGACAACAAATACAATGTAAAGGTTACGGGTGTTATGAACGATGTGCCAAAAAATTCCACCTTGCAATTTAGTTACCTGCTGCCTTTCGCTTTCAACGAGGCGACCCAGGATTGGATGAAAAATGTCCGTACTACTTACTACAATAATTCCTTCCAGATATTTGTTCAGCTTAAGGCAGGGGTGGATTATGCCAAACTGGCGCCCAAAATCAGGAATATTGTTTACAAGGGCGGTCCAAAAATGCGCCCTGTTAAACCGGTAGTACTTCTTCACCCGCTGGCGGACTGGCATTTATATTCTGAGTTTAAAAACGGCAAGGAAGCTGGCGGTTTTATTGATTATGTGCGTATGTTCAGCATAATAGGCGCACTGGTATTGCTTATTGCGTGTATCAATTTTATGAACCTTTCTACCGCCAGGTCCGAAAGACGCGCACGTGAGGTAGGTGTTAGAAAAGCCATAGGCTCGCAGCGTCGCGACCTGATATTTCAGTTCTTAACAGAGTCCATACTCATCACGTTTATCTCCTTTCTGTTATCTGTATTATTTGTTCAGCTTGCATTGCCGTCGTTTAATACTTTAACGGGTGCTTCAATCAGCATACCCTATAGTAATGCGGTTTTCTGGACAATTATGATCGTATATGTTTTGGCAACCGGTTTGTTGGCCGGCAGTCGGCCTGCTTTTTATCTTTCATCATTTAGTCCTGTAAAAGTTTTAAAAGGGAGCATACAAATTGGTAAAGCTGCAGCGCTGCCGAGAAAAATTTTAGTGGTACTCCAGTTTAGCTGCTCTATTGCGTTAATTATCAGCACCGTTATTGTCTACCAGCAAATACAACATGCGAAGGATAGGCCAACCGGATACAGCGCCGATAGGTTGGTATCCACGGACATGAGCGATGATCTGAACAATCATTATGATGCGCTGAAAAATGACCTGCTTGCAACGGGAACGGTTGAAAGTGTGGCGAGAGCATCGAGTCCTGTAACAGGAATTTATTGGCATACGGGTATCGAAAAATGGCCGGGACAGGGCGTTGGCGAGCTAGGTATAAATGTTGGCGCGGTATCGGTATCAGACGGCTATTTTCGAACAGTTGGGATGAAACTCGCTGAAGGTCGTGATTTTTCAAGTAACTGGAGCGCTGATACTTCGAACATTATTATCAATGAAGCCGCCGCCAGGCGTATGGGTTTAAAAGAACCGCTTAATCAGTTAGTCACTTTTGATGGCATAACCGGGCAGGCTAAAATAGTAGGAGTAGTTAAAGATGCGCTTATGGAATCGCCATTTACGCCCGTTGAGCCAACTGTTTTTGTGCACGGACGTGGCAGTAATTTTGCTATGTACCGTTTATCACGAGGAGCAAACACCCACGAGGCTATTGAAAAGATTGGCAAAATATTCGACAGGTATAACCCTGCTTACCCATTTAGCTACCGGTTTGTTAATGACGAATACAATAGTAAATTCAACCTGGAAGTACTTGTTGGCAAACTGGCAGGTGTTTTTGCGGCGTTAGCTATTTTTATATCCTGCCTCGGTTTGTTTGGCCTTGCCGCTTATGTTGCAGAACAGCGCACCAAGGAAATTGGTATCCGAAAGGTATTGGGCGCATCGGTAGCGCAGGTTTGGCTGCTGTTATCAAGAGATTTTATTGTGTTGGTGATGATCAGTTGCGTAATAGCATCACCCATAGCCTTGTATTTTTTACATGGGTGGCTGCAAAAATACGATTACCGTATCAGCATAGGCCCAGGTGTATTTGCGTTATCGGCACTTGCGGCTTTCATGATTACGCTGATAACCATCAGTTTCCAGGCTATCAGGGCCGCATTAACAAACCCTGTGAAGAGCCTTAGGTCTGAGTAGGCAGTTAGCAGTAGCAGTTTGCTGTTGAAGAATAAAAGCAAAAAGTAAAAAGTAAAAAATCAGTGATTAACTAAGCAACACCGATGAACTAATGAACAAGTGAACCAATGAACTAATCCATGATAAAAAACTATTTAAAAATCGCCTGGCGCAACATCTGGAAAAACAAGGTTTTTTCGGCTATCAACATTATCGGCTTGTCAGTAGGGATGGCAGCCTGTATCGTTATTATGTTGTTTGTTTCTTATGAAAAGAGTTTCGACAATTTCCACACCAAAAACATTTACCGGCTAAACGAAGTGCAAACCATTGGCGCGCAGGGGGCTACCCAGAAGGTTGCCTTATCCATGTTCCCTATGGGCCCGACCTTACGACAGGAATTTCCTGAAATAAAGAACTTTACCAGGATACACTGGAGCGAAAAATACCAGTTAACAAAGGATGCGAAACGGATATTCTTACCGGAAGTATTTTTTGTGGATTCTACATTCCTTAAAATATTCGATTTCAAAGTAGTACGCGGTGACCGGCAAACAGCATTGCTTAAACCTAATACTGCAATGCTTACGGAAGAGAGGCCAAAAAGCTGTTCGGCGATGCTGATCCAATCGGTAAAATTATAACCCATTATGGCGATGATACAACAACTTTCGCAGTAACCGGCATAGTTGCCAACCCGCCGAAGAATTCACAATTACAATTTGATGCTTTATTTTCATTCAGTAGTGTTTATAAACCCTGGATGTTTACCAACTGGGGCGGGAACTGGCTCAATACATATTTGGAACTTGCGCCCGGCGCAGACGCGGCGGCTTTAGATAAAAAATTTCCAGCTTACCTGAAAAGGCACCTTAAAGGCGATGGCTGGAAATATTATAAACTGTTTACTTTGCCCTTAAAGGATGTACACGCCAATTCGGCTGATATCGGGCTTGATTATATTAACTATCAAAAATTTGATAAAAAGTCCACAAACCTTTTTGCGGTTATAGCGCTTATTGTGCTGATAATTGCGTGTGTTAATTTTATAAACCTTTCAACTGCGCGCTCGGCGGAGCGGGCTAAGGAGGTGGGTATCCGTAAATCGATCGGGGCTTATCGTTTTCAATTGGCCGCACAATTTCTTGGTGAAACTGTGTTATTAGCCTTTATGGCATTAATAATCGCCGTAGTATTGGTGCAATTGGCGCTGCCCTATATAAACAGCCTCAGCGAGCGGGCTATTTCCTTTAATATTTTCGGCAGTATCGGCGTACTGTTTACTGTGCTCGGCGGCACGATCCTTATCGGGATATTCTCAGGTATTTACCCCGCCATTTATTTGTCGTCTTTCCAGGCGGCAAAGGTTTTGAAAGGCTCAGTACAAGTAGGTAGAAACAAAAGCTCGTTAAGGAATATATTGGTTGTTACGCAATTTGCCAGTGCTATTTTCCTGATGATAGCTACCGTTTTTGTACTAAAGCAATTGCGATTTATGCAAAAACAGGATCCCGGGTATAACCGCGACCAGGTGGTAAACATACCGTTGGATGGTATCACCACCAAAAAATACGACCAGTTTAGCACTGAACTGTTAGGCAGCACTTTAATTTCTGGGGTCACAGCGTCACAGGATATTTTGGGAAGCCATTTAGACCAAACAGGCGTAACATTCACGCCCTCTTTTGGGCCAAAACAGCAGCTTGGAACAACCTTGTTGGTGGTCGACACCAACTACCTCAGTTTGTACAAAATCAAATTGGTTGCAGGCAAAAATTTCTCGGGCGATAAGACAGCCGATGGCAAGCAGTATATTGTTAACGAGGCCTTAGCAAAAGAACTAATGAAAGATTATCCTAAGTATCCTCTGTCCAGGTTAATAGGACAACGGTTTGGTTTCGATTCAACAAGTACGATAACGGGTATCGCAAAAAACTTTAGTTTCAACTCCTTACAGTATCCCATTGAGCCCATGTTTATGGTAGCCGCGAGGCATTGGGGTTTCAGGGATATATCGGTCAAGATCAATGGCCGTCACACAGCTGAAGCAATTGCCTTTATTAAATCAAAGTGGGACAATGTTTACCCTGATTACCCGTTTGAATACCAGTTTTTGGATGATCATTTTAACGACGTTTATAAAGCTAACAACCAGGTGAGCCAGATCGTAGGCATCCTTGCCGGCCTGGCCATATTTATTTCCTGTTTAGGCTTGTTTGGCCTGGCATCGCACTCTGCCGAAAGACGGATAAAAGAGATAGGTGTCCGAAAAGTATTAGGGGCCTCCGTTCAAAACATTACATTAATGCTTTCAGGTAATTTTTTGAAGCTTGTTTTAATAGCTAATTTAATTGCCTGGCCAACAGTATGGTATTTTACTTATAAATGGCTGCAGGATTATGCCTTCCACATCAATATCCAATGGTGGATATTTGTTCTGGCCGGCATCCTTTCCATATTGATCGCATTCTTTACGGTAAGTTTTCAATCCATAAAAGCAGCTGTAGCTAACCCGGTGAAGAGTCTACGGAGCGAGTAGCAGTTAATAGTAGCAGTTGGCAGGAAAAAAAGGAAGACAATAAAAAGTCTCCCCGCTGGTAGCGAGATGAGATTTAGAGGAGTTCGAACTATATTTTTAAAGTGATGAAAACAAGATTTTTGTTTACATTATTACTATTTAGCCTTTCGTTCATTCCAGCCGTTGCCGTAACCAGGGCTGAGTCGGCTACTGTACCGCTTACCCTTGATCATAACCGGATAATAATAAGAGTAGGGGTTTACTTACCCAACGGAGCGATAAAACCGGTAAATGCCTGGGTAGACAATGGTACGCCCGATCTATCAATAACGGAGCGCCTCGCAAAAGAGCTCGGGTTAATACCTGCAAATAATAAAGGCGTGATAAAACCGCCTCAGGAAATTCAAATAGGAGGGATGCTGGTAGTAATTAAAAATCTTAAACAACCCGTCGAAATTGTAAAAGGCACAACCGTGGGTTCGGGGCTGGAGGCGGATATAAACCTGCCTTCCGCTGTACTTTGCAATTATGATGTTGTAATTGACTATCCCGGCAGGCTATTCACAATTGGGGCTCCGGGTTCCGTTCATTTTGTGGGCAAAGCTGTAGCGGGCTTTTTTAACCCTCAAAATCACCTCATACAAATCCCCGGCAAGGTTGATGGCCAATCTTTTAACTTAGGCCTCGACGCTGGCACGCCCGTTACATTTATCTCCGCCGGTTTTATCTCCAATTGGAATAAAGCCCATACCTCATGGCCATCCGCGAGGGGCGCCATCGGGATTGCTAATTTATGGGGATTAGACGACGAGCCCGACTGGCAATTACTGCGCGTTAATAAAATGGAGTATGGGGGCCTGATTTTTCGGGATATGATCGTTGTATCTTTTCCCGCGGACCGGTTAGCCTATTTTCAAAAGCGCTCTGGCATAGCTACGGCAGGCTTGATGGGGGCCGCTTCTTTGCTTAACTACCGTGTCGGTCTTGACTATACTCATGGAACCGTGTATTTCCAACGCATCAGTAAACCTGTGGAAGTTGACATGAGCCTTGTCGGGTTAACCCTTCGCCCTGCGGCCGATGGCCGGTACAGCATTTTGGGCGTTAGCCAGTATGATGGAAAGTCTTCGGTGCCGGGCGTGTTTAAGGGAGATATCTTATTGAAAGTTAATAATAAAAACGTGAGTGGCATTACTATGGGAAAGGCATGGTCCCTTCTGCAAGGCAATCCCGGAATGTCCTATAAACTTACCATTGAACGTGCCGGGAAACAAATTATAGTAAATGCCATAGCACACAGGTTTCTTTGCAACCATCCAGTTTAACGGGCGAAAACCAAATTCTCTCACCGCTGTCTATTCACTACTCAATACTCACCAAGTTGTATCATAACCGTACGCTCCCTGTTACGTTAGCGGACAGTATTTACCAGACGTTATAGCATAAGTAATTGATAATAAGTAATTTGAAAGTTTGGTATGTTATTGATACCCTAATGGCATAATGAAATGGGTGCTAATCGGGTACTTATTTATAAATTAGCATTCATTTCATTAATAAAATTTCGGATTTCGGATTTTCGATTTCGGATTAATTTATTAATAATTGGAAATCAATAGTTCAGTAAATCATTAATTCATAATTAAAAACATGTTATCATTACAGCACGTATCAAAATATTACCAGGTTGGCGGCAATAAAAACTTTGTACTTAACGATATCAACCTCGAGGTTGATGAAGGCGAATTTATTTCGATCATGGGCCCGTCCGGTTCGGGCAAATCAACTTTGTTAAATGTCATCGGCATGCTTGACGATCCTTCTGATGGTTTTCATTATTTTGTGGGCAACGCCGTCCACCAGCTTAAAGAAAAACAGCGCTCGGCTTTATATAAACAATACATTGGTTTTGTTTTCCAGGCCTATCACCTGATTGACGAACTTACCGTTTACGAAAACATCGAAACCCCGTTAATTTACCAGGATTTTAAAAGCACCGAGCGAAAAGCAATGGTAGCGGATATCCTCGACCGTTTCCAGATCGTTGGAAAAAAAGATTTGTTCCCTGCCCAGCTATCAGGCGGTCAGCAACAATTGGTGGGGATAGCCCGCGCTTTGATTGCCAAGCCCAAGCTATTATTGGCTGACGAGCCTACCGGAAATTTAAATTCAAAACAGGGGGTTGAAATAATGGAGCTTTTCCGCAAACTGAATAAGGAGGACGGGGTAACCATTATACAAGTAACACATTCGGAAAAAAATGCAGAATATGGTACCCGCATTATTGACTTGCTGGATGGAAAAGTATCGTCCTCGAGAAAATTCTGAACAAATAATTTATATATACAATAATATAAAATGCGATTTAGTAAATATTTTTTGACACTAATTTTTATTGCCGGCAGTTTTTTAGTCAGGGCCCAGCAAAAAGACACGCTGCTTACCCTCCAGCAATGCCTTGATATTGCCATAAAAAACAATTTGACTGTAAAGCAGGACTCGTTGACTGCCCAACAGGCGCATATTGGTTTGGTACAGGCAAAAGACAACCTGATCCCTTATATTACAGGCGGGGCAAACCGTACGCTTTCTTCGGGTCGTGCCCTAAACCCGGTAACCAATAATTATATTACCCAGGGAGTGACATCGGATAATTATAACTTGCAGGGATCCGTAACCATCTTTAACGGACTTGCCCTTCAAAATGCAATTAAGCAAGCCTCGTTGGCCTACCAGTCGGGTAAAATGGCTTTCCAGGCGGCAAAAGACATCGTCACCGTTAATGTTATTACTAATTACCTGCAGGTGCTGGATGCGGGGGAAATATTAGGCCAGAGCAAGACCCAGCTTGCCGTGGCAAAGGAAAACGTTGGCATTGCCGATACCAAGGAAAAATACGGGGCAAATTTAACTGCCTCAACATATTCGGATTTTAAGGGAGCGTATGCAGCTTCTGTGGTTGCAGTGGTTCAGGCCCAGAACGCTCTGGATGCCGCGAAACTGAGCCTATATAACGTTTTGAATATTCCCTTTAATAAAAACGCTCAATTGGAGCCGCTAAATGCTGAACAATTAAAAGGAGACAATGGCGTTAACGCCGACGATGTTTATAATACAGCATTGCAACAATTGGCACAGGTAAAGGCAGCAACCCTGATGCGTGAAAGTGCTGAAAAAGGTGTAAAATATGCCAAGGGACTTTTATATCCCCAATTGGCGCTTTATAGTGGCATAAACACGAATTATTCTAATTTGAACTCAGCAAGCTATTCAGACCAGTTCAGGAATAATTATGGTACCTATTTTCAATTAGGCTTAAACATCCCGATATTCACTAACCACGTAAAGAAGAACGCTGTTTCGCTTGCCAAACTTAATTTATTGAATTTTCAGTACATTGAAGACAACACTAAAATAGTGCTGAAACAAAATGTTGACCAGGCCTGGTATAACATGAATGCTGCTTACAACCGTTACCAAGCCTTGCTGGATGAATCGGCAGCTTATACCGAAAGTTACCGCGTCTCGAAAATACGTTTTGACGCAGGCGTGATAACATCGGATTTATTTTTGATTTCAAAAGGTAATATGGATGCAGCTAATTTAAACTTGATAAGTGCCCGGTACGACTATATCATTTACAGCAAAATACTTGATTATTACCAGGGAAAATTAACCCAATAAATTATTTTTTTTAGCTATTGGATTAATAAATAATTCCTAATTTTATTTCAGAAAATCCGTGATATCCGGTCCGTGCTTAAACGTTAGTTTATGGTGTGGACCGGATTCCTATTTTTAGGCGTTTAAGGACGGCATCCTATAATAACCTTCAACTTTATTCGTTTCTCAAAGTATTCTGCTTTACAATTCTATCATGAAAAAACTATTACTTGCCGCAGCAATTTTCACAGCCTGTATCAGATTTGCCTCAGCGCAAATTTTACCGTCTTTCCAATTCGGCGTAAAAGGCGGCATGAACCTCTCAAGTATCCAGTCAACTACCGCTGCAACTTTTAACAGCGGCAACCAGGCAGGTTACCTCGCCGGCTTTTGGATGCGGGTTGGCGCATTGGGCTTTAATTTTCAGCCAGAGATATATGCCACCAGCAAAGATGTGGATATTGCAGCAAATGGCGGCGAAACAAAACAAAAATTCACCAGTATTGATGTCCCATTGTTGATCGGCGGCAAAATTGGTGCATTTGGATTCGGAGGGCGTTTTTATACCGGCCCTATAATTTCCGTCGCCGTTAATAAACAACAAAGTTTTGTTGATGCTGCCAAAGCGGCCGGTTCGCTCGATTACCAGAACCAAAATTTTGCCTGGCAGTTTGGGGCGGGCATCGATATAAAGAAAATATCAATAGACCTGCGCTATGAAGCCGGCCTTACCAAACAGGACTATGGCAGCGGCCAGACGCGCATCAACTTGTTTAGTTTAACGTTGGCGTATAGTCTGCTTAAATTTTAATAATTATCCTTTCCGTTAAAAAATCTCCCGGATTTATCTCCCGGGTCCTATGCCGCCTGTTTGTTTAGTATTATATTTTGTATAGTAAATTGTCAATTTAGTATTATACTTATTGTACATGTTACACCTATATTTATCTGCCAGTTTTACCTCCTTAAAAGTATACCTGTAACTTATAGTTATTGTAAATGAGCAATAAATATTCACGAAGTTTTATTATAAATAGGGTATCTATATTCATATTAACTATTACCCTGTTTACGCAAAAATCGTTTGGACAACAGAGTTGGCAACAAAATACCCGGCTTAACCAGATTGGCTTTTACCCGAATGCACCTAAAACGGCAGTAGTTTTAACTGGAAAAGACACTGTTTTTTATATCCAGATAATCAATGGAAAAACGGTGTTTACCGGGAATTTAAAAAAATCAGTTAAACCTGATTTTGTAGGGAATACAACCGCAATTGCCGATTTTACCAATTACAGCAAACCGGGTAAATACATCATGATTGTACCAGATGTCGGAGTTTCATATCCCTTTGAAATCAAGAATTCAGTTTTAAAAGAGGTCGCTAATGCATCCATAAAAGCTTATTATTTTATGCGGGCCTCTATACCGCTTGAAGAAAAATATGCCGGCAAATGGGCAAGGGCAGGCGGCCATCCCGATACCGTCGTGTTGATACACCCATCGGCGGCTACCGATAAACGCCCCGCCTGGACAACTATTTCATCTCCCCGCGGCTGGTACGATGCCGGCGACTATAACAAGTATATTGTTAATAGCGGGATCAGTACAAGCACCCTGCTTTCACTATATGAGGATTTCCCGGCTTATATGAAAACGGTAAAGCTGAATATCCCAGAAAGCGGCAACAACATACCTGACATACTGAACGAGGTTTTATGGAACCTGCGCTGGATGCTCACCATGCAGGACCCAGGCGACGGCGGCGTTTACCATAAGCTTACCAATGCGATATTCGACAAATTTGAAATGCCGGATAAAGCAGCCGAACCCCGTTTCGTCGTTCAGAAAGGGACGGCCGCCACGCTTGATTTCGCGGCGGTTATGGCACAGTGCAGCCGTATATTCAGGAAATTCCCTAAAGAATTACCCGGCTTGGCCGATTCGTGCCTGAATGACGCAAATAAAGCCTGGGATTGGGCTGCAAAAAATCCAGATGTCGCTTATAACCAGGATGCCATGAATAAAAAATTCAGTCCCCCAATAACAACCGGTGCGTATGGCGACAATAATTTTACTGACGAATTTATATGGGCAGCTTCGGAATTATTTGTGACCACGAAAGATCCGCAATACCTAAAAGGGATTAACCTGCTTCCCGACAATAGAATGCCTATTCCTTCCTGGAACCAGGTTAAGTTGTTAGGCTATTACACGCTTTTAAAAAACACTGATTCATTTGGTAAAAACGCACCCGGAGAATTGCCCGAACTAAAAAAACGGTTGCTGGATTTAGCGGACAGCCTCGTAAAAGGTGCCGATGAGACCGCCTATCAAACTGTAATGGATAAATCAAAGCGTAATTTTAATTGGGGCAGTAATTCAGTCGCGGCTAATGAAGGTGTCGCTTTGATACAAGCTTATAAACTCTCAAATGATCCCAAATACCTGCGTTGCGCGTTGGATAACCTCGACTACATTTTAGGAAGAAATGGCACAGGTTATTCTTACGTAACCGGTTACGGAAGCAAAACCCCGATGCACCCACATCACCGCCCGTCAGTTTCCGATGGCGTTGTTGACCCCGTGCCCGGTCTTTTGGTGGGCGGCCCCAACCCCGGAATGCAGGATCACATTAAAGTACCGTCGACAGTACCGGATGAAGCCTACATTGATGATGACCGGGCTTACGCAGCAAATGAAATAGCCATTAATTGGAACGCGCCCTTTGCTTATTTAGCTAATGCGATTGAAGCGCTGCAGAATAAGTTAAAAACTGTAAATTAGACCTATAAAAATTTGAAATTCAACTATATAAAACCACCTGTTATTGCCTTAAATCAAACCAAAATTATGAGAAGGATCTTTATTATCATTAATGTGATGCTTTTAAATGTGCTGATAGTTGTAGCACAACCTAAAAAACCGGAAAGTGAAACCGATAAAAAGGTAGACGCCCTGATAGCTAAGATGACGCTTGAAGAAAAAGTAGGGCAGATGACCGAAGTAACATCAGATGTAGTATCAACAACTACAAATGGTGTGCACCAGATCGATGCTGGTAAAATAAAGGAAGCAATCTTAAAATATCATGTCGGTTCCATATTAAATGTGAGCGGGCATGCTTATACCCGTGAGCATTGGCACGAAGTAATTTCAGCCATCCAGGCCGAAGCCGCAAAAGACAGATTAAAAATTCCGGTTATTTATGGTATTGATGCCATACACGGGGTAACCTATACCCAGGGCAGTACCTTGTTCCCGCAGGAAATTGCTATGGCGGCTACCTTTAACCGGGCAATAGCGCATATGGCAGGGGAGATCACCGCCTATGAAACACGTGCAAGCTATATTCCGTGGAACTATTCCCCGGTTTTGGACCTTGGTAAAACACCGCTCTGGCCGCGCATTTATGAAACCTTTGGCGAAGATCCTTACCTGATAAAAACCATGGGCGCATCCATAATAAGGGGTTACCAGGGCACTGATGTTGGCGATAAATACCATGTTGCCGCCTGTATGAAGCACTATTTGGGCTATGGTGATCCATTAAGCGGGAAAGACCGCACACCGGCTTGGATTCCCGATCGTTACATGCGCGAATACTTTTTACCACCATTTGCCGAGGCCGTTAAAGCAGGGGCAAAGACGATAATGATCAACTCGGGCGAGATAAATGGTGTGCCGATCCACGGCAGTCATTACATGCTTACTGATGTTTTGCGCGGCGAGTTGCATTTCGACGGCATTGCCGTAACCGACTGGCGGGATATTGAATACCTGCATGACCGCCACCACATTGCAGCTACTCAAAAAGATGCGGTAATGATCGCTGTGAACGCTGGTATTGACATGAGCATGGTGCCTTATGAATATACTTTTTACAATTATTTGATAGAACTGGTGCACGAAGGGAAAGTATCCATGGCCCGTATTAACGAAGCCGTACACCGTATCCTCAAAGTAAAATATGAGTTGGGCTTGTTCGAACGTCCGGTTGGCAACCCGGATGATTACCCTAAGTTTGGTTCTGATGAGTTCAGGCAGGCCAGCGTACAGGCTGCTACCGAAGCAATCACCTTATTAAAAAACAAAAACAACATCCTTCCACTAAAAAAAGACCTGAAGGTTTTTGTGACAGGCCCGACAGCAAATACAATGCGGTCACTTGACGGCGGATGGAGTTACACCTGGCAGGGCGAGCAATCAGATAATTTCGCAGCTAATAAAAACACAATATTGAAGGCGATACAACAAAAAATTGGCAAGGATAATGTGAGCTATGAGCCCGGCGCACGATTCGACAGCCTCACAAATGTAAAAGACGCGGTAAAAGCAGCCGAAAAAGCTGATGTGATCGTGCTCTGTTTGGGTGAATTATCTTACACCGAAAATGTGGGTAATATTGACGACCTTAACCTGCCCCGGGCTCAGACCGAACTGGCAATTGAACTGGCTAAAACAGGCAAACCCATCATTTTGGTCTTAGCCGAAGGACGCCCGCGGATAGTTACCGAGGCCGAGAGCCAGTCGGCAGCTACTATTATGACTTACCTATCAGGTAACGAGGGAGGCGACGCGCTGGCAAGCATCCTGTTCGGGGATGCAAACCCATCCGGCAGGCTGCCCGTTACTTACCCGCAATATGCTAATTCCTTGAATAACTATTATCGTAAAAATTTGGAGAACGGCAATTCGGACGACAGTCACAGCTATAATCCGCTTTACGAATTTGGCACAGGTTTAAGTTATACCACTTTTAGCTACAGCAACCTGCATTTAAGCAAACCTGATCTGAAGGAAAATGAAACTTTAACAGTTACCGTTGATGTAAAAAACACCGGGCTGCGGGAAGGGAAGGAATCGGTTTTACTTTATACCAGTCAACAATACGCCAGTATCTCACCGGATACCAAACGGTTAAGGGCTTATGATAAGATAGACCTCAAGCCGGGCGAAAGCAAAACCGTTACCTTTAAAATCACCTCAAAAGACCTTGCCTTTGTTAACGATATAAGCAAAACGGTTACCGAGGCAGGGGAGTTTAAGTTAATGATAGGCGACCAGGTGTTGAATTTTAATTATATTTCGAATACTGTTCCTGAAAGGTCTGGAAAATTGTGAGAAACGGGCCGGTTTGTATAGACGCTATATCTTGCGTCTATACATTTTATCCTTTTTTTGCTATACCGCGCTAAAAACCGTAAACAACAGCAGCACCGTCAAGCAAATGGAAAATGCGAAAAAATAGGCGAAAGACATACCTATCATTTTTGTAACAGTTCGCCAGCCGCTCCCTGCATAAACCACTCGTAAGGATTTGTATATGTACCATATAATTATGATTACCGCGGCAAAGTCCAGCAGGCCGGTTAACCAATACAAATTGGCGGGAATAATAAAATGTAAGATCATTATCGTTGCCAAAAACAGGAATAAAAAGCAATGCAGGTGAAAAGAATAAATCAGGTGCTCTACATAGAATTTTTTACTCCTATAAAACGTAATCATCAGTATAAGCGCGAATAAGGGTAAAAGCACAAACATCATTTTTGGGAAGTTGTGCTTTATGCCGTCTTCGATCACTTCCTTTACATTTATTTTTTGCTTGTTTATCGCAAAAGCCTTTTTATTATAATACCTTTCAAACCAGCCGTCGCGCTTTGCGGCAGGTAATTTTGCCTGGGCCGCTAAATATGCCTCGTAGGTACTATCGTTGCTTGTCGGGTTAACCATGTGAGGGTTAGCCTGTTCCTGTTTGAGGCTTTCTTTTGCTTTTTTAGAAGTGTCTTTTACAACCTTGTTATTTATTATCGTGTAGCCATTATCCTTGTAAAGATCGTGTAGTGCTTCTTTTTTTGCGTTGGGCGGGAGATATGTGCTCTGGTTAATGGCCTTTACCGCGGCATTTAATTGCTCGGTGGTCATCTCTTTGGTATCAATTTTTACGATGCCACCACCTGTTTGCTGAAAAAGTACCAGGAAATAAACCAGGCTTATAAAAATGTACATTTTAACAGGATGCAAATATTGCACCCGCTTGCCGGCCATGTATTGGGTGGTAAGCATACCTGGTTTAAAAAACAAAGGTTTTAAGGTGTGAAAAAACTGGTGGTCGAAATGAAAATAATCACTGATGGCGTGATCCATCATGTGGCCGAAGTTCTCTTTTATCTGCACGTTTTCCTGCCCGCAAACGTGACAGAATTTGCCATGCAGGATTGCCCCGCAGTTTAAGCAATCATTTTCGTGCCGGTAATGTTTCTTCATCGGGTAATATTACATTAAAATTCCTGCAATTGTAGCCGATAAATAGGAGGCAAGCGTACCACAGATCAGGGCCTTGATACCCAATTTAGCAAGATCCGCCCGCCTTTCGGGCGCAAGCTGGCCTATCCCTCCAACCTGTATACCAATAGACGCGAAATTGGCAAAGCCGCAAAGTGCAAAGCTGGTAATAATCAATGTTTTGGGGGCCATTGACGCTTTGATCTTTACCAGGTCAAGATAGGCAACAAATTCATTCACAACCATTTTAGTGCCCATTAATGAGCCGGCGACTTGAATATCTTTATGCGGCACACCCATAGCCCATGCAAAAACAGAAAATAAGGCCCCCAATATCTGGCTGAGGCTAAGTGTTTTTAGGTCGATATTGATAAAACCCAAACCCAGGTGAAGGTAGGAGGCCAAAAAGAAGCCGGTTTTCCCCAATACATAATCAACCAACGCTATGATGGCAATGAAGCCGATCAGCATGGCTATCACATTAAAACCAATCTTTAAACCATCGCTTGCGCCGCGTGCCATGGTGCCCAACAAGTTTGCATCCTCCCTTTTTACCTCTACCAGTACTTTTCCCCGGGTTTCCGAAACTTCTGTTTCGGGCCATACAATTTTCGAGATCACGAGTGCGCCGGGGGCAGCCATGATACTTGCCGCCAGTAAATACTGGGCGGGTACGCCCAGGGCAATATAAGAGGCCATTACGCCGCCGGCTATACAGGCCATACTGCCGCTCATGGAAGCCAAAAGTTCCGACATGGTCATCGTTTTTAAATAAGGCTTTATCATGATCTGCGCTTCCACCTGCCCTACAAACGCGCTGCCGACATTTGACACAGCTTCGGCGCCGCTTACGCCCATTACTTTAAAAACTACCCAGGCAAATCCCTTCACTACACGCTGCATTATGCCAAAATAATACAGGATATTAATGATAATTGCTACAAATATGATCGTTGGGATTATCCTGAAAAAGAAAATATAGCCGTATTGCGATCCGAATACCTTTGTAAGCTGCGAGTCTTTATTGGCGACCACGCCGAAAATAAATTCGGCTCCCTGGTCTGAAAATGACAATAATTTTTTTACGCCCGAAGCCAGGAACCCAAAAATATCCTGCCCTACTGTGGTTTTAAGAATAAAAAGCGCCAGCGCCAACTGTATTCCCACCCCCGAAAATACCAGCCTGTAATTAATAACCTTGCGGTTGTTCGACATTGCAAATGCGATCCCGAAAATCAGCGCAATACCTATTAAGCCGGTATATCTATCCATGTTTGGTGATCAGTTTAATCCAGGCTTAAGGTAGTAAAGAATTTTGGATTTACGATTTTCGATTTCGGATTTGAGTTATTTTCGGAAAATATTAAATCCGAAATCGAAATTCCGAAACGGCGCAGCCCTCATGAGCGCCTTAAAAAACTAACCAACTGCGATAAATCCGATATACTCAAGACGCTTTCCTCTTATTGAGCTCATCCCTGATCTTGGCGGCTTTTTCGTAGGATTCTTCGGCAAGCGCTTCCTGTAGTTTGGTTTTTAATTCATCGACGCTTAATGAAGTAAATCCGCCTGTTGGCGTTGACGCGGCTTTTTCTTCCGCGGTTTCATTGATGTTTTCAAGATAAACAAAATCATTGCCCTCAATCACGATGCCTGCGCTTGACAGTATAAACTCGTAAGTATAAATAGGGCAGTCGAACCTTACGGCAACCGCAATAGCATCAGAGGTACGGGCATCGATTTCTACCATCTTTTTGCCATCCGAACAAATAAGCTTCGCGTAAAATATCCCGTCGACCAGGTTATAAATGATAATTTCCAGCACGTTGATATGATAAGCCTGGCCAAAACTTTTAAATAAGTCGTGCGTGAGCGGCCTGCTGGGTGTCATTTTCTCTATCTCAATAGCAATAGCCTGCGCTTCAAAACTGCCGATAATGATCGGGAGTCTTCTGCGTCCGCTAACTTCGCCTAAAACAAGGGCATAAGCACCGGATTGTGTTTGGCTGTAGGATAAGCCAACAATATCCAGTTTAATTTTTTTCATGTCATTACCCATCACAACCTATCTTTTTTTAAGCCGAAGCTTTATATTCTTTAATTGCAGCAATCAGTTTTGGTACTACTTCAAAAGCGTCTCCAACAATACCATAATCAGCTACCTTGAAAAAGGGCGCATCGGCATCTTTATTAATAACAACGATCACCTTTGATGAACTTACCCCAGCCAAATGCTGTATGGCGCCCGAAATTCCAATTGCAATATACAAATTTGGACTGACTGCAATACCAGTTTGTCCAACATGTTCGCTATGCGGCCGCCAGCCTGCGTCTGAGACTGGTTTTGAGCACGCAAGAGCCGCGCCAAGCAGGTTGGCGAGTTCTTGTACCATGCCCCAGTTTTCGGGGCCCTTCAAGCCGCGCCCGCCCGAAACCACGATATCTGCATCAGGCAAAGACACTTTATCCGTTGACCGGACAATTTCTTTCATCACCGCTGTGAAATCTGATGCTTTGGTTTCTGGGCTAAAATCTTCCACTTTTGCCGTTGAACCCGTTTCAACTACTTTGTATGAATTTGGCGTTAACGAGATTACTTTATTAGCCGATGTCAATTCAACAACAGCAAAAGCTTTACCCGAAAAAGCAGTTTTTTTAACGATAAATTTTCCGCCTGCCTGGTCAGGCAACGAAACAGCGCCGTCGGCTACCCCCGCCTCCAATTTAACGCCGAGCCTAGGGGCAAGGCCCCTTCCGGAAAATGAATTTGACAAAACCACGATATCAGCGCCCTGCTTTTTAGCAGCTTCGGCAATTACGGAAGCGTACGCCTGGTTAACAAAGTTCTTTAATTTTTCGTTAGCTACATTCAATATTGTTTCGGCTCCATATTTGCCGAGGTTTGCTAATTCATCCTTGCCTACATCACCAATAGAGATGGCCGTAAGGCTGGTTTTATTTTGATCCGCAATAGCGCGGGCATAAGAAACTGCTTCAAAAGTTGATTTTTTGAATTTACCATCGGCGTTTTCCGTATAAACTAAAACTGACATATAAAAATATTAAGGCCGGCGGCCTGGTTTAAACTTTGTATTTATATAACCCGTGCTTCGGTATGCAGCAACTCTACCAGTTTGGCAGGATCATCCGCTGAAACCAATTTTACCTGTCCGCGCGGGGCGGGGGTTTCATAACTTATTACGTCCGAAAATGTTTTTACTTCAACAGGTTCGATGACACTTAAGGATTTGGTACGTGCCGACATGATACCGCGCATATTCGGTATTTTTGGTTCTGCAACACCTTCAGCGCAACCTGCAACAAAAGGCAGCGGTATAGTTAATACCTCTTTGCCGCCCTCAATTTCACGTTCAACCGTGGCATTACCGCCTGCTATTTCCAATTTTTTGATGATCGAAACAGACGGGAGGTCTAAAAGTTCACCAAGCATCCCGGCCACTTTCGAACCATTGTAGTCAATTGACTCTCTGCCCGTTAATATAAGGTCGAATTTATTTGCTTTGATATACTGTGATACCTGGAAAGCTACGAACCAGGCATCGTGCGGTTTAGCATTGATGCGCACGGCATCAGTTGCCCCTATAGCCAGCGCTTTGCGTATGGTCGGCTCTGTATTAACTTCGCCCACATTTATTACTGTTACCGAACCGTTGCCACCGTCTGTTAGCTCGATAGCACGTGCGAGGGCAATCTCATCATAAGGATTCAATATAAATTGAACGCCATTTGTATTAAATTGGGTGTTGTTATCAGTAAAAGTTATTTTTGTCGTTGTATCAGGGACATTACTTATACATACAAGGATTTTCATCTTAAATTGGTTTGTGCAAATTTAGTTAAAAAAGAGAGAGTTTAAAATGCAGGTTAGCAGATTAGAAAAGCTATTAGAATTTATAAAAGCCGAACCGGAGGATCCGTTCCTTAAATATGCGCTGGCTACCGAGTATCTGCGCCTCAATGAAACAGATAAGGCACTGGCATATTACGAGGATCTTATTAATAAGCATCCAAATTATATTGGCACCTATTATCATTTAGGAAAACTGTACGAGGCATTGGACCGCAAACAGGAGGCCATAAATACCTATGAAACCGGCATGAAAGTTACCCGCGAGCAGCGCGATAACCACGCATTTTCGGAATTGCAGGCGGTTTACAATGAAGCCGTAGGGGAAGATGAGGACTATTAGTCCATAGTCCATGGTCGATAGTCCATAGATAAAAGTCAATAACTCATTGATTATTCATGAGGAATACACATATTAAATGAACTAAAAAAATCCATGGTCCATCGACTATGGACCATGGACTAACGCTATGACCAACCGGAAGCTCTTATTTTTACGTGATGTAATTATTTACACGTTCACAGCGTTCGGGGGGCCGCAGGCGCATATTGCCGTATTGCTGAGGGAATTTGTGGAAAAGCGGCGTTATGTAACAGAAAGTGAATTGCTTGAATTAAACGCTTTATCGCAGCTGTTACCGGGGCCGGCATCAACCCAAACCCTGGTGGGGATTGCCTGGAAAGTTGGTGGGCTACGATTGGCTATCATCACTTTTTTAATATGGATACTGCCATCGGCAACCATTATGTGTATAGCGGCAGTAAGCTATAAAATGTTTGCTGACAGGTCGAAATTTGCCTCTGTGCTGCGTTTTGTACAGCCCATAGCCGTTGGAATTGTTGCTTATGCCACTTACACCTTCGCCCATAGATTTTTGAAAAGCAGGGTGAGCATGATGCTGGCCATCGGCTCATTAATTGCAACACTGATCTTGCAAAAAACCTATGCTTTCCCTATACTTATTATGATGGGCGGCATTATATCATCGGCGCTTGAAACACAGCCGTTAGAAAATGAATTGCGTGTTAAGCTGTTTTCAAACGTAAACCCCAAAAAGGTGACCTATTTTATTGGCATCTTATTGTTTTTTGCAGCATTAGGCGCTTTGGTGAATCAAACATCGCCGTTTAGTTTGCCTATACGCTTGTTCGAAAATTTTTACCGTAACGGGATATTAATATTTGGTGGCGGCCCGGTTTTGGTGCCCCTGATGTACACAGAGTTTGTGGAAGTGAAACATTATTTAACAAGACCGGAATTTCTATCGGGTTATGCACTTCAACAAGCTTTACCAGGGCCAACGTTTTCTTTTACCTCGTTTTTGGGTGGCATAACTATGGCAAATAAAGGCGGCGGACTTTGGGGACAGGTTACCGGCAGTATAGTCGCGGTGATAGGCATAAATGCGCCCGGTCTTATCCTTATCCTGTTTATAGTTCCGTTTTGGAATGATCTTAAAAAAATAACCCGTATCAAAAACTCGTTGAGCGGTATAAACGCGGTTGCCGTCGGTTTTATGGCCACAGCCTTAATTTTATTGACAAGGCCTTTTGGACTGAACTGGCTGGCTTATTTAATAATGGCGGTGACATTTTTGCTGTTATATTTTACAAAAATTAAAACGCCGGTGATTATTGTTATTGGGGTGGTATTAGGGTTGGTGTTTTAGCCCCCCGGCCCCCTAAAGGGGGAGTCTTTGAATAGCGGCTTATTATTTCTCCCCCTTTAGGGGGCCGGGGGGCCTAAAATGGCTGCTCATCATCCATATCATCCATCCGTGATGGCCTGATTATAAAGTTGCTTGGTTTCTCAAAATCCTGCGAAGGGGCTAAACCTGCAAAGGCATTGCCGGGTGCAAAAGAGCTATTCATTCCCTGGTCAAGGTCGGTGAATTTAACGTATTTACCCACAAATTTTAATCGTACACGGCCAGTTTCACCGTTACGGTGCTTGGCGATAATGATCTCGCCTACGCCCTGGGTTGGGTTGTTATCTTCATCAACTTCCAGCCCGTAATACTCTGGACGGTAAAGGAACAATACCATATCCGCATCCTGCTCAATGGAGCCTGATTCACGCAAATCCGACAGCATCGGCCGCTTTGAACCGCCGGGACGGTTTTCAACTGCCCGGCTTAATTGCGATAGCGCTATCACCGGTACATTCAATTCTTTTGCTACCGATTTTAAGGCCCTCGATATGCTGCCTATTTCCTGCTCACGGTTACCGCTGCCTTTACCATCGCCGCCTTTGCCCTGCATCAATTGCAGATAGTCGATGATGATCAGTTGTACATCGTATTGCGACTTTAAGCGGCGGCACTTTGCCCTGAATTCAAAAATATTAAGTGCCGGCGTATCATCAAGGATCAGCGGGGCTTGTTCAAGGCGGCCAATTTTCGAGTGGATCTGCGCCCATTCCCATTCTTCAAGGTTACCCTTACGGATTTTTTCCTGTTCAATTTCAGTTTCCCCTGAAATTAAACGGTTAACCAATTGAACAGATGACATTTCGAGCGAAAACACTACAACCGGCTTGTTAAAATCAACCGCAGCATTTCGGGCGCAGCTTAATACAAACGCCGTTTTACCCATCGCAGGGCGGGCGGCGATAATTACCAGGTCGGATTTTTGCCAGCCTGAAGTTATCCGGTCAAGGTCTGTAAATCCTGATGCCACGCCGGTCAATCCGTCTTTTTTGTCTTTCAACGCCTCAATTTCCTTCAAAGTTTCATGCATCAGGTCATCCATTTTGCGCGAATCGCGGCGCAAGTTATTTTGCGCGATCTCGAAAAGATTTTTTTCAGCCCGGTCTAAAAGATCAAGTACGTCGGTGGTATCTTCATAGGCGCTTTGTATAACGTCTGTGGATATCCTGATCAGTTCGCGCTGTATAAATTTTTGGATAATGATGCGCGAGTGGAACTCGATATTGGCAGCCGAAGCCACACGATTGGTAAGTTCGGTAATATAATATGCCCCGCCGATCATTTCCAGCTCACCCTGCTGGCGCAACTGCGCGGTTACTGTAAGTATATCAACCGGGGATGATTTTTCGAACAGGTGCCTGATGGCGTAAAATATTTTCTGGTGGTTGTCTTTATAAAAAACCTCGGGCATTAAAATGTCAATAACAGACGACAATGCATCTTTTTCGAGCATTAAAGCTCCTAAAACAGCTTCTTCCAGGTCAATTGCCTGGGGTGGAAGCTTGCCCAACCCGCTATAAGGCGTAGGGTTAGTTATTCTACTTTTCCGGTCCGTATTAGTCGGTTTGTTTTGGTTTTCGTTCTCAAAAATCATGGGACAACAAAAATATATAAAAGATGTTTGGGATTGCATGAGATTAACTAACATTCGAATTTTTAATTGCAAAAAATCGTTAAAAGAATCTGAAATTTCGATAGTTACACTTAACAGCCTGTGTTAGTAAATTGTTAGTAACTTTAAATTGCTATTGAACATCAGCTGTTTAAGGCAATGTGGATAAAGATTCAAATTGTTAACTATTTTTAAAAAACCGAAATAGCGCTTTGGTTCAATAAGTGCCAAATCAATTAATATGGCTACTTTTGCACGCTAATAATATATTAAAAATGACTTATAATTCCAGGCCGGCCCGCGAAAGCAATCAAATGGTGTTTGGCATTCGCGCGGTTGTTGAAGCCATCCGCTCGGGCAAAGAAATTGAGGCTTTGTACCTGCAAAGAGGCATCGGCGGCGCCTTGCTTAATGAGTTAAAAGAACTTTTGACTGAATATCAAATAACTGCCCAGCAGGTACCCGTTGAAAAGCTGAACCGCCTCACCCAAAAAAACCACCAGGGGGTGGTCGCATTCATCTCGCCGATCACTTATCAAAAAATTGAGAGCATCATCCCGCAGCTTTTTGAAAACGGCCAGGTTCCGCTGATATTAGTTTTGGATGCTATTACAGATGTACGCAACATGGGCGCCATTGCCCGCACTGCCGAATGTGCCGGCGTACATGCCATAGTAATCCCCGCCAAAGGATCGGCGCAAATAAATCCCGATGCCATCAAAACATCAGCGGGCGCATTATACAAAATACCCGTTTGCAGGCATGATAATTTTATCCAAACAGTTAAATTTCTGCAGGAGTCAGGACTGCAATTAGTTTGCTGCACCGAAAAAACCAAAGACGATATTTATACGCCCGATTATACGGCCCCAACCGCCATCATCATGGGCTCGGAAGAGGATGGTGTACGCAATGAATTGATCCGCATGGCCGACTATTTAGCCAAAATACCGATGTATGGGGAAATTGAATCGCTGAATGTTTCGGTGGCTACCGGGGTCATATTGTATGAGGCGATCAGGCAAAGACTCCAGCCCCCAACCCCCTAAAGGGGGCTTTTTGATTAGCAAATTTGACCCCACAACCCCCTAAAGGGGGCTTTTGAATTGCAAATTGGCTTTTTTCTGCTCCTCATTTAGGGGGTCGGGGGGCTATATATACTTCGCCCCAAACTGCTGCTTCACATCGGCTACTATCTTTTTTACGTTTTGTTCCTGGTCGCGGGGGCATATCAGCAGGGTGTCATTTGCTTCAACCACAATGAAATCGTGCAGGCCTTGTAATATCACCAGTTTTTCGCCGGGCACATTTACCATACAATCGGATGAATCGTACATGATCACTTTCTCCGATGGGATAACCACGTTGCCCACGTAGTCTTTGTCGGCAAGCTCGTAAATAGACGCCCAGGTACCCAGGTCCGACCAGCCGAATTCCGATGGAAGCACATAAACATTATCGGCTTTTTCCATTATTCCGTAGTCGATAGAAATATTTGTGCATTGCATGTACGATTTATGCAGGTGGAGTTTTTCGTCGTCGGTGTTGTAAACAGGCCGCGCTTCGGCAAAAATTTCGTGCATATCCGGCAAATACTGGCTAAAAGCATTGACTATCGCTTTTGCCGACCATACAAATATCCCTGCATTCCATAAAAAATCGCCGCTTTGAATAAAAGTTTTTGCGATTTCGAGCGTCGGCTTTTCGGTAAATGTTTTTACTTTATGAAATTCATTGTTCAGGCTATGATTGGTATATTGAATATAACCGTAACCCGTATCCGGTCTTGATGGCTTAATACCCAGCGTAATAAGACATTGATGTTTTGTGGCAACTTCCAGTGATTTTTCAATTGCGCTTACAAAAGCGGGCTCATCAAGTATCAAATGGTCTGACGGCGCAACAACAATCGCTGCGTCCGGGTTAAGGCTTTCAATTTTAAATGAACCATACGCTATGCAAGGGGCCGTATTGCGCATTACCGGTTCAGTTAGTATCTGGTCGTCGGCCATATCCGGCAACTGTTTTTTTACCAAACTTGTATATATGTCGTTAGTAACAACATAGATATTTTCTTTAGGGCATATTTTTAAAAAACGGTCGTAGGTGTTTTGAATCAACGTCTTCCCTGTGCCCAGTATATCTATAAACTGTTTTGGATGTGAGGTCCTGCTGATTGGCCAGAAACGGCTTCCGATACCGCCTGCCATAATAATGGCATAGTAGTTTTTATTCATGTGTTCAAACAAGCTTTAATTTGGTATTTGCCCGGCAAAATTGTACATTAATTTGTAAATTAAGCATTAAATAAAACTAAATTAATCATAGCCCGTTATACCGTTGTTTAAATGAATAAATAAACAAATTGTTTTTCATTAATTCAATTGTTTTTTCGTGGCAATGAAGCTATCGCAGGCCTTTTAATTATTTTCTTATTTTTTCTGCATATAAGCATGATAGTCTCATTGAATAATCATTTTTTTTAAAATTTTAATGAAAATCCATCGTTTATTGATAAAAATTTGTTACTTTAAACTTTTAAAACATTCAAGGATAAGTAAATAATGATAGAAACTAAGAAGTCACTTTTTGATAACCTCCAGAATTTTTTTGGGTTCGATAATTTTAAAGGTGAGCAGGAAGCGATTATAACAAACATACTGGCGGGAAACGATACATTTGTGATTATGCCCACCGGTGGCGGCAAGTCCATGTGTTACCAGTTGCCTGCTTTAATGAGTGAAGGTACAGCGATTGTAATTTCCCCGTTGATCGCTCTGATGAAAAACCAGGTAGACCAGTTAAGGGCCTTTGGAGGATCGGACAGCATTGCGCATTTTTTAAATTCGTCACTCACAAAATCAGATATCGGAAGAGTAAAGGAAGATGTTTTGGCGGGTAAAACCAAGCTGCTTTATGTAGCGCCTGAATCACTGACCAAACAAGAGAATATTGATTTCCTCCGCCTGAACAATGTATCGTTCGTCGCGGTTGATGAGGCCCATTGTATATCGGAGTGGGGGCATGATTTCCGGCCCGAATACCGCAAGATCAGGCAGGTGATCAGCAATATCGGCGATAACATACCCATCATTGCTTTAACAGCCACAGCTACCCCAAAAGTTCAGCAGGATATTCAAAAAAACCTGCAAATGAACAACGCTACCATCTATAAATCGTCGTTCAACCGGTCGAACCTTTTTTACGAGGTACGCGCCAAACGTAACGTGATAAAAGAGATCGTAAAATTTGTAAAGCAAAACACGGGTAAATCAGGGATCATCTATTGCCTCAGCCGTAAAAAGGTGGAGGAAGTTGCAGAAGCGCTTAACCTTAATGGCGTTAAAGCCCTGCCATATCACGCTGGTTTGGACCCCAAAGTACGCGCCGATACGCAAGATAAGTTCCTGATGGAGGATGTGGACGTAATTGTCGCCACAATTGCCTTCGGTATGGGTATTGACAAGCCCGATGTGCGTTATGTGATCCATCATGACGTGCCAAAAAGCATGGAAGGCTATTACCAGGAAACCGGTCGCTCGGGCCGCGATGGCGGTGAGGGTGTATGCGTAGCTTTCTACTCGGAAAAGGATATCGACAAACTGCAGAAATTCATGAAGGATAAACCGGTAGCGGAACGCGAGATCGGTACCCAGATATTGAAAGAAGTGATTGACTATGCCGAATCAGCTGTATGCAGACGTAAACAGCTGCTGCATTACTTTGGCGAGAATTTTAACGAAGCAGGTTGCAACAACATGTGCGACAATTGCTGCGGGCATAAAGAACATTTTGACGGTGAGTTGCATTTGCATAAGGCCTTAAGCCTTATTAAAGAGATCGGCGAGAAATTTGATGACCATCATATCATAAGCATACTGATGGGAGAAGAGAATGCCCAGATAAAGAACTATGAGCATGACCTGCTTGATTATTATGGGTCGGGTAAGGAAGATGGCCTTAATTTGTGGAACTCGTTGATGAGGCAGGCTTTGTTGAATAATTTTTTATCGAAAGATATTGACCAGTATGGCTTGTTAAGGCTGACAAAAACAGGGAACTCATTTATTGAAAACCCGTATAGCATCCGCTTTGTATTGAACAAACCCATTGAGGCGACTGATGATGATGAGGGTGAAGATGGGCCAAGGCAGGGCGGCGGGGCTTTAGATACCGAATTACTGCAGATGCTGAAGGATTTGCGTAAAAAGCTGGCCAAACAAAAAGGGTTGCCGCCGTTCGTAATATTCCAGGATCCTTCTTTAGAGGAAATGTGCACCCATTATCCCATCACTACCGACGAACTGAAGCAAATTTCTGGCGTAGGGGCAGGGAAAGCGCTTAAGTTTGGTAAACCATTTACCGACCTGATAGAGAAATACGTCGAAGAAAACGAAATTGACCGACCGGTTGATATGGTGATCAAAAGCGCAGCAAATAAATCGGCGCTGAAAGTTTTCATCATCCAAAATATCGACCGTCATTTAAACCTCGATGACATTGCCAATTCAAAAGGGCTGACGTATGAAGAAGTATTGAAGGAAGTGGACACCATTGTTAATTCGGGCACCAAGCTAAACCTCAATTATTATATCGACGAAATTATTGATGAAGATAAGCAGGAAGAAATATTTGATTATTTCCGCACCGCGGAAGCAGATTCGATAGATGACGCCCTGGCTGAATTAGGCAACGACGAATACACACGCGAAGAAGTACAATTGATGCGGATAAAATTTTTGTCGGAAATGGGGAATTAAGCAGAAAGCTAAAAGCATAAGGCTGAAAGCAATAGCAAAAAAGAGTGGGTACGATTTGTACTCACCCTTTCTTGTCATTTAAACTCCAGGTAATCAAAATTCATGTTTCCATTGGCCACCACACGCAATGTAAGTGTGTGCGTACCCTTCTTTAGGTTTATGGTGGTCAATGAGTCCGCTTTATTCCAATGGTGCCACTGGCGCCATGCAACGGTATCTCGGTCATCATGTGTTGATGTTACTTTTAATGCCCCGGTAATGGCCTTTCCATCTAAATCAAGTGAAATTGCGCCATCGCCGTTGGCGGTGTACATTAAACCTACCTGGTAATTCCGGGATTCATTTATTTTGACGGTATAGTTTATCCATTCGCCGGGCTTTGTCCATCCCACATATAACTGATCCATATCCCTGGGCACTTTATTGTAGGGGTTGTTATCAATATCGTGTGATTTGGTGTACGAAATATCAACCCCTTCCGTCATCCTGAACTCATTTAAAAAAATGCCGTTTGCCGGGTTAAGCTTACCGCTGCCATTATTAATACTGTCCGAGTCGTGGTAGGCAATGCCCTCGCCACCTTCGTTATAATATTCACATTCAATCCTTCCGGGGATTTGCTGTATCTTATTTTGCCAGGGCCTGCCCGCATTCATGGTTTTAAAAATAGAGGTGCAAGAGATGAGCCCGATAAGGAGGAAAGCAAGGGCATATATTTTCTTTCTCATAGGCGAAAGGTAAACGGTTTTTTTACATTTTCCAACCTTTTGCCTTTGACCTTTCGCCTTTCACCTCATTTACTTAGCTATAATCTTAAACTCCGTCCTTCTATTCCTCTTTCGGCCTTCTTCAGTGTCATTGGGCGCAACGGGCTGTGTTTCACCATAGCCCTTAAATACAAGCCTGGAGGCATCAATTTTATTTGAAATAAGAGATTGGTATACCGATTTTGCCCGGTTCTCGGAAAGTATTTGATTGGCCTGATTATTACCCACATTATCCGTGTGACCTGATATTTCGATATGCAAAGTTGGGTTTAAAGTCATAAATTCTACCAGTTTGGCCAATTCAGCCAGCGACTCGTTCTTTATCTCAAATTTATTGGTATCAAAAAATATGTTATTCAGCACCACTTTATTCCCAACTTCAATAGGTTCCAGCAAAACAGTTATATTAAAAGGATTTTTAGCTTCATGCCCCACAAGCGAGAAGTTTTCAGAATAAAACAAATAACCGGCTCTCGAAATATTTAGACCATAGTTCTTCCCGGAAGTTAACGTAGCCAGAAAATCGCCCTGATCCGCATCGCTGTAATCCTGGTAAACAGGTACATTTTTCTCAAGATCAACTATTTCAACCGCAGCTTCCAGGGGTTGTTTAGTTTTGGCGTCACTTACTGTTCCTTTTACATAGGTTACAATATGTGGCCTTAAACTCATTGGCAGCTCGAAAGTATAAATATCAAAGCCGCCGCTGCCGTTTAAATTATTAGATGAAAAAAAGGCATCCTTTCCATTGGCGGTCAATGTCAACCCGTTCTCGTCGCCGTTTGTATTAATAGGATAGCCCAGGTTCTCGGGTTTTTGCCATTTACCGTCTTTGCCGAGGCGGCTAACAAAAAGGTCTTTTCCTCCCAGGCCCGGCCAACCGTCCGAGCAAAAATACAATGTGCTATCGTCGGGGTGAATAAAAGGCGATTGCTCATTAAAAGCGGTATTAATATTGGGGCCCAGGTTTTCAGGCTCGCCCCAGCCTTTGTCTGTTAAAGTTGATTTCCAGATATCATAGCCTCCGTAGCCTCCTTTGCGGTTGCTGACAAAATAAAGCGTACGGCCGTCCGCGCTGATGGAAGGCTGCGATTCCCATCCCGGCGTATTTACTGGGGGAGGAAGATCGAATGGCTTAACCCAGTCGTCCCCTTTTTTTTGCGCAATGTAAATATCACAGCGCCCAAGCCCGTCCGGCCGGTTACAGCCAGTAAAAAAAAGATATTTACCATCCTGGGAAATTGACTGGGCACCTTCATTATACTTAGGCGTATTGATCTGATCGCTTAAATAAGTGGCAGTTTGCCATTTCCCGTCTACTTTAACACTCTTATAAAAATCTTCATTATTATTTATTTTCCGGGTAAATATGAGGGTGCTTTCGTCAGCCGTGGCGGTTGGCAAATATTCGTCATCGGCGGTATTGATCTCGGGGCCCATATTAACAGGCTTAAAGGGTACCGGGTGCTGCATCGCATTTATACTGAATTTACAGTCACCTATAAGCTTTTGGGCAAGAAAGTTGTTCTGAGGGCTAATGTCAGCATACGTCAAATATTTTGTTAGGTGTTGCTCTGCATCTTCGTAATGGGCTATAAAAATTTCTTCGTCGCCAATTTTTAGGTATACAGAACGGTTAAAGTCGGGGTTGAGTGTAAGTACTTTAAGATACTGTTCAACAGCAGGTTGATGCTGCTTCATCTGGCGATAAACGTCTCCCAGAACAAAGTGCGCTTCTACAAATTTATCGTCGGCTTCTATCGCCTTCTTTAAATTTGTAATAGCATCGTCGTAAAGATTCTCATCTAAACTTTGATTAGCTAAAGCAAAATATTTTATGGCAGACTTATCTGTGGTGGAGAACTCTCGTTGCTGGGAAAATGCAAGAAGGGGTAAAAAAAATAACAGAACCGGCAAAATTATAGATCGCATTCCTTTTGATACGGTATATCGTAATCTAAGTTACGTTATTTCTATTAAAAAGGTTGACTTGGGTTAAAGTTGCTGCAAAAGTTGTAATAAGTTGTAAATTTTAACTTTTACAACACTTACAACTTATTTCAACTTTTATAACCTTCATCACGGTATATTCAAATACTTATGCGTTTGCAATGATATTTCCCATTGGGGGTTGTTCATTACATAATCAACTATCAAAGGCGTCATTTCTTTCGACTTTGACCATTCGGGCTGGAGATATAGTTTGCAGTTTGGAGAAACCAGTTTTGCATTTTGTTCGGCGAAGGCAAAATCCGATTTATTGAATACGATCACTTTAAGCTCATCTGCTCTTTCGGCAACGTGATGAACCGGGGCTTTGAACTTTTTTGGCGACAAACATATCCAATCCCAATGGCCCGACAGCGGATAAGCACCTGATGTTTCTATAAATGTTTTAATGCCTTTTTTTTGAAGCCCGGCAGTTAGGTAATCAAGGTTATAGATCAATGGTTCGCCGCCGGTTACTACTACAGCTTTGGATGGATATTTGGACGCGTTCACGATGATCTGGTCGGCATAAGTAAGCGCATGCAGTTCGGCATCCCAGCTTTCTTTAACATCACACCAGTGGCAGCCAACATCGCAGCCCCCCAGCCGGATAAAATAAGCGGCCTTACCGGTATGGAACCCTTCGCCCTGTATCGTGTAAAACTCTTCCATTAAAGGAAGCTGCGTACCATCTTCCGGAATTTGATGTGCCATAGTGGGGGGCAAATTTACGTTTTTTAGCTCAAAGCGTAAAGCTTAAAGCAGAAAGCTAAAAGTATAGTAAACCAGGAAATTAGAGTAAAAAAGCTTTCAGCTTTGTGCTTTTCGCTTAAAATGTCTATCATTACTTAAATTTTGCGCTATGAAAAAATTTTACTACCCGGTTCTGTTTTTCGTACTGCTTTGCCTTTCATCATGTGTTGATATTGAAGAACACTATGATTTTAAACCCGATGGCTCCTGTAATGTATTGTACAGTTTTGATATGAGCAGCGCTGTGTCGGTATTGATGAACCTGATGACCGATTCGATAAAAGAAACGCCACAATTTTCGATCGTAAAAGATACAACCCTTAATTTTTATTCGGCGCTGCCCGATAGCACACAGCAGCGGATGACCCTTGAAGAAGCAAATATGGCCAAAGGAAGCAGCCTTTCAGTAAAAATGGATCTGCAAAAAAATATAATGAAAGTGGGGATCAACCATGTAGCTAAAAACTCAGCGGACCTGGCGTACTACCTGAAACACCTTTCGAAAATGTCCCTAAACGACCAGTTGAACAGTGTAGCGAAAAATCATAAACCAACCGGAGGGTTTGATGCTGAGCAACTGGTGGCCGGGGAGGATTATTACTCGTACGAAATCACGCCGCATAAATTTTACAGGATAATTGACAAAGCAAAGTTCAATGCATTTTTAAAGAAGACCTCTTCTGCCTTCTCGATGGCCAAGGCAATGCTGATTGATATGCCGTACAAGGTAGTCCTGAATTTTGCTAAGCCTGTAAAAAGCGTGCACAACCCTAAAGCCATCGTATCAGCCGACAGAAAAAGGGTAACCCTGGTGACTAATATGGATGATGTGATGAAGAATCCGTCGGTGATGAATTTGAAGATTGACTTTTAATTAACACGAATTTCACGAATTAACCCGAATTTGGCGAATTGATGGACTATGCCATAAGTTCCTGAAATCTAAATCCGAAATCCAACATCCGAAATCCGAAATTAAATACATGAATACCCGAGCTATAGATTACGTTACCGAAGATTTTTATGAATCACTAAGCTTTATGGACGGCGAACTGCCCGACCTTGATACCGTAAGGGAATTATTTTATGCCGATGGCTTACTGATAAATAATAGCTTCGGCAAACCTGTAAGGTTTACTGTTGAATCATTTATAGAGTCGTTGCAAATGCAAATGGAAGAAGGCAAGTTGCTGCAGTTTATGCAAAGGGAGCTTTATTCGAAAACCGAAATATTTGGCCGTGTAGCGCAACGGGTAAGTGTTTATGAATACAGCTTTTCGTACTATGAAACCGACAACCTGCCCAGGGGAATAAACTATATCCAATTTATCCAGGAAGATGATAATTGGCGCATCAGCTCAATGGCCTGGAATGATGAAAGTGAAAATAACAGGATTACGTTGGAATGGGTTAGTAGGTGAGTGGTGAATAGTGAGTAGTCAATTTTTTCACTACTCACTATTCACCACTCACCACTCACTTATAAACTTCCTTATTAGCCGAAGCCAAAGTATTTCTCAGCAACCCAATAATGGTCATCAAACCAACACCGCCGGGCACCGGGGTTATCCATGATGCCTTTGGGGCTACATTTTCAAAATCAACATCGCCGTAAAGTTTAAAGCCTGATTTTGTAACTGTAGAAGTTTCGCGGTTCATGCCTACATCGACCACCACAACGCCTTCTTTCACCATATCGGCAGTAATGAAATTCTTTTTGCCGATGGCGACAATAAGGATATCCGCCTGCAAAGTAAAATTTTTAATATCCGGCGTGCGGCTGTGGCAAATGGTAACGGTACAATTGCCGGGGTAGGTATTACGCGCCATCAAAATACTGATCGGTGACCCTACAATATTGCTGCGCCCAACCACCACACAGTGCTTGCCCGAAGTCTCTATATTATATTCTTTCAGCATTAAAGTAATCCCAAAAGGCGTAGCCGGTATGAATGAGGGCAAATTACGCTGCATCCGGCCCAGGTTAACAGGGTGGAAGCCGTCTACATCCTTCCGGTAATCAATTTTTTCAGTCACTTTTTCAGGATCAATATGTTTAGGCAGCGGCAGTTGCACAATAATACCGTCGATATCCGCATCGGCGTTTAGTTCGGCTACTTTTTGTAGCAACTCATCCTCGGTGACATCATTTTCATACCTTACCAAAGAAGATTTAAAACCTACCTGCTCACAGTTTTTTATTTTGCTGGCCACATAGGTTTCACTGCCGCCATCGTGGCCTACCAAAACGGCAACCAAATGTGGTTTGCGCCCGGTCTCGGCTAATATTTTCGCCGCGCCTCCGGCTATTTCGCCTTTAAGTTTTTCCGATACGTATTTTCCGTCGAGTAACATGTTTAGATATGAGATTTGAGATAGAACATTCAAATTATATAATGTGAATCTTATTCAGATTTTGAAGAAATTTATCAATTTTTATTTCAGATATTTCTCCATTGTCAATCAGCAACTCTCTGAATTTGTTTAAATCAAAAAGCCTTGGTTTTTCAATTTTGTTTGCCAGAATTTTAAGTAATAAACGTGAACTTAAAAACGTAATAGAGACATGAGTTTCAAGGGCTAATCTTTTAACAGACGTTTCAGGAATCGATAAAAATTTACTTGAAACCACTAAAAAATAAAATTTATCAAATCCGTCACTTTGCAACCTATTTGCATAAGATTTTATATATTCTACGAAAGTTCTGTCATCAGTCCCGAATTTATAGCCATCACTCCTTGACTTTGAATCTATTATAATTGCATATCTTGGATTAGATTTATAAAGAGCAATTCCATCAGGTTTTCTGCCTGTCCCCTGTCCATACTGCTTTACTTCAAATCCGAGCATTTCAAAAGAAGAGTTAACCTTTTTTTCAAATTCAAGAGACATCTTATCATTATATGACAAGTCTATTAAATCTTGAACAATAGGAGGTATGTATTTTTGAACCTGTAGGTTTAATTTTTCCGAGCTACCATCTAATTCGGGTTGTGACGGAAATTTATTCGGTATGAGATCTAAAACATCTTTCCATTCAGGTTGACCATATGCAAAATCTCTAAACTTCTGTGGCATTTCTGTCCATCCAATTTTATGACTCTGTGTAATTCCACTAACTGATGGGGTATAGCGACGAAATTTCCATTCCGCTTCCACAGGATGTTTTCCAAGTTCTCTAAATAAATTGCCGTATTTAATTAAAATCTGTTCAAAGTCGGATTTATCCATACCAAAAGATTTTGGCATATCACCACATTCCTCAACAAGTTTAGTCCAAGCATTAGCTCCGAAAAAATATTCTAATTTGTTTTTTGAAATTCCGGCTTCTTTATAAAATTCAGTGCTCGACGGTTGATGTCCTAAATGGTTTTTTAGTTGAGTATAAAGAATAGTTATATCAGACTTATCATTAATCATTATATAAACTGATTAAGTGTAAATACATTACATATTTGAAATCTCGGGTCTAAATTAATCTAACTTTAAAACCGCCATGAACGCGGATTGTGGAATTTCCACATTCCCAACTTGCCGCATGCGTTTCTTGCCTTTTTTCTGTTTTTCCAATAGTTTACGCTTACGCGATATATCACCGCCATAACATTTGGCGGTAACATCCTTGCGCAGGGCCTTTACTGTTTCACGGGCGATGATCTTTGCACCAATGGATGCCTGTATAATAATTTCAAACTGCTGGCGTGGTAAAAGTTCCTTCAGCTTTTCGCAGATCTTTTTCCCGAAATCGTAGGAGTTTCCCCTGAATATTAGCGAAGATAAGGCATCAACCGGTTCGGCATTTAAGCGGATATCCAAACGTACCAGATCAGATTTACGATAGCCGATCTGGTGGTAATCAAACGAGGCATAACCTTTGGATATGGTTTTCAGCTTGTCATAAAAATCAAAAACGATCTCGCCCATTGGCATTTCGAAGATTAGCTCCACACGATCTGAGGTAAGATACGATTGATTTTTTATGTAACCCCGTTTCTGTATACAAAGTGACATCACCGGCCCTACAAATTCTGATTTGGTTATGATTGTGGCTTTAATATAAGGCTCTTCCACATAATCGATCTTGCTGGGATCGGGGAGGTCTGATGGATTATTTACGGTAATAGGAGCGCCTTTTGTGGTATAAGCGATGTAGGACACGTTGGGAACGGTTGTGATCACCGTCATATCAAACTCGCGTTCAAGCCGTTCCTGGATGATCTCCATGTGCAGCATCCCCAAAAATCCGCAGCGAAAACCAAATCCCAATGCCGCCGATGACTCGGGCTCGTAAACCAATGCGGCATCGTTTAGCTGCAGCTTACCCATGGAGTCGCGTAGCTCTTCATAATCTTCGGTATCAACCGGGTAAATACCGGCAAACACCATTGGTTTTACTTCTTCAAAACCCTGTATCCCTGCTTCGCAGGGGCGGTCAACATGGGTGATGGTATCGCCCACCTTAACTTCGCGGGCCTCTTTTATGCCCGAAATAATATAGCCGACATCCCCGGTTTTGATCACATCCCTGGGCGATTGCTTTAATTTTAAAGTGCCTACTTCATCGGCGTTGTATTGCTTTTCAGTGGCAAAGAACTTTACCTTTTCACCTTTCCTGATCTCACCATTCACCACTTTAAAATAAGCTACGATACCCCTGAACGAGTTAAAAACCGAATCAAATATCAAAGCCTGCAATGGCGCTTTCGGGTCGCCGACAGGGTGGGGGATGCGTTCAACAATCGCGCGTAAAATATCATGCACGCCCATCCCTGTTTTGCCAGAAGCGGCGATAATTTCTTCGCGTTTACAGCCGATCAGCTCAACTATCTGGTCTTTTACTTCCTCGGGCATAGCGCCGGGGAGGTCCATTTTATTCAGGATAGGGATAATTTCAAGATCGTTCTCTAAAGCTAAATACAGGTTTGATATAGTTTGCGCCTGTATGCCCTGTGCTGCGTCAACAATTAATAAAGCGCCTTCACAGGCGGCTATGGAACGCGAAACTTCGTAGGAGAAATCCACATGGCCTGGGGTATCTATCAGGTTCAGAATATACTTCTGCCCGTCAAGCTCATAATCCATCTGTATGGCATGACTTTTTATCGTGATACCGCGCTCGCGCTCAAGATCCATGTCGTCCAGCAATTGCGCCTGCGATTCGCGCTGGGTAATGGTATTGGTATATTCAAGCAGCCGGTCGGCAAGTGTACTTTTACCGTGGTCGATATGCGCTATGATACAAAAATTACGAATGTACTCCATTTGAAGCGCAAAAATAGCATTTTATCGTGGATTACACCGATTGCTTAGGGCGATTACACCGATTTTGTTTTGGGACTACCTCGATCCCTTGATGATTTTGAGTGATTTGCGGGGAGCTAATGGTCAAAAGGCGGCCTCTACAAACTACCTATTACTTCTCCACCCCCTCAACAAACACCGGCCTCTCCGTAACCTCGATTTTCAATTTACCATTTACCGTATTAACTTGTCTTTTATCCATCAAGTCTGCGCCGATTTTGAGGTGATAAATATTAGCTTTTGCAGCTTTTCCCAAATCTAAAGTATAACTGCCTTTTCGGCCGGTTTCATCGGGGATCATTAGCACATACATGATTTTGTCGCCCAATTTATATTGGTCAACCAAAGGGTCTTTGCTGATGGTTTTAATATAATTATAATCGCCCATCAGTTTGCTGGTTTGCAGGATATAATCGGCGGCGGGGCGGCGTTTTGTCCCTTCGGCCAGGCCGGAGGTGGCATATTGGGTAGTACCGCCTGCATGATCGTCAAAAAGCTGGTAAAAGAAAACGCGTTTTATGCCATAGCGGATATAAAATAACGAGGTGCGTATGATCCAGTCGGCCTGGTTTTCGAGTACTGTTTTTTTACCGATTGGTTCTGCCTTTTGGTAACTTTCCTGGTTAATGTCATAGCCTGTTTCGGTGAGCCATACCTCGGGGTGTTGCGGCAAGCTGTTGGCCAGCTTTACAAAAGCATTCGCAATACTGCCATCGTTCGAAACCTCGGGCGCTATGCCTGTGGTGGCACGTTTATGCGTCCGTACATCACCGTTGTTGGAGTATAAGTGGTAATTTATTACATCAAAACAGAGGTTAACACTGCGGTCTTTTTTATAACCCCGGTATTTTTTGCACCAATTGATCATCCTTTGTACATAATTGATATCAGCCGAGGCCAAACCGCCCATCACCACCTGCATATTTGGGTCGGCCGTTTTTACCCCGGCATTTGGCCCGAGCTTGCCCATATTGCCATCATAAAAAGCCGACATATTTGCAGCGTATTCTTCCGGGTTCTGATGGGTTTCATCTGCTCCCCACCACCTGTCGCGCTCATTGCCGCATTCCATATATTTTATCAGCCCCATGCCGATTTTTAGCTGGTTGGGTATATCATCGGGGTAACGTTTTTTGGTTACTACTTTGACTAATGAAGGATTTATATTTTTGTTGTAGCCATACCGGGCCGCAAATTGGAAAGCTGTCCGTGCCTGGTCGGCGTACGATGCCGGGTTACTAAGGCTTTGTCCGTAAGGGACAGGAGCATTGTCATTATCACGTGAACTTGCCGGGTAGGTGTTCATCATCCATTCCGGTATATTTTTTAGGTCAACCAATACCAAAATACCGTCCCGCTTGCAGCGTTCATAAATAATATCGTAATTCCAGTTGCCGCTAAAGGCTGGATTAAAGGTGTAATCGCCCTTTGTGCTCTCGATCCTGTTCCAGTTAAGGTAATGCCTCACCGCGCTGAAAGTTTTTATCAGGGCCATATTATCCTCATAAATATGTTTTCGGTCATTAGGACTGCCGGGGTTCTCCAGGAAGTTCCATTCATATCCATTAATCCCAAACATGTTTTTTAAGGGGGTGGGACTGCCGGGGCGGACAACATTTACCGCCGGTTCGTTTATAGCGCTGATATGGGTAGTATCAGGCGCTGTAGCAGATATGTTTTTAAAAGCGACACTATCGGCATCCGAATCTGCATTGTTACAATTGCTGAGAAATAGTACGCCGAAAAGGAAAAGAAAATTACAGTGGAATTTCATTCAGATAAATATTTTCAATTATACGTATTATTTGGGTTTTGGTTTTTCGAATTAATTTCGGATATCGGAATTTCGATTTCGGATGTTAAAATTTCTTCAAAATCAAAGAAATCTGTAAAATCCGTTTAATCCCGGTTCAGACAAGGGGGGCTTACCATATAAATTTATAAATTTGGGCCTTAAAATTTATCATATATTATGAGCAAAGGGGTTGTAAGTAAAGAAGAAGATTATTCGCAATGGTATAATGACCTGGTTATCAAGGCTGATATGGCCGAGTATTCGCCGGTAAAGGGCTGCATGATCATCAAACCCTACGGTTATTCGATATGGGAGAAGATGCAGGCGGTACTGGATGCCATGTTTAAAGAAACCGGCCACGTGAATGCTTATTTCCCGCTATTTATACCAAAATCTTTCTTTTCGAAAGAAGCAAGCCATGTGGAAGGTTTTGCCAAGGAGTGTGCCGTGGTTACCCATTACCGTTTAAAAAACGACGGCAACGGCAATATCGTGGTGGATGAAGATGCCAAACTGGAAGAAGAACTGATCGTTCGCCCCACATCGGAAACAATTATATGGAATACTTATAAAGGCTGGATACAATCGTACCGCGACCTGCCTTTACTGATAAATCAGTGGGCCAACGTAGTACGGTGGGAAATGCGCACACGCATGTTTTTACGGACATCGGAGTTTTTATGGCAGGAGGGGCATACCGCCCACGCTACCGCCGAAGAAGCTGTTGCTGAAACGGAACAAATGCTGAATGTGTATGCTGATTTTGTGGAGAACTGGCTGGCGCTGCCTGTAATACGCGGCAAAAAAACACCAAATGAACGTTTCGCCGGCGCACTGGATACTTATTGTATAGAAGCGCTGATGCAGGATGGTAAAGCGCTGCAGGCAGGCACCTCGCACTTTTTGGGTCAGAATTTTGCAAAAGCTTTTGATGTTAAGTTCACCAATAAAGAAAATAAGCTGGATTATGTTTGGGCAACCTCGTGGGGCGTATCTACAAGACTAATCGGTGCGTTGATCATGGCGCACTCCGACGATGCCGGCTTGGTGCTGCCGCCAAAGTTGGCGCCTATACAGGTGGTGATCGTGCCGATCTATAAGCACGAGGAAGAGTTGGAAAATATTTCGGCGTATGTAAAAGAACTTGTGAAAGAACTAAAAGCCAAAAACATTTCCTTTAAGTTTGATAAACGCGATACCCACCGCCCCGGCGCCAAATTTGCGGAGTATGAATTGAAGGGTGTGCCCTTACGTGTGGCAATAGGCAGCCGTGATATGCAAAACAGGACGGTTGAGTTGGCCCGTCGTGACACCAAAACAAAAGAAACAGTAAGCCAGGAGGGTTTAACAGCACGTATTGAAGGCCTTTTAGAAGAAATTCAGCAAAATATTTATCAAAAAGCCCTAAAATTTAAGACCGAAAACACTACCATAGTTGACAGTTACGATGAATTTAAACGCCTTTTAGATGAGCAGCCCGGTTTTTTATCCGCTCATTGGGACGGCACCCCCGAAACGGAGCAGCAAATAAAAGATGAAACTAAGGCGACAATACGTTGCATACCTTTGAATAATAAATTGGAAGAAGGGAAGTGCATACGCACTGGTAAGCCATCAAGTCAAAGGGTTATTTTTGCAAGGGCGTATTAGCCCCCAAGCACCCTAAAGGGGAGTGTTGAATGGTCCATAACATTAGAGAGAGTTAAAATATTTATAAACAAGTCCTTTTCTAAAGAAAAGGGCACAATTCCCCCTTTAGGGGGGCCAGGGAGCATGAAATTCGCAACTAAAGCTATACACGCAGGGCAGGAACCCGATCCAACCACCGGGTCGGTGATGACACCGATCTATCAAACTTCAACCTATTGGCAAAAATCGCCGGGGGATAATAAGGGGTACGAATATTCGCGGGGTACAAACCCAACCCGCAAGGCGCTGGAAAATTGTCTCGCTGCTTTGGAAAATGCAAAGTATGGCCTGGCTTTTTCAAGCGGTATGGGCGCAACCGATGCGGTGATGAAGCTGCTATTGCCTGGTGATGAAGTAATAACCGGGAATGACCTGTACGGAGGCTCGTACCGGATGTTTACGAAGATATTTGCCAATTACGGTATCATATTTCATTTCCTTGATTTGTCGGATCCGGAAATAATCCGTGATTATATTAATGAAGACACTAAGCTGATCTGGATAGAAACACCAACCAATCCAACTATGCAGATCGTGGATATTGAAGCCATCGCTAAGATCAGCAAAGAAAAAAATATCCTTTTGACAGTTGATAATACCTTTGCCTCGCCGTACCTGCAAAATCCGATTGACCTGGGCGCTGATATCGTAATGCACTCGGTAACTAAATACATTGGCGGGCACAGTGATGTAGTAATGGGCGCTTTGATGCTGAACGACGAGGAAGTTTACAAAAAGCTATGGTTCATTTACAATGCCTGTGGCGCAACACCCGGTCCGATGGACAGTTTTTTGGTGCTGCGCGGCATAAAAACCCTGCACCTGCGCATGAAAGCCCATTGCGAAAATGGCAGTAAAATAGCTGAGTATTTAAAAACGCACCCTAAAGTGGATAAAATATACTGGCCGGGCTTTACTGACCATCCTAACCATGCTGTTGCCCAAAAACAAATGCGGGATTTCGGCGGGATGATCTCTATCACGTTAAAAGGTGCTGATCTTAAAGAAACTTTCCGTGTAGCATCGGCATTTAAAGTATTCACCTTAGCTGAATCATTGGGTGGGGTAGAGTCGCTCATCAATCACCCGGTAAGCATGACGCACGGCTCTATTCCAAAAGCGGAACGTGAAAAAGTTGGTGTAGTTGATAACCTGCTGCGTCTAAGCGTTGGGGTGGAGGATGTGGATGATTTACTGGAAGATTTGAAACAGGCGCTGTCCTAAGTAAATAAATAAAATTTGTCATTGCGAGCAGAGCGCGGCAATCTCGTTGCTATGCCTAACGGTCATGCACAGCGACGAGATTGCTTCACTCGTTCCTCGTTCGCAATGACAAATAGGAAATAATCCGGATGATAGAAAACATAAAAGCTTTTTTAGACAGTAAGGTTGAACAATACAACCGTCCCGAATTTATTCCAAACGATCCCGTTTCCATCCCGCATTTATTCACCAAAAAGCAGGATATTGAAATAATGGGCCTTTGGGCCGCTGTATTAGCCTGGGGGCAGCGTATCACCATCATCAACAAATGCCATGAACTGATCACCTTGATGGATGGCGCCCCTTATGATTTTATCACCAACCACCAGGAAACCGATCTTAAAAAGCTGCTAAAATTTAAGCACCGCACCTTTAATGATGTGGATACGCTGTATTTTATTTCGTTTTTTAAATACCATTACGCTCGAAACGGGTCACTGGAATCAGCCTTCATACCCGCCGACGGTGAGTATTCCCCCTTTAGGGGGTTAGGGGGCTTCAGGGATTACTTTTTCTCTTTGCCGGATTACCCCCATCGCACCAAAAAACACATCTCATCCCCATCGCAGAAATCAACCTGCAAACGGTTGAATATGTTTTTACGCTGGATGGTACGTAAAGACGATTGTGGTGTAGATTTCGGCATCTGGAACGGGATAAAGCCGTCAGAGCTCATTTGCCCCTGCGATTTGCATGTTGACCGTGTGGCCCGAAAGCTCAACCTCATCACCCGCAAACAAACCGACTGGCAAACTGCTGTTGAACTTACCGAAAGGTTAAGGGAATTTGACCCGGCCGACCCGGTTAAGTATGATTTTGCATTATTTGGGTTAGGGATAGAGGAAAGGTTTTAGTTTGGGATTTCATCGATTATAATACGGGCGGCCAACTTAATCAACTCAATCAACCACTCACTTAATCAACCGACCTACGCTTCCTCCTTAAAATAAACTTTATAATAGTTCATTCGTTTATCGTCATCAAAGCCCTTCTCAATCAATTCCTTATTGCCATGGATGTAGATATGGAAATTCTTATCCAGCTTTAGTACGCTTTTATAAACCCTGGCCTGTTTTTTTACGGCATTTCCTGATATTTCAAAAGTATCAGCAATGGGGCTGTCAAATTCCTGTTCATACTGGTTTTTAAAGGTTTTAAATGATTCAATGGCTTTTGGGTTGCCGATCACTTCGCCGGTAAACTCATCCATATCAAAAGTATCTTTTTCTTTAAAATATTTCATGGAGCGGTTCAGCAGGTCAATTTTATCGGCCTTGCTCATTTCAAATTCGTCATCCAGCTTTTGGGTCACAAAGTTTTTGTAGATGCCCAAGGTATTGCTGGTTTGGTGAAAGCTGTCGTTGCGGATCTTCAGCTGTAAAAAATCATCCTTCCAATAAACCGCGGCATCGTGGCCGTTATTGTTTTTATCAACCACAACAACTTTATAGCCATTTTCCTTTTCAATGTCGAAGATCAAAACACCCTTGTCAAGCTTGTTGATATTAATGGCATTTTCCTCATAATCCAACTGGAAACCGCCTTTATCCGCGTAAACTTTTAAGTAGGTTTCCTTGTTCTCTGATTTAAAAATGCCTACGGCGTCCAGCAGGTTGCCTTCAATTTGTACCTTATTAAAATATACTACGTACAATTCGCCGCTCTTAATGTTGGGATGCGTGGTTACCTTATAAAGAAATTTAGCGATCAGCTCCGACGCCTCGTGAAATTTTTCTTTATGCTCAAATATCCTGCTTACAAAGTGATGCACCTCGTTAAGATTAAGGTCGCCGCTGCTATGGGTCAGGTGATAAACTTCGTTTACTTTTTCAAAGGGTTTCAAAAAATAATCCATCAGCAAGTCAGGAATTATTTCATCCTTTAGTTCAAGCGGACCATCGGACAGGGAGTACATTTCATTTATCGACGGGTTGCCCACATGGTGCACCGAAATAGTATCAAGCGAAGCTTCAAAATAAGTTACCATAGTGGGGGCGAAGGTAGGTTTTTTTAGTCCATAGTCCATGGTCGATACTCCATAGCAAAGTTAATAGATGAAGCTTAAAACCATGGTCTATGGACTAAAAAAGTGAACTATGAATTACTTCGGCACCTTCCCAATCCTAGCATCGCCATGCGCAATCATTTCGCAAATCTTTATTGCCGCTCCTTCAAAATCTTCCGCATCATCCTGTATCAGCAGCCAATGGCCATGCCGCTCGTCACCATTAAGAAAGAAGGCGCCAAGTTCAGGGATATTATTTTTTAAACTTTCGTGATACTCTTTGCTGGTAGCTGCCCATATACCGTTCCACTCCGGCTGGTTGCCGCTTTTACGAAGTATTAACATTATCCTTTTGCCCAGGTAGATGTAATGCATGCCGAATATTTTTTTAACTGTTATCCCGGGTGGCAGGTAATCAAATACAAAATCAAATGGGACGGGCTGGGCCATAATTGTTCGTCCTAAGTTCGGACTTTTTCTTTATTGTTCATAGAACATGGTTCATAGTTAATAGCAGATTTTGGTATATTGTAAAAGATTGCCTTTAAATATCGAACTTTGCCTTTCATTATACCCATGTTTTGTCGCTGTAATTTGCGGCTGTGAACCATGAACCATGAACCATGAACTATGAACTATGAGCCACTCCCAAACAATAGTTGCCCTTGCTACTCCGAACGGAACGGGAGCAATAGGTATTATACGCCTCTCGGGGCCAGATGCAATTTTTATTGCCAATAGCGTTTTCACCGGAAAGGACCTGACCAAACAGCCGTCGCATACTATCCATTTCGGGAATATTGTTGATGGCAGCCTGGTTTTGGATGAGGTTCTGGTTTCCCTGTTCAAAACGCCGCGCTCCTATACCCGTGAAGATGTGGTGGAGATATCCTGCCATGGCTCGGCTTATATTATTGAGTCTATCATCAAGCTGCTTATAAAAAAAGGTGCCCGCTCTGCAAAAGCGGGGGAATTTACGCTAAGGGCTTTTTTAAACGGCCAATTGGACTTGTCGCAAGCCGAGGCTGTAGCCGACCTCATCGCTTCCAATTCAAAAGCATCGCAGCAGGTGGCCTTTCAGCAGCTTAGGGGCGGCTTTAGCAGCCAGCTGCAATCCCTGCGCGATCAACTTGTGCAATTTGCATCCTTAATTGAACTGGAGCTTGATTTTGCCGAAGAAGACGTTGAGTTTGCCAACCGCGACCAGCTAAAAAAACTGATCCGCGAGATCAACGGCGTTATAGAGAACCTTATCAAATCATTTGAGCTGGGCAATGCCATTAAACAGGGCGTAAATACAGTTATAGCAGGCAGACCGAATGCAGGCAAATCAACCCTGCTCAATGCCTTGCTGAACGAGGAACGCGCCATTGTAAGCCACCTGCCCGGTACAACCCGCGATACGATAGAAGAAATGCTGAATATTAACGGCATCAACTTCCGGCTTATCGATACAGCCGGTATTCGCGAGGCTACCAATGCCATTGAACAAATAGGGGTACAGCGTACCATGGAAAAGATCGGCCAGTCTGCAATCCTTGTTTATTTGTTTGACGTAAACGAGATCACCGCTGAAGAACTTAAGCTTGATATTAAAAGCCTTCAAAAGCCGGGCGTAAAGATGATTATTGTCGCCAATAAAATTGATTTATTGGAGTCCGAAAGTCGGAAAGTCCGAAAGTCCGAAAGCAAAAAAGAAGAATTTTTGGACAACGGTACCGCTTATGCACGGTTTTCTCAACTTTCGGACTTCCGGACTTCCGGACTTCCGGACTTCCTTCCCATCTCTGCTAAGGAAAAACAACACATTGACGAGCTAAAACACAAAATATACGCAGCAGCTATAAAGGATAAATTAACCGGCGATGAAACACTGGTGACCAATATCCGCCACCTGGAAGCGCTGCAAAAAACGGAAGATGCCTTATCCAGGGTATTGAAAGGCATGGATGCTGTTACATCCGACTTTTTAGCAATGGATATTAAACAGGCGCTGCATTACCTTGGTGAAATTACCGGAGCCGTTACCACGGATGATCTCCTGGAGAATATTTTCAGTAAGTTTTGTATCGGAAAGTAACCCC
>CAIPFE010000031.1 GCA_903864275.1 uncultured Mucilaginibacter sp.
TAAAGAAGTCAGTTATCAATAACCACTTTTAATAACTAACTTTGAAAACGCTTTTACAGCTCTCGCTGCTATCGTTCGCCAGCTAATTGCCTGGTCACTTTGCCACGGAATCAGGTGGTCAACATCCCCGGAATATCAAATCCTAACAGCATTGGCAATTATTTGCCATCATAGTCGATTGTATTGTTATTGTCGATATTTCTATCGCACCCCTTGAAAACCACCCCAGCTATAACAAACAAAATCAATCCAACGATAATATTTTTTATATTATTACCGAAGGTACTTTTGGTTGCCGTGTCTTTAAATATTACTTGTCTAACAAATGCGCCGACAAACAAGCAAATCCCTCCAATAATAGGGATAACAACGATCATTATTACGATATCCATCTGCTTATGAAAGGTTAATCAACAGTGCCAAAGACAAAGGTAAAAGAAAACCGCCTTTATTCAAGTCGGTTAAGGTTCTGCTCCCTTTAAGTTCACCTTTCTTTAGTTGACCTAACGCTTCATATAAATGATTCTTATAAATCATTCATCGGGTGTTTTGTCATTTGAGACCGCAAATGTTCTGCGCTTGCCGACAAGTAAATCGTTGTAGTTTTGATGTCACTATGTCCCATCATTTTAGAAAGACTATAAATATCACACCCACCCTCCAGCATAAGGGTAGCAAATGTGTGACGTAGTTTATGAACACTAAATGGAATTCCAAATGATTTACGCATTTGATCCACCAGTTTTTTTAGACCGTTTCCTGTAAAACCTATATTACTGCGTAGGGATGAGAAGAATTCAGGATTTGTTTTATTGAGCCTTTTTCGTTCATCCTTATATCGTTTTAGACTTTGCGCCAGGGTGAAGCTAATGGGTATGATTCTGTCTTTTTTGCCTTTGCCTTGATCAACAAAAATGGTGAGATTATCCATATCAATATCGGTGAACTTAAGATTTAGTAATTCTTGTTTTCGTAATCCGGCAAATATGAAAATTGAAAAAATTGCATGATTTCTATACCGCAGAAATGGATATTGATACGGATAGTTATATACCAGTTCCAATAGTTTAAGTGAGTCTTGCTTGGTTAATTTTAATGGCAGACGTTTTTCTTTTTTTGGTATTTCAATGTCGAGAATAGGATTCTTCGCCATGTACCCCTGCTTCATGCACCATCGGAAAAACACCAAGAGGCTCTTGTGATAGACAATAAAAGTGTTCACTGACCATTTTCGTTCCGTGCGCCCCATGTAAAACACTGCCCGCACATTTTCATCAGTTATCTGACTTAGTTCAGAGACATGGGCAAACCGGCAAAAACAGGTGATAATATATCTATATCTTTTAATGGTATTTATTGAGTAACCTTTGATTGAGAGCGAATACTCACAAAACTTTGCTAACAGTATTTCTATGTCCATATACAGATTGTATCTGTACAGAAAAACTTGAAGGCAAATAATAGCCCACGACCTATTCACAACAAGAGGTGGTCGTTCAAAATGAGTGTTTTTCCAAAATAGCCCTTAGAATATAACGATTGTGCCCCCAGCAGGATTCGAACCTGCGACCGTCTCCTTAAAAGGTTAGTGACCAACCCTTTTTGGTGGAAAAACCTTTATGGAATAAGGGTAAAATTGCAATTGATGGATGTTTTTATAGGTCATTCTTTCGACCTACTTACCAACCCAATTTGAAAGTTAGAAATCACCTCTTTGGTGTGTTTCTGTAAAGATATTAATTTAATAATAAACAGGTCATGCTATTTATAGCAGACTTAGATTAAAGAATCAATACTCATTTTTTCTACATCTTCACGCATTTCTTCTACTGGCAAGCAACGCAAATACACCGCAGTCATTTTAATATCTTTATGCCCAAGCAATTCTTTTAATTTAAATACATTATGGCTTTGCTTTAAAAAGTTTATAGCGAAAGTGTGTCTGAACTGGTGAAGGTGAAAACGAACTTTAGATGTTCTATTTAGCTTGGTTACCAAATGTTTTAACCCGTCATAACTTAATTGCTTGTCACCTGTACTAGATACCAATAGGTACGAAGTTGTGTATTTTTTGCGCTCCTGCAAATAGTCTTTTAATACAGTCATTAACTGAGAGGTTAATGGTATGCACCTTGTATTTCCACCTTTTGAGGTTTCGGAGCGGACTGTTAATAATTTTCGCTCTAAGTCCAAGTCTCGAATTTGAAGCAACATTAATTCCTCCTTCCGCAATCCACAAAAGAGTAAGATAGTGAATATCAATATGTTCCTTTTGAGAATCAATAGATTGTTATTATGCTGCAAATAAACAGCGGTAAATATTTTTTCCACTTCTTCCTTTTTCAAAAATTGTCTTTCCTCATAAACAGGGGAAGGACGTCTCATTAGCTTAAATGGATTGGTTGGAATATGTCCCCTCGTTTCCAACCATTCAAAAAAACACCTTAATTTGCTCCAATAAGTGACGATAGTAGATTTCTTCACCCCGATTCTTATCATCCCTTTTCCAACAATTCTTTTACGCTCGTCTAAGTTTTTAAAAAACTTTGTAACCGTCACGGTATTTATTTCAGTAAGCTGTAGATCAGGCACCAGTTTATTAAACGTGCCAAACATGTCTCGATAACCCTTCAATGTTTCTGGTCTTAATTTTCTTGAAAACTCACATTCCCAAATAAATTCCTGAAAAAGTTGTTGAATATCTTTCATACAACTATTTTGGAATAGTTTGGTATTCAATAATAGGGAGGTGATTTTTTCCTTAGGACGTAATTAACCGCCCTATTATCTAAAATGGTTTTCTCATAGTATTAATCAATAACATGATTAACGACTATGACCATTCAAAACCTTTCACCCCCATCGGCTACACTAACTTTCGCAATCAGAACCAGCTTTTTGGGATCAAGTTGCAAGATCGCTTTTCTCACATTTACAGTATTGGAAAGACAGGGAGCGGAAAGACCACTTTGCTCTTAAACATGGCCATAGATGATATTTACAAAGGGCACGGCGTGATACTCATAGAACCCCACGGGGATGCCTGTGTGAGGCTTTTAGAGCAAATCCCGGAGCATCGCAGGCGCGATGTCATATATTTTAATGCGACAGACGAGAGCCACCGCACCGGCTTTAACCCACTTCTCAATGTACCAGTTGAAGAACGGCATTTGGTAGCTTCCGAAATTGTGATGTCATTCAAAAAGATATGGGCTGACAGTTGGGGGCCACGGTTGGAGTACATTTTGCGCTATGCCATTTTAACCCTGCTGGAATATCCAACAGCAACGCTGTCGGATATTCAACCGCTGTTGTTAGACCAGGCATTTAGAAACATGGTACTGCTTTATACCGACAATACCGCCATACACTCATTTTGGCACAATGAGTTTGACAAGTACCCGGCCAGCTTGAAAGCTGAAAGTATTATGCCGATACTCAATAAAGCCGGCGTATTTAATGCAAATACAATACTGAAAAGTATTGTTGGCCAACAGGAAAGTATCTCACTGGAAGACATCATGAATAAAGGCAAGATTTTGATCTGTAACCTTTCAAAAGGCATTATTGGTGAAGACGTATCACAAATATTGGGAAGCCTATTAACGACCAGTATCCAAACTGCTGCCATGCGCAGGGCGAAACTTGTCGAACAAGACCGAAGACCCTTTACGGTATTTATAGATGAATGCCATTCATTCATTACGAATTCATTCACCACCATGCTGTCAGAAGTCCGCAAATACAAAGTCGGCTTGTTCTTGACGCATCAATATTTAGATCAACTACCTGAAGAAGTACGTAGTGGTGTTTTAGGTAATGTTGGTACGATCATTTGCTTTCGCCTGGGAACGCAAGACGCAAAAATAATGGCGGAAGAATTCTATCCAGTCTTTACACTGGATGATTTTATCAACTTACCGAAGTTCAATATCTATATAAAATTGTTGATTGACGGAATTGGCGGCAAGGGATTTAGTGCAACGATTTAGGTTTACAAAAGCTAGAAACTATTATAGATATCATTAAGAATTATAAGGTAATTGAATCTTTATTGATTGAAAAAAACGCTATTTAGTTCTATCGGTGGCTTAATACGCTGTTTTCTTTTGTCCATATTACCTTCATCAAAATACCTTGATTTAATAAGAAATCCAAAGAGCCCGTCAATTACAATAATAATTGCACCAAATACAAATTTTTGACTCGCTGTGTCAAATCCTTTGGGAAAATCAAGAAACGGATTAAAAATTAACTCAAGAAAGAAAATCGTAATAGGGATTGCCCAAAATAGATTCCACCATATTAACCTTTGCCATTTCTTAAATTCTTTTTCTTTATACTCCTCTTGTAAAAGAGATAGCAAACCGCTATTTTTAGATTTAAGCGTTTCTAATTCCTTGTTTTTCCCTTCGGCCTCAAAATCAATTGGAATCGTACCGATAGTTGTTGTTCTTGTTTTTTTTCTTGCTTTGGTCAAATCACTATTCAATTTTACTGCCGCATTTTTGTAAAGGTCTCGCTCTTGTTCTAAAGATTGTTTTTTAAATTCAAGTTCTATCGCTTCTTGACTCATTGAACTGACTGATTTAGATTGATTTGCTAATGCATCTTTGGTTTTTTGTAATTCAGACTCTCTTGCTAAAATTTCTTTGTTCAGTTGCGATTCTATAAAATCGCCATGATTAAAGCCTGGCTTTAACTGTTCCTTCTTATATCTTTCAAGAAACAATTCTTCAGAAATTAAATTATAAACCACTTCTTCATTATCAATCCCTTGGGTCTTCAAGTAGTTTACAATACTTTGAATGTCTTGTGATTTTTGCACATCGCGGTTAAATCCCTTGGATGTAATAGCTTTAATGAAAGCTTTTTTGTAATCATCTGTTTTTATGGGTAAGACTTTAACAAGTTTATTAAGCAAAAATGAAGGTCGAAAAAAAACGGGAAATCCTTTGTCTGTATTATCATTACGGAGGTTATATTTATCATAGTCAATTAAAACTTCATCGAGCGTAATGGCATAATATTTTACAGAATTCAATGTCGGAGCCTGATTTTGATTAATTTTTGATGCTCGCTGACTTAAAATTATTTCTCTTAGTGTTATATCATGTTTAATCTGTTTATCACTTCTATATATAGGCCTGAATTGAGAACCTTTCTTTGAGAAATATTCTTTTCTGACATCGTTTTTGTAATCTATGAATCGGCTGTATTCTTGTATTCTGACATTTAAATAGTCCTCTCCAATCTGTTCAACCCGCTTTTTATTTCGTGAAATGTCAATACTGCTTTTTAATAATAATGTCGTGGAAAGGTCAATAATAGTAGATGGGTGTACTGTAGAGCTTCTATTATCCAGAAGATTTTGGTAAAATTGATTGGAAAATGGGTCAAGATCATTTGTACGCAGCATTGCTTTTACTGCAGAGTCAGATAACTTAATATCTAATTGGCCAAAGTCATCTCTTTTTCCATTTAGCTCAATTTTCGTTAACTCTGAATAACGAAGTGCGATTTTTAAATATTGAGTGTTTGTTGTGATAAGATTGATTAACGCTTTACACGCTTCATTTTCCGGATGCGAATGTAAATTCAAGATTGAGTAAAGTACGTTCGTATCCAAATAAAGTGTCCAATTGATTAATGATTTTTCTATTCCAAAATCTGCAAGTGCAGGATTAAAACCCAACGAGGCAAATGACTGAGTTTTTTGGGCCAATTCATTGAGGAAATCTAGGTCCTGTTGAGATGCATAATCTGAAAACTTGTCGACTGTTTCTTTGAAGATTTTAAATAGCTTTTTGTCATTTTTCAGTTTTATCATAGCGTCCTGGACAAAATCTTCATGATTATGAGGCTTTTCTCCACCGTCACGGGCTGGATGAAACATATAAACTGCTTCTTCTCCAAACCCATAGAAACTGTTATATAAATATTCAACAAAAGCAGACCACAACAATTTTAATTGGTTTATTTCAAGTTCAATCATAAGGTCATCACTAATGAAGTTCTTGAAATTTTGAAACCGTGCATTTTCCTGATCTCTAAGCGTAACTTCTGCATTGATAAATTCTAACCTTTGGTCATTCGATAGTTCAAATATTTCAGCATTTTTTACAATCTTATCTTCACTTACTAGCTTGTCTAAAATGGCAAAGATTTCATCCTGATAAGGTTCAAATTCATACAGATTTTTTATTTGATTACATATCTCCGCTCTTTTTATTGAATTCAATTCAAATAAGGTATTAATGATAATTGAACGTATTGTATCTTCTCTCGTATCGGAAGCTGCAAGACTAAGAATTGTCAGGATTTTAACGTGTTCTTTTTTCGTAATCATTGCTTTATTAAGGTGTTGGAAATCAACGATGAATGTAGGTATTTTTTATTACAGTAAATAAAACCAAAAAATAAATCTGCCTAACTCTTTTGAAGTTTTCTTTGGGATACATAACTGCTTGTTAGAAATTTGAGCTGGTTAAATTTCGCCCTCACACTATTTTCCCCTGTCTTATCACGTAACCCTTTCCTGGCTACAATCAAAGAAAATTCTTTGACATAAAAATTGTAAGCCATGAACACAACAACACAACATCTTGATGTATTCGCCATCATCACCAATCGCATTATTGAACAATTGGAAAATCAAGTCATTCCCTGGCGCAAGCCTTGGACGGAAGGCGGCCACCCACAAAATCTTTTCTCTAAACGCCCCTACACAGGTATGAACACTTGGCTTTTAGGCTCATTAGGCTATGCCCAAAACTATTTCCTGACATGGAAACAATTAAAAGCAGTTGGGGCCAGTGTTAAAAAGGGTGAAAAGGGGACAATGGTAGTATTTTGGAAGCGCCTAGCACCAGAGCAAGGAAAAGACAACAAAGAACCTCAAAAAGTTAATGCTGTCCTACGCTATTATTTTGTCTATAACATTGCTCAAATTGATCATTTGCCTGATGTCCTTACTATTCCGTATCCACCGGATACCGTTAACCAAATCAGTGCCTGCGATGAAATCATTGAGCGTATGCCAAACTGTCCAACCATTAAGCACGGCAAGCAAAAGGCATATTATGACCCGCTAAACGATTACATCAATATGCCCAAGCAAGGGTCGTTTGACAGCCTTATTAGTTACTACGGCACCTTGTTCCATGAACTCGTTCACAGTACAGGACATCAGTCCCGTCTTAATCGCAGAGAGATTGTTGAACCAAACTCATTTGGTTCTGAACTGTACAGCATTGAAGAACTGACAGCAGAAATAGGAGCCTGTTATCTCAATTCCATCACCGGTATTATGAATAAGGAATTTGAGAACAGTGTTGCCTATATTAAGGGCTGGATTGAACGATTACGAAATGACAAGCGGCTGATTGTGTATGCCAGCGGACAAGCGCAAAAGGCGACTGATTATATTTTAAATATACAGTCGTACCAGAAAAGTGAAGAACATCTTGTTGAACAAGAAGTAGAGGCCCAGTGATGGGCCTTTTTGTTAAATCGTTTTTTAATTATAATTTAAATATCAATTGTATCATAGAAACAGACTCCGTCTGGTAATTTGATGTTGGGAATATAAAACGGATTCCCTCTCCATCCTTTTTCAGTTGAGCCTATCACTTTATATAAAGTCAAAACAGTCCAATCTTCTAAGCTATCACTTATTCGACGGTCAGTGGGTGATAGTAATGTTCCGGTGCCCTTAGCTATGTCTCTTTCAGTCCTTAGAATAAGTGCAAACCGGGATGTCGGCCGTTTCGTTGCAAGTGCCTGTACTGCATTTGAGAATTTTTGGTTATTCCAGTCTTGCCCTTCTTCGTCACCAACATATTGAAGAATATCGACTAATAACTGAGAGCTTACCGGCACATATTTTTCGATGCTGTCTATTTCACTGAGTAAAGAATCCAATCTCCGAGCATTATCCTGCACTGGGTTTGAAGAAAACAGGTTAACACCGCCAACAATCAAATTTAAAGCTCGATTATCTAACACGTTAGCGCGCGTCGGTTTGACATTCGCAGGATAAATCAGCTGCAAACTGTCTATTTTGTTGTTTACTATTTGGTTTATAAGAATTCTGTTTGCAATATTAAGCTCAGCGAATAGGTTAAAAAGTGACGGAGGTAAAAATACCCTAAGCAAACCTTTATCCCGATCATATCCGAACATTCGAGCATGCTGCCAAAATGTGTCTGCCTGTGGAGTTTTCGCTTTCCTGCAGTAGTAAACAGTTTGTAACGCTGGGAATGTTACCCCTCGTCCTAGACTGTTTCCGCCAACTATTATATTGTACCCTGATTGATAGTTAATATCTCGCGCTGCCGTTGAATTTAGTACAATGATGTTAAACTGCTCGTTCTCGATTAGTTTTGTAACTTCTTCGAAAATGTCGTCAAAATTTCCTATGTCAGGTTTCGACTTTTGAAGATCAGTCCACTGTTCTTTTAATTCTTTCTTAAAACCATCTTGCTCGGTTTCTTCTGTTATTGATAAGATGAGTAGATTTAAGTGTTCTCCAAGCGCACGAGAAAAGTTTTCATGTGCAGATATTTTCACACTTGGGTGAACAAGAAAGTTGCAGGTCCCTTTACCTTGCAGAGAAAAGTTAGCGCAGACTACCAAAAACGACATTAATGAATCTTTTAGCCCGTCAGGGATATAACGATCAGGGTTTGAAACCTCATCTAGTTCATTTTCTTGGGTAAAATGTATACAGTAAGACTTTGGCTGAGAGTAAATAAAATCACCCCCAATGTACTCACTGCCAGGTTTGAAATAATAAACGAAAGCGGGCTTCCACCCGGAAATATTGCTTTGAAGAAGAATAGCTTGCGGAGTAGCGGTAACCTGAATAAACAAACTGCCAGTAGAGAGCGCTTTGATTGACGCCAAATGGCTGTTAATGGTGCTTATTTTATTCTTGTTTACAAGCGTGTTTAAACTCGATGCATCAGCTTCGTCATCAATAATTACTATCGGCCGACCCACACAATAAGCTGATGATGAGAGCAGATTTCTCCACCGTTTCAGCACATTGGTGTTTTTCTTCAAGATGATGATAATAGGCTTTGCGAGTTTGTTTCTTAGAAAATCAATGTCATCTTCCTCTCCGTAGACATTGAAAGTTTGAAGGGCATTTATGGTTCTTTCAAGAGTCTGCCTTTGCAGGTAGATGTTATCTGTGGACAATATAATGAATAACTCAAAACCTTTGTCGGCGAGTTTAGCAATTACTCCAAGAAGCTGGGCAGTTTTTCCGCTTTGCACATTTCCTAGCAGTAACCCTGTGAGGTGAGATTTGTAATCAAATTTTTCTTCGATAATATTAACAACCGAGGCGCTGGTTTCTTCAACGGAATCCCTTAGCGAACCTGACTGGGCCTTTATTATATTCAGGTATTGGGATAAATGGTTCATCGATCAGGCTTAAAGCTTATAAACCACACGTTTTCTTTTCTCGTGGCACGTAAATTTATCGTATTTCTCCCGTATTTTTCAAGAACTTCGTCAGTAACTGGATTTCCGATGCTTAATGCACCTGAATCTTCAAGCCTGCCTTTTATCCATTTACCAAGAATTTTAAGGTCTTCTTTCGATCTAAAGTTTTTACTGTAATCGCCGTTTGTTTCGCATTGAAAATACCAGCCGTCATCGGTATATACCGCAAACGATTGGTGAGCAGGGTAACCCTTCTGTGAAGTAATTTTGTTTGAAACAATAATTTCCACTTCATACCAAGGACGGGGCATTTCATACCCGCGCTTGTCCACTCTGCCTTTACCAAAAAAAGCATTCAAGTTACTTTTCGGCTCTGTTTTAACGGGGATATCGAAATTAAGGCTCATGGTTTGACTCAAAACATCGGCAAGTTCTTCAGTAGATACTTTTTTAACATTCTCGTGCTGATCTAGAAGCTGATTGAATTCATTAAATGTAGTTATCGTAACGCTTTCTAGTGGAGATCCAATCCGTTTAGTAATGACTCCAATAGAGTCAAATATTGGGTTAGATTCTTCACCTTCCAGTAAAATATCGGCCTCATAAAGCCTGTTCACTTTATCATAGAGGCTGCCTAAATTAGATGACCCGACAATTGCTGCCTTTGAACTGTCATTCATGGTAAACGAGTACATTTTGCCATGAAATTTCATGATATTAGAGAGATAGACAAACCCTAAACCGTTCTCATTTAAAAACTTATTGAGAGCTGTAGCAGCCTCATATTGCGTTCTAGTAAACCCATCAAAATAATGCATCCCGATGAGCAACTCAATACGAGGTTTACTATTGAGTTCGACAATTCGCTTAAGTTCGATAAGTGCGTCAGACGAAATATAACCGCTGGCAATTTGAAGCACGCTGCAATCCTTAATTGCTTTTTCGAAATAATTCCTGGATGAATTGTTTTCGAATACAATCGGGGGGAAATTTGATAATAACAGCTCCATAAGATGACAAGTTTATGATGCCAGGCTCAATTCCAATCGTTCCTGAATTGACATACTTTGAAATTCTATGCTCTTTTTCTTAAGGTCGAACTCATTGTAATTTCCAGAAAACAGAGGAAGTAATGCCTTTGCTACTGCTAATACTCCATTTGGCGGAACTGCATTGCCTATTTGCTTTCTTACGTCAGCCACTGAACCTTTAAACATTAGATCGTCAGGGAAACTTTGCAAACGGGCTCTTTCCCGATTTGTTAGAGGCCGAGGCTCCGGGTAATGGTATCCCCAGGTTCCTCCGCCTCCGGCTGCGATGATTGTTTTAGAAGGCTCATTTAGCTTTAACCTTCTGTACACATGACTGATCATTCCCTTGACATATAAAGGATGATCTCTTGGAATGTCAGTAAAATTTCCGCCCTCTGGGATTAGCTTCAAAAGCTCCCTCGTTCTATCAGTTATATTCATATGCTCGTTGTTAAACGGCAACTTTGTTGCACCTTTTATCGCTTCGCCAGCTGTTACATAAGGCACTTTGCCTTTTGGTCCATGTGTGGGAGCAGGGTGAGAAAAATTAAATCCAGTGTCAATACGGACGCCAACAATTAAAACCCGTTCCCGAAGCTGAGGAACACCATATTCAGCAAAATTGTACAATCTAGGAGTAACGATATATCCAGGCAGTATACTTTCAAAGTCTTTTACAATTTGCTCAATTGCTTTTTTGTTATTTGCTGTAAGTAACCCCTTAACATTTTCTGCAATGAATGCTTTCGGTTTTTTTGCATCAACAAACCGCAAAAAGCTTTTATATAGGTTTCCGCGTTCACCATGTAATCCAGGACGCTTCCAAATCATCGAGAAATCCTGGCACGGAAACCCCCCTAAAATTAAGTCGCAGTCCGGTATGGATTTATCGGTATAAGGGTCGATTTTTTCAATATCACCTTCAACGATAATACCGTCTCCAAAATATTCTTTAAATGTTTCGCAAGCCCAATGATCAAAATCGTTTGCCCAGACGGTTTCATACCCAGCCTTATGAAAGCCCAAATCAAGACCGCCACAGCCTGAAAATAGAGAGATAATTTTTGGTTTAACTTGTTTTTTCATTTATAATAATTTTCCAAATCTACATAAATATTATACTAAATTTATTAGTAAAATGGAAATTACTTATAAACATAAGGAGCTTTTCGAAAATAGTTCCTTTAAAGTTGCCAACACGGCTATGAATCAAAAGAAGTTATGGAACTAAGTTTCTGTTTGTCAATTCATTAATTAAAAAAATAACGTCTATAACTCAACTTGTGCTAAGGCATCGGGTGCAGTCAAAAAAAGGGTTAATTTTTCCAAAGTGTCTCGTTTCGCGGTCTTGAGTTCACACTCCCAAATTTTTATAACCTTCCACCCCAACATTTTCAGTTTTTCCTCGTTTTGTAAGCCGCGAGAAATATTCTTTTCAATTTTTGGCAACCAATAATTCTGATTGCTCTTAGGTTTTACAAAATAACGACATTCATTATGTCCATGCCAAAAACAGCCATGAATAAAAACCACTGTTTTGAATTTTTTCAAGACAATATCAGGTTTGCCGGGAAGGTTTTTTTTATGCAGTCGATACCTAAAGCCTAATTTGAAAAGGTACCGCCGGACGACCATTTCAGGTGTGGTGTCTTTGCTTTTTATCCTGGACATATTGTAACTTCGTGTCGCTTTCGAATGAGTATCAGTCATATTGATATGTTACAATGATTTAAAAAAGTTAAAACAATCCACAAGTTAAATAATATTTTTATCCATTACTATATGAACTTTTGGCAAAACTCCGGTTTACAATATCGAGACTTAATTGATATATCAGAAGACAAATTAATTGTTTTGAGTAACGGCATGTCCCGCCAAGATATTATCGATTGGCTGGCTTGGAATGATAGAAACGGGATTTACCGTGATGAAGATTCCATTAAAGAACTCGGCAATATAATGTCGCGTGAAGAGGGAATAGAAATAATGATCCGCCAAATCACACAAAGCGAATATCGTTAACAACTCAAGCTATGTACATACATGGCTTTTTTTAGGAAATAAGGCATTCTTCTCTCCCAAATTCCACAAAAAGTAACGCCAGGTTAAGATCAACTATTTTAGAGCTTTTCAAGCACAAAAATAGTTGACCGGCTTTTTCCGCTACCGCGGGCCGAACCTGGCATACATTTTTGTGGGAGTAAGGTCGTTCATCATATGAGCTGCCTCTGTTCTTGCGCCAGTTTCCCTCAAGCCACTCGCTACACTCCTTCTTCGCTACGCTCATCATCCATGGCGCTCCCGTTTTCGTTTCAACAGGTGCAAGTCCAGCCGCTCATCATAATTTTGCTCGCCTGCTCTATCGCAAAAGGCTTCACAGCGGGCATTGCGCTTGATTTCCTTTCTTGGCCCTGGCTCTAATCAAGCACTAATGCCCGCTGTTCGTGTCGGGACATTCTACGCAGCCACTCCGCTCTCCCTGCGTAGACCTTTTGCTCAGCTCGCACCAACTCCGCAGGCTGCGTTGGTTCGGGCGGCTCGCGCCTAAGCAATCTCTTATGTAAGACAATAATGTGTAAGTTTGAATATCAGATAATAATCAAAATGGATTCAGTTTTAACCTCCAAAGACATTGAGGACTTTTGGATAAGAGTTTACTTAGGTGCAAATAAAGACCTAATCGAATCTGCTATTGACCGTGCTTATCTTGATTTTAATAGGACATTACATGGCGTTGCAAAGCTGAAAACAGCAGAAAGCTCCACAAGATTGAAAGACGTAGTAAGAAATATTGTCACGCTTGCGATGGAAAAAAAATTTACATCTCAACATGAATTTGATGAATGGCATGAGAGCTGTTGTGATTACCTAATTGATGCATGCAAGGAAGCCACAACTCACAATATGTTTTATGGCCAGGCGCAAAAATGGATTAACATGTCCTTTAAGTACATGTTTGCTTTGGGAAAACAACGTTTGCCTGGAATCGACCTAAATTATCAATACTTCCATGTTCCAATTGATAATATTATCCAAAAAATTCTTAAGTTGGAAAATATTAAACCTTTTAAAATATCATGGAGCCGAATTAACTCTTATGAAAACTATTTAGACTATCAAAAACAAATTCGTTTGAAATTTTCAAATAGGATACCATTAGATGTAGAGTTTTTATTGTTTAATAAATCCAAGTGAGTTTTAATGTGCAGGTATTCATTAAATTACTTAACCACTTTTACTGCACTCGCTTCTGTGACAACTATTTCGGGCTTGCCCTTGTAGTCAATCACTTTTCCTGTCACGGTCACTTGTTTGCCTTTCCAGTCCACTTCGGGCTTGCCTGAAAATTTGTCCCGCGAGGCGGGAGGAATCATTACCGTAAGCAATTGGTTGGGATAATACCCGCCCAAATCAATCAGGGTCATATTTGAGGATAATAGTTTCCCGCCATACACTTTGTCGGTAATGGTAATGGTGTCGCCAATGTGCGCTTTGGCATCTTTGGCGGCAATAGATATTTGTGCGCCACTTGCATCGGCCAACAGCGCAAATAAAGAGAAAATACAGAGAAATTTCATAAGGTGAATATACTTATAAAAACATAATGGGAAAACACTAAAACCTACAGTTATAATTTAAAAGCAACGGTTGTACTACTCCTCGTTCCGCATTGATATGTTTGCTGTATGGAACAGCATATACATATCGGCCAAAACATAAGCAAAATCCGTGAATTGCTCGGTATTAAGCAAGAAACCTTAGCGGCAAACCTAAAAATCAGTCAGCAGACAGTGTCAAAAATTGAACAAACAAAACAACTCAACCAACATACCATTAATCGAATAGCCGCTGCCCTGGAAGTTCCCGCAACGGCCATCGCACAATATAATGATAAGCTTATAATAGATTATTTGAAAGGATGCGTGGGTGGCCATCCGATGAACGTAGTACCACAGTATTTCGAACTACTTAAAAAAATGGTGGTACTTTTTGAACAGATTCTGCAACTGGAACAGAAAACAGTAAGTGAACCGGCATAAGTCGTTTCAAAACATGCCTGGACCGCTTATTGCACCGCTTTCACAAAGTAAGCATCGCAGCGATACCGTCAAGGGCATGTAAATGGGCGGTGATTGTTTTTTGTAGCCCACCCTTGACGGCACCGCTGCTATCCGCTGCCGGTTGTTTACGCAATGCAATGGCTATGTGTGTACAATGGTTTGTTTGGAAACGATTGAATGTTTGCAAATTACGATAACACTCATTACTTTTATTCAGTTTTCACCTTATCCTGTACGAACCAATGGCAAGCCAAACCACCGTCCACTCGCACCAGTCGCAGCATTTTGAAGATTTGCAAATGTCTGCACGCGATTTCTATGCGCTGTTAAAGCGCATCATCGAAGAGTACAAATACCCTGATGTCAAATGTGAACCCGTCACACTTAGTGAGAGCGGGCTATTTTCATCGAAACGAGAGTATTTGCGTATTTCAAAGCAGCGCCATCATTATTATGTTTGCGCGTGTCCATTCGGCAAAAGCTTCTTTATCAGCTGGTGGCTCCAGGAGGATGCAAACACCACCGCGAACATCACCCGAAAATTTGGCTGGTTCGGCAGGGTAGTCGCAACCCGTATGGAAAGCAAAACATACTATGAAATGGACACCGAGCTGATGTTCACCTCTAGCATCAATTCAATAATCAAATTGGCGGTTGAAAAGGTAAAAGCGGACAAGGGGTATCGGAAGGATGTCGTAATTGAGAACAACTGATGGTATCAAATGCGGTAGCACTCACCAACCAATTCTATGAATGGGAACAGCGGGGTCGTGGCTGGCAGGCCGTTAATTTTCCCTGTGACCTGGAACCAGAATTTGTGCCGTTCTTTGGACATTATATTGAACAAGGCGAGATCATTGATGACGGCAGACACCCATCATTTTTTGGGAAACTGTTTTTAGGCCTTACCGAACAAGACAAACGCGTTCAAACATATGAACCCAAAGAACAACTTGCGCATCGCTATAGCGGCATTTCCGGCAGTCTCACCATCTATTCAATAACGCTTCCGAAGCAATTTAAGCAAAGCAAAGAGCGCATCACACAGTTCCTGGTGATGCTTTCATATCGGAAAAGTCCGGTCAGTTTTGAAATCATTGCAACGGAAGATGAAATCATACTGGAATATGTTACCCAGGACAGTGATGCTGCATTTTTCTATTCCCAATTGCATGTATTCTTTCCGGAATGTACCGTCATGGAAACCTATACCGACAGAGTGTTGGAGATCGTACAAAATGCTCCTTGTATCTATACAGTTGATTTTGGTTTGGCTGAAGAGTGCATGCGCCCAATGGCTATATTCAGTAGCAATGACCATGATCCATACTTGCCACTCTTTGGCATTTTGGAACGTTTGGATTTTGACGAAGCAGTGATCATACAAATACTCTTTTGCGGGGTGCACAATGCTTGGGCAGACAGTATGCAGCGCGCAGTCTGTGATGATTTTGGCAAGCAATCCTTTTTTCTTGATGCCCCCGAAATGCCACAACTGGCAAAGGAAAAGGTGTCCCAGCCGTTATACGGGGTGACCGTCAGAGCCGTATCGGTGAGTGACACAATGGAACAAGCAGCCGCAATACTTCAACATGTTGCTACAACCATTGTCCATGCCTCAATATCAAACAGTAATTCGCTGATACCACTGCAAGGGGAAGAATACCCCATCAATATGCGATTAGCTGATATTGTGATGAGAGAAACGCACAGGGTTGGCATGTTGTTAAATACGGCGGAGCTTGCGACATTCGTGCATTTTCCAGCGATCAATTCAAAAAAACTGATTGCGAACAATCGGACAACTAAACAAGCTCCGACCTCGCTCTCTCAAAATCCCTACATCCTGGGTATCAACGAGCATCAGCGCAACGAACAAGAAGTGAGTATCGCGACCGACCAGCGTCTTCGTCATATTCATATCGTTGGCGCCACCGGCACCGGAAAATCAACACTGATTAAAAGTTTGGTCATGCAGGACGTTCATGCGGGCACAGGATTGATGTGCCTGGACCCGCATGGCGATTTGATAGAGGAAATATTGGCATATATCCCCAAAGAAAGAATAAAAGATGTGGTATTGATTGATCCGCATGATGCGGAATTCCCCGTGGGTCTGAATATCCTGGTCGCGCATTCGGACATTGAAAAGGAACTGTTAGCATCGGACTTAGTGGCAGTATTCCGGCGATTTAGTACATCCTGGGGGGATGCCATGAACAGCGTGTTTGCAAACGCTATTTTGGCCTTTCTGTACAATGCTAAGCAGTACCACCTGGGACATTTGCGGCGCTTCCTGATTGAAGCGCCATACCGCGCGCAAATTCTTTCAACCGTCACCGACTCCGATATTGTCTACTACTGGCAAGCAGAATACCCAATTCTCAAAAGCAATTCCATTGGGTCCATTTTGACCCGTCTTGATGCGTTTCTGCGGCCTCGGGTGATTCGCAACATGATCTGCCAGAAGCAAAGCCTGGACTTTGCCCAATTGATGAATAGCAACAAGATAGTGCTAGTGAAATTGTCCCAGGGGCTATTGGGAACGGAGAATAGTTATTTGTTGGGTGCCTTCATCGTTTCCAAATTGCAGCAAACGGCGATGGCACGACAAGCGCAAGGCGCAAAAGATCGTGTTCCGTTCTTTTGCTATATTGACGAATTCCAGCATTTCATGACGCCCTCGATGGCTTCGATTCTGTCCGGTGCAAGGAAGTACGGGTTGGGACTGGTGTTAAGCCATCAGGATATGAACCAGGTATCAAAGTACGACACGGAGATTGCCGGGAGTGTGTTGGCGAATGCCGGCACAAGAATATGTTTCCGATTGGGTGATACTGATGCAAAGCGTTTTGAGGATGGTTTCAGCGCATTTACGGCCGAAGATTTGCAAAATCTTCAAACTGGAGAGGCCATTGCGCGGGTCAACACGCGTGATGCAGATTTTAATTTGACGGTCATTCCCTATACAACAGAGACAGAAACAGTCTTTGTTGCGGAAATAATAGAATATTCGCGCGGCAAATACACTGTGCCAATTGTTCCGCAACCCATTGTCACTCTAGAGACTGAACCGGTCGCCGCAAGCCCAAAGGCTCCGGTACAAAAGGAACCACTTATAGTAGTACCAATTCCCGAGGAACCACCTATTGCAAAGCAAGAACAAATTCGTGAACATCGCTATCTACAGACCTTTGTCAAAGCAATGGCCGAGGCGCAAGGGTACAAGGCGAGCATAGAGATACCCACACCCGACGGCACCGGACAGGTCGATGTTCTCTTGGAAAAGGACGGGCATGCCACAGCCGTTGAAATATCAGTGACCACCAGCCCGGAATGGGAATTGCACAACATACGAAAATGTTTGGCTGCCGGATATAGCAAAGTGGTGATCTGCGCCACCCAGCCCGCCAAACTGAAATTAATACAACACCAAATCGCCTCGCACCTGACAGCGCAAGAACAGGCAAAAGTGCAGGTCATCCTTAGCGCCGACCTGCAATCCCTACTCGAGAATGCTCCCAAAGCGCAGCCAGCCGAAACCCTGGTGAAAGGCTATCGCGTGAAAGTCAACTATGAACCCAATGCCACCCGGCAGGATTTGCTGCAAAGCATCATCAATGCCGGGAGGAAGCCGTAAGGGCCATTATTTCGTTGTTTCGGCCTGCCCATTTTGCTGTGGTGATGTTTCCCATCCGATGCTTTCGGAAACGATGCTTTGCACCTTGGAATTTTCCACCCCCTGGGTCTTGGCGATTTCTTGCAGCAACCGCACTTGTGCTTTTTGATACCGCAGAAAGCTGGGGATGTTGAAGATGGCCCTGAAAAGGTAGAGACAGACAATAAAGATACAGAAGACAACAACCAAGTAGATACCCAGTTGTGAAGCAAATTCGTTGTTCATGACAATAAAGATTAGGTGAATAAAATTATTTTTTATAAAAATATAGAATCTATTTTATTCAAACAAACCGTTTTTTCACGGTATTTTTTACCCAGGATAAAAAATTTTATTCACAATATTTATCATCCTTGCTGGCAATTACTTCGATGTCCGGTTGACGACTTCGGTCACGGAAATGGGAGGTGAGGTGTTGTAAGGGTATTCCAGCCCGTTTTCTATAGTATCAATCGCCCCTCTCGGTCGGGCCTGCTTAATAAAAGTAGGTCTTAATGATTTTTTGGTCGATGGTAAATAAAAAAACACAACTATATGCTACAATTGATTTGTTATAAAATAATTTTTTGTGCATGAATTTTCTTAACAGAGCTATCACTCGAAAACAATTTATTTTTGGATCGCTGTCACTTATACTAATGGCTGTTTTTAGTGATAGTCTCAAAAAAGGTATCTTTTCAAAATCGTTGCCTCAAAATTCATACGGGCATCATTTATATGGGGGAAGCAAAAAAGTTTAATTTTTTTAAAAAACTTACCATATTAGGAGCAATTTTTTGTGCACTAGTATTTTATACTAATGCATTTGCGGCAAACTATGGTTCAGGCACCTATGGATCAAATACCTATTCTGTAACCAGCTCTCTCACCTATACGCTTACTGGTCCAACAAGCGGGGCATTGAATGCGCCTTCTGCTAATTTCATTCTTACGCCAGGATATAGCTATACAGGAACCATTACTCTTTCAGATGGCAGCGCAGGCGGAACGTTTTCTTCTCCCAGTCTAACATTTTCCAATTCAGTTACTGCTCAAACGTTTACCTATACTCCTACAATAGCAGGATCAATAACCATTACCGCTAGCGCCTCTCCGGCATTAAATGATATTTCACCAGTAATAACGTACGTTTCCCAGACTATTCCCGGGATCCCTTCTGCTGTAACTGCGACTCCGGAAGATGCTTCTGCAATTGTGTCCTTTACACCTCCATCTGACGGCGGCTCGCCTGTTACAAGGTATACCATAACTGCAACTCCAGGAAATAGTACAGCCACCGGAACTACTTCTCCAATTACCATTACCGGTCTTACTAATGGTACTGCATATGCATTTACGGTTACCGCTCAAAACGCCTTGGGGTCAGGATCAAGTTCTGTTTCCTCTAGTCCTGTCACACCTGTAGCAGCAATTGTTGTACCACCTCCTACGTATGGCGGAGGGGGTACGACGGGAGGGGGCGCGACAAATCCTATTGTTACAGAAACAACTCCTCCTACCACTAGCTCAACGGTTACAACTCCAAGTACTGAGCCAGTAACGGGAGAATGTACAAACGGTGCACTATATAGTTTTTTGACTGGTTTTAAATGTCCAGAGACCTCTACTCCTACAGCAACAGCAGTGAGTGTATTATTTACGAAAAATCTATCTTTTGGAATGTATGACCCTGAAGTCAAAACATTGCAAAAGTACCTCAACAGCAAAGGCTATATCGTAGCGAAAACAGGCGCGGGAGCTATTGGTCACGAGACTATTTATTTCGGTCTAGCAACCAAAACAGCGGTTATAAAATTTCAGAAGTATTACAAACTCACACCCGACGGTGTTGTAGGACCTTTAACAAGAAGTATCGTGCAGAAAAATTCTTAGCATGATATAATTTGGCATCACTTACTAATTAATATTTTTTAATACATGGCTAGATTACCATCTACAGGAGGAGATCAAGATAGTTGGGGAGATATCCTTAATGAATATCTCCTCGTTTCGCACACCGATGATGGCAGGATGAAGCCACTTGTGGTTGAGTATCCCTATGCCGCAAGCATCACTCCCGATGTGGACACCACTGAAATTGCCGACATCGGATTGCTGACAGGAAACGTGTCTGTGACAAACCCATCTGGAACCCCTATCGATGGACAGTTGTTGACGTTCAGATTTGCACAGGACAGTACGGGGGGTCGTAAGGTGACATGGGATACTCAGTACGTTTCTACTAGTCTAACGACTACACCTACTATGCCCACCACTGCAAACGCCATCGGGGAAATATCATTTCGTTGGAATGTTGCCAATAGCCTGTGGCAGCTTGCGGATCAGACCGCTGTTCCAGCTTCGGCACCGACAGCAACGATACAATCAATCGCCGGACTTAATCCAGTATTGCAAAACCAAGGTTGGCAGGTAATTGCTGGAACAGGAATGAATCTGTCAGATAATTTTGGCAGCAATCTTAATATCCTTATTTCAACGAGAGTAAATGTCATTCCTTCCTTCACTGCTTCCCACTTGGTCTTGGTTTTTGCCAATTATGAAGGAGCTGCAAATGGTGTTGGAGAGCAAAATACGAACTCAACACCGAAAATAGAAGTTGCACTTGAACCAACAAGCATAGGTTTAGAAACAACGCTTACCAATACCAGAACCCCCGTTACTTTCAATGGTGACAGGTGGAAAGGATTGGCAACAGAAGGCATTACCCTTAGCGACCCTATCGCTTTTCCCGTCAGCAAGGGCGTGCCGTTCTTCATTTGGGTCGGAATGAGCGTGGGCGGTTTCGCCGTTCCGTATCTCGGATGCTACTACACTCGCGGAGGTACTGGTCCCGGTTCAACCCCAAATACCGGAGAGGGTGCGATTTCTCAATTCAATTATGTTGACAGCGTGCTTGGCGGCTCATTCGTTCAAAACACTAGCACGATTGGGCTCGCTCCGTCAGCAATTCTCGGATACAGTAATGTTGCTCTCCCATCTGCCGGACTGATGGGCGACAGTATATGCGACAATACGGCCGATGGTGGCATGGGCTACAATAACGGCGGATACTTGCAGCGCGCGGTATCGGCGCAACTTAATCTTAATTACACCTATCCAGTTACTCCGCCGGTCGGATACGTCAAGGTGGCAAAGGGCGGCGAGACTCTTGCGGGATTCCTCGCAAACAACTATCGCCGATTCAAGCTTCTGCAGACATGCAGTACCATCGTTTGTCAATACGGAACGAATGATATTCAGGGAGGTGCAACACTCTCCCAGATTCAGGCGCTTTACATACAGAATGCGAACAACTGGCTTGCTATGGGCAAGAGCTTCGTGGGGTGCACTATCTTGCCTCGCGTAACTAGCACTGACGCTTTCGCGACTTACGCTAACCAAACACCGATCGCTTCCGAAAGCGTACGCACCGCCTTCAATTCGTGGATGAGAGATGTGACCGCAACTGGATTTGCCCAAGCGACCTCAAATCCAGGCAATGTATCCGTATTTGATGCCGCTGCGGTAATCGAGGTAAATTCATCAGGAACCTCAACGCTCAATGGAGGGTATTGGCCGATTCGTGGTTCGGCAGTTCATACCGGAACGCTGACTTCGGTCACAAGCATTTCAAATATCACTGATAGCGGAGCCTCAACTACCCAGGACACCTATCGGGGAAACTGCCTTTGCATGACTTCTGGAGTGGCGGCACAAAGCCAATCTGACATCGTTTCTTCCTCAAGTGGCGGCAACTTCTCGCTGGACAGCTCGTCTCTGACATCTACTCCTAGTATTGGAGATACTTATTCGATTTTCAGCAACCAGTACACTGTTGACGGCACGCACCCTACCACATACGGGCACATGCTTATTGCCAATCAGTTTCCAATATCACTAATAAAATAATACCATGAATATCATCACAAGATTCCTCAATATAGTAGTACCTTCCCAGAATACCATCGCGAACAAGACGACAAAGTCAACCATTTCCGATGCCTACGTGACTCCACAGAACCAAGACTCGGGCTCGAACTCGGGAAATTATTACGCCATAAAGTCATATGGCTACATAACGACAAAGGCGAGTTCTCCTGGCAGTCTTACGGTTACGATAAATCTAGGATCAACAGTGCTGGGAACAATGACATTTTCGTCGGTACCTGTGGGACTCACGAACGCGGGAATAAACCTTGAAGTTTTTATAGTAAGAACAGCAACTGGATCATCCGGGGCATATAGTTGCCAGGGGCAAATGTCTATAAACAACGGAGGAACTTTAGTTGTTGCTTCAATTTTTAATTCCAGCACTATAACAATAAATACTCGCAATCCGAATAATCTTGCAATTGCAGCCCAATGGAGCGTTGCTGATCCGACGAATAGCGTCACGTTCGCTTATCCGATAATGGTAGAAGGAAACTAATAACTCTTGCGGACTCTAATTATTAGATGAAGATTTTTTTGTACCCCCGTATGCACTATTGCCCGTGATAGCTACTGTCTTTTTTTGAGGCACTACACTTTTTATAATTTTTGAGGGAATGCCTCCAAACAAGAACACCAAGACTCCTCCGGCAATTGCTAAAAATTCTTTTCTGGTAACTTCTTTGTTATTCATTGGAATATTTTAATATTAATTTCCTTTGAGTTCTCTTATATACAATACTTGAAATAAGTATACCTATTTCTAACGCAGCTAGTGCTGGCACTGAAACCATAAGAAAGCTGAGTAGATCAGGGGTTGGTGCTATAAAGGACAGCAATAGTATAACAATAATGTACATCAGAAGTCTATGTTTTTTTAGAAACGCTGGATTGATTATTTTAAAACTAGTGAGCAATATCAATATTAATGGAATTTGAAATATGACTACGGAAATAAAGAATTCTCCTAGAAAGAATCCTAGGTAATTTTGGGCAGTAATGTCGAAACGCGTTTGGGGCACATAAATGCTATTGAGAAAGTGAAGTGCAAGAGGTGTAACAATATAGTAAGTATAAAAAGCAGCAACGATGATAAGCAGGCTGAAGAAAAAAAGCCACAGTAAAAATTTTCGTACAATCGCTTTATCTATACCAGGTGAGGTAAAGCGAATAATACACCAAATAATAACAGGCAGCGAAAAAATAAAGCCAACTGTCAGGTCAGTATGAATGATAAACAAGATTGGGTCTAAGGGTGAAAGAAAGAGAAGGGTAGTTTGATGTCCGAGCGGCTTGAAAATAATATCAATTATTCTAATGCGATAATGATTCGCAATAAAAGAGAATAGCAAAAGACTTAAAAAAGATATAATGCCGTATTTTCTTAGCTCAGAGAGATGACCGAAGATCGTGTCTCTATTTTCCTGATTTTGTGCCTCCATCTTTTTTTGAAGCAGTATCTTTGTCGTCTACACCATCTTTGAAACCATTCTTTAGTTCTTTTACAGATCTACCAATACTATTTGCAAGTTCAGGCAATTTATCCTTACCAAAAAATAGGAGAAGGAGAAAAAGAATAATTAATAATTCTGGTGCACCAAGGCCAAATATTTCCATATGCAACAATTATATACCCTCTAAAATTAATAGCAAATCAATAGTAAAGTTTACTACCGGATTGCAGTTGGTTTGGGGATCACTAACCCTTCTCGGTCATATGAATCTCTCACAGGAAAGCTGTCCAATCGAAACAAGAAACCGCTTTTTAGCAGAAACACCGGGTGGCGGAAATGTCGTCCGCGCGATCAGTTTCAATTCAATTGATACCTATTGTTATCGCCATCTGTTGTTCCTTCCTTAATATCCTCGTACTTTAAATCATCTTCTTTCAATATCTCATTTGCGTAGAGATACATTTTTTCAGAGAGGTATTTATAAAAGATAAATCCTAAAATATAATCACGAAACTCATCAGCATCCATCTTACCGCGCAGGGTATTAGCGATGTTCCATAATTGCTGCTCTAAATTGCTTTTTTTGTTCTTCAGACATGTTGTATAAAATAGGATTAGCCGAGTAAGTTCACGAAGATAATAAAAGCAACATCATTATATAATGGAGAAAATAATGATTACTTCGCAGTCTATATTAATGTTAAATACTAGCATATTTAAACCTTTTTTAAAACATAGTTTTTGATTGTCCGTAAGTTCAATTCATAACCGATAAATTGTTCAACAGCCATCCTTATAGGTTTTTATTTTTTAGCGAGCAGTTTTTCAATGATTTTATTCAGCCGTCCGATTTCCTGGTCTTTGTTTTCAAGCATTTTTTCAAATAACTCCTTTTGGCCGGAAATAACGTTTTCCACGTATCCGATTGACTGCTGCGTGCCTTTATTCGACTGAAAATTGATAATAGCGGGCTGGCTCGAAAGAATGTCCATCGGAGAGACTTCCAGCACTTCCGCAATCTTCACCAGCATGCGCGATTCAAGTTTTGCCTGATTTGTTTCAATTCTCGAATAGGTGTTTTGGCCAATGCCTAACTTTGCCGCCACATTTTCCTGTGAAAGGCCGCGCATTTCCCTGACAAGTCTGATTTTATCTCCGTGCATGGTTTCTATTAAGGTTTTATAAAGGTATGAAAATAGCGGATAAATTATCCAAAAGGTTTATAAAGTATCCGCAATGCGGATAGGATAAAAATAGGCGTTTTGCCACCTTTAAAAAACCAAAAATCACGAAAATATGAAAATAATTTTCCTTGCCATCGCTTCATTCCTATCTGTTATCGGCACATCATTCGGACAGACTGCCCCCGAAACCGTGACCAACAAAACCATCATTGCCCTGCAAAAAGCCGGCATCGGTTCGAGCACCATGCAGTCAATGATTGCAACCTCGCCCTGCCAGTTCGATACCGACAGCAAATCCATCATCGAACTTAAGCAAAACGGCGTGCCGGACGATGTGATCACCGCGATAGTGAGCAAAACATCCCATGCGCCCCAAAGTGACGCGACCACATCGGCTGTACCTGCCAACGGCATTGTTGGACAGTTGAAAAGCCAGGGCACGGGTATCTACATACTGAAAGAAACACAGCAGCTTGATGAACTGGAACCGACTGTCTATTCGGCCAGCAAAAGAGGGAGCGGCATTCTGACTTCAATGACTGACGGGCTGGCAAAGACCAAGAACAAGATGGCGGTCAGCGGGGCTAAAGCCAATTTGCAACTGACCAACAGGCGACCGGTATTCTACTTCTATTTCCAGGAAGGCGGGAGCACGCTCAACGACCAGTCCCCGAAATGGTTTGCCAATGCTTCAAGCCCGAACGAGTTCGTGCTGGTTAAGTTCGACCAGAGCCGAAACGGCAAAGCCCGTGAAGTGGTGACAGGAACATATAATATCATTCAAGGCAATGTTGCGGGGGTGGATGACGACAACAAGCGGACGTTCCAGTTCAAAAAGGTGGAGCGCGGCATTTACCAAGTCTACTTTGACCAAGACCTGCCGGCCGGTGAATATTGCTTCATGTACGCCGGCTCAATGAGCGTGGACGGCGTGTCCAATCCGAAAGTCTATGATTTTGGCATTCAATAAACCAAACAATTTATGAAACCACATTATACTATCCGCATGATTGGTATCATGCTCTGCATCGCATTCAGCGGCTTGTACTCCTGCAAAAAAAGCGCCCCATCGAACAACGGTACCTTTGACAATGACCCGATTGCAACCCGCACCGTGAAATACTTGACCCAATCCCCGTGGAAGGAAACGGCACTGGCGTATGAAAATGCGGGCGGGTCATGGGTATCGGTGCCTTTGCAAAATGCGGTATTGGCTCAAACTTTCACCTTCACCGCGACCGACATATATGACGGCACCTACGCGATCACCAGCCCAGGCACCACGCCAGTCACCGGAAACTGGAGCATTACTGAAGACGTAGGGATGATTTTCGGCGGTGACAGCTACGATTTTTCAACCCTCAACGATACAGCCATGGTGTTGGTCCTGACCGCACAAATTCCCTATACCGACCCCGCGACCAATGTCACGACCACATACTACGGCATGCGGGTGACGTTCGGGCATTAGAGCATAACAATTACCTGCAAAATTTTGTCAAAATAAATACCGCTCCCTATGGGCGGTATTCTTGTTTTAGATAGTTTGGCAGCTGTGACCACAGCAGCACAATATGGTTACTTTTCCGTTTAAAGGTTCTTTGTCCTTTCAGAATTCGCTTGACCGTACCGTTATCAATTCCCAACGATACTGCGCACTGCTTGTGACTCCACCCCTTGCAAAACATCAATTGCTTTAACTTTCCTGCAACGCTTTCAGTCTCATGCATAAAAGGGTAATAGCCGAGAAACGAAATGATCGAAGGATAATACCGCACTTGCGGGACGTACCTTCCGTTTTCCCAATAGGTGATCGTGTCTTCCGAAACGTGCAGGATTTTGGCTACATCCTTTTGCAATAGGTCTTTGTCCATTCGAACTTTTTTGATATGTTCACCTAAAGTTTTCGGATTGATTGGATAACCCGGTTTGTATGGTTTCAGCACTGTTTTTCGGTATCGGTAAAAAGGCAACGCAGGGATGCCCCTGCGGCTATTTTAATCATCCCGATAAGGAGTGCATCTGCCCGCCCGGGGCGGTGCAAAAATATCTGAGCAAAATATCCGGCCCGCTACTCGACCGTATCGACCTGCATGTAGAAGTAACCCCTGTAAACTTTACCGAACTGGCCAGCGACCGCCTCGCCGAAAAAAGTGAGTTCATCCGCGAACGCGTAATAAAAGCGCGCGAAATACAAGCCCTCCGCTTCGGCAACAGGCCCGACCTGCACGCCAACGCCCAGATGAGCCCCCAAATGGTACGCGACATCTGCAAAATAAGCCCCGCCGGCCAAAACCTCCTCAAAAAAGCCATGGAAAAACTTGGCCTCTCCGCCAGGGCTTATGACAGGATTTTAAAAGTATCCCGCACCATTGCCGATTTGGCAGGCAGCGAAGAAATACAGCTGGAGCATCTGGCCGAGGCCATACATTTTAGAAGTTTGGATAGAGAGGGGTGGGCGGGGTAGTGGCGACAGTCTCCAGGCATAGTGCATCCGAAGTCGGAGACTACGGCAGGTTTTTATGGCTTTTCATACGTAATTATATTCTCGAGTACATTTTACTATGATGGGAATATTCATCATTTTTATAAAGTTTTATGATAGACTTTTGATATGCTTAACTTTTTTAAAAAGAAGAAATTTTTACCAATAGGTGAGTATTCGGAAAGCTGGGCAATAATTGAAGAGTTGCCAAATACAACACTTGTGAGGATTAATATGGGCTTCAAAGATGCGATGGGTCATCCCGATTATCCAATAAAGATGGGCATAGCTATTCCCGTAGAAGTTCATGATGAAGCTACTATGAAAATAAAAAGCGAGATTGAAGATATTCTAAATGATATCTTACTTAAAAAGGGAGATGGCGCGCTTGTTGCTATTATCACAGGTCTGGAAGGTCAAAAGTTTATCGAGTTTCTCTCTTACACAAAAAGAGGCGGAGTAGACTTCACTAAAATACATCAAGACCTGAAAGATAAGTTCAAAGATTATGAAGTGCAAATGTATGCCAATAATGATGTAAAATGGGATGCCTACAAATCATTTGCACATCTTTAATATTAAGCATTTTATCGTTAGCTCCAAAATATGCATAGGATTGTTAACTCTATAAAAATTTGCGTTTTTCTTCTCGCAGCGATATGTGTTGGTAAGACAGCGATTGCCCAGAAAAATATTGCCATCAGCGACAGCCTTGCCGCGAATGCCGAAGTATTAAAGGTAAAGATGGGCTCCTCATTTTTTGGAAAAATGCAAAAATTCAAATTTGGCAGCTACGCCGTTGTGTCCGGAAAGGTCGGCTGGACAACAACCAGCAGTTCGGGCAACTTTTTAGAAACTAAAACAGAAAGCAAATCCGCTCAAAAGTTTTCATTTGTGCTGACCGGCGGGGGAACCGATTTGGCAAAGGTGAATGCTGCGAGAAATATCCAGCTGCAAACACATAACTCCATCCGCCTATTTGATAATTTTACCTGGGGCGATGACGAGTTGCTCAGGCAGTCGATGAATTTTTCGGCCTATATTTCGCTGAATAACGATACGAGCGTATCATGGGTGCTGATCATGAGAGACGTATCCGGGTCGGAAACACCGGGCAGGTACAGCGCTTTTTTAACGGACGGACGCAGGCGGATTCAAATTTTCCCCGCGAGTTCTGAAAGTAACAGCAAAAACACGATGCTGTCAGGCGCGCTTGGGTATGAGTTTGCAGAAAACGGGCATTCCTTATCCGCCCTTCAGTATTGGGGTGGCGGCGTATTTCCACTGAACCGCAATATAATTTGGCTTAATAGGAGCCTTGATCCCCAATTAAAACTGGTACTTTCGGCTGCCATGGTAGCGATCCTTGAAATGAAGGTGGAGGAATTGGAACAACAATAGGCTGCCCTGGTTTATTGTAATTATATTTAGTTTGATGGAACAGATAATTGTTTTAACGATGAAAAAGAATACAGTTATTGAAACCCTTGATTCGTTTGAAGAAGAGTTTGATGCTGAACGGTTGATAGAAAAGCTGTTATTTGTTGAAAAGGTTGAAAAAGGGCTGAAAGATGCAGAAGAAGGTAAAGTGCTCGATTTTAAAGAAGCTAAACAAAAGTTTTTTGATAAGTGGAGCAAGTAACCATTGTTATTACAGAGTCGGCTTATAACGACCTGGAAGATATTGAAAATTATATATCGCAGGATTCTCCGCTAATGGCCAGAAGGTTTATCAACAAGATTTTCGATAGGATAGATCAATTATATAATTATCCAACTTCAGGCAAACCTGTTCCCGAAATAAAAGACAAGTCAATCAGGGAGTTGCTGCTTAATAAGTACGTATCATCTATAAAATTGTCGATGAGCAGCATATCAGCATCATTCGTATTGTTCATGGCTCCAGATTGCTGGATATTGAAGTTTGACAGGTGCTAATATTTCTTATATCTTCCATAGTAGCGCCTCGACAACGCAAAGCTGTCAAAAAAACCCATAGGATTAGTTGCTAAAATACTATACGTTCAACAACCATTAACTTATATTTGAATAGTATTAAAAAAGCCATTAACGGCACATGCTTTCAACCTGCAACCCCAAACCCCCTGTACATGAAATCATTTTTGCGAAAACTATTTTTCAGCGCCCTTTTTTCCCAGGGGCTGGTATTGGCGTTATATGCGCAACGCCCGTTGTTATTACGACAGCCCGCTATAAACAATGATGGCAGCCTTGTGGCTTTTTCTTTCCAGGGCGATATCTGGACGGTACCGGCGGCAGGCGGCAGGGCAACACGCATTACCATCCATGATGCTTATGAAGGGCACCCCGTGTTTAGCCCGGATGGGAACCAAATTGCCTTTACAGGGGCCCGCTTTGGTAATAATGATGTGTTTGTTGTGCCCACACAAGGCGGAGAAGCCAAAAGGCTCACTTTCCATTCAGGGGACGACCAGGTATCAAGCTGGACCCAACCTGATAAAATACTTTTTTCCACTTACCGCGAGTTTGATATAATTGAAAGGCCGGCGGAGGTATACGCAGTCAGTCCCGCCGGCGGTACCGAGGAAAGGGTACTGGATGCAGTAGGATTTAATCCCACCCTTTCGCCAGACGGGCATTGGCTTGCCTTTGTAAGGGGCGATGCAAACCCTGTTGAACGGCAGGCCTATAAGGGGAGCTCAAGCAGGGAGGTATGGCTGTACGATACCCGGAAAAAGAAATTTCAAAAGTTACCGGGATTCGAAACGAATAATATTTTGCCTCAATGGGGAGGAAATAACTACCTGTATTTCCTGAGCAGTATTGCAGGCGCGTATAACCTATACCGCTGGCAATTGGATGCGGAAGGACACGCGGACCAACCGGAAAAGCTTACCTCGTACAGCGACGAATCTATCCGTCACTTTAATATTTCTACTGACGGTAGTACCATCGTTTTTGAAAAAGACATGCACCTCTATACGATGAAAACAGCCACAAAGGAGGTAAAAAGGCTGGAGGTAGAAATAAACGCAGACCAACGCCTGGATGTTGAAGAGCAAAAAACTCTGACAACCGGGCTCACTGAGTATGCGGTTTCGCCCAATGGCAAACTGATTGCTTTTGACGTGAGGGGCGAAATATTTATCAAGGAAGCCGACAAAGACAAGCCAAGGAGCATAGATGTCTCCAACCATTTCTACAGGGACATTCAGCCAGCCTGGTTAAACGACTCGACCCTGCTTTTTTGCAGCGACCGGTCAAACGGCAACTACGATATGTATATGGTCCGTTCTTCGGACAAGACGGAACATAATATTTTTAAAAGCCTTAAACATGAATTAGTGCAGCTAACACATACGCCGCTGGATGAGTCATTTCCTGTTATTTCGCCGGATGGCAGCAAAATATCTTATATCCGAGGAAGGGGTACGCTGGTGGTATCCGATATCTCACCCAACGGGATTTTAACCGGCGAGAAAATATTGAGCGATACCTGGGCGCCACCCAGGGGAGTAGTATGGAGCCCCGACAGCAGGTGGCTTGCCTATTCACAAACTGACCTTTATTTTAATGATGAGGTGTTTATACAGGCGGCAAATGATTCGGGCAAGGCCGTAAATGTTTCTATGCACCCGCGCAGCGACGTCAGCCCGTTTTGGAGTCCTGACGGTTCAAAGCTGGGCTTTTTGTCTAACCGAAGCGTATCAAGAAGTACTGATGTTTGGTTTGTATGGCTTCGAAAAGATGATTGGGAAAAATCGTCGCAAGACTGGCAGGACCGGGATGTCCCCCCCGAGAGTACCGCAACAGCCAAGGCTGGCGCCGATAAAAAAAAGGTGGCCCCTGTAACAATCGACTTTGATAAAATATATGAACGGATAGTACAGGTAACCAATTTCCCGGGCGATGAAGACGACCTCTCGATATCAAAAGACGGGGAGACCTTTTATTACACAACAACCAGCAGCACGGCGAAGGGCAGAGATCTGTACAGCATAAAATGGGATGGCAAAGACCTGAAAGAAATTACGAAGGGCGGAACAAACCCCGCCGGGGTTTCAATGGACCGGGACGCCAAATATCTGTACTATATCAAGACCGGAGGCGCCCTGGCAAGGATTGAACTTAAATCCGGATCGGCAGAGCAGCTGCCTTACACAGCCAGGCTAAAGATCAATTATTCGGCAGAACGGGAGCAGGTATTTGAGGAAGCCTGGCGTACCATACGCGATGGCTATTACAACCCAAAGTTTAATGGCCATGACTGGGTTAAGCTGCATGACAAATACAAAGAACGTTGTGTGAATGCCAGCACCAGCAACGATTTCCGGGATATGTTTAGCTTGCTGCTTGGCGAGATAAATTCAAGCCACGTTGGCTTTTTGGCCGCGAACCGGGTAGAAACGCAAAAGGACGCGACAGGACTAATAGGGGCAGAATTAATACCGGTGGAAGGCGGGATAAAGGTAACCCACGTAATACCGGGTTCCCCTGCCGATAGAAAAACAAGCAAGCTGTTTGAAGGCGATGTTATAACAGCTGTGAATGAAGAGGCTATAAATGGCAGTGAAAATTTTTACAGCTTTTTGAACGGATTGGTGAATGAAAAAGTACTGCTGACCGTAAAAGGAACTGATGGTAAGATGCGTGACGTGCCCATTCGCCTGGGCAGCCGTGTGGACGAAGAACTGTATAAAGAATGGGTGGAGAACCGGAGGAAGCTGGTAGACAAATGGTCAAAAGGGCGGTTGGGATATATACATATAAAGCAGATGGATTTCCCAAGCTTTGAAGTGGTGGAGCGGGAGTTTACTGCTGCCGGATATGGAAAGGAAGCGCTTATTATTGATGTTCGTTATAACGGAGGCGGGAGCACAACCGATTACCTGATGACGATACTCAACTACAAACAGCATGCTTATACCATACCGCGCGGGGCGTCAGATGATTTGGAGCGGGATAAAAAGAAATTCAGGGAATATTACCCGATAGGGGAAAGGCTGGTATACGCTGCATGGACCAAGCCTTCCATTGCGCTGTGTAATGAGGGAAGCTATTCAAATGCCGAAATTTTTGCGCATGCCTATAAAACATTAGGCATAGGAAAGCTTGTAGGCGTGCCTACCAACGGCTCGGTGATCTCTACAGGCGGCAAATTGCTGATGGACGGCTCATTCGTACGGCTGCCAGGGCGGGGATGGTTTATTAAAGGCACTGACCAAAACGAAGAGCTTGGCCCTGCGATCCCGGATATACAAGTGGAAAATAGCCCCGACTGGATTGCAAGGGGCACAGACGACCAGTTGAAAGCAGCAGTGGATGAGCTATTAAAAGAGCTTGATAACAACAGCAATAAATAAGCCGTTGTTACCTGATGCGCCTGTTCTAACCCTATTTCCCCAGCAGCACGATCACCACGCGCCTGTTTTGGTCCTGGTCATAAGCACTTAATTCTGGGTAAACCTTGGGTTCTTTGCTGCCTAAACCCTTGTAGCGCAACCGGTCAGCGGTTATGCCTTCGTCTAAAAGGTAATCGTAGATATACTTTGCGCGGGTTAGTGATAGGTTATTCTTTTTTGTATCAAAATCAAGGCCGTCCTTATTGTCGTACTGGCAACAGATATGCCCCTGTATTTCAATTTTAAGGTTTGGGTTTGCTTTCAGGCAATCTTTTAAAGCCACCATGTAATGTATGGCTGCCTGCCTTAAAAAGTGCCTGCCCGGCAAAAAGGTTAATTCTTTAAAGCTAACGCTATCCCCAACATTCAGTTTTGGCAGATCATTTATCCGCGCGTAAACACTGTCATCCCCTCTTTTCGCAGGTATGGGTTCCTCCTTTATTTTTATAGGTTCCGTTATGTGTACGGGTACGGCTGCGACCTTAATTTTCGGGGCCGGTTTTGTTATGATTATGTCCACCCGGCGATTTAACGGCTCCCCTAAAGGGCTGAGGTTTTTTGAGGCAGCGCCTACCTGGCCTTTGCCATCAGTAACGATTGAGCTGTTGCTGTTGTGTTGGCTTAACAAATAATTTCTTACCGTTGCGGCCCTTGCTTTTGATAGTGTGAGGTTTGAGTCCCTTCGGCCCAAATAGTCCGCGAACCCCCAAATTTTTATGGTGGCGGTATCGCTCATAAATTTGCCGAGCGAGTCAAGCGTAATTTTATGCCGCGGCGAAAGCTCCCTTTGGTTAATATTATAAAATAGCCTGACGGTATCCTTTTGGCAAGCCCACGCAGATGTGGCCTCCAGGAGGATCAGCAGGCACAGTAAATTTTTAGGTCTCATTATTGATTTACATGCTAAGATAAGCAACATGTTTATATAATGCAATCAAATATAAGCCGCAGGGTGCTTCGCGAAAGCTTCAGGTCTCAGAAATTTTTTCATAACTGCCTGGCAGATGACAAGCCGGGTGCACACACAGACCCACTTTTACTGGTGCAGGCAACTTGGGAATTCGCTTCAAAGGCCATTATTCATAGCTTCTAAATATTATCTTTTTCAAAAGTCGCTTTGATCATGCTCAACAACATCCGAAAATGTTTGTTTACATTCTGTTAAATTAGCGTAAACAACGGCATTGTTGCAGGAACTACTTACTATTTCTTGATGCGGGATTGAATTTAAAGGTAAATGGCGACTCCAATCGGATAACGGTGCAATAAGCCGAACAGCCAAAGGCACCGCGCACTTTGTAGCGCTTTTGGAAACCAGAATTTGCACACAGGCATGAAATTTAGAGCAGGATTCGAACCCCGTCGCTTGCTTTTCCCAAAAGGACCAACCAATTATAACCATCAACCATTTCGATTCCCTCCAATTTGCTGTTCATTATCGTCGCGGTAAGAGCTATTTCCCTGGTTTTCTGAAAGGGATGTATCCTTAGCCTGGCGTCATAAATGCCGTCATACATATTAATTTTCAGATCCCGGTGGAGTTTATAAGTCGGGAAATACCCGGTAAATGAGGCTGTTAAATCAAACCGGCCCTCTTTAAAATTTTGATAGACACTTTCTTTATCTAAATTCACTAAAAAGGAATTTTTCAATATCCTTAGCTTTATATGCCTGTTTGCGCATTCCCGCCTGATCGAAAACAAACCTTCGGGGCCTGTGCCAAACGATTGGTTTTCGCCAATCCATAATTCGTTTAACGTGAAACCGGCCGCTGCAAACAATTCATTCAGGAAATCTGCGGCCGCCATTTCTAAATCCCCGCGATCAAATTCCAATACTATTACATTATTGATGCCTAAACGTTTAAAAAGTTCAAGCCTGGCATCCAAATCAAAATAGTCTTTATAACGCTGGTCATGAATTAAATTAGCCGGGTTTGGGTAAAATATAATGATATAAGGATTTAATCCCTTCTTTTTACTGTAGCTTAAGAGCTGTTTAAACAATGCTTTATGACGAAGTAAAACCGGGTCCCAGGTACCCGCAATAGCTATAATATTATCATTAATATTTTTATGAACTTTCATTACGCAAAGTTTTTTTCGCAGCTAAAATTAAACATCGACTGCCAACTGCCACTGCCACTCTAAAACTGCTACTGCAAACTCCCAACCGCCTACTCCCCTACCATAAACACCGCATTACTAAACAGCAATTTCCCATTCTCCCAAAAGCTGCGGAAGATTGGGTCATCCACCAGGTAAACCACCGTGCCGCGGCCGAGGGGTTGTACGCCAAGCAGCAGCCCGTCTTTAATTTTATCTTTGCTTTTTTGGCCTACAAAGCCGGAGACATAGGAATCCTTTTTAACGGTGCCTACGTTCCAGCTGTTATCGCCCAAATAATCATAAATATCATCACTAAGTTTCAGCGAATAATAATAGGCCGGCAAGCCAAAGCCGAGCGGGTGGGTATTATCAAGGTTTATTTTATAAATAGCGCCGGGTACGGTCGCGCGGAGGGCGTCCCGGTCACGCTGTTCGTATAATTTTATTACAACGGGCAATTTGGGTTTGTCGTCGGTCTTATCGTCCTTTTTTTCTTCCTTTTTCTTGATATCAAATCCTTTTTTGTCAATCAATTGCGAAACAGCATTTTCCATAGCGATCAGTTTGCCGCCATCGCGCACCCAGCCCTGCAATTTATCCGACGGAAAATCATCGTATTTGCCATCGGGAAATATAGCGACGTCAAAATCGCCCAGCTTGGTTTTTTCAAGGTCCTTATACCGAACCAACGAGATGGGATAATTTATTTGCTGCTCAAAAAAGTGCCAAACCTCGCCCATGGCTTCGGCCGAGACGCCATCGCCTATGATCAGCATTACGCGCGGCTCATGTATAAATTTTACAACATCCGACCCAAAATCAGCGCCTTTTTCAACAAAGCCGGACGTTAGGGGCGTAAGTTCATGGTTAAGGTTTACGGCCGTTTGGGTCACCTCCTGATCGAAACCCGGAAAATCATTGCCAGCCCTGGTGATGAGTAGTGAGCCGGCGGTAAATTTTTTACCCCCCGCCTCGAAGGGTTTTTCGGAATACCTTACTTTGAGCCCCCTTTTTAATACGGCCGCTAAAAATTTAACATCATTAACCGATTGCCAGGCAGATACATAAGCATAAGCACGTGTATTAACCGGCGCCCCCGGACTTGCCACATTTAATGCCGCTGCCGCAGGTTTAAACGATTCCTTCACACCGTAGGCACTTAACCCATAGGCATAAGGCATTGACCACGCTGTAATATCATAAGTATTTGAATCGGCAACAAAAGTTTTTGGCTCAAACAGCACATTTAAGAGCACCGATTTTGGCTGGTAGGCATTGATTACCAGGTCATTTTGGCCGGGGCTATATTGTTCTGTTTTTCCGGTTACGTAATCGTACCCGGTAACATCGCTTTTTAACCCAAACCCGTATTGAATGCCATTTCTGTCGAGCATTTTAGTAAGGGCATTTATTTTATCATTGTTATCGTTTTTAATAATGTATGTTTTGTATTCGCCCGGGGGATTGCTGCGGCTGTTATCATAAAACTTTTTAAACTCGTCCACCAGCTTTTGTGCATATGCGGAAGCCATTTCGACGGTGCTTAAACTGGTGGAATGGTGATGCGCTATCCTTTCTGCGAGGGTTAAAGTGTCGTTGCTGCGCAGTACCACGGCCAGGCCCGCGCTTATCCCGCCCTGCTCGTAGGTCATCCCAATAGAGCCGTTATAGATAGGGTAAGTATCGCCATAAGATGGATAAAGCAGGTCAAATTCCTGTTTGGTAAAATACAACCAGCCGTTCTGGTCGAAATATTTTGCATTGTTTTTCCCGATGATGGTTTGAAACTCGCGCTGCCAGGCGGTGATGTCCTTATGAAAAGGCTCGGCTGCCGGGGCAAAGTAATAGGGCGCGTTAAAACCCTGCTCATGGTAATCCACATGTATTTCGGGCAACCATTGGTTAAACAATGCCAGCCGTGCCCGGGTTTCTTTTTGTGTTTGCCACGCCCAGTCGCGGTTAAGATCGAAATAATAATGGTTTATCCTGCCGCCCGGCCAGGGTTCGGCATGTTCCCGCGAGGCAGGGTTAGCGTCAGGGATTGCGCCTCTAACTGAATTATAAAAGTTCACATAACGTTCGCGCCCATCGGGGTTTAAGCAGGGATCAATAACGACAACAGTATTCTTCAGCCAACCATGTGTGCGGGTATTTGCGGGATCGACCATATCAAACAAAGTCAGCATAGCGGTTTCGCTTGATGCCGGCTCATTACCATGCACGTTAAAGCTTAACCAGCAGATCACCGGGGTATTAGTAGTAGCAGTGGCAGTAGTAGTAGCAGTTTTTGTTATGTTGCCATTGCTACTATTGGCTGCTGCTGTTTCCAACCCTGCGAGCCTTAAATTATTCTCGCGAATCTCCTCCAGTTTACCGATATTTTCATCAGAAGCGATGAACATAGCTATCAGCGGCCGGCCTTCATTCGTAGCGCCGTACTGTACCAGTTTTACATTTTTTGATGTCTGCGCGATATACTTGAAATATTCAACTATTTTATAATGCGGCGTAAACTGGTCGCCCAGTTTATAACCTAAAAAATTTTCAGGGGATTTAATGTCCTGCGCAAAGGTTGCAAAAGCGCTGCTGAATAAAATGAAAAGCAGTGGTAGTTTTTTTAACATAAGGATGATTTGGTTATTGCTAAGGTAAAAAAATAAATGACTGTCCGCATATAGACACCTAAAATAATAATTTAATTAATACCACGTATCATTAGCCCCGGCAACAATCATCCTGTCGAATAAATCAGATTGAAAGTTTCTACGGTTAAGTTTATAGCAGTACTCATTCAAATA
>CAIPFE010000032.1 GCA_903864275.1 uncultured Mucilaginibacter sp.
CATTAGCTGCTCGTTCGGGGTGGTCAGTTTGGCCCGGAATGCCTGGTCAGTTTGCCCCGGAATGGGGTGGTCAATTTGACGCGGAATCACTGGTCACATTCCGCCGGAATTGGGTGGTCAATATCAGCGGTATATCCATTAGGATAGCCAAATGAAATATAAAACCTCAAAAAATAGCATCCAGGAATCTTTTGATAAAACGTTAAAAGGCACAAACTTACAGGACATCATGATCGATTTGTCCGACACAACAATAGATACGTTGTTAAAAGATGAATTGCTTAAAGAAATTCCTGTTGTCAAAACATTGGTAGCTTTTGCCAAACTGGGTGCGAACATTCATGATCGCTTGTTTCTTAAAAAAATTATTTCTTTCATGAATGGGCTGAAAGATATTCCTCATACCGAAAGAAGCAGAATGATTGACAAAATAGATGCTTCTAAAGAGCAAAGAGTAAAGGTGGGAGAAAAATTACTTTATATAATCGACTCATGCAATGACTACGAAAATTCCGAACTGGTTTCACGTCTTTTTAAAGCTTTTATCCAGGAAAAAATTTCATATGATGAATTTTTGCGAAGTTCAAATGCTATTGAGCGGATTACGAGCTATGACTTGAAATGGTTTTTAAAAAATGCCCGAAAATATATGACCGTTGAAGAAGTAGGTAGTTTAATAAGTTCCGGCCTGTTTGATTTATATTATGAAGAAATTGACGTTACTGTTGAAGATCAAGATGATCATGAATCAACGGACAAGTATAAAACACGTGTCGATGGGGGTGGAGCAGGTGTAACAATTAGCCGAATTGGCGTAATCATTTTGGAGATAATCGGAAAAAAAGTGTTATAACTAATAACAGTGTGGAATTATTAACTCATCACAGATAACACCCGCCAAATCTCAATCATTGCCAAACGTATCAAGGTGGTAACGCCACCAGGAAATAGGTCATGAGCCAACTGGTCAATTTGGTTGCCACCAAAGGATGTCCCCTCGCGCTTTTGGCTTTTGTTTTTCCTTCCTGTAGTTACTAAGTATTGTCGTTTAAAAAGACACAATTAGTAGTAAAATTAAAAGCCATATTTATCTTTTCTTAATTTAAATGCCTTTTCACCACCTTCCATAACCAAGGTAATTTCCTTCCTTACGGCAGATGAATCGATGGCCCCTTCAGCTTTTATATGCCCTCTAGTTTGGTTGCCTGTATCGCGATAATCGCAACACACAACAAGTTCCGCATCACCATTGACTACTAAATTTGCGTTATGACTTGTAAAGATTAGCTGGCGGGATTTTTTAGCTTCCCATATATTCTTTATTATTTCATCTATAGCGCGATTATCAATATCTTCCTCTGGTTGATCAATAATCAAAGGCGTCCCCGGTTGATTTAGCAGAACAGTTAAAAGAGCTGTCGCTTGTTGGCCAGCAGATGCCGACGAAAAAGGAATTTTATCTCCCATTTCTACGTTGGTTGTATATTTAAAATCGGGAGTAAATTCTAATTTTAAGATGGAGAGATTTAACCAAACTTCAGGATTAAGTACCTCGATCAACTTTCTTAAATTTCCCTCATTTAAACCGTATTCGATCAACTTGGGAGTAGTTGGCCGAAGCTCATTTATAGTCAGTTCTTGATTATTTGCTTCCGCAAGATACTGTAGTTCAGTTAAAATTCCTTTCCAAGACTCTAATGGGTCGTCCGAGGCTTTTATTCCGTCCGCTATCGTTTGAATTTTTTCACTATTGATTCGCGTTCCGACCAGTGCTTTTGTCAGTTCATTTTTTAAAAGTGTCGTATCCAAATTTCTCTCGACTTCAACCGAAATCAACCCGTTTGATAAATTGCTAAACCGTACAGCTTCTTGCGTTAGTAATGCAGACGTGTCCCGAAACAGTTGCCAATAGTCTGTTCGCAATACTGCTAACACTTGTTCTGGCTGACCTAAGTCAACAAGCCTTGCATTTCGTTCATTAACGTTTTCTCTTATTTGTGACAGTCGTTGTTCTAGTCGTTGGATTTCATCAAGTTGTTGTCGATTGGATGTCGTTCTTGATTTTGCTAACTCATATTCTGCGTCAAATGCTAATTTGATATGTTGCCATGTTCCAAGCAAGTTTCGTAGTTCCGCCGCGTTATCACCTGATAACGTTTCTCTTAATTGACGAACAAGCGTTTTAACTTCATCAAGTTTTCTTGTTCGTGCGGCATCAAGTTCACCAATTAATTCACCGTTGATTAGAGTGATTCCAGGGGGTAAGGCTTGAGGATAGATCTGAATAGTTTGCTCCATTTCTTCTATCTTCCCTCTAACAGTATTTAGTTCGCGCTGAATGTTGGAAACTATATTTGCCTCACCATCATAAATTTGCTTTTGATCTATTGTTATCTGGTCCGCACTCGATATTCCCCTTAATGAGCGACGAAGGCTTTCAAGTTGATTGGTTATCGAATTTATCTCTAAAGAGAACCGGTCAACCTCTGATTGAATCTCCTTCTTTCTTATGACGTTTTGGTACTCGGTCTGTGTGTTTGTTATATTTTCCGACAATTGAAAATCCAAATTTGCTAAGCCTGTTGCGACAGGAATTTGTATAAATCTTTTTAACTCGTCGGTTGAAACACCGACACTACTTAATTGCTTTTGGCTGTAGGCCTGTATTGGTAAAAGGCTCCGGATATCGCTTTCGGCAACTGTACGAAACTCTCCATCATCAATTTTGAGAGCGGTTTCTCTTGTGGCTGAATTCCTTTTGATAATATGGTATATCCCGTTAACGGTAAATGTAATTCGAACCTCTCCGTTAAACTGGGAAAGCGTATTTTCAATTAAATTTCTACGTCGTCTTTCTAAATCATTTAGTTCGTCAGGATCAGAGGCGGAATTTATTTGATCACAAAGACCCCATCGTAAATATTCTAAAATAGTCGATTTTCCCGTCCCTCGTCCACCAATCAAAGAATTATATTGTTTGTTAAATTCAATGGAAAATGAACCTAGGAATTTGGAATATGTAACGTCTATCTTAGTGACAAAAATTTGCGGTAATACCGGCTCATCTTGACTAATTCTAGATTGTCTTGCTAAACAAGCTTGTCTTAAAGCTTCAGCGCTGGGTTCCGCCCATTTTATCCAAGTAAAAAAATTGCCAAACTCTCTACCATCTTCATATCTGTTGTCAGACGTGCTGATAATTCCAACTGCTTTATTGCCATAATTGACATCACCGCCATCCAATTTGTTAACCCACCCACTTTCGGTGGACAAATCACCGTCAACGTATCCGCCAACACATGGCATTTTTTTGTAGTGATCATGTTGCCCCGCCCGAAGCAATGTTGACGTACCACTATAATTTACATTCGGCAGCAAGATATATCGGCCTTTTAAAGCAGAATCATCAAATTTTTTATGCAAATGTGTTAAGTTTTGTATCTGCTCAGTTGATATTCTTTCGGTTGGTACAGTTTTCATTGCAAATTCATTCGACGCGTCAATCCCAAACATAGTAAGCGCCAAGTCAATTTGCTGATCAGGTAAATCGGAGTCGAATAATATTAAACATTGGCAAATAGGAGTATTTAAAGTAAGTTCAATGCCAGGGAAAACAGTAATGCATAACTCAGGAGTTCCATTAGCGATATACTGAGCATTTTCCTGGTCGGCAACATTCCTTATAATTTTGGCAAATAATACATCATGATGATCAGTTATTGCGATCGCATGCAGACCAGCGTTTCTTGCTTTATCTAAATATTCTTTTGCGAACTGTATTCTATTCGCTCGTATCTCATCTTTTTGATCTTCTGTTAATGTCCCTACCTCGTCAGGCGCAACGCCGAAGTTTGTACCTGACCATCTTTGATCTCGTGGGCTGTGAACCTGAAAATCGCATTTATGAAAATGAGCGCCTTTATCCATTTGTTTGTTGAGTTTAGGTTTGATTAGGTATTAAATATATTGACAATATAACACCACAATGATTTTAAATAAAGGTCGTCATAAAAAATGAATATCAAAACATGGCACTAAAGTTATACATACAAGTTATTCACAGTTACTTCTCCCCAAGAAGATATTTATCTGTCATGCGATATAATGATAGTTCAATACACTTTAATAATGGAACCAGGCAATCAACCTATTCCTAATCGTCTTAAGATGCACCGGAAGATGATGGGCTATAAGCAAAAGGAAGTAGCGCGGCTACTCGGCTTATACAGTACCTCCCCTCTTTCGGAATGGGAAAACGGCATCAATATTCCCAGTTCCCATTATCTCATAAAGCTAAGTATCCTGTACCGCACTTATATCAATGAATTATATCCTGAATACTTTCAGGAAGTGCGGAAAGCATTACATTCAAAAGAATTTGAAGTTTTCAATCGTGAATAACATTTGAATTTGATTTGTCCTTTAGCTTCATGCCGTGTCTTTAATGATTGAACTGAAACCGTAATCGAACGAACGATTAATAAAAAAATATCGAACGAACGATTCAATTAAAAGTTAGTTTATCCACACCTATGTACACATCCAAAGAAATACAGTTAGCAGAAGATATTGCAGAGGCGTTGCATGACCCCGAAGCATTGTCACTGTACCTTTCATATACCCAGCAAATCCCTCATGAAAAATTACGGGAATTGTTGGCAAAAGTCTGTTCAATTCCTGATGAAAAAATTAAGCGCACCCGTGGTGCCCTCTTTACGTACCTTGTCGGTCAGTATAAGCGACACGGCAAACAATGGTAGTGCTCGGTATCAGTATCGGCACACGGGTCACCGGCATTGCCATAATAAATGACACGGAACTGATTGCCTGGCAATCACACACCTTTCCGGCCCAATGGTCAAAGGCAAAAATGGAACAAATAATAAACCGTTATGAAAAATATATCAGAACTCATAAGGTAACGATGGTTGTCATAAAAATTCCTCGGCTGTCTCATCATAATAACGCCCTGAAAAATTTGTTGTCAAAACTTCGGTCGCTCATTGCATTCCACGGCTGCCTCATGGATTACACCACGCTCAATGAGCTAAAAAACACGTTGCCGATACAAAACTCTTTTGATATACAAACATTTATTGTTCATCAATACCCCGTCTTGCTCCCAGAATACAACCGCGAACGGGTCAATAGACGGCCGTATCATCAAAAAATGTTTGAAGCCGTGTTGATCGCGCACTTGTGGAAGGATCGAGAAATGTAAATGACTAAAAATCGCCTTAAGGCGATTTTTATCTGCCTTTTTCCTCTTTACGCATTAGATACAATTATAGTAGCGTTGTTCTTTATAAGGGTATATTCAAATTGAATTACCCACCCGTTTCCTGCACCTTAAAAAATGAATATATTCTCAACCTTTAAAAAAAATCGTATGGACACAAATCTTTCGACCTTACTCGACTCATTACCATCCAATACACTATATGTATTAGTGAGATGGCCATTCTTCGAAGCACTTAAGAAGTATTCATGGTTTGAGTACGAGTGCGTATACTACGGAACGTGGGATACCGAATCAATCATTAAAGCCTATTTCGTCCCGCTCGGGCGGGTGCAGGAACTGCATGACCAGGGCGATCCCGAAATGTTCCTGTTTACCCTCAACAGGGCGTAGTGAGTGCAAACATGTTTATTGCTATCTTTAGCTAAAAATTCCTTACACCATTAAAATACCAATGGAACAATCAAAACGCGTCGGCATATGGATACGTGTCAGTACCGATATGCAAGTCAAAGAAGAAAGCCCGGAACATCATGAGCAACGCGCCCGGTATTATACGGAAGCCAAAGGCTGGCAAGTGATGGAAGTGTATAAACTTGATGCTGTCAGCGGTAAATCGGTAATTGGGCACCCCGAAGCAAAACGTATGCTTGCTGATATTAGAAGCGGACATATAACAGGCCTTGTGTTCTCCAAGTTGGCACGGCTTGCCCGAAGCACAAAAGAATTATTGGAGTTTGCTGAAATCTTTCGCCACGAACATGCCGACCTCATTTCCCTTGCTGAAAACATCGATACCAGTTCTCCAGCCGGCAGACTATTTTTCACCATCATTTCCGCGATGGCCGAATGGGAACGGGAAGAAATCGCTTCCCGTGTTGCTGCATCCGTGCCGATACGGGCAAGGATGGGTAAACCATTAGGCGGACAGGGATCATTTGGGTATCGTTGGGATGGCAAGGAATTGGTGGTTGATAAAAATGAAGGGCCGGTGCGAAAGTTGGTTTATGATCTGTTCATAAAACATCAGCGTAAAAAATCAACAGCCGATGCCCTTAACAAACTAGGGTATCGAACCCGGAACGGCAGTGCATTCTCTGATACCACTGTCGCCAGGTTATTGCGTGATCCATCCGCCAAAGGTGAGCGCATTGCGAACTACACAAAAAGTTTAGGTGACGGCAAGCAATGGGTATTAAAGCCCGAAAGCGAATGGATACGACTCCCGTGCCCTGCCATCGTTACTGCTGAAGTATGGAACGAATGCAATTCCATTTTGGATGCCCAAGAAGGCAAACGCAAGAAACCTGGACCGAAAGCGGCACTACTATTATCAGGGCTGGTGAAATGCAGCTGCGGCAAATCAATGTATGTCTATCACGCCAATAAGGTCTACGAATGTAGGGGATGCAAAAACAGGATTGGCGCTAGCGACCTGGATGAGATATATCAGACGTATCTGCAAGACTATCTCAACGGTATCAATCCTGCTGATTATATCGAACAAACGGATGAGCAGTTAGAAGAAAAGAAAGCTTTACTGGCTTCCACTACTAAAGAGCGTAACCGGCTGGCCAAGCGCATGAGCGAATTGCTCAATCTCCGTTTGGATGGCGAGCTTTCAAAGGAGAGTTTTGCCAAGGATTACAAGCCAATGGAAGAACGGGTGGCCCAAATTGATGCACAGCTGCCGCAATTGGAAGCAGAAATTGATGTTCGCACTATCCAACTGATGTCCACTGACCGAGTGCTAACCGAAGCACAGGCCTTGTATGACCAATGGGGCGAAATGAGTTTTGAGCAAAAGCGCGGCATTGTAGAAACGATCACCACCAGTATTGAAATCGGCAAGGAGGACATCACCATCAATTTAGCCTACGCGCCCCCTATTTCTCAAAATGCGGGAAAAAGTCAACACAACTTCACGGGTTCATACTCGCTACCAGCATAAAGCTGCTCGGGTAATCCACGGTAAACTTAGCGCGGGAGATGGTTACCCGGCGTTCTTCCAGCGGCTGACGCATCACCTCAAGAGCGCTGCGTTTAAATTCGGGCAACTCATCCAGGAACAGCACACCGTTATGCGCCAGCGAAATTTCGCCCGGCTGCGGGTTGCTGCCCCCGCCAACCAGGGCCACATCGCTGATCGTATGATGTGGCGAACGGAATGGACGAACCGTTACCAAAGCGTCCGCCGCAGCCAGCTTGCCCGCTACGGAATGTATTTTAGTGGTCTCCAAAGATTCATATAAACTTAGCGGGGGCAAAATAGATGGCAGCCTGCGCGCCAGCATGGTTTTACCCGCCCCGGGCGGGCCGATCAGTATCACATTATGCCCGCCTGCAGCGGCAATTTCCAGGGCGCGTTTTATGTTTTCCTGCCCGCGTACCTCGCTGAAATCGCTGTCGTAACTGGTCAGGCTTTTATAAAATTCTTCACGGGTATTTACTACTTCTGCGATTAGCTGGGTTTTACCGTTAAAAAAATCGGCCACTTCGGTGATGCTTTCAACACCATAAACTTCCAAATCGTTAACTATCGCGGCTTCACGGGCGTTTTGTTTGGGGAGGATGAATCCTTTATAGCCATCCTTGCGGGCCTGAATAGCGATGGGCAGGGCGCCTTTAATAGGCTGCAAGCTACCATCAAGCGAAAGCTCGCCCATGATGATGTATTTCTCCAGGTTTTCATTCTCCACCTGCCCCGAACCTGCGAGAATGCTGATGGCGATAGGAAGATCGTAAGCCGAGCCTTCCTTGCGGATGTCGGCGGGGGCCATATTTACAATTATTTTCCGCCGCGGCATGTGGAAATTATTAGTTTGCAGGGCGGCTTCCACCCGCTGCATCGATTCGCGCACGGCATTATCCGGCAGGCCCACGATCAAATAGAATGGTTTGCCTCCGCCACTTATGTTTACCTCGATGGTGATGGTAATGGCTTCGATACCATAAACCGCGCTGCCAAATGTTTTAACTAACAAATTGATAAAGTTTACCGACAGCCTAAGTTATATAATTTTATTGACGGGATAAAATGGCCATGAAAAATTCAGTAGAGACGCGATGCATCGCGTCTCTACGATGAGCGGTTTAACATTTATTGCTCAAAATATTCCAGTTTCAGCGTTTCGCCGTCGAAAACCGCGTAGGTATTATGAAGCATCCATTCACCAAGATTGATATAACGGCTTCCACCTACTAACTGAACATCAAGCGGCAAATGGCGGTGGCCAAAAATGAGGTAATCATAAAAATTTGTTTTCAGCAGGTCGTTCGAGTAATTGACCAGCCATTCCTGCTGGCCGGGTTTAACATCTTCCTTCCGGTCGTTGGCTATACGGCTGTGCGACGACCAGTAGTTGGCTATCCCTACCCCCAAATTTGGATGGATGCGGGCGAAAAGCCATTGGCAAAATTTACTGCGGAATATTTTCTTTAAAATTTTATAAAAATTATCGCCCGGCCCCAACCCGTCGCCATGGTGCAGGTAAAACTTTTTGCCGTTACGCTCTATCTCCAGTTCATCGCTGATTATTGCTGCATCAAGCTCACGTGGAAAATAATCGAACATCCACATATCATGGTTGCCCTTAAAAAAATAAAGTTTTACGCCGGCATCGGCAAGTTCGGCAAGCTTCCCCAAAAAGCGGATATATCCCTTTGGCACCACCGTTTTATATTCGAACCAGAAATCAAAAACATCGCCCATCAAAAAAACTTCAGATGCATCGCTTTTTATAGAATCAAGCCAACGCACCAAACGGGCCTCGCGCTCACGGTAGTTGGCATAAGTGCCTGAGCCTAAATGAAAGTCGGAAGCGAAGTAAAGTTTATTGCGGATAGCCATGATCGCCGTAAAAATAAGCTATTAACAGGCAGATGTGCAAATGCGGATTTCAAGACCGGCTGGCAGAGGCTCGATGCGTAGCACCTGTGCGTGGTAGAAAGACAAAGGGAGGTTATAGAAAACCTCCCTTGCTTAAGGTATTGCTCAAAAATAATTTTAATAGTTCAATCAGGCTATGTTCCGATGTGGATTACGCAACGGGGTGGCCTCTTCACAAACTTTGTTCACCAGGTCCCTTGATAAAGGTTTGGTCATGAAAGAATTAACACAGGCATATTTTTTTGAATGAAATACATCCGCCGACCGGATCGATGAACTCATGATATGTACCTGCACATTTTTTTTGGATACCGCATTAAAGGTCTCCAATTCATCTAAAAACTCCCAGCCTGTTAGCTCAGGCATGTCCAGGTCTAAAAATATTACATCGGGCAAATGGCTGTCGGCATCCTTATTTTCTTCCAGGTAATCTAAAACCAGCCTGCCATCATAAGTATAAGTGGCCTGTTCACAATTGTAATTATTATGCAGTAACCTTTGCATAATATAGTGATCTGTGGGGTTATCGTCAATAACTACAAGCTTGCACATAACAAATCAGGATTTAAATTCAATTAATATTGGTATGGATATCGCTAAAAATCAACATGTTAAAGGTAGCTAAAATTCGGTGCAAACGGCGATGATCTTTGCCTGAATTCCAGCTTTCAACCATTTATTTATTAACAACTAAAGCCAAATTGTTAATCGCATTTTGACGGCGGTTTCCCATATTATATTGCTTGGCAGCAATCGCAAAAAATAATAATGCGCTTGCTTCCCTGGCGAGGGTCAAAAACAAATCGTGGCTCATATTTTCAATTATTAATTATTGTAAAAATATCAATACTTGTGCCGTAACGGCGTTTGATCCGCACAAAGGTCGATATTTTCGTTTAATGATACAATTTTTATTACTAATTAAGTTTTCAACATGATTTACTATGAGTTAAGATTACCCGCTGTGGAAATTGTGATGCATACTGGGTAAAATAAATGCTGTTTCTTCCTCACAAAATTCTTTGATCAGGCGTTTGGGCAATATTGGATACCTGGATTTTTTAGAAAGGGGCGAGGTATTAGCCGCGGCAATGTGGAAAAAAATAACGCGAACCGGGACGGCCGGATTTTACTATTAATTAATTGCGGGTTGCTTTTGGGCCTTTAATATTTGTTTAAGTTTAACAAAAGAATTAAAGGGGCCGATAGTTAAGGTCGCATTAACAATCCATGATGGTATACTTCCTCCCGGGTCAATGCTGAAGGTATAGTCAACTTTTAATTTATTGTCAGCGGCTTGCGTTACTTTCCAAAGCGCCAACGAATACGGGACGCGTATATAATCAGCTTCCTTCGGTAAATAATCGGGCAGGCTTTTCGCCTGGATATTTAAAACCTCGGGCGTGGGTGTAATATTAAGTTCGACGATCAGGTCACGGTCTTTTATCGGCCAGGGCAAATGCGACTGTGTATAATAAATGATATTTTGGGGTGTTATCATCTTTAATATGGTTGATTTTTTGTTGGAGTAAACCCAGCTGTTGTAATCAGCAATATTTTCGATGGTGCTGATCAGCTGCGCTTTTGTAGCGTCAAGCTCGCAGACTACGCGTAGTTCTTTTATACTGCCTTTCGCAGCCTTACGTGTATAAACCGCGATACCGTCCTGGTTCTTTTTTAGTTCCCATTTTCCCTGTGCCATAGCTGCTGAAAGCCCAAAGAGGAAGAGGCAGAAAAGGAAAATCTTTTTTTTCATGAACGTCTGGCGGGGTAAACAGCTAAAGTGTGCAAATTTAATTCATGAATTTGAAGAAATGCTGTATTTAATATTAAACTAAAAAATTAAAGAAAGCGTATTTTATTGTCAAACTTTTTATTAGTTGCCGCACAAAAAAACCAGCTATATAAATAAGCTGGTTGATGCAATTGTAGTAAAATTTCTGGTATTATTTATTTTTTATTTGTTGCAGAGGTTGTAAAGGTTGTAGTAGTTGTAAAAAGTTATAGCGGCTGCAGTTGGCCATTTTTAACATCTACGACCCTTACAACAATTACAACCCCCTACAACCACCAAAAACTACTTTTTCGCCACGTACTGGTTAAAGGCAACTACTTTACCGGTTTTTACCTGCCAGTTTTCCTGCATTAATACGGTATCGGCTTTGCCGCCTTTTTTGGGGTACCTTCTTTCCCGCGACCATATATTTACCCAATCTTCGTTTTTGTCGTTGATATGTGCGCTTTGCCACATCACGATGTCAAAACGCATGGAGTCGAGGCCGTCAATATCTTTTTTTGCATAAGCAAGCAATTTTTCGGTGGGGCCATAAAAATGCATGCCGCTGGCATCGTCATATTTAACCGAGTCGGCAAAATAGGGTTTCATTGCCTGGATGTTAGCAGTCTCGAACATTTTCCATACCTCCAACACTTTCTGCGCATTCACCGGGTTACCGGGAACGGTTATATCTGATGAATAGGCTGCTTTGTACGCATAGGTCAATGTGTCTTTAGCGGGCGCAGCGGCCGGCTCTGTTTTGGAATTGCATGCCGCCAGCACTGCGGCACTTACTGTCAGGATTAATAATTTCTTCATAATTTTATTTTGAGGTTGATTTTACCGGGTAGTTCAGGCAGGTTGAATGGCCATCATTGGGTGTACTTCTATTTTTGTCGGGATATCCCCAAAAATCGGGTTGGCTTTGGCAATTGCAACTGCTTCGTCGATGTCTTTTGCAACGATATGAAAATAGCCGGCAACCACTTCTTTGCTTTCATTAAAAGGGCCATCCCTAAGTACACCGTTACTTTCCGTAATCAGCCTGCTCCCTTTGTCAATAGGGTTCGCATTTTTCAATATCCCTTCTTTTATTAGGTTGCCAATATAGGCCCCTCCGTTCTCAATATGTTTTTGAAGCTGTTCGGGAGAAAGGTCGGTCCACACGTTGCCTTCTGTTTTTAGGATCAATAGATAGTCTTTCATATTTTTAATAATTTTTTTAATATCCCAAAGACAAACGGCTTTTATTAAAAGGGACATTGTACTTAAAATATTTTTTCATAGCAGTATCTTAATTTCTTCTGTAAAAAAACCCGCTCTGCATCAAGGGGCGCTAAATCAATAGCTTTTTGCAGCTGATCAACAGCCTCCTGGTATTTATCCAGTCCGATATAAAACTCCGCGAGTACTGAATAGAGCAGATAATTTGACTGAAGCGATGCTATACTTAGCAGTTTTTCCAATTCCTGAATTGCCGCCCACGGCCCATTTACTTTTGAAAGTGCCACCGTGCGGTTAAGCAACACAACGGGCGAACTGTCTATTTCTGCCAGCCGGTCATACAAAGCCAGGATGCTTTGCCAATCGGTAGATTCATAGTCGGATGCCGAGCAGTGATAGGAGGAAATGGTGGCAAGTATATGATAAATGGATATTTCATTGGCGGGCATTGATCTGTCCAAATTTATAAAACCTTCTTTCATCAGCACAAAATCCCACAACGAACGGTTTTGTTGCTCAAGGGTAAGGATGTTCCCTTCGGCATCCTGCCTGGCATTAAACCGCGAGGAGTTCAATTGCATTAATGCGAGCAGGGCATAAATTGTTGATTTGTCGTCAATTGATCCATGGGCGGCAATCATTTCGCCAAGCCGTGTGGCTTCTTTGCAAACCTCGTAGCGGATAAGATCTGTCCCGGTCGAAGCGCTGTAGCCTTCGTTAAACAAAAGGTAAATGGTTTCTAAAACAGTTTGCAGCCTTGGTTTTAAACTCGTGCCTGGCGGTATTTCAAATGGTATTTTGCTTTCCCTGATTTTTTGCCTTGCCCTCACCAAACGCTTGTTGATGTTTTCATCATTCGTTAAAAAAGCTCGCGCGATCTCGGGAATGCTGAAACCGCAAAGGGTTTTTAGTATTAAAGCAACTTGCGAATCTGACGAAATTGACGGGTGGCAACAGGTAAACATCATCCGCAGCTGGTCATCTAAAATTTCCTTTTCCGAAAATAAATGGTTCACTGCAGGTTCCGCCGTCCACTCTGATTGCAGCAGGTGCACAACGTCGGAAGTGTATTGCCTTTTATATTTCTCACGATTGATAATGTTCAGCGCCTTATTCTTTGCCACCCTGAACAGCCAGCCCGATGGGTTGTCCGGGACTCCTTTGTATGTCCAATGCTTTATAGCTTCTATCAGCGAATCCTGCACTACGTCCTCTGCAAGGTCCATATTGTCAGGGCCAAAAATTCTTGTCAAAACAGCAACCATTTTTCCGGACTCGTGCCGGAAAAGATGATCGATGAGCTGGTTTATTTCTAATTGTTCCGGCAAGATAATTAATGTGGAATGTCAGGTCTGAATAAAATGATATCAAATTCTGAATCAAATATACAAAATCACAATAACACATTTTCCGTTGCAGAAATGTCTGCAATAGGTCAACTTTTCGAGCCCTTATTTTTTACCGGTTAATGCATCATACGCATCCTTCATTCCCGAATCATTCAGCCCAGTCGATTTTAGTTTGGCTTCAATGCGGTCGTGCACAACTTTAGCGCCGGGAAAGTCTTGGTTTGTCCAAAACCTGTTTTCAGGACTGAAATAACCGGCGTCGACCAAAAAGGACACACCATAATAATAAGCATCGCCCAGCGTGTCATCCAACTCGCTTATCTTAAATGATCCGTCAGGCTGATATGATTTGCTGAGGCACCAGGCAAGCATCCGGGAAATCTCCGCGCGTGCCTGTCGCCTTGTCGCTGTATCAAGTGATGGCCAGGCGTATCGTAATATCTTTACCACATCCCAGTTCAAATGGTTTGCATACGAGCCGTCGAACCGGATACCTGTGGGGAAATCCACGCCATCAAGCTGCAATATGCGCTTCGCGATCATATCCTTATGATCAACCTGGCCATGCAGGTCCGAGACCACGTGAAACGTCATTGCCATATCGTCCATTTTCCAAACCCTTCCCTGCCGGTCAACCATCCACTGGCCCCAGCATCCGGTTACGTGGTTTTGCCAGCGGTTCACATATCGCTTCAGTGCAGCTTTCAAGTCAGGACGAAAATTATAGGTAATTTTTGCACCGGCGAATAACAATCTTGCCATTGCAGAAAATGTTTCGTCAAGTTCTTCGCGGTTAAATATCCCGGTTTTAGTGAAGTCGTCATACAGATCAGAATCGAGCTTTGCTTTGAGTTTTTCGGGCGAGTTGATCCTGTCAAGAAAAGTCGGCGGGTATTCCAGCCTTGCACTGTCTTTCAGGTGATCAACAGAATAATAAAGCCTGAGATACCAAACATCAATTCCCTGTCCCCAGCTTCCGTCAGCAGGCAGCTGTGCTGCAGCCAGCTTTTGTTCGGCGGGCTGCGATAAACTCCGGCGCAGATCGGCGATCCTCGCTCGGGTAGCTGCGGTGTCAGGCGTAAAATTCAGCCGCCAGCGGATCTCGCGGTAAATATGCATCGAATATTGCATCCCTTCGCCCGCTGCCTGCCTGCGCACGATCTCCTTCACAAGCGGTTTCAGTGATGGGTTTAGTAACTTCAATCGCCGTTCCCTGCCCACCCGGAGGGCCGACACATCCCAATAAAACCGGGCCTTTTCGCCAAAACTGCTCCACCACGATTCATTTTCAAGCTGCGGCGGCGGCATAAATATATGCCCGCGACTAATCGTCGTCGCGATCACAACACGCTCCAATAGTACCCGGTTAAGGTACCCGGCGATTGCAAGCAACAATACGATCGCCAGCAAAATGAACCAGCGCCTGCGTTTCTTTTTGGTTTTTATTGGATTAGAGGATACCATGTGGCTAACAATAACATAAATGTATTATTGTCAACCAATTAAACAAAGGGTTTCAGTTACTTTTCTTTTTCTATGTAACTCAGTTGCAGCTTCTGTCCGACTTTCGGACTTATCCTTTTTGCCCCAGTGAAAACCAATTGCCCGAATCATCCTTGAACAATGCTTCAAAGCCGTAAAATTCCTGTTTTGGTTCTTTAGTAAATACCACTCCTTTGGCTTTCAGTTCTTCGTAAGTTACCAGCAGGTTGTCACATTCAAATACCCCGAAACCAAAGGTGCCCTTGCTTACAAGGTTCCTCATTTGTGCAGCAGCTTCCTTGTTAAACATCATGCCTTCATCAATCGCCATTAAGGAGATCTCCAGGTCTGGCTGTTCGGGCGGGCAAACGGTTAACCAGCGCATCCCGGGGCCCATCGGGGCATCGGTATTTACTATAAATCCGAGTTTATTAACGTAAAACTCATAAGCGCTGTCCTGGTCCAGTACAAATACGCTAACGTGGTTCATTTTTGTGATCATGGTTAATTTTTTTTCAAAGATGAACACATATTTATGCCGTCACTTCTCGAAAATTGCGATAATTTAGCCAAAGGCCACCGTGATAAGTTTTATATAGGTTTCCCTCCCCGGGAACTATTCATCGCCGATAGGATCGATGGTCGCTGTTTCTACCATCAGCATCACGGTTTTTTTAGGAGCCCGGGTGCGGTGCATTACGCCTTTGGAAACAGTAACGCCCTGCATAGGGTTAAGTTCAATGATCCTGTCTTCGAGGTCGACAAATAATTTCCCATCCAGTACAAAAAAGAATTCATCATCATCATCGTGTTTGTGCCAGTGGTATTCGCCTTCAACAATTCCTATCCGGGCAACACTGCCGTTAATTTGCGTAAGCGTTTGGTTAAACCATTTTTCCTTATTTTCAGCGACGATCGCCGGTACGTTTATCAGTTCCAGGTGATCATATTTTATGTTCATCTGCTGGTTATAATTATACTTATTTGCCATATTACTATGTTAAACTAATGTATTACTGTTTTACCTGTAGAACCGATGCTAAGATAAGTATTAATCATTTCCATCCTTTTTTTTCGGCAAAACAGTTTGGGATAAATTTAAGCGGCGCGATAGCAATATCCTTTTTTCGCTGATGCTGCATGGCCTGGTAAGCCGCAGGAGTTTGCCCCGTTATTCGTTTGAAAAGCCCTGTGAAAGAACTGACACTTTCAAAACCCACCGTGTAACAAACATTGGCAACTGACATATCCGTCATTAAAAGCTGCCTGGCTTTTTCTACACGTACAGCCGATAGATATTGATGCGGGGTTTTATTATAGATAGAATCAAAAAGACGGATAAAGTGAAATTTTGAAAAAAAGGCCTCGTTCGCAATATTGTCGAGGTCAATTTTTTCGTCAAAATGGTTATCGATAAATAATTTGGCGTAAACAATCCGCCTGTACAAATATACCTTGGGGTACAATTCTTTTTGATCCATAATGCTTTGTATGCACTTAAACCTACATTAATTATCTGAAAAATCTAAATAAATTAACTGCGAAAAAGACAGTCATTACGAAACACCCGGAGATTGCTTCGGCAAGATATTCACCTGATCAACCAAAAAAAATCATAAATTAGTTAAAAGTTTTAAAATGGAAGACGAAGTAAACGCAGCCGGGCCCCCGCAAGACCCAAATCCAAACATCAAATCAAAATCGGAAGTTTACGTGCTGCGCGACTGGAAAGAATATGCCGGGGAATCCTTACTTATTATTTTCAGTGTTTTGCTGGCGCTGGTGCTTACGGAGTTCATTAATAAGATTCATGATAAAAATGAAACCAGGGACCTGCTGATTAATATCCGAAACGAACTGATCTCAAATAAAAAAGCGGAAGCAGAACAATATGCCTATCACCTGCGGGTAATCCGGTCAATAGATTCGGCCCTGGTTAATCCCGAACTTCAGAAAAAGATCGTTTCCAATGACGAATTTCATCTTAAAAAAATCGCACCGGATGGCGTTTTATACCGTTACCTGGACGATATAGCCTGGGAAGTGGCGAAGAACCACAATATCTCATCAAGAATAAGCTTTAGGACCATTAAGATGCTGACTTATATTTACCAGGACCAGGCCAGGATAATGAAAGCAGAAGATGAAATAGCCAAAGTGTTCCTGAGCCGCGAAGCGGGCAAAGTTGAAAACGCTCATGCTACGTTAATCCTGATAAAAAATAATTACAAAGGGTGGGCAGTCGACCGCGCGCCCGGTTTATTAAAACAGTATGATAAGGCGATAAAACTTTTAGGAGAGGAGTAGCCCATCTTACTAAATGACAGCATCATCACAAAGATATGTCCAATAGAGACAATGAACTTTTTTAATTGCTTATCGACGGTGAGCGCAGGGCCGGTCGCTAATATTGCAGGGTGCTGCCACGAATAATTCATTTTTCTTTGTAGTTAAACCAGTTTAAGTGAAACTAAATTAATATAAGTTTCCGTATAACAGAAATGGTTGATTAACGAACAGGAAATATAAAATATTTTTAATCGTTTATTAAACAGTTAACTTCTCCTTAATTAAACATTAACTATCTTATAAGTTAATATCGACCTGTTTTTTGAAAGCCATTTCCAGGATGACAATATCAACAGGACGTGGATGTTAAGCAATGACATTTTATAATCTTTATCATAATATTACCTATGAGTATAAATAAAGCAGAAACTATTTCAAAGTCAAAGCAAATTTTGATCATTGAAGATGATAGTGACATTTTACAGGTACTTGAAACTGTGCTTATTTATAATGAATTTGCGGTGACCAGCATTGAAGGGACAGACGATATATTTGAATCCATTGAGGCGTATAAACCGGATTTAGTACTTACCGACTACCTGCTGACAGGTTTAAATGGCGGAAAGATTTGCCAGCTCATTAAAAGCAACAAGGACACGTGTCATTTGCCTGTGATATTAATTTCCGCTTATCCTGAATTGGCCACTTCATTTGGCAATTTTGGCTTTGATGCTTTCATCAACAAACCCTTCAATATCGGTGAGTTGGTGGCTAAGATAGAAGAATTACTGGAAAAGTGATGTAATAGTCAGAAAGTCGGAAAAGTCAGAAAGAAAAATCAAAAAAAATCGTTGAAAGACGCAATACTTTGCGCCACTCAACGAATAATGTAATTTAAGATATTACAAAAATCCCCGGTCCGGAACTTCTGACTTCCGACTTTCCACTCCTACCAGCTTCCGCTTGATCCGCCGCCGCCAAAATCGCCGCCGCCAAATCCGCCGAAACCGCCGCCGCCGCTATCGCCGCCAAAGCCACCGCCTCCATTGGAGAAACCTCCCCAGCCGCCGCTTCCACGCCCAAGCAACGCACCGCCCAGGAACCACCAGAACGGGCTTGCTCCGCCCCGGCCGCCGATAATATGGCCGCCACCGCCGCCACGGCTGCGGAATATGATTATAATAATGACAATTACGATAATGATGAGTACCCCATAACTGCCGCCGCCATCGTCTTGTCGGGCATGCCGCACCTTTTTTGTGCCTTTATATTCGCCCTTCATGAATTTCATCAGGTCGTCAGTAGCAGCGTTTAAGCCGCCGTAATAGTCGTTTTGTTTAAAGCGCGGAACGATATCGTTCTGAATAATTTGCTGGGTAATAACATCCGGCACACCGCCTTCAGCGCCATATCCTGTCTGGATGGTTACTTTATGATCGTTAAGAGCCACCAGCACCACGATGCCGTTATTTTTCCCTTTTTGCCCAATGCCCCAGGCACGGCCAAGTTTCTGGCCATAATCGTTAATGTCGTATTCCCCGACTGATTTAATGATCACCACCGCAATTTGTGTCGAGGTAGAATCATCAAAAGCAACCAGCTTGTTTTCAAGCAGCTGAATATCAGCAGGTGAAATGGTATTGGTAAAATCGGTAACCAGCGCGCTTGGCTTTGGCGGCAATTGCTGCGAAAAGGCAATGAAGGCGACAAGCAGCAGGGAAAAAAATATTGTGAGTTTTTTGAACATGATAGTTTGTTTAATTGCCATCCATAAAAGCGATATCGTCCGGCAGCTCGTTGCTGTCGTCCTTTTTATGCGGGAAATATTTTTGCAGGTGTTCGCCGGTTATTTCAAGGCCGGTAACAATGCCTTCAACCAGGTTGCCGGCTTTAAAGTGCTCCAGCATATCGTCTTTGGTATCGTCCCAAAAATTTGGCGGCACGACCTTGTTAATACCCGCGTCGCCGATAACAGCAAACTTACGGTCGACAACGGCCACATAGATCAGTACCCCGTTGCGCAGCTTGGTTTTGTGCATATCCAGCTGGTGGAAATACTTGGCAGCGCGGTCGAGCACGCTTTCACTGCAGGTTTTTTCGATACAAACCCTGATCTGCCCTGAAGTATGCTTTTCGGCATTTTCTACCGCGGTGCGGATACGCTGTTGTTCCTCGTCGTTAAATACTGCCATATTATTGTGATTACACTGATTATAGAATTGATTTTACCGATTGTTTTAGATGATTACACCGATTTTAGGATGATTGCAGTGTTTTTTAATCGGTGAAATTATCCTAAAATCGGTGCAATCCGCAAATTAAAATGCTACTTTCGGCGCTTTGTTTGCACCGGCTTCGGCCGTAAAGCTGCCTTTTTCACCAAACCCGAAAAGCTTGGCCGTTATAACGGCAGGGAACGAGCGGATAGTGGTGTTATAATCCCGTACCGCATCGTTGAAATCCAAACGGGCAACATTGATGCGATTTTCAGTACCTTCCAATGAAGCCTGCAGATCGCTGAAATTTTGATTGGCCTTTAAGTCGGGATATTTTTCAGATGCTACCAGCAAACGGCCCAAAGCAGTGCTTAACTGTCCCTGCGCTGCCTGGTATTTCTGAATGGTTTCAGGATTTAGCTTTGTTGGGTCAACCTGGATAGAAGTAGCCCTTGCACGTGCATCTGTTACTTCAACCAAAGTGCTTTTTTCGAAATTGGCTACACCTTTAACGGTAGCCACAAGGTTAGGTATTAAATCTGACCGGCGTTGGTATTGTGATTGCACAGCGCCCCACTTGGCCTTTACAGTTTCGTCTTTTGATACCATGCCATTATAGCTGCACCCGCCTATCAGGCAGATGAATACAATAACCCCTAATACTATTAATAGATTTTTCATGTTTTTTTAAATTTTTAGATTTAAGCTGTGTGAATTTAAACTTAGATTACAAAACACATACCGTTGTTACAATTCATCAATTATATGCCATTATGTCAATAACCGGTTTTCTGTAAATGTAATTAAAAGGATTGAAAGCAGCCCTTTACCAGGTTACGATATGCGAAAACTACCAAAATTGAGAATAATGTATATATCTCTGTGTAACAAACCATCATTATGCATCGTCGAAGCTTTTATATGTAAAAACTTTATAATTTAGCTTTCTGTTAACTGACTTCTTAGCCCAAAATTTATGATAAAGAAATTTTACTTTATTCTCGTCCTGTTTATTTCATCCGCAGCATTCGCCCAAAAAACCTATATACAATGCGGAAAACTTATTGATGGCACATCAAATACGGTGCAAACCGGGGTTACCATCATTGTTGAAGGTAACGTGATCACCGACATACAAAAGGGGTATACTACCGGTAGCGCAGGTGATAAGGTGATCTCGCTGCAGGATAAAACTGTGATGCCGGGCCTGATCGACTGCCATGTGCACCTCGAAAACCAGTTCAGTAAAAACACCCTTTTAGAAGGTTTTACGCGAACCGATGCCGATATTGCCTACCAGGCGGCGGTATACGCAAAAAGGACCTTGATGGCCGGTTTCACCACGGTGCGCGACCTCGGCGGCAGCGGCGTAAACATCAGCCTGCGCAAGGCTGTTGCCAGGGGCCAGGTTGACGGGCCGAGGATACTTACCGCCGGCAGGGCCATTTCGGCCAGCGGCGGCCACATGGATGGTTCCGTTGGCTTCCGCGATGATGCTTTTGACCACAAATTTGGCCCGGATGATGGCGTTGCCGATGGCAGGGACGAATTGATAAAAGCAGTCCGCCTGCAAATTAAACGCGGATCGGATGTGATCAAGATCGCCTCTACAGGCGGGGTGCTTGACCTGAGCGAGAATAGTTCGGGCGCGGAGTTTACCATTGATGAAATAAAAGCGGTGGTTGAAACGGCTAAAGATTATGGCTTGCGCGTAGCCTGCCATGCCCACGGCGCCGAAGGTATCCGCAGGGCCATCCTGGGCGGTGTTACTTCGATAGAGCATGGAACATTTATGAATGAAGAAGATATGGAGCTGGCCAAAAAATATGGCACCTACCTGGTACCTACCGTTATAGCCGGCAAATCAGTCGCTGATTCAGCAAAAATACCGGGCTTTTTTCCGCCGGTAATTGCCCGCAAAGCCCAGGAGGTTGGCACACAGATACAGGCTACTTTTGGCAGGGCCTATAAAGCGGGTGTGAAAATCGCATTCGGAACTGATGCAGGCGTTTATGCGCACGGCAAAAATTATAAAGAATTTCAATATATGGTTGAGGCCGGCATGCCACCAATGGAAGCAATAAAAGCCGCTACCACCAACGCCGCTGATCTCCTTGGGATAAGCGATTTGACCGGCAGCATCAGTAAAGGCAAATCCGCGGATATTGTTGCCGTGGACGGCGACCCGCTTGCTGACATCAAAGTAATGGGAAATGTAACCTTCGTGATGAAGGAAGGAAAAATATATAAACAATAAAAATCTTATGATAAAATTTAAAAAACTAGCAGCATTTATCTATTCGGGCCTGGTGACGACGCTGGCTGTATCTGTAACTTACGGGCAAGCCCCGGCTCCAGCCAAAGTGGATGACCCGCTGATGAAGATCTATCGCGCAACGCCGCCAAAAGTGAATGACCTTGTGCACACCAAACTGGATGTGCGCTTTGATTACAAAAAGCGCTATTTGTATGGCAAGGAATGGGTTACCCTAAAGCCGCACTTTTATCCCACAGATACCTTAAGGCTTGATGCCAAAGGAATGGACCTTAACAATATTTCGGTGGTAAAAGCCGGTAAAAATATCCCGTTGAAATTCAAATATGATGACAGTTTGACCGTTGCTATCCAACTGGACAAGGTATATCATAATAATGAAAGCTATACTATTTATATCGACTACACCTCGAAACCCGACCAGTTGCATGCTAAGGGCAGCGCCGCAATAAACTCGGCCAAAGGTTTGTATTTTATCAACCCCGATGGCACTGAGAAGGATAAACCGATACAAATATGGACACAGGGCGAAACCGAAAGCAATTCGGCCTGGTTTCCTACTATCGACAAACCCGAGCAAAAAACCACCGACGAGATCAGCATGACCGTTTTGTCGAAATATGTTACTTTGTCAAACGGCCGCCTGGTTTCCCAAAAAGATAACGGGAACGGCACCCGTACTGACACCTGGAAAATGGATCTGCCGCATTCACCCTATTTATTTATGATGGCTGTTGGCGATTTTAAAATTTATAAGGATAAATGGCACGACAAAGATGTTGACTATTACCTGGAGCCAAAATATGCCCCTTATGCAAAAGAAATATTCGGGATGACGCCCGAACTCATCGACTTTTACTCAAAAACATTGGGCGTTGACTACCCATGGAACAAATATTCACAAGTCGTAGTGCGCGACTATGTAAGCGGTTCCATGGAGAACACCAGCGCCACCCTGCACGGTTCGCAGGTGCAGGAAACTCATCGCGAACTAATTGATGCCTATTACGATTTTGCGCGGCAATCAATTGCGCATGAGTTATTTCACCAATGGTTTGGCGACTATGTAACCTGCAAGAGCTGGAGCAACCTCACCTGCAACGAGTCCTTCGCCAACTACAGCGAAACGCTTTGGGCCGAGCATAAATATGGCAAGGATGAAGCCGATGCCCACAACTACCAGGATATGCAAACCTATTTAAACAACCCGGATAATGCCACTAAAAACCTGGTGCGCTTTCATTACGATGATAAGGAAGATGTGTTTGATGCGGTAACCTACCAAAAGGGCGGCCGTATTTTAAATATGATGCGCAATTACCTGGGCGATGCTGCATTTTTTAAAGGCTTAAATATTTACCTCAAAACCAACGGGTTTAAAAATGGCGAAGCGCAGCAATTGCGCCTGGCCGAAGAAGAAGCCAGTGGGCTTGACCTGAACTGGTATTTTAACCAATGGTACTATGGCGCGGGACACCCGGTATTAAACATCAGCTATAAATGGGATGATGCGACCAAGACCGAAACTGTTTATTTACAGCAAACCCAGGACGGCCAAACCTTTAAATTACCAATGGCAATTGATGTTTATGCAGGCGGCAAAAAAGAACGCCATAAAGTTTGGATGAATGATAAGGCCGATACCTTAACATTCGCAGTAGCATCAAAACCCGACCTGGTGAATGTGGATGGAGACAAGGTATTGCTATGCGTAAAAACCGATAGTAAAGGATTGGAAGAATCGGAGTTTCAATATTTCAACGCGCCGCTGTACCTCGACCGTTTTGAAGCGATCACGGCGGTTGCGGGTCATCAATCGGATAAGGGCGCGCAAAAAGTAATGATCGCTGCTTTAAAGGATAAGTTTTATGGTTTACGCATCAAGACTATTGGCGCTTTAAACATGAGTAATGACGATATTCATAATGCAGCCCTGCCGGTATTAACCTCGCTGGCGCAAACTGATGAGAACACATTGGTTCGTGCGGCGGCCATAACCGCTCTCGGCAAACTAAAAGCTGCAGGCAATATGGATATATTTAAACAGGCCTTGGGCAGCCAATCGTACGCCATACAAGGCGCTGCCTTATCTGCTATTGGTTTATTGGATCCTCAGCAGGCGCTAACTGTAGCCAAAGGATTTGAAAGTGATAATAAAGGCCCCTTAACAGTGTCTCTTATCAACGTTTACGCAAAAACAGGCAATGACGAACAATTTCCATACGTAATGAGTGCCATTAAGCAAGCAGCGCCCCAGGCCCAGTTTAATATGTTACGCAATTTTTCTTTAATAACAGGGCGTGTCAGCAAGCCCGAATACGCCCAACAGGGAATCAGCTATATCAGAGCCTTTGGCATTAAGTATAAGCAATTTGGTGTAGCGCCCGTTATTAATGGTTTATTAGGGGATATAAAAGCGCAGCGAACCAAATTAAATGATGATGCTTCGGCAAAAGCATCTGATGATGCGGTAAAAGCGCTTAACGACGCTAAATAAAACTGCGTCAAAGTAGGGACGCCCAGATGTCACTAGGTTAAGGAAGAAGCGCTTGTTTACCCTCTTTCCGGTTTACCGGAGAGAGGGTAAACAAGCAAAGCGATGTCGGGGTGAGTCAACTGTGCACCAGGCATTTGCGCTAACGTCACTCGTATAGTTAACTCACCCGATCTGCGCTTCGCTGGATCACCCTCTCTTTTGCAGGCAAAAAAGAGGGTTAAAAAAAAGCAATAATAATATAGCTCCATCAAAAATCCTTGTTCAACAATTTCTCCAACTCGGCGAAGCTGATATTCATTTTTACCCTGCCTTGCTTGGCGTAAGAAATTTCGCCGGTTTCTTCTGAAATAATGATGGCAGTGGCATCGTTGGTTTCGGTAACGCCAATACCTGCGCGGTGCCGCAAACCGAACTGCGGGGGAAGATCTGTTTTCTCGGTCAAAGGCAAAATACAGCTGGCTGATTTTAGCTTGTTCTCGGCAATAACCACAGCGCCATCATGCAGCGGGCTGGTTTTTTGAAATATACTTTCCAGCAGGCGTTTTGATATTTTGCCTTCAATAACCTCGCAGCTATTCTGGTAAAACTGCTCGTCGTAATACTTCGCGAAAACGATCAAAGCACCTGTCCGCGATTGTTTCAGGCTTTTGCAAGCGTCAATTATTGGTTTAATTCGCACATAGTTGTTTTTTTCGGCTGCACTTCTCCCAAAAAAATATTGCCACCACGCTTTATTTCTTTGCAGCGATGCATTTTTCCCCACCACTAATAAAAAACGCCTGACCTCCTGCTGGAATATTACAATCACCACAATAATACCCACGTCGGCTACTTTCTTAAGTATTCCGGCAAGCAGGGGCATTTTTGTTTCCGGGACAATAAAATAGAGCAAATAGATTATCGCAAGTCCGATAAAGATATTTGCTGCAATAGTTCCCCGTATCAGGTTATATAACTGGTAAATTATAACAGACAATAAAAAAATGTCTAAAATGGAGTAGGGGGTAATTTTAAATAGATTAAAAAATTGCATTTACTAAGGTAGGGAATTTTGTGTGAGAATTGCCGAGGGCAGAAAGGTAAAAGCGAAAAGCTGAAAGCAAGAAGCTTTTTCCAGCTTCGGTCTTTTCGCCATCAGCTTTTAGCGAACTCGGGGATAAATCGCAAAAGGCACAGCTCTTTTTTGCTTTTAGCTTTCGGCTACTTTCTTCGGAAAAACAAACGAAGCACCGATACTGACGCCCAATATGGCCAGGATGATCAAAAGCGACCTGCCGGTGGTGAGCCCGATCCGGTCGACATAATTTGCAGCAAGCATTTTTAACCCGATAAACGCCAATAACGCCGCCAGCCCGATCTTAAGGTAATGGAACTTATCAATAATATTCACCAGCAAAAAAAACATGGAACGCAAGCCAAGTATCGCAAATATGTTTGAGAAGAACACGATATATGGGTCCTTCGTTATCGAAAAAATAGCTGGGATAGAGTCGACCGCAAATACAAGATCAGTACCTTCGATGATGAGCAGCACTAAAAAAAGCGGGGTGATCATTTTCTTATGATCGATCTTTACAAAAAACTTATTCCCAACAAATTGGGGGTGAACTGCGAAATATTTAGAAGCGAACTTTACTATTTTATGGTTTTGGGGGTCGATCTCTTTGTCATTATTCCGGTTGATGTACATCTCAATACCGGTATACACTAAAAAAGCGCCGAACAGGTACAATATCCAATGGAACTTTTTAATTAATGTTGACCCGACGAAGATGAAACCAAACCTCATCAGTATGGCGCCTATGATCCCCCAGAACAACACCTTATGGTAATGCCTTTTATCAACCGCGAAAGCGGTAAAAATAAGTACCATTACAAATATGTTATCCACTGATAAAGCATATTCAACCACGTAACCACTGATAAACTCTAGCGCCAGGTTTTTACTGTAGAGGTTCAAGCTTTCAGGAAAGTTATTGGGATTAAGCGGCAGGTGGTGAAAGTTTTCGTTATTTATTTGCTGCAGCGCGGCAAAACTATCAATATGGTGCAGCAGGTGGCCGTAGTTAAGAATAAGCATATAAAAACAAAGCGCCATGGTTACCCAAACCGCGCTCATTACGGCGGCATGTTTCATGGTTACCGGCTTATTGCTTTTTGTAAACAAGCCAAGGTCGATCGCGAGCATCATTAAAATGAAAATAATAAAGCCCGACATGAAGATTAACTCGCTTTGCATTACTTATCGCGTTCAGTGGTGAAACGAACCAGTTGTTCCAGGCCGTTGCGGGCCTCACCATCGGGGAAGGTGTTTAATATTTCAAATGCCTCGGCCTGGTATTTTTTCATCTGGGTTTCGGCATATTGCAGGCCGCCGGTTTCCCGCACAAAATCAATGATGGCCTGTATTTTTTTAGGATCGTCGTTATGGTTTTTAACGAGGTTGATCATTTGCTTTTTTACCGCCGATGTACTGTTGTTCAGCGAATAAATAAGCGGCAGGGTTACTTTTTTTTCTTTGATATCAATGCCCAATGGTTTACCAACGTCATCGGTGCCAAAATCAAACATATCATCCTTTATCTGGAACGCAATACCTATCTTTTCGCCAAAAAGACGCATTTTTTCGATAGTCGCATCGTCGGCCCCAGCTGAGGCCGCCCCGCATTCGCAGCATGATGCAATTAACGAGGCTGTTTTTTGCCTGATCACTTCATAGTAAACAGGTTCTTCAATATCCATCTTACGCACTTTCTCTACCTGCAGCAACTCGCCTTCAATCATTTGCCGCATGGCTTCGGATACTATTTTCAGGAACCTGAAATCATCATTTCTGATAGAAAGCAAAAGGCCCTTTGACAACAGGAAATCGCCGACCAAAACTGCTATTTTATTTTTCCATAAAGCGTTTATCGAGAAAAAACTGCGGCGCTGGTACGAATTGTCGACCACATCATCATGTATCAAAGTTGCTGTATGTAATAGCTCCACAAGGGCGGCGCTGCGGTGTGTCGATTCATTGATACCACCGCAGATACTGGCTGAAAAAAAGACAAACATGGGCCTGATCTGTTTTCCTTTGCGCTTTACAATGTAGTGGGTAATACGGTCGAGCAGCGGTACTGAGCTTTGCATGGAAGCTTTAAACTTTCCTTCAAAAACATCAATATCGGCAGCAATTGGTTTTTTAATCTCGTTGATGCTCAGCATTGAAACAAAACACGCTTTTTATGTATAAGGACGCATCCCCGCCCCGGTAATAACCGGGAAACTGCCGGGATCAACCCGCACAAACATAAGGAAATTTGTTGAGTGGTTCATTGGTTCATTAGTTCAATAGTTCATTAGTTGGATAGTTCTTTATCGAACCGGAATACTTCCTACTATGAAATATGATCCATGAACCATGAACTACTATTTTTCGCTCCCGATTAAACCAATTGCACGTATTACCCTCTATTACTACAACAACATAAATAAGAAATATTATGAAAATCAAAATATTAGGAGGTTTATTGGTAGCTGTATTAGCTATTACCTCGGTGGCACAGGCACAAACCCCCACACCTGTTATTAACCACAGGCAACACAGGCAGGAACGCCGTATTAACCAGGGTGTGCGCAGCGGCGAGCTTACCCGCACCGAAGCACGCCACCTGCGCGGCGACGAACGTAGAATTGGCAGGCAAAAACGTATGGCCATGGCCGATGGCAGAATGAGCCGACGCGAAAGAAGGCATTTACGCCGCGAAGAAAACCGCACCAGCCGCGCCATTCGCCGCGACAAACATAATGACCGTGTTGAATAATTTTTTTAAATACAATTTGAGTTTTCAATTGAGCGTCCCGGCTTTTGCCGGGGCGCTTTTTTTTGTCCAATCGGCGGCCTCTAAACAAAATTGCCCGGCAAAGCCGGGCAATAATTGATTTGCGAAAAGCCAGATCTTTTAATTTAGTCTGGATTGGCGAAGTATCTGCAAGGGGATTTTATGGTGGTGTTTAGAAGATTTGATTTAAAATAATTGGCGCTTAAAATGAGACGCATTAGTTCAAACACTTTTTAAGCTTCAATATCAGGTCGCCAGGGTTAAACGGGTTTACGATATAATCCTGCATGCCCGTTCGTAGAACCCTTTCGCGCACATCGCTTGTGGCCGAGGCTGTCGAAGCTGCAATAGGCGTTTTTTTATCGAACCCCCTTATTTTAACGGTTGCCGTACAACCATCCATGACCGGCACATCCGGAGGTCCATTAACACAGCATCGTAATTTGTTTGCTGCATCCTTTTTTCCTGCCGCTATCAAACTTTCATTTATTCTCATTTAGGTTTCTGTTTTACATATGGGAATTGAAAATATAAACCATAGAAACTGTTGATTTTATTAACTAATAGATCGGTCCTCTTTCCTATATTCTCTGCGTATAGCCTCTATAAGGTCCGCATGGCAGACAAACTCATCATTGCGTGAGGCTGCTTTTAGCGTGGCATAATATACAACGTTGAGAATAGCAGCACCGGTTAATTCATATTTATCAGCAAGTTCTTTCAGGTTTATTTTAGGTTCCGGTTTATACAATGCAGGGAGACTCTTTTCCCAAAGCTGCAAGCGCTCGGCAGCATTGGGTTGCGGGAACTGAATAATAGTATGAAACCGCCGCAGGAAGGCATCATCCATATTGCTTTTAAAATTGGAAGCGAGTATGAGCAGGCCCGGATAATCCTCCACCCTTTGCAGCAGGTAAGATACTTCCTGGTTGGCATACCGGTCGTGGGAGCTTTGCACATTGGTGCGCTTGCCAAACAAGGCATCTGCCTCATCAAAAAACAAGATCCAGTCTTTGCTTTCAGCTTTGGCAAAAACCTTCTCCAGGTTCTTCTCTGTTTCCCCGATGTATTTTGACACCACCTGTGATAAATCTATCCTGTACACCTCTTTATCAAACTGCTTGCCGAGCAAAGCAGCGGTGAGTGTTTTGCCCGTGCCCGGCGGGCCATAGAACAGGCTCCTGTAGCCGGGCTTTATCTTTTTGCCAAGCACTTCGTCCTGCATTACGGTTGGGTGATGGTTTAGCCAGGTTTGTATATCATTGATCTGGCTGAGCGTAAAACTATTCAGCACCAGGTCGTTCCACTCCATTTTTGTTTCAATATTCTTTGCAGGAAAGTCGGGGCCAAAATGTTGCTTTAAACTTGCGCCAAACAACCATTCCTGCACGTACTCGTCTGACAAGATAATCCGGCCACTCATTTTAGGCTCTCCTTCCTTTACGTCTTCCAGCCACAGAATTTTTTCCTTATAAAAGAAATGCTCTTTTGAAAATATCTGTTGTATCTGTAAGCGGTGCTGCAGATCATTACCGGCCAGGATAAAAAGCGCCGTTTCACCGGTAGGAACCGTATTGCGGTTATTACCGGATTTTGCTCCACCTATCTCCGGAAAATCAATACCCTGGGTAATGAACTGCTGTACGATAGCATCTAAAAAATTAGGTTGAATATGTGGAGAAAGAGCTAATGATAAGATCGTGTATTCTTCTATGCCTGGTTTATGTTGTAATAGAAAATCATGGAATAAGGAATCTTCTTCATAAAGGTGTATATCAGGAAATGTAAACCCTGTATCTTTCTTATTGAAAAATACTTGTAATCTTTCGATGATAAGCTCCCGCAGGAAATGCAACGAGTTGATGATATTTGGGGGATTGGGTTGCAAGTTTAATCTTATTATACTGTTATTTATTGATCCTGTTAATTTCCTGCATCTTTATCCGGGCAATTACACGTCACAGAAAATACGTTAGCCCCGTTTTTGTCTAATGCACCGCTGGCTGCATCGCTCTTATTTCTCCTTGCAACTTCTATACTGTCGTGAATAGATTTGATATACGCATCTAACCCTGATACACAACCTTTATAGGAATACGGTGTTTTAATGGTTCCATTATATTTATTAAACCTCGTGACGTGTTGTTGCTCAATTATTTTATCTTCTGCTTGTAATTCTTCCAGAAAATTTAGTGCTGTTTTTTGATTGATTCTCATTAAAGATACCACTCATCAGGTCCGCAAAATCCCGGTAAATCTTCTTTTTCGTATTTAAGTTCCTGTAATTCTTTCTGTATACCTGAATAAGCAGCAATCGCATCTGCAGACCAAAGGTTTTTGTCAGGCAAATTTTGATTTATTAGATCGAGCTTTTCAATGGACAACGCAGATAAACTCAATAAATATCTTGCAAGTCTCTGTGCTATCCAGCGACGGACAGAGACTATGGGATTAATAATACTAATTGTCTCTATTAAGGACAAACTGGTGCTATATAAAGGCTTTTGAGAAAGATAGTTAGCATCAATTTCAATTTTCACCGGTGCCCCAGGAATAGATGCTCCTGATTTCCAATCAGCCCACAAAGGTTTAATAACTTCTTTAAAATCACCTCCTATAGGTATTAATAATTCTACGGGATTTTTCGTTAGCTGATCTGTCAATGAAAAATCAGGCACCAAAACTCTTCCTTTTAACCAAGTTGATGCTTGTATGTTTCCAAATATCACTTCTTCAACAAAAAGTTTAATAAACTTGTGAGAAGGTTTAGTAACATAAAATTCAGTTAAAACTTCCGCTAAAAAGGGATGCGGCATTTTTTTTATCTGGCTTATAATCTCATCAGGAAAATCATTTAAGTTATTATAAGCACCTTTTAACTGATTTTCAACAGTGTACCCAAGAACATTCTGAACTTTTTGTAAACTAGTTGTTATCATCGTCATCGTTATTTTGAGTGGGTGATGAAGGAACTAACGGAATACCCGGGGTATCAGGTAGCGCATTAACATAAACACCCTGCGGAACGTTTACAACTGTCCCATCCAGAGTGATTGTTGTCGAGCCATAAATGTCTACAGTTAAATTGCCATATCCTTTTTGTATGCGGGCTGTTCCAAAAGAAATTTTTCGAATTGCTTGGTTGCCAATTTCCTGATCGGAAAGAGAAGGATTCTGTATTTTTATCTTTGCAAATTCATTTCTGAAATTTTCTATATTTTCTATGGCAATAGCACCACTCAAATTTGGAGCCTTCTTTCCAAATGTCTTTTGGAACACTTCCATCATTAATCTAACAGATTCCTCAGTCCATGAAAATCCTTTAGCTTTTAACGTTACCAAGCTGTTATCAGGGGGCGGCGGCAATATTGCTTTTTTTGGTTCTAGTAACTGGTGAGGTCCCCCCTCCGGTTCTCCCGTTGGTGTTACGTCAACTTCTTGCCATGCAAATGTCGCTTTGCTAACATCATCATACAGCTTCCAAGATATTTTCCCTCCCTCGTTTATTGGCGAGGTTGCTTTTAAACTTTGAGCTGACTCAACTTTAATTTCAGGCAGACCTGTAGAAGGTTTGGGTACCCGAACCTCAGGAGGTTCATCTTTACCAAGCAGATCTTTAAACCAATCTACAACTCCTTTTGCCTGCTTCCCTAAACCGGTTATCAGATCAATTGACGCACCTTTCACTGCTTTACCCATTGCAGGAATCACATCCCGCCATCCAACAAAATCCCAATCGCCTCCCAAGGAAGCAAAATCCCCTCCTGCTACTCCTTTAGCTCCTGCTCTAGCTCCTAGGAACAGTGAAATCAAAGTAAATACCCCCATCGTTCCACGATATGTCCGCTCTCCTTCGCTTAAATGCTTACCTGTTACGATATCCTTTCCTGTGGCCGATTCATAAATTCCAGTACCCCCAATCGTGTCAAACAGGGCAAGCCCAATTTTAGTAAAAGGATTTGAGTCTTTTAAATCTGTCTGTGAAAATCTTTTATATAAATTGATTCCAAGACTTACTAATAATAACACTGCTCCTGCGATAAGCATTGCCGCCCCAATAGCTATTACTACTTCAAAAGCTGCCGCAATAGCAACAATTACTAGAGCCAGAACAACCACTAAAATCAGCCCAACAACAATGTCTCCGATGGCTCTAAACAAACCTGAAACCCATGATTCGTCAACTTGTTCAGCAGCTTCATGTGCTCTTTCTGGAAGAGGATCTGTAAGTGGTTTTTTTGCTTCTACTATACTATCGTTAGTGGCAGGAATAATATCGGTCCTAAACTTTTCAGTAAGAGCCATCACTTCAGATTTTGCTCCCTCAATACCTTTATTTACCTCAGCTAACGTTACACTGGAAATTGATTCATGCTTAGCATTAAGTTGCTGAATCAATCCCTGTGATTTGCTTGTGTAATCTTGCTTTACTTGCTCTGTAGATGTTGTTGATTCAACTTTTATTTTTTTTATTTTGATACTTGTTTCACTGTCCAGTTGATTTGCGTACTTATGAAATTGGATTGATGGATTTGAAGTTCCCTTGATCCATATATCATTATTTAATTCCAGAAAGTTCTTGCCTGCTAGTTTAATGTTAGCAATTTGTTCAAGGCTGGTATTCATTAAATGATCGACACCCGGTAGAAATGGTTGGTCTTCAGCTTCTATTGTCAGTTGAGTTTCCTTATAAGTATGAGTCATTGCCTCAATCACCTTATGCTCATGCAATGCAATGTCTTCTATAGATTGTGATGCTGCAGTTTCAAGAGTTTTTAATGAACTATTTTCTAACAACTGAATTTGGCGAATTGTCTCTGTCTTTATTTTTTCAAGATTACTCAAATCAGAATGTAGCCTGTGATCGATAATATCAGTTGAAGTTTCGTGATAAGTTTTAATAATACCTAAATCGATTTGCATGGATTCATCAAATGAAGGCAAAACATTTTGTGATGTTTCATCAATTAACGATGTAATTTTATTAGAATATTGAGAATAACTTCCCGAAAATTCAGTTGCTCTTGAATACAAATCATCAGCAATACCCTGCTTTTTAGATCTTATATCATTGGCACTTTCTTTTGCAACATCCCGGGCCGCCGCTCGTTTGTCTGGATTGGAATCGTTACTGCCTGCATGTATTGAAGCCTCATTTTCTCCAACTTGAAGAGCTTCATCGGCAGCCTGATCTATCTCACCATTTGCCCGTAAAGATTCCTGTTGTGCAATCGCCATCGGTTGCCTGCTTTGAGTCAATACCAATTCTGAGAAATCAAATTTTTTGGTGGCAAGTTCGGTTGCCAGTGTTAATTTATTTTTAGTTGTAAAACTTTCCATTTTAGCTGTATCGCTTAGAAAAGCTTCATCAAACTCTTCCTTTTTTTGAGTTGCTTTAATAGTCAATTCTTCTTTTGTGCTATTAAAATTGACTTCAAACATTTTTTTGAGTGCTACACTTTTGGCTAAAATATCAACTCTTGATGCGACTGCATTATTCTTAATTTTATTCTTCTTTCCGGCAAAATCATTTTTAACATCTGCTTTATCATTCTCAACATTCGAACTTAGTTTATTAAGATGAGTCTGAACTTCGACCTTGTCTTGTTGGGGGTTTCTACCAGCCTCTATCAGTTGTTGTACGTCGCTTATGTTTACCTGCTTTTTATTTAATCCGTTTCTAACCTCAGAAACATTTAATGGTGGTAAAATTTCATCTTCTATACCAACTTCACCTTTTTTGTGATCTTGATTTAACTCCTGGTGAGAAGATGTTTTAGCAGATGGTATTATGAGATGCTTATTTGTTGCCGACGCTTTTTTATTCTTTACAGCTTTTATCGAGTTATCATTTCTTCTGCCAATTTGATTATGAGTCAGATTGGCAGAATGACGATTATCTGACCGAGATGAAGTGGCGCGTTTTTTATTATTGTTTTTCCGTTCTGGAAGCCCATTTTCAGGCTTTAATACTGAAGGTGAATTTGCGTTTTTTTCCACTTTTACACCTGGCTGCGATCCTGCGTGATTTAATTCACGATTCATAACATTCCGCCGGTCATTTTTTGTTCCTGTGTTGGCTTCACTTAAGGTGTAATGATTCACTAAACCTGAGACTTTTTCGCTTTGATTATCGAACGGTATTTTATTTGCTTTTGATATGCCCGTCTGCTGTACTACATGTGTCAACTCATGCGCCAGCAAATGCTGACCCTCTTTGCTGCTTGTATCATATTTACCAGAGTCAAAATAAATATCGTTGCCATGAGTAAATGCTTGCGCATGCAACTCTTTACTCATTTGTGCAGCATTACTGTCGTTGTGTATTCTTACATTGGAAAAATCATTTCCAAATGATGATTCCATCTGCACCCTGGTATCATCTGGCAAGGAGCTGCCTGCGCCTTTGGAAGATAGCAGGCTACTTTCTAAAGAGGAATCAGCAAATTGTGAAGAAGAACCATTGCCTTTTTTTTGCACATGGTGCTTCTCCTCTTCTTCACAATCATTACACTTAAGCTGTACGGCGCTTATTTCTTTCCGTTGTACCTGGTGTTTATCTTCTTCTTCACAAGCAGCACATTTCCTGTGGATGGAGCCCATTTCCTTTCCATGATCATCTAATTCATCCAATTCATCAGGACCATGGTGTTTACGGTGAATGGCATATAGGGCAGGCTTAAAAAAGGTTTCCCGCGTATCCTTACCATCGCTCATCCGCATTACCTTATCTGCCATCGCATCGGCTTCCTGTTCGTATTCATCACCAGGTGCATTAACAGTTAGTTTTGGCTGAAAGAACAAACCACGCCTTGCTGTTTCAGTTTTTGAAACAGTATTTTTAGTTTGTTTTGCTTCAGCAACCTGCATAAGTTTAATTATAGTTCCATTCTACATTTAAAATATTTTTCATCCAGGGTAGTTTTATAGTGCCAATACCCCAGGGCAACTGGTTCATTAGTATATCAAAAGCTTTTTGTTCTACATGCAATGTCCAGCCTGCTTCAGTTTGCCTCAGCGTTCCGTCCCGTTGAAAAAAAGATGTCCTTAAGCCCTCTGCAGAAGTATTGTTAAGAGGTTTCCAATGTTGGGTAATTGCTTTCAGCAGGCTGGCGGATTCTTCCTTTTCCTGCTCAGTCAATTCAATAGATTTGGGAACAGGCTCACCGAAATCAAGGCCACACAGCAGCTTTGCCATAAGTAAATTGAACTCTGCTACTTCAGTTTCACCAGTGGCCAGATAATGCAATAATAAAACAGCCCGTTGCTGCAATTCTTTATCTTTAAATTGATTATCCTGCACAATACCAAGCTCAGTAAAGTACATCAACAGAAAAGGGTGAAGTATTACCATACCGCAATTACCCGTAAAAAATTCCTTTTCACCGGGGTCAGTTTTCTTCCGGGGATCGGGTTTATTTTCAATTTTAGGCGGTATTTGTGCATCGTCTATATCCGGCTCAATGGCATTGAGGCTTTTTAAAAACTTAAAGACAGGATCATTTTCGTCTTGTATGATACCTTCTATTTCACCTTTGTTTTGCGCGAGGTTTTGAAATAAATTTTCTGCCCCCGGGTATATATTCCTTAATAATTCAATGGCAAAATCAACCTCGTTTCCGGCAGTTAACGCAGCAGCGATTACCTGTTTCCATAAGAAAATTTTCTGTTCGTCCGCATTGCTTACTTCCTTCACATATTTTTTGATAATTGCAAGAATATCTGCATAAAGTCTATTCCAGTTTTTACTTAATAGTGGATGGAGATGAAATAGTAGTTCTTCAAGGAAAGATTCAGAAAATTGCAGCGCAAGCCTGGCCACTGGCTGGTTATTCACGCTAACAGATAACCGTAGTTCCTCAGCAAGCTGCTGCCATTCCTTTTCTGAAAATAATTGCAACGCAGCAGCTTCCCATTCAGAAAATTTTTTCGTCGCTTCATACCAGGGCAGGTACCCATGATGGAGAAAATAAATTAAAGCGGCTATGAGTGACGCAGATTGTTTTAATTCATCAACCCTTGCTTCGGAATCGTTATAATATGATACTGCATTGGTATTGTTTCCAGCTATGCATTGGGAAAGTTGCTCCAAAACCTTTTCAGTAAATTCTGTTTCCAGCGTTTGTTCATTTATAATTCCCAGATCCAATTCCAGCTTATCAATACGCAATATTGTTCCATTTGGAGAAAGACGGTCAAATAGTAGCTCCAACTTATCCGGCAAATCATTCTTAAGCACATTGCTGATGCGGTTTTGCAATGTAAAGACTTCTGCAGACAGCGTTGTATGCAAATGCACTTTTTGCTTATGAATGATGTGGTTTGGCATAATTCAATTTTATTGTATACCTGTCAATTCTTTAAGGCATTTTCATGAAGTAACGTAAAATGAAAAAGTTCATTGAATCCGGACCCAAAATTCCTTAACCGCCCTCACTCTGTTTAGATTGGATTTTTCATTCGTGTGAGTTTGGCCGTCTTCAGTAAATCCCCTGTTTACAAAGTCAACGATAAAAGCGCTATTACTAATTTGCCCGCTATTATGCCTTGTTGTATCTTCTACCGAGCTCCAATACCCAAGCCCTGCAAAATTTCCAATATTTTTTTTTGCCAAATTTGTGTACATAGAATCTAATTCTGCTACGGAAGGTAAATACCAGTTGCAGGAACCCTTGGATTTAATGCAACAACTATCTGAGTTACTCAGCGCCCTACAAATGGTGGCTGCATAGTCAGTTGCATTCCCTTGTCTTCTAATTATTTTATCAGCATTAGGTTTATCGAACAAGACATTTTTCGTTGCTCTTGTGGTAACAAAAAAAGATGAATCTATCCATGCAATGCCAGTGCTTTGATCCTGCAATGCACAAACAAGGCCATGTTTCCATATCTGACGACGCCCATTTGTGCTATCTTTATGTGTCGTTGAATCTGTTCGCACATAAAATATTAAATGACTGTCCGCATATAGACACCTAAAATAATAATTTAATTAATACCACGTATCATTAGCCCCGGCAACAATCATCCTGTCGAATAAATCAGATTGAAAGTTTCTACGGTTAAGTTTATAGCAGTACTCATTCAAATA
>CAIPFE010000033.1 GCA_903864275.1 uncultured Mucilaginibacter sp.
AAAGAAGTCAGTTATCAATAACCACTTTTAATAACTAACTTTGAAAACGCTTTTACAGCTCTCGCTGCTATCGTTCGCCAGCTAATTGCCTGGTCACTTTGCCACGGAATCAGGTGGTCAACATCCCCGGAATATCAACATTATTGGCGAAACCGTGCCTGAAGAAATAAAAGAAAAATACCTTTTACAGCATAATAAGGTATTTAAAGAACAGGTATTAGTTCAAATGTATTCATTTGGATTACATCATAATTTGCTTAACCAGGAACGAAAAGATTATTTTAATGCTATTTTAAAACAACGTGGTGACCGCAGATGGGCCATTCTTAAAAAGGATCTGGGAATTACTGAAAACGTTTTTCAAAAGTTTAAAACAGATCACGCAGAAGAATATCGAAATGCCCGCATGATACTATTGGGCTTTCATGATGAAACGCTAACCGAAAATTCTTCTCAATATCCCATCTATTGGGATGAAGAACGTTTTGTACATATTTATGCCAGGCACTATGTTGATTATTTTATCAATTTCTCCACCTATAAAGGTACCCACTTCCAATACAGCTATAAGGATATTAGAAGGTTAGTTTGCCTGATTCTCGATAGCTTAAAAGGCCAAATTGAAGCTGCTCTGTCGGTAGGCAAACGTTTTGATAAATATGGAGATCAGGGTTATTATTTTAATGGTAATTATTATACCTTAAGAATAGATGAAACCGGCAGATTAATGACCTTTTTTCCGATGGCTTGAATTTTTGAAGCAAATTTTATTTCTCGCAACTCACGCTATTCTTGCGGGTGTATAGAATTCTGATATTGCAAATTTACCTTTTAACAAAGCGAAAGGGGTAGGCAATGACAAGGGAAAAACGTTCGGTAACACCAGAAAAGGCGATTGAGATTCTTAAAAAACACGGTACAATTGTTACACTGGAAGAAGTAAAACTTATTTTGGATTTCATGTATAAATTTGGTAAATTGGCGGTAGATCAACAAGTTAACTTATTGGAAATCAAGAATAAAAAAGTTTAACGGGTGTTGCGTTTAAATAACCTTTAGTAATCGTTTTACATGAAAATTGCAGATTTATATATCCGGGTTAGTACAGATGAGCAAGCAGATAAGGGCTATTCACAACGTGGTCAGGAAGATGTACTTTTAAAGTATTGTAATATTAGCAATATCAAAGTGCGTAACGTAATCTTCGAGGATCATTCGGCAAAAACCTTTGAACGGCCTGAGTGGAAAAACCTGCTTGTAGAACTTAAGAAACATAAAGGGAAAACGGACTTGGTGCTTTTTACCAAGTGGGATCGTTTCAGCAGGAACGCAAGCGATGCTTACCAGATGATAAGCGCCTTGCGTAAAATCGGGGTTGAGCCGCAGGCTATTGAACAGCCATTGGATATGAATATCCCGGAAAACAAGATGATGCTTGCCGTTTACCTGACCACTCCCGAAATTGAAAATGACAGACGAGCGTTAAATGTAAAACATGGAATGCGACAGGCCAGGAAAGAAGGCCGCTGGATGGGTGTTGCCCCGCCAGGCTATGCCAATAAAGTTGACGAAAACGGCAGAAAGTATGTGGCTATTTCTGAACCACAAGCATCACATATTCGCTGGGCCTTTGAACAAATTGCTGAAGGTATCTACTCAACTTCGGAAGTCTACAAAATGGCAAAAGGGCGCGGACTGTCATGCAGTGTAAATAGTTTTTGGACGGCTATCCGAAATGTAGGCTATTGCGGTAAAGTAGTTATATCAGCCTATAAAAATGAAGAAACCTATTTGGTAAAAGGATTACATGAAGCGATCATATCGGAATCGCTGTTTTACAATGTTCAGGATGTACTAACCGGCAGAAAAAAAGAAATTGCCCCGAATGGTGTAACGCTCGTTTCACAGGATAAGCTTCCTTTAAGGGGTTTCTTAAACTGTACAAAATGTCTGAGGGTGCTTACCGGGAGTGCTTCAAAGGGAAGGAACGGCTATTACCATTATTATCATTGCAGTTCAACATGCGGCATTAGGTATAATGCAAAAACCGTAAATATGGATTTTATATATGAATTAAGGAAATATGTTCCAAAACCCGGCATGGCAGAAGTTTTCAAAGAGGTGGTGTGTGACCTTTACAAGGATGGCAAACAGTTTGAACTGGGCGAAAAGAAGCTGTTTATATCGCAGATTACAGATAGTAACAACCGCATAACCAAAGCCAGGGAATTGCTTTTAAATGACGGTATAGATCAGTCAGAGTATAAATTGATTAAATCGGAAGCCGAAGAAAAGATTGTCAGGCTTGAAGCAAAATTAAATGACTTTGTTGCAAACGGTACTGCATCAGTAGATATTGAAGGGCTTGTTTATAAAGCTGTAGAAAACCTTAAAAAGCTTGACCTACTTTATTTAAACGCTAATATTGAGGAGCAAAGGTTTATTATCGGTTCGATGTTCCCTGAAAAATGGACTTATTCAAATACAGGACATCGAACCGGAAAGGTCAATTTGGCGGCACTTCTTATCTATCAGATTAACAGTAAATTAGGGCATAAAAAAACCCGGATCAGAACAAAAATGCGTTCTGTATCCGGGTTTGTACTCAGAGCGGGAATCGAACCCGCACTCCGTTTACGGGAACAGGATTTTAAGTCCTGCGTGTCTACCAGTTCCACCATCTGAGCGTGGCCATGTTAATCCGGCATTTAAACCTCTTAACAATAAATCCCTTCTTGTGGAAGGGATTTGAGCGAAAGACGAGATTCGAACTCGCGACCCCGACCTTGGCAAGGTCGTGCTCTACCAACTGAGCTACTTTCGCTTTTGCGGAGTGCAAATATAGACAGAATTGCCTATTGTGCAAGGGTAAAGTTTATTTTTTTAAGGAGCGGGTTTGGATATGGATATATTAAGCCGGATTGGCTTGATTGTCAGGGCACGTCAAAAACTTACGAAGTTTTAAAAACTTCGTAAGTTTCGGGGTTCTTCAAAACATCCGAGATCAAGTCGCTTTCATACCCCTTACCCAAAGCATATTGCTGTAATTTATAATTCCGTTTATGCAAATTCTTCTCACCTAAAACAGCGCCTTTTTTTGCTAAAACCTTTTGCAGCATTAATAAATATTCGTCATCGGGTATACTTTGCAGCGCCTTTTTTATCAAAACATCAGGCACCTGCTTAAATTTCAGGCCCTGCTTTATTTTCACCTTCCCCCACCCTTTTTGCCTGAATTTGCCTGTAGCGTAGGTTTTAGCAAAGCGCTCTTCGTTTAAAAAATTATCGTTGATCAATCCGCTGACAATATTTTCAACCACATTGGCAGGCTGCGCCCATTCGTACAATTTATCCCTTACTTCCTGGATTGAACGCTCCTGGTAGCCGCAATAATGCCCGGCTTTTGCGCGTGCGGCGTGCTCATCAATAATTTTTTTTGTTTCGGGGCTGTCCATCACCATCAAAATTCGTCAAAAATTCTTCTATTGACGGAAATATAAGCAAATTCGTAGCATGCTCAGCAATCAATACGCCATAAGCGAGGTTCAGCGGATCATTAAAGCCGGCGGGACCATCATCATTGACAATACCATCAGTACATTGCTTACTGATAGCCGCCGCATCACAAACGCGCCTGAAGGCCTGTTCTTCGCCCTGAGCGGCAGGCGCAACGGGCACGAGTTTGTTGCAGAAGCCTTTGCGAGCGGCGTGCGCAACTTCGTGGTAAAGCAGGGCCCCGAACTGAGAATGCCAGAAGCCAACTTTTTAATTGTGGACGATGTGCTAGCCGCCCTGCAAACACTGGCGGCTTATCACCGCAGCCGTTTTAATTTGGAAGTGATCGGCATTACGGGCAGTAACGGCAAAACTATTGTGAAGGAATGGCTGTACCAGTTGATGCACATTGATAAGAATATTGTGCGCAACCCCAAAAGCTATAACTCGCAAATTGGGGTGCCGCTTTCGGTATGGCAGATAGATGAGAAAAACGACCTTGGCATTTTTGAGGCAGGGATCTCGACTATCAATGAAATGGCTAAGCTTGAGGCCATTATAAGGCCTACCGTAGGGGTTTTAACCCACATCGGCACTGCCCACGATGAAGGCTTTGCCGACTACCGGCAAAAAATGCTGGAAAAACTGGCGCTTTTTAAAAACTGCCGCCTGCTCATTCATAATTATGACCAACTGATTGATTTCAAAAAAGATATCGCTGTAAAGGACTGTTTTACCTGGAGCCGCAAATTTAAGCAAGCCGACCTTTATGTTTTTAGCGAGACGGAAGTTGATAAAGATTTTTATTTCCGGGCAAAATTCAAAGGAAAAGAAATAGAAGGGCTCATCCCTTTCCTTGATGCGGCCTCAGTTGAAAATGCCATTGTTTGCTGGGCCGTGATGCTGGCCATGGGGTACAGCACTACGCAAACCGATAAACGGATAGAGCGCCTGAGCGCGGTGAGCATGCGCCTGGAGCTCAAAACGGGCATTAATGGCTGCTCGGTGATCGATGATTCGTATAATTCGGACTTACAATCGTTAGAGATAGCGCTGAACTTTCTGACCCAGCAAAATCAACACGAAAAAAAATCGGTGATACTGTCGGATATATTCCAGTCGGGTTTGCAGCCCGATGTTTTGTACAAACAGGTGGCCGACATGATCCATACAAAAAAGGTCAGCAAATTTATTGGCGTGGGCGAAGCACTGATGGCCCACAAGGATTACTTTGTCGTTGGCGAAAAACACTTTTATCCCGATACCCCCACCCTGCTGCGGCATTTGCGGTCATTGAATTTTAAGGAGGAAGCTATCCTGATCAAAGGCTCGCGCAGTTTTGAGTTCGAAAACGTGAGCCATGTTTTGGCACAAAAAGCCCACGAAACGGTAATGGAGATAAACCTGAACGCCCTGCTCAATAACCTTAATTTTTACCGTAACAAGTTAAAACCCGGGGTAAAAGTAATGGCGATGGTAAAGGCATTCTCGTATGGCAGCGGCACCTACGAGGTAGCCAATATCTTGCAATATAACAAAGTTGACTACCTGGCGGTGGCCTATATTGATGAGGGAGTAGCGCTGCGCAAAACTGGCATCTCCCTGCCCATAATGGTGCTTAACCCCGAGGCATCGGCCTTTGATATGTTGACGGAACATAACCTGGAGCCTGTTATTTACAGCTTCGGCCTGTTTGACGACTATGTAAAATATGCCCGCAACAAAAATGTGCTCAACTATCCCGTACACCTTAAAATTGATACCGGCATGCATCGCCTGGGTTTCGAAAATTTTGAGACAGAGATCCTCTGCGACCTTTTAGAAGAGAACCGTTACGTGCAAGTGCGGTCGGTATTTTCGCACCTGGTTGCCAGCGAGGCAACACAGCACGACGACTTTACCAGGCTACAGATCAGCAGCTTCGAGAAGGCATTTAAACAAATAGAACAGACGCTGGGCTATGAGGTGATCAAACACATTTCCAATACTTCGGGTATTAGCCGCTGGCCGGGCGCGCAATATGACATGGTAAGGCTGGGCATCGGCCTGTATGGCATCGACGCCGCAACCCCTGCGGACGACGCCGGCCTGCAGCCAATTGCAAGCTTAAAAACAAGCATATCGCAGGTAAAAAATATACGTGCCCATGAAAGCATCAGCTATAGCCGTAGCGGCAGCCTGGCGCACGATGGCAAAATAGCAACCGTGCGCATCGGCTATGCCGATGGCTATTTACGCGCCTTTGGTAACGGCGTTGGAAAAATGCTGGTTAAAGGGCACGTTGTACATACAGTCGGCAACATCACCATGGATATGTGCATGCTGGATGTCACCGGGGTTGCGGTAGAAGAGGGCGATGAGGTGATCGTTTTTAATGAGCACCAGCGCATTGAAGCGCTGGCAGAACAGATCGGCACTGTCCCTTATGAAATATTAACAAATATTTCGCAACGGGTAAAAAGAGTGTATTTTTATGAATAGAAATTGATGCACGATGAGTAGAATAGTAAGAGCTTTATTAAGGTATTTTGTTAAAGGGCTGTTAATAGTATTGCCCCTTGGCGCAGCGTGTTTTTTAATTTTCTGGGCCGTAAAAAGCCTTGATAACGCGCTGAACCTGAGTGATTTTATCTGGACGGATAAAGCAGGTAAACCCATCCATATCCCTGGCCTGGGCATTGTAAACGTGGTGGTGCTGATACTAATAGCCGGCATACTGGTAACCAACGTAGTAACCGACCCGATAAAACGCTGGTTTAACCGCTGGCTAAACCGCTTGCCCCTGTTTAAATTTTTATATTCATCCATAAAGGACCTTACAGAAGCTTTCGTTGGCGAGGAAAAAAAATTCAACGAACCTGTTATTGTAGAGGTAAACGAATTTGGCTTAAAAAAAATCGGCTTCATCGTACAAAAAGACCTGTCTTCATTGAATCTTCCGGGCGAAGTAGCGGTGTATTTTCCATTTTCTTACTCCTTCGCGGGGCAGGTGGTTATTATCCCTGCCGATAAGGTGAAACCAATTGACAAGAGTGCCGCTGATATGATGAAATTTGTGATATCGGGCGGGGTTAGCGGACTGTGAGAAGCTAAAAGCTCAAAGCAGAAAGCAGAAAGCAATAATATATTACATATGGCGCTACTTAGGTTTATGAGAAATTAAATAGCCTTTATATAATTACCAATATCTTAAGCTTTCTGCTTTGGACTTTCAGCTTTCAGCTTTTAGCTACTCTTTCTCTTTTCATTAATAATAACGAGGATATTAAGGAAACGATAGTACCCAGCGCGCCGATGGTCAGGATCATCCCGCAAAAATTGTAGAACGGATTTTTATTGAAAGCCATCTCCTGTTTTATTTCGACCATTTTGGCTGCGAATTGAGCGGGCGGGAGGGCTTTCCGGTATTGTTCTATATCGTAAGCGGCAATATTTTCATAAAATTTAGGGTCGATGATAAATACATACACCGTTTCGATAATTGCAAATGATACGGTAGGTATGGTTACTATCAATAGCCCCACCCACAGCGCTTTCAAAAAAGTAATGCTGCCGTTGCTAACCACGTCGCGAAAATACCGTATCCCGAAATAAACGAACACCAACGGGCTGATGATGGTAACATACCCGATGAACCCCTGAACCTTATGGTCGACGTGGGTGATGTCGATAATAAGCCATGTTAAAATAAAAGTGATAAGTTCAAAAAGGCCTGCGTAGCCACCATACCGTAAAATAACTTTTTTCATAACCTGTTGATTTTTAGACCAAATTAACAGTAAGTTTTTGAAATTTTCATTAACCCGGAAGTAGTATTTCGCCGGATTTATTAAAAATACAACTTTAGTATTATGGGTTAAGTCGAAAGTCTGAAGTCGAAAGTCCTAAGTCAAGGAGCAAAGAAGAACTGTAATTCGACTTAAGACTTCAGACTTTCGACTTCAGACTTAGCAATAGATAACTCCAGCGCCTTCTTCACCGCCTCCGTCCGCCGCTCCACCTGCAGTTTCTGAAAAATATTGGAGATGTGTTTTTTGATGGTATTCTCGGAAATAAACAATTTATCGGCAATTTGCTGGTTTGAGAGGCCTTCGTGCATCAGTAATAATATTTCGGCTTCGCGTTTGCTGATACCCTCTTTTAAAAGCTGTTCATGATTAATTGAAGTCGGGGCAGCTTGCGTAACGATTACTTTTTTTAAAAACAATTGCCGGCTCAGCATTATCCCGATCACCAGGAACAGCAGGCTGAAGCCGGCTATCCATACATCGCCAAAATCATTGTTCAAATGATAAATACTTGCCACCCTGAACAATATCAACAGCGCGGTGATCAGTAACCCAAAGCCAATAATTACTGGTTTCATATTGCTTACTAATTTAAGCTTTTTTAAAACTTCGTACGGCAATAAAAGTACTGATCAGCATTAAAATGGCGGCAAGCAAATACGGCGCTCCCGGGAAATATACGGACGAGGTTTTTTTGGTAAAGAAGAAAAACACATAACTAAACAAAAGCGGCCCGACAATCAGGCTCAGGCTGTTCAAAATGGCGAATGCCCCCTGCAATTCACCCTGCTCATCCTTGCCAACTTTTTCGGTGGCCAGGCCCTGCATAGCCGGCCCCGATAAACCACCCAGGCAATAGGGGATCATACAAAAATAAAGCATCCAGCCCTGCGTGGCCACAGCAACCAGCGATAAGCCGACAGCGTAAAATATCAGGCCTGCAATAATATTCTTTTGCTGCCCGAATTTGGGCACTGTATATCGTATTAAAACACCCTGGATGGCAACCAAAACTACTCCTAAAAAAATACCAAGCGTGCCAACGCTTGCTGGCGTCCAGTCAAATTTCTCATAAACGAAAAACGACATCAGGTATTCCACCGCTTTTTGAGCGATATAAACTATCGCCGTGGCCCCCAACAAACTCGCTAGTGCAGGTTGTTTCTTATATATCCTTAACAGGGACAGCAGCGGGTTAGCGCGTTTCCATTCAAATTTTCTGCGGTGTTCGGGTGGTAGTGATTCAGGTAAAACAAACAAACCATAAAACCCATTGGCAAACGCAAACCCCGCCGCAGCCATAAAGGGCAGCCTTAAATTAATGGCGGTAAGATAAGCGCCCAAAGCGATCCCAAAAATCAGCCCTACGGCCGATGCCGCGCCCACAAGACCAAAATTAGCAGCCCTTTTATCACCCGTGCTTACATCTGCGATATAGGCTGTGGCCGTTGATGTACTTGCGCCGCAAATGCCTGCTATGGTGCGGCCAACAAATAGCCAGGCAATGGTTGGTGAAAAGGCCATAACCGTATAATCAATCCCAAAACCAAATAACGAGATCAGCAAGATCGGCCGGCGACCGTAGCGATCACTGAGGTTGCCCATGATACTCGCAAATATCAGCTGCATGGAGGCATATACAAATGTAAGCCAGCCGTTGTACCACGAGGCTTCACGCACATCAATGTGCCCCAATGTTTGCAGTAATTTTGGCAGCACCGGGATGATGACCCCCAACCCGAGCACATCAACAAAAATGGTAATGAAAATAAAACCAAGCGCAGCAGATTGTTTGGGTTTGGCCATTTGTTAGTTGATTGGGTTGGTTTTTTTGTAAATGTTGTAATGAGTTGTAAATGTTGTAATAAGTTGTAAATGTTATTAAGGTGTAAATGTTTTAACCGCTGCAATTTTTTATAACCTTTGAAACCCTTACAACTTATTACAACCTTTCATAACCTTTTAAAACTACGTATAGCCAATAACGCGCTCAAAAGCATTAATACGGCGCCAATAGCAAATGGCGCACCCGGAAATTGAAAAGGCGCAGCCGGTTTTGTAAAATAGTGAAATGACCATGTCATTAATAGCGGGCCAAAAATGGTGCTTAAACTCACGAGACTGGTCAATCCGCCCTGCAATTCGCCTTGCTCATTTGCGGGGACGCTGTTGCTCATATAACCCTGCAATGCCGGGCCGGCTATCCCCCCCAGGCAGTAAGGTATTAAAATTGCGAACATCATCCAGCCTTTCGGGGCAAATGCGAACAATATTAAACCCAAACTGTAAAGCAGCAGGCCAATCCATATACTGCGCTCCTGCCCTATTTTTGGTATAATGATCCTGATAAGCCCTCCCTGTACCACGCCCACCAGTAAACCCACAAAGCCCAGCGAATAACCGACCATTGCCTTACTCCAATGAAATTTCTCGAAAGTATAAAAAGTCCACACGCTTTGTACCGACTGTACCGCAAAGTAAACAAGGAATAACGAAACAGCCAGCCCGATAACTGCTTTATATTTGCTTAGCTGTATAAGCGATCCCCAGGGGCTGCACCGCTTAAGATCAAGCGGCCGGCGATTTTCTTTACTTAATGATTCAGGTAGTATGAAATAGCCATAAGCAGCATTCAGCAGGGCCAAAGCGGCAGCAGCTAAAAAAGGGTACCGGGTATCGTAGCTTCCCAGTATGCCGCCGATGACAGGGCCAACTATAAAACCGATGCCAAAAGCAACGCCTACCATGCCAAAATTAGCCGCCCGTTTTTCGGGCGTGCTGATATCTGCGATATAAGCTGATGCAGTTGTAAAACTTGCACCGGTAATTCCTGCTATCAGCCGGCCGACAAATAACCAGCCTATGCTTGGGGCAAAAGCCAGGAATAAATAATCGATGCCAAAACCAAGCAATGAACTTAATAATACCGGTCTGCGCCCATATTTGTCGCTTAAATTACCGATGATGGGAGAAAAAAAGAATTGCATCGACGCATAGGCTAACGCTAACCATCCCGCATAAGGCGCCGCATCACTTAAGCTTCCGTGAATTAAATGCTGTATCAGTTGGGGCAATACAGGTATGATAATACCAAAGCCCATAACATCTATCAGCAAAGTGACAAAAATAAAGCCTAATGCTGCCTGGCCTCTTGGTTTAATCATGCCGCAAAATAAAAATATTTTATATGGAGATATTCACTTGGTTATAAAATTTGAATATAAACATCAGAAATTCGGTTTTAGCACATATTTTTCATAGAATTTGAAAATATGCCCGGTGGCCTCTTCGGCGGTATCAACCAGGCGGTAAAGGTTAAGGTCATCTTTATTTATGGCATGTTCCTGCCTGAGCATCTTTTTCTCCACCCAGCTAAAAAGTCCCTTCCAGTAATCAACTCCCACAAAAACAATAGGGAACCTGGCCACTTTACCCGTTTGGATCAGCGTCATGGCTTCAAATGATTCATCCATCGTACCAAAACCGCCGGGAAGGATAATAAAGCCCTGTGAATATTTCATAAACATTACCTTGCGCACAAAAAAATAATCAAACTCCAGTATTTTATCCCTGTCGATGTATTTGTTATGAAATTGTTCAAAAGGGAGCTCAATGTTCAACCCAACCGATTTGCCGCCGGCCTCGTAAGCTCCTTTGTTGGCGGCTTCCATAATACCGGGCCCACCGCCCGAAATTACGCCATAGCCCCTTTCTGTTAGCAAACGCGCAATGTCTTCGGCCATTTTGTAATAGTCACTATCGTTATGGGTACGCGCTGAACCGAAAATAGATACGCAAGGGCCAATCTTTGCCAGTTTTTCAAAGCCTTCGACAAATTCGGCCATGATCTTAAATATCTGCCATGAATCAGTTACCTTAATTTCCTGCCAGTTCTTATTTTCAAAAGCCTGTCTTATTTTCTCTTCGCCCGTCATGTCTAGTTGGTGAATTAATGAATTAGTTTTTTTTTTGCGTGGTCTTCATGGAAGAAGTAAGCAGTAGACCCACAAATGTAATTAATCCGTTAACCAATATCAGTTCGTTATCAAAAACGTAGCCACCCATTAATTCGGCCGAATGTGTGCTCAGGTAATAACAAATGGCCGGCGATATTAAACAAATAAACGGCACCAGCTTATCATTTACCTGCCTTTTGCCTGCAAATATGCCAAAGGCATAAAGGCCGAGCAACGGTCCGTAAGTATATGATGCTACCTTAAAAATTGCAGTAACAACAGCGGTATTTGTTATTGCGTTAAAAATAATAATGGTTAAAAACATGGCCCCTGAAAACGCGATATGCACATAGTGCCGGGTGCTCACCATTTTTTTGCTATTAGTAACCACCTGCTTATTGAATCCTAAAAAGTCCACGCAAAATGAGGTGGTAAGTGCCGTTAAGGCCGAATCGGTGGTGGCGAAAGTGGCAGCTGTTAAACCCAGCATAAATACCATGGCGGGGACAAGCCCCAGGTATTTTAAGGCGATGGTTGGGTAAAGGTAGTCCGTTTTTTCTACACTGATGCCGTAGCGATTCGCGTAGATCCATAGCAATGCCCCTACACTCAAGAAGAAAATATTTATAACCACAAAAACGACAGTAAAGCTGAACATATTCTTTTTTGCTTCGCGGATATTTTTAAGGCTCAGGTTTTTTTGCATCAGGTCCTGGTCGAGGCCGGTCATCGCTACGGTGATGAACAGTCCGCCCAAAAAGGCTTTTACAAAATGGAATTTGCTGCCGAGGAAGTTACTGAAAAAGAAAATTTTGGAGTAGCTGCTATTTTTAATGGCTTCGGCAGCTTCAAAAACATTGTAGTTAAGACTTCGACAAATAAAGTATATCGATAAAAACACCGACGATACTAAAAACAATGTTTGCAAACTATCGGTAATAATAATCGTTTTCAAGCCTCCCTTGAAAGTGTACGACCAAATCAGCACTAAACATATCAAACCCGTTATGGCAAAAGGCACATGATAACTATCGAAAATAAACCGCTGTAATACGATCACTACCAAATAAAGCCTGAACGCCGAACCAATGATGCGGCTGATCAAAAATATCCCAGCCGCCGTTTTATAGCTCCAAACCCCTAACGCCCCCTCAATGTAGCTGTAGATAGATGTCAACTTCAATCTGTAATAAAGCGGCAGCAAAACGGTGGCTATAATGATGAAACCGGCTGCATTACCCAAAACAAACTGGAAATACTCAAACTGGTCGCCGGTCGGTGCGCCAACCTTACCGGGAACGGAAATAAAAGTTACCCCGCTTAACGCGGTCCCTATCATCCCAAACGCCACCAAATACCATTTGGAGTTACGGTTAGCCACAAAAAAAGTATCGTTATCCGATGATTTACGCGAGGTTAACCACGATATGATAAGCAATACTAAAAAGTAGCCTATGATGAATGAAAGTAGTACCGCCGGGGACATGTTTGTTTTTTTAGTCCGGAAGTCCTCCCGATAATTATCGGGCCGGAAGTCCGAAAGATGATGTTTTTCTTGCTCACAAGTTATGTATAGTACTTTATTAAACAAAATAAATTCATTTTCCTTGCAAAGACAGACATCTAAAATTAGTTTAATGTTTTTTCCATAGCGATGGGTTTCAAACCCATCGCTATACGTTTAATTGAACTTCGGGACTTTCGGACTTTCGGACTAATCCTTATCTTTGAACAATGAACTTTTCGTCAAAGTTATTAGAAGATGCGGTTGCCGAGTTTGCAAAACTGCCGGGCGTTGGCCAGAAAACCGCTTTACGCCTGGTACTGCACCTGCTTAACCAGGACAAAGGTGACGTGGAAAAGTTTAGCGCCACCATCAGCAAGTTGCGTAACGAAATACAGTTTTGCCAGGTTTGCCTTAATATTTCCGACCATACGGTGTGCGAGATCTGCGCATCCCCAAAACGCGATCATAGTATGATATGCGTGGTTGAAGATACCCGCGATGTGATGGCCATTGAAAATACCAGCCAGTATAATGGGATATATCACGTTTTAGGGGGATTAATTTCCCCTATGGATGGCATTGGGCCAACCGACCTCGAAGTGGATTCGTTAGTAGAACGTGTAAAATCAACTGAGATCAAAGAAGTCATTTTCGCGCTAAGCGCAACCATGGAGGGCGATACCACCCTGTTCTATTTAGATAAACGACTAAAAAATTTCGACATCATTATCTCCACAATAGCCCGTGGCATAGCTTTCGGCGGCGAACTGGAATATGTGGATGAGATCACCTTAGGAAGGTCAATCGCCACACGTGTCCCGTACAGTAATTCACTGTCGAAATAAATATCGGGCTGCATTAATCCTTTTTTCCATAAACAAGTCATAATTCCGGCGAAACTGCCCCGGCAATAACCCGTGGCACAGCTTTTGGTTGAGAAATAATGTATACAGATGGGATAAACCAATAATAATCCATCCTTGTGCGCTTACCGTATATCAATTAAATGCCGGGGTAAATATGAAGCTATCTATAATAGTTGTCAATAAAAATGCTTGTAAATTGCTAAAGCAGGCATTAAACTCACTGATCGATGCTTGTAAAAACATTGATTTTGAGTTATTTATTGTTGACAACGCTTCGACTGACGGCTCGCCTGAAATGATAAAAAATGATTTTCCCGAGGCGCATTTAATTTCAAACACAACAGATCAGGGCATTGCAAAAGCAAATAACCAGGCGTTAAGACTTACTGCAGGGGAGTATGTTTTTTTGGTCAGTGCGGATACAATTTGCGGCAAGGATTCTTTAGAAAAGATGACTGCCTTTATGGACGAGCACACTGATACCGGGGGCCTTAGTGTGCGCATGATTAGTCCGGCCGGGCATTTTTTGCCTGAATCAATACATGGCTTAACCAAACCCTGGGCAGCATTTCTGAAATTGTTTAGTTTTGCAAAACATTTATCAAAAACGCGATTATATGACCGCAATCGTAAAGATTGGGTCGAGGAGTTTCAAATTGCCGAAATTGATATCATAAACGGCGGCTGTATGTTTTTGCGCCGTTCCGCTTTAAATGAAACCGGCTTATTTGATGAACGCTTTTTTATGTTCGGGCAGGATGTTGACCTTTCGTATCGCCTCAGGCTTGCCGGTTTTAAAAATTATTATTTCCCAAAAACATATATCATTAACTACGAAAGCCAGCCATTGGCCAAATTTAGCTGGGATTATATTAAATATTTTTATGGGGCGATGCTGATATTCGCCTTCAAATATTTATTGAGGGTACCTGAAATTAAAGTACAGGGTATACCGCAGTTGTTCCCTTCTACGTATGAGGTTAAGTGATCGCGTCCAAAACACAAAATACCTTTTGAATTTCTAATTTACCTCAAATTATTTGTTGTGTAATGGAAGCAGTAGAAAAATTTCCTAAATTTGATTTATGAAATTAGCCCTTCAATATTTAAATGACATTAATGGTAAACCTAAAGCCGTTCAGTTATCATTAACTGATTGGGAAAAGGTTTTGGCCAAACTTAAAAAGTATGAGCAAACTTTGAGAATAAAGTCCGACTTAACTGAGGCTTTTGCAGAAGTTGCTTTACTGAGAAAATCAAAAGAAAAAAAACAGAGCTTAACTGATTTTCTGAATCTGTAAAATAAATAAATCCTTAACACCACTTCCGCTTAGCGGGAATTTTAAAATGACACGAAACAAAATTCTGGTTGGGAAAATTGGTGTAAATCTGCCTGATGAAAATCAAAGTTATTTTTCAATTTTCGAGGATTTAGTCGAATTATTCGGAAAGGAATATCAAAATGAGGCGGCCAAAGTTTTAAGATTAAAACTAAAAGATGTAAGGCCCAAGCCTTCAATTGATTGCGAAAGCGATTTCACCCATATAACTACTTCAAATGTTGACACTTTAATTGCTGTAATGGATTCAATAATTGAACTTACAATCGACGATTATAAAACCGCATTCCAGGAAGTTAACAAAGCCGAATTAATTAAAATATTTACAGATGCAAAAAAGAACAGACCCAAGCCGAAACAATGGGACACGGGCGATGTTTTTGCAATTCCTCTTACCGAAAAAACATTTACATTCGGTCAAGTTTTAAACAAAAAATATTGTACCTGCGCCTTATTCGACATCCGTTCTACAAGTGCGATTTTACCTATGTGGGAGTTTAAAAAATTGACCCCGATTTCAATTTTACACTTGTCGAATGGCGATCTTTTAAATAATGGCCAATGGCAAATTATTTTCAACAACGAAGTTACATTAAATCCAAATGACGGCAGTGGTGGGAAATTTGGTACAATTGGGTGCGTGTCTTACGGTCGATGCGGTATTATGGCCGACCTTGCTAAAGGATATTGGGGCTTAATCCCCTGGAATGTTATGTATGACGAATGCTACTATGACAAGATATTACTAAAAGGCATAAAAAGACCGGATTCCGCAGTAGTTTTAAGTCATGAAGATAGATTAAAATACAGAAAAGAAAAATTTGGAATCAGTTAGTAATGATTAATTTATTTCCCTTCACTTAGGCCTTTTTATGAACTTAACCAACAAAATCATCATCATCACCGGCGCCTCATCGGGCATCGGCAAATCTCTGGCTACGGAATTTGCCAGGCGCGGCGCTAATCTTGTTTTAGGTGCAAGGCAATATGTTACTTTATGTGAGATAGCACAAGGACTTGAGCAGCAATACAATATAAAATCCGTTGCGGTGCAGTGCGATGTAACTATTGAAGACGATTGCAAACATTTAATTCAGCAATCCATTTTAACTTTTGGCAAAATTGACGTACTGGTAAATAATGCCGGCATATCCATGCGTGCCTTGTTTAAGGATGCTGATTTAGACGTCATAAAAAAAGTAATGGATGTAAACTTTTGGGGGACGGTATATTGTACTAAATATGCACTGCCCGAAATTTTAAAAAGCCAGGGAAGCGTTGTTGGCGTGTCCTCCATAGCTGGCTATAAAGGCTTACCCGGCCGTACCGGCTATTCGGCTTCAAAATTTGCGATGAATGGTTTCCTGGATGTATTAAGGATGGAAAATTTAAAAACCGGTGTTCACGTTTTAACGGCTTGCCCCGGCTTTACCACATCGAATATACGCAACGCCTCTCTGGACAAAAACGGTGTACAACAGGGCGAAAGCTCCCTCGATGAAGATAAAATGATGTCTTCGGATGAAGTGGCCGTAATCATAGCCAATGGCATTGAAAACAGGTCGCGTACCTTAATTATGACAGGGCAGGGAAAGTTTTTGGTCTTTTTAAATAAATTTTTTCCAAGCCTGGTTGATAAGTTGGTTTATAATACAATTGCTAAGGAGAAAAATGCCTTGGTGAGGTAGGGTATAGTTCATAGTTTTTTGCGTCTGCAACAGTTATAATCTAAGAAAAGAAAATCTTAGTCCGGCTATGAACTATGATACATGAACTAAATACTCGCAACCAACTCATGGTCACTGATCTTGCTCAAATCCAAAACAATTCTTCCGTCATCATCTCGCGCAAAAACAGGTTTAAACTTAGCCCCCCACACAATTTCGTTATACTGGTATGCGGTGCGCGAGTGTACTGTTTGTGAAAAAGTATCGTCAAATGCCCTTAGCAATATTGCAAAACCGGCTTCGCTTGTTTCAAGGTCCTCTTTGGTCATATCCCTTAGCGGGCTGTTTTCATCAAGCGGGTGCACTATGGTCCAGTTCATCGTCAGGATGCTCACCTTTCTCCGCCCTACATCCAGCGGGTAAAACCTTCGCATTGTTTTGCCATCGACGGTCTCATTAAACGAAAAAATGATCTCTATCTCCAGGTCTATCAGCATATTCCTGCGCAAATTTGCCAGCCTGAACATGATTCCCTTACTGTTTTCAAGATAAGGCGCCACCAGCATGTGCTTGCTGTACACAATTTGCGCCGATGGCCTGGAAAAGCGCCCGTATAATAAACCCGTTGCCAATGCGAATGACAGCAAACCCATCATTGATTCCAAAGCCGCTACGCTATTCGACATCATTCCCTTCGGATAAATGTGCCCGTACCCAACCGTTGAAATAGTTTGCGCCGAAAAAAAGAAGGCGTCCATAAAATGATGAAAGGGTGTACTTCCGACAGTTCCGCCATCCAAACTACCTGTCCCAAATGAAGTATAAATCAAGGCAAAAATGATGTTGATCGCCAAATAAGCGCTTATTACCATAAGCCAGAATTTTGCCCAGCTCATGGTTATCAGGGTGTGATAATTATTGGCGGTATTAAAAAACGGGAGGCCGATTCGCCTCACATTTGGCGTACCGTCCTTATTGATCAGCGGCTGGTTTTTTATTACCGGCTGCGGGCCAAAACCGAGGTCATCTTCCGGGTTTATTTTATGTTTGTGGATAGCCATAGTTAGTTGATTGAGTTGATTGAGTTGATCAGGTGAATGGTTGATTGAGTCACCCGTTCAAAAACTCACCTTATCATGTAAAAATATCATTCTGCTTGCTTTTCAGAAAAATTTTTTCATATTTGTGGAATAAATGATAATGAGAATAACAAACAACAATTGGTGGTGGCTTAACGGGAGATCGTAAGGCAATACCATTTTTGTTTTTTAAAGATATTCAGAAGGGTTGCCAATATGGTAGCCTTTTTTTTTTGCCCCGCCCCCTAACCCCCTAAAGGGGGAACTGATGGCGAATAAAAACTTTGAAGGAAACAATATAAATAAAATTATAAATTCCCCCTTTAGGGGGTTAGGGGGCTTGACATTTATGAAACAGATATTAAACCATCTTTTTGAAAATAAAACATTTACGCGCGAACAGTCAAAGGAAATTTTGACGGAAATTGCGCAGGGTAAATACAACAATTCGCAAATGGCAGCTTTTATGACGGCTTATTGCATGCGCAGTATTACCGTTAATGAGCTTGAGGGCTTCCGCGACGCCATGCTGGAACTTTGCCTGGAAGTCGATATGGAAAACAGGGAGTTGATAGACCTTTGCGGTACCGGCGGAGATGGAAAAGATACTTTTAATATATCTACACTGGCATCATTTATCGTTGCAGGTGCAGGTTATAAAGTTGCCAAACATGGTAATTACGGGGTGTCATCGGGCTGTGGTTCGTCAAACGTCATGGAGTTTTTAGGCTGCCGGTTTACCAATGATACCGCTAAGCTTAAACATAACGTTGATAGTGCCAATATCTGTTTTTTACACGCCCCCCTGTTCCACCCGGCCATGAAAACTGTCGCGCCAATACGACGGGAGCTCGGCGTTAAAACATTTTTTAATATGCTTGGGCCATTGGTTAATCCTGCCAAACCAAAAAATCAACTGGTAGGCGTATTTAACCTGGAGCTTGCGCGCATTTATGCTTACATGTATCAAAAATCAGATATAAAGTATACCATATTAAATGCCCTTGATGGTTATGACGAAATTTCGCTTACCTGCGATTTTAAAACATTCTCCGTCGAAGGTGAAAAAATAAACAGCATTGAGAGCCTGGGCTTTAACCGTTTAGGCCCCCACGAAATTTTAGGTGGGAACAGCGTAAGCGAATCGGCCGATATTTTTGTAAATGTACTGAACGGCGATGCTACAGCAGCACAAAATAATGTGGTTTTAGCTAATGCGGCTTTAGCCATTAAGACAATCGGCCCTGATAAAAGCTTTGCAGAGTGTTTTTACGAGGCAGAGGCATCACTGGCCAGCAAAAAAGCGTTAAAAAGTTTTAAAACGCTTATAGCAAATTAAATGGGCAGGTAGATTTGACAAGTTTTTGAAAGTTATCAAATCTGTCCCGAAGAAAAAAGAAGAATGAAAACAAAAGTCTGCGGTTTAAAAAATCCAGAAAATATTAAGGCAATTACAGCTTTATCTCCGGATTATATGGGCTTCATTTTCTATGGACCTTCGCCGAGGTATGTTGATGATATGCCGGAAGGGGTTTTAAATAAAATCCCTTCCTCAATAAAAAAAACAGCGGTTTTTGTAAACGAAAATAAAGAAACAATAAATGCCCTACTTGGTAAATATGATTTTGAAGCGATACAACTGCACGGCAATGAAAGCCCTGAATTTTGTAGTTCGTTCATGCATAAAGTGGAGGTACTTAAAGCTTTTGGCCTGAATAGTGATTTTGATTTTGATCAGCTGCAGGCATACACAGATAAAGTTGACTTTTTTCTTTTCGACACAAAAACCGATAGTCATGGCGGATCAGGTAAAACATTCGACTGGACAGTCCTTAACAAATACACGCTCGATATCCCCTTCTTTTTAAGCGGCGGCATTAGCCCTGAAAACCTGGAAGAAGTAAAAAATATTAGCCATCCCCAATTTTATGGCGTGGATTTGAACAGTAAATTTGAAACTGCCCCGGGGCTAAAAAACATAAAACAGTTGGAAAAAGCATTTAAATCATTAAGTAAACCCTTTACAAATGAAGTACGGAGTTAATGAACTGGGGTACTACGGGGACTTTGGCGGTGCCTATATCCCTGAAATGCTATATCCCAATGTGGAAGAGTTAAGGCTGCAATACCTCTCTATCATCAATGATGCAGATTTTAAGGCCGAATTCGACCAGCTTTTAAAAGATTATGTCGGCAGGCCGTCGCCTTTATATCATGCCAAAAGATATTCGGAAAAGTACGGCGCTAACATATTTTTTAAGCGCGAAGACCTGAATCATACCGGTTCGCATAAGATCAATAACGCTATCGGCCAGATACTTTTAGCCATTCGCCTTGGCAAAAAGCGTATCATAGCGGAAACCGGTGCGGGCCAGCATGGCGTGGCAACGGCCACCGTTTGTGCTTTGAAAGGCATTGAGTGCTTGGTTTATATGGGCGAGATTGATATGGCACGGCAAGCGCCCAACGTGTCGCGCATGAAAATGCTGGGTGCGAAGGTAGTACCGGCAAAATCAGGCAGCAAAACACTGAAGGATGCTACCAACGAGGCCTTGCGCGACTGGATAGCCAACCCCGTCGATACCCACTATATCATCGGCTCGGTTGTTGGTCCCTACCCCTATCCCGACATGGTTGCGCGGTTTCAATCTATCATATCATTAGAAGCAAAAAAACAATTAAAGGAGCATACCGGAAAGGAATTACCCGAATACGTAATGGCTTGTGTTGGCGGTGGCAGCAATGCAATGGGTATGTTTTACCATTTTCTGGATGATGAAAGTGTCAAATTAGTGGCAGTTGAAGCTGCCGGCAAAGGCGTTGACAGCGGACACTCGGCCGCAACGACATTTTTGGGCCGCGAAGGCGTTCTACACGGCAGCCGCACCATTTTAATGCAAACAGATGACGGCCAGGTAGTAGAGCCTTATTCCGTTTCCGCTGGGCTCGATTATCCCGGCATTGGCCCGCAGCACGCTTACCTGTATAAAATTCACCGTGCGGAATACGTCAGTATAACCGATGACGAAGCCTTGAAGGCAGGTTTATTATGCTCGCAGCTGGAAGGTATCATCCCGGCAATTGAAACAGCGCACGCCCTGGCGCACCTCGAAAAAATGAAATTTAAACCGGACGATAACGTAGTGATCTGCCTGTCAGGCCGGGGAGACAAGGATTTGGACACGTATATAAAATATTTTGGATACTAATCGGTTCATGGGGCATAGTTCATAGCGAGCTGCAACCATGAACCATCAACTATAAACCCCATGAACCGGTTAAACGACCTCTTTCACTCAAAAAAGGACGACCTCCTATCCATATACTATACCGCAGGTTATCCTGAAATAAATACCACCCTGGACATTGCCGAAGCTTTGGAAAAAGCAGGCGTCGATTTTTTGGAGATGGGCTTCCCCTACTCTGATCCTGTGGCCGATGGCCCGGTTATCCAGCATAGTTCTGAAAAAGCGCTTGAGAACGGTATGACGCTTAACTTGCTGTTTGAACAGTTAAAGGATCTGCGTAAGCACGTAACGATACCCATTATGCTAATGGGTTATTTTAACCCCATAGTACAATATGGCGTAGCGGCTTTCTGTAAAAAAGCAGCCGAGGTTGGTGTGGATGGCATTATTGTTCCCGATCTGCCCATCTACGAGTACGAAACTTTATATTCTGGATACTTTAAGGAATACAACCTGAGCAACATCTTCATGGTTACCCCGCAAACATCCGAAGAGCGCATCCGGAAAATAGATGGGTTGAGCAACAGCTTTATTTATTTGCTTTCCTCATCAACCATAACCGGGGCGAATCTGCAGATGTCCGTAAATATTGAAGATTATTATAAACGTATCAAGGCAATGCACTTAAAAAATCCAACCATTTTCGGATTTGGCATTAAAGACAATGCCACCTTTAAAAAAGCCTGCGAGTATGCCAATGGGGCTATTGTGGGTACTGCTTTTGTAAAGTTTTTGGGTGAAGATAATTATATGGAAAAGATACCGGGGTTTGTGAAATCAATAAGACCTTTCAGTGAGTAGTGAGCGGCGAATAGTGAGTGAAAATAGGTAATATCTCAATTAGTTGCACAGGGCCTATTTAATATTATCGCCGTCGTCAATCAATAAATATCCAACAAATCTTCAGATTTTCTGATTCCGTCATGATTACAAGTCGAAATCAAAAGACCAAGAGTAATTTTTAATCTCCACGTGTGGGTTTTTTGCTTTCACCTGGTTGCAAAAATTATCAAAACTGGAGGAAAAATAGCGGGAATAAAAACGGGCGGCGCCGTCTTCATTATTATTCGTATAGCGTATTTTCCACAAAGAACGGTACCCTATACTTATCATTGTCACTTTTATCAGATAGATATCTTTTAAATCAACCACAATTTCTTTTCGTCTTCTGATAATAAATAAGTGATCATTATCAAATTCAATATTATCGGGAAGATAAAAAACTATGTATAATATGCCTATACAAACAGGAAGCATCCACAATAAATCTATCCTTGACGAGGGGTTAATATTAATGACCAAAGCTATGATTCCGATCATTATTATTATTGTTACTACCCTTTCTAAAATCAGTTTACTTGATAAGGCTATTCTTTTCACGATGATTATTAAACAATAAATATTACCATTTTTCGAAGTGAATTGGCGTTATAAATACAGTTCTAATTCCCCTTTACCTTCCCTAACTATCTCAAATTCCCCTCCGGTGCAGTCCACAACTGTGGACGGAACATTTTCGCCATAACCGCCATCAATTACAAGGTCAACCAGGTTTTCATATTTTTCGTAGATCAATTCAGGGTCGGTGGAGTATTCGATGATCTCGTCGTCATCTTTTATCGAGGTAGAAAGGATCGGGTTACCTAATACCTTTACAATTTCGCGGGCAATATCGTTATCAGGCACCCTGATACCAACCGTTTTTTTATTGGAACTCAATAACTTAGGTACATTATGATTGGCATTAAAGATAAAGGTAAACGGCCCCGGCAGTGCTTTTTTCAGGACCCTGAATGTGGCATTGTCTATCGGTTTTATATAATCTGAAATATGGCTCAGGTCGTAACAGATAAATGAAAAATTTGCCTTCTCAGGTTTAATGTTCCTGATCCTGCAAATCGCCTCTATAGCTTTATGATTGGTAATATCGCAGCCCAGCCCGTACACCGTATCCGTAGGATAGATGATCAATCCCCCTTTACGCAGCACTTCAACAACCTGTTCTATAGCTTTCGGGTTGGGGTTTTCGGGGTATATTTTTATGAGCATATTTTGATTTCGGATCCCGATAGCTATCGGGATCGGATTTAGTTAACTGCCGATATCTCTTCCTGCATAAATACGCTAAAAATCCGGGATCGTAACATAGAAATTCTAAACATTTAAAATTTCTACGCTGCCATCCCGGACCTAAAGTGCTTTAAATAAAATTATTATACACGCAAATCGATATTCCGAAACGGCGAATGCCCTCCTGAGCACCCACCGCTGAAAACAAACTATTGCGAAAAATCGAAATTCTGTCCCGATAGCTATCGGGATCCGAAATCCAAATTATGCTTGCTTCGCAAACTGGATGTTAATGCTCAGCTTTATATCTTCTCCTAAAACAACCGAACCTGCTTCGGTAATAGGATCATAAGTTAAGCCAAATTCTTTACGGTTAATTTTACCGGTAACTTCAAAGCCGGCTTTGGTATTTCCATAGGAATCCTGGGTCGACCCGCCGTATTCAGCGTTAAGTTTAACTTGTTTGGTAACCCCTTTTATGGTAAGGTCGCCAGTTAATTCAAACTCGTCATCATCGTCTGTTTTTTTGAACGAAGTTGAAGCAAAAGTGATCTGCGGGTATTCAGCAGCATCAAAAAAGTCAGCTGATTTTAAGTGGGCGTCCCTTTGGGATTGGTTGGTATCAATACTGTCGATATTCAGGGCGAATGCAATTTTTGCGTGTTCAAAATCATCACCTTCGGTTTCTAATGATCCTTCAAAACTTTTGAAGAAACCTGTTACTGTTGAAATAACCAGGTGCCTTACTTAAAACTGTACTTCGGAGTGCATTGGGTCAATTACCCATTTTGTTGTTGTTGCCATAACGTTAAATGTTTTTTGATTGTTCTATTTGATACAAATGTAGATAAAATAGATGTTTAAACATGTAATCTGATTGTTAAATTTACAATAGTGCTACAATGCCGCATATTTAACCAGCAAACAGGGATATTGTTCGGCATAGTTATGTCATTTTTATATGAACCGGGTGATTCAAAATGGAAGGTTGTGGAGACGGGATGCTTCATGTCTCAAATGAATGTTGAAGATGCGAAGCATCCCGTCTCAACTATTTTATAAAATCATACGTTCGGCCGATAATCCTTCTTTTAAACAACATCATTCATAAACTCCGCAAGCAGCCTGTGAAAATGGTGCGTACCCTGCTCCCTGGTAACCGAATACCGCCCATGATGATAAAACCTCGACCGCACACCGCGCTGCACATTTTCAACGATCTCCTCGTCTTCCTTTTCTACTTTATCCAAACCGGCGCCTGCACCTTTATCCAGTTTCGAGGCATCCCAAACATAGGAGAAAAACTTAACCCGGCACTCCCCTGCTGTCACCGGCTCAACTACATTTACCGACAAACCCCAGGGATAAAAATTAAACATCATATTGGGGAACACCCAGAAATAGTAAGCAGCCACGTTTTTCCCATGGTCGGGCGACGTAAGCGGCAGGTCAAAGCAATCGGCCGCGGTTTTAGCAAGGCCGAGCTGCAAGCTCGAATACGGGAAAAACAATTCGGTAGCATATTCGCCGTAATCAATTACGGCGTTAAGGCCAGCGTGCACAAACGGGATATGGAAACCTTCGAGGTAATTTTCGCAATACAGCGCCCAGTTGGCTTTTACATTAAATACCCGCGATAGTTCAGGTTCAAATTTAAAATCATCCAATGGCATCCAGCTAACCCTTTCCATCATGTCTTTAAAAACTTCCTCCCCATTAGCAAGCGGCGCAGCTGGCCCCACCGAAGTAAACAGCCATTTGCCCCATTTGAACAGATCCGGTTTGGGCAAGTCATCATGCCTGGCCGGGAAGTTTTCAACCTCTTTAAACTCCGGCATCGAAACGAAATCACCATCAAGGTTAAACATACGGCCATGATAGCGGCATTTCAGGTTATTAAGTTTGCAAGCCTTATCAACAACTAAATTACCGCGATGGGTACAAACATTTGATAGCAAGTTCAACTCGCCGGCTTTATTCCGGGTTAGCAGTAAAGGTTCATCCAGGTAACTTTCTAATAAGGTGAAAGGATATACATCACCGTTTTCTTTCACCAGATCTTCGGCGCCAATAAACTGCCATGAGGGCGCGAAGATTTTCTCCCTGCATTGTTCAAATACTTCGGGGCCCGAGTAAAAGTCAGCGTGGATGGTTTTTGCTTTGGCGATATCGGGGTCAACAAAATATTTGGGCATAGAGCTGGGTAATGGCTTTTAATTTGACGGTGTAATTTAGAAAAAACTGGCTTAAATTACCCAAACATATTGCTTTTGCTGCGTTACAAAGCGAAAAGAGTACTGGGATACAAAACCTGGCCATTTCAATGGAACAGGAAGGCACAAACGAAAAAGATTTGACAACTTTTTAAAAGTTGTCAAATCTAAACTGATCTATTTAATTCAATTAATATCTAAGGATAATATATCCTGTTTTACGCCTGCTCTGTCCAACAGCAACATAATCCAAAGCATAAAAATAAGTGCCGGGCTGCAGCATTCGTTCATTTCTACTGGAATGCCCTTCAAATACTTTTGAAATATTATTATACCCTTTTGCCTCAAATACCAGCGTCCCGCTAAGATCGATGATCGTTAACTCGTTATCCGGATAGGCGGTTATTCCGTCTATAATCAGGAAATCGTTAATGCCATCACCGTTTGGCGAAACACCCTGGTGCACCATAACTCCGTCATTTTCGATGTTTATGTTATCGGTCGGTTGTACCACGCTTACCGGCAGATAAAGGCTCATCAGCGGGCCCGTTGCCCTGGTTACAGCAATCGAATAAGTATGCGTTGTTGTCCCGTCCTGGGCGGTTACTACCGTGGTGATGGTGTTGTTACCAACGGCCAAAGCAATACTCCCGGAAGCGGTGCCTGACGTTACCGCCGTGCCGTTCACTTTTATCGTGGCAGTTGCATCCTGCGTAGTTGCAGTAACCGTTACAGATGTGGTGGCATTACTTACTGATGTGGTGTAAGTTGTTGTAGTGCCGACGGTACCGGTATTGGTTAGTGCTGAGGTGGGCGTTAACTTAATGGCGCTCAATAAGGCATTACTTGACTTGGCGCGGGTAACTGTTATCGAATACGTGTGTGTAGTTACCCCGTCCTGGGCCGTTACTACGGTAGTGATGACAGTTTGGCCAACCGCCAAAGCGATGCTCCCTGAAGCCGTTCCCGAAGTTACCGCTACACCGTTCACTTTTATCGTAGCGTGGGTATCCACAGTTGTCGGTGTTACGGTTACCGACGCGGTGGCATTGCTCACTGAAGTGGTGTAGGTGGTTGTGCTGCCAACAGTGCCGGTATTGGTTAGTGTTGAAACAGGGGTGAGTTTTATGCTGCTCAGCGAAACATTACTTGATAACCTGGTAACTGCTATCGAATACGTGTGGGTTGTTGCCCCATCCTGGGCGGTTACAACAATACTGATATTTGTGGTAGTCCCCGCTGCCAAAGCAATGCTTCCCGATGCAGTTCCCGAAGTTATCGCAACACCATTTACCTTTATTGTCGCGTGGGTGTCAGCAGCAGTCGGCGTTACGGTTACCGAAGTAGTAGCGCCTGCGGCCGTTGTGGTGTAAGTGGTTGTGGTGCCTGTTGTGCCGGTATTGGTTAGTGTTGAAGCAGGGGTGAGCTTTATGGTGCTCAGCGAGGCATTATTTGATAACCTGGTTACAACGATTGAATAAGTGTGGGTTGTTGTACCGTTCTGTGCCGTTACTATGGTAGTAATGGTCGTTGTAGTCCCCGCTGCCAGGGCAATACTCCCGGATGCCGTTCCTGAAGTTACGGCTACCCCGTTCACTTTTATGGTTGCGCCCGGATCAGCAGCTGTTGGCGTTACGGTTACCGATGTAGTGGAACCTGCGGCCGTGGTGGTGTAAGTTGTTGTGGTACCCGATGTGCCGGTATTGGTTAATGTTGAGGCAGGGGTTAGTTTGATGGTGCTGAGCGAGGCGTTGTTTGACGGTGTAACCACTTTAATATTTACCGTTGCCGCACCGCCACCTCCGGCATTATAAGCGGTGATGGTATAATTTGCTGCGGGGCTCAGTACAGTTGGCGTCCCGCCGATAACACCGGTAGTACCATTAAAACTTAAGCCAGCAGGTAAGGCGTGGCTCAGGTAGTAGCCGCCAACGGGCACAATTTTTTTCACCGCGTTATTCTCGTAATCCGCCACATATACGTTGCCGGCGCCATCGGTCGCTACCCCGGTTGGCTCAAGAAACCCAGACCCAATTGCAACCGGGGCTCCTCCGCCAACAGGTATCCATTTCACTAAATTGTTGCCTGAGTCGGCCACGTAAACATTGCCTGCAGCATCAACGGATACACCGAATGGGCCACTGAAACCGGAGCCTAAAGTAACCGGCGCGCCGCCAGCCACAGGGATCTTCTTTACGGCGTTGTGGCCCCGATCGGCCACATATACATTGCCTGCGGCATCTACAGCAACTCCATACGGGTTAGCGAACCCCGACCCTATGCTAACTACGGCACCATTGCCTGCAGGTATCTTCTCCACTTCATTATTGCCGTCATCGGCAACGTAAACGTTGCCGGCAGCGTCAACTGCTACGCCGGCCGGATTATTGAACCCGGAGCCTAAAGACACCATTGCGCCTCCACCCACAGGTATCTCCTGTATAGTTTCGAAATTTAAATCGGCCACATATACGTTGCCTGATGGATCTACCGCTATCCCAAACGGGGCACTGAAACCGGAGCCTAAAGTAACCGGAGCGCCCCCGCCTGCAGGGATCTTTTTTACCAAACTATGATTTGAATCGGTTACATATACGTTGCCCGCCGCATCTACAGCTACCCCGCCCGGGAGGTTGAGCCCTGAGCCTAAAGTAGTGGTACCGCTGCTGTAAGCAGGTGCAGCCACCCCGCTGCCCGTCGGTGCCAGTGCTGTAATTGCCGTGCCAGTTGGATAGGTATGAGGACTTGTGTAACTGATAACCGGCGGGTTAGGGTTAACAACAATATTAACTGTGGCCGAACCGCTGCCTGCGTTGTTAAAAGCGGTAATAATATAATTTTTGGCCGCGCTTGCTGCTGTTGGCGTGCCGCTGATAATGCCTGTAGTAACATCTAAACTTAGACCGGCCGGTAACGCCTGGTTTAGGTAATAACCCCCCACGGGTTTAATTTGCAGCGCGGCATTATTGTCAAAATCGGCCACATATAAATTGTTTGCCCCATCTATCGCTATAGCTTTTGGACCACCAATAGCGGAGCTAATAGTAACAGGTAATGTGCCGTTGACCGGGAACTCTTTAACATCATGAGTTCCATATTCCGAAACGAACAAATTCCCGGCGGCATCAGTCGTCACGCCGTAGGGCTGTGAAAAAACAGTACCTATATTTATAATGCTGCCACCGCCGACCGGGATCTCCTTAACAGCCTGATTGCCTTCATCGGCTACAAAAATATTTCCCACCGCATCTATCGCTACACCGGTTGGTTTTAGGAATCCTGAACCTAAAGTAACAGGTGTGCCACCCGCCGCCGGGATCTTTTTTATTGCGTTATTGCCCCTATCCGCTACATACACATTGCCTGCTGCATCTACCGCAACCGCGTACGGCGCCGAAAACCCGGAACCGATGACAAGGGGTGTACCCCCTCCCGCAGGGATCTTCTTTACCGAGTTATTGCCATTGTCTGCTACGTACACATTGCCCGCGGCATCTACTGAAACACCACTGGGGTGATTAAAGCCCGAGCCGAAAGCAACCGGGGGCCCGCCGCCGACAGGTATTTTACTCACTGCATTGCCAATAGAATCCGCTACAAATACATTCCCTGCACCATCTATCGTTACGCCCGTTGGCCCGTTGAGGCCGGAGCTTATGGTCACCGGGCTGCTATTGTAGCCGGGGGCGGCAACGGCCCCGCCACTAACTGAAGGCGATAAGGCGGTAATTGCCTTACCTATGGGATAAATTTGAGGGCTGCTATAACTGATAACAGGTGGCACTTGAACTGCGATACTTACCGTGGTGGAAGCGCTGCCCATGCTGTTATAGGCAGTTATGATATAATTTGTGGCCGGGCTTGGCGCGGTAGGCGTCCCGCTTATCACACCTGTGGTATTATTAAAACTTAAGCCTGCGGGTAAGGCCTGGTTGATATAATAGCCGCCGGTCGGTTCAATTTTATAAAGTCCTCCCTCGAGCCCAATGTCAGAGGCTAAATATATATTGCCCGAACCATCTAACGCCATCCCATACCCGCCGAGTATGCCCGTGCTAACGGTAATCGTACTGCCACCTCCTGCAAGGATTTCTTTTATATCAGATTTGTTATCAAGCATCGATGGAGTTTCATGTACGAAAACATTTCCGGCAGCGTCAATAGCCACCCAATCCGGAGCCTGAAACCCGGACCCCAGGGAAACTGTGGTGCCCCCGTTCACAAGGATTTCCTTTATGGCGTTGTTGCCCTCATCGGCGACATACACATTGCCTGACGCATCAACAGCCACCCCAACAGGGCCATTAAATCCTGTGCCGACAGTTACCGGCGTGCCTCCGCCTGCAGGAATCTTGGTTACTGTGCTGAGCGTGTGATCAGCAACATATACGTTGCCCGAACCGTCTACCGCAATACCATTTGGGTTCGTAAAACTGGGGCCTAAATTAACGGGCATGCCGCCACCCCCCGGAATCCTGTATGCCGCTTTACTGATACCATCTGTAAAATATACATTGCCGGAAGCATCTACTGCTACACCAATCGCGCCATCGGAACTCGCGAGTTGAATGAGACTCCCGCCGGCGAAAGGGATCTCAAATATTCCCCCAAGTCCATCATCGGAAAAATACAGATTTCCCGCAACGTCTGCCGCTATATCCACTGTAGTAATGGTGTTGTTGGGACCAAATGCAGAAACGCTGCCAAAGCCCGGGCTGGCTACCCCACTGCTTGTTGGCGTAAGAGGGGTAATTGTTGTGCCCGGAGGATACGTTTGCGGGCTGACATAACTGATGGTTGGCGCCTGTGCAAATAATTTGGCAGGTGAAATGCCTGCTATTAAAAATGCTGTCAGCATGGCTAATGCAAAAAAAACCGCAACATGCATTGATGGCCCGGTTTTTAAGTTTTCAGTGGATAGAGGGTAAGTTTTTCTCATTGATTAATAATTAAAAAATAAAAAAACTGGCAATCGGGCTTTTACCGGGGCAAATCATCACCGGTAAAAAAGCCGTTCCATAGCTTTAAATTTTATCAAACCGGGTGAAAATGAAAATATTTATTTTTTGAAGATAAGGTAAAATATCCCATAAATACAATATTCTCCTTTACATAATTAGTTGTATATCAAAACTTAATTAACAGGCAAGAAGGTTTCCAGCTTTTTAAATTTGTCTGATCTAAACCGATCTTATTTCAATTAATATTTAAGTATGATAAAGCCAGTTTTATGTTTGTAAACACCATTAGCGCTATAGTCCAGCGAATAAAAATAAGTGCCGGGCTGCAGCAATTTGCTATTTATGCCCGAATGCCCATCGAACGTTTTTGAAATGTTATTATACCGTTCTGCCTGGAATACCAGCCTCCCGCTAGGATCGATGATGGTTAGCTTGTTATCAGGGTAGGCGGTTATACCGTCTATGGTAAGGAAATCGTTCAACCCATCACCGTTTGGCGAAACACCCTGGTGCACCATCACGCCGTCATTTTCGATGTTTATGTTATCGGTCGGTTGTACCACGCTTACCGGCAGGTAAAGGCTCATCAGCGGGCCTGTTGCCCTGGTTACAGTAATCGAATAAGTATGCGTTGTCGTCCCGTCCTGGGCGGTTACTACCGTGGTGATGGTGTTGTTACCAACGGCCAAAGCAATACTCCCGGAAGCGGTGCCTGACGTTACCGCCGTGCCGTTCACTCTCATCGTGGCAGTTGCATCCTGCGTAGTTGCAGTAACCGTTACAGATGTGGTGCCATTACTTACTGATGTAGTGTAAGTTGTTGTGGTGCCTGTTGTACCGGTGTTGGTTAGGGTTGAAGTGGGGGTCAGCTTTATCGCGCTCAGCAAGGCATTATTTGACTTGGCACGGGTTACCGTTATCGAATAAGTGTGGGTAGTTACGCCGTCCTGCGCCGTTACCACGGTAGTGATGACAGTTTGGCCAACAGCCAAAGCGATGCTCCCTGAAGCCGTCCCCGAAGTTACCGCCGTTCCGTTCACTTTTATCGTCGCGTGGGTGTCCACAGTTGTCGGTGTTAGGGTGACCGACGCGGTGGCATTGCTCACTGAAGTGGTGTAGGTAGTTGTGCTCCCAACAGTGCCGGTATTGGTTAGTGTTGAAACAGGGGTGAGTTTTATGCTGCTCAGCGAAACATTATTTGATAACCTGGTAACAGCTATCGAATACGTGTGGGTTGTTGACCCATCCTGGGCGGTTACAACAATATTGATATTTGTGGTAGCTCCGGCTGCCAGGGCAATACTTCCTGATGCCGCTCCTGAAACTACCGCTACACCATTTACTTTTACAGTCGCGTGGGCTTCGTGCACTGTTGGTGTAACGGTTACCGATGTGGTAGCGCCGGCGGCTGTTGTAGTGTAAGTTGTTGTGCTACCAACCGTGCCGGTATTGGTTAGTGTTGAGGCGGGGGTCAGTTTGATGGTGCTTAGCTGGGCATCATTTGACAATTTTGTTACAACGATCGAGTAAGTGTGGGTTGTTGTTCCGTTCTGGGCAGTCACTATGGTAGTAATGGTCGTTGTAGTCCCCGCTGCCAGGGCAATACTCCCGGAAGCCGTTCCCGAAGTTACGGCCACCCCGTTCACTTTTATTGTTGCAGATGGGTCCTGTGCTGTTGGCGTTACAGTTACTGATGTAGTGGAACCGGCCGCCGTTGTGGTGTAAGTGGTTGTGGTACCGCTGGTACCGGTATTGGTTAGTGCGGAAGCCGGTGTCAGTTTTATGGTGCTCAATAAGGCGTTGTTCGACACGCCCGGTATAAACACCCAGGCAGCCCCCTGGAACGAATTGTCGCCATACCCCCCCGCTATGGCCGTATTGCCATCGGCGCTCAACGATACGGAAACACCCTGGAAGGCCATCCCTGTATTACCGGTTCCCAACAGCTTTGTACCTTTCTGTGCCCAGGCGCCGCCGCTGCGGGTATACACCCATACGGCTCCCTGGTCAGTGTTGTCAGTGTAACCCCCAACCATGGCCGTGTTGCCATCAGCGCTCAGGGATATTGAAATGCCCTGGTGAGCGGCCCCGGTGCTGCCGGTACCCACCAGTTTTGGCCCCTGCTGTACCCAGGCACCGCCACTGCGTGTATAAACCCATACAGCTCCCACATTTGCGTTGTCAGCAAACCCACCTACGATGGCCGTATTGCCATCGGCGCTCAGCGACACAGAACGGCCCTGATCGGCAGCCCCTATGCTGCCTGTTCCTACCAGCTTTGGCCCCTGCTGGGTCCATGTGGTGCCAATACGGGTGAAAACCCAGGTCGCACCCACGCCAGAATTGTCGTTGTACGCCCCCACAATGGCCGTGTTACCATCAGCGCTCAGGGATACGGAAGTGCCCTGGTCGGCAGCACCTATGTTACCCGTGCCCACCAGCTTTGAACCCTGTTGGGCCCAGGTGCCGCTGCTCCGGGTGTACACCCATGCTGCTCCCAAGCCGGAATTGTCATTGTAGCCCCCAACCATGGCCGTGTTGCCATCGGCGCTAAGGGATACTGAAATGCCCTGTTGGGCGTCCCCCAAGTAATCTGAACCTACCAGCTTTGAGCCCTGCTGGGTCCAGGTACTGCCGCTGCGGGTGTAAACCCAGGCTGCTCCCACGCCGGCATTATCCTGGTACGCCCCAACAATAGCCGTATTACCATCAGCGCTCAGGGATACGGCAGTGCCCTGGTAAACAGGGCTTCCTACGCTACCCGTCCCAACCAGCTTTGAGCCCTGCTGCGTCCAGGTAGTGCCGCTGCGGGTGTAAACCCAGGCTGCGCCCACGCTTGAATTATCACTAACCCCGCCTACAATGGCCGTATTGCCATCGGCGCTCAGGGATATGGAGTAACCCTGTTCGGGATTTCCAATACCACCTGTACCCACCAGTTTTGTTCCCTGCTGTACCGACGGATATTTTGTTGCTGTTACCGTAAAGTTTGTAGTGCTGCTTGCCGTACCGCCCCCGGTAGTTATTGAAACTGTGCCAGTTAACGCGCCGGGCATAACCAAAGCCACCACGGTGCTGGCGGTATTGGACAGGACGATAGCGCTTTGGCCACCTATGGTAAACGTTGTTAAGGCGCCCAGGTTTGTGCCGCTTACGGTTACCAGGGTGCCCGGTGGCCCGGTGACAGGGCTAAAGGAGGTAATAGTTGGGTGCCCTTCAAGATATACCCATGCAGCCCCCTGGCTTGAATTGTCAAAAGGGCCCCCGGTAATTGCGGTCGTGCCATCTTCACTCATCGCTATCGAATAGCCCTGTGCGGCGGCGCCGGTGTTACCCGTTCCCACGAGTTTCGAACCTTTTTGAACCCAAGCCCCGCTGCTGCGGGTGTAAACCCATGCTGATCCCTGGTTTGAATTGTCTCCAGACCCGCCAATAATAGCCGTATTGCCATCCGCACTCAATGATACCGAACTGCCCTGAGAGGCTGCCCCAACGCTGCCTGTCCCCACCAGTTTTGTGCCCTGCTGTGCCCACGTGCCGGCGCTGCGACTATATACCCAGGCTGCCCCCACGCCGGAATTGTCACTACTGCCTCCAACAACGGCTGTATTCCCATCAGCGTTAAGAGATACAGAATTGCCCTGTTCGGCAGTACCTGTATTGCCGGTGCCTACCAGCTTTAATCCCTGCTGGGTCCAGGTGGCGCCACTACGGGTATAAACCCAGGCCGCACCCTGGAAGGAGTTGTCAAGATCGCCTCCTACGATGGCCGTATTGCCATCCGCGCTCAGCACCACAGCAATGCCCTGGCCCGGGGTCCCCATGCCGCCGCTACCCACCAACTTTGATCCATCCTGTGACCAAATTCCGCCACTACGGATGTACACCCAGGCTGCCCCAATGCCGGCATTATCCTGGCTTCCGCCCACAATGGCCGTATTGCCATCCGCGCTCAGCGACACGGAAATACCCTGTTCCGAGGTTCCTGCCCCATCCGTAGCTACCAATTTTGTTCCCTGCTGGGTCCAGGTGCTGCCGCTGCGTGTATACACCCAGGCTGCCCCAACGCTTAAATTATCCTGGTATCCACCCACTATAGCTGTATTGCCATCGGCGCTGATAGCGACCGACCAGCCTTGCTGGGCAGCGCCTACATTCCCGGTGCCTACCAACTTTGATCCTTGCTGGGCCCAGGTAGTGCCGCTACGTGTATAGATCCACGCGGCGCCCTGGGATGAGTTGTCGGCATATCCGCCCACAATTGCCGTATTTCCATCCGCGCTGATGGCTATAGCATGGCCCTGCTGGGCCGCGCCGATGTTGCCCGCACCCGCCAGCTTTGAGCCCTGCTGAACAGACGGATAGGGTGTTGCAGTTGGGGTAAAAATCCCGCTGCTGCCTGATGTACCAAGCGACGTAGTTATTGAAACCGTACCAGTTATTGCGCCCGGCATAACCATGGCTACTAAAGTGCTGCCAGTGTAAGATAGTACAATAGCGCTTTGACCGCCTATAGTAAGTGCGGTAGGTGCAGTCAAACCTGTGCCGTTGATGGTTACCAGGGTACCTGGAGGCCCGCTGGCGGGGCTAAAAAAGGCTATTGTTGGAGGGGGTTGAGGCCCGGTATAAACCCACGCTGCTCCCACGTTGGAATTGTCAGCGGGTCCTCCTACAATTGCCAAATTGCCATCCGCACTCAGCGATACGGATTGGCCCTGTAAGGCAGCGCCTGTGTTACCTGTCCCTACCAGCTTATTACCTTGCTGAGCCCATGTGCTGCCGCTCCTTGTATAAATCCAGGCCGCCCCCTGGTTAGTATTATCCACAGCACCCCCCACGATGGCCGTATTGCCATCCGCGCTGAGTGATACTGAAATGCCCTGATCGGCAACACCCCCAACAATACCGGTACCCACCAGCTTTGAACCTTGCTGCGCCCAGCCGCCGTTAGCCCGCGTGTAAACCCAGGCTGCTCCTGCGTTGCCATTGTCATCGGGCCCTCCTACGATGGCTGTATTCCCATCCGCACTCAGGGCCACGGACCAGCCCTGTTCGGAACCCGGGTCGCTGTCAGTCCCCACCAGCTTATTACCCTGCTGGGTCCAGGCGCCGCCGCTGCGGGTGTAAACCCAGGCCGCTCCCTGGGTGACCCCCGTTCCCGCCTTAATGGTATTGTCAGCATATCCCCCTGCAATAGCCGTATTGCCATCCGCGCTCAGCGCTACGGAACTACCTTGATAGACGGGCGGACCAACGCTGCCTGTTCCTACCATCTTTGAACCTTGCTGCGTCCAGGTACCGCCGCTGCGGGTGTAAAACCATGCTGCTCCTGTACCAGAGTCGTCATTATTCCCTCCTACCATCGCTGTATTACCATCTGCACTGAGGGATACTGCACTGCCCTGTTGAGATGGCCCAACGCCGCCTGTGCCAACCAGTTTTCCTTGCTGGGCCCACGCGCCGCTGCTTCGGGTGAAAACCCAGGCCGCGCCCTCGTGCGAATTGTCCTGGTATCCCCCCAAAATAGCCGTATTGCCATCCGCGCTCAGCGATACAGACCATCCCTGTGCAGCAACCCCCGTATTGCCTGTACCTACAAGTTTTGAACCTTGCTGCACCCAGGTGCCGCCGGTCCGCGTATAGATCCATGCCGCGCCCGCGCCGGAATTATCCTGGTACCCTCCGACAATGGCTGTATTGCCATCGGCACTCAGCGCTGCGGAAAAGCCCTGTTGAGCAGCTCCCGCGGCGCCTGTACCCACCAGGGCGGAACCCTGTTGAGCAGATGGATAAGGCGTTGCTGTTACGGTAAAGTTACCGCTGCCGCTTGCCGTACCGCCTGCCGTAGTTATTGAAACCAGGCCTGTTGCAGCACCGGTCATCACCATACCTACTAAAACGCTGCCCGTATTGGATATTGCTATCGCGCTTTTGCCGCCAATAGTAAAGGCAGTTGGGGTACTTAAGTTTGTGCCGTTTATTGTGACCAATGTACCCACCGGCCCGGAGGCGGGGGTAAAAGAAGTAATTGTTGGCGCAGCGGCAAATAACTTCACAGGTAAAACTGTTGCAAGCAGCAAGGCTGCAAATAACACAGTAACCGGCAGAAAAGAATGCCTTAATTGTTTTGTTGATACAGTTTCAAGGGGGGTTGGGTAATTTTTTCTCATGTCTTTATATTTAAACACCAGGTGCAAGCCTTAAACCGGGGTAAATTAAAGTGCTTTGGTATTGGTTGTAAGCCAGGTAAAAAAGGGGATAATTTAACCTGCCTTATGTTTATTCTGTCTGTTAGCGATAGCGTCGGGCTAATAAAAAAACGAGCTCCCGGCTGATGCAATATACCATTTAAACTAAGGTATTTGTCAAATATTTTTTGAGTACTTTGCATGAATATCAATGTATTAGCGGGAATAAGGATCATCAGCCTTATTGTACGGGTTCTCAACTTAGCCAGCCTTTCAAACCAGCATTATTATTACTTTTCAATTTCCCCTGTTTGTGTTGGCATCTTTAATTGCGGCAGTCCAAAATGTTCCCATATCGGATTGATCAGCAATAATATCTCATCCCGTTTCATGTCGATAAACCTTTCGGTATCGTCGCGAAAAAAACTTGATGGGTCATTTACGATCAGCAGTATCTCCTCAAGCAGTTCATAAACCCTCTCCATATCCTTTCGGTACTTCTTATTCCTGACCTGGCTGATCCCGCCGCCCCTATTGTTTGGGTTTTGATGATCCGGACTGACAACCCCCTGGCTAAGCGCCAATTTTAGCTCCTGCACGTTTTTTGTAAACTTTTCAATATTGGTCTCACCGGTCAGCCAACTGAACCTGCCCCGGAACGCTGACCTCATGAAGGCATTTTGCCAGTTTTCAAATATCTGTTTATCGGTGATCCTGGTTTGCAATACGTAGGTGAGCCAGGCGCCGAGGGACGCAGCAGACAATCCCCCTATTATTATAATTATATTACCCATTTTCGGTACCGTTTGGCAATGTTAAAAAGGCGCTTTTTATTGCTTACCTAACCAAAATACAAGTGTGCAGAGAATTGAAAGTCAGCAGGTTCCTGCATTTTTAAAGATTTCCGGGTGTACCTACTTTTATTTTTTCAGGTAACCCAGTTAATTCTTTATTGACTTTCTATTCTCCGCACACGGTCTTAAATCAAAAATTTAATCAACCTGTATACTTTATCGCTTAAATATGCCTCAATGAAAATGGCTGTTATTAATTTTATCCTGCTGCCACAACCCCAAGGCTCTGCTTACTGCGGTATAATCTTTTAAATTAACATGGTTTTGCGCCATAAATACACCTGCCTGCCCGGTTACTGTTATTACTTTAAACCTGTAGTTAACGGTTAGGTTGGTATAATAAATAGTGAGGTCGGGTAAGGTAACACCGGTACCTGGCTGCGCAAAGTAAAATCCAACATTTACTTGCCCGGGGAAATTAAAAGTGACAAAATCAATATCGTATTGATAAAGATTCGGAGCAGAACTTGCGTATATCGGGTACTGAAGAGGTACAGGATACCAAAATTCAGGAGTGAAATCAGGCAATGGTTCAACATAAACCAATACCAAGCCATTGTCGAGTACATCTTGCGTAACGCTGTTATTAGGCCTTGAATAGAACAGGTAGGGGGCCGAATTATATGTACCGTCGGTGATTGTCTCCAGCGGAAAACCTCCGCCAGCTGTCGAAACTGCCCATTGGCCATGGTCTACGGTAAAAGTGTCAGTTTTTACATTGGCATTCCCCATCGGCCCCTGTAAGGCTATGGGCGAACCCCAGCCCGAGGCTGTTTTAGGGCCATATAACATGTAATTTGTTTTGTCGAGGTAATAATCGCCGACAACGCCCACGGTGCTCGCCGGTGCACCGGTACCGCTATAGATCTGGCTGCCCGGCGTTCCCGTAACGCCTGTTGGGCCTTTTAACGAAATGCCGGCGCCCCAGCCTGTAGCTGTTTTAGGGCCATACAATAAGCCAGTGCTTAAATTAATGTAATAATCACCAACAACCCCCATGGTAGCGGGAGGGACGGTGGTGCCGCTATAAATAACGCTTCCCGGTGCTCCGTTAGCGCCGGTCGGGCCGGCCGGACCGACAGCACCTGTTGCGCCCGATGGGCCTTGTGGGCCGATAGCGCCGTTTTTACCGCAGGAATTAAACATTATAACTGCTGCTGTGAATAATAAAAAGTAAAGATTGAGTTTTTTCATAATGATAATATTGAGTGAATATGTTAATGAGTGATGTGTTGAGCGGTTCAATTAAATATATTCGGGGTATTAGGTTGCTACTTTTTGCCTTTATGGTTCTTATGCAATGCCCAGTTGATGATCTCCTTCCAAAAGGTGCCGGCAAGTATTGCCGCCATCAATAGCAGAATTGCCAAAAAAAAATCCATCTTTAAAAATACAGCGTAAAAAAGCTGTTACAATGCGCCATTTAGCAATTGGGGATATAGGTGGTTTGAAATGGTACTTTGATTTAGTAAATCAAACAGAAGGGGAGTTGAATTTCCGTTTTATATGCACTTTAACCTGTGTGCCGGCAGGATTTTTTTTATCATCGTACAGATCGAAAAATTCTATCGGGGAAACCAGGTTATCTTCGTTAAAGTCCATTAATCTTTTCCGGGTTATATCGATCCCCTTCGAATGATGAATAGCGCCGGAATTACTTTTCCATTCACGGGCTTTTTCCCTGCCGGTACCATTATCTGCTATATCGCAGATCAGCCAGTCGTCGTTCAAACTAATTGAAATTTTTATTTCCTTTTCGCCTTCCTTACGGCTCAATCCGTGCCATAAAGCGTTTTCGACAAATGGCTGCAAAATGAGTGGAGGGATTTTCTCAAATTCCAAAACAATATTTTCCGGAATATTTTTTTTGTACTGCAACTGCATGTCCAGCCGAAGCGATTCCAGTTGAATATACAGGCCGATCGTTTCAAGTTCCTTGTCTAAGCTTATCACATTATTTTCTGAATGATCAAGCACCTGCCTGAGTAATCTCGAAAATGAACCGATATAACGTATCCCTTCATCTTTCTTATCATTCGCCACTAATGCCTGGATAGAATTTAGCGCATTGTAGATGAAATGGGGGTTCATTTGCGCTTTTAAAGCCTTCATCTCCAGCTCCTTTAATTGATTTTCAATAAAGGCGTCCCTTTTTACTTTTCTTATTCTAGCCCTGAAAATGCTGATAATAACTAATGACGCCATGAAAATAACAGTTAGCCGAAACCACCATTCGGCCCAAAAAGGAGGTGTAATTGTAAAATAAAAAACGGCCGGGCGGCTCCAACCCGAAGCATTGTCTTTTGCCCTCACTATAAATTGATAATTTCCTGAGGGCAATTGCGCAAAGGATACGGATTTTGTTTTTGACGGAATGCTCCACGACGTTTCTAAGGGTAATAATTTATAAGAATATACCGGGTTAGAATTTGACGTGGAAAGATCAATGGCATTATAAAAAATTCCGAGCGAGTTTTGGCTGTAATTTAACGCCGGACGATATGGCAAACTGTAATAACTATACAAGGAGTCAGTTAATTTATTCCAATCGGTTTCCTTAAAGGCAAGTAATACTTTTTCGATAATGATTCGCGGAGGCTCTTTTGTTAGGTTAATTTTACCCGTATTAAATTTTATTATTTTGTTTGGTGATGAAAGCCACACGGTGCCATCACTATCGGTTACAAGTTTTTCAAAATCGCTTATGTTTATTGTCAGGTCTTCGGCCTTAGCATAGTTAAACACTTCCCAGTTTCCCGTTTTGTTTTTTTGTAAGATATCTAACCCTGAGTTACTCGCAACCCAAAGCCTGTGTTGCCTGTCATTGGTTAAGCTGAGCACATTGGCGCTCTGTAAACCATTATTTATTGTGATATGATTTTTTAAGAAAATATGCCTGTTTTTTGTAAAACCGTATTCGTACAAACCCAGGCCGGGAACTGCCAACCAAAAGCTGCCATCCATATCCTCCAAAAATGTAACAGCCAATTGCACTCCTTTGTTACTCCCATTTACCCCTGTCTCTTTTATTAGCGAAATCAGATCATTGCTGCCATTTATGCAATATACGCCCCGACCGTCGACGTATAAAAGCAACAACCCGTTTTTCAATTCGAGTATCCTTGTCGGCTTTACAATAGGTACGCCTGTATTGTGCGGAATAAAAGGTGTAAGTTTCGATGAGGTACCATATAACAAAGTTGAATCGGCGCAAACAAAAAAACGCTGTCTCCTTTTTGCATACGTCATATCGTATATATTTTCAGTTGTTTTCAGGTTTAAGGTGCTTGAAAAGTCTTCGAGCGTTTCACCGTTGAGATGCAGAAATCTCTTAAAGCGTGTTACCATCCAAAGGGTATTCTTGTCATCAAAGGTGTAGGCATCAACCGGGTCTTTATAGTAATTTTTATTGCCGGCAGCCTGTGGCGGCATTACTTGCCGGCACTGGTTATTGGCATAAACAAGTAAGCCTGTGTTTGTTCCGGATGAAAATAGCAACCGATGATCAGGCAGCGCGATAATATTGTATATACCATCCAGCGGGGCCTGGTTGTTTTTATCAATTATTTCAAAATCAACATCTTTTATTCTTAATAAGCCCTCCCTTGAGCCGGTCCAAATATTGTGCCTCGAATCTTCATTGATAAATGAATAATAACCCGGGTGGCTTATTGAATCAGAAAAATGCTGCCAATCGCTTGGACCCGAGTTTTTTAACAGGTTCTCACGGCCTATCCAAATTCGTTTTTTTGAGTCAATTAAATAGGAAAAAAAGCCCTTGTTATTAATATTTGGCTTGTAAACCGGAGCGAGTTGATAATTACGGATCTCGTACACATTAGCGCTTGTACTTACCCAAATTTTTTTGCCCTGTAACGACATCACGTTAAAAAAATAGCGGGAAGCAATGTTTAGCCATTTTCCTGCCTTTTTGCGGCAAACAATGTTAGTTGTATAGTTAACATACAAGTCGCCGTTTATTTCTATTACGTTTCTGCATGCCTTATTTTCAAAGCCGGGATAAAGCTTTACTTTTTTCCAGCTGTTTCCTTCAAATTCATAAATGCCGCTGCCCGTGAGCGCCCATACTTTTTTATCCTTAGTTTCAAAGAAATTAAACACATAGGTGTAGATCATCTTATCACTTGTCGGGTAGGTTATAAACCTGTTACTTTTAAATTGCGCCATCCCCGCCGATGTTGCAAACCAAAGCCGGTCGTTACTGTCCTGGAAAACTGCGCCGACGGCGAGCGAGGGTAAACCATCAGCAATATTGTAATTTACAAACTGCCGGCCATCAAACCTGCTTACCCCGGCCGTTGTCGATACCCATAAATACCCGTACCTATCCTGGTATGTCTCCAACGCCGAGGAACTGGGCAAACCATTGTTAACATCGTAAACTTTTAAGCTGTGTTGCTGGGCAGGGGCAACTGCAGGCAGCAGCAGCGCCGAAAAGTATAAAAAAACCGGGGCGATATAGAAAAACCAGCCTTTCACCGTTTTATGTTCAGAAGATGCAGGAATTCATCCTTGTGTGTGCGAGAGAGTTCGATCTGGTGCCCGTTACTCATCACAATTTCACCCCCCTCGCCTCTTTTATACATTTTCACATGCGAAAGGTTGATCAGGTAAGAACGGTGCGCCCTGAAAAAGGATTGTGCCGTTAATATTTCATCATATTGTTTTAAGGTATAGCTTGACAGGATACATTTTTTATCCGTCAGATAAAATTCGGTATAGTTGCTGTTTGCGTGGCAGTAAACAATTTCATTTATCGGGATAACTATAAAACCTTCGGCGGTTGGTATTGCAATTTTATCATGAATTTTGGGTGGGTTTTTTATATCCTGGTACAATTGCTCTACCTGTAGCTTAGAAACCGGCTGCGGAAAAACCGCGTGTTGCTTAACCTTATTTACAGCCCCGATCAACTCATCTATTATTATAGGTTTTAGCAAATAATCGATGGCATTAAACCGAAACGCCTTTACCGCGTATTGATCAAATGCAGTGGTAAAAATAAGTGCGAAATCAATTGCAGGCAGGCGGCTTAAGAGATCAAAACCCGTTTCGCCTTTCATTTGTATATCGAGGAAAACAATATCCGGGCGATATTCTTTTATCCCCTTTAATCCGTCTTCAATATTTGATGCCCCCCCGGCCAAACTCATTTCAGGAAAATATTGCTGCAGCATGTTGCTCAAAATATTCCTGCTCTGGATTTCATCATCTACTATAAACGCTTTTAGCATGATGTAGTGTTATTATGGCGAATTGCTTTATTTTTAGGATATTTAATAGGGGATTGCTAATATATTATATATTTTTCATCCGAATATAAAAATATTATTTGCATTTAAGTAAGAAACAAGCCAAAATAAGCTATTGGAGTGAGGGGGATGTTTGGGCGTTATCGATTTTACGACTTCGTTGTCTTAATGGGGATCGGTTCAAACTCATCAAATGAAGCTGCGAAAAAAAACAATGAGACCGGGAAGCGGACTTCAGGATCCATTGTTCAGCGTTCGGCGTCAGTTGCTGTTTCTAAATCAGTATTTGAGTATAATAAACCCTGTTTTATGTTTGTTCTGCCCGTCAGCAACATAATCCAGCGAATAAAAATAAGTCCCGGGCTGCTGCATCCTGCCGCTTGCGCCCGAATGCCCGTCGAATATTTTAGCAATATTGTTATAGCCCTTTGCTTCGAAGATAATAGCGCCGCTGCGGTCAATGATTGTTACTTTATTATCCGGATATGTGGTTATACCGTCTATGGTAAGCACATCATTGATGCCGTCTCCGTTTGGCGAAACACCCTGGTGTACCATAACGCCGTCGTTTTCGATACCCACGTTATTTATAGGTTGAACAACGCTTATCTCCGGTTGTACTGGCTGATAAAGGCTCATTAATGGGCCGGTCGCCCTTGTGACGGCTATGGAATATGTATGCGTTGTTGTTCCGTCCTGGGCCGTCACAACGGTAGTAATCGTGTTTGCGCCAATTGCCAGTGCAATACTTCCTGAGGATGTCCCTGAAGCTACAGTTGTGCCGTTCACTTTTATCGTTGCAGTTGCATCCTGTGCTGTTGCCGTAACTGTTACCGACGTCGTAGCATTGCTCACCGATGTGGTATAGGTGGTTGTGCTACCGGTTGTGCCGGTATTGGTTAATGCTGAAGCAGGAGTAAGTTTTATAGTGCTCAGCAAGGCGTCATTTGATAGCCTTGTTACGGTGATTGAATAGGTGTGGGTTGTCGTTCCGTCCTGGGCCGTTACTACAATGGTAATGATGGTTTGGCCGACCGGTATTGCTATGCTGCCGGATGCTGTTCCCGAGGCTACCCCTGTTCCATTCACTTTTATTGCAGCGGTTGGATCCTGCGCCGTTGGCGTAATTGTTACTGACGCAGTGGAACTGGCAGCCGTTGTTGTGTAGGTTGTAGTGGTGCCTGTTGTGCCGGTATTGGTGAGCGCCGAAGTTGGGGTTGTTTTTATGATACTTAGCAGGGCATTGCTTGACGGTGCACGGGTTATGGCTATCGAATAAGTATGTGTTGTTATGCCGTCCTGTGCTGTTGCTATTATAGTAATTGTAGTTTTTCCAACTGCCAATGCAATACTTCCTGATGCTGTTCCTGAAGTTACCGCTGTGCCGTTAACATTTATCGTTGTCGTCGGGTCCTGTGCTGTTGGGGTAACCGTTACCGATGCGGTAGCATTGGGCACCGATGTGGTATAGGTTGTCGTAGTACCTGTGTTGCCTGTATTGGTGAGTGCTGATGCGGGGGTAAGCTTTATGACGCTTAGAAGAGCATTATTTGAGGGCACGGCTATAAATGCCCATGCTGCCCCCTGGTTGGTATTGTCACTATATCCACCTTCAACGATGGTATTGCCGTCCGCGCTCAGCGATGCGGAAAGGCCCTGATTCGCCGCCCCGGTGTTACCCGTTCCCACCAGCTTTGTTCCCCTCTGCGTCCAGGCTGTACCGCTGCGGGTGTAAACCCAGGCTGCGCCCTGGTTACTATTGTCGGTATACCCTCCTACTGTGGCCGTATTCCCGTCGGCACTGAGCGATGTGGAAATGCCTTGCCGGGCAGCACCGGCGTTGCCTGTTCCCACAAGCTTTGCACCCTGCTGTGTCCAAGTAGCGCCGCCGCGGGTGTAAACCCAAGCCGCCCCCCCGGCGGAATTGTCACCATATCCTCCTACCATTGCCGTATTGCCATCTGCACTCAGCGATACCGAAAAGCCCTGTTCGGATGTCCCTGAATTACCTGTTCCCACCAGCTTTGAGCCCTGCTGGGTCCAGACACCATTGTTATGGCTGAAAACCCAGGCCGCTCCAATATCGGAATTGTCGCCATATCCTCCTACAATGGCCGTATTGCCATCCGCACTCATAGCTACCGAATAACTTTGCCGGGCAGCGCCGGTGTTGCCAGTCCCTACAAGCTTTGATCCTACCTGGCTCCAGGCGCCGCCGCTGCGGGCAAATACCCAGGCAGCCCCCTGGTTGGAATTATCTGCATTTCCTCCCACGACGGCTGTATTGCCATCCGCGCTTAGCGATACAGCAAAGCCCTGCGCTGACGCCCCGGTATTACCTGTCCCCACAAGTTTTACGCCCTGCTGGCTCCAGCTAGTGCCGCCGCGGTTAACGCTGCGGGTAAATACCCAGGCCGCTCCCACGCCGGAATTGTCACCGTACCCGCCCGCTATGGCGGTGTTGCCGTCCGCGCTTACGGCTACGGAAATACCTTGTTCGACATTAGCACCCACACTACCGGTTCCGACCAGCTTTGAACCCTGCTGTGTCCAGGTACTACCGCTGCGGGCGTAAACCCAAACCGCTCCCTGGTTAGCGTTGTCCTGGTAGCCCCCGACAATGGCCGTATTACCATCTGCACTGACGGCTACAGAATAACCTTGCCGGGCCGCCCCGGTGTTACCCGCCCCCACGAGCTTTGATCCTTGCTGAATGATCGGATATTTAGTTGCTATTGCCGTAAAATTAGCGCTCCCGCTGGCGGTACCGCCCCCGGTTGTTATTGATATAGCCCCTGTTGTTACGCCGGGCATAACCATTGCCACTAAAGTGCTGCCCGTATTGGAAACCGCGATTGCGCTTTTGCCGCCTACAGTAAAGGCGGTTGGGTTGTCTAAGTTTGTGCCGTTTATAGTTACAAGGGTGCCCGGCGGCCCGCCTGCAGGGCTGAAAGAAGTAATGGTTGGGGCTGCTACGGTAAAGACCCATGCCGCGCCTGCGCCGTTATTGTCAAAAAGTCCGCCTGCAATGGCTGTATTACCATCGGCGCTGAGGGATATAGCATTGCCCAGACCTGCCGGCCCGGTGTTACCAGAGCCCACCAGTTTTGGAGCCGTGATAAACCAGGTGCCGTTCCTGCGGATAAATACCCAGGCCGCTCCGAGGCTTGAATTATCATTGAACCCGCCAACAATGGCCGTATTGCCGTCGGCGCTAAGGGATACCGAACTGCCCTGATTGGCAAAACCCACGCCGGTACCTAATAGCCTTGCGCCCTGCTGCGCCCAGGTGGTTCCGTTACGCGTAAAAATCCAGGATGCTCCCACCCCGGAATTGTCAGTCATCCCCCCAACTATGGCCGTATTGCCGTCAGCGCTCAGCGATACCGCCTGGCCCTCTTCGGCGGGCCCGATGTTACCGGTACCGACAAGCTTTGGACCTTGCTGTGACCAGGTGCCCGCCAGACGGATGTAAACCCAGGCAGCCCCAACGGCGGAATTGTCATCATATCCTCCAACCATTGCAGTATTGCCATCCGCGCTAAGGGATACCGAAATGCCCTGGCTGGCAGCCCCCGTCGCACCGGCACCTACCAGCTTTGCGCCCTGCTGCGCCCAGGTGGCGCCGCTCCGCGTGTAAATCCATGCCGCTCCTGCGTTTGAATTGTCAAAATACCCACCTACAATAGCCGTATTGCCATCCGCGCTCAGGGATACGGATTGGCCCTGATTTGGAGTCCCTACACTGCCTGTCCCCACCAGTTTTGATCCCTGCTGGGACCATGCAATGCCGGTGCGGGTAAACACCCAGGCCGCTCCCACACCGGATTTGTCCTGGTTTCCGCCTATAATTGCCGTATTGCCATCCGCGCTGAGGGCTACGGAGCTACCCTGGCTGGCCGCTCCGGTGGCGCCTGTGCCCACCAGCTTCGATCCTTGCTGCGCCCATGCCCCGGCGCTGCGGATGTAAACCCAAGCTGCCCCTATCTGTGAATTGTCGCCCGGTCCGCCTACAACAGCCGTATTGCCATCGGCGCTGATAGCAACAGAAAACCCCTGGTTAAGGTCAGTTCCTGAGCTGCCTGTACCCACTAGCTTTGATCCCTGCTGGGCAGATGGATAGGGCGTTGCTGTCACGGTAAAGTTACTGCTGCTTGTTGCTGTACCGCCTGACGTAGTTATTGAAACGGTACCGGTTACTGTACCCGGCATAATCATAGCCACCAAAACGCTGCCCGTGTTTGATACGATTATCGGCCCGTGGCCGCCAATGCTAAAAAGGGTTGGGGAACTTAGGTTTGTGCCTTTTATCGTCACTATGGTACCAACAGGCCCATTTGCCGGACTAAAAGAAGTAATTGTTGGCGCGGCTGCAAATAATTTGCCGGGTAAAATTGTTGCCAGCGCCAGGGTTACCACAAAAAGGATAGCCGGCATAAAAGATTGTTTTTTTTGTTTGACCGATACAGCTCCGCACGATGAAGGGTAAATTTTTCTCATGGTTCAATAATTTAAAAAAATAAATAATTGGCAATGGGGCTTTTACCATTGAAAATCACAGTCTCAAAGGGGTGCGGACATGATTATTAGCATTTCTTTCTCCAGGTTTAAAAGAAGAAATTTATTTTTTGAAGATAAGAAAAAATATTTCACAAATACAACATACTTACTGTATAAAGAGTTGATTATCAAAACTTAACTAACGGGTAACAAACAATATTTACCATATTTAATAAATTTAACCTTTGTTTTATAAAATACACTAATAGGAAAATCAAAAGATTGAAGAGCAGCTACAAAAAGCCTGTTTTTATAACCAAAAAAGGTTTGACATCTTTCAAAAAATATCAAACCTAAAATTATCTACTAATTATACTATAGAAATTTAATTAATATCTAAGAATAATAAACCCTGTTTTATGCTTATTCAGCCCGTCAGCAACGTAATTCAGCGAGTAAAAATAAGTGCCCTGCTGAAGCATCCTGCCATTTATACTGGAGTGCCCGTCGAATACTTTGCTGATGTTGTTATAACCTTTTACTTCGAATATAACTGCGCCGCTGCGGTTTATTATTGTTAGGTTATTGTCCGGATATGTAGCTAATCCGTCAATATGCAGGTAATCATTCAACCCATCTCCATTGGGCGAAACGCCCTGGTGAACCATTACGCCATCATTTTCAATGGCAAGGGTCTCCGTTGGTTGTACAACGCTTATGGGCAAATAAAGGTTTTTGCCAGAGCCGGTTGCCCTGGTAACCGTTATCGAATAGGTTCTGGTCGTTATTCCGTCTTGTGCTGTTACTACGGTAGTAATGGTATTTTGTCCGACGGCTAATGCGATACTGCCCGATGCCATCCCCGAGATTACCGCTACACCGTCGACCGCTATTGTTGCGGTTGCATCCTGTGCTGTTGGCGTAACAGTTACCGAGGCCGTTGCATTGCTGACCGAGGCGGTGTAGGTTGTTGTGGTACCGGTTGTCCCGGTATTTGTTAGTGGTGAAGCAGGGGTAAGCGCGATGGTGCCCAGTAAGGCATTATTTGATGGCGCATGGGTTATCGTTATCGAATAGGTATGGGTTGTCGTTCCATCCTGGGCAGTTACAGCGGTGGTGATTGTAGTTTGACCAAGTGCTAAAGCAATACTTCCGGAAGCTGTTCCCGAAGCTACCGCTGCACCGTTCACTGTTACTGTTGCGTTAGCGTCCTGTGTAGTTGGCGTAACCGTTACCGATGTGGTAGTATTGCTGACCGTTGCGGTGTAGGTGGTCGTAGTTCCGCTTGTACCGGTATTTGATAGCGTTGAGGCGGGCGTTAGTTGTATGATAGTCAGCAAGGCATCATTTGATAACCTGGTTACCGTTATTGCATATGTCCGGGTTGTTGTGCCGTCCTGGGCCGTTACTACAGTAGTGATGGTATTGGGGCCAACGGCCAGAGCAATGCTCCCTGATGCAGTCTCAGAAACCACAGCAGTGCCGTTAACCATTATTGTTGAGGTATTATCCTGGGCTGTTGGCGTAACGGTAACCGATGTAGTCGCATTGCCGACCGATGTGGTATAAGTAGTGGTAGTGCCAGCCGTGCCGGTATTTGTTAGTACAGAAGCCGGCGTAAGTTTTAAGATGCTCAACAGGGCATTGCTGGACGGCGCCCTGGTAACGATTATCGAATAAGTGTGGGTGGCCGTTCCGCCCTGGGCGGTCACTATAGTACTGATGTTAGTTTGACCAACCGCCAAAGCAATACTGCCGGATGCTGTTCCCGAAGCCACAAGATTGCCATTAACCATTATTGTCGCATCAGCATCCAGCGCTGTCGGTGTAATAGTTACCGATGCGGTACCGTTACTTACTGTTGCGGTGTACGTGGTAGTACCGGCGGCTGTGCCGGTATTAGTTAGCGTGCCGGCAGGGGTTAACGAAAGGATCCTTAGCAAGGCATCGGATGACGGCGCCCTGTTTACAGTTATAGAATAGGTATGGGTTGTTACTCCGTCCTGCGCGGTTACCACGGTATTTATGATCGTAGAGGTGCCCTCCGCTCCCAACGCAATATTCCCGGATGCTGTTCCCGACAATACCGTTACCCCATTCACCCTTATGGTCGCGGTCGGATCCTGTGTTGCCGGCGTAACTGTTACAGATGCGGTTGTATTGCCGGCCGTTGTGCTATATGTAGTTGTATTCCCGCTAGTGCCGGTATTGGTTAGTATTGAAGCCGGCGTAAGTTTTATGGTGCTCAACAAGGCGTTGGACGATGTGGTAAATACCCCGCTAAAAAAATTAATCGTGGGCGCAGCAAATAATTTGGCCGGCCATAGGCCTGCCATTAACATTGTTACCAGCAGCGACGCTGTAAGAAACCTGGAAGTTTGTCTTAATGGTCTGCTTTGCAAATTGTCGGCAGAGGTGGTGTAAATATTTGTCATTTGTTAATAATTTAAGAAATCAATAACAGACAAGGCCACTCGTCCCGGCGCAACTCACCGGCGGAAAAGCAGTTTCATAAAATGTCATGAAACCGGGTAAAAAAAATGAAATATTTATTTTTCGATGAAGTAAAATAAATTATGTCATTTATGTAAAGTTTTTCTTTACTTAAATAGCTAATTATCAACAATTAATTAACAGTAATGTTTGGGTATTGCGATATTTTATAAAATAAAATTTTGCTTATGTGTATACACCAATAAAAATTTAATAAAGGGAAGGGAGAGAAGGGCGGGGTCTTATAAAAAAAAGATTTGGTCCCCAACTATTTGGGAACCAAATCTAAACCGGTCAGCTAATTATGCTTTGGCTATTTCTATTAATATCTAAGGATAATATATCCTGATTTATGTTTATTCTGCCCATCAGCAACATAGTCTAACGTATAAAAATAAGTGCCGGTCTGCAGCAATCTGCCATTTACATTGGAGTGCCCGTCAAATGCTTTTAAACTATTGTCATACCCTTTTGCCTGGAATATAAGCGAACCACTACGGTCAATGATCGTTAAATTATTATTCGGGTAGGCGGCTATACCGTCTATTGTAAGCACGTCGTTAATTCCATCGCCATTTGGCGAAACGCCCTGGTGTACCACAACGCCGTCATTTTCAATGCCCACTTTAGCGCTGGGTATTGCTACGCTAACTGACGACGCAGGCTGGAATAGGGCCAACAGCGGACCCGATGCCCTTGTCACCGTTATCACATAGTTCCAGGTTATCGATGGGTCCTGGGCAGTTACTACGGTGGTAATAGTATTATCGCCAACAGCCAAAGCGATACTTCCGGATGCCGTTCCCGAAGCCACAGCTACCCCGTTTACTGTTACTGTTGCGTTAGGATCGTGTGTTGTTGGTGTAACAGTTACTGATGTTTCGGCATTGCTTACCGCTGTGGTGTATGTCGTTGTATTGCCGCTTGTACCGGTATTAAGCAGTGATGAAGCCGGGGTCAGCGCTATTGTGCTCAGAAAGGCATCGCCTGATTGCCTTGTTACCACTATCGTATAATTCATTGTTGTTGTACCATCCTCGGCAGTTACAACTGTATTGATAGTATTGTCGCCAAGAGCCAGCGCAATACTTCCCGACGCAGTCCCCGAAGCTACAGCCGTACCGTTCACAGTTACGGTGGCGTTTGGATCAACGGTTGTTGGTGTAACTGTTACCGAGGTAGTTGCGTTGCTTTCCGAGGCGGTATATGTTGTTGTGTTGCCGCTTGAGCCGGTATTGGTCAGTGTTGCGGAAGGGCTCAACGCTATAGAACTCAACAAAGCATTATTTGATATCCTGTGTATAGTGATCGAATAAGTATGCGTTGTTGTTCCGTCCTGCGCGGTTACTACAGTGTTAATGGTGTTGTCGCCATTTGCCAAAGCTATACCTCCGGATGCTGTTCCCGAAGTTACGGGTGTACCATTTACGGTTACCGTTGCGTTAGGATCCTGTGTAGTGGGCGTAACCGTTACTGATGTGGTAATGTTGCTAACGGTTGCGGTATATGTGGTTGTGCTGCCGCTTGTGCCTGTGTTAGTTAGAGCTGAAGGAGGTGTCAGTGCTATTGTGCTCAGCAACGCATTATTTGACAACCGGGTTACAACTGTTGAATAAGTATTGGTTGTTGTTCCGTCCTGTGAAGTTACCACGGTATTGATGGTATTGGGGCCAACAACCAAAGCAATATTTCCTGATGGCGTTCCTGATGTTACGGCAACGCCGTTCACGGTTATTGTTGCGTTAGCATCATTGCTGGTTGGGGTAATCGTTACGGCTGTTGTGGAATTGGTTACATTGGCAGTGTAACTGGTTGTGCCCGCATCAAAAGCCGGAGTTAAGGTACCGCTGCTGATCGCCAGGTTTGAAAGGGTGGCGTCGGCAGAGGGTGCCCGTGTTACGGCTACCGAGTAGTTCCATATTGTTGTGCCGTCCTGCGCAGTTACTACCGTGGTAATAGTTGTAGTGGCGCCCTCTGCCAAAGCAATAGAACCTGATTCAGCTCCCGAGGCCACAGCTGTGCCGTCAACTGTTATTGTCGCATTAGCATCAGCGGCAGTTGGGATAACCGTTACCGATGAGATAGCGTTGCCGACAGATGTGGTGTATGTTGTTGTGTTGCCGGTTGTGCCCGTATTAGTTAATACTGAAGAAGGGTTCAGCTTTAAGGTCATTAAAAAGGGGACGCTGGATGGCGCCCTTGTTACAGCGATTGAATAAGTCTCGGTGGTCGATCCGTCCTGGGCAGTTATTATGGTATTGATAGTGGTCACAACGCCTTCTGCCAAAGCAATAGTTCCCGACGCTGCTCCTGAAGTTACAGCTACGCCGTTTACAGTTATTGTTGCGTTAGGGTCACTGCTACTCGGGGTAACGGTTATACCAGTTGTCGCATTTGTTACACTTGCTGCATAACTGGTTGTTCCTGTGGCAAAACCTGGCGTCAATGTCCCGCTGCTTATTGCAAGGTTTGAAAGGCTTGCATCAGCAGAAGGTGCGCGTGTAACGGCTATTGAATAGGTCCTTACTGTTGTTCCGTCCTGGGCGGTTACCACGGTGGTAATAGTTGTGGTGGCGCCCTCTGCCAAAGCAATAGAACCCGATGCGGTTCCAGAGGCTACGGCCACACCGTTCACATTTATCGTAGCTGTTGCATCAACAGCCGTTGGGGTAACTGTTACCGACGCGGTAGCGTTGCCAACTGACGTAATATACGTCGTTATGTTACCTTTTGTGCCAGTATTGGTTAGTGTTGAAGTGGGGGTTAGTTTTATGGAGCTAAGTATGGCGTTGCTTGATGGTGCACGGGTTACAGTTATAACATAGGTCATCACTGTTGTTCCGTCCTGTGCTGTTACTACCGTATTAATGGTGGTTTGCCCTACAGCCAAAGCAACGCTTCCGGATGCTGTTCCCGAGGCCACTGCTACACCGTTCACTGTAATTGTCGCGTCAACATTCTGTGCTGTCGGTGTAACTGTTACCGATGCAGTTGCATTGGCGACAGATGTAGTGTATGTTGTAGTTCCGCCGCTTGTCCCCGTCTTGGTTAACGTTGAAGTTGGGGTCAGCCTAAGGGAGGTCAGCAAGGCATCGCTTGATGGCGCACGGGTTAGGGTGATCGAATAGGTCCTGATCGTTGTTCCGTCCTGGGCGGTTACAACAGCATTGATAACCGTTGAAGCTCCTTCTGCTAAGGAAATAGAGCCGGATGGTGTTCCTGATGTTACAGCTACGCCATTCACTTTTATTGTCGCATTAGCGTCGACAGATGTCGGCGTAACAGTTACCGATGCGGTAGCATTGCCAACCGATGCGGTATATGTTGTTGTACTGCCGGTTGTGCCGGTATTTGTCAGCGGTGTTGTAGGGGTCAGTTTTATGGAACTCAGCAACGCGTTTGCCGATGGCGCCCGGGTTACAACCACTGAATACGTTTTGGTGGTCGATCCATCCTGGGCAGTTACTATTGTTGTGATAGTTGTGGCAGCGCCCTCTGCCAAAGCAATAGTTCCCGATGCCGCTCCTGAGCTAACAGTTACGCCATTCACTGTTATTGTTGCGTTGGGGTCGCTAATGGTTGGGGTAACGGTTACTCCCGTTGTTGCATTGCTTACACCTGCAGTATAACTGGTTGTGCCTGCGACAAATCCCGGGGTTAATGTACCGCTGCTGATCGCCAGGTTTGAAAGGTTCGCATTGCTTGACGGTGCGCGGGTTACAGTTATCGAATAAGTCCTGATTGTCGTGCCATCCTGCGCGGTTACTATGGTAGTGATGGTGGTTGTAGTGCCCTCTGCCAAAGCGATAGACCCTGACGCTGTTCCCGAGGCCACAGCTACACCGTCAACTGTTATTGTCGCGGTATTATCCTGTGCCGTTGCCGTAACTGTTACCGATGCAACAGCGTTGGCTACTGATGCGGTGTAGGTGGTTGTATTGCCACTTGTACCGGTGTTAATCAGTGTTGTAGTAGGAGTCAGCTTTATGGTGCTTAACAAGGCATTTGTTGATGGCGCACGGGTTACAGTAATAGTATAAGTCTGGGTTGGCGATCCGCCCTGGGCTGTTACCACGGTATTAATGGTATTTGCTCCGACAGCTAAAGCAATGCTGCCTGATGTCGATCCTGAGGCTACCAGCACGCCGTTCACAGTTATTGTGGCGTTGGGGTCCTGCGCTGTGGGCGTAACCGCTATTGATGTGGTCGCATTGCCAACCGATGTGGTGTATGTGGTCGTACCGCCGCTTGAACCAGTATTAGTCAATACCGACGCCGGGGTCACCTTAATGTTGCTCAGCAAGGCATCCGCCGACGACGTTCTGTCTATGATTATCGAATAGGTATGGGTTGTCGTTCCGTCACCGGCAGTTACTACAGTGCTGATGGTTGTAGAGGTACCCTCTGCTCCTATCGTAATGCTCCCTGATGCGGTCCCTGATGCGGTACCGACACCGTTCACCTTTACTGTTGCCGTAGGGTCAACTGTTGTTGGCGTAATCGTTACTGACGCTGTAGCGTTGCTAACCGTTGTAGTGTAAGTTGTTGTGCTGCCTACCGTGCCGGTATTGGTTAGTACTGCAGAGGGGCTAAGCTTAATGGAACTCAGAAAGGCATTGGAAGACGCGGCAAATTCCCGTGCTGTGCCCGGGCTCAAACTATTACTGGCTGCCTTGCCTGCCTTATAGGTCTTAAGGCCGCTGTAAGTAACAGTAGCCTCCCTGGCAAATAATTTGGAGGGGACCATCATTGAAAAAAAAAAATTGCAAAAAACATGAACGCGTGTACAACCCGCTTTAATTGATTAGCTGGTACAGTTTCGGGAAATTGGGAGTAAGTTTTTCTCATAGCATTATAATTAAAAAAATAAATTGCAGGTACAAGGTTTCGGGCCGCCGTAAATCACGGTCGCTAAATGTGGAACATTAATTGGCATGTTTAATAAATAGGATTAATTCGAACAACGTTGAAAAGAAGAAAATTGTTTTTAAAAATAAACTAAATTACCTTAGAAAAAAAATATTGTTATTTGATAAATAATCGAACTCCAATGATTAACTAATAATAGAATAAATATCTAAATATTGATATATATTATACTTTTAATTGATTAAATTATAAAAATGCACTTAAATTATTGATTGTAATGTATAACGCTTAGCTATGGCGTGGGGCTCTATACGCTAAAAACCTTGCAAATGTTGTTATTAATTAAAAATGTTATTATTAATTAATAAAAAGCATCTGAAAAAAGTATTACAGGCGCAGAAATAGTGCAATTTTTTCAGGTTGAAAAAAATTGGCGCAGTACGTACCAGGTCGAAAAGTTAAATTGATTTCAACGAATAAATTATAAAAAAAAGACTTCTTTTTAAAAACTAAGTCTGATCCTTCTTTAAGGTGCAGTTAATACCTGAGTATAATAAATCCCGTTTTATGCCTGGCCTGTCCGTTGGCAACATAGTTTAACGAATAAAAATAAGTGCCCGGCTGAAGCATCCTGCCATTGATGCCGGAGTGCCCGTCAAATACGTTGCTAACATTATTATAACCTTTTGCCTGGTATATCAGCGTACCATTACGGTCAATGATCTGTAAGCTATTGATAGGGTAGCCAATTATACCATCTATAGTAAGGAAATCATTAATACCATCACCGTTTGGTGAGACGCCCTGGTGTACCATAATACCATCTTTTTCAAGGCTTAAGTCATTTCCCGGTTGTATAACACTTGTGGGCATATGAAGGTTCATAAGCGGACCTGTTGCCCTGGAAACCGTTATTGTATAAGTGTGGGTTGTTATCCCGTCCTGCGCAGTTACCACTGTAGTAATGGTATTGGTACCAACTGCCAATGCAATACTCCCGGATGCCGTTCCCGAGGTGACGGCCACGCTGTTCACTTTTATTTTTGCGTTCGCGTCCTGGGCTGTTGGGGTAACAGTTACCGACGTGGTAGCATTGCTTACTGATGTAGTGTAGGTTGTTGTAGTGCCGATTGTTCCCGTATTGGTCAATGCTGAAGCCGGGGTAAGTTTTAACACGCTTAACAAGGCATTGTTTGATAACCTGGTTACGGTAATTGAATAAGTATGGGTTGTCGTCCCGTCCTGCGCTGTTACGACGGTAGTAATGGTAGTTTGGCCAAATGGCAAAGCGATGCTGCCGGACGCCGTTCCCGAGGTTACCGCAATTCCGTTAACTTTTATTGTTGCGGTGGCATCCTGTGCCGTTGGCGTAACTGTAACCGATGTAGTAGCGCTGGCGGCCGTTGTTGTATAGGTAGTTGTGGTGCCGGTCGTACCGGTATTGGTAAGCGATGAAGCAGGGGTCAGTTTTATTGTGCTCAGCAAGGCATTGTTTGATGTGGCCTTGGTTACAATTATTGAATAGGTCCGGGTTGTCGTCCCGTCCTGGGCTGTTACGACCATGTTAATGGTGGTTTGACCAACCGGCAGGGCAATGCTCGCGGATGCTGTTCCCGAAATTACTGCAACACCATTCACTTTTATTGTAGCGTTAGCATCCTGTGCTGTTGGCGTTACAGTTACTGATGCGGTTGTGCCTGCGGCCGTTGTGGTATATGTAGTTTTGGTCCCGGTTGTGCCTGTATTTGTTAGTGTTGAAGCAGGGGTGAGTTTGATGGTGCTCAGTAAGGCATTGTTTGAGACTGCAGCTATGAAAGCCCAGGCCGCTCCCTGGTTTGAATTATCAGCGATCCCCCCCGCAATTGCTGTACTGCCATCGGCGCTCAGTGATACGGAAAAGGCCTGGTTTTGGGTTCCAACACCGCCTGTACCCACCAGCTTTGTACCCTTTTGGGCCCATGAGCTTCCGCTGCCGTTGTAAACCCAGGCCGCCCCTATGCTGGAATTATCAGCAGCCCCTCCGACAATGATCGAACTGCCGTCTGCGCTTAAGGATACAGAATAGCCCTGTTCGGCCGCCCCTGCACTGCCTGTACCCACCAGTTTTGCACCCTGCTGCACCCAGGCGCTGCCGCTCCTTGTGTAAACCCAGGCCGCTCCAGCGAATGAATTATCTGCCGGCCCTCCAACAACGGCCGTATTGCCATTCGCGCTGATGGATACGGAATTGCCCTGTTGGGAGGGGCCAACGCTCCCTGAGCCTGCCAGTTTTAAGCCCTGCTGGGCCCAGGCACCGTTATTGCGGGTGTAAACCCATGCTGCCCCGATGCCTGAATTGTCAGATGCTCCCCCAACAATGGCTGTATTACCATCGGCGCTCAACGACACGGACCAGCCTTGTTCGGCAGCCCCCGTGTTACCGGTACCTACCAGCTTTGAACCCTGTTGCGTCCACACGCCATTGTTTCGGGTATAAACCCATGCCGCCCCCTGGTTGGTGTTGTCCGCAAACCCTCCCACAATTGCCGTGTTGCCATCGGCGCTGAGCGATACGGACCAGCCCTGTTCAGCTGCCCCCACACTTCCTGTACCCAAATGCTTTGGCCCGCCCTGTGTCCAGGCGCTGCCGCTGCGGGTAAATATCCAGATAGCGCCCTGGCCCAAATTATCCTGGTATCCGCCGACGATAGCGGTATTACCATCAGCACTTAACGCCACAGCACTGCCCTGAAGGGCCGCCCCCACACTGCCCGTCCCAACCAGCTTCGAACCTTGCTGCGTCCATGTACCACCGCTGCGGGTGTATATCCAGGCAGCACCATGGGAAGAGTTGTCAAGATCGCCCCCTACAATAGCTGTATTGCCATCGGCACTGACAGCTACTGAGTAACCTCGCTGCGCAGTGCCGACATTACCCGTGCCCACCAGCTTTGAGCCTTGCTGTATAGATGGATATTTTGTCGCCGTTACTGTAAAGTTAGCGCTGCCGCTTGCTGTTCCGCCGCCGGTAGTTATTGAAACCGTGCCCGTTAAAGCGCCGGGCATAACCATAGCCACGATAGCGCTACCTGTATTGGATATAACTATTGCGCCTTGGCCGCCTATGGTAAGGGCTGTAGGGGCGCCCAAGTTTGTTCCGTTTATGGTTATTAAGGTACCCGGCGGCCCAACGGCCGGGCTAAAAGAGGTAATGGTTGATTGCGCTACAGTATAAAACCATATCGCCCCCAGGCTGGAATTGTCAAAAGGCGCGCCTGCAATAGCGGTAGTGCCATCCGCGCTTAGAGATATCGAATAGCCCTGTGCGGCAGGCCCCAGAGCGCTTCTCCCAACGAGCTTTGAACCCTGCTGGGCCCAGGTGCTTCCGCTGCGGGTGTAAACCCATGCCGCACCCTGGTTTGAATTGTCAGCATAGCCGCCAATAATGGCCGTATTGCCGTCCGCGCTAAGGGACACAGAACAGCCCTGCGCGGCCGGCCCAACGCTTCCCGTACCAACCAGCTTTGAGCCTTGCTGCGTCCAAATGCCGCCGCTGCTGGTATAAACCCAGGCTGCTCCTACGCCAGAATTATCATCACTGCCGCCCACGATAGCCGTATTGCCATCCGCGCTAAGGGATACCGAAGCGCCCTGCTCGGCAATCCCGGTGTTACCGGTACCGACCAACTTAAAGCCCTGCTGGGCCCAGGTGCCGCCGCTGCGGATGTACACCCATGCGGCACCCTGGAATGAATTGTCAAGATTGCCACCCACAACAGCGGTATTGCCATCGGCGCTAAGGGATACAGAGACGCCCTGGTTTGGGGTTCCCGCACCCCCCGCACCAACAAGCTTTAAACCCTGCTGGGTCCAAACTTCGCCGCTGCGGATGTACACCCAGGTAGCGCCAAAACCTGAATTATCCTGATTGCCGCCAACAATAGCCGTATTGCCATCGGCGCTAAGGGCTACTGCATAGCCCTGGGCCTGGGTTCCGATACCGCCTGTACCCACCAGTTTTGGGCCCTGCTGTGTCCAAACACCGTCGCTGCGGATAAAGATCCAAACCGCGCCTACGCCCGAATTATCCTGATTTCCGCCCACAATGGCTGTATTGCCGTCTGCGCTGAGAGCTACTGACCAGCCCTGCTGAGCCGCCCCCACGCTGCCAGTACCTACCAGCATTGATCCCTGCTGTAGCCAGCCGCCCCCGCTGCGGGTGTAAACCCAGGCCGCACCCTGTGACGAATTGTCGGCATACCCGCCAACAATAGCTGTGTTGCCATCCGCACTGATGCCTATGGCATGACCCTGCTGGGCCGCGCCCGTACTGCCGGCGCCCACGCGTTTTGAGCCTTTCTGGGCGGATGGATATGGTGTTGCGGTTGGGGTAAAGCTACCAGTGCTCGTTGATGTACCTATCGGTGTGTTTATTAATACCATACCTTTTGGCGTACCTGGCATAACCATAGCTATTACAGTATTGCTTGTATTGAATACGACGATAGCGCTTTGGCCCCCTATCGTAACACTGGTGGCGTCGCTTAGGCCCGTGCCGTTTATAGTTATTAAAGTACCTGGTGGCCCCGCTGCCGGGTTAAAGGCAGCAATTGTGGGAGGGCCGGTGAACAACCAGGCTGCTCCTATGGTTTGATTATCACCGGGAGCGCCGATCAAGGCGGTATTGCCATTGGCACTCAGGGACACGGAATAGCCCTGATTTGGAGGAACAAACAAATCGCTGCCACTTGCTACCAGTTTAGATCCTTGCTGGGTCCAGCTATTGCCGCTACGTGTGTAAACCCATGTGGCCCCCATCTGCGAATCGTCCTGGGTTCCTCCTACAATAGCCGTATTGCCGTCGGCACTGAGCGAGACGGAATTACCTTCATTTACAGGACTACCCACGCTGCCTGTCCCAACCAGCTTTGGTCCCTGCTGAGCCCACGCCCCCGCGCTGCGGATATATACCCAAACTGCGCCTAATTGGGAATTATCTTCACTACCACCCACCATGGCAGTACTGCCATCAGCGCTGAGCGATACGGAGATGCCTTGTTGGGCGGCCCCCACGCTGCCTGTACCTGTCAGCTTTGAACCCTGCTGGCTCCACCCGCCGCCGCTGCGGGTAAATACCCAGGCCGCACCAATGGCGGAATTATCAATAGGCCCGCCAACAATGGCGGTATTACCATCAGCGCTAATTGATACCGAGTAGCCCTGGTTTGCTGCTCCTACGCTGCCAGTGCCAACTAATTTCGTACCTTGTTGTGTCCAGACGCCTCCGCTGCGTGTGTAAACCCATGCTGCCCCGATTTGCGAGTTGTCGATATTCCCGCCAACAATCGCTGTATTACCATCAGCGCTCAAGCACACGGAAAACCCCTGGTTGGCGGTTCCTATGCTACCGGTACCGACCAATTTCGATCCCTGCTGGGTCCACGTATCGCCGGTTCGGGTGTAAACCCAAGCTGCCCCCTCGTTGGAATTGTCCGCGGCCCCCCCTACAATGGCCGTATTTCCATCAGCGCTAAGGGATACTGAAAAGCCCTGTTCTACCTTTGCACCCAGGCTGCCCGTGCCTACCAGTTCGGGCCCCTGTTGTGTCCAAGAACTTCCGCTTCGGGTATAAACCCAGGCTCCACCCTGGTTGGAATTGTCCGCAGGCCCGCCAACAATGGCGGTATTGCCATCGGCGCTCATTGATACCGAATAGCCCTGGTTGCCCGTCGTGTAGCTGGTAGTATTACTCAGTTTTGGGCCTTCCTGTATAGATGGAAAAGGTGTAGCGGTTACAACAAAGTTAGTGTTTCCCCCTGCCGTACCGCCGGCCGTGGTTATGGATACTGCCCCGGTTACCGCGCCGGGCATAACCATCGCCATTAAAACACTGCCCGTATTGGATACCACTATGGCGCTTTTGCCGCCTATTGTAAAGGCCGTTGGAGTACCGAGACTTGTGCCATTTATGGTTACCAATGTACCCACCGGGCCGCCGGCAGGGTTAAAGGAAGCAATGGCCGGCGCCTGGGCAAATGATTTGCCGGGCAAAATTGTTGCCAGAAACAGGGTTACTATAAACAGAATGACCAGTACAGAAGCATGCTTTAATGGTTTGGCCCGTACAGTTTCGGGAAATGGGGGGTAAATTTTTCTCATGGTTCAATAATTTAAGAAATAAATAACCGGCAATGGGGTTTTTACCGGGACAAAACATCGTCGCTAAAAGGCATGACAATAATTTATAACACTTCTGTCTTCAGGTTTGAAAGAAGAAATTTATTTTTTGAAGATAAGATAAAATATGGCACAAATACAACATAGTCGTTACATAAATAGCTGAATATCAAAACTTAACCAACAGGAAATATGGATTATTGGAAATATTAAATAAATTAAATTTAGCTAAATAAAATGCACAAATATGAAAGTTTACAAACAGGGGGAAGGGAAGAAACCAGGTTTTTTATAAAACAGCAAAAAGCTTTGATCCCCAAAGATTTGGGGATCAAAGCCAGACTTATCAAATAATAAGAATACTTTAAAATATTAATTAATACTTCAGTACAATATACCCCGTTTTATGCTTGCTCTGCCCATCAGCAACATAATCTAACGAGTAAAAATAAGTACCCGGCTGCTGCATCCTGCCATTGATGCCGGAGTGCCCATCAAATACACTGCTAACATTATTATAACCTTTCGCCTGGTATATCAACGTACCGCTGCGGTCAATGATCTGTAAGCTGTTGTCGGGGTAGGCAATTATACCGTCAATGGTAAGGAAATCATTAATCCCGTCCCCATTTGGCGATACGCCCTGGTGTACCATAACGCCATCGGTCTCAATAGCTACAACGTCAGTTGGCTGTACAACACTTATGGGCAGGTACAGGTCATGCAACGGGCCGCTTGCCCTTGTTGCAGTTATGGTGTACCTGAATGTTGTTCCGTCCTGTGCTGTTACTACGGTATTTATGGTGTTAGAACCAACAGCCAGAGCGATGCTCCCGGATGCCGTTCCCGAGGCTACCGCTACGCCATTCACTTTTACGGTTGCGCTGCCATTGGCGGTTGTTGGCGTCAGCTTCACCGAAGTTTCGGAATTGGGTACCGATGTGGAAAAGGTGGTTGTGCCGTTGCTTGTGCCTGTATTAGTTAATGTGGATGCCGGGGTAAGCTTAATAGAGCTCAGCAGGGCATTGTTTGATAACCTTGTTACAGTGATCGAATAGGTCCTGGTAGATTTATCCTGCGCGGTCACTAAAATAGTAATTGTAGTGTGGCCAACGGGTATAGCAATAGCGCCCGAGAGTGTTCCTGATGCCACCGCAACACCGTTTACTTTTATTGTGGCGTTAGGATCAACTGCAGTTGGTGTGACCTTTACCGATGCGGTGGCGCTATTGGCGGTGGTTGTGTAGGTGGTTGTGGTGCCGCTTGTACCGGTATTGGTTAGCGATGAAGCCGGGGTTAGCTTGATTGAACTCAGCACGGCGTTGTATGATAATTTGGTTGTAATGATCGAATAGTTCCTGGTTGTTACGCCATCGGATGCGGTTACTACAGTGTTAATGGTGGACTGGCCAAGTCCTATAATAATAGCCCCGGATGCCGTTCCCGATGCCACGGCTACGCCGTTTACAGTTATCGTCGCATCAGGATCAACCGCTGTCGGCGTAATTGTGATCGATGCGGTATGGCTGTTGATAGTGGTGGTATAGGTTGTTGTGTTACCGCTTGTACCAGTATTGGTTAATACTGAAGCAGGCGTAAGCTTTATGGAACTCAGTATGGCATTGCCTAAGGGCGGACGGGTAACGGTTATTGAATAAGTTTGGGTTGTTGTACCATCAATTGCGGTTACTACAATATTGATAGTAGTTTGGCCAACTGCAAAGGCAATGCTGCCTGATGGCATTCCCGAAGTTACTGTTACGCCATTCACTTTAATCGTCGCCCCCGGATCCTGTGTTGTTGACGTAAATGTTGCCGATGAAATAGTGTTGGGCACCGAGGCTGTATAGGTTGTTGTGCTGCCGCTCGTGCCTGTATTTGTTAGGTTAAATATAGGGTTCGTTCTTATGCCGGTCAGTCGCGCATCGTTTGATGGCGTAGTAAAATTGCTGGGGTTACCTGTGCCTGCGGTAGTCAAATATTGTTGGGACCCCGCTGTCCCATTATATTCAACTACCATAACCCTGTAGTTTGTTCCACCGGTCAGGCCGTCAATGCCTGTCGATGAACCGCTGCCATTATAAACGCAAAACCAGCCGGTATTACCGATCTGTGTGCCCGAACCAAAAGTGGTATTTGCAGTATAAGATGTACCATCAACAGGGGCGGGGCTACCTGTTGACGCTTGCGCAATAAAAACGGCTCTTGATGCGCCGTTGCCACTTGTCCAGGTCGCGAAAGTGCTGACTGCAGTTCCAGATGGATTTTCAAATGTAACTGCGCTCGCCTGTACTGTTGGCGCGTCCGCCACAGTATATACTCCGGCCGCTCCGCTGCCTGCAAATAATTTGGAAGGGGTCATCATCGCAATGAAAATAGTTGCAAAGAACATTAATACATGTACAACTCGCTTAAATTGCTTAGCTGGTACAGTTTCGGGGAATTGGGAGTACATTTTTTTCATAGCATTGTATTTAAAAAATCAGTAAAAAGCACAGGGTCTTGAACCAGCGTGAACCGGCATTATTAAAAAGTATGGTACTAATTAGGTGAAATTGAATATCTTCAGACACGGATGGAATTGTTTTCAAAACTAAAGCAAATTATTTTTGAAAACAATTATTATACTTTACAAGTACCTTAGTTTGCAATAAATTAACCTTAGGTTAACTTATTGCAAACTAAGGGATAATCCGGTAAGGCAAATAGAAAACTGTGGTTTAGAATACGGTTTATTTCAATTAATATTTAAGTATGACATACCCGGTTTTATGCATGTTCTGCCCCTCAGCAACATAGTCTAACGAATAAAAATAAGTGCCCGGCTGAAGCATCCTGCCATTGATGGCCGAGTGCCCGTCAAATACGTTGCTAACATTATTATAACTTTTTGCCTGGTATATCAGCGTACCATTACGGTCAATGATCTGTAAGCTATTGATAGGATAGCCAATTATACCATCTATAGTAAGGAAATCATTAATACCGTCACCGTTTGGTGAGACGCCCTGGTGTACCATAACACCATCATTTTCAAGGCTAAAGTTGTCTGCCGGTTGTACTACGCTTACAGGCATATAGAGGCTCATTAGCGGGCCTGTTGCCCTGGAAACCGTTATTGTATAAGTGTGGGTTGTTATCCCGTCCTGCGCAGTTACCACTGTAGTAATGGTATTGGTACCAACTGCCAATGCAATGCTCCCGGATGCCGCTCCCGAGGTTACGGCCACGCTGTTCACTTTTATTTTTGCGTTCGCGTCCTGGGCTGTTGGGGTAACAGTTACCGACGTGGTAGCATTGCTTACTGATGTAGTGTAGGTTGTTGTAGTGCCGCTTGTTCCCGTATTGGTCAATGTTGAAGCCGGGGTAAGTTTTAACACGCTTAACAAAGCATTGTTCGATAACCTGGTAACGGTTATCGAATAAGTGTGGGTTGTTGTCCCGTCCTGCGCTGTTACGACGGTAGTGATGATAGTTTGGCCAAATGGTATTGCTATGCTGCCGGATGCCGTTCCCGATGTTACCGCTATTCCGTTCACTTTTATAGTAGCATGAGCATCCTGTGCCGTCGGCGTAACTGTTACCGATGTCGTGGCGCTGGCGGCCGTTGTTGTATAGGTAGTCGTGGTTCCGGCTGTACCGGTATTGGTAAGCGATGAAGCTGGGGTCAGTTTAATAACGCTCAGCGAGGCATTGTTTGATAACCTGGTCACCACTATCGAATAAGTGTGGGTTGTTGTGCCGTTCTGGGCGGTTACCAAAGTAGTGATGGTAGTTTGGCCGACAGCCAAAGCAATGCTTCCTGACGCAGTTCCGGAAGTCACTGCTACCCCGTTAACTTTTATAGTCGCAGTTGGGTCCTGTGCTGTTGGTGTAACCGTTACCGACGTAGTGGAACCGGTGGCCGTTGTTGTGTAAGTTGTTGTGGTGCCGGTTGTGCCGGTATTGGTTAGCGTGGAAGCGGGGGTCAGCTTTATGGTGCTCAATAGGGCGTTGTTCGAGACGCCCGGTGTAAACACCCAGGCCGCCCCCTGGTTGCCATTATCAGCACTTCCCCCAACAATGGCCGTATTGCCATCGGCACTAAGGGCTATAGAATTACCTTCTGATGCAGTGCCCACACCGCCCGTCCCGACCAGCTTTGTTCCCTTTTGGGCCCACACGCCGCCGCTGCGGGTGTAAACCCAGGTTGCACCCACGCCGGAATTATCAGCGGTCCCACTTATAATGACCGTATTGCCATCCGCGCTTAAGGATACTGAATGGCCCTGTGAGGCGGCGCTGGCGCTGCCTGTACCTACCAACCTTGTACCTTGCTGGGTCCACGCGCCGCCACTGCGCGTGTAAACCCAGGCAGCCCCCACGCTGGAATTATCGGCAGCCCCCCCAACAATGGCCGTATTGCCATCGGCGCTCAACGATACGGAATTGCCCTGTTCGGAAGCGCCAACGCTGCCTGTACCCGCCAGTTTTAAACCCTGCTGGGCCCAGGTGCCGCCACTGCGGGTGAAAACCCAGGCTGCCCCCACGCTGGAATTGTCAAAAAGGCCGCCTACAATGGCCGTATTGCCATCGGCGCTAAGGGATACGGACGCGCCCTGCCCGGCGGCTCCCAGGTTTCCTGTCCCCACTAGCTTTGGACCCTGCTGGAACCAGGCGCCGTCACTGCGTGTAAACACCCACGCCGCCCCCTGGAAGGAATTGTCAATATCGCCCCCAATGATAGCAATGGAGCCGTCCGCGCTTAGAGACACGGAAACGCCCTGGTCCTGGGTTCCAGTGCCGCCGGTGCCTACGAGCTTTGGCCCTTGCTGTGTCCAAACTCCGCCGCTCCGGGTATATACCCACGCTGCCCCGATGCCGGAATTGTCCTGGTCCCCGCCTACAATGGCTGTATTGCCATCAGCGCTCAGGGCCACGGAAAAGCCCTGATACTGCGTTTCTATGCCTCCGGTGCCCACCAGCTTCGGGCCCTGCTGGGTCCAGGTGCTACCGCTGCGGGTGTATACCCACGCCGCCCCCACGTCAGAATCATCGGACCATCCCCCTACAATGGCAGTTTTGCCATCGGCGCTGATGGCTACAGAAAAGCTTTGACTGGCAGCGCCCGTGTTACCCGTCCCCACCAGCTTCGCGCCCTGCTGGACAGATGGATATTTGGTTGCCGTTACCGAAAAGTTAGCGCTGCCGCTTGCTGTACCGCCCCCGGTTGTTATTGAAACTGCACCTGTTACTGCGCCAGGCATAACCATGGCCACTATGACGCTGCCCGTATTGGATATTACGATAGCGTTTTGGCCGCCAATAGTAGAGGCGGTTGGGTCAATTAAGTTTGTGCCGTTTATAGTTACTAAAGTACCCACTGGCCCGGTGGCCGGGCTAAATGAGGTAATTGTTGGCGGCTGGGCCACTACGTACACCCATGCTGCCCCCTGGCTTGAATTGTCCATGTATCCGCCCGCAATGGCAGTATTGCCGTCCGCACTTAGCGATACTGAAGCGTCCTGAAAGGCAGCCCCTGTATTACCGGTACCCACCAGTTTCGTACCCTTCTGGGCCCATACACCGCCGGTCCGGGTATAAACCCAGGCCGCTCCCTGGTTAGCATTGTCGGCATTCCCCCCTACAATCGCCGTATTGCCATCCGCGCTCAGGGATACGGAACTGCCCTGTGAGGCACTTCCGGCGTTTCCCGTCCCAACCAGCTTTAATCCCTGCTGGGCCCAGGCGCCGTTACTGCGGGTGTATACCCAGACCGCGCCCTGGCTGGAATTGTCGGTGACGCCCCCTACCATGGCGGTGTTGCCATCGGCGCTAAGGGACACAGAATAGCCCTGCTGCGCAGTTCCCACATTGCCCGTACCTACTAGTTTTGATCCCTGCTGGATCCAGGTGCTGCCGTTTCGGGTATACACCCAAGCCGCACCCTGGCCGCCGTTGTCCTGGTAGCCACCTACCATAGCCGTATTGCCGTCGCCGCTCAGGGCTACGGCGGCACCCTGTTGGCTGGCCCCTGTACTACCCACACCTACCAGCTTGTTACCAACCTGTGTCCAGACGCCGAGCTTGCGGATGTAAACCCAGGCCGCGCCCTGCTCGGAATTGTCACGATCGCCTCCTACTATGGCCGTATTGCCATCCGCACTCAAGGATACAGAACTGCCCTGTTGGGAACCCGAGCCCCCCCACCAAGCGAGCCTATACCCACCAGTTTTGCACCCTGTTGGGTCCAGACGCCGCCACTGCGGACGTAAACCCAGGCAGCGCCCAGGTTGCCATTGTCCTGGGGCCCCCCTACGATCGCCGTGTTACCATCGGCGCTCAGGGACACGGAATAGCCTTGCCACGAAACCTCAGGGCTACCCGTCCCTGCCCCCACCAGCTTTGCCTGCTGCGTCCAGACGCCGCCGGTGCGGGTGTACACCCAGGCCGCTCCTGTGCCGCCATTGTCTGCATATCCCCCCGCAATGGCGGTATTGCCATCCGCGCTCAGCGATACAGCATATCCCTGCTGAGGAGTTCCCACGCCGCCTGTGCCCGCCAGCTTTGCGCCCTGCTGCGCGGATGGAAATTTTGTTGCAGTTACGATAAAGTTACTGCTGCCGCTTGCTGTACCGCCTGTTGTAATTATTGAAACTACACCTGTTGCTGCACCTGGCATCACCATAGCTACTATAACACTGCCCGTATTGGATACCAAAATGGGGCTTTGGCTGCCTATGCTAAAAACCGTTGGGTTACTTAAGTTCGCGCCGTTTATAGTTACTAATGTACCTGGGGCCCCGCTGGCCGGGCTAAAAGAGGTAATGGACGGGGGCTGGGCTACTATATAAACCCAGGCCGCCCCCTGATTTGAATTATCAACATCCCCCCCTACAATGCCCGTGCTGCCATCCGCGCTCAGTGATACGGAAGTGCCCTGCCTTGGAACACCCCCCACGACACCAGTTCCAACCAGCTTTAAACCCTGCTGGGCCCACGCGCCGCTGCTGCGGGTATAAACCCAGGCCGCTCCCAGCTCCGTATTGTCACTGAAGCCTCCTACCATGGCGGTGTTGCCATCTGCGCTCAGGGATACAGAAGAGCCTTGATTCGCTTCACTTCCAACGATGCCCGTACCCACGAGCTTTAAACCTTGCTGGGCCCATGCGCCGGCGCTGCGGGTGTAAACCCAGGCCGCGCCATGGTCGCCATTGTCGGCAGGTCCCCCGACAATAGCGGTATTGCCATCGGCGCTCAAGGATACGGAAGAGCCCTGATAGACCAAAGACCCCACGCCGCCTGTACCTACCAGCTTTGGACCTTGCTGGACCCAGATACCGCCGCTGCGGGTGTAAACCCAGGCCGCTCCCACACCGGAATTGTCGTTGGATCCCCCGACAATGGCTGTATTGCCATCAGCGCTAAGGGATACGGAAGAGCCCTGGTCGGCAGCCCCCGTGTTGCCGCTGCCCACCAGCTTTGAACCC
>CAIPFE010000034.1 GCA_903864275.1 uncultured Mucilaginibacter sp.
ACCGGAATTGTCGTTGGATCCCCCGACAATGGCTGTATTGCCATCAGCGCTAAGGGATACGGAAGAGCCCTGGTCGGCAGCCCCCGTGTTGCCGCTGCCCACCAGCTTTGAACCCTGCTGTGTCCATGCGCCGCCGCTCCGTGTGTAAACCCATGCTGCGCCCTGGTTTGAATTATCATTATATCCCCCTACGATAGCCGTATTGCCATCAGCACTTAGGGACACGGAAATACCCTGGAAGACATTTGTTCCTGAGGCACCTGTCCCCACTAATTTTGCCCCCTGCTGAGCAGATGGAAATTTTGTTGCCATTACAGTAAAGTTACCGCTGCCCCCCGCTGTACCCCCTGCGTTAGTTATTGAAACCACACCAGTTGCCGCGCCGGGCATCACCATGGCCACTAAAACGCTGCCCGTATTGGATACTACTATGGCGCTTTTGCCGCCAATAGTAAAGGCCGTTGGGGTACTTAAGTTTGTGCCGTTTATAGTTACTAAGGTGCCCACCGGGCCGGTCAACGGGCTAAAAGAAGTAATTGTTGGGGCCGCTGCAAATAACTCGCCGGGCGAAATTGCAGCCAGCAACATAATAACGGTTAACACTAAAGCCGGCAAAAAAACATGCTTTAATGATTTGGCCGGTACAACTCCGGGGCGTAGTGGGTGAAATTTTTTCATTGATCAATAACTAAAAAATAAAAAAATGGCAACGGAGCTTTTATCAAGGCAAATCACCATAGCCAAAAGAAACAACCAGGATTTTTGGTGTTTCTGTCCTTAGGTTTTAAAGAAGAAATCTATTTTTTGAAGATAGGGAAAAATATTTCACAAAAGCAACGTATTTATAACATACACCGTTGAATATCAAAACTTAACTAACAGATAACCAACAGTATTTTAATTATTTAATAAATTAAATCTTTGTTTCATAAAATACACAAATAAGAAAATTTTCGACTTTTTCCAGTACCCTGAATGGGTTTACTAAGTTGGAAAGGAGAACCCATGTCCTGCTTCGATATGACGCGGTCGTTTTTGTAAGATTGATTTCGCACACCCTCCTGTAACATCAAAACAATTTGGCAACAATTTGCGTAATATACCCGTGGTGGTTTTCCCTGCAGGATCATGCGCTTTTTAACCAGGTTCAGCTTTGTAACTCTTAGGTTGGCAATCCCGGGCGATAAGATGGATTTACCAGGCAAAAACTCAACCCCGATCAAAATTTTTGGCTTATTTATTGCCAATAGTTGATAATAAAATTATGAGAAGACTATTAATTGTAATTTCTTTTTTACCATACCTGGCATTCGCCCAAACATCAGATCAATATTTGAACGCCGCCAATGCAAAGGCATCGCAAAAAAATTATAAAGCTGCTATCCTGGATTTCACCAAAGCCATCGAACTTAACAATACAAATGTTAAGGCATATTTATACCGCGGCAATGCCTACAGTAACGATAAGCAATACAACCCGGCCATTGACGATTACACCAAAGTTATCGGCCTCGACCCCGGCATGGCAAACGCGTACTACTATCGCGCAAACGCAAACAGCAATATAAAATCATTTAAAAATGCTATCGATGATTATACAAAAGCTATTGAACTGGGCCTAAGAACAGCCGATATATACCATTACAGGGCTAACGAAAAAGTTAATTCATCTGACTATGCCGGGGCGGTGGAAGATTTTACAAGGGCTATCGAAATCACACCCAAAAACCCTGAACTGTATGAATACCGGGGTGTTGCAAAAACAAATTTAGGGGATAACAAAGGCGCTATACTTGATTATGGCATAGCCATAAAGCTTAACCCCAATAATGCCGATGTATATTATTACCGGGCCAATTCAAAGGGCACCATTGCTGATTATGACGGCGCCATAGCGGATTATAATACCACCATCCGGCTAAACCCAACCAATGCTGACGCTGTATTTTACCGTGGCAACATCAAAGTGGACTTAAGGGATTTTAAGGGTGCTATTGAAGATTATAATAAAGCGGCAACACTGAACCCAAACCTGCCGAATTTATACTATTACCTTGCAAAAGCTGCCAGCAATACCGAAGAAAACAAAGAAGCGATCGAATATTTCAACAAAGCGATAAAGCTTAACCCAACAAATGCTGAGTTATACCTTTATCGCGGGGTTTCGAAAATCAAGCTGGATGATACTACATCAGCTATGGCTGACCTTAACAAGGCAGTCAGCCTCGACCCTAAGTTTTCAAAGGCATTTCAAACCCGGGGGGACCTGAAAATTTCACTTAAAGATTATCATGGCGCCCTGCATGATGGCGATACAGCCGTAATGTACGATACCGATCATGGCGGCTATCCCTATGTAACCCGCGGGAAAGCCAAAACAGCCCTGCAGGACACGGCAGGCGCGCTGGCCGATTTTAATACCGCCATAACCCAGAACCCTAAAAATACCGAAGGATATACCGGCCGTGGCAATGTGAAAGCGATGCTGGCCGATTATGATGGCGCTATCGCTGATCTGAACAAAGCCATCGAAATATATCCCGGCAACTCTTACGCTTATTCTATTCGCGGAAAAGTAAAAAGTAAACTGGGCGATAAAAAGGGCGCGATAGCGGATTACCGGAAACAATTAGAACTCGATCCGAAAAATAAAGAGGCACAACTCAGGCTCGGGCACGAACTGATTGCCGACCAGCAATATTCAGAAGCGCTCATATTTTTTAATAAGGTGATCACTCCTGCTACAAAAAATGGCAAATTTTTTATCGAACGCGGTATAGCCATGAGTGACCTGGGCGATAGCAAAGGTGCGATCGGCGAATTTTCCAAAGCCATGGCTATAGATACCAATACAAGGTCGATAGCTTACGCCAATATCGGTAACACAAAACTAAAGCTTAAAGATTACGATGGCGCGGCAAAGGAATTTGACAAAGCCATTGAAAAAGATCAAAATAATGATGACGCCTATTTTTACCGCGCAAATTTAAAGATGATCCAAAAAAATTATTTGGGGGCTGATTATGACTATATCAGCGTACTGTTAATAAATCCCGAAAATATTAAAACTTATGCCTACCGGGCCCTTGCTGAAAGCTATACCCTTGATACGGCGGATATGCGTACCGATTTTATTGAGGCGATAAAGCTAAGCCCTAAAGACGGCAATAACTATGTGCTGCGCGGCAAAGCGAAAATGAATTTAAACGACCAGGCGGGCGCTATGAAAGATTTCAATACCGCCATTGAGCTAAACCCTAAAAGCAGCGATGCCTGGCTTAACCGCGGCCTGGCAAAATTAGCTCAGCACGACAATACCGGCTGTACAGATTTAAATAAAGCGCTTGAGCTGGGATCGAAAGAGGCTGGCGAGGACGTAAAGAAGTATTGCAAATAATATAACCCTTTGCCATTGCGAGGAGGAACGACGAAGCAGTCCCGTCGCAATGCATACGCGCTACCAGTGAGCGACGAGATTGCTTCTCCGCCTGTCGGCGGATCGCAATGACAAAATGGGCTAAAAATTATCCTCGTAATTCACTTTCCCGTTTGACATTTTCACATAATCAACAGAACCGGTGCCCTGGAAAGTAAAATCAAAACCTATGATCTTTGATTTGATGATATCTTTATTCACCGAATAAACCAGTTTATCATTAATAAAAATCTTCGCCTTACGGTTTTTTGATTCGACCCTTACTTTTACAAATGAATTAAAATCAACACCAAAAGCCGACAGGTCTTCCTGCTTGCCCGAAGTATAAAAATTGGTAAAGAGCAGGTCGACGTTCGAGATACAGCCTTTTGTACAAAGCGGGATGCCAACGGCCGTACCTTCACAAAGTATATAGAGTTTTGCTAACTGGCAAATAGCTGCGCCTTCGTGGTAATCGTCTTTAACCGAGGTCTCGAAAACAAAATCGTCACTGTATATCTCGCCAAAGTCCTTCACGTTGGAGTACATTACGGTTGGGGGTTCGGGCTGCATTTTTATATTACGGGCAAGTATTTTATCAAGCGGCAGGGCCATTTTGCCGCCCGTCATAACATCCTCTTTATTAAAATAAACCGGTACCGGCGACTGCACAACGATGGGCAGCCAGCCATTTGATTTTATCAGCAGCCGGTGCATACTCACAATTTTCCCGTCGACAATAAGCTTGGCCTTATAATAATCGGGATAATAATAAATAGAAGTATGCTGGTGCTGGTATTTTGACACCTTTACCTGCAGGTGTTTGTCCCACGATTGCTGGATAATAACCGAATCGCCGGGCGCTTTGGTAGCATCGAAATTAAAGATGACCGAATTTGGCAGGCCTTCCGAAACCACTTTTTTACTGCTAAAGGAGTAATTGCTGTTGGCAACGTTCGGTTTGCTTTCGTTAAAAAACAATACAACAACGATCAAAACAACCGGTACACCGACAAACAAAACCCTTTTTAAAACCGGGTTGCCTTTGTTTACAACCGGTTTAATCCCGGTGTGGATGCCGTTGCTGCCAATTGGCTGCGCGGTTTTTGCAACGGTGCTGCCATTGCCGTTTTGCGATTTAAAATCACGCCAGTTTTCATACCCTAAAAATCTGACGAGGGTATCAAGGGTATGGGTATTCGGCAAGCTGTCGTATTTTACTTTGCCCCAAACCCTTTTTAAGGTCACGTGGCTCAGCGCTACCCCGGTACGTTCCTGGATCTTCTCACTCAGTATCATAAAATCCTGGTTCGTCCACTCTTCACTATCTCCCCAACCGGTATTGGATTCAAATAATTTCTTGGTCTTTTCTATCAGAAACTCATCAGTATACATACGCTCACAATCAAAAGTTCATACAAAAATATAATAGATTATCGCAAAGTTCAGCTTGTATCAAACTTGTATTAACTTGTACATGCTGTGTATGGATTTATTAAAAATATTTTCATAATTTTATTCATTGGAATGGATTAGCCCAAAGAAGCAAGCCTTTGCAACCAATTATAAACCACAATTTACAAAAAATATAGATAACATTCGCAAAAGAAGCAAAACAGGAAATGCGTGGGTTGGGATGCTGTGCTTTTATCCGGGATAATTCGTTCCCGAATTAAGGATAATATGTTGTGTAAATTTTATGATTATGCCGAACAAAACAATGCCCCGGTATTTTTTGTGGCTGGTACTTTTAAATTTATTTTTTGTATCCGCACATGCGCAATACTTTGATATAAACGGCCGCAATAAAAAAGTAACAATTCCCTTCCGGATGGTCCGGAATATGGTAGTTATCAAATTAAGGATCAACAATAAGGGCCCGTTCAATTTCATAATGGATACGGGCGTGGGATTAATGGTGATTACGGACCCGGATCTGATGGATTCCGTCAGCACACCGGGCAAACGCATTTTAAAACTAACCGGCTGCGGCGGAGATGAAGCTTATGATGCTTATATCACTGCGCCGTTGAATGTTGACATACCCGGATTAACGAGTTATAACGTAGCGGCTGCTATCCTGAAGGCAGACCATTTTGGATTATCCAATTATGCCGGGATGCCAATCCATGGATTGTTGGGCTTCGAATTTTTTAGCAACCTGGCCGTAAAAGTAGATTTCAGCGACTCGACCCTTACCGTTTACCGGCCAAACGATGAGCTTTTATATAACAAGGGTGAAAAGATCCCGATCACCATCGAAAATCATAAACCATACCTCGATGCCAACGTGCATTTGCCCGATGGTTCCGTAAAGAAAAGCAAACTGGTGATCGACCTCGGCGCCGGCCACCCGCTTTCCCTCGATAACATGGCAGATAGCCATGAGCTTCCAAAGAAATGTATCCCGGCTAATTTGGGGATGGGTTTCAACGGCCCGGTAATCGGATTTATAAGCCGGATAAATGAGATAGAGCTGGGGAAATACAAGATAAAAAACCTGATATCCTCGTTTCCCGAAGATGACTCGTTAAAGCAACGGTTCATGGAAAAACGGGACGGCAACCTGGGCGTAGGGTTGCTTAAAAAATTTGTTGTGGTTTTTGACTATTACAACAAAGCCATTTATTTAAAACGGGGCCCGGACTATAGCGAACCCTTTGAGCATGATATGAGCGGCTTAGAGTATTATGCCGCAGGCGATGATTTTAAGCGTGTCATCATAAGCCGGGTTGAACCCGGTTCCGCGGGCGATGATATAGGGTTAGAAAAAAATGATGAAATAGTAGCTATTAATTTTAAGCCAACGGCAAGCATGAGCCTGGAGCAAATTGATGACCTGTTCAAATCACAAAACGAACGTAGCCTGCTGCTGGATATTTATCACGATAAAAAAATTGACCAGGTGATATTGACGTTGAAACGAAGAATCTGAGAGTATTTCGGATTTTCGATTTCGGATTTGTTTTTATTTCCGATGTCGGATTTAAGGAAAAATTATTCGGCTTGCGATATTAAAAATTTAAATCCCTCATTTAAAATTCCGAAATCGAAAATCCGAAATCAATTCACTTCCAACTGGTCCTTCGATGGAAACACCGGGAACGCCCCGTGCGGTTCGCTTTGGTACCAGAATACCACGGATGCGATGTCATCCTGCAGCGGCATATAACGGCCATCAGCATGCCAGCCTAAATCCTGGATAGTTACTTTAAGGTCTTTATCAAAACGGATAGGATCAGCAATATGCCACCGGTACAGGCCGAAGCGCTGGGCATTGCTATAATGCCCGTCGCCGCGAATTACCTGGGGCAGGCCGCTGTACGGACTGCAAAATTCTGTGTATTCGCTGGTTTCGGTGCCGTCAGGTTTTTTGTGCATGCTGTCGAAATCATAGGCGCCGTTAAAATAATCTTCGGTACCGGTACCGTTTATGGTCGGGAATTCGGTATCGCCATCCATAAAGAATTTTATCTCTCCCTCGCCCCACCAGCCGTTTTTATTTGAACCGTAGGCCATATAGGTGCCCACATATTGTCCTTTACCTTTGATGCTATCGACCAAAACGTAGTCTTTTTTAAATGGCAAAGGGTTTACACGGCGGAACTGCGCATGAAAATACCCGGCATCTTTTGGTACATCAGTAAGGGTATAGTCAACCTGGTAATATAAAACCATATCCTCGTTATCGATATTTTCCATAGTTATCCTGCACTTTTTACGGAACGGCATCGGCCAATAACAATTAAACCCGCTGCCCGGGTTAACCACCACGGCAAGTGATTGCACGGGCGCATACTTACCCCATCCCATGCAAAAGAAATCGCCAACCGGTGTCTCCACCGATGGGGTGGTTTCATCATCCCAATAAAAACGGATAATTGAATAACGCCAGTTACCGGTAGGTGTCATCCAGATGTGTTGAATTGCCCCAGAGCCATCTATCTCGGCCACGGTATAGGTAGTATGTTTTTTTATAACAACACTTGGGCTGACTTTCCATTTCTGCCCCAGGTCCCTTGAAGGCCCCGCTCCTGTGCCGGTTGTAGCCATTCCGCCCTTACCCTTTTCGCCGTTAAAATTCTCGGGGCTGATAGACCTGGTTTTTGCATCCGATAAACGATAAAGGTTACCGAGATTTACCCCTAAACCGTTAAATTTTTCCTGCGCGTTTGCCGATAAAGCAAACAAAGCAACTATCAAAGTAAGTAAAACTGATCTTTTCATTCCCATTATATTAAGTCTATAAATCATTTAAGTAAGTAGATTAAATTATTTATGATCAACATTTTATGTCTTATCAGATACAATTACCCAGTGCACTTTCATCCTGGCATTTTCATCAGGCAGATTAGATTTGACAACTTTTAAAAAGTTGTCAAATCTCTACGCTCCTTAATCCAGTTTATAAAATTCTATCGCGTTAAGTCCCCAGAAACGTTCCTGCTCATTGGCAGATAATTTTGATGTATAATTTTTAACAATTGAGAGCATCTGCTGGTATCCACCTGCTACATTGCAAACCGGCCAGTCGGAGCCAAACATTACCCGTTTTGTGCCAAACGCTTCAAATATCACATCCAGGTAAGGTTCAAAATCAGCCAAAACCCAATTGTGCCAGTCGGCCTCGGTAACCATGCCCGATACCTTGCACCAGGTATTTTCTTGTTTTGCTATTGCCCTTATACCTTTTTCCCACTTTTCGATATTTTTATTTTTTATATCAGGTTTGGAGATATGATCGATCACAAACTTATGACCGCCAAATGTTTTTACAAACTGGTAGGTATAACCAAGCTGATCGGGAAAGATCAGGATATCGTAAGTAAAATTATTTACTCTTAGCGCGTTAATACCCCGTGTAAACTGCGGGTTGAGCATAAGTGCCCTGTCGGCCTCCCCCTGCAAAACATGGCGAAAACCTTTTAGCTTTTTAAATTGCTTGAAATATTCGAGGCGCCTGGCAATATCATCTGCCCGCAAGTCAACCCAACCAACAACGCCTTTTATAAAATCGTGCTCTTCGGCGAGGCCTAACAGAAATTCAGTTTCAGCTTCCGATTGGTCGGCTTGTACAGCCACACAACCATCAATCCCAAATTTATCCAGCACCGGCTTCAAATCCGCAGGCATAAAATCGCGCTGGATTGCGGACATCGTACTATCGATCCAGCTGTCCCTAACCGGGTCAAATTTCCAAAAATGCTGGTGGGAGTCTATTTTTGTCATGTGTTTTAAGTTATGTGAGTGGTGAGTAGTGAACGGTGAATAGTCTGTCTAACTCACTATTCACAACTCACTTCTTACCATCAGGCATTCGCTAAAGCCCTGTCCAAATGTACATATCCTCCGTCGACATGAATCAATTGGCCGGTAGTATGGCTCGATCTTTCCGACAACAAAAAGGCCGCCATATTGGCTATTTCTTCGGCGGTCGTCATACGGTTGCCCAGGGGTATTTTGGCTTCAATTTCTTTTAGTTTTGCTTCGGGGTCGGGCAGTGTTTTTATCCAGTTTTCGTACAAAGGTGTCCAGCACTCGGCAACTACGATAGCATTAACCCTGATGCCATATTTAAGCAACTCAACAGCCCATTCGCGTGTTAAGGCGTTACGGCCGCCGTTCGCCGCCGCATAAGCCGAAGTGTTACCCTGGCCTGTATCCGCCGTTTTGGAGGTGATATTAAGTATGGCACCTTTTGATTTTTTTAGTTCTGGCAACGCATGATGCGCCATCAAATAATAATGCACCACATTTTTATGCAGGGATGCCATAAATTTCTCGTAGGTGCCGTTTTCAAGCCCTACCCCATCATTTACACCGGCGTTGTTTACCAGGCCGTCAATGCGCCCAAATTGCTTTATAATGTCCACTACTGCTTTTTGGCAGGCGGCAGGATCGGTTAATTCAGCAACCACGTGGGATGCCTGCCCGCCGGCAGCCTCGACCGCAAGCGCAACTTTAATGTTATCGACTTCACTTCTGCCAACAATTACAGGGATAGCGCCTTCCTTTGCCAGCACTTTTACTATGCCCTCGCCTATCCCTTTTGCGCCACCGGTTACTATAATTACTTTGTTTGTTAGTTGTAAATCCATGCTATTAATTTTTACTGAGCAGCCACTATCTCCACCTTTTTAACTTTCAAATTCTTAAAAGCGAAATAAAATATATACGCAAAGCACACAATCGGCACTAAATAGGCATATTGAATGCTCGTCATATCAGATACCTTGCCCATTATCGGCGGAATTATAGCGCCGCCGACAATCCCCATAATTACCAATGATGATCCCAATTTTGTTTTCGATCCTAAGCCCCGGATGCTTAAAGAAAATATCGTAGGGAACATGATCGACATAAAAAACGCTACGCCTATCAAAGCAAACACCGAGAATTTGGCGTGAAGCGTAACGGCCAGTATGAGCAGCAATATATTTATTAAACAATAGGTGGCCAAAATTTTAACCGGGTTTACAAATTTCATTAAAAAAGTACCACTGAACCTGCCCGTCATAAATCCGATCGCGGCGGCGGTAAGGAAAGCGGCGGCGGTTTTCTCGCCCATGCCTGCCACCCTTTCAGAGAATCGGATAAAAAAGCCCAATACGCCGGCCTGTGCGCCAACATAAAAAAATTCGGCCAATACGCCCGTCCTCAATTGTTTTCTCCCTAATAAGGCGAATATTTTTTTATACAGCGGTTTGTGTTCATCATCGGCTGGTTCCAGGTCTTCTTCAATAATTTCGGGGAGTGGTTTCCTGAATATAAGTATGGCCACGGTAAGCACCACCAGCCCAATTACTAAGTAAGGTATTTGAACGGATGAAGCTTCTTTATTTAAGTAGGTGTTCAATTGATCAGCCGACATGCCCGCCTTTTGAGATCCCGATAAGGTTTTACCTGATAAAATAAACACTCCGCCAATCAATGGCGCGATGCTGGCCGCCAGCCCATTAAAAGACTGGGAAAAGTTTATGCGGCGGGTAGCCGTTGCCGGATCACCCAAAACTGTGATGTAGGGATTGGCTGCAGTTTCTAAAAACGCCGCGCCCGAGAATAAAACAAACAAGGCCGATAGGAAAAATACGTAGCTCCTTACCGCTGCCGCAGGATAAAACAAAAAAGCTCCACAGGCAAAAAGTATCAGTCCCAAAAGTATCCCGCCCTTATAACCATACTTTTTCATAAACAAGGCCGCCGGGATGGGCAAAATAAAATAGGCCAGGTACGATGCCGAATCAACCAGCGAAGATTGAAGATCGGTAAGCTCGCAGGCCTTTTTTAAATGCGGGATCAATATGGGGTTAAGGTTTAAGGCAACCCCCCATAAAAAAAACAACGAGGTAATAAGCGCTATCGCGTAAAGATTTTTATTTTTAGCCATGAAACAGGTTTAAAACAGGTTATAATTTATATCGGGGATTTGTACTTTGCGTTCTCACCACTCACTTCTCACCATTCACCACTGACGAATATAATTATTTAAATGCAGCTTGTATATCCTGCAACGATATTCCCAATGTTTTTAATGCGATTTGGTTAAGCTCGGCCTTGTCCCCGGTAAAATGAAAAACGCTGTGCTTATGCGACAGCCCTTCATTTGGCTTTAAAAAAGCTGCCTGCGATACGCTTTCAATTTCATAAAACGGCCCCATTTGTGAACCGTTCGCCAGCGGGCCGTCGTTATAAGCATTTACTGCGTCACCAACAAAAGGGTCTTTATCTGTGCGCCATTCCTGGTTTAGATAGGTTGCTTTTGGGTTCATGTCAAACAGGGCAATGGTAAGCACATTGTTTTGAGCATCATAACTGCCTGCCATGGTTTTGGCGCGGTTAGGCGGCATACCCAGTTTTCCACGCGATTTGCCGTCGGCTTTAAATAAAAGTATACCGTTATTGTATTTTACCCTGTCGGGAGGTATCTGGCCAAAATAGTCGGTTGTGGCTACTTTGCCGGTGTCATTTTGGTTGTAGGGCACAACAATAACGGTTTTTGGCGAGGGTGAAAACATATCCAAATTCCATAAACAAGGAGCACCGCTATTTTTGTCCCAGGCAAAAGGACTGGTATTGATGAGGGTATTGGTGGTGCTAAAAGCAACCGGTTTCACTTTATCGTCAAAATTAATACCCAGCATTTTTTTCATGTCGGCAGGTTCTAATATCTCAATATCGCGCACTACAGCCAATGTGAATATAACGCCCAGGTAGTTCAAAACTCTTGTCGACTTGCTTAACGATGCTTTTTTATCCGAGCTTGATGTCAGTTTCCAGCTTTCAAAATCAAAAGCTGCGGGCGTATGCCAGTAATCAAATACCATTTTGGTGGCAGGCCTAAAAAACAAGGCAAATTTGCCACCTTCAGGCCCAAGCCATAAACGGTCCTCGCCGCCATAGGCGTTCATGTGCGCGTCTAACGAGGTGGCCGCAAATGTTTTGTAATTTATCCAGCCAAAACTCTTTCCATTGGCGCCATCTGCCGTTGACGTAAATACCTTTGCCTGGTATTTCGGCGAAATGATGATCTCCCCGCTTCCATCCTTGCTGTTGAGCACAATAACGCTGTCTTTTTGCTTTAAAAAATCAAGATCGTACCCAAAAGTGCCTTTAGCGTACTGGCTCTCAAAGACTTTAGCCTTTGGAGGTTCAGTTTGGCAGGAGTTCAGGATGATAGTTATTAATAAAATAGGTAAAAAATTAATGGCCTTCATATAAGTTTATGTTTGGGGTTAGTGCCAATAGTATTTATAAGTGTGCCGATACCGTCGATGCTGATCTCCACCACATCGTCCTCCTGCAAAGTAAAATCAGACGAAGGCACCAGGCAGGTACCGGTCATCAGGAAACAGCCATGGGGAAAATCGCACTCGCTGAATAAATAACGGGTTAGCTCATCAAATGAACGTTTTATTTGCGATACTTTGGTGAAATCTTCATAAGCTTTAACGTCTCCCCGCCTGATGATCATTTTTATGCCCGTTTCCTTGCTGATCGGTTTTGAGACAACATACAGGCATGGACCCAGTGCCGCGCTTTTTTCGTATATTTTGGCCTGCGGCAGGTACAAAGCATTTTCGCCCTCAATGCTCCTTGAGCTCATATCATTGCCGATGGTATAGCCCTGGATATTTCCGTTTGAATTGATGAATAAAGTAAGCTCAGGTTCAGGCACATTCCACGAAGAATCTTTACGAATAAAAACATGTTGTTTGTGCCCCGAAACCCTTGATGGCATCGCTTTAAAGAATAATTCAGGGCGTTCGGCATCATATACCCTGTCGTACAGGCTGGCAGCGCCGGTGCTCTGCGATTCTTCCATCCGGGCATCGCGGCTTTTTAAATAGGTAACGCCGGCCGCCCAAACTTCCTGCTGCCCTATAGGCGGCAGAATAGCATTATCGGCAAGGAATTTGGCTTGATCTCCCGCAGTTATTTGGTGGGTGGTTTTGGTCTTTGAAGCTAAATATCCTTCCAGGTCATCCCTGTTGACCAGAATATCCCAGGGTTCGTCTACAATAAAAAAGGCCTCATTATGCTCCAGCAGGATCCCGCTTTTGGAGTTGTATAATTTCATGACCAATTTTAAAGAAAATTTCTGTTAAAAGCGACCGGGATTAAGCAGATTTATGGATTCGCAGGATTTTTTAAGAAAAAGAGAAAGCCCGCAGAGGACATTCCACAGGCTTTTTCAGGTAACTACTCACCCAATCAACTTAATAAAACCTAATCAACCTTTTCTATTTATATTTCTTGCAATAAAGTAGTACACTAAAAAACCAAGCGCTAAGCAAACGATCTCAATTCCAAACGGAAGCGGGGATTCGTGGTAATCATAATGGCGGTCAAGATCGTAGTTATGCGGCAGGTAATCTATAATTATTAAACCAATACCACCAAATAATAAAATGATACCCCATTTTAAAGTGTCCAGTTTAAAACCTGAGTTTTCCTGGCTCAAAATTTTAATGGAGTTTTCATCTACGTGTCCATCTTTTATCATCCGCATTTTTATACGATGATTTAAAATTGAAATAATGATAACTACTATTGCTAACGCAAGTCCCAGGCATGCGATTAAAGCATTCATATTTTTATGTTTTTAAATGATTTGCTACATTAGACAGGAAAGGTGTTTTAAATGTTGCAGGTAGGTTATAGCGGTTGTAAAAGTTGTAAAGGTTATAAAAGTTGAAGCTCTTTTATAACCCTTGCAACCACTACAACTTTTCAACCCTTACAACTCATTGCAACTTTTCACAACCAAACATTGTCTAATCGCCCGCATGCAGAATGAAGAGGAAATAATTTCCCGCATCGTAAATGGTGATGTAACGGCTTTCAAAATATTGGTGAAACAATATGAAAAGCTGGTGACGTATATGGTTAGCAGGCTGGTGCAAAACAAAGAAGATACACAGGATATCTGCCAGGAGGTATTTATAAAAGTTTACAGGCATCTCGGCAGCTTTAAATTCCAATCAAAACTATCCACGTGGATAGCACAAATTGCTTACGGAACTGCTATTAACCACCTGAAAAAAGTATCCGGGAAAAGGAACCTTACAGATGACATTGCCGATTTTGAAAACTACCATAAAACAACGGAAGATCCTGAGACTATCCTGGCCAAAAAAAATAACACCGCATTTATACAGCAACAAATTGAAAAATTACCTGTTCATTACAGGACTGTGCTAACGTTATACCATTTGAACGAGTTTTCCTATCTTGAAATTGAAGAGATAACAGGCATGCCTGAAGGCACGGTAAAAAATTATTTATTCAGGGCCAGGAAATTATTGAAAGAAAAACTGGAAATTTATATAAAATATTAATGATGAAAGCGCCGAGCGACGAAGAGATACAGCAACTGCTGGAGCAACAATTAAAGGAAGGTGGATTGCACGAATTACCCGGCAGCGATGAGGATAGCACCCTTTACCGGTTGTTATTTACCGCCTTGGCCGCTGAACCGGAAGTTTCACGACATAGTGATCTTGCAAAAGCGGTTGTGAAACAGATAAAAACCAGGGAGCAAAAAGCTGAATCTTTGCGGTATGGTGTCATCATTGCCACAGTGCTTGTGACAGGTGTTATAGGCGCATATTTTTCAATAAGTTATGTAAGCCCGGCTATTGTAGGGCCAGCATTGAATTTTATATTAGCCTATAAATGGATATTTGCCTTTATCATTCTTTGTTTCGGACTTATTCAAATTGCGGATAAGAAATTGGTCGTTGGTCATTAGTCATTGACCATTGGTCTTTAGGTGATTGACCAATTATTCCCAAAACTTTTTCTTTCGGACTTTTCCGACTTCCGGACTTTCTAACTAATCTCTAATCTCCAGCCTCTAATCACTAACCCCCCCTTTATCACGCATTTCCCCTGCTTCATGTAAAATATTTACCTGTGAGCAGGCATTTCCATTTCTTCGTACCATAATTAATCGGGGCATTAAACAAAAAATTATGGAAAACGAAAAGAAAGACAATTTTATCCATAGCGATAGCAACCAGGATGGCATCGACCGCAGGGGTTTCCTGGAATGTATGGCATGGGCCGGCACGGGGGTGATCTGGATGATGACGGGCGGTATATTGAAATCGTATGGCATGAGCCAGGTGATCGACAAGACCACAGGCGGTATTAAAAAAGGGCTCATCATGCCCAAATCTGATTTCAGCTTTGTGCAGATCAGCGACAGTCATATCGGCTTTAATAAAGCTGCTAATCCTGATGTAACCGGCACATTGCAGTCCGCTATTGCAAAGATCAACGCGATGCCAGCTGCACCCAAGTTCATCCTGCACACCGGCGACCTTTCGCACCTGGCGCAGGCCGATCAATTTGACACCCTGGACCAATCAATGAAGGCTACAAACAAGCAGGTATTTTATGTTCCGGGAGAGCATGACCTTACGGATAACGGCAAATTATACCTCGAGCGTTATGGCAAAGGCACCAAAGGCAGCGGCTGGTATAGTTTTGATTCAAACGGCGTACATTTTATTGGCCTGGTGAACGCTCTGGTCCAGGTTGACGGCGGCATGGGAACACTCGGCGACGAACAATTAAAGTGGCTTGCTGACGACCTGCGCGGACTTTCAAACAGCACGCCAATTGTAGTATTTGCGCATATCCCGCTCTGGGCCGTTTACCCGCAATGGGGCTGGGGAACAAAGGACAGCGAACAGGCCTTATCGCTTTTAAGGCGCTTTGGATCGGTATCTGTACTAAACGGGCACATCCACCAAACCATTCAAAAAGTGGAGGGCAATATTACTTTTCATACCGCAATGTCGACCGCATTTCCGCAGCCAGCGCCGGGCAGTGCGCCATCCCCCGGGCCAATGAAAGTCCCAGCTGAAAAACTGCGCAGCGTACTGGGTTTAACCGAGGTTAATTATGTGGAGCATAACCATACATTAGCCGTTACGGATAGCCCTTTAATGGAAGCGACGGCTCAATAAATTAATCCAATCTTTCAAATCCCTAAACGCAAGGGGCAGCACTAAAGAGGTGCCATATCCCCTACGATAAAAATCTTTGTGCCCTTTGTGAATTTCTTTGTGACCTCCGTGGTAAAAATTAACCACGAAGGTCACAAAGCAGGCACTAAGTTCACGGAGAATAAATATTACTCATGAAAAAAATCACATTATTTATACTAACTGCCTTGATATCAGGCAGTGTTTTAGCCCAGTACAAACCGACAGACCAGGGCTCCTCGTTAAATTTCACTATTAAAAACTTTGGAATTGAAACCGGCGGTAAGTTTACCGGATTGCAGGGTGATATTGCGTTTGATCCGGCGAATCCTGCTGCATCTAATTTCGATGTGAGCATTGACGCCGCATCTGTAAATACTGATAATGGCTTAAGGGACGGCCACCTCCGCGGCGAATCGTATTTTGATGTAAAAAACTACCCCAGGATACATTTTGTATCAAGCAAAGTATCCGCTGATAGAAACGGCGCATTTGTAGTCACAGGAAACCTTACCATTAAAAAACAAACCAGGGTTATTTCGTTCCCTTTTTCGGCAACAGCATCAAACGACGGCTACCTGTTTAAGGGAATATTTAAAATAAACCGGAAAGACTATGACGTGGGCGGCACCAGCACAATTTCGAATGAACTTGAGGTATCGTTAAATATACTCACTAAAAAGAACCAACTATAACCCCTATGATAAATGCTTCGTCGGCAGCGCCCGGCCGGTAAGAATAACCCGGAAAGTTCGTTACCTCCATCCCGAATAGTTCTTTGTGAGCTTTTCATTTCCAGTCATGAGGATGTTATTCTACCGGCCTGGTGCTCCTGCGAAGTAAAACAAAATATTAGCACAAAATCATGAAGATCAACCGTAAATTTTCAATCATATTAGCGCTGGCTGCAACGGTAACAGTTATGGCCAGCGCTACAATTTCGAAACCCGCCGATGCGCCGCAATATGTAAACCTGAAGGTGCTGCCAAAAAACATCAGCTCAAACGACCTCCAAAAAATTATGGTGGATGATTTTGAAGACGGCCTGGGTGTAGCCTGTAATTTTTGCCATGCGGCAGATAAAACCACCGGCCAGGTTGATTTCGCCAGCGATGCCAAACCCGAAAAGGAAATTGCCCGCCAAATGATGCGTACCACTATGGGCATCAACAAAAAATATTTCAAAATAAAGCACCCGATGATCGGCACGGATGGGCTTGTGGTAACGTGCAATACCTGCCATAACGGGGTAGCATTTCCGGACGTTCATTAGTTCACTGGTTCATTAGTTCATTAGTTCATTAGTTCATTAGTCTGCTTCATTAGTTATGTCCGACATCCCCTTGACAGATATGCGCCCCACTGATAAACCAGTGACCTAACGAACTTGCCTCTGCGCCCTGACCAATGAACTAATGAACCAGTGAACTAATGAACCTATCTTCTGATCATCCTATCCTTCAAAATTTCATTCAGCACCTTTTCACGCAGGTTCTGGCTGATGGTGATTTTTTCAGTACCGATATTGATCATATTGCCTTCAATACTTTTTATTTTGCTGCGGTTTACGATAAATGATTTGTGAACTTTTATAAATTGGTTTGCCGGCAATTGCTCTTCCAGGCTTTTAAGGGTGATGTACACGATCATTTTGCGGGTGGTGGTGTAAAGTATCACGTAATTCATCATGGCCTCGGCGTAAAGCAGGTCGTTGTACAACACTTTTTCTATCTGGTTATCGCATTTAATAAAAAAATGGTCCCCGGGAGCCTGGGCCGGCTGCGCAATTTGTTTTTTTGTTTCGTAAACTTCCCTGGCTTTATTGCATGCTTTTAAAAAACGCTCGAAAGGGATGGGCTTTACCAGGTAATCCAATACATCCAGTGAAAATGCTTCAACGGCGTATTCAGCATATGCGGTTGTCATGATAATGCTTGCCGTGTTTTTTGAGCTCTTCAAAAAATTGATCCCGTTGATCACCGGCATGTTTATATCCAAAAATATCAGGTCGACGACATTGTTACTAAGTAAAGTAATTGCCTTTGCGGGATTTTCGGCCTGGCCCACGAGCTCTAAAAAATCAATATCGCCTACAAATTCTTCTATTATTTTGCGGGCGATTGGTTCATCGTCAATAATTATACATTTTAATTTCATGCAAGTTCCAGTTTTAGCGTTGCCTCGTAACTGTCCGGCTCTTGTTTAAAAGCAAGCTCATATTTGTTGGGATATAATAACTCCAACCTGCGCTTTAAATTGACGATACCTATGCCTCCACCTGGGTTAAGCAGCGCGGACAAAGCCTGCCGGTGTTCGGTGGTATTTGAAACATAAAAAGTAAACTGACCGCCGCGTACGTTTATCTGGATATCGATCTTATTATCCCTGTCGGTAAAATTACTTACAAATTTGAAAGCGTTTTCTATAAGCACTACCAGCAGCAGCGGCGCAATAGTAAAGCTTTCTTCGCTGATATTTATTTCCGTATCCACTACCAGGTTTTCTTCTTTGCGTATCTGCTGAAAGGCGACATAGTTCCTGATATACTCCATTTCTTTTTCCAGGCTTATCTTATCTGCGGTACAGTCATACAGCTGGTAACGCAGCAGGCCCGAAAATTTCAGCAAAATATTCCTTGCGGTTTGGTTTTGCTTATCGATGTGTCCATAAATAGAATTCAGCGAGTTAAACAGCGCATGCGGGTTAATTTGCGCCTTTAAAAAATCAAGCTCGTGTTTCACACGCTCTTTCTCCAAAAGCGCCATTTGCTGCTGGTTGTATACCCTGTCGGCAATCATTGTCCCGATAAAAAACAACTCTACCCAGATAAAAATATTCACAACCGAATTTAAATACAGGTGGCCAAATGCAGGCAAAGGCCTGGTATGGAATACATGCATATTCATTTGAATAGATACCAAAGCCCGCAGCAAAGCCGAAAAAGCGATCAGTCCTGCCGACAACAAAACAAACAGCACATACTTCTTTTTCTTTAAAAACCGTGGAACTATCAAGTACATCATAACATAATAATCAGCGGTAATAAATATCAAATAGCAAAATTCGACGGTTACAGTCCTGGTTAGAGAGAATGAATAATTACGGAAGACAAATACCCAAAGCAGGTAAATGCCCAGCCAGAAGAGGATATGGTATATTAATTTGTACTTCATTTGGTGAGTGGTGTCCCGATAGCTATCGGGAGGTGAGCAGTGAGTTTCCTATTTTAGGTAACTTAACACTACTCCCCGTTTAATTTTCCCACTCAAATATATAAATGAGTTTTACGGTTTCTATTTTTATTACATTATCTATGTAAAATGCGTGACAAAACCTGCTTTATATAGGTAGTGAGTGGTGAGTAGTGAATGGTCAGGGGTAAGTGTGTACGGATATAATTCGAACTGCCATCATTGCGCGCCCGCCACTGCCCATTCACAATTCACTTCTCACTTCTCACCACTAACCTCTCACTACTCACCTTCTCACCAAAACAATAATCTCATTTTTAAGTTAGTCTTTTATAGTAATTTGACCTAATTTTGAGCCATGAAGATAAAGGTGCTGGCGTTTGGGATTTCAAAGGATATTTTCGGGAGTTCTTCAATTTCCCTGGAGCTGGCTAACGATGCTACGGTTTACAATTTACAATACGTACTGGAACGTCAATACCCCCGGCTGCAACAACTGGCCTCGTACATGGTGGCTGTAAATAACGAATACGCCTTGCCCGGCGATACCATCCATGAGCGGGATGAGATCGCTATTATTCCGCCGGTGAGCGGGGGATGAGGGTTTCTCCCCTATTTCAATTTTTAAATTTTCTGATGGAAACATGACGCTGTGTTACTCGGCGACATTGCAAATTTATTAAGCTGATTATTGCTAAAGTATAAGTTTAAGTAAACCACTAATATTTTTGATTTAAAATACTATATATCCTTATTGGATACAAAGACTTTGTTGAGAAGCTCACTAATTTTCGATGTATTTAGCTACCTGACCTCGATTTTGATCAAGCAATTTATGTTCACCCAGACTAATTGTTCACAAAATAAATACATAACTTAGGCTTGAATTTGAAACGTATAAAAACTTCCATTGTCCACCCAAATCCAAATATCCCCCACCCCATTAAACACTCAATCGTGCATTGATTGGATCATGTCGCCGGAATCTGGCGGGATCGATGTGTTTATTGGCACGGTTCGCAACACTACTAAAGGCAAGGCTGTACTACGCCTCGAGTTCGAAGCCTACGAACGTATGGCTGTGGCCGAAATAAACAAAATAGTAAAACAGGCATTTGAACAGTGGCCGGTACAAAAAGCGCTCGTTCACCACCGCACGGGTGTATTGAACGTTGGCCAGGTTCCGGTAATTGTGGCTGTATCCGCCGCCCACCGTGCCGCTGCTTTCGAGGCCTGCCGGTTTATCATCGACACCCTTAAAGAGACCGTCCCGATATGGAAAAAAGAAATATTTGAGGATGGGGAGGTTTGGGTAGCGGCGCATCCGTGATTGTCTGAACCAGGATTCAGCGGATTTTCATGATTTCCTGGATGGATGGTTTTTTATTTATCTCAAAAAAAGTCTAGAAATCCGTAAAATCTCCTGAATCCCGGTTCTAACATTAACCAGCCTCATCCCACGCTTTCAGCCCCCCATCGAGTGAAAAAACATCCGCCTCCGGAAATTTCTTTTTAATAACCTTAACGGCCTCCCCGCTCCTTTTGCCGGATGCACAGTATAGCACGGTTTTGGTATCTTTGTTCATCTTATCAATATAGCTATAAAGCTGATCCAATGGCACATGTTTGCCGCCGATGTTAAAATCTTCGCGCTCCTGGCCGGTCCTGATGTCTATCAACTCAATTGAATTTTCTGCGATGCCTTTCTTCAGGTCGGCAACGGAAATAGTTGGGGCAATAATGGTTTCTACCAAGCGGGTAATATGGGTATTGGTGGTATCGCCGATTTTTATAATGCGGCTTTGCAGGGTTTGAGCGTCGAACACAAGTACCTTGCCCGCAAGCAGTTCGCCGGTTTTGGTGATGTATTTAATTACTTCGTTGGCCTGCATGCAGCCGATGATGCCCGCCAGGGTGGGGATCACGCCGCCCTCGGCGCAATTGGGTATCTGCGTGGCATCCACTTTCGGGAAAAGGTCGCGATAGTTGGGGGATGCTTTGCCATTTCCATTTTTAACATTCCATACAGCAACCTGGCCTTCATATTGGTAAATAGCGCCATAGACTACGGGCTTGCCGGCAATTACCGCCGCATCGTTCAGTAGATAACGGGTATCGAAATTATCGGTGCCATCCACCAAAATATCGTAGTGGCTGATGATCTCCATTACGTTTTGCGAAGCAATGCGTACATCATGGGCCACCAGCTGAATGCCCGGATTTTGTTTCTGTAAACGTTCACAGGCTATATGAACCTTTTTTAGTCCGACATCCGCCGGGGAGAATAATATCTGCCGGTGCAAATTACCTATCGAGATCGTATCAAAATCCGCCATACCCAACGTGCCAACCCCGGCTGCCGCTAAATACTGCGCCGCCGGACTGCCCAGCCCCCCTGCCCCCACCACCAATACCTTTGCATTTTGCAAAAGCCGCTGGGTGCTTTCAGTAAAGCCCGGCAAAGCTATCTGGCAGCTGTATCGTAAAAAATCAGGGTTCATTGCACAGGTATTTGATGAAGCAAAAGTTTAACCTTTTCGAGCTCTTCAGGGGTATTCACATTGGTCAATTCATCAGGGGTGGGCGCCTTTAATAAGGTAATATCGCTGTTTATTAACACCTTCCGGGGACACGAATAACCCTGCGACAGGAACGAAAGCAATACCGGGTAGCTTTTAGGCTCCCATATCGTGATCAACGGCTCCGGGAAATCATCGAAACTGCTTTGATAGGCAGTAGCAATGGATGAAGTATCCCGGCTGTCTGTTAAATGCTGCAATGTTTTCTCAGTCAGTAAGGGCAGGTCGCAAGCCACAACCAGCCACGCATTATCAGGCTTCTCGCGGAAAGCGGATAATATGGCGCCTAAAGGTCCCAGTCCTGTAAAGGAATCTGGTAAACTTGAATATTGGCCGTCAATTTCCTGTTCCTGGTCTGCACGACAGGAAATAAATACATCCTTACAAAAAGGTTGAAGCACATCAGCAATGTGGTAACGCTGTTCTTTTCCGTGCCAGTTTACGCCGCCTTTGTCAAAACCCATGCGCTCACTTTTGCCGCCCGCCAGCACCAGGCCATTCAGGGCCGGTTTAGCCTGATGCATCTGCTTTTCAAAAAAGGCGATGATCTTCGCTGTTTCGTCAAGCCGGTAAAGCGGTATGTCCTGCCAATTTGGTAAAGCTTCTTTTATAAAATCGAAAACGTCGCCGGCATCATCAGCCAGCAATATCATTTGCACATTGGTTAACTGCTCCACACGTTTTTGCAGGGACGCCATTTTGTTATTATAGATGATCACGACCTGCGCTTTTGCCTGGTGATGGTTGCCATTGGCAATTACGAGGTCGGCGCCGGCAAAAGTTTCCCTTAACTTAAATGCATTGAATTCTGTTTGATAGTTGATTTGGCGGTAATTCACCTGGTCGGTATAATCCAAAACCGCCCCGCTGGCCAGCCGGCCGGGCTGCACGATGATATCGTCGTTGTGCGCAGTATCCACATAAGCACATTTATAAACCGGCGATAAAGCGCTGATGATCTGGTCGGCCAGCTGTTTTATGATGGTGCATGGCCCGCCAACAATAGCCCATTCGTTCCGGTTAAAATTGCCGGACGAAGGCCTTGCCAGGTCAGTATGTTTTCCCTGCCTGCCGGCAGGCAGGTTATGCTCTTTTGAAATCACGTTTACCTCCCGTTTTTGACAGCAGCTTTGTTTCTTTGATCACAATATCGTGGCTCATGGCCTTACACATGTCATAAACTGTTAATGCTGCAATAGACGCGCCAACTAATGCCTCCATTTCCACACCCGTCTTAGCAGTGATACTTGCTGTACAATCAATAACTACCTCATTTGTTTTATTTAAACTGATGGTAATATTACAATTATCCAAGCCCAGGGGGTGACAAAGCGGTATCAGGTCGCCCGTTTTTTTGGCAGCCATAATGCCCGCAATTATTGCGGTTTGAAATACAGAACCTTTTTTTGTCTGCAGACCGCCATCCGTTAAATGTGCCAGCACCTCAACAGGCAACGAAACTATACTCCGCGCAGTGGCCGTGCGATGCGAAATTTGTTTTTCGGTCACATCGACCATGGTTGGGTTGCCTCGTTTATCTATATGGGTGATCATTGCTTAAGATTACACAGATTACTATTTGATTTCAACGATTATTGACCGAGATTTTCTGGGTTTTAGCGATTTACAGGATTTTTTTAAGCTATGCATCCGGTAAATCTGTAAATCCGTTTAATCCTGGTCAGAAGCGCCACACCCTAAAGACCTCTCCCCTTTTAAACTCGTTCCTTTCGAGCGGTAACTCCATAAACGCGTCCGTATCTGCTAAGTTAGCAAAATCCCCTGATCCGTTGCCTTCAACCGGGCCCGCCATTAACTGGCAATACTGGTTGTTATAGAGCTTTACCTGCATAAAATATTTTAGCGGTTGGGGGAAGTTTACACGGTCGGCCAGTACAGCGTATACCGACGGGCTTGCTTTAACGCCAAGCGACGCCTGCAACCAGGGCAAGAAATACCGGCGCAGGCACATAAACGTTGCCACGGGATTACCCGGGAAAGCGAAAACCAACTGGCCATCCTCGTGTTTGCCAAACCAGAACGGCTTACCCGGGCGCTGTTGAACTTTATGGAACAACAGGTTTACATTTAACTCTTCCAACGCTTTTGGTATGTGATCAAATTTACCCATCGAAACACCGCCGCTGAGCAACAGTACATCATAATTTTCGAGGCAGTTTTTCAATTGAGTTTTGATGACACCGGGATCATCAGGAATATGCAGCGTTTCCGCTTCCAAACCATGCTGTTTTAAAACCGCTTTAACCGTATAACCATTTGACCGCCTCACCTGGTATGGCAATGGCGTTTCATGTACGGCTACCAGTTCATCCCCCGATGAGATGATGACGACACGGGGCATTTTTTTTACCCGTAATTCCGCCTCGCCTACGGAGGCCACCAAGCCAACAATAGCAGGTGTCACCAGGTCGCCAATATGTGCCACAGGGTCGTGCTGCTTTTTATCATCGCCCTTGTAATGTATATTCTGGCCCCTTTTTATTTGATTGGTGACGAGGGTGGCCAAACCGGCCCTTAATTCAAGGTCTTCATACCTGATAACAGTGTCTGACGATCCGGGTAGCACCGACCCGGTCATTATCTCCACACATTCGTTCTGTTCTTCAATATCAATAGGATGATCACCAGCCGCTTGCACCGCTTTGATGCGAAAGGTACTGATGCCGCTTTCAATGGCATCGTAATGCACCGCTATCCCGTCCATCGTTACCCGGTTAAATGGAGGCAAATCCCTGTCGGCTTTAATATCTTCGGCCAAAACCCTGCCTAATGCAAGCTCAAATGGGACGATCTCTGCACCAAAATCCGTTATTTGCTCCAGTATTATCTTTTCTGCTTCTTCAACAGTTATCATATCGACTGCCCTGTTATTTTAATATTTATCCGCCAATGGTAGCCATCGACTCATGAACGCCTGTATGTTCAACCCTTGAACGTTCAGCTGCCCAGCCATCTTTTGCCCGCTTACCAAATGCGCTTAACAATGCCTTATTTAAGGCATCTTCATTAATTCCCTGCCTCAACAAATCTTTAATATTCATTACACCGTCATCGTACAGGCAGGTTTTTAATTCGCCCGTTGGCGTAATGCGGACGCGGTTACAGGTACCGCAAAAGGTGCGCGAATAAGCGGCTATGATGCCAACGCTACCCTTATGGCCCGGTACCTGGTAGTTATACGAGGTAGAATATTGCGGATCAACCAGTTTCTTTATTCCCGGGTATCTGCCGCTGATCTCCTCCAAAATTCTGACATAATCCCATTGCAGGCCGCCGTACACATGGCCATCGCCGTTGAATGGCATTTCTTCAATAAAGCGCACACTTACAGGCAGATCCTTTGTCAACTCAACGAGTGGGATAATGTCCTCTGTGTTTTTGCCATCCATAACTACCGCGTTGATCTTTACTTCAATACCGTACTTTAGCAATTCATCCAGCGTTCTCATAACATCCAAAAACTCATCCCTCCTGGTTATATTAAAAAACCTTCCTGCATCCAAGGTATCGAGGCTCAGGTTCACCGACTTCACCCCTATCTTTTTTAAATCCTGTACATGGGGCGCGGTTAATACACCGTTTGTGGTAATCGTGAGCTCATTCAACCCTTCTAATTCCGAAAGCGCGGTTAAAAACTGCATAATGTCCTTACGTACAAAAGGTTCACCACCGGTGATGCGTATCTTTTCGATGCCCATTTTTACCAGTAAGGAGCACATTTGCAGCATTTCTTCATAAGTCATTAGCTCCTTACGCGAAAGCCACTGCAGGCCTTCTTCGGGCATACAGTAAAAGCAGCGCAGGTTACACCTGTCGGTTACCGCAAGCCGCAGGTAATTAATTTTTCGTCCGTGGTTATCTAAAAGCAAATTATTATCCTTTCATAAGTATCAAATCAAGACCAATTAAGCCAAAACTACAGTTCGCTTCGTTAAGGTAAAATTAACTAATCCAAATTAGTACAATGTTTTTTAAATGTACTTTTTATATTATTTTAAGCCTTGTATTGTATATATTACAATATTAACCCATTTTAATGAAATGACAGGTATCATTATCCTTGCGGCAGGGTCATCAAGCAGGCTGGGCAAACCAAAGCAAAACCTGGTTTACAAGGGCCAAACCTTATTGCAAAGGGCTATTGCGACAGCTGCTGCGTCAGTTTGCAATCCCGTAATTGTTGTTTTGGGTGCAAATGTGCAAATGATCAAACCAACGATTGAAAGTGACGCTATAAATATCATCCACAATCCCGACTGGCAGGAAGGTATGGCGTCATCCATCAGGTCGGGCATAAACGCGGTAAAAAAAATTGAGCCAAAAGCTGATTCGGTAATCCTCATGCTTTGCGACCAGCCCTTTGTTGGCGCTGCGCTACTTGATAAACTTGTTCAAAAAAAATCAGCCAAAGGAATAGTTGCCAGTGGTTATAATGACATCATCGGAGCGCCCGTTTTATTCGATGGCGTTTACTTTGATGAATTGCTTTTATTAAAAGGACAGGAAGGCGCTAAAAAGCTTTTATTGAAATACCCGGATGATGTGGCTACAGTTCCGTTCCCGTTGGGGGGTTTTGATATTGATACGATGGAAGATTATGAGAAGCTGTGAAGGATAAATTATTGCTTTTGCTTTGGAAGCGTTTTTAGCAATTCCTTTGCGGGGACTGATTTAAACCCACCTTTATCATCGCCGACAACCAGGCATTCATTATTCGCGGCAGAAGTCTCAACCAGTTTACGAAGGGCTTTATTTACGCCATTCATGATCTTAATGGACAGCTGATCAAAATCTGTTTTATTCTGTACCGCCATAACCCTATGTCAAATTCATACTCTCTTTTAAAACATCACTTCTCCACCGAAAACTTATAAATAGTAACCGTTTTGTAAGTTTCACCGGGCTTCAGTACTGTTGATGGAAATTGCGGCTGGTTTGGAGAATCGGGAAAATGCTGGGTCTCCATAGCGAATCCTGTACGGTGGTCATCAGTTTTTCCACCGAGAATGGTGTTGCCGCCATTCATGAAATTACCGCTGTAAAATTGCAGGCCGGGTTCGGTGGCAAATACTTCAAGCTTTATACCGCTTTTGTCGCCTACTACCGTAGCTACCGGGGTAGTAATATCATGTTTGTCGAGCACAAAATTATGGTCGTAGCCTTTGCCGTTTTTTAGCTGCTCATCGTTATCGTTTATCCTGCTCCCAATGGTTGTCGGTTTGCTGAAATCAAAAGGCGTGCCGGCTGTTGGCGCGATCTTCCCTGTAGGGATCAGCGTAGTATCAACCGGGGTGTAGTTACCGGCTTTTAATTCTACGGTATGGTCTAATATCGTGCCGCCGCCAATACCATTGAGGTTAAAATAAGAGTGATTAGTCAAATTCACTACTGTAGTTTTATCTGTAGTCGCCTCGTAGCTTATTTTAACTGCATTATCATCAGTAAGCTCGTAAGTTACTTTGCAATTTAAATTGCCCGGGTAGCCTTCCTCCATATCTTTTGATAAATAAGTAAGTGCAATGGTATGATCATCTATTTGTTTGGCGTCCCAAACTACGTCGTTAAATCCTTGTTTCCCACCGTGTAGTGTATTTGGCTTGTTGTTGATAAAAAGATCATAACGACGGCCATCCAGCACAAAATGGCCTTTGGCAATACGGTTGCCGTACCTGCCGATGGTTGCCCCATAATAGGCCGACATTGACTTTTTATAGCCATCAATATTGTCGAACCCGATAACTACATCCGTCAATTTGCCCGCTTTATCAGGAACCGCTATGCTGATGAGATGCGCGCCGTAGTTGGTTATCGCTGCCTGGATACCGTTTTTGTTTTTCAGGATATAAAAATGGGCCTGTTTACCATCAACTGTTTTTTCGAAGCCGGCGGCGGGCGGTAGGGTTGCTGTGGAAGTACTATCCGTCATGGTTGATGCAGTGGAGGTTTTTGTTGCAGGTTGATTACAAGCTGCCAAAGATAGGGCACAAACCGGTAAAAATATTGCTGAAAAGCTTTTAAATATCGTCTTCATTTGATGGATAAATTATTAAATGGTTTTAATTTTATTTCCCGTTCAGTTGTTTTATCAGGTCAACTTCATCCTGTTTATAAGGTTGGCCGTCTTTTCTAAAAATGTCATGAAACCACAGTTTGGGTTCCGAGCCGTCAGGCATCGGTTTATCCCAGGCGTAAATAGTGTTTGTTTTGCCGCTCACGAAGCCCCAGTTTATGGCGCCTACATTTTCTTTCCTCAGCATGGGCATTATGTTCTGGAAGGTGCTGCCACGCGGCCGGGCCATGTATTCGGTACAGATCAGCCGGCGATTATACTGTCTCAGCGATTTTATCAACCTAAGATGCACTTCGGGTACATCGTAGTTATGGTACGTGATCACATCCGAGTTTTCGATCTGAATTTTGTTAAGATCTTTCAAATCCATGTCCCACAGCCCAACACTAAGCGGCTGCTCCGGGCGGATGGCGTGTGCCCATTCAAATATTTTTGTCAATAATGGTATCGACTTGTCTTTTTTATTGCTATTGCCCGGTTCATTATACAGGTCCCACAATAAAACACGCTTATCATGTTTAAAAGTGGTCAAAATATCATCCACATAAGCTTTGAGTTCTAAAAAATCAGCGGGTGTGGTTAATGGCCTGCCGGGGTCCTGCACCCAGCCTGAGTTATGGATACCGGGTTTTGGATCGGGTTGTTTGCCGGGCTTAGGGTTAGCTTGCCAGCAGTCGTCAAAAAAAACGAAGATGGTTTGTATGTGATGCCTGTTGGCAATAGTCAGATATGTGTTTACCTTGTCTTTAAACCCCTTAGGGTCTTCTTTCCAGGCAACGCTGTGCAAAAATACCCGCATGGCGTTAAAGCCGATGCCCTCGGCATAACCAAGTTCCCTGTCGATAGTCTGCGGGTCAAAAGTATCAGCCTGCCACATTTCCAATTGGTTGATGGCTGTGCTTGGCGTAAAATTAGCACCGTTTATCCATTTATGGCTTGCATACCATGCGTTTGCCCTCTGGGGCGACCATATTGAAGTATCGCCCGCTAAATGCTTTGCCCGTGCAGAAAAGGATAAGCAAAGCAGCAAAGCGGAAATAAAGATTTGACTTTTAATTTTCATGGGTAAAACCGGTTTAATTTGGTCGGCTAAAAATACACAAAAAACATCCGGGTTATTTCAATTCAAATATAACTGCTTCGTATGCCCTAAGCGTGTCGTTGTCCGATGGGTGTTCATAATTCCCTATCAACATCTTTGTTTTACCCATATCGATACCGGTATGGGTGGCTGCATTTTTGTTTGTGAAATTCAACATCACTAATAGTTTTTTACCATCCAGTTCCCTGGTGTAGGAATAGGTATCAGGATTATCCTTGTCCAACAGCTTGTATTTCCCATAAACCAGCACAAGGTTATCTTTCCTGAATTTTACAATTTTTCTGAAATAATTTAAGACTGAATTTGGGTCCTTTTCTTCTGCGGACGCGTTGATGCTTGTATAATTTTTATTCACCTGTATCCAGGGCGTGCCTGTAGTAAACCCGGCATTTGCGGTGCCATCCCATTGAAAAGGCGTGCGGGCGTTATCCCTGCTTTCAAATGCGATCTGATGCATGTATTTTGACATATCGGCCCCGATACTTTGCTGGTGTTTGTATTCATTAAGCGTCTGTACATCACGGAAGTCCCCGATCTTATCAAAACCTGCATTCGTCATTCCGAGTTCATCGCCGTTGTAATAATAGGGGGTTCCGCGCATGGTCATTAAAAATGTGGCCAGCATTTTGGCAGATGCCTCCCTGAATTGCGGGCTGTCATTCCCAAACCTGCTTACTAACCTGGCCTGGTCATGATTGGCAAGGAAAATAGATAGCCAGCCCTTTTCGGCGAAAGTACTGTGCCATCGGCTGAATACTTCTTTAAAATGCAGCAGGCTATAACCGCCGCGCTTTGCGATATCCACCCCTTCGAACGCATAAGCCATATTTAATTCATGCCTGTCCGCATCGACTAAGTTATGCGCGTCTTCCGGAGTATTGCCGGCGCCTTCGGCCACGCTCATCACATTATATTTGCTCAGCACTTCCTTGTTCATCTCCTGCAAATAGCCGTGCAGGTTCCCCTGCATTGCATAATATTTAGAAAAGTGTTTTTCGAACCCCGGGGGAAAGCCAGGGAACGTGGTGTCTTTCGCCGCAAACTGGAAGGCATCAAGCCTGAAGCCATCGATCCCTTTATCAGCCCAAAATTTCATCATATCGAATACTTCCGTGCGCACTTTCGGGTTTTCCCAGTTAAGGTCGGGTTGCTTGCGCGAAAAATAATGCAGGTAATAGGCATTAGTTAGCGAATCGTACCGCCAGGCATCGTGATTTACATCGAATAGGCTGTAACGGTAGGGCGGCTTGCCTTGTTCGGCGTTCCACCAATGGTAATAATCCCGGTAGGGGTTTGTCCTCGAGCTGCGGCTTTGCTTAAACCATTCGTGCTCATCACTGCTGTGGTTTACCACCAAATCCATCACCAATTTTATGCCACGGTCATGCAAACCTTTCAGCAGGGCATCAAAATCATCCATCGTACCAAAATCTTTCATAATGTTGCGATAGTCGCTCACATCATAACCGTTATCATCATTCGGGGAACTGTATATAGGATTTAGCCAAACCACATCAATACCCAGGCTTTTGATATAATCAAGCTTGGAGATAATACCTTTCAAATCGCCGATGCCATCGCCGTTATTGTCCTTAAAACTGCGGGGATATATCTGGTACACGATGGCTTCTTTCCACCATTTGCGGTTTAAACTATCCTTGCTGGCGGGGTGTTCCTGCGAATATCCCCGGGGGGTAATCATGCCAAGTACCGTGATAATAACGATGGCTTGAAAAATTCTTTTAGTCATTTTGATAAAGGTATAATTCAGGTAAAAGGATAAAATTTGGCTTAAATTGTCTACGTGCCGACTAAAACCCCAGCTCCCCAAGCTCGACCACCGCGCTGTCGCAGATATAAGTAGGCGCTATCCCTGTTGCAATTACCCTTGTTTCCACATCCGCCGAAAGCGTATTGCCGGTTAAAACCAACACTGTATCAAGCCCGAATTTGTTGCCGCCCAAAATATCAGTTTGCAGGGTATCGCCCACCATTACAATTTCCTTTTTGTTGACAGGCCCCTGGTCGCGGATAAGGTCGTAAGCAAACATAAACATTTGCGAATCGGGCTTACCGAACCTGATAAACTGTTTACCAACGACGCTTTCGATCATCGAAGCAATCCCACCGATGGCTATGGATACATCATGCACCGACAGCGGATAGGCCCGGTCAGTATTGGCCACAATAACCGGGATAGTCCTTTTTCGAAGGATATTTACTGCCTTATTGAGGTCATTTTGCCAGTCGAAACCCTCATCATCCAGAAATATGAGCGCGTTTACTTTATCAATGTTGCTGCTGTTAATTTTATTTACCGGTAAAGTATGCAGCCCGGAAGATTCAATATAATGTGCCGAATCTGTTGTTCCAAGATAGGCAACGATCCCGTCAAGTACTTTCAGGTCCAGGTATTCCTTAGTCAGCATGCCCGACGATACGATACGGTCAGCAGTTATGGCCGTTAAACCCATCTTATGATAACTCTCGGCCAATTGCGCTGGGCTTCGCGAAGCATCGTTCGTAACGATATAATATTCCTTTTTTTGGTCTTCCAGATAAGCAAAAGTCTTTTCGATGCCCGGCACCAGCCCCTGGTATGTTTTTATCACCCCAAACGCATCAAAAAAGATTATCCGGTACTTATCAATAATTGACTTAAAGTTATCGATGCGTTTCATTGCGTTATGTTATAAAAGTTGCGGAGGTTGTAAAAGTTGAAAAAAGTTGAAAATTTGCCTAACAATTACAACCCTTACAACCTCTACGACTTATTTTAACCTATTTAATCCCCAGCGCCTCAATGATCCGCTCCGCGTCAAAATCCCTGTCAACTGATGGCAGGTAGACCTCGAGGGCTTCGGCTTGTAATTTTGTGGCGTATTGTTCGTTAAAAAAATACTTTCCGTCTTTGATCACGTAATTTAGTATAAAAAACCGGTATGCCTCCTTTAAAAACCTGATCTCGTCGGCTGTGATGGGATTTACCTGGTGATATTCCTTTAAAAACAGGATAAACCTGTCTTCCATCATGGTATTGATATAGTAGCTGAACACCGTCCGGTCGCCGGCGTCGGATACCACCCGGCTGAAAAAGTAAAAATCAAGTATGCGGTAACTCATCCTGAACCAGTCGTAATCCCAGCGGGAATAAAGTTCGAGATTTGATGTGACAGAGAAGTTGCCGATGTTCCAGTCGATAAAAACAGGGATGATCTCGAAAGATTTCATGTTATAATTCGACCGGTTTTTTAGGAAAAGATCGCAGTGGTACTTTAAAAAATCAACCTGCATCGCCGATCCGAATTTCTTTTCGTTAATTTCCAACTGCTGCTGCAACGCGAAAATATCCGTACGTAAAGTTTTGGACGATTTTGGCAACACATTTTTTACCCTTGAACAAGCTTTATGAAACTTGCCCACCTGCTGCCCTAATTTGCGGATATGGTGGTCTTCCAATCTTCGCGGCAAACGCTCCAAAATGCGGCTTGGGTTATAAAAAACTACCCAGGCATCCGTTTTCCCATGCCTGTGCCGGTAAATGTAAACCCTGTTATTTTTTAACAGTGATTTTGCCAGCAGGTTCTCGAACGGGTAAAGCAGGTTATTTGATAAGGAATGAATGATACGGTGATCCTCTTTAAAATTTTCGAATTTACCAAAGTAGGAAAGCTTGGCAATAATAATATCATCATCATGAAACGTAATACGGAACACGTGGTTTGTGGAAACCATCGCGCTGATATCCTCGATCTCTTTTATTGATTTCGATGCATCATACCCCTCCCATGCCTTTTTTAATATAAAAGTATAGTCCAGCTTTGTTTGAACCTTTGATGCCCGTACGGGGAACTGCGGGTATATCGGGTTTTCGGGGAGCAGGTCTTCGGGACGTATGTCAATTTCTTTATTCAAAATTTCTTTTTTTGTTTGTCAGAACCGGGATTAAGGGGATTTTATGGATTTTTGAGATGCTTGTGAAAACTACTTCTGTTTGAATTTTTTATTTAACAACCTTTTAACTGTTAAAGATTTACTTCCAAAATTTAAAAGCAAGCCAACCTCAACGTTATATGCTTCGAGGTAATTTATTCCCTGCGATAAATGAACATCTTCTAACTCAATTATTGCCTTAAGTTCAACCATTATCAAATTCTCAACAAAAAAGTCAACTCTTCTTGTTCCCACTTCTATCTCCCGGTAATAAATCACCATTTCTTTTTCTCTTTCAAACTTAATACCTTCTAAGGCCATTTCAAGCTCCAATGATCGCTGATATATCACTTCCTGGAAACCGTTTCCAAGCTTTGTATGTACACGCATCGCGCAGCCGATGATTTTGCGTGTTATATCATCATATTTTAATTGCTCAGGCATATACTTGTCAATATATAGTTTGTTCTATTTCCAAACCATGAAAAATCCATGTAATTCTCATTCGCAAATATCCATCCCATGAATCCGTAAAATCCCCTTAATCCCGGTTCAGATGATTTCAAAATACCTTTTCAACTCCCAATCCGTCACACTTTTGGCGTACTGCCTACATTCCCATAACCGGGTTTGTGTAAAGTGCTCAACAAACAGATCGCCAAATAATTCGTTGGCAATGGCCGAGTTCTTCATAATGGTTGCTGCATCAAACAAATTTGACGAAAGGCTACCGTTCCTCTTGTCCTTGTAGCCATTGCCAACAGTTGCCGGTATAGCTAAAGGCAGCTTATTTTTTATACCATACAGACCCGATGCAAGAGCAGCCGCCATCGCGAGGTATGGGTTGGTATCGGAACCCGGAATACGTGTTTCCAACCTGGTATAACCTTCCGATGGGTGTAAAACACGCAATGCGGTTGTCCGGTTATCCACTCCCCAGGTAATGGTAGTTGGCGCCCAGGCGCCTTCAACCAAACGTTTATAGCTATTTATGGTTGGCGCATACATCGGCAAAATATGAGGCAGGCAGTATAATTGTCCGGCAAGGTAATGCCTGTGCAGGTCGCTCATATGGTTTTCATTCGCGGCGCTATAGAATAGATTTTCCGACTGGTCTTTGCTCCATAAACTTTGGTGGATATGGCCGCTGCAGCCGGGCAGGTTTTCGTTCCATTTGGCCATAAACGATGCCATGATCCCGTGTTTATAGGCAATTTCCTTAACGGCAGTTTTAAACAGTGCCGCTTTATCGGCTGCCTGCAAAACATGGTCGTGCATGATGGCCGCCTCATAAACCCCCGGGCCGGTTTCGGTATGCAGGCCTTCCAGCGGAACGTTAAACTGGTATAACAGGTTAAACAGGTCGTTATAAAAAGCATCCTCCTGTGATGTGCGCAAAATTGAATACCCAAACATCCCCGGCGTGAGGTTTTCCAGGTTTGTAAAACTTTTCGCTTTTAAGCTTTGGGGCGTTTCCCTGAAATTGAACCACTCAAATTCCTGTGCAAACTCCGGGTGATAGCCCATTGCTTCGCACTGTTTTGCAACCCGTTTCAGCAAGCTCCGGCTGCAGGCCGGGAGGTCGTTGCCATCAGCTTCGCTGAAATCGCCCAGGAAGAAGGGGATGTTTTCCTGCCACGGCACCGTACGGAAAGTGGAGAGGTCGATACGGCATTGCCGGTCGGGATAGCCGGTATGCCAGCCGGTAAGTTGTACATTATCGTAGCAAGTATCGCTGCTGTCCCAGCCAAACACCACATCGCAAAAGCCATAGCCGTTTTGCAGGCCATCAATAAACTTTTTGTGATGAATTACTTTGCCCCGTAAAATACCGTCGATATCGGCAAAGGCAAATTTTATTTTTTTTATGTCGTTCTCCTTAAGGTAGGTTATGATCTGATCTTCATTCATGATGGAATAATTACCGCCGGCAATTTAAGCAAGATAAATGTAATGCTTAAACAATAAAATTGTTTGCAAGGTGTTATATTATTTTATCGGTAAAATATATTATTTAATATGGAGGCGAGCAGTCACTTATTTGTTTATGGCACATTGTTAAGTGAAGGAAACGAATTTGCTGCCTTTTTGATGGAGAATAGCATTTTGCGCGGGCCGGGTAAGTTTAAAGGAAAACTTTACGACATTGGCGAATACCCAGGTGCCGTATACCAGCCCTCGTCTGAATATGATGTACACGGGCAGGTTTTTTTGATGAACCAGCCTGAAATGATATTAAGGAGATTAGATGATTATGAAGGTTTTGGTGATGACCAGCCCAAGCCAAATGAGTTTATAAGGACATTAATTGAAATTGAAACCGAAGATAAACCTATAAACTGCTGGGCGTACCTCTACCAGCTACCCACTCATGGCCTTTGGCATATCAGGTCGGGAAATTACCTGGAATATGTTAAGATAAGCTGATAGTTACCCAAATTGACAAATCCATTGTTACAAGAAGAGAAAATATTTTTTTTATACTTCTTGTACCCTCTTTTCCGCCTGCGGAAGAGAGGGTGGTCGAGCGCAGCGATGTCCTGGTGGGTAAACTATCAAAGCGAGGTTAGCGCAAATGCATGGCACACAGTTGACTCACCCCGACATCGCTTCGCTCGTCGACCCTCTCTCCGGTAAACCGGAAAGAGGGTAAAAACAACTACCACAAAAAATCCCCTGGCCTTTCACAACCAGGGGACGAGCATATTTAGTTTAGTTAATTTATCAAACTTTAGCCGATTTAACGGTTTTTATAATTACAGCTGCAACTTTGTACGGATCGGCTGCTGAGTTAGGGCGACGATCTTCCAGGTAACCTTTCCATCCTTTTTGAACGGTGTACAAAGGAATACGGATAGAAGCGCCACGGTCAGATACACCATAGCTGTAATCGTTAATGGAAGCTGTTTCATGCTTGCCGGTTAAACGCTTGTCGTTATCAGCGCCATACACCGCAATACATTCAGCAATTGCGGGGCGGAAAGCTTCGCAAATAATATCGTAAGTTTCTTTTTTGCCAGCAGTCCTTAAAGTAGTGTTCGAGAAGTTGGCGTGCATGCCCGAGCCGTTCCAGTCTAATTCGCCCAGCGGTTTGCAATGCCAGTTGATAGAGACACCATGGCTTTCACCAATTCTTTCTAACAAATAACGCGCAACCCAGATTTGGTCACCGGCTTCTTTAGCGCCTTTTGCGAAGATCTGGAATTCCCACTGACCTGCGGCAACCTCGCCGTTAATACCTTCAACATTTAAGCCTGCCTCTAAACAAGTATCCAAATGTTCTTCAACTATTTCACGTCCGTAAGCGTTTTTGGCGCCTACCGAGCAATAATATGGGCCTTGTGGAGCTGGGTAACCACCTGCAGGGAAACCGAGCGGTTTATCAGTTTCGGGGTCCCATAAAAAATATTCCTGCTCAAAACCAAACCAAAAATCGTTGTCATCATCCATGATAGTAGCGCGGCCATTTGATGGATGCGGCGCGCCGGTTGAATCAAGTACTTCGCACATCACCAGGTATGCATCAAGCCTTCCCGGGTCTTTACAGATGAAAACAGGCCGCAAAACGCAGTCTGAAGAACCTCCCGGCGCCTGCTCGGTGGAAGAACCGTCAAAGCTCCAATCCGGGCAATCTTCCAATTTACCGCTGAAGTCCCCTACAATTTTTGTTTTGCTGCGCAGGCTTTGTGTGGGTTTGTACCCATCAAGCCAAATGTACTCGAGTTTAGTTGCCATTTGTTTAATGATTTTATGATTTTTGGTTCAAATTGTGTTTTTTGTAACGTAATATACAATTATTGAGGCAAATTTAATTTTTTTTTATAAATTTCATCATGGTTTGTTAAAAAAATTAGAAATTTTTTCCAAAACATCTATTTACACTGTTAAATTATATAAAAATGGATTAAACAAATAGTTACGCCTTAACTAATGCAAAAATATTCTTGAAATAAGCAAAAGTAATTTATCAATAAGCGGTTTTTTGGATGATAGTTGATTTATTTAAACGTAGCACAAAGATTCGTAAATGAAAAATCGCTTAATGCCCTACTATCAAAAAAAATTCCGAAATCGAAATTCCGAAACTGCGAAGCAACCTTGAACTTCTTTGAAAACAAATAATTCGTGAAAAATCCGAAATCAAACTAAATCCGAAATCGAAATTCAGAAACGGCAAAGCCTTCTTGAGCGCCTTAAAAAAACAAACCACAGCGAAAAATCCGAAATCATTTAAATATAAATCTCTATCTTCGGCCAATTTAATTTCCTATATAAATCAATACATAACCATGAAAATAACTGTTGTTGGCGCCGGGGCTGTTGGCGCAACCTGCGCGGATAATATCGCCAGGAAAGAATTGGCTGAAGAACTTATTTTGTTAGACATCCGCGAAGGTTTTGCCGAAGGCAAGGCTATCGATATGATGCAGACGTCGGCCCTTTTAGGCTTCGATACCAAAATCAAAGGTGTTACCAATGATTATGCCGCTACAGCGGATTCAGAAGTGGTAGTGATCACTTCCGGCTTGCCGCGTAAGCCGGGTATGACACGCGAAGAACTGATCGGCACAAATGCCAACATCGTAAAAAGTGTTACCGAAAACATTGTAAAATATTCGCCAAACACCATCATCATCGTAGTCTCAAACCCGATGGATACGATGAACTACCTGACGTTTAAAACATCTGGCTTACCAAAAAACCGCATCATAGGTATGGGCGGCGCTTTGGATTCGGCAAGGTTTAAATATTACCTGAGCCAGGAATTAGGCTGCTCCCCTGCCGACCTTAACGCGGTAGTGATCGGCGGCCATGGCGATACCACCATGATCCCGCTAATTCACCATGCTACCTGGAACAGTATCCCTGTAAGCCAGTTTTTAAGCCAGGAGCAGCAGGATAAAGTAGTTGCGGCAACCATGGTTGGCGGCGCTACCCTAACCAAACTGATCGGCACTTCCGCATGGTATGCCCCGGGTGCAGGCACAGCCTTTATGGTGGAAGCCATCGTGCGCGACCAGAAAAAGCTGATCTCCTGCGGTGTTGCCCTTGACGGCGAGTACGGCCAAAAAGATATTTCCTTAGTTGTACCTGTTATCCTCGGGAAAAATGGTTTCGAAAAGATCCACGAATTTAAATTAAACGATGACCAGCAGGCCAATTTCAGCAAAAGCGCTGATGCGGTGAGGAATATGAACCAGGTGTTGTATGATACGAAGGTGATATAATTATACTGCGTTTTAGATTTGACAACTTTTAAAAAGTTGTCAAATCTTTAATTTTTATTTCTATATAGCGAAGTGTATGGCATTATCTAAGGAAAACTTATAGGCACACTATACGCAACCCGTACTGCCCTGCCATTTTGCATTCCGGGTTTCCAGGGTGGCGATAATTTCATAACCCGTACAGCCTCTTCATCGCAACCATCACCAATACCCCGCGCAATTTTAATATTGGTTATTTCACCGTCCCTTTCAACAAGAAAGTTTATAATTACCCGGCCTGAAGTATTGTTTTCCCTGGCCCGCGCAGGATAACGAATATTATGAGCAAGGAACTTGGCGAAGGCGTCAAGGCCGCCCGGGAATTCAGGTACCGTCTCAACATTTGAATAAGTACCCGCATCTCCTTTGTATTTGTATGTTCTGGAATTAGATATTAATTTACCTTTAGTATATACATATTTAACACCTACAGAATCATTTATCCTACCGATCCACACTCCATCTTGTACCCCATTATCCACCTCACCCTCAATACTAACCGTCTTAAAATCATCGCTAAATTCCTTCCATTTTCCTTTGCCGTTTTCAGCCAAAATAATTCCGGTAGAATCACTAAATTGTTTTAAAAAAACCTTGTTATTATTGGAGTAGCTTCTAACATGATACAGCTTTCCATTTGGATAATATTCAATCTCGTCACCGGAAAGCAAGCCTTTTTCATAGTTCCCGACCAGCATTTTATGTCCATTAGGGTAAAACGCGATATATGATCCCTGAAATTTCAAATTTTTCAATGAATTGCCCTTCGAACCACCTATCAACTTTAACTTTCCATTTGGATAAAACTCCTTTACAACAAACAGTTTCGCGTCTATACTGGTATCCGGTGGCAATATCACCAGGAAAAAATCAGCGCTATCCTTAGTTGAAACGACTCTGCCGGAATTATTTAAATAATATACAGCCGTATCTCTCTGTGCGAAAGCGTTATTGAAAACAAACAATCCTAAAATGAAAAGAAAAAGATATTTTATCATCACTTGAAATTTGGCATTTTTAATTTTTTTTCCTACCGCCCCATTGTAAAACTTACCGGGACGCTAAAGGCCACACGCACAGGTATCCCAGACAGATAGCCGGGTTTCCAATTCGGGCTCAGTTTAATAACTCTAACCGCTTCCTCGTCACAGCCATCACCTATGCCCCTTGCAACTTTTATATCGGTTAAATGACCATCCTTCTCTATAATAAAAGTCACAATTACGCGGCCTTGCGTGCCATTTCTTGACGCTTGTTTAGGATAAACTAAATTAGCCCCAAGCAACTCACCAATTCCCGGGGCCCCGCCCGGAAACCGGGGCGCAATAAAATCGGCGCTGTCTTTTAACATAATCTTGCCGGATTTATTTAAATGATACACAGTCGTATCGTTTTGCGCGAAAGCAACATTAAAAGCAAATAAGCCTGCAATGAAAAGGAATAGGAATAGGTATCTCATCACCACATATAAAATATGTGTAAATATACAACTTTTAGCTATCCGCAATAAGGCCGAAGCCGAAAGCTTTCATACTTCCGACTTCGGCCTTCCGACTTCAGACTTATTTAAAACTCTCCGCCGTCAAATCAGTATTCGCGGTGGCGCTTTTTACTTTAAATTCAATGGGCTGGCCAACAACCGTAGTTTTTTCGGAATATGGTATTTTTATACCGGTATTTATATCGCGGTAATCGCCCCACTCCATAACGGTACTGTTAGCCACATCGGTAAATTGTTTAAGCTTTAAACCGGTTTTCATGTCGTAAAAATATTTCACTTTCGTGCCATCGGGGCCTGTTACTGTAACCAGGTAAGCCAGCTGATCATTAATTACCTGCAGTGCAGGCGACAGCTGCATGGTATAACCTGGTTTACTAAAATCAAGTTCGGGGAACAGCTTATATCTTGCCTTAACAGGGCCCTTCGCATCAGCAGTGAGCGGTACAGGCTTGTTCAGCTGCTTTACGTTTAAGCTGTCGCCATTAATAGTAATGTGTGCAACATTTAAATTATTGTACGACGGAACGGATATATCCTGGTAAAACAAACCGGGCGTTTTATATTTATTTACCCTTATAACCGCTAAACCCTGCACTGTGCCTTCGGAATTAACAGTCAGATCTTTTACATCTTTTAACCGGGCTTCGCCGCCTACAGCATCAAGATAATTTTTTATTACCGAGGCCGCCGTAGCATCCGCAGGTACGCTTACGCCACTAAATGCATTGTTTTCGGGATTAATATCCGGCAAAACGTGGTCAGGGTCTATGATCGCGTAGTATATTTTCGAGGTGGATTTATATAAGAACGTCCACGTACCGCCGCGTTCCCAAATTTCGGCAGGCAAATTAACCCGGTCTGTTTTGCCGTTTTCCTCTTTGATGACTATCGTTACGGGCAAAGCCATGCCTTCTTTGTTCTCAAGGGTTATCAGTGCGCCCTTGGTGGGATCATTATCAACGTAGTTTATTTCCTTTACAGCCTGGTCAAGCTTCCAGGTAGTAAAAAACCACTCGTTCCAAAACCAGCCCAGGTCTTCACCGGCGGCATTATCCATGGAGTGGAAAAAGTCCCATGGGGTTGGGTGCTTAAATGCCCAGCGCTTAATATAGGTGCGGAAAGCGTAATCAAAACGTTTTTCTCCTAATATCTGCTCCCTTAATATAGTTAAGCCCAGGGAAGGTTTTTCGTAAGCCGCGTAGCCCAGGAAATCAGGCTGGATAACATCTGGTATATTCATGATGGCGTCGGCCTCCGGGTTAAACATATTTGGCGCTTCTTTTTGCGCATCCGGCGCTTCAAAATATTCACCATTATTAAAAACTTTGGTATCTACTTTATTGATAAAGGTGTTAAAGCCTTCATCCATCCATGCATATTTACGCTCGTTTGAGCCAACGATCATCGGGAACCAGTTGTGGCCGAACTCGTGGTTGGTAACTTCCCACAAGCCACCCGATTGGTTTTCTGATCCGCAGAAAACAATGCCGGGGTATTCCATCCCTCCTACTATGCCCGACACATTGGTGGCGACCGGGTAAGTGTATTCAAACCACTCGTTTGAATATAACTCAATGCAGCCTTTTACATATTGCGTGGAGCGGCTCCATGCATTTTGTCCTTTGCTTTCAATTGGGTAAACAGATTGCGCCAGTGCTTTTTTACCGCTTGGCAGGTTTATCCTGGCGGCATCCCACAAAAATGCTTTCGAAGCGGCCCATGATACATCGCGGGCGTTTTTACAGAAAAAATGCCAGGTAAGGCTTGCCTTTGCGGGATAAGAATCAGGTGTCGTTAAGTCTACTGAATCCTTTACCATTACCGTTTTATCACTGTTTTTTGCGACCGCCAAACGATTGGCAATTTTAGGAGAAAACACCTCTGCAGGGTTAAGCAACTCACCAGAACCCACGACCACCAAATTTGCCGGGGCGGTAATGGTATAGTCAAAATTTCCATATTCAAGATAAAATTCACCTGCGCCCAGGTATGGGATCACATTCCAGCCTGTTACATCGTCATACACTTCCATCCGCGGGTACCATTGGGCTATCTCGTAAACCCACCCGTTTTTAAACAATTTGCGGCCCATGCGGTCGGTGCCATATTCCGGTACATCAAATGCGTAGTCAATTTTCAACTGAATCTTGCTGCCATCGGCCCGCAACGTATCGTTCAGCTTTATTTGCATACGGGTATCGGTCACCAGGTAATCAACTTTTTCGGCTTTGCCGTTTTTTATTACATAAACGCCTTTTATCACATCGCCATCGGTAAATGATTTGTTGTTAAAACGGCCCCCGTCAACCGGGCTGGTGGCCTCGCCGCGCGAATCTGTACGATAGATGTTCTGTTCCACCTGCAGCCATAAAAACGCCAGTGGGTCGGGGCTGTTATTGGTATAGGTAATTAGTGTAGTACCGCTTATATTATGCTTTGCTGTATCTAAAGTAACATTCAGTTTATAATCTGCATGATTTTGCCAGTATTTCGGGCCGGGTGCACCGCTTGCCCCCCTTAATAAATTTCCGTTCGGCGGATAAAACATTGCCGGAAATGCCTTATGCTGGTCGTATTTTGATTTGGCCGTATCTGTGTTTTGCGCATGCGCCACGCACACACCAATACATAATAAAAGTGAAAGTGCAGTTTTGTAAAAATTCATAGCTGGAAGATTTTTCAATTAAAAGAAATTAGTTTATTAGGTGAGTGGTGAATAGTGAGTGGTGAATTTGAGTTGTCACTGGATAATTTTTATTGTTAACACGGCGCAAATTTATAAATTGTTCCGTCATATTTATAAATTGTTTAATTCTGTAAACCTGCCCCGAAATCAACCAGATTGAATTACCTCAAAAAAACAATGATTAATGATCAATACCCAATGACGCCCCCACCAATAAACTAATAAACCAGTGAACTAATGAACTAACAAATTTTTCATATTTTTGCGGATCAATGGATATATCAGTTGTAGTTCCCCTTTACGATGAAGTAGAATCATTACCCGAGCTAACCTCATGGATCAGCCGCGTAATGGATGAGCACAGGTTTACTTACGAGATCGTTTTGGTTGACGATGGCAGCAGTGATGGCTCCTGGGAAATGATCAGGAAATTGCATAAGAACAATCCTTTTATTAAAGGCATAAAATTCCGCCGTAATTATGGTAAATCGGCGGCATTAAATACCGGCTTCGAAGCTGCGCAGGGCGACGTGGTGATCACCATGGATGCGGACCTGCAGGACAGCCCCGACGAAATACCCGAACTTTACCGCCGCATTACCGAAGAAAAGTACGACCTTGTATCCGGCTGGAAAGCAAAACGGCACGATCCATTAAGCAAAACTATCCCGACAAAAGTATATAACGCTGCTACACGTCGCATGTCGGGCATACATAACCTGCACGATTTTAACTGTGGTTTAAAAGCCTATCGCAAAGCCGTAGTAAAAAACATCGAGGTTTATGGAGAAATGCACCGCTATATCCCCGTGATAGCCAAATGGGCAGGCTTTGTTAAAATTGGCGAGCAGGTAGTGGAACACCGGCCCCGCAAATACGGGAAGACAAAATTTGGCGTAAGCCGCTTTGTGAACGGACTGTTAGACCTGATGTCGATATTTTTTGTGGGCAAATTTGGCAAACGGCCCATGCATTTTTTTGGCACGATGGGCGTATTAAGCTTTTTTGCGGGAACGGTTATCACCATCTGGATGATAGCAGATAAATTGCATGCCATTGCAAAAGGCCTGAAATACCGCGACATTACCGAACAGCCCCTGTTTTACATCGCCCTTGTAGCCGTGATATTAGGCTCGCAATTATTTTTAACAGGTTTTGTCGCAGAGCTGGTTTCCCGCAGCGCCCCCGAACGTAACAGGTACCAGGTGGAGGAGATTATTTAATTTGTAGGCTTAGATTTGAGATATGAGATTTGAGATATGAGACTGAACACATCCGTATTAAAAAATATCACGTTCACGATTTTAATTTTGCCTCATTACTCCTGCTTCGTGATTTCGTCTCAAATCTCATATCTCAAATCTCAAATCTCATATCTCAAATCTCACATCTCACATCTAAACAAAAATGTTTTTCTCCATCATCATCCCGCTCTATAACCGCCCGCAGGAGATAAAAGAACTGCTGGAAACGCTGGTGCTGCAAACCTACAAGCAGTTCGAGGTTTTGGTTATTGAGGATGGTTCCGCCGATGATGCGGCTGAAATTGTAAAAAGCTTTTCGGATAAACTGGATGTTAAATATTTTGTAAAAGAAAATGCCGGTCAGGGTTTTGCCCGCAATTATGGTTTTGAACGCGCCAGGGGCGATTACTTTGTAGTTTTTGATTCGGATTGCCTTATCCCCGAGAACTATCTGCAGATAGTTAATGATTCGCTAAGTAAAAATTATTTAGATGCCTATGGCGGGCCGGACGCTTCGCATCCGTCCTTTACCCCTATCCAAAAAGCCATAAGCTATGCCATGACCTCGCCATTCACAACCGGCGGCATCAGGGGTATGAAAAAAGGGATAGGGCAATTTCACCCGCGCAGCTTCAATATGGGCATATCCCGGCAGGTATGGGAGAAAGCCGGCGGGTTTATCATTACCCGTTCGGGCGAAGACATCGAATACAGCATCCGCGTCCACTCCATGGGTTTTAAGATCGGGCTGATCCCCGAAGCAAAAGTTTACCATAAACGGCGCACCAACTTTTTAAAATTTTATAAACAGTTGCACTTTTTCGGGAGGGCCCGTATTAATGTTTATAAGTTTTTTCCGAAGGAGTTAAAATTGGTGCATTTTTTTCCCGCAATATTTACATTATCGCTGGTATTTACAGCTATTTCTAATATATTTAACTGGCAAATAGCTCAGGTATGTAATTTTATTCTGGCGCTGATCATTTTGTTGATATTTTTTCATGCCTGGAGTAAAAATAAGTCGGCAAAAATTGCATTTTTGAGCGTAATAGCTTCCTTTATTCAGTTAATAGCCTACGGGCTGGGATTTATGCAGGATTTTTGCAAACGCATTATATTAAAAATTTCATAAAGCGATATGTACCACCCCTTTTCCGTAACGGAAACTATCAGCATTGCATGGAATATTTTGAAAAAAAATTTTCCAACAATAGCTGTTTACTCCTTATTGGCCTTTCTTATTGTAATCGTTTTAGGTTTTATTGTTTACGACCTGATAAATGATAACCTTTTAACATCTATCGGCATTGTTTTTTTATTGGTAGGAATAAGCTTTGTTTTTTTAGGCTTTATTAAACTTGTTTTTCAATTAATTGACAAACAATACTACGATTTTGGTTTTGGCGATATCGTCCCAAAGATGAAAATGCTGCTTAGCTACCTTACACTATTGGTAATTGTCAGCTCCCTTGCAGTATTAATGACCAATGTTATTAAAAGGCTGGATGAAGGAATGCTGCAAAGTGTCCTTGGGATATTTATCGGGATATTCTTCCAGTTCTTTTTCCTGTTCTACTTCCCCATCTGCACTTGTTTTATTGTTGATGACGAATCGGGGCCATTTGAATCGGTTACCCAGAGTTTTCAACTGATCAGGGGCAATTTCCTGAAATATTTTTTATTGTTCCTGTTCATCGAAACCCTTGTCCTCGCGGGGTCATTCACGGTTATCGGGATGGTATTTGTAATACCGTTTGTGAATATTATTTTGGTGGTAGCGTATCGTAAACTTGTTTATAGTCACCAGGATGTGGATGATGAAATTGCCGAAACGTTGTAACCTATGGGATTAAAAGCTGCACTAAGCAAACCTTTTGCCGCGATAATTAATAGCCGGTTAAATAAAATCCGCAAAAACGCGGTTGAGCTTCAGCAAAAAACATTCGAATACCTGGTCGGCCAGGCCAAAAATACAGCCTTCGGCAAAGCTCACCATTTTGATGAGATCGATACTTACGATGATTTCCAAAAAAACGTGCCGGTTTATGATTATGAGGACCTGCGCCCCTATATTGACCGCGTAATAAAGGGCGAAGAAAATGTACTCTGGCCCGGCAAACCGGCTTATCTTGCCAAAACATCGGGCACAACTTCGGGGGTAAAATATATCCCCATCTCCAAAGAAAGCATGCCCGAGCACATCAAAGCGGCACGCAACACATTACTGAGTTATATTTACGAAACCGGCAACGCTGATTTTGTGGACGGCAAAATGATCTTCCTGCAGGGCAGCCCGGTAATGGATGTTAAAGCGGGTATTTCTGTGGGGAGGCTGTCGGGCATAGTCGCCCATCACGTACCTGCCTATCTCCAGAAAAACCGCTTGCCAAGCTATGAAGTGAATTGCATCGAAGACTGGGAGCAAAAAGTTGACGCCATTGTTGCCGAAACCAAAGACCAGGATATGCGCCTGATTTCAGGCATACCGCCCTGGTGCCAGATGTATTTCGACAGGCTTTCGGCAGTTTCGGGCGGTAAAAAGATAAAGGATATCTTCCCAAACTTCAAGCTGTTTGTGCACGGTGGCGTTAATTTTGAACCCTACCGCGCCCGCACGGAAGAAAGTATTGGCTTTGCCATTGACGCCATTGAAACCTACCCGGCCTCTGAAGGCTTCATCGCTTTCCAGGATTCGCAAAAAGAAAAGGGCCTGCTGTTGATGGTTGACTCAGGCATATTTTATGAGTTTATACCGTCGGATGAATTTTTTAATAAAAACCCGTCGCGTATCAGCCTGAAGGACATTGAACTTGACAAAAATTACGCGCTGATATTAAATACCAGCGCCGGGTTGTGGGGTTATAGTTTGGGCGATACCGTTAAATTCGTATCAAAAAACCCTTATAAAATTGTAGTTACCGGGCGCATAAAACATTATATTTCGGCATTCGGCGAGCATGTTATCGGCGAAGAGGTTGAACAGGCCCTGATGGGCGTTGCTAATGAGCAGGGCCTCGATATTATTGAGTTCACGGTAGCTCCGCAGGTAAATCCCCCAAAAGGTGAGTTACCGTATCATGAATGGTTCATCGAGTTTGGTAAGGCGCCGAAGGATTTAGCTGCATTTGCCCTGCAGGTGGATAAAGCCCTTCAAAAGAAAAATATTTACTATTTTGACCTTATTACAGGTAACATTTTGCAACCTTTGCGCATCCAAAGCCTTAAAAAAGATACCTTTATTAATTATATGCGTTCGCAGGGTAAGCTGGGCGGGCAAAATAAGGTGCCAAGGCTGGCGAATGACAGGAAGATTGCGGACGGGTTGAAGGAATATATTGAATAGAAAATTTTGTCATTAAGTTAAGGGAAAATAGCTTTTAACCCTCTTTACGGCTTGCCGTAGAGAGGGTCGACGAGCGAAGCATAGTCGGGGTGAGTCAACTGGGCGCCAGGCGTTTGCGGTAATGCCGCTTCGATAATTTACTCACCCGGTCTTTGCTTCGCTCGACCACCCTCTCTTTTGCAAGCAAAAAAGAGGGTAATAAAACGCTGAAAGATATTTTTAGCTTTATGATATTAGGGAAGATTTAGGGAGCTTTAACCGGTTCTGAAAAAGATAAACATTGATTAACAAAAAAAACATAGCCATTCTTGGCTCAACCGGCAGCGTCGGCACCCAAACACTGGAGGTCATCCGGGGTAACCCTGATACTTTCAGCGTATTTATGCTCACCGCCAATTCAAATGCCGACCTGTTGATCATCCAGGCGCTTGAATTTGTGCCGGAGTACGTGATCATCTGTAATGAAACAAAATACCAGTACGTAGAAAAAGCCCTGGCACATACGCCGGTAAAAGTATTAGCAGGAATTGAAGCCATTGCAGATACCGTAACCCATCCCGATATTGATATTGTACTCACCGCAATGGTTGGTTTTGCAGGGCTGGAGCCCACCATTGCCGCCATAAAAGCAGGGAAAGACATCGCATTAGCCAATAAAGAAACACTTGTTGTGGCCGGCGAGCTGGTAACAGGCCTGGCAAAAAAGCATAATGTTAAAATTTTACCGGTCGATTCTGAACATTCGGCTATTTTTCAATGCCTTGTCGGCGAAGAAAACAACCCGGTTGAAAAAATAATTTTAACTGCGTCCGGCGGACCTTTCCGGGGCAGGTCGCTGGAGTTTTTGGCCGGGGTCTTAAGGGAAGATGCCCTGAAACATCCCAACTGGGTAATGGGCGCTAAAATAACTATCGACTCGGCTACGTTAATGAACAAGGGCCTGGAAGTGATAGAGGCAAAATGGCTGTTTAACCTGGAGCCGGAACAGGTTGATGTGATTGTACACCCGCAATCAGTGATCCATTCAATGGTGCAGTTTGAAGACGGTTGTATCAAAGCGCAAATGGGTGTGCCCGATATGAAATTACCCATACAATATGCTTTGTCATATCCTGCAAGATTAAAAAACAAATTCAAACGTTTTGACTTTATTAATTACCCGGAGTTAACTTTTGAAAAACCGGACATCGTTACTTTCCGTAATCTTAGTTTAGCGTTCGAAGCTTTAAAACAGGGCGGCAATATGCCCTGTATAATCAACGCGGCAAACGAAATGGCTGTTGCCGGTTTTCTAAACAAAAGCATAGGCTTTTTAGCCATGAGCCGGGTAATTGAACAATGCATGCAACAAATCCCCTATATAGCCAGTCCTGTTTTGGAGGACTATTTGAATACTGATAAAGAAACACGCATCTTTGCGCAAAATTTAATACAACAAATGCCGTTAAAGGCAATGCAACTTTAATATAATAATAGCGAAATATAACGAATGAGTATAGTGATCATGGTTGGCCAGTTGATACTGGGCCTTTCAATTTTAGTAATCCTGCATGAACTTGGCCATTTCCTGGCCGCCAGGGCCTTCGGGATCAAAGTAGAAAAATTTTACCTCTTTTTTGATGCCTGGGGCATCAGCCTTTTTAAATTTAACTATAAGGGTGTTGAATATGGCATTGGCTGGCTGCCCCTGGGCGGCTATGTAAAAATTGCCGGCATGATCGATGAGTCGATGGACACCGAGCAACTGGCCGGGCCCGCGCAACCCTGGGAATTCCGCTCTAAACCAGCCTGGCAGCGCTTAATCGTAATGCTGGGCGGTGTTACCGTAAATATCTTCCTGGGGATATTGATTTTCTGGATACTTACCATAAAATACGGTGAAACGTATATTCCAAATTCTGAAATTAAATATGGAATTGTCCCCGGAAAAATAGGTAAAAAAATAGGCCTGGAAGCAGGCGACAAAATTACCGCCATCAACGGCGTGGCTGTTGTACGGTTTGAGGACATTACAAGCCCGCAGGTGATCATGGGCAACACGGACCTTACCGTTGAGCGCGGCGACCAGGAATTGCATATCAAAGTACCGGCGAATATAATAAACGATATATCCGATCTTGGGATAGACCAGTTTATCAGCCGAGCCCCGCGCATGAAATTCTCCATTGGCGCCGTTGAACCAAAAAGCGGTGCTCAAAAGGCCGGGTTAATAAAAGGCGATAGTATTGTGGCCATCAACGCCAGCAAAATTGCATTTTTTGATGAATTACAGGCGCAGTTACAGCAAAACAAAAACAAGCTGGTAGGCTTGTCGATAAAACGCGATGGAAATATTATCCAGGCAGCCGGACAAGTGAATAAAGATGGAATTTTAGGCTTCCGGCCAAATTTAGATTCTATTAAAGAGAAAAGGTTGACCTTCGGCTTTTTTGGATCGTTACCCGTAGGCGCAACAAAGGCATGGGGTACTTTTACCGACAATGCGAAAGGCCTCGGGAAAGTATTTAAAGGCGAAGCGAAATTTAACAAAGTAGCGGGCGGCCCCGTGGCCATAGCAAACATGTTTGGCACGCATATCGACTGGATCCGCTTCTGGAGCCTTGTTGGCTTTTTATCCATGGTACTGGCGCTGACCAATCTGCTGCCTATACCTGCCCTTGATGGCGGTCATGCCATGTTTTTAGTGATCGAAATGATAAAAGGCAAACCCCTGAGCGATAAATTTTTAGAGCGGGCACAGATCGTTGGTTTCGTGATACTGATAACCCTGATGGTATTTGTGTTTGGCAACGATATTGTGAAGCAGATAGTGAAGAAGTAGTGAGTGGTGAAAGGTGAAAGGTGAAAGGTGAAACAGGCCCCGGTGTTCCGGGGCCTGTTTTGTTAGGGGGAATATAATGTTATACAGCCGGATCGGTGTATGAATCTGAGTTTTTCTCGATATCAAGGACAGATTTTTCCTTTTTAAATATCGCGGCGCCAATTAAGGAAATGATCGCACCTATAATAGGCATAATGAACAATACCGCAACCGCCCCGAATATGGCGCCATATTTTTTGCCCATTTCCGTCGCGGTTTTAATTTGATCTTCCGACATGCCATTCTCGACAAATTTATCGTGCTGGGAGGCTAAAGATTGATCCAAAACCTGCGGGCTTAAAATTGCGAGGTATATGTAAATAAAAATAGCAAGCATTATCCCTCCAAAAACCGAATATATGAAACCTGTCATAAATCCCTGGCCGAAGGTGAGAAAGCCGCCAAGCTTGTCTTTATATTCTTTTTGGGCCAGCAGCAAAAAAGCGATAAAAGGGATATATCCCAAATACTTTGCTGCCGAGTTTTGGTCAATATTTAAAAATTGGAATACATAAGTAATTACTACCGAAGTAATAAAATAGATAACAGCCCATTTAACTGTTATGTTAGTGTAGCTCTGTTTAACATTTTCCATTATGATCTTTTAATTTAAGTTTTAATAAAATTAAACAATAATTATTATTCAATCCTACCTTATTCTAAATTAAAAGTTTTGTCTTTGAAACAGGGACAACATTTCAGCGGTTAACTGTTTACAAACGAGGCGTACGGGGGATAAATATCGGCTGCCGGCACTAAATAAATTCAGGCGGAAGTTTTTTGAATAATGCCCCAAAGACCACCGCGAACAGGAAAATAAAAAGAATTGAAAATACGATCCCCTGGATGGTGCTGCCCACGGTAGTATTTTGCTGCGCTGCAAAGTCCTTTTTCATATCCGCTATACTTTTGTCAACTACCTTTTGAGTATCGCCCCTTTGTTTCATCAGGGCCGTTTTTGCGGCAACGGCCGCGTTTTGTGTATTTACAACGTTGTTGGGTTCAACAAGCTTGTTAAAAATAATGTCCTTCCCTATAAACTGGACGAGGTAGGCCACCAAAAACATAATAAATATGCCGGTGGTTGCCTGTTTAAAGGTCCAATAACCGCCCAGCTTTTTTCGCCCGGTAAAACAGAAAAACACTGTTAAAAAAATCGGTATAAACAGAGAGAAAAATATTGGGACCGCCACAAACAGCACCGGCGAGGTTGTGATCCTGGTAATTATATAGTAGGAGGATATGTCAAGGGCCAGCAATATAAACCCCAGCACGATCCCATATTTAAGGAAGATCGTCCGTATCCTTTGTTCTAATTCCATAATTTACAACAAGATTATCTAATTAGCTGAAGCTGATCAATATTTCTAATACAGCCATATCAAATTCTTTATCGATCGCATTATCAGCAATGCTATTTTTTTCTTCAACAGAGGGATTGATATTCTGAAAAAAGCACATCAGGGGATAAAATAATTCTTTCAATTCCGAATCTTCGGGTAATTGTTTAGCAACCTTACCTATCTCGGCTACCGGGCTTTCCATTAATATTTGATGTGCTATTACGGGTTCGTATATCCGGTACTCATCCTGGAACTCGTCCTCATCGACCAGTAAAAATTCTTTTAAATAATCTTCCAGGTCAGGCTCAATGTCTTCATCCTCGCACTCGTTCAGGTAAAGCAGCATATTTAAAAGTTCGGTTCCCCTGTCGAGCGTTTGCTCTTCGATATCCTCCCATTCGGGTGAATCGAGGTAATCTTCTTCCAGTTTTTTTACATCGGCGCTGAAAAAGTTAACCAGCAGCAAGTCAAAAAATACTTCGCGCAGGGATTCCAGCTGGGGATGGTCGTTAAAAACCTCGTCCACGAGGTCAACTTTGGTCATAAAATCATTTTCCGATGTAAAAACATCTTCAAATACCCTGGTAAGGGATGGTGCATTAAAGCTGCTATATTTCGAAAAAGCCTCCAAACCGGCTTCAATGGCCGATGCTACTTTTGGGTCGATCATGGTGTGTGTTATTTAAATGATTGATTATTGTTAAATGTTAACAATACTTTTCCTTTTAAGTTCTGCCCCATAAAGGGTGAATTATAGGATTTCGACCTGTTATTTTTATTGTTGTATTCCCATTCCACATCTGTATCAAAAAGCACAAGGTTTGCCAGTTCCCCTTCCCTGATCACAGGGATATCAATATTTAATATCTCCCGCGGGCCTATAGCAAGTTTTTGTACAATAAGGTCGACATCCAAACCTGCCATTATAACCAGCGACAGGGCTGTTTGCAAGCCGATGATGCCATATTCTGCCACTTCAAACTCCACATTTTTAAACTCTACCTCGTGCGGCGTATGCTGCGATACTATTGCGTCGATGGTGCCGTCAACGAGCCCATCGATCAGTGCGTCCACATCATCCTGTGTGCGCAGTGGCGGCTTAACCTTGTACTGGCTGTCAAAGCCAACCAGGGCCTCGTCCGTAAGCACCAAATGATGTGCGGCCACGTCGCAGCTAACTTCAAGCCCCTTGCGTTTGGCTTCCCTGATCAGCTCAACCGAGCGGGTAGTTGAAATGGTACTGAAGTGTATTTGCGAGCCGGTATATTCGGCTAAGTAGAGGTCGCGTGCTATCATCAGCTCTTCCGCAAGGGATGGAATGCCTTTCATACCCAACAAAGTACTGATCTCACCTTCATTTACTTTGGCCTTGCCGGCGATGGCGGTATCTTCGGGATACGAGAACACCAGCGCGTCAAAGCCCTGGGCGTATAACAGCGCCCGTTCCATCAGGCCTGCATCCTGCACGGGGCGGTTGCCATCGGTAAAGGCTTTGGCGCCGCTCAGGTACATATCATACATTTCGGCCAGGTCCTTGCCCTCGCGCTTATGCGAAATGGCGCCTAAGGGGTATACATCCACCAGGTTCTTCTTGGCCCGGTTCATCAAATATTCTATTTCGGCTTTGGAATGTACGGGTGGTATGGTATTAGGCATTAACACTATCCCAGTAAACCCACCGGCGGCGGCAGCCTTCGTCCCGGTATACAGATCTTCTTTTGTTTCGAGGCCAAGTTCGCCGATATTACAGTTCAGATCAAAAAAGCCTGGTGAAATGTATTTGCCTTCGCCGTCAATAACTTCCGCATCCGCTTCAATTTCAGGCGCTATTTTGCTGATATGGCCTTTTTCAATTAAAAGGTCAACAATTTGCTGGTTAAAAGGCGAGTTGGGGTCAATTATGGTGGCGGATTTGATAAGCAAATTCATTTATGTTGCTTTAAAGGTGGGTTTTATGCGATCAAACCGGTTGCGGAACCTGCTGCCGGTCGGTTTTAAAAAACCTGATCAGCGCAATTTCGGCCCCCAGAAAGATCAATGCCAAAATTATACAAAGTTTCCATAATTGCAGCCCGAAATTTGATTCTGTTATAACGCTTTTTAACGAACCTTTTCCGCCTTCCAAAACGGGTGCCGCCTGTGGCACTAATTTACCCAGATCAGCGCTTGTTAAATAGCTCAGGTCCGATTCACTCCTGTTGTCATTAAAAGCCAGGACGGCCACCGTGCTATCCTGTTTTTTAAGGTCATAAATCCCTGTTTCCTGTAACTGGTCGGCCATGTAAAGCAGTGTGCTCCCCTCCTGCTGTTTTGCGTCTGGGATAATACTTTGCCCCGGCTTCACCAGCTTTAATAATTGCTTGGCGTTGGTTTGCACAGGCGGTATCTCAATAGTTTCGTCGCGGCCTAAAGTATAAAACAAAGGCTGATCGTGCCCGCTTAACAAAGCAATCCTGAACATCACAGGCACAAACAGGGCATGCCTCGGAAGGTTGCTAAATTCCTCATCGAGCGGAACAGCCGAAACATATACTTTTCCCCTGCCACTGGAATATCCGGCCCAAAACGGCTGCCTTCCCGGCAAGACCATCAAATTTTCGGCCCGGTTATTTGATGATGAGCTTAACAGGTAATATTTTTTTACCACCGGCAGATCGGGGTTTTGCGGGAAATTTTCGAAAATATTTTTAAAAACCTGGTTTTGAAGGTTAATGGCCGATACTTTGGTGTCCCCTGTTACCAGGTGTTCGGGAAATGCCGCATTTAAAGGCGCCAGTAATGACCGATAGCTGGATGAATCATTATTGCTGGAAGGAAAAACGAGCAATGTGCCGCCCTTATTTACATAAGTTTTCAGTTGCTGCGCCAGGCCGGTTGATATAGAGGGCAGGTCGCTTAACACAACTATCGGATAAGAGTTCAAGGCAGCGTAATCAATATTGCCGTCCGGCACATGTTTGGCATCGAAAAATGGGTCGGCTGCAAAAACGGCTTTTAAATATGGGTTTGGTGTGCCGGCATCGACCAACAACACGGGCATTTGCTGCCTTACATTAAACGAAAAGTAAAACTGGTTATCGAAGGTGACCGGGTTGTCCTGCAAAGCAATTTCGGCACGCTGCCACCCGGCTTGCAGGCCCGAAAATGTAAGTGTATCGTATTGTACCGAGCGGGCATTTACGGTGTAACTCCCCAATGCTTTTTGCGCGCCGTTTACAGTTAATTTAAGCGGGATCTTTTCCGCAGTCTCCCCGGCATAATTGTGCAGGCGTACCACTAATTTTTCGCTTTCACCGGGTCGGTGTATTGCGCTAAGCAAGGCGACAGAATCAACTGCGACATTGGGTAGTGTACTGGCTTTAAGCTGCACTAAACTGATATGGATACCGTTATCGGCTTTAACGAGCTGACTGCCCGCCATATTTTTTTGGAAATCCGATATGACATACAAAGACCTTGTTCCCTCCTTGTGCATGCCCAACAAACTTTGTTGCCGGTTAATGATCTGCTGTAAAAGCCGGCTCTGCGGGCTTATCTTTATGGCATCAACCGCATCATTAAATTCATCGCGGTTTACAAAGCGCTGGTGCTTGCCTTCAAAATCCTGGGTTAGCAACTGGAAACTATCGTTTATGCTATAAGCTGATGCAATTTCCTTGGCACGGCGTTTGGCTTCATCAAGTAATGAGCCCTCGCTGTTAAGGGTTTGCATGGAGTAAGAGTTGTCTACAAATATGCTCACCGCCTGCTGTTTGCCCGCGTTAGCGGAATTTTGTCCTGGTATGTATGGTTTTGCAAAGGCCAGTACCAAAAAGGTAAGGGCAAGCAGCCGTGATGCCAATATTAAGCGCTCTTTAAGGTTTCTGCGGGTTGATTGTTGTTCCTGTATCTCTTTCAGGAACTGCACATTGCTGAAATATACCTTCTGGTACCTGCGGAAATTAAATAAATGGATAAGTACCGGTATGGCGAGCGAAAATAATGCAAATAGAAAAGCAGGATATAAAAAATGCATTTTTAATGTGCGAATATGCAGTATGCAAATGTGCGAATTTTTGCGCGAACCTTGATTAAACGGATTTAAAAGAATTTTATGATGCTGATGATCGCTTTAATCCTCATCGCTATTATGATGCCTTCTATGCTTCTTTTTATGCTTTTTTTCGGGGGTATGTTTTTTGGGTTTTTTTGTGGATTTTTTATTGTCGTCGGATGAAGTACTTCTTACTGACTCCCCCCGGACCGGCTTAGCCTCACTTACATTGCTTGAATCCTTACTTAGCTGTTTTACCGTAAAACTATTATCCCGTAATCCATACTGCAATTGCCGTTTTTGACCCGTGGGCTTTGCATCGGCTTCGTTGCCATCGTAAACCGGGAATTCGCGCATCAGTATGCCGTCTTTGATATAAAAATTATCATCGCCCCGGTACCCTTTTCTTTGCGATTTGGTGAGTTTGGGAAAATCGAGTTTGTTGGCTTTGCCGCCGCTGAACTCAAAGGCATAAATGGTGGCGAAATTGGTACTGTCTTTACCTTTTGCCTGTATAATTATTTCCGGGTTACCATCCAGGTCCATGTCCGAATTGTAAACATCTACTATCGTCCCATCCAAATCGCCGGTGGTGGTGGTATATTTTGCGGCTGCGGAATCCGAATGCAGGACCATAAATGCCCCGACATTCTTTGAGCCCCGCCCCCAGCTTAATATATCATAATCCTGTCCCGGCGAAACCTCGATCATCTTATGGAACCTGAAGGGGTCCATAATCACTGGCTTTTTAGGAACAGGCGCTGCCACCACCGCAGGTTTTTCCTCATTATTGCAACCCACCATCAACATAATGCAGATAGGTGCCAACAAATAAAAAAGGTATCTCCTGTTCATAATCGTTTTAGTTAAACATTATATCTGGCGTTATCTGGCCTTTCGGCTTATCAGGTATCGTCATAAACACCCCTAAACTGCCCGTGCTTCCGGCATCAAAATATTTTATGGTGATCCTGTGGTACCCTTTCAGCAGGGGAATGCTGCCCCCCTGGTCGAATACCCCATGTTTGCCATCGTTGTCAACCACTATCTGATCATCGATGAATAATGACGACCCATTTGCGGACGCCGTGGAAAACCCATAAACACCGTCACTATCAATACGGATAAAACCGGTATATATTACGCCAAAGCCATGCATATTTTTTTTGAAGGCCGATGTATTAAAGCTCTGGACGACGCCGCTATCAATAACAGCCGCGCCTTTCAACTGGTCAAGACTCGTAAACTGGCCCGTGAACAACTGATATTTTAAGCCTTTTGCATTGCCCAGGTAATTAACCGCCGGCAGCGGCGTTTTGTTGTACACTACCGTATGTGTAACCTGGCTCCTTTTGCCCAATGGGGTGATCACAATAGTTTTCAGTTCGCGGTACTGGTCCGGCGGTACGTTATAAGTCATCGGGACGGTGTATTCAATATCTGTTTCGCCGGGTTTGTAGCCGTCGATGGTGAAATAAACTTTGGCGCCGGCAACCGATGGCCTTAAGTTCACATTTAACTGGGCCCCAAACTCAATGCTGTCCTTAGCTCCGATGGCGGTTGGCACCCGGTAATTGTAATTATTCTTTTCGAGCGCAGCGAGGTGCGATGGCAGACGAACGTCGGCGAAATCGGTATAGTTTTTATTGGCCAATGGCGTCCATGCTACCTCGGATAAGGCCAGCACCCTGGGCAATATCATATATTCAACCTTAATTTCCGTGGGGATATACTCTGTCCACAAGTTTGCCTGTACACCTTCAATAAACTTTTGCTGGTCGGGGGTTAAAACAGCGGGGGTCGGGTTGTAGCTGTATATTTTGCTCAGTGGATCGTAACCGCCAATACTTAAAGGCTCCACGTTTGCTTTGCCCTGCAGCTGGTCGATATAAAGGCCGCCGCTGCCCGGTGTCATGATCACGTTGTGGCTTTGCTGTGCAACCGCTATACCGCCTTCTTCGCCGCGCCAGCTCATCACCGTAGCATTTGGCGACAGGCCGCCTTCCAGTATCTCGTCCCAGCCAATTATGCTTCGACCCTTTGAATTTACAAATTTTTCTATCCGCTGTATAAAATAGCTTTGCAGCTCATCCTCTGTTTTTAAACCAAGCTGTTTCATCAGGTTCTGGCAAAATTCAGATTTTTTCCATACGTCCTTTGGCGCTTCGTCGCCACCGATATGGATGTATTTACTGGGAAAGAGATCCATAACTTCCGTTAAAACATCTTGTAAAAAGCTAAATGTTTTATCGGTGGGGCAATAAATATCATGAAAAACGCCCCATGTTTCGGAAACTTTGTAAGTTATTGAAGGGTCGCAGCTTAATTCCGGGTAAGCAGCCAAAGCAGCTTCCGAATGGCCCGGCATTTCAATTTCCGGAACGATATTGATATACCGGTCAGCAGCGTATTTTACCACATCGCGAATCTGATCCTGTGTATAATAACCGCCGTAGGGGGTATTATCATATTGCTGCGGCGTGCGGTCGTGATAATTGCCAATTACGGTTTGTGCCCGCTGGCTGCCTATCTCAGTTAGTTTTGGATATTTTTTTATTTCGATGCGCCAGCCCTGGTCGTCAGTTAAATGCCAGTGAAAATTATTGAGCTTATAGGCCGCCATCAGGTCGATATATTTTTTTACAAATTCCACCGAAAAAAAGTGACGGCAAACATCCAGCATTAAGCCACGGTATCCAAAACGGGGGTAATCTTCTACTTGTACACAAGGCAACTTAGCTACGGCACCCCTGTCGGCAGGTATCAGTTGTATCAGGGTTTGTATGCCGTAAAACAGCCCTGCGCCTTTCCCGGCGATCAATATTTGTTTTGGTGTGATGGTTAAACGGTAGCCATCGGGCGGCAAAATGTCGGTACCTACGGCTGTTAACACTATGGTGTTTGCTGCATTCGATCCGTTATTTGTTTTGAGCTGCACATGCAGCATTACCTTATTTTGCAGGTAATCAGCTAAAAAAACAACTGCTTTATTGGTGACTGAATCGGCTAAGAGGACGGTTTGCTGGCTCAAAATAAACTGGCCAGCCCCTTTTTTAACAGAAACCGGGGCCGGTATTATACCGAGGTTTGGATCGTTAGTTTGTGCATTTGCCATACCGGAAAGAACAGCCATGAAGATACACAGCGGTAAAAATATCTTTTTAAACATAAAATAATTTAGGGTCTGCTAATTATGAAGTGGTGAAGTTAACAGATTTTGAAAAAAAATCACTGCCGCTTATGTAAAAAAATTGTGTTTTAATAATAAAGCCATCCTTAAATGCATGAGGATGGCTTTATATTATTTTTTTTCTTCTTTAACCACAGCGGCTTTTTCTTCCTTAACTGCAGCTGCAGCAGGTGCAGCCTTTTTAACATCGTGCGGCCGTTTTTTACCGTACGACCCTATAGCAATTTTGCCTTTTCGTGTTTTTTTATCCCCTTTTCCCATGGTAGTGTTGTTTGATTAAGATGTAATTTATCAATGATACGAAAATAAGTCCGGGTTGTAAAGAGTTGTAAGAAGTTGTAATGGTTGTAAAAGTTGTAGTAAGTTAAAAATATCACAAAATGGCCCAATGACAACTCAATCAACTTATTCTAACTCAATCCAACTTAATCAACTAACTCACGCCGTTACCACATGCTCCTTGGCAGCCAGGTAACGTTCCGCATCAATAGCGGCCATACAGCCGGAGCCGGCGGCGGTTACGGCCTGTCGGTAAATATGGTCCTGGGCGTCGCCGCAGCAAAACACGCCTTCCACGTTGGTGGTTGTTGAGCCGGGCGTGGTTTTGATATAACCGGTTTCGTCCATGTGTATCCAGCCCTTGAAAATATCAGTATTGGGATGGTGACCTATCGCTACAAAGAAACCAGTTACATCCAGAGTCTTTTCTTCATTTGTTTTATTGTTGACGATTGTTACCCCTGTTACACTTTGCCCGTCGCCTACTATTTCCTTTGTTTCAGTATTGTATAATATCTCGATATTTTTTGTGTTTAACACCCTGTGCACCATCGCCTTTGAGGCCCTGAATTCATCACGTCGCACGATCATAGACACCTTGCGGCAAAGCTTGGCGAGATAAGTGGCCTCTTCGGCGGCGGTATCGCCTGCGCCTACTATGGCTACATCCTGTCCCTTGAAAAAGAACCCGTCGCACACAGCACAAGCCGAAACGCCGAAGCCGCTATATTTTTGTTCCGATTCCAAACCGAGCCATTTGGCGGATGCCCCGGTGGAGATGATCACCGTATCAGCCAGGATGGTTTTGCTTTCGTCGACCACCACTTTATGGGGCAAACTACCAAAATCAACAGAGCTTACATAGCCATAACGGATATCCGTGCCCAGCCGCTCAGCTTGTTTGCGGAAATCTTCCATCATTTCGGGACCCATGATGCCATTGGGGTAGCCGGGATAATTCTCCACATCGGTAGTTTGGGTAAGCTGTCCGCCCGCAAGCAGGCCGGTGTACATCACCGGCTTCAGATCAGCGCGCGAAGCATATATGGCAGCAGTATAACCCGCCGGGCCCGAGCCTATGATGAGGCATTTAACGTGTTCAGTATCGTGAGACATTGGTTTTTAAAATTGAACTACAAAAGTAAGAAAAAAGAGGGTTTTATTGGTCAGGTGTTGGTAAAGAGATTAGAGGTTGAAGATTAGTCCGAAAGTCCGGAAAGTCAGAAAGAAGCTGCAATTGACGTTTCCACCAAAAATAACTTAAGCCGCACATAAGAAATTAGCGTCATTTTCAGCTAATCACCAATATCTGATTATCCTCCTGTATTCGCCTTCAATACCCTTAAAAAATTCCCGCCCAAAATCTTATCAATATCCTTTTCGGTATAACCCAGCTTTAGCAACTCTGCAGTGATCTTCGGGTAATCCCTTACATCATCCATCCCCACGGGATATGACGGCGCGCCATCAAAATCGGAGCCTATGCCAACGTGATCAACGCCGATCAGTTTTGCGATATAATCGATATGTTTTATAAGCAGGCTTAAGGGTGGGCGCATGGCTTCGGTTTCTGTTTTGTGGATCACGAAAAGCTTGTCGATGGCCAGGTCCTGGTCGTTATAAATTTTTGTCAGCGAATCAAGTTCACGTTTATGGCTCGTGAGGAAATTATCATATTTCTTAAAAAACGTACTGTCAACAAAGCCGCTGAAAAAATTTACAAATACAACGCCGCCATTTTTTGCCAGGGCTTTTAGCTGTGCATCCTTTAAATTTCGCCGGAAAGGGTTGAGCGTATACGAACAACTGTGGGAGGCGATCACGGGCTTGCTGGTAGTGGCCAGCACATCATAAAATGTTTGCTCGCCGGGATGCGAGAGATCGATCATAACACCCAGGTCGTTTAAATGGTGCACTATTTGTTTGCCGAAATCGGTAAGGCCAATGTGTTTCAGGCTGTCGCGGCGGGTGGTTTCGTCGGTCGCGGAGCTTGCCCATGATGTGCTATTGTTCCAGGTAAGCGTTAAATAGCACATACCGCGTTTGGCCAGGCTGTCGATATAATCCATCCGGTCCTCGATCATGTGGCCGCCCTCCACCCCTATCAATGCAGCAAGCTTATTTTCCTTCACCGCCCTTTCCAGTTGTGCAGCATTGCGTACCAGGATAATATTAAACGGGTAACGGGCCATTAAGGCATAAAGGGAATCAATTTCACGATTGGCAAATTTAAACGCTGTTCCTTTGCCATACTGCGGCCCGCACCATATCGAAAATACCTGCGCATCCAGGCCGCCCTGTTTTGCGCGTACCAGGTCGAAATTGCCGGCGGTTTGCAGTTTGCCGATATCCAGCTTGTTGATCAGCTCATTTGAAAGCACATCGTTGTGGGTGTCTACCAAAATGGGGTGCTGATGGATTTGCATTGGTGCCTGGGCTTGAGCGTGCGTTAGGAGTAGTAGTAGGAACAGTGGCAGTTTTTTCATGGTTGTCAAGTTTGATCACAGATTTATGATGATTTATGGATTACACAGATGCTGATGTGTTAACCTACGCTATTGATACCGAATGAAAGTAACTTCTTAGTATTTAGGTTTATTTCGATCTGCCAATAATTATCGCCTCCATCTTCTACCATGATCAGATTCTGTAACCACTGCTTGCGGAGCTCGGGCAAGTCTTTTTTCCGAAAAGCGTATATATAAATTATTCTTTCGCCATTTACGTTTATATAACCAAAATATTGCCTTAAATATGTCTTTAGATTTTTATGTACACTTGAAGCCCATTTATTGTTAATTGTATCCAAATTTTTATAAAGCAGCTTCTCAGCCAATATTATTTCGTTGATGGTCGGTGTAAACTCTTTATTTCTTTTATTTATATATGCGCCTGAATCATAATCTTTTGTGAAAATTACGCCTTCAAATTTATCACCATGCACGTAAGTTGAGTGATCTGACGCTCTTTTAATCTTTATTACTCTTTGTGCAGATGCGATTGAAACAATTAACATAATCGCGGGCAGGATAAGGCTTTTCATATTTGAAGGTATAAATATTTAATCAAAATCGATTTAAAAAAAACTCATTCCGCAATCGACATTCCGACTTTCGCATTCCGACTAATCTCTAAATCACGTTTGTATTATCCCCACATTAAACGCCTTCTCAATGGGTGCATGATTTGCCGCTTCAATACCCATCGAAATTACCTTACGCGTTTCCAGTGGGTCAATGATACCATCCACCCAAAGCCTTGCTGCGGCGTAATATGGGGTGGTTTGGGCGTTGTACCGGTCGGTTGTTTCTTTTAGCAGTTCGTCTTCTTTTTCCTGGTTTACCTCTTCGCCCCTGGCTTTCAGGCCGGCGGCCTGCATTTGAACCAGTACTTTAGCTGCCTGACTGCCACCCATTACGGCGATTTTGGCGGTTGGCCAGGCATAGATGAGGCGCGGGTCGTAAGCCTTGCCGCACATGGCGTAGTTGCCCGCGCCGTAGGAGTTGCCGATTACAATGGTAAACTTTGGTACCACAGAATTAGCCACGGCATTTACCATTTTGGCGCCGTCCTTTATAATGCCGCCATGCTCGGCCCTGCTGCCAACCATAAAACCGGTAACATCCTGCAAAAACACCAGCGGTATTTTCTTTTGGTTGCAGTTCATGATGAAACGGGTTGCCTTATCGGCAGAATCGGAATAGATGACGCCGCCAAACTGCATCTCGCCTTTTTTTGATTTGATGACTTTGCGCTCGTTGGCGACAATCCCCACGGCCCAGCCATCGATACGGCCAAGACCGCAAATGATGGATTGCCCGTAGCCCGCCTTGTATTCTTCCAGTTCCGAATTATCGAGAAGCCGCAGCACGATTTCCATCATATCATAAGCTTTCTCGCGGTTATCGGGCAATATGCCGTAAATATCTGCTTCGTTAAATTTTGGCGGGGAGGCTTTGATACGGTCGAAACCGGCTTTGGTAAAATCGCCTGTCATACTCATGATATTACGGATAGAATCTAGGCATGCTTTATCATTTGGCTGTTTATAATCTGTAACGCCCGAAATTTCGGACTGGGTGGTAGCGCCGCCTAATGTTTCATTGTCCACGTCCTCCCCGATAGCTGATTTTACAAGGTACGATCCCGCGAGGAAAACTGAACCCGTACCTTCTACGATCATCGCCTCATCGCTCATAATCGGCAAATAGGCGCCGCCCGCCACGCATGAGCCCATGATAGCAGATACCTGTATGATACCCATACTGCTCATGATGGCATTGTTGCGGAAAATACGGCCGAAATGCTCCTTGTCAGGGAATATCTCGTCCTGTAAAGGCAAAAAAACGCCGGCTGAATCAACGAGGTAAATAATAGGCAGGCGGTTTTCCATGGCTATTTCCTGTGCCCGCAGGTTCTTTTTGGCAGTGATGGGAAACCAGGCACCGGCTTTAACGGTAGCGTCATTGGCAACAATAACACATTGCCTGCCTGATATGTAACCAATCCCGCAGATCACCCCGCCTGACGGACAGCCGCCATGTTCAATATACATGTCTTCACCGGCCAATGCGCCGATTTCCAGCCAGGGTTTGCCTTTATCAATTAAATAAGCTACCCTTTCACGCGCCAGCATTTTGCCTTTTTCCTTTTGCTTAGCCGCAGCCTTAGCGCCCCCGCCCGGGTACACCTTTTTAAGCCTCATCTTCAACTCGTAAACAAGCTGTTTGTTTATATCCTCGTTTTTGTTGAATTCGATGTCCATGTGTTTATGAGTTTGCAGTTTTTAGTGGGCAGTTTGCAGCTGTAAATCTGCTAATTATTTATGGTAAACCCCAAACAGTACTGCACACTGCCAGGGCAGACGCATTACAATTATTTACAAAATTCAGATGGTAATGCGCCAATTTAATTCATTAAAGGAGGCTCCGCTGGAGCCCTGAAATCTTGTTTGCATGGTTCTATAAACACGATGCTCCTCTGGAGCGCTTTTGCCGTCTATAATATTGGCTGTTTTGACTCCAGCGGAGTCACGTGTTTATAGAACAAATATAACCAACAGACTCAGGCTCCGTAGGTGCCTCCTAATTGAACCTAAAAACAATTTTCATGAGTCTGCCCTGTGCGCACTGCTAACTGTCTGCTGCAAACTTTCTCACCCCGGTCTCCTTTTCACCGGCGATATGGATTTCACAATCGTTTCGCCTTTGATCATTTTTTTAACCGGCTTCATCCGGCCTACGGAATTTTCATAAGCCATTTCAAGCAATTGCTTTATGTATTCCTGCGGGAAATCAAGCTTATCCGTCACTTTTATATACCTGTAAAAGCTCGCGTCTCCAAGCAAAAGGCCTTGTTTATCAGGTATTTCTGAACCACGGTTGAATCCGAAGTTTACATGATTGCTAAAAACCGCGATGCTGCAAAAAACATCCCCCGCTTTATCAGTAGGCGACCAGCCAAAAGCCACCGCATTATAGTTATCATAAATGAGCTCATTGGTTTCGGGATAAAGGTCCCAAACAAAATCTCTTAGCCAAAAAGCAGTTGCCTTAACGCTGTCGGGGTATGGCAGCAGAAATTTTAACAGGTCCTTAATTTCTTCTTTGGGCATTAAAAACAGATTAGAAAATAAAGATACCTACGTGCAGTGTATCTTAATAGGTAAAATTACCGTATAAAATTCAAAATACATGTTTATTGTGTGCCTTAATGCGTTCTAAGTATTAAACACCCCATAAAAATTTAGAAATTGCAATAGACCATATGAAGATAAGAACGCCAAAAACACTGGATGACCTCCTGATAAAAAGAAGGTATAATGTTTTGGAAGTAGGAGGCGGGAATCATCCCGACAAAAGAGCAAAAGTAGTTGTAGACAAATACGTTGATGATAATACACACCGCTCAGGCGACTTAAAAGTTTTAAAAAACCAAAAATTCATCCAGGCGGACGGCGAGCACCTGCCATTTAGTGACCACGAATTTGATTATGTTATTTGCAGGCATGTATTGGAACATGTAGATGACCCTGTACAATTTGTTAAAGAGCAGGCGCGGGTAGCAAAAATGGGATATATGGAAACTCCGTCAATTTTGGGAGAATACCTTGCGCCAAAAGATTCGCACAGGTGGCTGATACAGGATATTGACGGCAAGCTGGTTTTATACGATAAAGAAGTGCTAAATTTTAAACCCTGGATGGATTTTGGGGAGTTGTTTTTGTATTATCTCCCTAAAACATCAATCGGCTATAAAATTTTAGAACGCACCCATGCCGGCATTATAACAATGAATTATGAGTGGACGGACGATATAGAAATACTGGTAAACCCCACCGATCCTTACTATATGAACTATTTTACAAAACCATGGGACGAAGGCGCCTGCGATAAATTTTTTAAGCGGCAAAGTTATGGTAAGGAAGTACTGGCGACAATAAGGGCAACATTTGACATAATGAGATATGTTGCAAAAAGCAAGCTGCTGAAAAAAAGCTGAAAGTGAAAAGCAGAAAGCCGAAAGCAAAAAATAATGAGCGCTATTTAAGTTAAATTAATTAATAGAAGAAATATATGTTGATGTTATTAGTGGCCTATTTTTATAAGTTTCATTTAAAGGCAAAAATGGAAAAAATAGGTATAGTTATCCGCTGGCCGCATTTTGCGATGACAGCACTGCCTGTCGAAAATATTACAAAACCTGCCGTACAACCCCTCACAGCAGGTAAAAATAATTAGTCTTCTTTAATTTCCGGTTTACCGGCAAGCAGTACTTTAACGGTAACTAAAAGTTGCCCCACATGCCGCATGGTATGTTCTGCGGCGTGCCCGTATAAGCCGATAACCGTTGAGGGAAGTTTTGCCCGCCCCACTCCTCTTGCATCAGTTAATGTCGATTCTTCAACTTTAGATAGTTGCAGTAAGGCCTTATCAACCTGTTGGTTAAATTGTGTTACCAGCTCCGCAACCATTAATTTTCCATCACCTGGTTTACCTTCTGACGATAAATAATCAAGCTGCTGCTGATCAAGTTGCTCTCCCCTTGCATAAGTAAAAAGCCTGTTCAAAACACCCGTCAAATGCTGCAAATGAAAGCCCGGCGATGCCAGGCCCGCAGGTTTTTGCCATAACAAGTCTCCAGGGAAACCTTCCATCAAAGCATTAACTTCTTCACGCGCCTGAAGCAATGCGTGGGCAACGGGCTGCAGCAAAGCGGGCACATTATCTAACGGCCCGCGAAGCCAGACCTCGGGTTTCTTGTTCATATTGTTTAATCAAAACTACTTCAACGAATCCAGCTTTGCCTTTACTTCATCGTGGCTAAGCGTGCGGGGCATATTATATATTTGTTTAACCCGCTCGTGGGTATTATCGGTCCATAGCCAGCTAGTCCAAACCATAAACCAGGCCCATTGCGGCTGTACGCCAAGTATTTCAGGTTTCGGTAACTCGCCGGTTTCAGTAAGCGCTATTGGCTTACCATCAGCCAGTTGAAGTAATTCGTTGTAATCCTTTTGTTCGTAATCAAAGTGGTAAATGTCGGCCCCTAAAACATCCACATAACCGGCGCCGGGATAGTAATCTTTGTAATCATAAGCCTCATCAAAAGGTATATCCCTGAGGCCATTGGCCCCCCAAACCCAAATAAGGTTGTTCAAATGATGGTAGTTGGTGTATCGGTCAAACATCATTTTCCACAATTTCGCAATCCCATTTTCGCCTTTTTTATTGCCCCACCAAAACCAAACCCCGTTCATTTCGTGGTATGGCCGCCATAGTACAGGTACGCCGGCGTCCTGCAGCTGCTTTAAATAGCCCGCAATTACATCTATCTGATCCAGCCATTTCTTATTCAATTTAGTACCGGGTGTAGTCAATTCAGTCCATTCCGCATCGGTCAGTTTTCCCTGTATACTATTTTTCCAATCGTACGGTGGGTTATCAGTAGGCCTCCCCTCATGCCACATCAATGTTACAAGGTAGCCCTGACGCCATTTCCTGGCAGCCTCTTCAATAATTTGTGGCCCCAGGTCCTTATCGCCCCATAAAATAAAGTCGCTGCCCCATACTGCGGGGTATTTGCCGGTAATGGCTTTGGCGCTATCTGAAAATGTATTTAGGTCGCTGTTATAATTTTGCTGGCCCGAAAGGATGTATTTTCCCTTAACGCTGTATAATAAATTAAGTACTTTTTTCGCCCCGGCCGAGGCATTTGGATTTACAGGGTCATGCTTTTGCGCCATGATTTGAAGGCAGCTTAAGAGGGCTAAAAAAAATAAAAAATATGTTTTCATCTATATATATTGGCTTTAAAGTGGCTTAGGCTGCATAAAACAAAACCAGCCAGTGGGTATTTTCAAAATTAACAAAAATCTAATACCAGTTGTGGTACAGGGATTGCTAATAATCTATTATCTTTAATGCAATTAATTGCTATGATCAGACTTAACCCGGTAAAGAAAATTACCGTCGCTTTTTCAATTATCGTCCTGTCCACCCTTATCCTAACATTTCAAAGCTGTAAAAAGAAACGTTCCGAAATGGCCAATGTGCTATTCAAACAAACGCACAATAAAATTTTCCGTGAAGTTACCGCCGAAGGATTTGCTGAAGTTTTTAAGAAAGTATTCAGTGATGAAAGGGCGCAGCTACGGCATTCCGACTTTATTATTAATTATTACGAGGAAAATGATTTCCGGCCCGTATTTATAATGGACCATTTATTTAACGGCGACCTGCAAATGGCCGCAGATTATTACGCCCAGGCTGATGAACATGGGCTTAAGTCGGAATTGTTTGATGCAGATGAGATCAGCGAATTGATACACAGGCTGACCAATAAAAACGGCATTAAAACGGTGGATGAGGCCTATCATGATATGGCCGAGCTTGAGCTTGTAGCAGCCAACTCACTGATCAATTATACCAATGCGCTTCAATATGGGGTTATTAATCCTAAAAGTATTTATCAAAGGTACTTCATGGCTACCAAAAGGCCGGATAGCTTATCGATGTTGCGGGTTTTCAATATCGATGACATGCAAAATTATCTTGATAGCATCCAGCCAAAAGACCCGCAGTATATTGCTTTGCAAAAAGCTTTAAAAACCGACTTTACCGAACCAGGAATGTCGAAAGAGGAAACCAAACGGATTTTGATGGTTAACCTGGAGCGTTTGAGGTGGAGAAATAAACCTTTTGAAAATAAGTACGTGATTGTAAATATTCCCGATTTCACCCTGGATGTGATGGATAGCGGCAAATCAGTACTGAAAATGAAAGTTTGTGTTGGCCAGGGCCGAAACATGGATAACGCGAATACACTTGACGCTTACAACGATACCTGTAAGATTGATAAGCCCTATGAACATGAAACCCCGCTGCTGAATAGCTTGATACACAGCGTTGATGTAAACCCGGTGTGGAATATCCCAAAAAGTATCGCCAATAAAGAGATCATAGTAGAGGCTGCCAAAGACCGTTTCTACCTCGCAAATAAAGGCATTAACGTTTACCAGGACGAAAGGCTGGTGAGTAACCCCGAAAATATAGATTGGAGCAGGATAACAAAACAAAACCTGCCTTATGAATTTAAGCAACAGCCCGGGGCAGATAACTCGCTGGGCAAAATTAAGTTCCTGTTCAATAACAAGAGCAGTGTTTACCTTCACGATACGCCGGTAAAATCGGCTTTCTTTAAAAAGATGCGCGCAGTAAGTCATGGCTGCGTCCGTTTGGGCGATCCGCAGGGGCTTGCCCTGGCTTTATTTGGCGATGGGGAAAAATATAAAACTATTGTAACGGATATGAGTGAGGATAACCCCGACCCTACTACCATTTATTTACCAAAAAAAGTACCTGTTTACATCACTTATGTTACCTGCTGGGCAGACGAAAATGGAACCCTTCAATTCAGGAATGATGTTTATGGTTTGGATATAGTGTTGTATGAGCACTTATTGAAATACATCAGGCAGGAAATAAATTGAGGGTATTTTCTCTCTTTTGGAGAGACGCGATGCTTATGTCTACAGCGCAAATTGTCCCGCAACAACGTGTCCGGGCCAAAGTAGGGACTACAGGCTGGCTATAACGTTATTGTTCGAATCTGAAGCGATAAAATTTGCAGCCAGTTCTTCATCAAGGTACCTTGATGAATAATTGCGTGCGTTGCCATTAATAAATATTACGGTTTTGTCTTTAAGGGCGTCAATCACTTGGTCAGCTACTTCGGGCGCAACTGCCGGGCAGCCTAAGCTGCAGCCTGTGCGACCCTGTTTCTCAATTACACTTTCTCCGACGTATTCTGCAGCGTGTACCACAATTTCGCGGGCGCGGGCATTTGAATTAAAACCGGGGTCCATGCCGTCTAATTTTAATGAGCGGCCGTGTTTACCGTAATATACTACGTCGGTTAAATAGAAACCCACGCTGCTTTTAAACGAATTTATTCTGTCGGAAAAACGATCGGCTACTTCCCTGCCGCTGCCGCGTCCATGAGCAACCCAGGTATTAAGTACCAGGTCCTTATTGATAACGTCAATGATCCACATCCTTTTTTCGCAACTCGACTTTGTATAATCAATTACAGTAAGCATCGAACAGCTTTGTGGTAATTTATTTGCGATTTTTAAGTTGATGAAACCTGTTTCGGCCTTTTTGAATACATTGTAAGCTAAACCTGATTCCTGCAAATGCGCAGACTCATAGATAGTAGAAACGTATTTTTCGAGTAACTCCCTTGCAGTAAAAGGTGTATTTGAAGTAATGTGAGCAGTATTAACATTCACTGGTTTCCAGCTGATCATGGAAACAGATATTATAAACAAAACGCATAGCAAGCCGCCAAAATGTTTCCTCATTTTTAATTTGGGTTTAATCAATATTTTAAATAGCTCTCAAACACTACAAAAAAAACAGAATTAGGGTGCTACTTTTTTTGCTATTAATGCAAAAATATAAATTTATAATTAAAAAAATGTCTAAATTATAATTTTTTATACTCGCAAATTAAATTTTTGCAAAATATAATTTACGGGTTTATACGGATAAACTAATAAAAAGGTTAATTATTATGTTTTTACCCACCTAATTTTTTCTTCCAGCGGTATCATTCTTCTTCCTTCAGGATGCACATCAGCATTTCCTAAGTATAAAATCCCCATCACCTGGTCGTCGTCACCAAAATGTAAAAAGCTTTTTAAGGCCGGTTTTAGCGCCATTCCACCGGTGCTCCAGAACGAAGCAATATTAAGGGAGGCTGCGCCAAGCAGCAGGTTTTGTATGGCGCATGATGTGGATGCTATTTCTTCGAGTACGGGGATCTTTGGCAGATCACCCCGTTTCATTACTGCTATGATGATATGCGACGCCTTATCGCCCTGGTGCAATAATTTATCAAAAGTGGCGGGCTCAAAATTGTCGCCCATGCTGTTTTGCCGGTACAGTTCGGCATGCTCACGACAAAACTCCTGCGGGTTTTCGTACACGATAAACCGCCAGGGCTCGGTAAGGCCGTGCGTTGGCGCCCAATCGGCCAGTTCCAGTAAAGCGGCAATTTGCCCGTTCGGGATCTTATTGCCATTCATTGCCACGGGTTTTACACTGCGGCGGTTTTTAATTATAGTTGATATTGTTGAAAATGCGGTATCCATAGGTATATAAAATAAGTCGCCTAAGCGGCTGCAAAGGTAACAATATCAATTTGATTAAAATTTCCAGGGAAACCGGAGGGAGATTACACTAAAATAACGTGAATTCAAGATGATTTTCTATATACATGAAAGGGAGGTCGTAGAGACACGATGCTTCGCGTCTCCAACCCGGCGTGGCAATTTGCATGTCGGAGACGCGAAGCATCACGTCTCTACGATTCCTTAAATAATAATATTAGGCTATAAAACCTCAATAAATCGCCGGAAATTTATTTGGATAACTTTCATTCATCAAACTGTAAACAGCTTCTATAATATCATCCAGCGAAGGTTTGCTGAAATAATCGCCATCGGACCCATAAGGGGGCCTGTGTTCTTTTGACGAAAGGGTTTTGGGCTGTGCATCAAGCGAATAATAGCCGTTTTGGGCCTCCAGAACCTTTTGTAAAATATATGCAGATGCTGCACCAGGCAGGTCCTCGTCGACTATCAGCAATTTACTGGTTTTCTTTAGCGAAGTGCCACAAACGTTGTCAATATCAAAGGGATATAAGGTTTGCGGATCGATTACTTCAACGCTTATCCCTAATTTTTCCAGTTCGGCGGCAGCTTCCATTACAATACGTAATGTGGAGCCGTAGGATATTACGGTTATATCGGTACCCTGTTTTAATACTTCCGCTTTGCCTAATTGCACGGTAAACTCGCCGACATTGGCAGGCAGCTTTTCTTTTAAGCGGTACCCGTTCAAACACTCTATTACCAAAGCAGGCTCATCGCCCCTTAGCAAAACATTGTACATGCCGGCAGCCTGTGTCATGTCGCGGGGAACGCAAATGTGCAAGCCGCGCATCGAGTTTAAGATCAGCCCCAGCGGCGACCCAGAGTGCCATACCCCCTCCAAACGATGGCCACGTGTACGGACGATCAGCGGTGCTTTCTGGCCGCCGTGGGTACGGTAGCTTAGGGTGGCCAGGTCATCACTTAAAACGTTTATGGAATATAAAAGGTAATCAAGGTATTGAATTTCGGCTATTGGTTTTAACCCGCGCATGGCCAGGCCAATCCCCTGACCTATGATGGTGGCTTCGCGGATACCGGTATCGGTGATACGTAAGTCGCCGTATTTATTCTGTAACCCGGCAAAGCCCTGGTTAACATCGCCGATAGAGCCTACATCCTCGCCAAAAGCAACTATGGTTTTATCACGTTCGAAATTGGCGTCGAAACAGGCGTTTAAAACTTCGCGGCCGTCAATGGATTTTTCATCCTCATCGTACGCCGGCGCAATCGCAGGGGCTTTTAACGGCGAATTCGGTGACCCCGAAAATAACTTCGAATCATAACGCGCTATATTTTTATCATTTTCTTCGGCCAGCCAATTGATCAGCTGCTGTTTTTGTACAACATTATCTTTTACGGTAAAGCGCAGCGCCTTCCGTATGGCAGCAAACACGTCCTTCCGGCCCGGGTCGACGTATTCGCGCAAGGCCGAGGCAATAGCATTTAAGTCATCTTTAGCCGGTACATATTCCGCCAGTTTTTCAATAAGCCGTGCAGCTTCATTCAGTTCGAACCGGATATCGTCAGACAACTCGTTCCACACCTGGCGCTGGCAATCGCGGACATATTTTTTTGCAATTGTTTCCAGTTCGTCCATCTCGGCTTCGGTGGCAATTGCCGAGGCGATCATCCATTTGCGCATTTGCAGCAGGCAATCGTGCTCGGCTTCCCATGCCAAACGTTCCTTGGTTTTATAACGCTCATGCGAACCCGAGGTTGAGTGGCCCTGCGGCTGTGTCATTTCGGTAACGTGTATCAAAACCGGTACATGCTCCTTACGACAAACGGCAATTGCACGCTCGTATGTTTCGCAAAGGGCAACATAATCCCAGCCGCGCACTTTAAATATTTCGTAGCCGTTGGTACCGTGTTCGCGCTGGAAACCTTTTAATATTTCTGAAATATCTTCTTTGGTGGTTTGCAGCCTGGCCGGAACGGAGATCGCGTAGGCATCGTCCCAAACAGAAATGGCCATCGGCACCTGCAATACGCCTGCTGCGTTAAAGGCCTCAAAAAATAAACCCTCGGAAGTTGAGCCGTTACCTATCGTACCAAAAGCAACTTCGTTACCATTTACTGAAAATTTATCAAGATCACCCAGTTCCTGATTTTGCCGGTACAATTTTGAGGCATAGGCAAGGCCCAATAAACGGGGCATGTGGCCCCCGGTAGTCGAAATGTCGGAAGAGCAGTTCATGGTTTCAGCCTGGTTTACCCAGGTGCCATCGGCATTTACAAACCGTGTGGCATAGTGGCAATTCATTTGCCTGCCGCCCGATGCAGGTTCTTTTTCAATATCGGGGTAAGCATATAGCTGTGCGAAAAATTCTATAAGGTTGCTCATGCCGGTGGCAAACATAAATGTTTGGTCGCGGTAATAGCCGGCACGCCAGTCGCCCTTTCTGAAAGCTTTTGCCATAGCCAGTTGGGCAACTTCTTTACCGTCGCCGAATATCCCAAACTTGGCCTTGCCCGTAAGTACCTCCCTGCGGCCGATCAGGCTCGCCTGCCTGCTTTCAAAAGCTATCCTGTAATCAACGATTACTATTTTTTTAAAATCATCAAAACTGAGTTCGGCAGCATTTACATTACCGGCAGGGTGTATTACAGTTTCGGGCATATATAATTTTGTTTAGATGGTAAAATTATAAAATTCTATTTTGTAATTGGCAACAAAACAATAAAACATCAAGTTTAACTAATAGTTTTTAAATTGCGTTAATCCTTTTATATTTGTAACACTCAAAGATGAGTAGCCGTTAAAAATAATATATTTGCCCGGATACACCTTCATAAATTAAAAACAAAATTAGAACGATGAAAAAGGTATTAATGATATGCGCCGTAGTTTTAGGCTTCGCCTTTATAGCTTCAACTGCAAAGGCACAGGATGACCAAAAAGCTGAATTTAAATTTAACGAAGAAAAACACGATTTCGGGAAAATCCCACAGGGTACACCCGTTACCACAGTGTTTGAATTTACCAATATCGGCAAAGAGCCGCTTATTTTAACTGATGTAAGGCCTACTTGCGGCTGTACAATAGCTGATTACACCAAAACACCTGTAAAGAACGGTGATAAAGGCACAATAAAGATTACCTATAACGCCGCTTTTGCCGCGCCGTTTACAAAAACGATTGTAGTAACATCGAACGCAAAAACACCAACGAAAAATTTAATTATTGTGGGCGAAGTTATTGCGAAGCCGACGAGCAGTAGTAGATAAGGCAACGCCTCACCTAAATCCTCTCCAAAGGAGAGGACTTTGAAAAATTTTAAAAGACACGGGGTTCGTGTCTTTTTTAGTTTTATCGGGTCTGATGCCTGGCATTTATCCGATGTCGCTCGCATATTTACTCACCCGGTCTTTGCTTCGCTCGACCACCCTCTCTCCGGGGTATTAATATATATAGATACACCAAAAGCCAAAACAGCCCAAAAAAAGGGCTGAAAAATGCGATAGTAAACTTGCTATAAACGGGACGTTCGAGCAAGTTATTGCCGCTTCATTTTTAGGTAAACCTAAAGAGGTTAAAAAAGAAAATATTGCAGATGAAAATTAGGCTATAACCTTATTCAGGTTATCAAGTTTTGAATCAAGTCGAGAAACTCTTTCCTCTAATTTATACAAACGATTATTGATTGCCTCAACATGTGTTTTTATAGCATGTAGGTCGGTTCTCATAGCTGATAAGTCATTCTTAACGGGTTCTAATTTAGAATCCAATAAATCAGATATTTCCTGAATAGTCATTTCGTAGTTTTTAATAAAATAGATAGGTGTATTACGTGATGTTTACTATCTATGTTGCGTGTTTATCCCTAAATACAAATATACAATTTAACTTTTGTTAAATTGCAACTATTTGTTAAAAAAGACACAACAATAACGATACCAAAGGAAATGTTTAAATTTGAAATAATAATAATACAAACTCGAAAAAATGAATCAAGAAAATGCGATCGTATACATAATAGCTTATGCTATAGGTGTATTTTTAACAATTTGTTTCACCCGCTTAATATTTAGCATCCCGAAATTTTTAAGGTATAAAAGAATGGAGATAAAAATATTAATCGAGATAGCAAGGGTTCAGGGTGTGCCGGAAGAACGAATTGAGACGATTAAAAAGTCTGACGAGGAATTATAATTGTTATTCCCAAGACAATAGTATAACTTTACGTTATTAAATAGGTCGTTTAGTTATAGCATTTGGTTATGGGTGAATTAGGGATTGAAAAAGATATTTCGAAAAAGAAAATTATTATTGGTCTTCCTGTTTTAATATTTCCTCAAAAAGCTCGTTTGACAAGGAAAGTTTTTCGCTTGGTGAGATCAAAGCGCCTTGCTTATTATCTATCTCCATTGGAATGTTTTTTACGAGATATTCCTTTATATCTTCGAAAGCTTTTGAAATGAACTGAAATAATTCATTTCTATATGTTGCCGTATCGGAATAATCGAATAATTCAACATGAAAAAATATTTTAAATTTTGTTCTTGAGAAAACGCTGTTTTTTTCTTGAAAAGTAAATATGACCGTGATATATAGATAAGCGTATTTATTGTTGTAATCAATAGGGTCAATCTTTATTTCATATTCCATTTGGGGAGAATTTAGAAATGGAGTTTGATTTTTATAGTCAGGATTTATATAAGGTTCATAGGGTTTAAAGTCATATAATTTGATTTTCATGATATTTAGGTTTGGTTTTAAACCTACAAACTAATTATTAAATTTACAAAATGAAATATGTAACATTTGAAAATCCACCACTAAGCTTTTCGGTCAATACACTTGAAATAAGTCAGATTGATAATACTGTTTATGATGCGTATAATGTAAAAATAGATGGGCATGATTCAGGAAGTATATTTGGCAGAGGCGATTCATGGGATGCCGAAGTAAAGGGTTATGTTTTAACTGATGAAGATAAAGGTTTTTTAATCGACAAGGCGATGGGCTTAAAAAAACACACTAAATAATTTTGTCCAAACTGATATATAGTTACTCCCGAAAGAATAATCAGAGTTTATCCAAAACTTCTTTTCTTTAACCTTTTCCATAAATCAAAGCTACTAAATCAAAGTATAAACAACGTTTTAAACTTTGTAGATTTTACATTGATTTTTAAGTAAGTTTGAGGTAAAACTCAAAACATTATGCTTTCAAAAACCGAAGAACTTATCTTAAAACTTCTTACTGAAAATATGGTAATTGCAGAATCAATAGAATCAGATTATATTGATAAGGTATCATCACTAACTGGTGATTCTATAGAAGAAACAACTGAAAGATTAAATCACATAAAAGAAGTTAGCATGGCTAAAATTGAACTTAGGATAAAGGATTATCTTGGCGGTTTATAGGCTGTAGAAATTTAGACATATAATTAATCGCTTCGCTTAATTTTTCTAATTCCTTTCGCCTTTTATATTTTTTAAATAGGTTAAGTTTATTTAAAAAGGCTTTTAAGCTATTTGGTGTATCTATGTATATCATTGCCCTCTCCGGCAGGCCGGAAAGAGGGTTAGGGAAATATCTTCGTTACTTTCGGACTTCCGGACTTTCCGACTTTCGGACTACTTTTCGGACTAAAATTATTAATTTTGCCCCATGCCGAAAATTTCGCACAAAGGGCAGCACATGCCCGCCTCTCCTATCCGTAAATTAACGCCTTATGCTGACAGGGCCAAGCTTGCCGGTAAAAAAGTTTATCACTTAAATATCGGTCAGCCTGATATTGAAACCCCGGCGGGGATGCTGGAGGCAATAAAGAATATCGATTTTAAAGTTTGGGCCTATACGCCATCAGAAGGAACTTTATCGTATCGTAAAAAGCTGACTGGGTATTATAACAAACTGGGGTACAACATTACGCCCGAAAATATAATAGTTACCCTGGGCGGCTCGGAAGCCATTACCATAGCGATGATGGCCTGTCTTGATCCCGGCGACGAAGTGATTATCCCTGAGCCTTTTTATGCCAATTATAATGGCTTTGCGTGCCAGGGGGGTATTGTAGTTAAACCGATATTATCCCATATCGAAAACGGTTTTGCGTTGCCGGCGATAGCGGAATTTGAGCAGCTGATCACCCCGAAAACAAAGGCGATCATGATTTGCAGTCCAAATAACCCGACTGGGTATTTATACTCGAAAGATGAGCTGGAAGCATTAAAAGCGCTGGCTTTAAAGTACGACCTCTACCTGTTTTCGGACGAGGCGTACCGGGAATTCTGTTACGATGGCCGCAGCTTTATTTCACCCATGCACCTTGACGGGATCAATGATAACGTGATCGTTGTAGATACGGTGAGCAAACGTTACAGCGCCTGCGGCGCACGGCTGGGCTGTTTGATCACAAAAAATAAACACGTAATTGCTACCGGCCTTAAATTCGCGCAGGCAAGGCTTAGTCCCGGCATGGTGGAGCAAATTGCGGGTGAGGCCGCGGTAGATACGCCTGATTCCTATTTCGAAGCGGTCAATAAAGAATATACCAATCGACGCAATACTATCGTAAGCGCCTTAAACAAAATGGACGGCGTTTTTTGCCCCAACCCCGGCGGCGCATTCTACGTGGTGGCCCAGTTGCCGATTGACAATGCCGACAAGTTTTGCCAGTGGATGCTGGAAACTTTCAGCCATAATAACCAAACCGTAATGATGGCCCCCGCCACCGGCTTTTACAGCACCCACGGCGCCGGCCATAACGAAGTACGCATGGCATACGTTTTAAATATTAATGATATTGAAAGTGCAATGGTTTGTTTGGACGAGGCGCTGAAGGTGTACCCGGGGCGGAAAGTTGGCAGTGGGCAGTTGGCAGTTGGCAGGTAGGTTTAGTTGGCAGTTAGCACGCTTTTAAAATAACTCGTCGATAAAGGGCGACTTATGCTCTTCAAGGGCGACCACAAGGGTCGCCCCTACGCACGCGGTCCTTTTATAAATATCGTTATCTTGTCAAAATCGGCCTGTTTCTATCAAGAATTGTCCGTAGGGGCGATCCCTTGTGGTCGCCCTACCACGCAGGCAGCACGATTTCCCCGGTTTGTAATTGTATAAAAAGGCAAACTGCAAACCGCCAACTGCAAACTTTTCCCTATATTTGCACCCTTATCTAAAAACTGCCACTGCTACTAAAACCTGTTACTAAAAAAAGGGGTCGACCGGAATTGACAGGATGGAGATAAGTAAGTAAGCATGCAGCGCGTTGGGTGAATTAGCGCTAAAATCAGAACGCTCAAACTTACAAATGGCGAAAATACTTACGCCTTAGCTGCTTAATTTAGAATTTAGCAAGCTTTTGTCCCGCCGGTTTTCCGTTTCATCGGGCCGGCAACCGGGGCATCGAAAGATGGAACTGGCCTGCTTAAGGTGTGCATAGCGGGCGAGATAAAGCACCTAAGGAAGACGGTACAGGTAAGCGGCTGACCTTCCCCTTCCCTACAATTAAACAGCAGCTAAGCATGTAGAAAGCTTACCTTATACCATGTTTGGACGAGGGTTCGAATCCCTCCGGCTCCACGAGTTATGTTTTAAAGAACATCAAAAACGCTGTAAATGAATGATTTACAGCGTTTTTTGTTTATAGTCCTATCCAAATAAAACCAAATAATCGCATTCTTCTGGTGACCTATTGGTGACCTGTAGGGGTTAAAAGCCCAATAGGTCACCAGAAAGCTTATAAGTTACTGTTATTGAGCCTGTTCAGCTACTGAACATCTTGATAGCAGCCATAAAAGGAACTAATTTTATAACTTTTAAAGCTTTAAGCGATGAACAAAACTTTTGGACTACTCTTCTATGTGAAGCGATCAAAAATGATTGGAAATGGTACAGTTCCGGTTTATTTACGGATTACTGTTGATGGGGAACGCATTGAGATCTCCTCTAAACGGTATGTCAATCCCGACAAATGGAATGCAAACGGACAGAAATTAAATGGTACGGGCGAGGAAGTACGTTCATTGAATAATTATCTAAAAACCCTTGAACACCAGGTTTATGAAATTCATCGGCACCTGATAGAAAAGAAACTGCCCTTAACCGCCGTTAACCTGAAAAATGTTTTACTTAAAAAAGACGATGTAGAAAGCTGTAAAATGCTGATACCAATCTTTAAAGAGCATAACAGGCAGATTGCCGCACTTATCGGAACAGAATATGCCAAAGGCACCGCCGACCGTTACGAAACCAGTTTAAAGCATACCCAGGCGTTTCTTAAATGGAAATACAAGGTAGATGATATAAATATTGAAGGCATTAACCATGAATTTATTATGTCTTACGATTTTTATTTACGGTCGGAGCGCAAGTGTGCCAATAACTCGACTGTAAAGTACATGAAAAACTTTAAAAAAATTATCCTGATGTGTATTGACAATGGCTGGCTCGACAAAGACCCGTTTATCAAGTATAAGCCTAAAGTAAAGATAGTGGCAAGGGATTACCTGACCAAAGAAGAATTGGAAACAATGGCTCTTAAAACCTATTCCAGTTTGCGGATTGAGCAGGTGAAAGATATATTTATTTTCTGTTGCTATACCGGGCTGGCCTATATAGATGTTAAGCAACTTAAACGCTCGGAAATTATTAAGGGTATAGACGGGCAGCAATGGATTTTCACCACGAGGCAAAAAACAGATACGGCATCCCGAATACCGCTTTTAACGCAAGCCATGCAAATTATTCAGAAATATGAGCAACACCCGGAATGTGCGGATCAGGATAAAGTATTGCCTGTATTATCCAACCAAAAAATGAACAGTTATTTAAAAGAGATAGCGGATGTTTGCGGAATTAATAAAGAATTGACCTTTCATATTGCGCGGCATACCTTTGCAACTTCTGTAACTTTAGCCAATGGTGTATCTATTGAAAGTGTTAGTAAAATGCTTGGTCATAAAAACATCAGGACAACGCAGCATTACGCCAAAATATTAGATTCTAAAGTAAGTGAGGATATGCAATTATTGAAACTAAAATTGGCCAATTGATTGGCAGTAACATTTAAAGCCTATGTTTCAGGGTGGACAATCAACGAAAAGCTGCATTTGTGCAGCTTTTTATATTTAGGGAAAACTGTGGACATTCCGGAGCCACATGCAATCACCTTTTCTAATGTTATTCACCAATTTATAAAGCAGGATATGCTACACGGCTTTTAAAAAAATTTTCAAAAATAAAAACCTTCAACTTTGTGGGTAAGGGTCGCTTATTTATGCTGTTTTTAATATCAAAAATGCAATATATCGTTTTCTGAAAGGTGTCTATAATACAGATAGGAAGCCTGATGGGAAAGTTAAATGGCGTTACGGTGTGCGTAGTGCGCAACAGTTTATTCCCAAAATCCCAAGGGGGATATTATCCGGTTGTCTTCAACGGCCTGCCTTAGACTATAAGGGCGCATTTGAAATGCCCCAAGCCTAAAGTCTGGTGTAAGGTTTTTTACCAAATGCTTTTGGTTTTGTTTGCTGATGTTTGCAATGTCAGCAATATTTAAAGAAAGCATAGGAGAGTACTGAGGTAATGTTAACAGGTCATCCATGTTTTCATTTGCCCTCACAAGGCACCCAGATGAAATTTGATGTTTGCCGTTATTTCCAAACCCCTCTGCTGCGAAAAAAAAATCCGATAATGAGAGAATTTGTGTGCACAGGTCGTCGCCATCGTAGTAGTACTTTGAAAGCATCTTTTTTACGATTGTTTTATCGTACCCGTCAATCATTAAGGCTCTCGTTCTTAAAGAATCGTAGGCACTAATACCCATACCGTTGATGCAAACAGATAGGCAAAAATAAGCACCACAGTAAAGGTTGTATCGTACGGAGTCAAATTCTTTTGCATAATCATAGTTGTTTATCAAATACCACATGCTATGTCCGATAGCATCAGCGTACCCGGTTTTCAAATATGCTTCTTCTGGATTAAGACCAAAACATGCGCTATCCAGTAAGTATTTGACTGCCTCTTTTTTAGCATTGAGGAGTAAATATTTTTCGCCAAATCTATACCCTACTTCCGGGTGGTAAAGGTCACCATAAATTTCAGCAAGTTCGTCAACTTCATCAAGTTCGTTTGATTGAGATATTCTGCTAACTAACTCGTCAACTTTTTTTTCTAATGGTGTATCAAACATGGGAGTAAGGTTTTAATTGTTAAACGTGAAATTAACAAAATAATCAATATTGCATAACTGGTACTTTCATATCATTTATGCCTATAAATATTCCTAAACTTTTTTAATAAACTTCAGTCGTTGACGGATGTTTATCCTCCTTAATATAGCTTGTAAATAATTAGAAATCATGGAAGTATTAAAAAAAGAAGACGTTAAACCTCCATTAAAGGCAAACAAAAGTGTAAACAGGGAAACACTTTACAAAAAAGAAATAGACACATTAAAGCCAGGTTAGGCTATTCGTTTAACAACAGAAGATTGGTTGATTACCCCCAGTGCTTTATACTATCATTTTAACAAAAATCAAGTTAAAAAAGCGGTGACCGTGAATAAATTAAAAGATGGCTTCTTAATCACAAAAAATCAATGTCTAACAAAAACGTTAGCTTCTTATCTTAAAGATGGGAGACTTTCGGTGTGCGAATATTTTATTAATAGAATTTTACATAGACACTTTCCTGCATTTTTGGAATGTCAAATTGAACACCTATAAGGTTTAATGTCTTACTTGCGTTGAGATCTGGTATAAAACGTATGACCCCGTGAACTTTAACGATAGGATCGAAAACGGTATTTTGCTTTGTAATTTCACGGTCACCATTTTTTTGAACCAACTCCATTGATTTAACTTTATTTGGTTTATCATAAAAAGTCGTTCGAGCTTCAAATCCACCTTTATAAGGTTCCTCACTTAATATTTCCGAATCAATTATTAAGTTTCCTTTACCGTCATAAATTCTCAACTGCTGCCCCCTAACTCCATAATCTTTTAATTCTACAGAACCACTATTTCCTGCAGTATCTGTTTGTTGAAAATAAGGAACAAAATTTGATGTCGCTGTATCCAAAACATCAATCTTTTCTAACGTCCATTTTGCGCTTTCTACTTCAATAGTTTCCTTTTTTGACGAATTATTACAAGATGCCATTAACACCAAGATAATAATCACGAAGGTTAAAGATAATTTCATTCAAGTGTGATAAGTTATACGTTAAAGATATTAATTTTATACAAACTTTTGGCTTTCATCTTCATAGTTTTCAGTCAGATTTAATATTTTATATGTTCACCGTAAAAATCTATATACTTTAAATTTATATCCATTTTTTAGAATAAAAATTAATTAACGTATATAATTTGCAAAGAGTGAATTTGTAAAATTTTATTTTAGGTTATATTTGACTTAGGTAGAAAAATTCGCTTTTTGTCCCAAGATGCGGATTATCACCAAAAAAAATCAAAGTATTGATATTCCACTTTTCCCAATAGTTAATAATGGGAAAATGGGTACATCCTAATATTTATTTGTCTATTAAAATCTTAAATCTTATGAAAAGAAAAATTATTATCATTTTGATATCGGTCGTATGGTTGCTCTCTACAAATGCTTATTCCCAATCGGGGCTAAATAAATCACAAGCTGAGCTGCTAAACTTTATTAGCAGACCAGCGTACACTTCGCGTTACCCCAAAGTTGACGTAACAGATCAACTGGTTACTTCATTTACCGCCGATTCTTCGGAAAGGGTCCAATATTATTTGAACTCGTTCAAAAGATGCAACTTAGAGATTATGGGTGAAAAACTGGAACTTGAAAATAGGAGATCGAAGTTAGAATTCCTTTTAGCTTACTTAAAGGCTTTGAACTTTAGCCCTAATTTGGATTCAGACAATAAATTCATAAATAACAATCAAAGAATGACCGCATTAATTGAAGAAAAAGAAGGCTGGTTGAATATTGAATTTAAGAAATTTTGATATGAAAAAATCTGTTAAATATTGTATTTGCCTATTAGTGTTGGGCATAGGTTTGAACATTTCAGGGTCTTATGGGCAAGTGTCAAAAGCCAGGGGTTTTATAAATGAGCTTTACTTCGGAGTTCCAGTTAGTGCAGAAAAATTTGACATAAAAAGAATTTTTAATAAAAGCGAGAACTTTTATGGCTACAGGGAATCAGACACATCAAAAATGGCATTTATTTCTGTTAATTTTGAAGAAAATAAAATGATGACCTTTATAGGCAACCAAAATTCTTTATTCATTTTATTTAAGTCCAATGGTTCATTCGATCAGTTAGCCATAAACAGTAATTATTTGAAAAATGAAATAGGCAAATGTGAAAAGCAAGTTGACCAAATATTATCTATGTTTAATAAAATTAGCTTCAAGACAAACAAAAGTGACACCTTTAACGACACAAACAACTTAATTGGCAGAGGGTATTCCTTTTATTCATCTTTAAAGTCATATAAGAATCATAGACCATATTTAAATGTATCATATGTGGAAACCAATGATGGTAATTATCAAATCGATTTACATTACTATCCTTCTTTTTTTTATTAAAATTTATCGGATAAAACAAAGAAGAATATTATTGTTTACCCCTTGTTTACGCCCTGCTTCTAATTATTTCATCAAAACAGCGTTAATTAACCAAATATTCAATATTTAATGCAAAATCTATTATTAGAAAAATCTGCTTCGATCCTTTTAATTGAAGGAAGGGTTGAAACAAACATCGTTGTAGCAGCTCCTCATCACACTCCCGGAGGAAATAAAAATATGCCTTGTCCTGAACATACCGATGGTGATGAAAATACAGGGATTATTGCGCGGATGCTTGCTGAAACATTGAACGTTTCCTCGATTATTGCTTGTAATTATCCAATCGATTCTAACAAAAGTTTAGAGACTGATTATGCAAGGCAGATTCTGCAATGGAAGCCTAAATATTTAATTGAAATTCATGGTCATGGCGCAAAAGGCGGCGCTAAGCCTAGCGACTATATTATTGAAGTGTCGTCTGGTACAGAAGCACGAGAAACAACTGCAATTGAATTTGCAAACACTCTTAAGGAGCAATTGCAAATTTACAGCGAACTAGAAAATTACAATGTCAAAGGAGAGTGGGACCAGATTCACTTTAGAGCCTCTAAAACAGCAACTATTATTGATGAAAGGTGGATACCTATCCATATTGAACTCCCGCCGTCACTAAGATTATCACCTGATAATACGTTACCAGAGTTCATTACAAAATTCGTTGATTGTTTAGCTGTCACAATTAAACAAGTTTGTAAATAAACATACATTTTAGTTTATCTCAATAATCTTCAGCCGATATACCAAATCAATAAAAAAACAAATTATTGCTCTGCTTTCTATTCTACGACTTTAACAGTTCTCCAGGAATGCTGAAATAAGTCGTGACCAGGCATAATCCTTGATTTTTATGCAAGATTAAGAGGTCACTACGCCAAAGTGTGTCGCTGTAACTTGTCTTTGATAAAATATGCATTCCACACACCATCCCATTTTCAACGCTTAGGCACCAAACGCGCAAGGCGGGTGAAAGGTCAAGGCCGAAGCACCGCTAAAAAAAACAATAATGCTTCGTTTATATAGCCTTGAACTTTCATCCGCCGGTCGCTAACTTTGCCGGATGCGGTGAAATGGGGTTCTTTTTTTTAGTTTGACCCAAAGCAGGTATGTTATGAGCAACAGCGAATTTCATTCCTGCTTGTGCGGCAGCGAGGCTGGCGGCGGAATGAAACCCGCCGCGATAGCGTGCGTGGTGTAATGCAGCCGCTTGCCGCAGCTGCATGGGGGAGATTTAAGGATTAAAAAATATCTTTCAATACATTATCAAGCATATATTTCATAAGTTATGATTTGCTTTCACGGTGAAGCCGGTCTAATAATTCCCTTTTTTGCGTTCACTTTCTAAAATACGAGCCTCTAATTGCGCAATCAATGGATGATCGCCATGGTTTAAATTGTCATTTACAATTATGGCCGGAGAGAATTCGCTCAAATCGGCATCATCCAATTTATCCTTATTGGCTTTAAAATGATTGCCGCAAGTATTGAAGGTATTATCATGAATGTGGTAAATGTTAATGGTATTAATTATTATTTTCATGTCGCAATTATTTTCCCTAAAATTCAAATCTCGGCATGAGTATAGTTGTAGCAAACCAATATCGTAAGTAATTTACACGCAAACCTGTTATATTTACCCTTAAGAAAACTTTGTATATTTGAACCTATGGAAGCATCTACTAAACCAACTAATACCAACATCGGGCGAAAAATTGGCCGTATCCGTGAGTTAAGGGGAATTAAGCAGGAAACCCTTGCGTCTGAATTAGGAGTTAGTCAGCAATCTGTTTCCCGTATGGAGCAAAGCGATTTTTTAGAAGATGATGTTTTAGAAAAGATAGCTAAGGTTTTAGGGGTAACGGCTGACGCTATAAAGAATTTTAGCGAAGAAGCTGTGTTTAATTATTTTAACAACTTCCATGATAACAGTTCGGGCGACTTTCGTCATCATTGCACCTTCAATACCCTTGACAAAATTGTAGAGTTATATGACGAAAAAGTGGCTCTTTTAGAACGCCTGTTACAAAGTGAGCGTGAAAAAAATGAGCTTTTAAAAAAATAAATAATAAGTGCTGCCATTGCGCAATGGCAGCACCCTGTAATTTTATTGATTTTTTCGCAATGCCTTTAAACTGTCGGCCTCTGTTTCAAGTTCTTTAATACGTAATTCTGTTGCCTGTTGCCGTCGGTATCTTTCGATGCTGTCCGTTCTAAAACTATTGATACTATCTACTTTAAAACTGCCCAGATCATTATCCATATCCTCTTTGCCTTTTTTATCCTGCTTTAGGTAATTCCAGTACCATGAATTTCGGTAACGCGTATTTTCGCTATTCAAATACAAATAGCGAAAGCCAAAAAAACATATCAGCGTGACTGTTATCGCGAGGCTGGTAAAAATCATAGCCCGTTTGCGCATGATCTTTAAGAATCCCTTTACACCATCTTCCGGCAAAACCAATACACGGTTTTTAGCGAAAAGGTCGTTAAGCTGCCCGTAAACAGCATTTTTGATAGTGGATAAACCATCCGCTACAATATGGTGTACCGGTAATAAGTCCGGCTTGGGTGCCGTTATTTCAATTTTATCTATTTTATTTTCAAACCCCTCTACCTTATTCGTCAGCTTATCAACTTTTGCAGGTAGTACTTTAACCACCTCTTTTACTGCTTGTAACTCTTTGGTGAAGTCTTCCATCATGGAATTAAAAACTGTTTCATCTATCATAATCTAAATCCTCCTGATTGTTTAATTTCTTGTTTATCCTCTTGTTCTTTTTTCAATTGTGCTTCCTTTTGTGATCTTGCAATAGTCTCCCTGAGTTGTTGTGCCAGGCTCGGCTTCTTTAACTCTTCCTGCTGCATCTGCTTGTTTTGAGCTAATTGCTTTTCAATTTTGAGCAATGCAAAACCAACCTCGCTTCCTTTAAATCGTACCGCTTGCGCGTCCGTGAAGGCAATGCCACGGCCCAATTCGATTTCATAGCCTTTTGCAGTAATCTTATTCTGAAATTCTTTCATGGTAGTGGATTGCTTTAAGAATTTAGCAATAGCCTCTTTTAATGCTTCTTTACGAATGTCCTGACGTGGCAACATCCTTTCTTCTTTAGACAGAAACTTACGTGGGCTTAATACTTGTTCCAGGTGGTGCTTCTTCTCCATGCTCCTACAGAAATTCGCCATCCGCTTATAGTTGTTGCTGTCGGAAACAGTTTTGGCATCATAGCCCACCCGGTTAGCCACAATATGCAAATGCTGGTGCTGCCGGTCACCATGCTCTATAACCACATACTGGTTGTTTTCAAATCCAAAATCTTTAGCCAGTTGTTTACCAATGTCAATTTTATCCTGGTGACTTAACTGGTCTGAATGGGCAAAGCTTAAAGAGGCATGTAATACCGGTTTTGATAGCTTCGGGTTTAAATACCGCACCTCATTAAACTGTTGTATCAATTCCTTTTTATTACCGAAGCATTGATTATAGCAAATAACCTGCGCCTGCTTTTTCTCTTGTTCTATCTCCTGCAAAGCTTTACTCTGTTGTAATCTGCCTTCATGCAGATAGTTCAAGCACCCCCGGAAACTTTTACCTGTACTTATCTTACCGATCATTGTAAATAGCTTTTAACATCTTTCACTAATTCTTGCAAGCCTGTGCTTTGCGCGTTGAGCTTTGCCCTTTCAAGCACGCTCAATTCGTCGAAGCTGTTCCGTTTTTTGGCTATTTGATTCAGGTTCGCCGCTATATGGTTAAGCGTACCGCATAACAGCAAAACCTCTCGTGGCAGCGTTTTAACCCTGGCTTTTACCGTGCCTTTCAATCCCAGTTCCCGCAAGTATTCCGATACACTTAGACCAACTTGCTTTGCTCTATTTTCAATCTGCTTACCTTCAAAAAAAGAACACTTAACGGAGAGCGTTCGCAAACGCTTGACCTCTTTCGGCGGCCTGCCGCCTTTGTTGGTTTTTGACTTTTCAATCATTCTTAAATCCTTTCCTGTCTTAAAAATCTCCCCATGAATGCGATAGCATGAATGGGGCCAGCAAGTTTTGGTAACACCAAAACATAGCTGGCTCCCACATCGGGGCTAAAGCCCCTCGTGTGTCCCGGATACTTCGTATCCGGAATCTGTACCTTGCCGTCTTACCGCTTTATGGTTTATCCGGGCTATAGCCCGGAGTCTTGCGGTACTACGTACCGCCGACTTTACAGCTATCTGTATATACCTTTATATTACCCGGATGCCTTACGGCACCGGGCAATCCGGCCAATACACCAAGCTCCCCTTTACGGGGTCGTAGGACGGCTGGTAACGGATGTATCCATACTCGTCCAATTCCCGGATACACTTATGGTAAGTGGCTATCGAAGCAATCCTGGAATACCCCATCAGCTCTTTCCGGGTAACCGGAAAGGGACTGATAAAACCGTTCCGCTGCCACTGTACAAAAAGTGCAGTAAACAGGCTGATATGGGTCGCCATGAGGCGCTGATCTTTGCCCATGCGCCTGACCAATCTGCTGTAAGCTACTACCGGATTGTTGATGGCTGCCGGAATCATGATTGGCCTCCTTCTAAAATCTTGTTAATGTCTTCCAGTTTGTAATACATGATACCGCCAATCTTAGTATAGCGGAGTGTGCCGTTAATCCGCAGGTTTTGTAAAGTACCGGGGGATATGTTGAGCAGCTTCCGCACCTCGACACTTTTCAGCCATTTCTTAACTTCGCCCTGTCCGGGCTTATTAATTAGTTTGATCGCATTTAACAAGTTATTTTCCAACTCCCTTAAATCCTCTTTCGTGACTAATTCTACATTCATCTTTCGCCTCCTTTTCGTTTGCTTGTTTGTAATAGATTGTTGCCCGGCAGTGTGACCTCACTGGCCAGCCGGTTGTTATGTGACGGCTGATAGCCGATATAGCCCCTTTGCACTAATACCCGTAAGCATTTATGATAAGTGGCAAAGGAGCGGATGCCGGAAAGCGGCATCAGGATACTACGGCTTACCCGGAATGATTCCCGACAGCCTTGTTCCTGCCAACACGTCAGCATAGCTGTGTACAGACTGGCCGGATAAGGGCCGACAGCCTTATCCTTTTGGATGATTTTTAATAAACTGGAAATTGTTGTTTCCATTTTTGCCTCCGTTTCTTTTTTGGTTCAACGGGGCAATTATAAAGCGGAAAACAGGCGAAACCATGACCATCAGATCGTGATGGTCATATACAAGAAATGAACGTGGCTGTAATGAGCGGAAACAAAGGTTCGTTATCCGGCAAAAGAAAAAAGATCAGACTTCAGGGTCAACCCTAACAATCTTAAACAGTTTTTTCTCTGCGGGTATAGGTGTTTTGGGCGGCGTGTTTTTCTCTTTATCGCCAAAGTAGTTCTTTACTGTTTCTTTAGAAATGGGGCTGCCGCCCTTTGAAAAGTACTTACTGACCATTTTGTAATAAGGGCTGGTATTGTCACACTTTAGAAAGAACCTACCGGATGGCAGGGTAAGGTCATCGATTTGCTGTAGCAGGTCGATCAGGGTAGACAGGTGGCTTTCTTCAACCATGATTTTTTGCTTAACTTCCAATTTGTTCAGTTCCTGTAATTGCTGCTGATATTCTGCAATCTGTTGCTGTTGACGGGCAATAATGGCATCTTTTTCCGCTATGACGATCTGTGAGGGGCGGGCGTTAAACCGGTCAATACTATCCAAATAGGTCACAAAAGTCCGCAAGTGCAGTTTTTGTTTATTGGTTCGTTCGTGTTTGGTTTTAGAATCGATTTTATCATCGTCGATCAACTTCGCAATACCGTCATGGACAATATCCCAAACATGCCTGAAAAATTCCGGTTCTTCGTCACCAGGATTGATTTTTAGAAAATGGCTTAGGTGGTAATGGTAGAATGCATCAAACTCACTTTCATTACGCTCATAAATGTTATTCAGGAAGTGGCGGTCATAATGGCTTGCCCACCATGAAAAAGGCATACCAATGTCATAGGGGTGTTCCCGCCGCTTAAAGCGTAAGCACGGTTTAAAGTATTCTTTGGATTTAAAGTTTTCTTTCATGGTAGATAAAAGTTACTTAACTCAAAGTTAGGTATTATAATTATGCCAAAAAAAAGCCTGCATATTAAGGAAGTAAACAAAGACGTAGATAACGGTGATTTTTACAGGTATGCTAATTTTCTGCCATTTTCCTAAAACGTTCGGTTAATTCATTCATCCGGCTAATAAGTTCTTTAAAATCAACTGCCTTTCCATATATCATGCTGTTTCGCATTAGTCTGTAGTCTTCTTCCCAAATGGGTAATATTGCTTTAGGCGGGATGAAATTTATTTGTTTTGGCCCATGCAAATTATAATCTATTCCCCTAAGCAGGTTGAATTTTTTGCGATGCGCTACAATATTATTATATAAAGCCGTATCTGTTAGGGCTTCTTTGCCGTGTACGGTATCCATTAACCTTTCAAGATCGTACAGATGGCGTGACATGCGTTCATGCCTGATATGCTCTACGGGCTTTAAAAATTCCTCGTGTAAAAGAAAAACCTTTTCTAAAAAGGTACGGCGGGGTTCTACGGTTTCTACTGTAAAGGATTGTCCGCCGAAAGCCTGATCCGGGAATGTATTGCCAATGATCGACCGGATAGTACGGTTACTGGATGGTTCACGCAATGAACGTGCGCCAATTTCAATCAATACTTTCTCCGGAATATAACCATTATGATCTAACAGGGTGCGATATTGCAGTTCCAATACCTGTGGGTCTCTGTCAGAATCTTTGGAAGCTTGCGCGTTAATAGTGAATAATTGCTGGTCGATACCGATTTCCAGTAGTTGTTTTGTTATCTCATCTTTAAAATCATTACTGATAAAATTAAAAGAGGCCTTTCTCAAATTTTTGATTTGGCTATTGCTCAAATCGCCCTTAAATCCCAACACTTCACGGTCAATGGCCAAATCAATATCTTCTGAAAATCGTTCAATCAAATCCCATGACTTGCTTAAAGAAGTACCGCCTTTAAAAACAATGTCCTTTGACCATGCTGTACTGAATGCCGCTTTTAATGCAAGGGTTACCCACCAGTCTTTTTCTATTGCATTTTCCGGTAAGCCGGTTTGATTACTGGCGGCATTTAAAATTTCAATGCGCCTCTTTTCTGTTAATTGCAACCATTCAATCATAGCTGTTCATTTTATTGTTTATGGAAATAAGCAATTCGCCAATCCATGCCGGTGCAAGTTTTGCATCCTCTTTAAGAATCCTCTGATCTTCTTTTTTCAGCAAGGCAGTCACACGGTCGATTACCTCCGGCGTTGTACCGGTTTTTCCCAGGGCTTCCAGTGCCTGTATAACGAGGCTACTGACCTGTCCTTTAGTAGCAAACTTTTTAGGAGCAGCGGTTTGAAAAATAATTGTTCGTTTACCTGCTTGTAGCGTTTTGGGCTTGCCATCAGTCAAATAGACAGACTTCATCGGCACCTGGGTTGAAAGCCCTAATTTATTTAAAGCGTTAATACCTGTAGGGATTACTCTTATTTTGTCCCTCTTTGCAATTGCCTGTACTATATCATCTGTGGAGGGATATAGTATGCCTAATGCAGTATCTACTTTCGGATATAAATAAATACCGTGTGCAAGCCGTATTAATATATTATCTTTCACCAGCCGGGATAATGCCTGGCGTACTGCGTCCGTATTAGCCATATCATTAAAATCGGAAGGGAAAATAATTTTTCCTTTCTTGCCTTTAATGATCCTGCTTAATAACTCCTGATGAATTGACTTTTCCAACTTTAAACTTATCTTGTCACAAATTTACATCAAATATGTGACAAGTAAATAAAAATTTATTGCATGAATAAAATGTTATTCTGTATATTTGTTATCAATAAGCAACAGCATTATTTTGGTTTATTTTGTAGGTGACCTATTCGGTGACCTCCGAAGATTATAAAAACATAAAGAGCTGATTAACAGCGACAAATTTAACAATAGTCGTTCCCTCCGGCTCCACAGAATTCGGTATCAAAACCAACTAAAAGCCTGCAAATCAAATGATTGCAGGCTTTTGTTTTTTAGTCAAAGTCCTTAATTATACACCAATTCCCGGCAAAAAGGGGCGTAATTCGGTGAGTAGATTTCGGATACATTACTACTCACCGAATAGCTTATAACCAATTGATATACAGCATGTTCAAAAAATGAACATCTTGACTGGACGTATCTGCAAAGCTAAATTTGTTTCACTTTTTAATGTAAAAACATTATGAAAACCAATTTCAGCTTACTCTTCTATATGAAGAAGCAAAAAAACTATCAATCTGGCTCTGCTCCGATCTACATTCGATTCACTGTCAGCGGAAAACGATCAGAAACAACCACTGGACGTGAATGCGAACCTGCCCGTTGGAATACAGGCGTAGGCCGTGCCAACGGCACAAAAGAAGACATCAGGGCATTTAATGCCTATCTGGACAACCTGCAAAATCAGGTTTATGAAGCACACCGTTTATTAACCGAGGCAAATAGCGTGGTTACTGCTGAAACTTTGAAAAACAAATTCTTAGGTAAGGGTGAAAAATCTATAATGCTTTTAGATGTATTTAAAGACCACAATAAAAAAGTCGCTACGTTGGTGGGTAATGAATATGCCGCCGGGACTTATACCCGATACCAAACCTCGTTAAAGCACACATTAAATTATTTGCGATGGAAGTATAAAATATCTGATATAGCAATCGAGAAAATCGACCATGATTTTATTACCAATTATGAGTTTTATCTTCGTTCTGAACGTAAATGCGCTAATAACTCTGCTTATAAGTATATCAAGAATTTTAAAAAAATCATTGGAATATGTGTAAAAAGCGGATGGCTAACTACAGACCCCTTTGTTAATTACAAAATAAAAATCAAACAGGTTGATCGCGTATTTCTCAATCAGGACGAATTGCAAGCGATGGCTGATAAAGTTTTTTCCACTGATCGCCTTAACATAGTAAGGGATATTTTCGTTTTCTGTTGCTTTACAGGATTAGCATACGCTGATGTGAAAAAGCTGAAAAGCATGGAAATCGTGAAAGGCGTTGACGGGGAAATGTGGATAAATACCAAAAGGAAAAAGACCGATACGCCAAGCCGAATACCTTTATTACCAGTTGCCCTAAATTTGTTAGATAAATATTCAGATCATCCTATTTGTTGCAATACAGGCAAAGCCCTACCGGTATCTTCTAATCAGAAAATGAACGCTTATCTTAAGGAGATTGCCGGTATTTGTGAGATAAACAAAGATTTAACCTTCCATATTGCCCGGCATACTTTTGCAACTACAGTAACGCTCTTAAATGGCGTACCCATTGAAAGCGTATCGAAGATGTTAGGGCATACCAATATTAAGACGACACAACATTATGCCAAAATACTGGATATTAAGGTTGGGGCTGATATGGCTATGCTAAAGCAGAAATACACCACTAAATAAATTCTCTATTAGCCCTGGTATTGCGATATGTGATACCGGGCTTCAAAAGATTAAAAACTTCACACTTAAAAAGCATCACTATGACAAATCAACTAATGGCCGATGAGCTAATCGTTAATAAAATTTACTTTGTAAGGGGACAAAAAGTTATGCTGGATGAAGATTTGGCGGAACTCTATCAGGTAACAACTGGTAATTTAAACAAAGCCGTTGCCCGGAATATCAAGCGTTTCCCTGAAGATTTTTCATTTCGTCTGACTGATGAAGAATATAAAAACTTGCTCTTCCAAAATGGAATAGCAAGTTGGGGTGGATATACCGCTGATATTGACCACCCAATTCCGGCGGAATGTGACCAGTGATTCCGCGTCAAATTGACCACCCCATTCCGGGGCAAACTGACCAGGCATTCCGGGCCAAACTGACCACCCCGAACGAGCAGCTAATG